>CBDCJN010000015.1:0-45870 GCA_965217855.1 Actinoplanes sp. | reverse complement strand
TCTCCGACCTCGCCCGCGAGCCCGGCCGAGATCGACGAGGCCCGCCGCCAGGTGCCACCTGGTGCTGGCCGCCGCCCGCCCGTCAGGCGAGGTCGACGACCCGGCCACCTGGCCCAAGTTCCGCCAGCTGTGGCCGCACCTCGAGGTCTCCCGGGCCTCGGAGTCGCTCGAGGAACCGGTGCGACGGCTGATCATCGACCGGGTGCGGTACGTGTGGCAGTCCGGCGGCTACAACGACGGCCGGCGGCTGGCCGAGGAGTACGTGGACCGCTGGACCGAGCAGCTGTCCGCCCTGGACGATCAGGCCTCACTGCGCCGCCAATTGCTGCACCTGCAGTTCAACCTGGCCAACATCCTGCGCGACCGGGCCGACTTCGCCGAGGCCCGCGCGCTGGACGAGCAGGTGCTCACCGTCCAGCGGGCGCTGCTCGTCGACACCCACCCGCACACGCTGACCACGGCCGGCGGGCTCGGCGCGTCCCTGCGCGGGTTCGGCCTCTACGACGACGCGCTGCGGCTCGACGAGCAGACCACCGCGGCCTGGGTGGAGAACGTCGGCGAGGACCAGCAGCGCACGATGATGGCGATGAACAACCTGGCCTCGTCGCTGCGCCTGCCGGGCCGGGTGCGCGAGGCCCGCGACCCGGCTCGACCTGGCCTACGACAACCTCAACCGGCTGCTCGGGCCGGACAGCCCGGAGACGCTGGCCCGCCGGCTCAGCCGCCCGTCGCCTGCGCGAGACCCTGGGCGACACCCACCCGGCCGTCGAGGCTCTGCGCGAGGGCCGCTACCTGCACCGCACCCTCGACCCGCACCCGTTCTAGCTCGGTGCGGGCGGTTCGAGCAGCGTCCACAGCTTGGTGATCAGGCTGTTCTCGACCTGGGAGATGTCGGCCCCGGTGGCCACCGGCGGCTGCCCCTCGGGGCCGAGCTGCCAGGCCAGGTAGACGATGTCCTGGGCGACCTTGGCCGGCCCGGCCGTGGCGAAGACGAAGCCGGGGAACTGGTCGAGCAGGGCCTGCGTCTTGTCGTTGAGGGCCGCGCGGCCGACGACGACGCTCTCGGGGTCGGCGAAGACCACGTCCTCGGCGTACGTCTCCTCGACGGCCTCGGCCCGGGCCTGCGGATCACGTTCGCCGAGGACGCGGCGCTGGTCACCGCGATCGCCGACCGGATCCTCGACCAGGAGCTCGGCGACCTGACACCGCCCGACCCGGGCGTGGACTGGTGGGAATGGCTGACCGGCCTGGCCGGGCGGCTGCGCCGGGCCCTGCTGGCCCATCCCGACGGCGCCCGGGTCGTCTCCGCCTCCCAGCTCTCCGCCACCATGGCCGCGATCTCCGAACTGGCCATGAGCACCCTGGTCGCCCACGGCGTCGCGCTGGGCCCGGCCCGCGTGGTCGTGCTGACCGTCCAGCGGTTCACGGTCGGCCACGTCCTCGAGGAGCAGGCCCCCCCGGCCGGACGCGGAGGCGCTGAAGGGCTTCGACATGGAGACCTTCGGCCGGCAGCACCCGACCGTGGTCGCCGCCATCACCGACTACTTCCAGCCCGGCCGCACCGTCGACGGCATGTTCGACGACTGTCTGAAAGTGGTCATCGAGGGCGCCGCCGTCACGGCCGGGGCCGGTGGGCGACCGGGATCGGCGACATCGTCGGCACCGTGACGAACGACCGCCCCACCCTGGTCTACATGCCGGTCGAGGACGAGGCGGCCTCGGCGGTTCCTCACCTGCTCGATCCCGCCCGGCCGACGCCGGGCCGGTTGCCGACCACGCTGAGGGTGCGCGGCTCCAGTTGACGCCCGCCCGGCCGGTCGCGCGCTAAGGCCGTACCGCCCGGCGGGGTCGCGGGCGGCAGCCGCCGAAGGCGGGGTTCGCGCCGGTGCGGTTGGTGCGGCGACGTGGCGTACGGCTGCGGTGAATGTCTTTCAGCCGGCCCGGCCGGGGATCGGGACGGGATAGTCGCCGGTCATGCAGGCGGTGCAGAAGCCGGCCGGCTCGGGCGAGATGGCGGTCAGCATGGCGTCGAGGTCGAGATAGGCCAGGGAGTCGGCGCCCAGGTGGTCGCGGATCTGGTCGACGGTCATGGTGGCGGCGATGAGCTTGCTGCGGTCCGACGTGTCCAGACCGTAGAAGCAGGACCAGCGGTAGGGGGCGGACAGCACCCGCAGGTGGATCTCGGCGGCGCCCGCGTCGCGCAGGAGTTTCATGGTGGCCCGCAAGGTGGTGGCGCGGACGATCGAGTCCTCGACGACGACCAGTTTCTTGCCGGCGACGTTGTCCTCGATCGCGTTGAACTTGATCCGGACGGCGTTGTCGCGCAGCTGCTGGGTCGGGGCGATGAACGTCCGGCCGATGTACCTGTTCTTGATCAGGCCGTCGCCGTACTCGATGCCGGACTCGGCCGCGTACCCCTGCGCGCCGGGGACCGACGAGTCGGGGATCGGCATGACCATGTCGGCGTCGACCGGGGCCTGCCGGGCCAGCGCGCGGCCCATCCGGCGGCGGGCCGCGTGCACGCCGATGCCGCCGAGCTTGCCGTCGGGGCGGGCGATGTAGACGAACTCGAACGAGCACAGGGCCCGGCGCTCGGGGGCGGCGAACTGGACGCTGTGCACGCCGTCGTCGTCGATGACCACGAGCTCACCGGGGTCGACCTCGCGGACGACCTTGGCCCCGACCACGTCGAGGGCCGGCGTCTCGGAGGCCAGGACCCAGCCGCCGGTGTCGCACCGGCCGAGGAACAGCGGGCGGAAGCCGTGCGGGTCGCGGGCGCCGATGAGCCGGGTCTCGTCCATCACGACGAACGAGTAGGCGCCCTGCAGCCGGGGCAGCACAGTGGTCAGCGCCGCGACCACGTCACCGTCGGTCAGGGTTTCGGCCACGAGTGCGGCGACCACGTCGCTGTCGCTGCCGAGGTCGGCATCGGTGCGGCCGGCGGCCAGCTCGGTCGTGTTGACCAGGTTGCCGTTGTGGCCGAGGGCGAAGAACACGTCACCGGCCTGGCGGGCGATCGGCTGGGCGTTGCTCCAGGCGCTGGCGCCGGTGGTGGCGTAACGGGTGTGCCCGATGGCCATCGTGCCCGGCAGGGCCCGCAGCCGGTGCTCGTCGAAGATCGTCGAGACCAGGCCCATGTCCTTGTCGATCATGATTTTTGTGCCGTCGCTGACCGCGATGCCGGCTGATTCCTGGCCGCGGTGCTGCAGCGCGAACAGGCCGAGATAGGTCAGGTGAGCTGCCGGTTGGTGCGGATCACGGACCCCGAAGACGCCGCAGGCTTCCTTCGGGCTGTCGCTGCCATCTGCCACTGCGACGACTATACGGACGAGCCGATCATCGATGGGGGCCCAGGTGGCTGCGGCCACCCTCGTGATCGAGGATCGCCAGGACCTCGGCCGGCCCGCCGTACGCCCCGAACGCGTGCGGCACCATGGTCGAGAACTCGGCCGCCTCGTCGGCCCCGACCAGGATCGTGCGGTCGCCCAGGCGCAGCTCGACGGTGCCGGAGAGAACGGTGAACCAGTCGCGCCCCGGGTGCACGCGCAGCTCGGCCGGCACCTTGCGGGTGATCCGCATCTTGGCCACCGTCTGGTCGGTGTCGCGTTTCAACAGCCAGGTGGTGATGCCCCGATCCTCGTTCGTGTGCGGGCGGATCACCACGTCGTCGTCGCTCGCCGACTCGACCAGCTGATCCAGCGACGTGTCCAGGGCGCGGGCGATCGCGGTCATCTGGTCGAGCGCGATCCGCCGGTGGCCGGTCTCGATGCGACTGAGTGTGGACGGGCTGAGCAGGCTGCGGGCGGCCAGCTCGTCCAGCGACCAGCCGCGCGCCACCCGCAGGCCCCGGATGCGCTGCCGGACCAGGTCCTCAACTTCGCGCTCTTGCTTCATACGCAAGATGCTATGCCGTACGAGCAAGAACCGGCTACCTTCGTCCGTATGGCACATGACCACCACCTGATCGAGATGCTCGACCTGGACGCCGAGGTCCTGCAGGATCACCACCACGAGCTGATGGCCTGGGTCGCCCGCGAGGCGGCCGACCGGCCCCGCGTCGTCGACCTCGGGGCCGGCAGCGGCACCGGCTCGCTCGCCCTGGCCCGCGAGCTGCCCGGCGCCACGGTCACCGCGGTCGACGTCGACGCCGAGATGCTGGCCCACCTGCGGCAGCGGGCGGCCGAGGCCGGGCTGGGCGACCGGATCCGCACCGTCCAGGCCGACCTCGACCAGCCCTGGCCCGACCTCGGCCCGGCCGACCTGATCTGGGCGTCGGCCTCGATGCACCACATGGCCGACCCGGGGCGGGCACTGGCCTCGGCCCGCGACGCGCTGCAGCCCGGGGGTCTGCTGGTGATCGCCGAACTCGACTCGTTCCCGCGGTTCCTCACCGGCACCCCGGGCGAGGCGGTCGAGGCGCGCGGCCACGAGGAGGCGGCCAAGCGGCGGCACGAGGCCGGCCTGCACATGCACGAGAACTGGGCCGCCCGGATCACCCAGGCCGGCTTCACCGCGGTGACCGAACGGCAGTTCGACGTCGACCTGCGAGCGCCGCTGCCGGAGGCCGCCGCCCGCTACGCCGAGGTCACCCTGCAGCGGATGCGGCACGGCCTGGGCGATCGGCTGACCCCGGCCGAGTTGCAGGAGCTGGACTCGGTCGTGGCCGGGCTGCCCGCCCGTGACGACCTGAACATCCGCACCGAGCGCACGGTCGTCCTGGCCCGTCGCTGACGGCTAACTCACGTCGATCGGCTCGGCCGGCACCCCGCCGGCCAGCAGGGCGGCCAGGGGGACGGCCAGGTCGCGGGGGCCGAAGAGATCCGGGCCGGGGTACGCGGCGATCTCGGGCACCGACCACCAGCGCTGGGCGACGATGTTCTCGGCGGCGAGCTCCTCGTCGGACATGGTGCCGCGCGGGGTGAACTCGTCGGTGCGCACCAGGAAGTAGTCGTTGATCACCCCGTCGAAGCCCGGCACGTACGTCGCCCCGACGTTCACCCGGCGCCAGACGTGCGGCGGGTCGTCCTCGAGGATCAGGCCGACCTCCTCGCGCATCTCGCGGCGCAGCGCGTCCACCGGGGACTCGCCGGGCTCGAGGCCGCCGCCGGGAGCCGACCACACGGCGCCCGGCGGGTCGAAGACGAGGTGCCGGCAGAGCAGGATGCGGTCGTCGCCGGTGACGATCAGGGCGCGGGCGGAATGGCGCAGCTTCACCGGCCCATCCTCACCGATCGCGCAGCAACCCCGGGACCCGGGCCGGCTCAGCTGACCAGGGCGTCGTCGTGTGCGAGCCAGGAGAGGATCTCGGGGAGGATCTCCATGGCGCCGAAGTGGGCCGTGCCGGACTGGACGGTGAGCTCGGCGCCGGGGATGTGCTCGGCCAGCCAGCGGGCGTGGGCGGGCGGGACGCAGTTGTCCTCGGCGCCGTGCCACACGCGGACGCGCTGGGTGATCTGCCCGGGGTCGAAGCCCCAGTCGCGGCGGGAGGCGAGCACGTCGTCGATCCACCCGTGCGGGCCGCCGTCCTGGAAGGCTCACGTTACTGACGCCGGACCGTCCAGACCAGCACCGGCGCTGTCAAGGCTGAAACCGTCAAGGCTGAAACCGGTAACCCATGCCGGGCTCGGTGATCAGGTGCCGGGGCCGGGTCGGGTCGTCCTCGAGTTTACGCCGCAGGCGCGCCATGTACTGGCGCAGATAGTTGGTCTCGGTGCCGTACTGGGGACCCCAGACGTCGTGCAGCAGGCTGCGCTGCGTGATCAGCTTGCCCGGGTTGCGCAGCAGCTGTTCGAGCAGCTGCCACTCGGTCGGGGTGAGCCGCTGCTCCGGGGTGATCGTGTGGCCGGCCAGGTCGATCGTGTACCGCCCGACGGTGACCGGCCCGGGCGTCGCGTCCGGCGGCTGGATCCGGCGGGTCACCGCGCGGATCCGGGCCAGCAGCTCGTCCACCCCGAACGGCTTGGTCACGTAGTCGTCGGCGCCGGCGTCGAGCGCCCCCACCTTGTCGCCGCCCTCGGCCCGCCCGGAGAGCACGATGATCGGCACGGTGCTCCAGCCGCGCAGCCCGCGGATCACGTCGGCGCCGTCCATGTCGGGCAGGCCCAGGTCGAGCACGACCAGGTCGGGGGAGTGGGCCGCCGCGGCCTGCAGCGCCGAGGCCCCGTCGACGGCGACGTCCACCTCGTACTTGCGGGCACTCAGGTTGATCCGCAACGCCCGCAGGATCTGCGGGTCGTCGTCGACGACCAGGATGCGGGTCACGACGTGCCCATCGGCAGGGTGAGGACCATGGTGAGGCCTCCTCCGGGGGTCTCCTCGGGGGTCAGGGTGCCGGCCATCGCCTCGGTCAGCCCGCGGGACAGGGCCAGGCCGAGCCCGACGCCAGTGTGGTTGTCGCGGTCGCCCAGCCGCTGGAAGGCCTGGAAGACGCGCTCGCGGTCGCCGGGCGGGATGCCCGGGCCGTGGTCGATCACCCGCAGCTCGACCCGGTCGCCGGTGGGCCGCCCGGTGATCTCCGGCGGCCGGCCGTCGGGGCTGTAGCGCAGCGCGTTGCCGACCACGTTGACCAGCACCCGGTCGAGCAGGCCGGGGTCGGCCCGCACGGCGGCGAGATCGTCCGCCAGCCGTACGGTGATCAGCCGCGCGGCCGGGCCGAGCTCGTCGAGGGCGGCCGGGACGACGTCCTCGAGGCCGACGTCGGCCGGGTGCACGCCGAGGGCGCCGGCCTGCAGGCGGCTCATGTCGAGCAGGTTGGCCAGCAGGGCGCCGAGACGGTCGAGGGACTCGCCGGCGGTGGCCAGCAGCTCCCGGCGGTCGTGCTCGTCGAAGTGGACCTCGTCGCTGCGCAGGCCCTCGACGGCGGCCATGGCCGAGGCCAGGGGAGTGCGCAGGTCGTGGCTGACGGCAGCCAGCAGGGCGGTGCGGACCTGGTCGCCCTCGGCCGCGGTGGTCAGGCGCTGCTGGCGCAGGGCGACAGCAGCCTGGGCGCCGAAGGCGCGGGCGATGCGCAGCTCGTTGTCGTCGAGCGGGCGGCCGCCGCGCAGCTCGAGCTCGAGGCCGTCGTCGGCGGGGACCCGGACAGCCGGCCCGTCGGTCATGTGGTCAGAAACGGCGGCGACCTCCCAGCGGCCCCGCACCCGCTCCAGCAACGTGACCGACTCCAGGCCGAAGAGCTCGCGCAACTGCGAGAGCAACCCCTGCAGCGGATCAGGCCCGGCCAGCACCCCACCCGCCACCGCGGCCAGGATGTGCGCGTCGGCCGCCGCCGCGGCCGCCTGCCGGGTGCGCCGCCCGGCCAGGTCGACGATCCACGAGACGGCCAGCGCGACCAGCACGAAGACGGCCAGGGCCAGTGCGCCCCGCCCGGTGTCGACGTCCAGGGTGCGGACCGGGGCCGTGAAGAAGTAGTTGAGCAGCAGGAAGCCGCCGATCGCCGCCAGCAGCGCCGGCCACAGCCCGCCCAGCAGCGCCACCCCGACCACGGCGGCCAGGAAGAGCAGCACCCCGTCGGTGAGCTCGAGCGAGGCCGCCCGCGCCGCCACCGTGAGCGTCGGCAACCCCAGCAGGGTCAGCAGGAACGCGGTGGCGACGCGCCCCCGGGTCATTCGTGGGGGCCGACCGCGGTCACCACGATCGCCGCGGCGCCGAGCTCGTCCGAGGCGGCGAGGTCGATGGTGGCGTCGATGCCCCAGTCGTGGTCGCCCTCCGGGTCCTCGAACACCTGGCGTACCACCCAGGCCTCGGGGGTGGTCGTGATGTGCAGCAGGGCCGGGCCGCGGGCCGAGGCGTCGGTGCCGATGGCGTCGTACTCGTCGTAGTAGTCGTCGATCGCGTCGGCCCAGCGGTCGGCCGTCCAGCCGGCCTCGCTGTCGAGCTCGCCCAGGATGTCGTAGCGGCGCAGCGCGGCCAGTTCGACCCGGCGGAACATGGCGTTGCGCACCAGCACCCGGAACGCCCGGGTGTTGCGGGTGACCGCGGGCGGCTTGTCGTCCAGCCGGGCCTCGACGATCTCGGCCCCGGGGTTGCGCAGCCGCTCCCACTCGTCGAGCAGGCTGGAGTCGACCTGCCGGACGAGCTCGCCGAGCCACTCGATCAGGTCGGTCAGCTCCTCGGTGCGGGCGTCCCCGGGCACGGTCTGGCGCAGCGCCCGGAACGCGTCGGCCAGGTAGCGCAGCACGAGCCCTTCGGAGCGGGACAGGCTGTAGAACGACACGTACTCGGTGAAGGTCATCGCCCGCTCGTACATGTCGCGTACGACGCTCTTGGGTTTGAGCTCGTAGTCGGCGACCCACGGGTGACCCCGGCGGTACGTCTCGTACGCCCCCTCGAGCAGTTCGAGCAGCGGCCGCGGGTGCGTCACGTCCTCGAGCAGCACCATCCGTTCCTCGTACTCGATGCCCTCGGACTTCATGGCGTTGACGGCCTCGCCGCGCGCCTTCTGCCGCTGGGCCGAGAGCACCTGCCGCGGGTCCTCCAGCGTCGACTCGATGATCGACACCACGTCGAGCGGATAGTCGGGGGCCTCGCGGTCGAGCAGTTCCAGGCTGGCCAGCGCGAACGGGGACAGCGCCTGGTTGAGCGCGAAGTCGAGCTGCAGGTCCTCGGTGAGCCGGTAGACCCCCTCGTCCGTACGCTCGATGACGCCCCCGGCGACCAGGGCCCGGGCGATGGCGATGGCCCGGCGGATGTGCCGCCGCTGCGCGCCCGGCTCCTCGTGGTTGTCGGTCAGCAGGTGCCGCATCGCCTCGAACGGGTCGCCGCCCCGCGCGAGCACGTTGAGCAGCATCGCGTGCGACACCTGGAACGACGAGGTGAGCGTCTCGGGGTCGGCCGCCACGAGCCGGTCGAAGGTGGGCTGGCCCCAGCCGATCGTGCCCTCCGGCGGCTTCTTGCGGACGACCTTGCGCCGCTTCTTCGGGTCGTCGCCCGCCTTGGCCAGCATCCGCTCGTTGTCGATCACGTGCTCGGGCGCCTGCACGATCACCGTGCCCAGCGTGTCGAACCCGGCCCGGCCGGCCCGCCCGGCGATCTGGTGGAACTCGCGCGCCTTGAGCAGGCGGGTCTTCACCCCGTCGTACTTGGACAGGCCGGTGAACAGGACCGTGCGGATGGGGACGTTGATGCCGACGCCGAGCGTGTCCGTGCCGCAGATGACCTTGAGCAGGCCGGCCTGGGCCAGGGTCTCGACCAGGCGGCGGTATTTGGGCAGCATGCCCGCGTGGTGCACGCCGATGCCGTGCCGCACGAGCCGCGACAGCGTCTTCCCGAAGCCCGCGGTGAACCGGAAGCCGCCGATGGCCGCGGCGATCTTGTCCTTCTCCTCGCGGGTGGCCATGTTGATGCTCATCAGCGACTGCGCCCGTTCCAGGGCGGCCAGCTGGGTGAAGTGCACGATGTAGACCGGCGCCTGCTTGGTCTGCAGCAGCTCCTCGATCGTCTCGTGCAGGGGCGTCATGGCGTACGAGAACAGCAGCGGGACCGGCCGTTCGACGCTGGCCACGACGGCGGTCGGCCGGCCGGTGCGCCGGCTGAGGTCGTCGACGAAGCGGGTCGTGTCGCCCAGCGTCGCGGACATGAGGACGAACTGGGCCTGCGGCAGTTCGATGATCGGCACCTGCCAGGCCCAGCCGCGATCGGGCTCGGCGTAGAAGTGGAACTCGTCCATCACGACCTGGCCCACGTCGGCGTCCTTGCCCTCGCGCAGGGCCAGGTTGGCCAGCACCTCGGCGGTGCAGCAGATGATCGGCGCGTCCGCGTTGACGCTGGCGTCGCCGGTGAGCATGCCGACGTTGGAGGCGCCGAAGACCGCGCACAGGGCGAAGAACTTCTCGCTGACCAGCGCCTTGATCGGCGCGGTGTAGAACGTCGTCCGCCCGTCGGCCAGCGCCACGAAGTGCGCGCCCGTGGCGACCAGGCTCTTCCCCGAGCCGGTGGGGGTGTTGAGGATGACGTTCGCCCCGGTGGCGATCTCGATGAGCGCCTCTTCCTGATGGGTGTAGAGCGCGAGGCCCTGCTCGGTCGACCACTTCTGGAAGGCGTCGAAAACGGCGTCGGGCTCATTGGTGCCGGGGAGGCGATCGGTCAGAGTCATAGGAGCCTTTAGTCTGCTTAAGGGCGGTGGGCGGGGCGGTCGGATGGATGCGTCAATCATATGGATCAGGCCCGAGGCCATTGCTTCAGGCGTTCCCGCAGCTCGCGGATTTGTTCCGGGCTCAGGCCGTAGAGCGCGAACCGCGCGTCGTGCAGCCGATCGAGATAACGCCCGGCGTCGGCCACATCTTCCGGATCAAGAGCCGGGTCGGCCGTACGGGCCAGCTCGAGCACCTGGTCCAGCGGGTACCGCTCGAGGGCGGCCGCGACGTCGATGTAATCGCGCACCTCGCGCCGGTTGACCAGGGCCGCGACCTTGGTGGCGACCAGGTCGTCGAGGTGCATGACCGGGCCCAGCTCCATCACCACCGGCCGCTGGGAGCGGTCGAGCCGGCACAGCGTGAGCCGCAGCGCCCGTTCCCGGGTGGCCACCAGGAACTCCTGCAGATCCTCGTCCATGCCCTCGAAGAGCTCGTCGCCCTCCTCGCGGACCACCCGGTAGCCCGCCTCGCTCAGGGCCGCGCTCACCTCGCCGGCCGCGGCGGTGACCCCGCCGGCCGTGTCGGTGAACAGGTCGACGTCCTCGGTCGGGCGCTGCACCAGGCCGTTGACCAGCCAGGCGAAGCCCCCGCCGAGGACGAACCCGTGTTTGGTGGCGACCGCGAGCGCTATCCGCGCGACGTCGGAGTAGAAGTCGTCGACGCTCGCCACCGCGCCAGGCTATCCGCCGATGCGCTGCAGCACGAACCGCTGGGCCACGGCGTTGTACTTGCGGGTGTAGGCCAGGTGGGTGGCGACGCTGGTGCCGCGGGCGCAGAAGTTGTCGCCCGTGTCGCAGAACGACTGGAGCTTCGCCGCGAAGCCGTCGAGGGCGGCGTCCGCACCCCGGGGGAACAGCCCGGCGGTCCGCGAGGTGCCGGCGTTGAACGACTTGTTCGGTACGTACCGCGGGTCGCCCATCAGGATCACCGCGGTCACCTTGGCCGCCTGCGCCGCCGGCAACGCATTAGTGCGGGCCGTGACGGTCTGGCGTCCGCTGCCGGCGAGCACGTCGCCGATCACGTGGGCGCCCTGCGAGTACCCCATCAGCACGATCTTGGTGCTGGGGCAGGCCGCGACCTGGGCGCTGATTTGCCGGCCGAGGGCCGCGACACCGGCTTCGACACTCGGGCCGTACGGGTTGAGCCGGGCCGGATAGTCGGTGGCCTCGGTGCTGACGGTCTGGCTGCTGGCCCGCTGGACCGCGCTGACCAGCGAGCCGATGATCCCGGCGCCGGGCCGCTCGGTCGAGGCCCGGGTGGCGATGATGTGCACCTGGGTGCAGCTGCCGGCCGTCGTCCGGTTGGTGCCACCGAACGCCTGCGGCGCCGCGACGAGCCCCGCCCCCACGACGACCGCGGCCGCGCCGATCGCCCCGACCCGGCCCCTGTTCGACCTTCTCCTGCGCATCACGTGCTCCTTCCGCCAAATTCGCACTGGGAGTGCAGATACCTGCTCTCTGATACGCACAGTGCGCAACGGCGGATCAAACCCGCTGGTGTGAATCTTCCGTGGACGACATCAGTCACTCACGGTGATCGACGGAGGGACTGGTTGACGGCCGCCCTGACCTGCTCGTCGTCCGCGCCGAGCAGCCGGGCGTCCCGCACGAAGGCGGCTGCCCGGTCGGCCAGTGCTTCCGGCCGCGGCGGTGGCGCGGCGGCCACCCGGGTGCCGCCACCGCGCCGGGAGACGACCACGCCGGCCGCCTCGAGCTCGCGGTACGTCCGGGCCACCGTGCCCACGGCCAGACCGAGGTCGGCCGCGAGCTGGCGCAGCGGCGGGAGCCGGTCGCCGGGGGCCAGGGCGCCGTACCGGATCAGCTCGACCAGCTGGCGGCGCAACTGCTCGTACGGCGGGGTGGGGTCGTCGGTGACGACCGTCAGCTCGTTCATCGGGCGCGGGCGGGCTCGTCGGAGCCGCTCGCCGGGGTGAGCACCGCGATCGCGCACCACGCGACCACGACCAGCGCGGCCGGGACGAGCGCGATCAGCCCGTAGCCGGCGACGGTCCACCACGCGGGCGCGCAGTCGATGCCGAAGAGAGCGCCCGCCGCGGTCAGGCTGACCCCGGCCAGCGGGATGGCGAACAGGATGCCCACGGCGCCGGTGACCGTACGGGCCGAGCGGCGGCGCAGCCGGTCGTCGGCACTCCGGTCCTCCCCGGTGCGCGGGCGCCGGACGACGACGTGCAGCGCGACGGCGGCGACGACCAGCCCGGCCAGGACGACTGCGGCCAGCGGTCCGGTGTACGACCAGCCCGGCCAGGGTCCGTGGCCGACCGAGATGTCGGCGGTGCACTGCCGGAACAGCGACCGTCCGGCCCGGCCCTGGTCGTCCGGACTGCCCGCGGCGGTCGTGACGACCACCAGGGCCAGCAGCGCGATCCCGGTGGCGGCGACGACCGGGCCCAGGCGGCTCGGCAGATAGTCGCCGACCCGGCGAACCTCGACCGCGGCCGTACGTGTCGGGCCGGTCGGCGCTCGGACCAGCAGCTCGCCGCCGATGACGCCGAGGAGTACGCACAGCCCGAACAGCGGCGCGGCCAGCAGCAGCCCCGTGCCGAGACCACCGGACTCGGCCGCGATGACCCCGACGACCGTGCCGAGCACCAGGCCCGCCCACCGCAGTGCAGCCATGAACTCTCCCCGTTTGTATCAACCGTCTGACACAAGCAGGGTGAACCACGGACCCGGCTTGTGTCAAACACTTGGTACAACGAGGGGGAATCGAACGGTCAGCAGTAGCCGGACGGGCACTCGCCGTTGGCCAGCAGCTCGTACTGCTTGCAGACCGGGCAGCGGGGCGGCGGCGGGGGAACGACCTTGGCCGCCTTCACCGCCTTCACCGCCTTGACCCGGGGCGTCGCCGCGGCCTTCGGCGCGGCCGCCCGACGGGCCGTCTTGGCCGGGCGAGGGGCGGCGCTGAGCTCGACCGCCTGCGCGGCGGCCTCGAGCACCTCGTCGTAGTAGGGCTCCAGCAGCTCACCGTCGACCGTCACCAGGCTGATCGGGTCCTCCGGATCCTTCAGGTAGGCACCCGGGATCGACTCGAGCACCGAAGCCGCCCGTTCCTGGTCGAGCGCGAGGTCCAGCCCGCCCGGGTGGATGTGCACCGCGATGCCCGGCGTACCCGCCGGGCGGACCTGCAGGGTGCGGCCGGCGCCCTTGACGTCGATCTTCGCTCGTCCTTGCAGTTCCAGCAGCAACTTGGCCGCCGTCTGCGCCGCTCCGACATCACCGGAGTCCGTCGACATCTGAATTCCGCTCCTCCGGGTTCGGGAGAGTCCCTTCTACCCGTTCGACCACATCCTGCCGTGTCTGAGCCTCGCCACACCCATCCGGGTCCCCGACACCTGAAGTAAGCCCCGGCCAAGCCCCCGTTTCGCGCCGCGCAGAGCCGGCGCGGCCCCTCCGCCCGCAGCGCTCAGAGCAGACCGGACCGCGTGGCTGCGATCTTCCGGTTTGACGTACCCACCGGGGCGGGGTCAGCTCGCGAGTGCTCCGGTGAGCCGGTGGGCGGCGTGGCGCAGCGCGGGATGCCGCGCCTCCCAGGCGGCCCGCACCCCGCGGGGAAGGTTGAGCTCCGGCCACACCCGGACGAGCGTTTCGCCGTGCAGATGATCGCGCAGTTCCTCGAGCCGGATCGCCTCGCGCAGAACGTTCTCGTACATCCAGGCCAGCATCGTCGGCTGACCGAGATCGAACGCCCGTTGCGGGCCCCACCAAAGGCGCAGCGGCAACTCGGCGAAGCCGTGGGTGGGCCCGCGCAACTCGGTCAATGTGCCCGCCACCAGAACGGCCCGATGAGGCCGGGAGAGGTGAACGGCGGCACGATCAGCGGTGGACATGTGATCAGCGTAAACCGGCACCCGCCACAATCCGAGTTCCTAGCTTCCTAGGATGCCATAGCGGCACCTCGCCGGTTCTCGCCTTGGCGGGACGCGACCTTCTTGAGCTGGTCGCGGGCGTATTCGCCGTAGGTGGAAGCGACCTTGCGCGAAAGGAACGCCCGCCGGGCCGAGAGCAGGGCCTCGCCGTCGGGGTCGACGCTTTCGATCAGCGGGGACCAGAGCACTTCGAGAACGGTGGGATTGGCCTGCAGAGCCAGGGTGCAGAACCGTTCGAGCTCCCACGAGAACTGTTCCGGTTGCGGCCCGTCGAGGTGCGTGGGCGGCTTGTCGAGCGTCCAGAACAGGCGGGTCGGCGCCGCGTACACGCCTCGACGGTCGTGGTCGGTCCCGGGCCCGGCGAGTCCGCAGGCCCGGGAGCCGACCACGACGGCGAGGATCGTGTGGCGTTCCACAAGTTCGATCATGAGAGGACGGTCAGACGACGGTGCCGTCGATCTCCTGCAGTTCGGCGTCGGTCAGGGCCAGATGGCCGACCGCGGCGACGTTGTTCTCGAGCTGGGTGACGCTGCTGGCGCCGATGATGAGGCTGGTCATCCGCTCGTCGCGCAGCGCCCAGGCCAGGGCCATCTGGGCCAGCGACTGGCCGCGCCGCTTGGCGATGTCGTTGAGCGCCTGGATGCGGGCCAGGGTGTCGTTGTCCAGGTCGCTCTCGTTGAGGAAGTTGCTGGTGCGCACCCGCGAGTCGTCGGGGATGCCGCCGAGGTAGCGGTCGGTGAGCAGGCCCTGCTGCAGCGGGCTGAACGCGATGCAGCCGGCGCCGGCGGTCTCGAGGGTGTCGAGCAGGTTGTCCTTCTCGATCCAGCGGTTGAGGATCGAGTACGACGGCTGGTGGATCAGCAGCGGGGTGCCCAGCTGACGCAGGATCGCGGCCGCCTCCGCGGTCTGCTCGGAGCTGTAGTTCGACAGGCCGACGTACTGGGCCTTGCCCGCGCGGACCACGGCGTCGAGCGCGCCCATGGTCTCCTCGAGCGGGGTGTCCGGGTCGGGCCGGTGGTGGTAGAAGACGTCGACGTAGTCGAGGCCGAGCCGCTTCAGCGACTGGTCGAGCGAGCTGACCAGGTATTTGCGTGAGCCCCACTCGCCGTAGGGGCCGGGCCACATGTAGTAGCCGGCTTTGGTCGAGACGACGATCTCGTCGCGGTGGGCCTTGAGGTCGGCGGCGAGGATGCGGCCGAAGTTGCTCTCGGCGCTGCCGGCCGGCGGGCCGTAGTTGTTGGCCAGGTCGAAATGGGTGACGCCGAGGTCGAAGGCGCGGCGCACGATGTCGCGCTGGCGTTCCCAGGGCCGCTCGTCGCCGAAGTTGTGCCACAGGCCGAGCGAGATCACGGGCAGGCGCAACCCGCTGCGCCCGGCCCGCCGGTAGGTCATGGTGTCGTAGCGGTCGCCCGCGGGGGTGTAGATCACAACCCCACCCTAGAGATACGGGCCGGAAACATGTCCGCTGGTAGGTTGGTTGCCAGCCATGCGGGAGAGACCGAGGGTTCACCTCGGCGCCGAAGGGGCAAATCCTCCCCGGAACCTCTCAGGCAAAAGGACCGCATGGGCAGGCGACTCTGAAGCGTGCGTGCCCTCGTGCGGCGTGACAGAGGGGGAGGCCGCCTTGTCGACCTCTCCTAGGAGCCGTCATGACGTTCGCTAACCGGCATATCGGGCCGGATACCGACGAGCAGACCCACATGCTCAAGACCATCGGGTACGCGTCGCTGGACGCTCTGATGGATGCCGCGATCCCCGAGGTGATCCGCTGGCACGGGTCGCTCAACCTTCCCGAGGCCGCCTCCGAGGAGGAGACGATCGCCGAGCTGCGGGCGATCGCGGGCCGCAACCAGGTGACCACCTCGATGATCGGGCTGGGCTACTACGGCACCTTCACGCCCGCGGTGATCAAGCGGAACGTGCTGGAGAACCCGGCCTGGTACACGGCGTACACGCCGTACCAGCCGGAGATCAGCCAGGGCCGGCTCGAGGCGCTGCTCAACTTCCAGACGATGGTGACCGACCTCACCGGCCTGACCACGGCGAACGCGTCGATGCTGGACGAGGGCACGGCGGTGGCCGAGGCGATGACGCTGGCCCGCCGCTCCTCCAAGGTCAAATCCCCGGTGTACGTGCTCGACGCGGACACGCTGCCGCAGACGCTGGCCGTGCTGCGCACCCGGGCCGAGCCGCTGGGGATCGAGCTGACGCTGGTCGATCTCGATGCCGGTGACGAGCTTCCGGCCGAGTTCTTCGGGCTGCACCTGCAATACCCCGGGGCTTCGGGCGCCGTACGCGATCACGCGGCCCTGGTGGCGCGGGCGCACGAGAAGGGCGCCCTGGTCACGGTGGCGGCCGACCTGCTGGCCCTGACCCTGCTGCGCGCCCCGGGGGAGATCGGCGCCGACATCGCGGCCGGCACCACCCAGCGGTTCGGGGTGCCGCTCGGCTTCGGCGGCCCGCACGCCGGTTACCTGGCCGTCCGGGCCGGTCTCGAGCGTTCGCTGCCCGGCCGTCTGGTCGGTGTGTCGAAGGACGCCGACGGCGCCCCGGCCTACCGGCTCGCGCTGCAGACCCGCGAGCAGCACATCCGCCGGGAGAAGGCCACCAGCAACATCTGTACGGCGCAGGTCCTGCTGGCCGTGATGGCCAGCATGTACGCGGTCTACCACGGCCCGTCGGGTCTGCGGGCGATCGCGACCCGCGTGCACGAGCGGGCGCTCTCGCTGGCGGGCGGTCTGGCCGCGGCCGGTGTCGAGGTGGCGCACGACGTGTTCTTCGACACGGTGACCGCCGTCGTGCCCGGCCGTGCGGCCTCGATCGTCGCCGCGGCGGCTGCGTCCGGTGTGGATCTGCGTCAGGTCGACGAGGGCAGGGTGTCGGTGTCGTGCGACGAGACCACCACTCCCGCCCACCTCGAGGCTGTCCTGGCGGCCTTCTCCGCTGAGCCGGCCGCCCCGGCGTCCTCGGGGGTCGGCGCGCTGGCCCGGACGAGCGACTACCTGACCCACCCGGTGTTCAGCTCGCACCACTCCGAGACGAGCATGCTGCGCTACCTGCGCAAACTCTCGGACAAGGACTACGCGCTGGACCGGGGCATGATCCCGCTGGGCTCGTGCACGATGAAGCTCAACGCGACGACCGAGATGGAACCGGTGACCTGGCCGGAGTTCGCGAACATCCACCCGTACGCCCCGGCCTCGCGCACGGCCGGCTACGAGGAACTGGTCTCGACGCTCGAGGGCTGGCTGGCCGAGATCACCGGGTACGACGCGGTGAGCGTGCAGCCGAACGCGGGTTCGCAGGGTGAGCTGGCCGGGCTGCTGGCGATCCGGGGCTATCACCGTTCGCGGGGTGAGGAGCACCGCGACGTGTGCCTGATCCCGTCGAGCGCGCACGGCACGAACGCGGCCAGCGCGGTCATGGCCGGCATGCGGGTGGTCGTGGTGGCCTGCGACGAGGCCGGCAACGTCGACCTGACCGACCTGCACGCCAAGATCTCGGCCCATGCGGCCAACCTGGCCGCGATCATGGTGACCTACCCGTCGACCCACGGCGTGTACGAGACCTCGATCGCCGACCTGTGCGCCGCGGTGCACGAGGCCGGTGGCCAGGTCTACGTGGACGGGGCCAACCTGAACGCGCTGGTCGGCTTCGCCCGGCCCGGCAAGTTCGGGGCCGACGTGTCGCACCTCAACCTGCACAAGACGTTCTGCATCCCGCACGGCGGCGGCGGTCCCGGGGTGGGCCCGGTCGCGGTGCGCGCGCACCTGGCCGACTTCCTGCCCGGTGACCCGCTCGAGCCGGGCGACCACCACGCGGTGTCGGCGGCGGCGCACGGTTCGGCCGGCATCCTGCCGATCTCGTGGGCCTACCTGCGGATGATGGGCCCGGACGGGCTGGTCGCGGCGACCGGCACGGCGGTGCTGACGGCGAACTACGTGGCGTCGCGGCTGCGGGAGCACTTCCCGGTGCTGTACGCGGGCAACAACGGCCTGGTCGCCCACGAGTGCATCCTCGACCTGCGGCCGATCACGAAGGCGACCGGTGTGACGGTGGACGACGTGGCCAAGCGGCTGATCGACTACGGGTTCCACGCGCCGACGATGTCGTTCCCGGTGGCCGGCACGCTGATGGTGGAGCCGACCGAGAGCGAGGATCTGGCCGAGCTGGACCGGTTCGTGGCGGCGATGGTGGCCATCAAGGGCGAGATCGACCAGATGGCGGCCGGGGTGTGGCCCGCGAAGGACAACCCTCTGGTCAACGCGCCGCACACGGCCTCGGCGGTCACGGCCGACGAGTGGGAGC
This sequence comes from Actinoplanes sp., assembly GCA_965217855.1. Lineage (GTDB taxonomy): Bacteria > Actinomycetota > Actinomycetes > Mycobacteriales > Micromonosporaceae > Actinoplanes. The sequence goes on along the minus strand of CBDCJN010000015.1, from coordinate 27,546 downwards.
ACGCCTACCCGCGGTCGGTGGCGGGTTTCCCGGCCGGGGTGGACCGGACGGCGAAGTACTGGCCGCCGGTGCGGCGCATCGACGGGGCGTACGGCGACCGGAACCTGGTCTGCTCGTGCCCGCCGCCCGAGGCGTTCGAGGACTGAGTTTCCTCGTCGGAGCGTGCTTCATTACCGCCCGCGCGGGTCGTCGTCGTCCGCGCGGGTGGTGGGAGCGTGACCACTGGGTTCGTTCAACTACGCTCGGTAGCGAAAATCAACCGGCGTTCAGCTCATTTTCAGTCAGGCCGCGAGGGCGTGACGGGCGGGTCCCCGGTGCGGCTCGATCATCGTGCCGTCGGGGAGGATCTCGCCGGTGTCCTCGAAGACGATGACGCCGTTGCAGAGCAGGCTCCAGCCTTGCTCGCGGCAGGTGGCGACGGTCCGGGCGGCCTCACGATCGACGGCCTCGGCGGTGGGACAGGGGTTCATGTGCTGGCACATCAGGTGTTTCTCCGGTCGGGGGGTTGTGTGACGACTCACAACGACGGTGACGGACGTTACCTCACTTCGAACGACGACGGTTCGACCTGGTGACGGTGTCCCCATTGACAGAGTCCTCGGTTCCGATAGTCCACGGAAGCCGGTCGTTCGACCACTTTCCGACACCTCCTTTCGGCTCGCCGCCGGGCTCCCCGGCCTCCTGCCAGGGCCGTCACCGTGCGTCAACATGGTTCCAGTGGTCCAGGTGTGACGGCGGTGACCCCGCAGAGCTTGTCTCCGAGTACCTTTCGGCCAACGGACTGCGCGTGCGAAACATTGGCCGAACGGTTGACGAGATTCATCCGACCGGTGCTGGCTCGATCTGCGGGGCGGCACTCTACGTATCCGCCGATGCCGGTTCTGTGATGGCCGGCAGCCCCGTTGCCGCCGACTCGGCGGTGCCGTCGATTCCCGACGTCCACGCCGTGGTCTACAAGCACGGTCCCAACGGTGACATCGCCGCACAACCCGTGGACCAGCACCTAGGGGAGCGCGACTTCCACCTGGGGGAGTGGACGGCGAGCTGGACGCCGGCCGAGCACGCGGCCGCGGTCGACGAGGTGCGGGCGGCCATCGCGCGGGGCGACGTCTATCAGGTCAACGTCGTGGGGCACGCCTCGGCGCCGTACACGGGCGATCCGGCCGCCGCCCTGCACCGGGTGGCCGCCCTGCCCGGCGCGCGCTACGGCGGCGTCCTGGCGGGTGACGGCTGGGCGCTGGCCACCGCCTCGCCGGAGACGCTGGTCGAGGTGCGCGACGGCCGGGTCATCACCCGGCCCATCAAGGGCACCCGGCCGGCCACCGCTCAGGGCCGCCGGGAGCTGCTCGCCTCGGCCAAGGAACGGGCCGAGCACGTGATGATCGTCGACCTGTCCCGCAACGACCTGGCCCGGCTGCCCGGGCTCGGGCCCGTCCAGGTCGACGAGCTTTTCGCCGTACGCCGGTGGTCCGGCCTCTGGCAGGCCGAGTCGGTGGTGTCGGCGCCGGTCGTCGGCGACCTCGACCTGGCGTCGCTGCTGCGGGCCCTGGTGCCGGGCGGGTCGGTCACCGGGGCGCCCAAGCTCGCCGCGCTGGCCCGGATAGCCGCGCTCGAGCCGGTCGGGCGCGGGGTGAGCATGGCCGCCGTGGGCTGGGTCGGGCCCGACCACCTCGACCTGGGGCTGACCATCCGGACCGTGGCGGTGGACGGCTCGCGGGTGCACGCGTGGGCCGGCGGCGGGATCACCTGGGACAGCGACCCGCAGGACGAGGTGGCCGAGGCCGCGGCCAAGATGGCGCCGATCAAGGCGGCCCTGGCCGGCCCCTGAATTTCTGTCGTACCCGGCTGGCAGGGTCCCGGGCATGCCGAAGACGCAGTACTACACCGCCACGACGATCGACGGGTTCATCGCCGACCGGCACAACTCCCTCGACTGGCTGTTCGAGGCGGGCGAGGGCCGCGAGGACGACGCGGGCGTGAGCCCGTTCGAGACGTTCTTCGCCGGGGTGGGCGCGTTCGCCATGGGCGCGACCACCTACGAGTGGGTGTTCGACCACGACAAGCTCGGCGACAACCCGCAGAAATGGGCGGAGTACTACGGCGACGTGCCCTCCTGGGTGTTCACCCACCGCGAGCTGCCGCGCATCCCGGGCGCCCGGGTCGACTTCGTCCAGGGCGACGTGCGGCCGGTGCACGAGGCGATGCGGGCCGCCGCCGGCGACCGCAACCTCTGGCTGGTCGGCGGGGGCGAGCTGGCCGGCACTTTCGCCGACGCGGGCCTGCTCGACGAGATCATCCTCGGGGTCGCGCCGGTGACCCTCGGCGCGGGCGCCCCGGTGCTGCCCCGCCGGCTCACGGCCGCGCGGCTGTCCCTCACCTCGGTCGAGCGTCGCGGCCCGTTCGCCTACCTGACCTTCGCGGTCGGGGCGCCGCGCTGACCGGCGCCGATTGGCCGGATTCGCCGCGGTTCGGGCACCATGGTCCTCCACCGTTCGGGCAGGGTGACCACGCGACGGTCACCGAACCGCCCGGCCGGCTCGTCTTGACGGGCAGAGGTGCAGAAAGGGTTCGCCTGTGACCGAAGACCTGCGAGCGCTGATGCGCGCCGAGCTCAGCAACGAGCGCCCGCCCCCGCTGGGCGATGTCGTGGGAGCCGCGCTGCGCGAGGGCCGGCGTGTGCGGCGCCGCCGCCGGCTGGGCGGCCTGCTGGCCGGTGGCACCCTCGCGCTCGCGCTGGTGCTGGTCGGCGGCTTCGCGGCCTATTCGGAACCGGTCCGCCCGACCGCGGTCGTGGCCGAGCCGGCCAGCGACCGGGTCGCCGTGCCGGTGCCCGCCAGTCCCGCGACCGCCGGGGCCCCGCTCGGGCGGGCCGCGGCCCCGCAACCCGCCGTGTCTCCCGGATCTGTGCCGTTCCGCTCATCCGCCCCCGCGACGCCGGCCCCGGCGCGTACGTTGGCGGTCCACAGTGGCGCACAACGTGCCGCCGGAACGCAGAAGAAAGCGACATCGGGGGCCATGCTTCACCTTCTGACCGAGTTACTCCCGCCCGGACGGACGAGTCACTTCGCCGTCTCGGAGGCCGATGATCTGCACGTGCAGTCGTACCTTGATCGCGGGGCCGGGCCCGGCATGATCCGAGTGTCGCTCGGCCGGCTTCCCGCCGACGGCGACCGCCTGCCCCGCGGCACGACGGCCACCGTGACCATCACTCCCATACCTGACAACTGTGTGCAGGACACGGTCGTGGTCTCCCGCTGGCCCGACGGCACCGCCGTGCAGATCGACGTGGCGTCCTGCCTGGCCTGGAACGGCGAGTCCAACCCGCCGGCCCGCCCGGCGCTGACCCCCGACGAGGCCGCCAAGATCGCCGCTGACCCGCGCTGGGGCCTCACCATGGACGCCGCTCTGGTCGACGCGGGCGCCCAGGCGTTCGGCGGCCTGGCGGTGTTCTCGTGATGACCGACGAGGAACAGTTCGCCGAGTTCGCCACCGCCCACGCCGAGCGGCTGCGCACCACCGCGTTCATGCTCTGCCGCGACTGGCACCTGGCCCAGGACCTGACGCAGAGCGCCTTCACCAAGCTGTTCCTGAGCTGGCGGCGGGCCGTGCAGTCGGACAACCTGGTGGCGTACGCCCAGAAGATCCTGCTCCGGGTCTTCCTCGACCACCGCCGTCGCCGCTCCTCGACCGAGTCGACCCCCGGCGTGCTCAACGAGCCGGCCTACCGCGAGAGCCACGAGCTGCGCCTCACCATGCTCGACGCCCTGGGCCACCTGCCCGAGCGCGACCGGGCCATCGTCATCCTGCGCTACTTCGAGGATTACAGCGTCGACCGGGTGGCCGACGTCCTCGAGCTGCCGGTGAGCGTGGTCAAGAGCCAGACCCGCCGCTCGCTGGCCAAACTGCGTGAACTGCTGGCCGAGGAACAGCTCGCCCTGTTCGGGTGACCGCGCCCCTCGACGGCAGGCCCCGGTGACGGGCAGTTAGCCTTTTCCGCATGACAGTTCGGCCCATCAGGATCTTCGGCGACCCGGTGCTGCGCACCGAGGCCGACCCGGTCACCGCCTTCGACGCGGAATTGCGCGCCCTGATCGACGACCTCGAGGACACGGTCCGCGAGCCCGGCCGGGCCGGCGTGGCCGCGCCCCAGATCGGCGTCAGCCTGCGGGCCTTCAGCTACAACGTCGACGGCGTGATCGGCCACCTGATCAATCCGACGTTGTCGGACTTCGAGGGCGAGCAGGACGACGAGGAGGGCTGCCTGTCGATCCCCGGCCTCTACTTCGAGACCCGGCGCGCCCGCTCGGTCACCGCCACCGGCGTCGACCGCAACGGCGACCCGCTGGTCATCCACGGCGAGGGCTTCCTGGCCCGCGCCCTGCAACACGAGACCGACCATCTCGACGGCACCCTCTACGTCGACACCCTCAGGGGCGACATCCGCCGCCAGGCCCTCCGCGAACTACGCCGCGTCCGCCCCAACCCCTCCACCCGCTGACCCACCGCCCGCCGGCTGGGCCTGGGATGTGGTCAGCCTGCGGTGGGGGAGCGGGGCTGGACCGGGGTCGCCACGATGAACGAGCTGTGGGTCTGGCCGTGGATCAGGAACTGGTCGAGCACCGCCTCCAGGTCGGCGATCGCGGGCACGTGCACCTTGAGCAGGAAGCAATCCTCGCCGGAGATGCGGTGGCACTCGCTGACCTGCGGGGTGCGGGCGGCCAGGTCGCGGCTATCCGGGAGAGCTGACCCGGGCCGGGCCGGATCCGCACCCAGGCCGCCACGGGCAGACCGATCGCGGCCGGGTCGATGTCGAGGCGGTAGCCGCGGATGACGCCGGCCTGCTCGAGCCGGGCGATCCGTTCGCGCACGGCCGGCGCGGACATGCCGACCTGCCGGGCCAGCTCGGCGGCGGTGGCGCGCGGGTCGGCCGTCAGCGCGTCGAGCAGCCGCAGATTGGTCTCATCGAGCAGCGGCTTTCCGCCGGGAAAGAGATCCTGGCTGGTGCTTTCCCGAGCCGCCACCGGTGACCTCCCGCGCCTTCGATCGTGTCTGGTCGATGCGATTGCGCCTTTCGACAATAGTGGGCATGGTCGATCGGCGGGTCCCACCGCACGTGTATTTCGTGGTCAGCGCGGTTTTCCACTATCTCGGGCCGGCCCTGGCCGTCCTGCTGTTCGCCCGCATCGAGGCGCTCGGCGTGGCCTGGCTGCGCATCGCGACCGCCGCCCTGGTCTTCGCGGCCTGGCGGCGCCCGTGGCGGGTGTGGCCACGTCTCGACCCGCGCACCCGATGGCTGCTCGGCGCCTGGGCAGCCGTGCTGGCCGCCATGAACAGCGTCTTCTACCTGGCCATCGACCGCCTGCCGCTGGGCACCGTGGCGGCGATCTAGTTCCTGCCGGTGATCGCGCTGGCCGCGTACGCCGCACGGTCGTTGCGCAACGCGGCCGCGCTGACCGTCGCGGTGGCCGGCGTCCTTCTGCTGACCGACGTGCGCCTGATCGCCGAGCCGCTCGGTTTCGTCTTCGCGGCGGCCAACGCCGTCCTGTTCGCGCTCTACATCGTCCTCGGCCACCGGGTGGCCCGCAGCGAGCACGTGGCCGGGATCGACGGCCCTGCCCCTGGGCGCCGCTCAGGCCTGGCCTGCCTTCACCGACCCCGTCCTGCTGGCCGCCGCCGCGGGTGTCGGCCTGTGCTCCTCGGTCATCCCGTACGTCAGCGACCAGCTGGCCATGAGCCGCCTGCCCCGGGCCACTTACGCCCTGATGGTCTGCCTGCTCCCCGCCGCCGCCACCCTGATCGGCGTCCTGGTCCTCACCCAGATGCCCTCCACCCTCGACATCATCCTAGGACGCTCTACAGGTCGAGATCCACCCCACATCGGAAGAAAACCACTCCGGCCCCAACCAAAAAGACCGACCTCCCAGCCCACTCAGGCGACGTGCACGCGAAGCCACCGATCGTCAGGATGGAGATGCCGACTGGTCGACCGCGACATTGTGGCCTGCCGGGCGACACGGCTCTCGTGCCTGCAGTCCGGACGGGCCAATACCCCCATGAGGCGGGAAGTGGCCCCGCCACAGGACGCCAGGGTCGCGAACTACGGATGACCTGAACGCTGGATTCCTACCGCGCAACGCGGACAGGCGGCGGCGCGGTGCCAGGCGGCCCAGAGGGTCGTCGGGGTGCGGGTCCGCCACCGGCAACGGGAGTCATGGGTGACCTGGCCATGCCGCACGACAGCCCCGGACTGGTCTGCGCTCAGCGGGCGACCAGAGTCCGGGCCCAGCGGCGGTAGGCCGAGTCGGTGGTGCCTTCGCCGAAGCGGCGGAACTGGTCGCGTACCTCGGCTCGGTGGAGGCCGCCGATCATCGTGGGGGCCTGGTACCAGGGGAGGTCCGGGTGAGCGGGCCAGGTGGCGGCTACGGTCGAGCCGCCGTCGGCGGGTGATTCGAGGCCGTAGTAGACGTCGGTGACCTTGAGCGCCATGGCCGCGCCCAGGCACATCAGGCAGGGTTCCAGGTTGACGGCGAGCCGCAGCGGGTGGGTCCGGGGGCGCCAGCCCAGTTTTTCGTCGGCGGCGATCATGGCCAGCAGGTCGGCGTGCACGAGCCGGCGGGCCTGCGCGACGTCCTGGGTGTAGGCGCTGGCGATGATCTCTCCGCCCATCTCGACGACGGCGCCGATCGGGGCCTCGCCCCGGGCCATTCCCTCTTCGGCGACGGCGATCGCTGCCTCGACCAGTTCGTCCGGCGTCATGCGGCCGATCATCTCCGACGAAGCAGGGGTGGCTCGCGCGGGTGCGTGCCGGCACCACCGGGGTCGGGACTCTATTTGCTCGGTTGAACTGTTCGTTGTTCGTCGCTGGTGCGGCGGGGGAGTGACCGGCCGAAGATACCGTATGCCGCGATGAACGATCCCGCCAGGCTCATCGCGAATCCGACGAGGTGGTAGTTGACGAGGGTGAAGACCGAAAGCTCGGCGAGCGCAATGCCGGCGGCGAACAGCGCGATGCCTGCGATGACCGGGAGCCGCCGGACGCGCCGTCGCGATCGTTGATCCACACCGTTATCCGAGCAGACGGACGATTTTGTGGCATCCGCTGAACGGCTGTTCCGGCCCTCACGAGTCGCCGACGACCGAGCCCGAGCCCTCGTCGCCGGCGTCTCGGCGGGGTCAGGCTTGTTCGGCGCGCAGGCGCATCATTTCGTCGAATTCGGGGTCGGGCAGGAGTTCGCGGACCTCTTGGGCGCAGCGGCAGGCGACGGCCAGTTTGGCCGCCCACTTCAGGGCCTCCTCGCGGGTGGGCACCTCGATGACCGAGAAGCCGCCGATGACCTCCTTGGTCTCCGGGTAGGGGCCGTCGGTGACGATCCCGTCGGTGGTCACGATGCTCGCCTGCTGCCGCTGCAGGCCGGCGCCGAACACCCAGACCCCGGCGTTGACGGCTTCCTCGACCGCCTCGTGCGAGGCCTTGCCCACGTCGGGCCAGTCCTCGTCGGCGATGTGGTCCATCGCGCCGTCGTTGAACGAGATCAGGTACTTCGTCATCCGATCACTCCCTTGTTCCGGCGCCTGGTCAGGCCGCCTCTCGCCTGTACTACGAACGGCACGTCCCGGATCCGACGTCCGGCCCAGGATTTCTCCAGCCTGACGCCGCCGGGGGCGACCGATGAGTTTGTGCGGGCTGCCGAGTCAAGCACAGCACAACGACCTTACGGAGAGGGCGGTCCGATGACCGAGGTGGACGCGGAGCAGGCCCGGCGAGCGATCGTCGAGCACACCCGAAGGCTGGCCGAAGCGGCCGTGGCAGCCGGGCCGGACGCTGTGGTGCCGACCGCGCCGGGGTGGACCGTCACTGACCTGGTCGCGCACCTGGGTCAGACGCAGAACTGGGTCGCGGAAATCATCGAGCGGCGCATCACCGACCCCAGGAAGCTGCCGGCGGAGATGGCCGTGCTGCCGGCCGACCCGGGTGAGTGGCCGGCGTGGCTGTCGGCGTCCGCGCAGCGGGTCGTGAGCGCGTGCGCGGATGACGCCCTCGACGCGCCGGTGTTCAACGCCGCGGGCGACGGACGCTCCGGGGCGCAGTTCTGGCTGTCCAGCGTCCTCAACGAGTCGGCAGTGGCGGGCCACCGACATCGCGGGCGCCTGGTTCGTCGAGCGCGGCCCGGACGGCGCGACGTGGCAGACAGGATCCCGGCCGGCCGACGTGACGGTCACCGGCCCGGCTGGTTCGTTGCTGCTCACCCTGACCCGGCGTCTGCCCCTCCCGGACGGCCAGGCCGTCGACGGCGACGCCGGCCTCGCCCAGCATTGGCTCGACAACACCGCCCACGTCAGCGACTGACCGGTCGATCAGGAGCCGTTCATCGCTGCGAGCACCTTGCGCAGCAGGGCGTTCAGGGTCGTGTCCTCGTCCGGGGTGAGCCCGAGTGCCTGCGGGTGGTTCATGGCCTGGATCAGCGGTGTCGCCCTGTCCAGGGCCGAGCGCCCGGAGTCGGTCACCTGGACCACGCTGGCCTTGCCCCGGGGGCCGCGGCGGCGGGTGATGTGGCCGAGGCGTTCCAGCGAGGTGAGCAGTTCGCCGATGCTCTGCGGGGTGACCAGCACCCGGCGGGCGAGTTCGGCCTGGCTGAGCCCCGGCTCGCTCACCACCTGGACCAGGACGCCGAACTGGGTCGGGGTCAGGCCGGCCCGGCCCAGGAGCTCGGTGAAGCGGCGGGCGACCGCGTGGTGGGTGCGCACCAGGGTCCAGCCCGTCACCCGGCCGGGGTCACCACCGGACCAGCCCGGACTGTGCTGCTCGACATCTCCCACAGGAGGACTATAAGGTTCCTGACAGACCGTAAGGTTCCTGATAGTTGGGTGGAGCGATGCGACGCTGGACCGGCTGGATGCTGCGTCATCGTGATCTGGTGGTCATCGCCTGGGTTCTCGTCGCCGTGGCCGGCGGTGTGCTCGCCCCGCGCACCGTCGAGGCTCTGCGGTATGAGTTCGCCCTGCCCGGCCGGCCCGCCTACGAGGCCAATCAGCGCATCACCGCGGTCAGCGGGGGCGGCGGAGCGGTCGACCCTCTGGTCCTCGTCGCCCGGCCGCGCCAGGCCGGCCCGGCGGCGCGGGAAGCCTTCGAGACACAGGTGGCCCGGGTCACCGCCGCGGTCCCGGGCAGCCGGGTGCTGACGCCGGCCGGTGCCGGCGAACTGGCCTCCCCGGACGGCAGCGTCCTGGTCGCCCTGGTCTATCCCCGCGTCCGGCCGGGACCGGAGCCGTACGCCTCGGCCCGGCCGGCGCTCGAAGCTGCCGCCGCCCGGGCCGAGGTCGGCGGGCGCCCGCTCACCGTCACCGGCACCACGGTGCTGGAGGAGACCTCGAGCGGCGGCCGGCGCGGGGTGCTCGTCGAGGTCGTCCTGGGCGGGCTCGGTGCGCTCGTGGTGCTCGCCGCGGTGTTCGGCTCGCTGCTGGCCGCCGTACCTTTGCTCGTCGCCGTGGTGTCGATCCTCGCCACCTTCCTCTGCCTGCTGGGTCTGACCGCGCTGACCGATGTGTCGTTCGTGGTCCAGTATCTGGTGGCGTTGATCGGGCTGGGTGTCGCCATCGACTATTCGCTGCTCATCGTCATGCGATGGCGCGAGGAGCGGTCCGGTGGTCTGGGCAATCGGGCCGCGGTCGTGGCCGCCATGGCCACCGCCGGGCGATCGGTCGTGTTCAGCGGAGTGACGGTCGCCGTCTCACTCGCGGCGCTGGTGCTGGTGCCGCTGCCGTTCCTGCGCAGCATCGGGCTCGGTGGCCTGCTGATCCCGTTGCTGAGCGTCGCCACCGCCACCACCCTCGTACCGGTCGTGCTGGCCACCGCGGGTGAACGCCTTCAGTGGCCGCGCCGCCGGGTCACCGATCCGAGCAGCCGGGCCTGGCGTCGCATCGCCACCGTCGCGGTACGCCGACCCGCGCTGGTCGCCCTGGCCAGCACCCTGTTGCTGCTGGCCCTGGCGGCACCGCTGGTGGGCCTGCGGCTCGGCTCGCCCCGGTTGGACGCCTACGACGCGAGCACGCCGGCCGGGGTCGCCGCGGCCCAGATCACGCAGTCCGGGATCAGCCCGGGAGTGCTGCGCCCGACCGAGGTGCTGCTGCCGGTCGCCGAGGCGCCGGGCGCGGTGGCGCGCTTCGCCGCTCTGCCCGGCGTGGCTGCCGCCGTCGCCCCGACCTCGGCCGGTTGGACGTCCCCGGCCGGGCAGCTGATCCAGGTCTGGACCGGCGAGGATCCCGCGACGGCGAACAGCCGGAAGGCAGTGCGGGCGGTACGGGACGCCGCGGCGGCGATCCCGGGTGCGCAGGTCGGCGGGCACCCGGCCGAGGACGCCGACTTCGTCGCCGCGGTCTACGGCGACGCCCCGCTCGTCGTGCTCGGCATCGTCCTGGTGACGTTCCTGCTGCTGGCCCGTGCCCTGCGCTCGCTCTGGCTGCCGATCAAAGCGTTGCTGCTCAACGTGCTGTCGATCGCGGCGGCGTACGGCATCACGGTGCTGATCTGGCAGGACGGCGCCGGCAGCGAACTGATCTTCGGCACGCCGGCCAGCGGCGCCATCACCATCTGGGTCCCGATCGCCGTGTTCGCTTTCCTGTTCGGCCTGTCGATGGACTACGAGGTCTTCATCCTCTCGAGGATGCGCGAGGCGTTCGACGAGCACGGCTCCACCCCACAGGCGGTGATCGACGGCATCGCCCGCACCGGCCGGCTGGTCACGTCCGCGGCGTTGATCCTTTTTCTGGCCTTCGTCGCCCTGTCCACCGTGCCCGCCGTGGAGGTGAAGATCCTCGCCACGGCGCTGGCCCTCGGGATCGCCATCGACGCCTTGATCGTGCGGGCGCTGCTGGCCCCCGCCCTGGTGGTGCTGCTGGGCCGGCTCAACTGGTCGCTGCCGCGTTCGCTGGCCTTCGTCCTGCGCCTGCCGGCGGAGCCCTCCTCGCGCTCGGCCGGTGACCGTTGAATCGGTGGGCAGGGGGAACGAGTGGTCGGTCTGCATGTCTTCTCCTACCCGGGTGGGCCGCCGGATTCATCGCGGCCGGGCAGATTCGCCGGAAGGCCGTACGCGGTGAGGTCGGCTTCGAGGCAGGACACGACCGTGGCGATGCCGTCGGCGCGCGGGGTGAGGACGTCGAGGCCGCCGGGCAGTACGCGTCCGCGGTGTCGTCCCAGCGGTAGGTGCCGTGGGCGAGCTGCCCGTTGACCGTGGCCGGCCGGAAGCGCCAGCGGCAGGTCACCGGCCCGTCGAGCAGGAAGCCGCGGATGGCGTCGCGCCCGGTGTAGAACTCGGGCAGCGGTGGCATCGAGTAGCGGGCGTCCGCGGTCAGCATGGCCACGATGGTGTCGACGTCACCCGCCTCCCAGGCGGTGGCGTAGCGGCGGGCGAGGTCGCGGACGGCATCGTCGCCGAGCTGCCGCAGGACCACCTGCCGGCTCACGACAGGGTCGAGTGCCTGGCGGGCCCGCTGCATGGCGCTGTTGACGGCGGGGACGCTGGAGTCGAGCTGGTCGGCGACCTCGCGGGCGGTGAAGCCGAGGACGTCGCGCAGCAGGAGAACCGCCCGCTGGGTCGCGGACAGTTCGTGCAGGGCGGCGAGGAAGGAGAGCTCGATGCTTTCCCGGGCGACGGCCTGCGGTTCGGGGCCGAGGCGGTCGTCGGCGTACGGCTCGATCTGCTCGATGCTGGCCGGGCATGATGTCAGACGGTCAGGAACGCGGGCGGGTCGTGGCGCAGGAAGTCGTGGTGGGAGATGTCCCAGCCGTAGGCGCCGGCGCGGCCGAAGACGAGCAGGTCGCCGGCGTGGACCCGGTCGACGTGCCGGCCGCGGCAGAGGACGTCGCGCGGGGTGCAGAGTTCGCCGACGGCGTCGACGGTCGTGTCGGTGGCGCCGGGTCTCGGGTAGGGGTGGGGCCAGCGGTCGTCGGGGACGACGGTGAACGGGTGGTCGTAGCCCCAGGCGGCGGGCAGCCGGAAGTGGTGGGTGCCGCCGCGCAGGACGGCGAAGGTGCGCCCGTGGGTGGTTTTGACGTCGAGGACGCGGGCGGCGTACCAACCGGCGTCGGCGGCCAGGAAGCGTCCGGGTTCGAAGATCAGGTCAACGCCGGGCGGCACGTCGATGCCGCGCAGCGGGGTCAGGTCGATCGAGGCGTCGCTGAGGTAGTCGACGCCGAAGCCGCCGCCGACGTTGACCACCTTCACGTCGATGCCCTGGGTCAGCGACCAGCGCAGGGCCTCCCGGACGAACGCGGCATGGGCCTCGCCGTCCAGGTTGTTGGAGACGGCGTGCAGGTGGAAGCCGATGATGCGGACGCCGGGGACGGCCAGCGCCTCGGGGACGGCGACTTCGTCGACGCCGAAGGGGGTGGGGGCGCCGGTCATGGTGTGGCTGCCGGTCAGGGCGCGGCCGATCCGGTTGACCCGGAGCACGACCTCGGCGCCGGGGCGCAGATGGGCGATGCGGTGCAACTCGTGGATGCTCTCGGCGTTGATCTGGGCGCCGGCGTCGAGGGCGGCCGCGAGTTCGACGTCGGTCTTGGCCGGGCCGCCGAACACGATCCGGCGCGCGCCCGCCCTCAGGGCCAGGGCCAGTTCGCCACCGGAGGCGACCTCCAGGCCGTCGCAGGCCCGGGCCAGGACGGCGAGCACCTCGGTATGCCCGTTGGCTTTGACCGCGTACAGCAGGGAAGCCGGAACCGGGAGGCTCTGCCGGACCACCGCGGTCCGGGCGCGCAGCGCGGCGGTGTCGTAGACGTAGGCGCAGTCGTGGCCGTCGAGCGCCCGCAGGACGTGCTCAGGCGGGCGCATGCAGCGGGTTCCGCACCGGGACGTAGATGTCGCCCTGGCCGGCCAGCCGCATCCGGACGAGGGCCTTGTGCGGCACGGCCGGGGCGGTGAACGCGGCGTGGTCGTCGCCGGTGGCGTGTTCGTCGAGGACCTCGCGCACGATCCGCCAGGCCCGGTCCTCGTCGAGGTCGAGGCGCATGACGAGTTCGCCCAGGTGGGCCTGGAACAGGGTGTAGCCGATCTTGGCGCGGAAGACGTCGAGGTCGTCGGTGCCGACCACCGAGCCGGGCCACAGGTCGATGCGGTGCCCGGCCGCGGCCAGGCGGGCGGGGTGCAGGCGCAGGCCGGCGAAGTCGCGCAGGGCGAGCCGGTGCGGGCGGCCGTCGACGAAGGTGGGCAGGCAGTTCTGCAGGTGGGCCTCGAGCGCGACGCCCTTGGCGGTGAGCCGCATCAGCGGGGGCACGACCAATTGGGCGTACGCGCGGAGCCAGTCGGCGGGGTCGCCGGTGACCAGTTCGTCGAGCAGGAACGGCAGGGCGCCGCCGGGGACGGCCCGCTCGCCGGGTTCGAGCCGGCCGGCCAGACCGTCGCGGCGGATGGCGGACAGGTCGCGGCCGGAGCCGACGGGCACGGCCGCGCCCGCGGTCTCGGCCATCAGGAGCAGCCGGTCGTCGTCGACCAGGCGGTGCAGCAGCGCCGACACGGCGGGACCGTTGCGGGTGCTGGCGATGCTGATGCTGCGCCGGGTCGAGGTGACCTGGATGTCGAGCGAGACCTTGAGGTACTGGCCGGTGCCGGGCAGCCAAAGCGTGCGCAGGGCCGCGGTCGGGATGGCGACGCGTTCCTCGTCGAGGATCCGCAGGGCGCCGCTGCGCATCAGGTCGCCGTAGCGTTCGGGCAGCACGTTGTCGCGTTGCCAGGCGTGCACGGGCTGCACGGCGTAACCGGCCGGCGCTTCGATCTCGCCGAAGACGTCGTCGCCGAGGATCAGGTCGCGGCGCACGGCGACGAAGCCGATCCGGGTGCTCTCGGTCTCCAGGTCGTGGGCCAGCACGTCGCCGGTGTCCCAGCCCAGCCGGGTGCGCCCGCAGGGGTGCAGGTTGTGCCCGGCGACGGCGAGGCGTTCCAGGCCGATGGCCTGCTCGTCGGGCCCGGCGCCGACCTCGGCCGGGGGGCGGGCCATCGCGATGGCCAGGTTCATCACCGCGTTGCGCAGTTCGGCCGCGAACCCGGGCGCGTCGATGTCGCCGAGCAGGTCGACCGGGTCGGGCGCGCCTGCGGTGGCGTATTCGACCCGGTCGAAGCCGTGCCTGACGCCGGGGCCCATGTCGCGCAGGCCTTCGCGGACCAGGGCGCCGCGCAGCCGCCGGCCGACGGTGTCGGCCGCCTCGGGCAGGGCGGCCAGGAAGCCGGGAACGAGGTCGGGCGCGTGGACCGCGAGGGCGGCCTCGGTGTGCGCGATCCGTTCCGGTCGCAGGGTCTTGTTCATGCGTGAGCCGCCATCGGGTTGGGGAGCAGAGCCCATTGATCGTCGAGCGGGTCGGCGGCCAGCCGCATCGCGGTGGTGGCCTTGACCGGGAGCGGGTCTTTCAGCAGGTGCGGGGCGTCCTCGCAGCCGGTGGCGCGGACGGCCCGGGCGACGATGCCCCACAGCCGGGCCGGGTCGGCGCCGCGGGTGCGGGTGAACGCGGCGATCAGCTCGGCCGCGACGGTGCCGAACGCGGCGGCGGCGAGTTTGGTGCGCAGCTCGGCCGGGTCGTCGCTGGGCAGGTCGCCGCGCAGCTCGGGTGGGTCGATGCCGACGCCGCGCAGCCGGGCCGGGCTGACCCGGACGCCGCCGAGGTCGCGGTAGAGGATCCGGACGGGCCTGCCGTCCTGCAGCACGACCAGGGTGTTCTGCCCGTGGGCCTCCAGGGCGACGCCGCGGGCGAGCACCCGGGTCAGCGGGGCGAACAGCAACTCGGCGAGCAGACCCAGCCACGCGTGCGGGTCGGGGACGGTCGCCAGCAGCAGCGGGGACGCCGCGAACGCGGCCAGCGGCACGGCGAGCTCGTCCGGTTTGAGCTGGGGGGCTTCGCGGATCACGTGGGCCAGGTGCCGCTGGGGGACGCCGTCGACGACGACCGCGCCGGCCACGGTCTCGGCCAGGATCTCGATCGGCAGGTCGGCCGTGAGGTGGCGCAGCAGCCGGGACAGCACCGGGCCGTTGTGCACGGCGGCGGGTGACACGGTGCGGACGGCGCTGGTCATCTGCACGTCCACCGCGGTCTTGACGTGCGGGCCGCCGTCCACGGGCGCGACGGTACGCAACGACATCAACGGCCGGACCGGGTCGCTCTCGCCGTCCGCGGTGAGCCAGGGGTAGCGGGCGACGAGGCGTTCGGCCTGCCAGGGGTGGGCGTGCAGGATCGGGGCGGCGGTGCCGTACCAGCGGTCGCGGGGCACCTTGAGGCGCCGCAGGCGGATCACGGGGGAGTGCTCGGGCGCGTAGGCCAGGACGTCGGCCACGGTCATGCCGCCGCGGGTGCGGCAGCACGGGTGCAGCGGGTGACCGTCGGTGACCAGCTGTTCGATGCGGCCGAGCGCGTCCGGGTCGCCCGGGTCGGGCAGCCGCTGGGAGGGCCGGTCGGCGCGGGCCAGGGCCAGGTTGGCCACGCTGTTGTCGATCTCGGCGGCCAGCGGCACGTCACCCCACAGCAGCCGGACCAGGGCCGCGGGGTCGGTCTCGGGCCCGGTGCGGGTGGTGACGGCCAGGCCGGCCGGTGCTGCGGCGAACGGCCGGCCGGCGTCGGCCGGGTAGCGCAGCGTCAGCGGGTCACCCGGCCGGGTGGTTTGCTCGTTTGTCCCTCCGCGGGAGGACTTCTCCGCGGTGAACGTGGCCTGGCCGGGCTGCCGGGCGAGCAGCCCGGGCAGGGGTTCGCGGTCGACCGCGCCGAGCAGGCGGGCCAGGATCGCGGCCCGCGCGCCCGGCAGCTCGGCGTCGTAGCGCGCCAGTAACCCGGGCCGGAGAACGGTCAGGTCCTCGCGGGTCCGAAGGGGACCGGCGGTGTGCCGGTGCGGCGGGGCGCTTGCGGGGGTTCGCGGCACGGCGTCAATTGTCCGCGCCGCGTTCGCAAGATCCAGCCGGGGCCGCGCGGCGTGAGCAAGCACGCAGTAACCAAACCATCCATCCTAGGACGGCCTACACAGTGTGCGCCTGGATACCGGCACACTAGCCAACCAAAACCCTCGGAACCCAAAGGAATCAACGACCTGCCTGGATTTGATTTCGGGTGGACGGCGGGTGCTTCAGTGGGAGGCGTGCTGACTTGGGAGCGGGGATTCAGCGTCGCCGGTGTGCTGGTGCTGGCGGTCGTGGCCATGGGTGGAGTTCCGGGACGGCACGGAGGCGGTGGCCGGCGCGAAGATCGACACGCCGGGCACGTTCGCGGCCGGCGTCCGTGAGGACACGAGCGTCGACATCTACGTCGACGACCAGCTCATCGACACGGTGCCCGCCGGTAAGGGCGATGTCTCGTACCACTGCCCGACCGACTAGGCGCTAGGGTTCGGGCACTGCGGTTGTCTGTCAGGGTGCCCGGTGGCGGGGAAGGCGGCTGATCCGGTTGCGGCCGGGCCCGGGGCGCGGCAGTGTCGGTGCCGGCCTGTCGCCCAGTTCCAGGAGTGCCTTTCTCCATGTGAGAGCGAACCGACCTGATCGTCGTCCCTGTCGGTGTCTCGCCCCTTGGAGGGTTCTTGTTAAAGGCTGTCAATCTTTCCCGGTCGCACGACGGTGATCCGTTGTTCGCGGAGTTCGATCTCGTGGTGGGTGACGGGGATCGGATCGGGGTGGTGGGCCCGAACGGGGCCGGGAAGACGACGTTGCTGCGGGTGCTGGCGGGTGAGTTGCCGCCGCTGACGGGCAGTGTCACCTACGGCCCGTCGACGCGGGTGGGTTATGTGGCGCAGCAGATGCCCCATCCGGAGGGCACGGTCGGGGCGTTCCTGACCGGGGGTCTGGGTGAGCTGGCGCAGGTGACGGCCGAGATGCGCGAGCTCGAGGCGCGGCTGGCGGCCGGCGCGGACGTGCTGGACGAGTTCGGGGTGGCGCAGGAGCGGTGGACGGCGCTGGAGGGATGGAACGCGGAGGCGCGGGTCGCGGAGATCCGGCAGCGGCTGGACATCGCGCATCTGCCCGACGAGCTGGCGTTGCATCAGGTCAGTGGTGGTGAGCAGGCGCGGTTGCTGCTGGCCCGGGCGTTGCTGGACGAGCCGGATGTGTTGTTGCTGGACGAGCCGACCAACCATCTGGATGCCGAGGGCATGGCGTGGTTGCAGGGCTGGCTGGGGGGGTACGCGGGCGGGGTGTTGACCGTCAGCCACGATCGGGCGTTTCTCGATGCGGTGGTGACGCGGGTGCTGGAGCTGGACGGGATCGACACCGAGGTGCAGGACTATCCGGGTGGCGGTTATACGGCGTACCGGGCGGAGAAGCAGCGGCGCTGGGAGCGGTTGCTGCTGGATTTCGAGGCGCAGGAGAAGGACCGCCGGCGGTGGGAGGCGGATATCGAGCGGACGAAGCAGCAGTCGGTCGGGGTGGAGAACGCGCGGGGGCTGGGGGTGGCCGGTCCGCATCTGCGGCGGGTGGCCCGGCTGGTGGCGCGTAAGGCGAAGGTGCGGGAGCGCCGGTTGCGGCGGCAGATGGAGTCGGTGCGGTGGATCGCGCAGCCGCGGACGAGGCCGCCGTTGATTCTGACGTTTCCGGGTGATGCCGAGGATCCGGGTGCGGTGGTGCTGAAGGCGCGGGAGCTGCGGGTGGCGGCCGGGCCGAAGGTGTTGCTGGCCGGAGTGGATCTGGAGGTGCGGCGCGGTGACCGGGTTCTGATCACTGGTCGTAACGGGGCCGGGAAGACGTCGTTGTTGCGGGCTTTGGCGTCGGAGGAGACGGCGGTGCTGCCGCAGACCGCGGACGGGTTGCGGACCAGGCAGAGCGTGATGGATTTCTTCCGGTCGCAGGTGCCGGTGTATCTGGACGATGCGGAGAAGCTGCTGGAGGGTCATCAGTTCGGCCCAGATCAGTGGGATGCGCAGTTGCGGAGTCTGTCGGCCGGTGAGTTGCGGCGGTTGCTGCTGGCGGTGCTGGTGAACAGCCCGGCGCGGGTGCTGTTGCTGGACGAGCCGACGAACTTCCTGGATCTGGATGCGCTGGAGGTGATCGAGGAGGCGTTGCGCCGGTATCGGGGGACGTTGCTGGTGGTGACGCATGACCGGTATTTCGCGGAGGCGGTCGGGTTCGGGCGGCACTGGCATGTCGCGGACGGTGAAGTGATCGAGAGCTGACACGATGGGGTCATGCACGTGGTCCCGAAGCAGGGTGGCGAGCTGGCGACCGGTGGGCCGGCCGAGCAGGTCACCGAGGCGTGGCTGGCGAACCGGCGTTTGTCGGAGCACACGCGGGCCGCGTACCGGCGGGATGTGTCGGCCTGGCTGGCGTGGTGTGCCGAGCGTGGGGCTGATCCGTTGCGGGCGTCGTTCCTGGATGTGAATGCGTACGCCCGGGGTCTGGAGGCGCAGAAGCTGGCCGCGGCGACGGTGGCTCGTAAGTTGTCGGGCGTGTCGAGCTGGTACGACTTCCTGGTCAAGATTCAGGCGGTGCCGGGTAATCCGGTGGGTGGGGCGGACCGGCCGTACGTGTCGCGGGATCATTCGGCGACGGTGGGGCTGACCGCCGAGGAGGTCGATGCGTTGCTCGAGGCGGCGCGGGAGGCCGGGGTGCGCCATTTCGCGGTGATCACCATGCTGGCCGATCTGGGGTTGCGGGTCGGTGAGCTGGTCGGTCTGGATCGTGAGGATCTGGGCTGGGAGCGGGGTCATCGGACGGTGCGGTTCAT
Source organism: Actinoplanes sp. (assembly GCA_965217855.1). Lineage (GTDB taxonomy): Bacteria > Actinomycetota > Actinomycetes > Mycobacteriales > Micromonosporaceae > Actinoplanes. The sequence continues at coordinate 8,870 of CBDCJN010000015.1, read as the reverse complement.
CGGTAAGGGCAACAAGCCGCGGCGGCGGGCGCTGACTCCGGGGGCGGCGCAGGCGCTGGACGCCTATCTGGGGTTGCGGGGCGGCGGTGAGGGTCCGTTGTTCATGACGTCGACGGGGTCGCGGCTGGATCGGCATGCGGTTTTCCGGCTGGTGCGGCGGCTGGCCGGGGTGGCCGGGATTGCGGGGGCGGACAGGATGTCGCCGCACTCGTTGCGGCACGCGTTCGCGACGACGGCCCGGGCCGAGGGGGTGCCGTTGGAGGACGTGCAGGACGCGATGGGGCATGCCGACCCGCGGACGACCCGCCGCTATGACCGGGATCGGCACAACCTGGACCGTGATCCCGCGTACACGATCGCCGCCGCGCGTGCCCGGCGCGCCGAGGGGTGACCGGGCGGCCTATGCTCGTCCGCGGCTAAAACGGATCAAAGAGGCGGTCGGGGTTTGAACATCTTCGAAGCGGTGCTGCTGGGCGCCGTTGAAGGCTTTACCGAGTTCCTGCCCGTGTCGAGCACCGGCCATCTGACGATCCTGGAGAAGCTGCTGGGCTATCGGATCGACGATCCGGCGATCACCGCGTTCACGGTGATCATCCAGTCGGGCGCGGTGCTGGCGACGATCATCTTCCTGCGGAAGGACATCGCCCGGGTGGTGCCGGCGTTCCTGGCCGGGTTGTTCAACAAGGCCAAGCGGGACAACCCGGATTTCCGGTTCGGGTGGGCGGTGCTGCTGGGGGCGATCCCGATCGTGATCGCGGCGCTGTTGTTCAAGGATCAGATCGAGACGACGCTGCGCAGTCTGTGGTTCGTGGCGGGGGCGTTGATCCTGTGGAGCGGGGTGATGGCGTTCGCCGACCACGCGGCGACCCAGATCAAGCACGAGGACGACGTGACCTGGAAGGACTCGTTGATCATCGGTGTGGTGCAGTGTCTGGCGCTGATTCCCGGGGTGTCGCGGTCGGGGGCCACCATGTCGGCCGGTCTGCTGCGGGACTTCGACCGGGTCACGGTGACGAAGTTGTCGTTCTTCCTGTCGATCCCGGCGCTGCTGGGGGCGTCGCTGCTGCAGGGCTACCAGGAGGCGGGCAACATCGCCGACGGGGTGGGCTGGGGCAACACGCTGATCGCGACGGCGGTGAGTTTCGTGGTGGCCTACTTCTCGGTGAACTGGCTGCTGCGGTTCGTGTCGCGTCACTCGTACAGCGTTTTCATCTACTACCGGGTGGCGCTGGGTGTGATCCTGATGGCGCTGCTGGTCACGGGCACGATCGAGCCGAAGTGACGCATCCGGCCCTGGCGCACGTGCGGGCGTTGTTCCCGGCGGCGGGGCCGGTGGCGGTGACGGCGCCGATCACGGTCAGTTTCCATCCGGACCGGTTGCTGGCCGACGGGCTGACCGTGGCGCAGCATCTGGCGGGCGAGGGTGTCTATCGCAGCCAGTTCGAGACGGGCATCTCCAACGGCGGGCTGACCGCGTACGCGGGTGGGGACCGGGATGTGTGGGAGCAGCGGATGTTCCCGGGCGTGTACTCCGGGGCGGCGGGCCGGCCGATCTACGGCGGGCTGAATCTGGCCGGCTATCCGGACGGGGCGTCGCCGCGGTTCGGCAGCTGTCACCTGGTGCTGGCTCCGGCCGCGCTCGAGCTGGCCACGTTCAGTCACGGCGACAGTTTCACCGAGCCGAAGGTGTTCGGGACGGCGGCCACGTTCGGTGCGGTGTGGGAGGCGTTGCTGGCCGAGGTGGCGCGCACGGGCCGGGCGCTGAATCTGCCCGCTTCGTCGCCGGCGGAGTGGGTGCGGGCGCTGGGTGAGCCGCGGACGGCGGCCGGGCGGGCGATGGACGACTACGTCGAGGCGCAGGTGCACGGCGGGATCATCCTGGGCGAGCACGTCACGGCCGTCGTGGCCGACCCTTCCTTCCGCGGTACGCCGGTGGAGGCGCAGCTGCGGGGTTTGGCGGCCGAGCTTCGGTGGTCTCCCGGGTTCGCCCTGCCGGCGGCGGAGTTCCCGGCTGATCTGCGGGGCCCTTCGGCCGTTGCCCTCGCGCGGGAGCTGGCCCGTCACTATGGTCGCGAGGTCATCGACGCGGCCCTGGTCGGGCGGGCCACCCACGAGCCGGGCACCTGGTCGTCGTTCGGCACCCCGGCCGAGGTGCTGCAGCTGCTCAAATACGTGTGGCACATCCTCGTGCTGCGCGGCGAGCCCCTCGGAAAGGCCGGTTGATGGACGAGACGGTCGCGGCCACCTGCGCGAGATATCTGGAGATCGCGGACCGGCACGCGCCGGGCCTCGTCGAGGGTCTGTACCTGCAGGGGTCGATCGCGTTGGGCGACTACCGGCCCGGGGTCAGCGACATCGACTTCGTGGCCGTCACCGGCACGGCCCCGGATCCGGCCCAGGTGCGGGCCGTGCACGGGCAGTTGCGGCGGCACGGCCGGCAGCCGCACTTCGACGGTCTCTACGTCACCCGCGACGACCTGCGGTGCGACCCGGCGACCCAGCCGGGCGGGGTCGCTGTCCACGAATGCCGGGTCCGGACGGCGTCGGCGTTCGAACGTAACCTGGTCACCTGGCATGTGCTGGCCCAGGCCGGGGTGGCGGTGCGCGGCTCCGCGGCGGGCGAACTCGGCGTGTACACCGACTGGCCGGCGCAACCTCGACGAGTTCTGGCGGCCGTGGGCGGCCCGGGCGGCGTGGACCCCGACCGGGTTGACGGCCTGGGCCACCACCTGGGGTGTGCTCGGGGTCGCCCGGCTGCGGCACACGCTGGCCGCCGGGCGGATCACCACGAAGACCGAGGCCGCCGGGTACGCCGAGGCGACGTACGACCCGCGGTGGCACCGCATCGTGCGGGAGGCGCTGCGAATCCGGGCCGGCGGGGCGCCGTTGTACCGCAACCCGTGGCGCCGCCGGGCCGACATGCTCGGTTTCGTGGGCGAGGCGCTGCGCGGATAGCTCCGCCGGTATTGCCTAGATCCACTAGCGTCGGCGCATGCCAGTTCCTGAGTATGTGACCCGCCTGCGCGAGCACATCGGACACGACCTGCTCCTGCTGCCCGGCGCCGGGGCGGTGGTGCGCGACGACCAGGGCCGGATCCTGCTGCTGAAGCGTTCGGACAACGGGCAGTGGTCGCTGCCGGCCGGGATGATCGAGCCCGGGGAGCAGCCCGCCGAGGCGATCCTGCGGGAGATCGCCGAGGAGACCGGGGTGGTGGCCGAGATCGAGCGGCTGGCCGGGGTCGCGTCGCACGCCACCGAATACCCCAACGGCGACAAGTGCCAGTATCTGGCCGTCTGGTTCCGCTGCCGGGCCGTGGGCGGCGAGGCCCGCCCGGACGGCGACGAGTCTCTGGAGGTGGGCTGGTTCGCCCCGGACGAGCTGCCCCCGGTCGGCGGCCTGACCCGGCTGCGCATCGCCACCACCGCCGACCCGGACGGCGAGCCTTGGTATGCCCGCCCCGGTGACAGCCACGACGAGCTGGACCGCCGGCACGGCCTCTGAGCCGGTTCAGTCCCCGTTGAAGATCAGCCGGCGGTGGTGCGGCCGCCGGGGTGCGGGCTCCAGCAGTTGTGCCGCTGCCCGCAGCGGGGCGACCTCCTCCCGCAGCTCCGGAAAGGCCGCGGCCAGCCGGTCCAGCTCGGCGATCAGCATGACGGCCTGGCGGGCGTTGAACGTCGTGTCGTCGTACTGGTCCACGCCGGCCAGGAGCGGATAGTGAGCCGGTTGCGACGCCGCCGCCGCGCATACGGCCCGCACGTCACGGTCGCTGTCCACCTGGGCGACCAGCTGGCCGGTGTATTCGAAGACCTGCACCGCGATCCCCACGATCAGCAGTATGACCGCACCCAGGCAGCTGCCCACCGCAGATCCCGCCCACCGCAGATCCCGCCCTCCCTAGGGGGCGCCCCCTCAGGCCATTTTCGCGAAAGTTGGCGATCTTCGAAGCGGGTGCGGCGGCCGTTGTGGATAACCTGTGGCTTGTGGACAACATCCGGGCACACGGCCGAGCCGTGCTAGACGCAACGCCGCTCGGTTAAGGCGGTGTGGTGGCCGTCAAGGGGTGGGTGTGTCGGTCGGGCACAGGAAAGCGGAGTTCCGGTATTGAGGTGAGTCACTCCAAGACAGCCTCGAGACCAGGAACTCCGCTTTGGTCGATCAGATTGCCATAACCCGGACGGTGCGGGTAGCCGCGGGCGTGTTCGCGCCGGGCCATCTGGGTGAGCTGACCCGGTTCATACCCTTCGAGATGGTCGACGAGGTCCTCGCCGCGACCCGCCGAACCCAGCAACGCATCCGGCTGCTCCCGGCCCGGGTGACGGTCTACTTGATCCTGGCCGGGTGCCTGTTCGCCGAACTCGGCTATCCCCTGGTCTGGCAGAAACTGACCGCCGGGCTGGACGGGCTGGACCTGACCGAGCCGTCCTCGGGCACGCTGCACGACGCCCGGCAGCGACTCGGGCCGGCACCGTTGCGGGCACTGTTCGACCTGCTCCGCGGCCCGGCCGCGACCACCGCCAAACACGCCGTGTACTGGCGGAACCTGCTGGTGACCGTGATCGACGGGACCACCATGTCGGTCGCCGACGCTGAAAAGGTGCGGGTCCGTTACCGCAAACAACGCGGCAACAACGGCGGGGCCGGCTACCCGGCACTACGACTCAGTGTCCTGCTCACCGGCGGCACCCGCTCGATCATCGACGCCGTGTTCAGCCCGACCAGCACCGGCGAACTCGACCACGCCCGCACCCTGGCCCGCAGCCTGCGGCCGGGGATGTTGCTGCTGGCCGACCGTAACTACGCCGCCGCCGACCTGATCAAAACCATCGCCGCCACCGGCACGGACCTGCTGATCCGCTGCAAGAACGGCCGCCGCCTACCGGTCATCAGCCGCTACCACGACGGGTCCTGGCTGTCGGTCATCGGCACCGTCCGGGTCCGGATCATCGACGCCCAGATCAGCGTCAGAACCAGCGACGGCACCCACACCAGCGGCTACCGGCTGATCACCACCCTGCTCGACCCGCACGCCCATCCCGCCGGTGAACTGATCAAGCTGTATCACCGCCGCTGGGAAGTGGAGACCGCCTACCTGGAGATCAAGTCCAGCATCCTCGGCGGACGGGTCCTGCGCGCCCGTACCCCCGACGGCATCGACCAGGAAGTCCACGCCCTGCTGGTCGTCTACCAGATCCTGCGCACCGCCATGACCGACGCCACCGACAGTATCCCCGGCCTCGACCCCGACCGGGCCAGCTTCACCACCGCCCTGAACACTGCCCGCGACCAACTCACCAACGCCGCCGGAGTGATCGCCGACACCGTCATCGACCTGGTCGGCGCCATCGGCCGCGCGGTCCTGGCCCATCTACTACCTGACCGCCGGATCCGGGTGAAAACCCGCATGATCAAACGCTCGAACTCCAAATACCAGGCCCGCGGACCCAACATAGACCGACACAGCTACAAAGCCACCATAGCTATAGACATCATCACAAACCCTTGCTGACCAGCCACCCGCCCTAACCGAGCGGCGTTGGTGCTAGACGCCCGAGTGGTCCTGAGCGGGAGTGACGGATCCGTCTGAGCGAGAGTCCGGGGTCGTGGGGTCATCACGTCCCCGGGGGTGAGCCATCGGCACATCGAGGTTCGGGCCCGAGCATCTGATCGGCGTCTCGTGGAGCGCGAGTCTGGGTCCCGCCCCGGTCGGGAAGCCGGCCGATCGGGTGTGAGTGGATGCACCGGATCAGGCTGATCTAGCATCGCCGGTGGCGGGGCCTGAAGATTTGAGCGCACGAGACCTGTTGGCGCGCTTTCCGCGGGCTCAGAGGTCCAGTGCGGCCCGGACGAGGGCGAGCGCCGTTTCCGGGGGCACGCCCACGGCCAGGGCCTTCTCCGCGTACGCGACCGCGGCCTTCTGGGCCTCGGCCGGCGTGCCGGCCGCCCGGGCAGTGACGACGGTGCCCAGGCGGCCTCGGGTTTCGACCAGGCCGGCCAGTTCCAGCTCGCGGTAGGCGCGGGCCACCGTGTTGACGGCGAGGCTCAGATCGGCGGCCAGGGCCCGTACCGGCGGCAGTTTCTCCCCTGCGGTCAGGGCGCCGGCCGCGGCGAGCTCGGCGATGCGCAGCCGGACCTGTTCGTACGGTGGGGTGGCCGAGGCCGGGTCGATGGTGATGTCCATCAGAGCAGTCTGGGGGGTGTGTTGCCCGCGGCGACGATGGCGCGGCGCATCGGGACCAGGGCGAGCAGGATTCCGCCGACCACGAAGAAGACGACCAGGGAGATGATGCCGAGGCGGTAGCTGTCGGTGAGCTGGAAGATCACGCCGAACAGCAGGGGGCCGAGCCAGCTGGTGCCTTTGTCGCTGATCTCGTAGAAGCCGTAGTACTCGCCTTCCTTGCCTTCGGGGATGAGCTGGGAGAACAGGCTGCGGCTCAGTGCCTGGCTGCCGCCGAGCACGATGCCGATGCCGGCGCCCAGGATCATGAAGGGCAGGGGCCGGCCGGCGGGCAGCCAGTAGGCGGCGACGATGACGACCAGCCACAGCACGAGGCTGAGCAGCACCGTCTTGCGGGCGCCGAGGCGGGTGGCCAGGGCGCCGAGGCCGAGCGCGCCGCCGAAGGCGAGGAACTGCACGATCAGGATCGTCACGATCAGCGTGGACTGGGTGAGGTCGAGCTCTTCGCTGCCGAACTGGGCGGCCAGCGCGATGACGGTCTGGATGCCGTCGTTGTAGATCAGATAGGCGAGCAGGAAGAACAACGTCAGCGGGTACGCCTTGAGGCTGCGCAGGGTGTGGCCGAGCTGTTTGAAGCCGTCGGTCAGCACGTTGCCGCGTGCGGCCGCGGCCGCGGCGGCACCGGGGTGCTCGCGCAGCCAGCGCAGCGGGATGAGGGTGAACACGGCCCACCAGACGCCGGCGCTGACGATGCAGAACCGGGCGATGTCCATGGTGCGCTGGTCGTCGCCGTCGATCGACAGCAGCACCACGGCGACCAGGTTGGCCGCGAGCAGCAGGCCGCCGCCGAGGTAGCCGATGGCCCCAGCCGCGGCTGGACACCTTGTCGCGTTCGTCGGGGCCGGCCAGCTGGGGCAGGAACGAGTTGTAGACGACGATGGCCGCCCCGCCGGCGATGTTGGCGATCAGCAGCAGGATCCCGCCGAGCCAGTACCGGTCGCCGGTGACGAACACGAAGCCGATGGTGGCGGCCGCGCCGAGGAAGGCGGCCCCGGCCAGCAGCGGCTTCTTACGCGGGGCGCGGTCGGCGATGGCGCCCATGACGGGCAGCACGAAGACGGTCAGGAACACCGACAGCGAGATGACGTACGGATAGAAGGAGCCCGCGGCGATCGACAGGCCGAACGGGTGGACCCGGCCGGTGCAGTCGTCGGTGCCCAGCGGGCAGCCCGCGGCGACCTCGGTGACGGTGGTCAGGAACGGTCCGAGGAAGACGGTGACGACGGTGGTCGAGAAGGCCGAGTTGGCCCAGTCGTAGAAGTACCAGCCGGTGCGTTCCCGCCGGGCGGTCGGGGGAACGCTGATCTCGGTGCCGGGTGCGGCCATGTTCAAGGCTCCAGATGTCGATGCGTGGCGCCGAAACTATGCCATCTGCCGCCCCGGCCGGGGGAGGGCCCGCGTACTTAGTTTTCGCTCCACCATCGGGCCAGGCTGCTGGTGGCCGGGTCCTCGGATTCGGCGAGCGCGGCCCACGGGTCCTGCGCCTCGGGCAGGTCGACGCCGGCGTACTCGGCGAGCTCCTCCGGGCGTACGGGATCGGTGGTGTCGCCGGTCGTTTCGGCGTGCACGACGCCGAGGCTTCCGGTGTCGATCCACGGGAAGCCGTCGACCGGTTCGGGCAGGGTGCCCACGTCCAGTGTCGGCGGGAACACGTCGACCGGGGTGGAGGCGATGTCGTCGGCGGCCGCCGCGACCATGTGCTCGTCCGGGGCCGGAGCGACCTCGTCGCCGTACGTCTCGTGGTGCTCCTCGGCGACCGCAGGCTCGTGCCAAGGGTGGTCGTCCGGGGTCTCGAAGTAGTGGTGATCTTCGAGGGCGGGGGTGTCAGAGTTCCTGGTCGTGCGAGACGTGCGGCTCTTCGAAGATCGGAAAGTCGTCGTGGTCGCCGAAGTCGTGATGATCCGTCATCGGTCCTCCTCGTCGTGCGGCACGGGCGTCAGCGCCCGCGCCTTGGAGAGCGCCGCATCGGCGGCGCGCAGCTTCGCGCGTACCCCGTCGAACTCCTGCTGGGCGGTGGCCCGGCGTTTGGCCCGGCCGGCCGCGTCCTCGGCGGCCGCCGCGTCGATCTCGGCGATGTGGGCGTCCAGGTCCCGGAGTCGTTTCTCGACGGCGTCGTCGACCGCGACGGACAGGGCGTACTGCAGATCGGTGAACCGGTTGGCGATCTCGTCGGCCAGCGCGGCCCGGGCCTCGCCGAGCACGTCGCGCAGCCACACCCGGGCCTGCTGCCGGTCGGTCTGCACCCGGCGGCGATACAGCACATACCCGCCGGCGGCCAGGCCCAGTCCGATGCCGGCGACCGGGACGAGCAGACCACCCACGGCGAACACGGACGCGCCCAGGATCGCGCCGCGCCCGGCCATGAACGCGATGCCGCCGGCCGACAACGCGATGAGCAGGTTGTCGCCCGAGCCGTCGCGCGGCGGGGGCGGTGGCCATGGCGTGGCGCAGGCTGGCGTTGAGCCGGCCCAGCATCGCGGCCCGTTCGCTCGGGTCGAACACCGAGGCCAGGACCTTCTCGCCGACCTGCGCGAACGTCTCCTCCAGGCGTTCGGACAGCTGCACGGCGAGGGCCTGCAGCTCGGCGTCGAGCTGGTCGGGCAGCTGGGCCAGGGCCTCACCGCGGCCGGCGTC
>CBDCJN010000014.1:0-34503 GCA_965217855.1 Actinoplanes sp. | reverse complement strand
ACGCCCGCGTCCCGCCTCGGCGACCCCGACCCCGCCCCGGCCCGCCGACCCGCGGCGGCCCCCACCCCGGACCCGGCCTTCGACTTCCCCGACGAGGAGCCGCCGCCGGACTACGACTACGCCTACGAGCCCGCCCCGTCCGACTACTGACCCGGCCGCCCAGGCGCTCGGGTCCAGGAGGCCGGCAAGGGCGGGGCTCGCCGATTGACGACCCCTCGGGTGTAAGGCGAGTGCTTTCCGGGCAGGTCCGGAATCGGTCCGCGGCGGGCGGTGAGCTTTGGGCCGGTCTTGGGGGGTGGGGTGTCCCGTTGGCGGAAAATGTCGGCCGGGCGTCGGTGGCGCGGGCTGGCGTGGTCCCCGTACCGTGCCTGGCGGTAAAGATCGTTTTCATCGAAGTAGGGGGACGCAACGTGGGGGCACGTCTTGCCGTGACGGGCACCGTTCTTGTGGCACTGGCCGGGCTGGGGTCGCTCAGTGCCTGCTCGGACGATGCGGCCAAGGAGCCGGCGGCCGTCTCCGACACCGGCGGGTCGCTGCCGAAGGGTGACGAGGCGACCTACCTCAAGGCGCTGGGCGCGCTCGACGCCGCTCTCGTGGCCGACCAGAAGACCGCGGTCGACAACGGCTACAACCTGTGCCAGGACGCGGCCAACGGCATGACCACGGGCGACCAGGTCAAGGACGCGGTGAACCTCTTCCAGGTCGACGTGAAGAAGGGCCAGCGCATCGTGGCGATCGCCATGACCAACCTGTGCAAGACCCCGGCCTCGGCCGGCAGCTGACGCGAGCAGCCGGCCGCGGCCATCACCGTGGCCGGCTGAAGCGTATGTGCGGCCGCGGCCCAGGGGCCGAGCCAGACCGCGGCCCGAACCGCGAGCAGACAGCCACCTGGGACCGCGCGACAGCCGGGTCGCGGCCTGACGCAGCCGGGTCCCGGCCTGAGAGCGCGTCAGACTGCGGCGTGGTGGAAGGCTCGTACCTGGTCCTCGACCGCGGCCCGCAGGGCCAGGAACGACGGCAGTCGCTTTACGGCCAGGTCGCGTTCGGCGGGAAGGTCGACGCTGAGCTCGGTGGCGACCCGGCCGGGGTCGCAGCCCAGCACCACGACCCGCTGACCGAGGAACACGGCCTCCTCGACGTCGTGGGTGACCATCACGACCGTCGTCCCGGTGTCCTGCCAGACCCGGCGGATGAAGACCTGCATGTCCTCCTTGGTCTGAACGTCCAGCGCCCCGAACGGCTCGTCGAGCAGCAGCACCGACGGGGAGCACGCGAGGGCCCGGGCGATGGCCACCCGCTGCCGCTGGCCGCCCGACAGCTGTTTCGGCAGCTTCTTGCGCAGGTCGGTCAGGCCGGTCTCGGCCAGATACCAGTCCACCCTCCGCTGCCGTTCGGCCTTGGCGATCGGCAGCAGTTCCAGGCCGAACGCCACGTTGCGCTCCACTGTCCGGAACGGATAGACCGCGCCGGACTGGAAGACCAGGCCCCGGTCGGGCCCGGGGCCGGTGACGGGCGCGCCGTCGAGGGTGACCGTGCCCTCGGTGGGCGGGGTCAGCCCGGCGATCAGCGACAGCAGGGTCGATTTGCCGGAACCGCTCGCGCCGACCAGGCAGACGAACTCGCCCTTGTCCACGGTCAGCGACACGTCGGACAGTGCCGTGAAGGCGCCGAACGTCTTGGTCACGCTGGAGAGGATCAGCATCACACCCACCGCCCCACCCGGTCGCGCAGCAGCCTGAGCAGCACGTCGATCGTCAGGCCGAGCACCGCGATCACGACCAGGATCGCGAAGATCCGGTCGCTGGCCAGGAAACGCTGGCTGCGGGCGATCCGGTAGCCGAGCCCGTCCTCGCTGTTGATCAGCTCGGCCACGACCACCAAGTTCCAGGCCGCGGCCGCGTTGACCCGGATGCAGTCGATCATGCCGGGCAGCGAGTGCGGCACCACGACCTTGCGCAGCACCTCGCCGCGGCGGGCGCCCAGGGTGTACGAGACCTCGATCTGGTCGCGGGGCACCTGGCGCACCACGTCGGCCGTCATCAGCGTGTTGAAGAAGACCGTGCCGATGAACAGCAGCATCACCTTGGACGGTTCGCCGATGCCGAGCCAGATGGTCAGCAGCGGGATGAACGCGCTGGCCGGCAGGTAACGCAGCAGGCCGACCACCGGTTCGAACAGCGCCTGCCCGGCCGCGAAGGTGCCCATCACGATGCCGAGCGGCACCGACACCACGATGGCCAGCCCGAAGCCGAGGAGGATCCGCTGCACGCTGGCCCAGGTGTCGGTGGCCAGCGTGCCGGCCCGCGCCATCTCGAGCCCGGCCTGCCACACCGCCGCCGGCGTGGGCAGGAACTGCGCGGGCACCGCCCCGGTGGCCGACACGATGATCCACGCCAGCAGCGGGACCAGCACCGACGCGACGATCAGAGCGATCCGCCACCGCCGCGGGATGGGGGCGCGGGGCGCCCAGATCCGGGCCGGCCGCACCGCCCGCCGCCGGGGCAGCGGCTCGGTGAACGGCGGGGCCTGTGCTGCGCCGACCACCGTACTGGTCACTTCACGGCCTGGACGAACTTCGGTTCGAGCAGCCCGTCCAGCGACGGCTTCTCCTCGGCCAGCCCGGTGTCGACCAGGAACTTCGCGATCTCACCGGCCTGGAAGTCGAGGTTGGCCGGGCTGCTGCCCGAGGCGAAAGCGTCGAGGTTCTGCTGCTTGGAGAAGATCGTCGTGCCGGCGTCGTACGACTCGTAGTCGATGGCCGAGACGCCGCCCCGCTTGGCCATGATGCCGACGGCGGCCGGCTTGTTGGCGTCGATCCAAGCGAGCGTGTCGAACCAGGTCTGCACGAGCGCCTGCACCTCGGTCTCGTGCTCCTTGACGAAATCGGCGCCGAAGACCAGGTGGTCGGGGATCGCGCCCGGGAAGTCCTTGGAGGTCGCGATCGCCTTGCTGCCCTCGAGCTCGAGCGCGGTCGTGGTGAACGGCGCGAACACGCCGACCGCCTCGACCTTGCCGGCCACGAAGGCGGCCGCGGCCGCGTCGGTGAGCAGCGGGGTGAACTGGACGTCCTTCTCGGTGAGCCCGGCCTCCTTCAGCGCCAGCAGCAACAGGTAGTGGTCGACCGTGCCCTGCTCGGCCGCGACCTTCTTGCCCTTGAGGTCGGCGACCGAATTGATCCCGGGCCGGGCGATGATCTGGTCGTTGCCGGTGGAGTTGTCGTTGACCAGCACGACCGTCTGCTTGGCGCCGCCGCTGACCGACGAGAGCGTGTCGTTGAGGGTCTGGCTGTTCGCGTCGAGGTTGCCGGTGCTGAGCGCGGTCAGCGAGTCGGTGTAGGACTCGAAATACTTCAGGTCGACGGTCAGCCCGTTCTTGGCGAACAGGCCCTGGTCCTGGGCGACCTGCCAGGGGAACCAGCCGGGCCAGGCCGAGAAGCCGAGCCGGATGGTGGCTTTCCCGTCGGAGGACGCGGGGGTGGAGCTGTCGGCGCAGGCGCCCAGCAACAGCAGCGCCGCCAGCAGAGCAAGCAGACGTTTCATCGAGCACCTCCGAGGTGACCGGAACGGACCAGGCAGCCGAGGGTGTCGCAGATGACCCGGGTGGCCAGCAGCGCGGTGATCTCGGCGGTGTCGTAGGCGGGCGCGCACTCGACGACCTCGATGCCGGCGAGCGGCCGGGCGTCGGCGATGATCTGGATGAACTTGAGGACCTCGCGCGGCAGGAAGCCGCCGGGCTCGGGCCAGCCGGTGCCGGGCACGAAGGCCGCGTCGAGGCAGTCGACGTCGAACGACAGCCAGACCGCGTCGGCCCCGTCCCAGGCGACGTCGAGCGCGCGCTCGGCCGCCTCCTGGATGCCCATCTCGACGCAGTCGGTGACGGTCATGATCGTGGTGCCGCGTTCCCGGCCGACCTTGACGCCGGGCCGCGGGGCCTGCCAGCCGCCGATGCCGATCTGCACCAGGTTTTTCGGCGGCACGTTGGGGATGTCGGTGGCATGGAACCAGGGCGTGGTGTGCATCCGCTCGTCGAGGTCGGTCTCCTGCGTGTCGACGTGCCGGTCGAAGTGGATGATGCCCAGGTTGCCCTGCAGGTGCTGGGCGACGCCGCGGACCGTGGGGTAGCCGATGCTGTGGTCGCCGCCGAGCACGACGGGGAACGCCCCGGACTCGTAGACGTGCGCGACCGCCTTGCTGATCTGGTCGAACGTCTTCTCGATGTTGGCCGGGATGGTGAAGATGTCGCCCAGGTCGCACATGGTGATCGACTCCCGGAGGTCGACACCCAGTTCGAAGGAGTACGGCCCGTAGAGCGCCGAGATCTTGCGGATGCCCTGCGGACCGAAGCGGGTGCCGGAGCGGTAGGTCGTGCCGCCGTCGAAGGGCGCGCCCAGAATCGCGACGTCGTACTCGCCGACGCGGCGCACGTCCTCCAGATAGGGCTGCTTGAGGAACGTGTTGATGCCGGCGAAGTGCGGCAGCTCGCCGCGGGAGAAGGTGGGGATCGAGCGGTCCTTGATGGAGTCGGCCCCCTGCAGGCCCAGCTCCAGCCCGCGGGCGATCTCTTCCTCCCACTTGGTGGTGGGCAGTTTGGCCTCGGCCGCGACGGCGAAGGCCGCCTCGGGGCCGTATCGGTCGTGCAGGGTCGGTTCGGTTTCGGACTGCTCGACGTGCGGGTGCGAGTGATCGTGATGAAGACCCACGGGCGCCTCCGGGTGGGGAGGCCTGGCCGGAGAGCAGCCAGGACCTATGGCTGTCTCCCGGGCTTTTGTCCCGCCGTGGAGCGCCCCGCGTGAACCGGGCGCCTGCACCTCTCGGACCAGTCCCCGTTCCGGCGGGGCCGGTGGGCGGAACCCTAGGCGCGCCTCACCAGGTGGTGAGTCATCTGGCAGTGAAGACCCGCATCATTGCCCGCTGATTTCCAAGCCGTGTCGGGCCGGGCAAACACCCGGCCCGGCTAGCCGGGTATTCCGCGGGTCGTTGATCGTGAGCGGGTTTCGGCGCGGCGGGTTGGTGATGAGGGTGGCCGATGGCAGCGTGCCGGGCTGTGAGAGAGCGTGCGCAGTACGGGTCGGTGCCGTCGGTGGAGAAGGCGTTGGGGTCGTTGCCGGTGGTCGCGGCGTTTGCCGCCCGCCTGCGGATTCGGGATGTCATCGAGGAGTTGTGCCCGGTTGATGACCGGTCGGAGCTGACGCACGGCCAGGTGATCGAGGCGCTGGTGGCGAACCGGTTGACGTCGCCGGAACCCCTGGTCCGGGTGCGGGACTGGGCGGCTGGGCACGCGGTCGAGGAGGTCTTCGGGGTCCGGCCGGAGCAGCTCAACGATGATCGGGTCGGTCGGGCCCTGGATGCGATCGCGTCGCAGCTGGACTCGATCGTCGGGTCGGTCGGGGCCGCCGCGATCAAGGCGTTCGGTATTGACGTGTCGCGGATTCACTGGGACATGACGTCGATGTCGGTGTATGGCGAGTACGAGCAGGTCGACGACGAGTATGCGGCGCCGAAGTTCGGGCATTCCAAGGACCGGCGGCCGGATTTGAAGCAGGTCCAGGCCGGGCTCGCGGTGACCGGCGACGGCGGGGTGCCGGTCTTTCACCGGGCTTACGACGGCGGTGCGGGTGAGGTCGCCCAGGTCATCCCGATGATGAAGGCGTTGCAGAAGATCGCCACGACCCGCCGGCTGTTGATCGTCGGGGACTCGAAGCTGGTCTCCTACGACAACCTGACCACGATGCACGGCGAGCAGGTGACCTTCGTGGCACCGGCGTCGAAGGTGTACGTCGGCGCTGAGGTGCTGGCCGGCCTGGACCTGGGCCAGGCCACCCGGGTCGACTACGTCGCTGCCCGTGACCAGGGCAAGGACCCGTCAACGCTGGGGAACTGGCACGTGTACGAGGACACCATGGTCTTGACCGGGCCGCGGAAGAAGGACCCGGTCCTGACCCTGCGGCGGGTGTTCGTGCACTCCAGCGCACGCGCCGGTGCCGCGGCGACGGCCCGGGCCAAGAAAATCGACCGGGCCACCGGCGACCTGGACCGGCTGACCCGAGGCCTGGGCTCGCGGTACTACCCGGACGCCGCCGCGGTCGAGGCCCGCTTGGCGGTGATCGCGAAAGACCGTCGGGTCGGCGCTTACCTCCGCACTACGACCGGCACCGACACCGCGACCGGTAAACCCACCCTGACCTGGAACTTCGACCAACAGGCCCGCGATGCCGAGGCGGCTACCGACGGCTGGTACGCGCTGTTGACCAACCTGGACCCCGACCAGGCCGACGCCGCGCAAGTGCTGTTGCACTACAAAGGCCAGGAAGCCGTCGAACGCCGCTACTCGACGTTCAAAGGCCCCCTGGCCGTCGCCGCGATCTACCTGAAGAACAACCGCCGGATCACCGCCATGATCACCGTGATCTGCCTCGCCCTGCTCATCTTCAGCCTCATCGAACGCCAAATCCGAGGCGCACTACGGGCTCAAGGCCGGACCACCGTTGCCGGTCTCTACGCCCGCAGACCCGCCATCCCGACCACCCGGCTGATCTTCCAAGCCCTCGCCGGAATGAGACTCATCCCCGCGACCAGCGGAAACCTCCACACCATTCCTCAACCCACACCCCTACAACTCGAACTCCTCGCCCTGCTCGACGTCAATCCGCTCGAGTGGTGCTGACGATCGCCGACGTGCGGAATGCGGGGCTAGCGAAAGTCATTGGGGAGCGACGACGTCGACCATCCACGGGATGCCGAACCTGTCGACGAGCTGGCCGTAGAGGTCGCCCCACATCTGCTTCTCGAACGGCATCGTCACATTGCCGCCGTCGGCGAGCTTTTCCCACACCTCTTCGAGGCCCTCGCCGGGGTCGCCGCTGAGGCTCACCGTCATCGTGTCGCCCTGCTTGGGCTCTCCCATGCCGGGCGCCGCGTCGGACGCCATCAGGAGATAGCCCTTCGGCGTGGTCAGCATCGCGTGCATGACCTTGTCGGCGATCGCCGGGTCGGGCACGCCGAACTCGCCGAACGTGTTGATCTTGAGGTCGCCGCCGAAGACGGAGTGGTAGAACTCCATCGCCTCGCGCGCGTTGCCGTTGAACGTCAGATACGGGTTGAGCTGAGATGCCATCACAGACTCCTTTGGCCGGAACGACTTCCAATCAAGGCCCGACGCTAGACCCACCCACCGACAAAAAGTCGCCGTCCGGGTGAGAGCACCCGGACGGCGACAGGAAAAAGAGTCAGCGGTGGTCGGACCCGGCCGATTCGACCGCCGCACGGCCCGCCTCGAGCCGCGCGATCGGCACCCGGAAGGGCGAGCAGGACACGTAGTCGAGCCCCACCTCGTGGAAGAAGTGCACCGATTCCGGGTCGCCGCCGTGCTCGCCGCAGACGCCGAGCTTGAGACCGGGCCGGGTGGCTCGTCCCTCCTCGGCCGCGATCCGCACCAGCCGCCCCACGCCGTCGCGGTCGATCGACTCGAACGGCGAGATGCCGAAGATGCCCAGCTCCAGGTAGCGCCAGAAGAACGCGCCCTCGACGTCGTCCCGCGAGAAGCCCCAGGCCATCTGGGTCAGGTCGTTGGTGCCGAACGAGAAGAACTCGGCCGCCTCGGCGATCTGGCCGGCCGTCAGCGCCGCCCGCGGCACCTCGATCATGGTGCCGATCAGCACGTGCACGCCGGTGTCGCCGACCACCTCGGCGATGATCTTCTCGGCCTCGGTGCGGACGGTCTCGAGCTCCTGCACCGCGCCGACCAGCGGGACCATGATCTCGGGGCACGGGTTGCCGCCCTCGGCGGCCAGCGCGACCGCGGCCTCGGCGATCGCCCGCACCTGCATGGCGAACAGACCGGGAATGACCAGACCCAGCCGTACGCCGCGCAGGCCGAGCATCGGGTTCGACTCGTGCATGCGCCGCACGGCCGCCAGCATCCGCTCGTCGCGCTCGGACTCGGCCGACTCCTCGCCGCGCTCCTTCGCCACCGCCACCTGCACCGCCAGGTCCTCCAGCGAGGGCAGGAACTCGTGCAGCGGCGGGTCGATCAACCGCACGGTGACCGGCAGCCCGTTCATCTCGCGGAAGATGTCGAGGAAGTCGGCCCGCTGCAACGGCTGCAGGGCGGCCAGCGCGTCGTCGCGTTCGGCCTTGGTGTGGGCCAGGATCAGCCGTTCGACCAGCTCGCGCCGGTCACCCAGGAACATGTGCTCGGTGCGGCACAGCCCGATGCCGTGCGCCCCGAAGCGCCGGGCCCGGGCCGCGTCGGGACCGGTGTCGGCGTTCGTCCGCACCCGCAGGCGCGCCTGGGAATCGGCGTGCTCCATAAGCGTGTGCACGGCGGCGACCAGCGGCTCGTTGGCCAGTGCGGGGTCGAGATCGCCCTCGAAATATTGCACCACCTCGGACGGGCGCACCGGCACCTCACCCAGGTAGACGCGGCCGGTCGTGCCGTCGATCGAGATCACGTCGCCCTCGTGCACGACGTGGCCGCCGACGGTGAACTGGTCGCGGCCGACCTCCATCTGGTCGGCGCCGCAGACACAGGTCTTACCCATGCCGCGGGCCACGACCGCCGCGTGCGAGGTCTTGCCGCCGCGCGAGGTCAGGATGCCCTGGGCCGCGATCATGCCCGGCAGGTCGTCCGGGTTGGTCTCGCGCCGCACCAGGATGACCGACTTGCCCTCGGCCGCAGCGGCGACAGCGTGCTGCGCGGTGAAGACCACTTCCCCGTACGCCGCACCGGGCGAGGCCCCCACCCCGCGGGTGATCGCGGTCGGGTCGCCGGCCAGGTCGAACCGCGGGAACATCAGCTGCGCGAGCTGGGCCCCGGTGACCCGGGTGACCGCCTCGTCCAGGTCGATCATGCCCTCGTCGACCAGGTGCGCGGCGATCGTGAAGGCCGCCGCCGCGGTGCGCTTGCCGACCCGCGTCTGCAGCATCCACAGCTTGCCGCGCTCGATCGTGAACTCGATGTCGCACAGGTCGCGGTAGTGCCCCTCGAGCGTCGACATGATCTGCAGCAGCTCGTCGTACGACTTCTTGTCGATCTTCTCGAGGTCGGCCAGCGGCAGCGTGTTGCGGATGCCGGCCACCACGTCCTCGCCCTGCGCGTTCTGCAGGTAGTCGCCGTAGATGCCGCTCTCGCCGGTGGCCGGGTCGCGGGTGAAGGCGACGCCGGTGCCCGAGTCGGGACCGAGGTTGCCGAAAACCATCGCCACCACGTTGACCGCCGTGCCGAGATCGGCCGGAATGCGTTCCTGCCGCCGGTAGAGCACGGCCCGGTCGGCGTTCCAGGATTGGAAGACCGCTTTGATCGCGAGGTCGAGCTGCCGCCGCGGTTCCTGCGGGAAGTCGTGCCCGACATGCTTCACAAAGACTTTCTTGTACGCGTCGACGAGCGCTTTGAGATCGTCGGCGTCCAGTTGCACATCGTCCTTGACGCCCTTGGCCACCTTCGCGTCGTGCAGCGCGTCCTCGAATTCGGCGCCGGGCACGTCGCACACGGTTTTGCCGAACATCTGGATGAGCCGGCGGTAGGAGTCCCAGGCGAACCGGTCGTTGCCGCCGGCCTGGCGCGAGAGGCCGGCCACCGACTCGTCGTTGAGCCCGACGTTGAGGACGGTCTCCATCATGCCGGGCATCGAGAACTTGGCCCCGGAACGCACCGAGACCAGCAACGGGTCGGCCGGATCGCCGAGCTTGCGACCCATCGTCGTCTCGAGCCCGGCGAGATGACGGTCGATCTCGTCGTCGAGCCCCTCGATGTGCTCGCCATCGACCAGGAAGCGCTGGCACGCGACGGTGGTGATGGTGAAGCCGGCCGGAACCGGCAGGCCGAGGTTGGTCATTTCCGCGAGGTTGGCGCCTTTGCCCCCGAGCAGGTCTTTGAGATCCTTGTTGCCCTCGGCGAAGTCGTAGACGAATTTCTCCATGGCCAGCCACCTCCGGTTTCGATTCCGCGGCCGAACTGGTTTCTGCCCCAAGGTTCGTAAGGCTATGCAGATCTCGGCCGAATAGTTAACAGTCCGGTGGGGTATTCCACACGCCACCGTCACCCCGTGTTCGGAGAGCGCTTTCTGCGCGCAGTTCCGCGCAGCGAACGGGAAGCCGCGGACCGGCGGCCGGTCAGTGCTCCGCCTGGTGCTCCGAGTCCCAGACCTTCCGGATCATCTCGTTGATCGTGTCGCGCCCGCGGGGTGAGACGTCGGCCGCGCGCATCGCGATCTCGGTGACCCCGGCCGCCCGGATCGTCTGGAGCAGGTCGAGCTGGGCGTCGATGCGGGCCGCCTCCTCGTCGTCGAGGAAATAGGCGACCGGTACGCCGAAGTAGGCGGCCAGGGCGGTCAGGTGCTGGATCGTCGGGTTGTCCCGTTTGCCGGTGCGCAGCTGCCAGATGTACGTATGCGAGATCGGCACGCCCTGACCTGACCGGACGGCATCGGCCACGGCCATGTAGCTCGGCTCGGGCCGCAGCTGCCGGAACAGCCTGTCCAGTTTCTCGGCGATGGAGAAGGCGCCCACCCACGCTCCTCCCCTCCGCCGGCCACCACAGCGAGGAAGACGCCCATGAGCAGGGATGCAAGGCGCGCATCCATGCACATCCCCCGATGCAGGACGCCATAAACTGTGGTTGATGAGCCGTGTGCAGCGTAGAACACGACACACCGCTGCTCAACCCCCAGCTTGTATGGTCAAGTCGTGGCGGACATTGTGGAAAGTCGCGAAGTTTCGACACTGCTGGAGGAGCTCACCACGATGGTGGGCCGCGAGGATCCCTACGGCCACTACGAGCGACTGCGCGAGATCGGCCCGGTGCTGCAGGCCGGCGACGGCACCCTGATCGTGACCCGTTTCGCCGAGTGCCAGGCGGTCTCGCGCGACCACCGGCTCGGCAAGATGCCGACCGAGATGCTGGCCGGGTTCGGCCTGGCCGACTGGGCCGAGCACCCCGCGCTGTACGGCTATTTCACCAGCCTGCTGGGGATCAACCCGCCGGATCACACCCGGCTGCGGCGGCTGGTCAGCTCGAGCTTCACGGCCCGCCGGGTGCGGGCGCTGCGGCCGGCCACCGAGCGGATGATCGACGACCTGATCGACGAGATGGCGGCCGGGCCGATCGCCGATTTCGTGCCCGGGTTCGCCTTCCCGCTGCCGCTCAACGTGATCGGCGAGCTGCTCGGCATCCCGCACGCCGACCGGTCCCAGTTCCAGCATCTGGTGCAGGACTGGTCGGCCGTGCTCGACGTGATCACCCCCGAGGTGCTGCTCAAGGCCGACCCGGCGGCCAAGGCGGTGCGCGACTATCTCAGCGATCTCGCCGCCGAGCGCCGCCGGCAACCGCGGGAGGATCTGATCAGCGCCCTGGTGCAGCACGAGGAGTCGGGCGACCGGCTCACCGAGGACGAGCTGCTGACGATGGCCGGGCTGCTCTTCGCGGCCGGTTTCGAGACCACCACCAACCTGCTCTCCAACGGGCTGGTGGCGCTGCTCGAGCATCCGGAGCAGCGGCCCGACCTGCACGCCGATCCGGCGGCGGCCGTCGAGGAGCTGATGCGCTACGACTCACCGGTGCAGAACATCGACCGGACGGCGCTCGAGCCCACCACGATCGCCGGGGTGCGTTTCGAGCCGGGCCGGCACATCGTGGCCTACACCGGCGCGGCCAACCGCGACCCCCGGCGCTTCACCGACCCGGGCCGGCTCGACCTGCGCCGGGCCGACAACGCGTCGCTCTCGTTCGGCGGCGGCATGCATTACTGCCTGGGCGCGCCGATGGCCCGGCTCGAAGCACAGATCGGGTTTCCGCGGCTCTTCGAGCGGCTGCCCGGCTTGCGGCTCGCGCCCGGGGCGCGGCGGCGCAACAGCCTGACGATCCGGGGTTACGACCACCTGCCGGTGGCGACCTCATAACCGGCGACCTCAGAAACCGGGACAAAGTAAGACGCCGCTGCGAATTCCACGGGGGAAGAACTCGCAACGGCGCACTCGGAACATTAGACGACACCAGGCCGTCGTGTCTATCCCAGGAGGTCAAGAGACCCGCTGGACGACCGATCCGACGAGTTTCTGCCAGTCGCCGTCGAAGCTGGGCGAGGCGCTCGCGTTGTTGAGCTGATAGATCGCGTACGTGTCCACCAGCACGACGTTCCGGCTGCTCAGCACGGCCACGGCGGTGTCGGCCGTACCGGGGTGCTTGGGTTCGTACTTCTTGTGCCGGACCACCACGAAACCCTTCCAGCCGGACTCGTCAAGCGTTTTGATCTCGACAGTCTCGGTGTACGCCGGCTCGGACTTGTCGTCGGTGACGGTGGCCGGCACGGAGACGTCGGCCTGGCACCCGTCGGCGATCGCCCGCAGCGCGGCCTGCGCGGCCGTGGCCAGCGTCGCGTCGCCGTAGACGAGCGCCGTCTGGTCGAGGGTCTGCGCGCCCTTCTGACCCTCGTCCACGAAGGACGCGGCGACCGTCTCCCCGCCCGGCGGCACGGTCGGGGCGGTCGTGGTGCCGCCGCAGATGCTCACCAGCTTGGTGTTGTCGGGCGCCTCGGCGGGCGGCGCCCAGGTCGGCCCGATCTCGGCCGCCTGCAGCAGCGCCCCGCGCATCGTCGTCACGGCGATGAGCCCGGTCGGCTCCGGCGCCGGGTCGTCGTCGGACGAGCAGCCGGCCGTCACCAGGAGGGCACAGGCCGTGGTCACGGCGAGGAGAGCGGCTCTGGAGGTCACGAACATCGCGCCATCCTCCCAGACCGGCGGGGCCGGTCGAGTGCGGTGCCGGAACTACTACGGGACCGGTTCATGCCGTCGACGCTGCGTGACGATTCGGGTTAGGTTGTCCCGGAGGAGGCCGGCTATGGCGGACATTGATGCTCTGGCCCAGCGGCTGCGGGCCGAGCTGGGGCCGGCGCGGGTCATCACCGACCGGCAGGAACTGCGGACGTACGAGTGCGACGGCCTCGCCCACTACAGGGTGATCCCGGCCGTGGTCGTGCTGCCGCACACCGCGGCCCAGGTCGCGGCGGCCGTGCGCGCCTGCGCCGCGGCCGGGGTGCCGTTCGTGGCCCGCGGCTCGGGCACCGGCCTGTCCGGCGGCGCGCTCCCGCACGCGGAGGGCGTCCTGATCGTCACCGCCCAGATGCGCCGGATCGTCGAGGTCGCCCCGGAGGACGAGCGGGCCGTGGTCGAGCCGGGCGTGATCAACCTGCAGGTCACCAAGGCCGCCACCCCGCTCGGCTACTACTACGCCCCCGACCCGTCCAGCCAGCAGATCTGCTCGATCGGCGGGAACGTGGCCGAGAACTCGGGCGGCGCGCACTGCCTGAAGTACGGCTTCACGACCAACCACGTGACCGGGCTGGAGATCGTCGCGCCCGACGGCGATCTCGTCCGGCTCGGCGGGCGCGCGCTCGACCCGCCGGGCTACGACCTGATCGGGGCCTTTGTCGGTTCGGAGGGCACGCTCGGCATCGCCACCGAGGTCACCGTCCGGCTGACCCGGCTGCCCGAGTCGGTGCGCACGCTGCTCGCCGCCTTCCCCGGCATCGACCAGGCGGGCGCGGCCACCTCGGCGATCATCGGGGCGGGCGTGGTGCCGGCCGCCATCGAGATGATGGACGCGCTGGCCATCGAGGCGGCCGAGGCGGCGGTGGCGTGCGGCTATCCGCCCGGCGCGGCGGCGGTGCTGATCGTCGAGCTGGACGGGCCCACGGCCGAGGTCGAGGCCCAGTTCGAGCAGGTCACCGCGCTCTGCCGGGAGAGCGGCGCGTTCGAGATCCGGATAGCGGCCGACGACGCCGAGCGGGCGCTGTTCTGGAAGGGCCGCAAGTCGGCCTTCGCGGCGGTGGGCCGGATCAGCCCCGACTATATCGTGCAGGACGGCGTGATCCCCCGGACGGCGCTGCCCGAGGTGCTGCGGCGGATCACCGACGTGGCCGAGGAGCACGGCGTTCGGGTGGCCAACGTGTTCCACGCCGGCGACGGCAATCTCCATCCGCTGGTGCTGTTCGACGACGGGGTGGAGGGCGAGGCCGAGCGGGCCGAGACGGTGTCGGGCACGATCATCGACCTCTGCATCGAGTACGGCGGGTCGATCACCGGCGAGCACGGGGTCGGCATGGACAAGGCGAAATACATGCCGCGGATGTTCAGCGACGACGACCTCGACACGATGCAGCTCGTCCGGTGCGCCTTCGACCCGTTGTCGCTGTCGAACCCCGGCAAGATCTTCCCGACGCCGCGGCTCTGCGGCGAACGGCCGGGCCGCCACACGGCCACGTCGTTCCCCGGCGTCGAGGTCTTCTGATGACCGCCCTCGACGAGCTGACCCGCCCGGCCGGCGACGACGACCACGTCGGGGGCGTGCCGGCCCGCCTGGTCGCGGCGCCCACGTCGACCGCGGAGGCGGCCGCCCTGATCGGCGCCGCCCAGGAGCTGACCGTCGTCGTCCGCGGCGGCGGCACAAAGATCCACTGGGGACCGCCACCGCGCGCACTCGATCTGATCATCGACACCCGGCGGCTGGCCGGGATGGTCGAGCACGCGGCGGGCGACCTGATCACGGTGCTGCGGGCGGGCACCCCGCTCGGCGATCTCGCGCTCGGTGATCAGCAGCTGGCCATCGACGCTCCGCCGGGGGCGACGGTCGGGGGCACGGTGGCGACCGGGGCGAGCGGGCCCCGGCGGATGCAGTACGGGACGGCTCGCGACCTGCTGATCGGCATCACCGTCGTGCGGGCCGACGGCAGGGTGGCCAAGTCGGGCGGCAAGGTGGTCAAGAACGTCGCGGGCTACGACCTCGGCAAGCTCTACACCGGGTCGTACGGGACGCTGGGGTTGATCACCGAGTGCGTGTTCCGCCTCCATCCGCGGCCCTCGGCGGCGACCTACGTGCGCTCGACCGCGCCCGCCGAGGCAGTGCCGGCCCTGCTGGCGGCCCAGGTCGTGCCGACCGCGATCGAGATCGACTCGGACACGGGCGAGCTGGCCGTGCTGGTCGAGGGCACCCCGGAGGGCGTACGGGAAAGGTCGGCTCTGGTCGGGAAACTGCTGGCCGGCGAGCTCAGCGAGGAGCCGCCCGGGTGGTGGGGGCGGATGCCGTGGGCCGACGGCGAGATCGGGATGAAGCTGTCGGTGCCGCTGTCGAAGGTGCCGTCGCTGATCTCCTCGGGCTCCCGGGTGCGCGGGTCGGCCGGGACAGGGGTGCTTCATGCCGCGGCGGCCGACATCACCGAGGTCGAGCGGCTGCGGGCCCTGTGCGTGCGCGGCGGCGGCCATGCGGTGGTGCTGACCGCTCCGGCCGAGGTGCGCGACATTCTGGACATGTGGGGGCCGGTGCCGGGGCTGGCCCTGATGCGCCGGATCAAGGACCAGTTCGACCCCGGGCATCGCTTCGCGCCGGGCCGGTTCGTGGGAGGCATCTGATGGTCGACGCGACGTGGGGCACGGGCGAGCCGCCGCGGGACGTGCTGGGGCCGGTCGCCGGAGACCGAGCGTTCGACGACGAGCATCCGCCGAGCGCCGAGCTGCTGGCCGACTGCGTCCACTGCGGCTTCTGCCTGACCACCTGCCCGACGTACGTGCTGTGGGGCGCCGAGGCCGACTCACCGCGCGGGCGCATCTATCTGATGAACGAGGGGCTCACCGGCGAACCGATGAGCGACTCGATGGTCGAGCACTTCGACAACTGCCTGGGCTGCATGTCGTGCGTGACCGCCTGCCCGTCCGGCGTCCAGTACGACCGGCTGATCGAGGACACCCGGGCCCAGGCCGAGCGGCGGCATTCCCGCCGCCCCCGCGACCGTGCCCTGCGGACGGCGATCTTCGCGCTGTTCCCGTACCCCCGGCGTCTCCGT
Organism: Actinoplanes sp.; assembly: GCA_965217855.1. GTDB lineage: Bacteria > Actinomycetota > Actinomycetes > Mycobacteriales > Micromonosporaceae > Actinoplanes. Next base: position 18,674 of record CBDCJN010000014.1, on the reverse strand, counting down.
CTGTTGCGGGGTCCCCTGCGGGCGTACCAGCGCTCGGGTCTGCAACGGCTCGTCGCGCGCAGCGGCCTCCTGCAGCGGCTCGCGCCCACGCTGGCCACCCTGGAATCGCTCGCGCCGCAGCTGCGTCGCGTTCCCCGGCCGCCGCGCCGCGTCGCGGCCCAGGGCACCCGCCGGGCCGCCGTGGGCATGCTCACCGGGTGCGTGCAGGGCGCGTTCTTCCCCGAGGTCAATTCCGCGACCGTACGCATCCTCGCCGCGGAAGGCTGCGACGTGGTGATCCCGCCGAGCCAGGGATGCTGCGGCGCGCTGAGTGTCCACAACGGCCGCCGGGACGAGGCGTCGCGTTTTGCCCGGCGCCTGATCGACACGTTCGAGCACACCGGCATGGACTATTTCGTCGTCAACGCGGCCGGCTGCGGGTCGTCGCTCAAGGAGTACGGCGAACTGCTGGCCGACGACCCGGAGTATGCCGGGCGGGCGGCGGCCTTCGCGGCGAAGGTGCGCGACCTGGCCGAGCTGCTCGACGAGCTCGGCCCCGTCGCCCCGCGGCACCCGCTGCCCCTGACGGTCGCCTATCACGACGCCTGCCATCTCGGGCACGCCCAGGGCGTCCGGGCCCAGCCCCGCGCCCTGCTGCGCGGCATTCCGTCACTCGAACTGCGCGAGATCGCCGACCCCGAGCTGTGCTGCGGCTCGGCCGGCATCTGGAACATCCTCAACCCGGTGCCCGCGGCCGAACTGGGCGACCGCAAGGCGGCCAACGTGCTCGCCACCGGCGCGCAGGTGCTGGTGACGGCCAACCCCGGCTGTCTCATGCAGGTCGCGGCCTCGGTCCGCCGGCAGGGCGGGCAGATCGCCCTGGCCCACACCGCCCAGGTCCTCGACGCCTCGATCCGCGGGCCTGTCGCGGCGGGCGAGCTGCTGGCACGCTGGGGCGGTGCCTGACTCCCCGCTGCGCCGGCTCCTGATCCACCGGCAGGTCACTCCGGACAGCGAGCCGGATCCGGCCACGCTGCACCGGCTGGCGTCCGAGATCGTCCGGTCGCGGCCCGACATCGCACCGGAGCCCGTCGACGAAACCTGGCCCGAAGGCCCGGGCGGTCTGCTCGTGCGCCTGCTGGCCAACCGCAACATCCACCCGTGGAACGCCAGGCTGCTGCTGGAGGTGGGCGACGGACCGTACGTCTCGAACTCGACCATCGTCCTGCTCGGGCGCGGCCGGGCCACGATCACCCCGCAGTACGTGACCGCGTTCGCCCACCTCCCCGGCCTCCCCGCCGCCGACCTGGCCGTCCTCACCGGAGTCGAACCGGCCGAGCGCAGCCGGCCGCACCCACACCGGGCGGAACTGGCCGAGGTGGCCTGGGACGCCCGCCGGCTGACCGAGGACCAGCTGCTCGAAACCCGGCGCCTGGTCGACGCCGTCCTCGAGGCCGACCCGCGCCTCTACTGCCCCCGGTGCCGCAAGTTCCACCGGCGCGACACTGTCCCCCAGCAGATCCTCGGTTCCGGCGATGCCCTGGTCGCCGAGTTCGAGCAGCGGCTCGACGCCCTGCTGGCCCGGCTGAGCCCGGGCGCGGCGATCCGGCCTGCCCCCGCCGACGCCGACCCGGTGGCGGCCCGGGACCACCGGATCGTCGCGAAGCAGCGGCGGGTGAGCGGCGAACTCCTGCAGCGTCTGGCCGACATCCCGGAGGTGCTGGATCTCGTGCTCGACGCGATCGTGCACGACAGCTGGGTCGGTTACAGCCGTGAACTGGTCACGCCGCTGGTCAAGGCCGGCCGCCACCGGACGGTGCTCGATCGCCTGAGCACCGTGGTCGCGACCGGCGCCCCGCAGCAGAAACTCTGCGCGATGCACGCTCGCCCGTGGGCCAAACTGGACGGTGCCGACCCGGACCCGGCCTTCGAAACGGTCTGCCTGAAGACGTTCGTCGAGTGCGGCGATCCCGTCGTGCGGGCGGAGCTGTCCTACCGCTTCACCCTCGACCAGCGCCGCCACCCCCGCACCCTGGCCGACACCGTCCAGCAGGCCCGCAAGATCGCCGAATCCGACCCGGGCCGCTACCCCCGCCTGCTGTCCCCCTGACCCACACCCGCCGGCCAGGCCCGCCCACCGCAGAGCCCGCCCACCGCAGAGCCCGCCCACCGCAGAGCCGGCCCACCGCAGATCCCGCCCTCCCTCAGGGGGCCTCCGCCACCGACCATTGTCGCGGATTTCGGCCGTCACCGCGGGCAGGATGTGGACGAAATCCGACCTGTGGATACCCGGGCCGGCCCCGAACTACAGGCCGCGTTCGAGGGTGCTGCGTTCGATGCAGAACTCGTTGCCCTCGGGGTCCTGCATGGTCACCCAGCCCAGGCCGTCCGCGGTGCGGTGGTCCTCGAAAAGCTTGGCGCCCAGCCCGACCAGCCGGCGACCTCTTCGTCGCGGGTGCGCTCGTCGGGCATCCAGTCGATGTGCAGACGGTTCTTGACGCTCTTGGCCTCGGGCACGCGGATGAACAGCAGGCCGGGAACGGGCTTCGGCGCTTCCACGAGCACCTCGTCGTCGCCGGGCTTGTCGTCGTCACCCAGGGGCCAGCCGGTCACGTCGCTCCAGAAACGGGCCAGCTCGTACGGCTCGGCACTGTCGACCGTCACGTGTCGAAAGATCATTCGCTCGATCCTAGGTTCTGTCTCGGAGTGGGGTCGAGGTACGGCCCGGCCCGGCTCCCCTCCGAAACAGAATCTCGAGGCGTACGGCCGGTCCCGCGGGCTGTGTGGGGACCGGCCGCCGCTTTCCGCCTGCTGCCTTGCTCAGCCGATGGCGAAGCTCGGGTGCGGGGGCTGGTTGTAGGCGGTGTTCTGCCAGGCCAGGGCCTCGCGGTACTGGATGTCGTGCAGCAGCGTGACCACCCGGCGGTCGGTCTGGACCGGCGTCGAGTAGATCCGCAGGGCGGTGTTGTCGGTGGTCGGCCAGATCACCTCCTCGCGCCAGTCGCCGAGCAGGTCGCCGCTCAGCGACGGGGTCGACTTGGTGCCGTTGTTGGAGTGCACGCCCGAGGCCGTGAGCAGGCGGGTGTCGGACGACGTGCCGTATTTGTCGATGCGGGTGGCGTCGAGCAGTTCGCGCTGGGCGTCGCCGTCCCACCAGATGACGAAGTTGGTCGAGCTGGGCTTGCGGCTGGCCACCACCGAGCCGGAGGGGCTGCGGACGCCGTCGACCGCGGACGACCACGATTCGGCGCCGGGGCTGCCGGACCAGATGTCGGCCGAGACGCCGCGCCCGTTGTCGCCGTTGGCGGGCGTGCTCCACAGGATTTGACCGGTACGCGCGTCGGCGAACCAGGACGACGGCTTGCTCGAGTCCTCGTCGACCTTGAAGACTTCCAGGCCCGTACGGGACGGGTCGAGGTCACCCACGTGCAGGGTGTCGCCGTGGCCGTACCCGGTGTTCCACAGCTTGCTGCCGTTGTCGTCGAGGGCCAGCGAGCCGTACACGATCTCGTCCTTGCCGTCCCGGTCGACGTCGGCGACCGCGAGCTGGTGGTTGCCCTGCCCGGCCGTGCCGCTGTTGGTCGAGCTGTTGCTGTCGAAGGTCCAGCGCCGGGTCAGGGTGCCGTTGCGGAAGTCCCAGGCCACGATCACGCTGCGGGTGTAGTAACCGCGCGCCATGATCAGGCTGGGCCGGGCGCCGTCCAGATAGGCCGTGCCGGCCAGGAAACGATCGACCCGATTGCCGTACGAATCCCCCCAGCTGCTCACCGTGCCGCGGGCCGGCTCGTAGTCCACCGTGGACAGCGCGGCCCCGGTGCGTCCGTCGAACATCGTCAGGAACTCGGGGCCGCTCAGCACGTAGCCGGACGAGTTGCGGTAGTCGGCGCTCGCACTGCCGATGACCTGGCCGGTGCCGGAGACGGTGGCGTCGGCCGTCTTCATGGCCACCTCGGCGTCCCCGTCGCCGTCGTAGTCGTACACCTGGAACTGGGTGTAGTGGGCGCCGGCCCGGATGTTGCGCCCGAGGTTGATGCGCCAGAGCCGGGTGCCGTCGAGCCGGTAGCCGTCGACATAGACCGGATCGGTCACGCCCGACTGCGAGTTGTCCTTCGAGTTGAGTGGCTCCCACTTGAGCACCAGGTCGAGCTTGCCGTCGCCGTCGAGGTCGCCGGTGCTGGCGTCGTTCGCCGCGTACAGCGAGCTGTTGGGGTTCTGGATCGGCACGTCGAGATAGCCGTTGCCGAACGTCAGCGACGGACCCTCCGCGGCCTGCTCCACCCCACCCAGAACGGGACGGACCGTGTACGAGGCGTTGGCCGCGGCGCCGGAGTCGAGGTAGTTGGTCGAGGCCGTCAGCGGCGACGAGGTGACCTTGGTCGTGCCCCGGTAGACGTTGAAGCCGATGCCCGCCGGGTCGGTCGCCAGCCAGCGCCAGCTCACCAGGTTGGCTGATCCGGATCGGACACTGATCACGCCGCGGTCGAGGCGCTCGCGCTGCTTGCCGTCGGCCGGCGCCACGGTGGTCGGCGCGGGCGTGGCCGTCGGGCCGACTGTCGGGCTCGTTGTCGGGCTCGTCGTCGGCGGGTTGGTCGTGGCCGGCGGGCTGGTGGTCGGGTTGGTGGTCGGCCCGGCCCCGCCGGTGCAGGCGACGCCGTTGAGGGTGAACGAGGCCGGGGTGACCGTCGCCCCGTCGGCGTTGAAGCCGAAGCTCGTGACTGCGTTGGTGGCCAGTGAAGCGTTCCAACCGGCGTCGCGCACGCTCACCGCCGTCCCGGATTGTGAGACCGCGCCGTTCCAGAGCTGGGTGATCGTCTGGCCGCCGGGCAGGGCGAAGGCCAGCGTCCAGCCGTTGACCGGGTCGCCCAGGTTGGTGACGTCCACCGCGGCGCCGAACCCACCGGGCCAGGAGCTGGCCACGGTGTATTTCACCTGGCATCCGGCCGCCGCGTCGGCCCTGGTGGCGACCATGATGCCCGCGCCGGCGACAGCGACGGCGAGGACGGCCGCGATCTTTCCTCTTCTGGCCACAGGGGGTCCTTCGATCGAGGTTTGTGGATGGGAGCGTTCTCAGGGTGGCGCTTTCCCGCCGCCGGGTCAAGGTTGGATTGGGAGCGCTCCCATGTCATAGTGCGGAAATCCACCGTTATCAATCAGCTAACGAGACGCCCCCGGAGCGACCCATGCATCGACGACGTTTGACCGTCCTCGCCGCCGCCACCACCCTCCTCTCGACCACCGCTGTCGCCGCTGCGACCAGGGCCGACGCGGCCGCCGGCTGTCAGGTCAAGTACACGGTCGCCAGCCAGTGGCCGGGCGGCTTCGGCGCCGCCGTCGACATCACCAACCTCGGCGATCCGGTCAGCTCGTGGACGCTGACGTTCACGTTCTCAAGTGGCCAGACGATCACCCAGCTCTGGAACGGCTCGGTCACCCAAGCCGGCGCCGCGGTGACCGTCCGCAACGCCGGTTGGAACGGCTCGCTGGCCACCAAGGGCACCGCCGGCTTCGGCTTCAACGGCTCCTGGACGGGCAGCAACCCCGCGCCCGCGTCGTTCGCCCTCAACGGCACGGCCTGCACCGGCGGCACCGTGCCCACGACCACGCCTCCTACGACTACGCCCCCTACAACCACGCCCCCTACAACCACGCCCCCTACAACCACGCCCCCTACAACCACGCCCCCTACAACTACGCCGCCCACGTCCACCCCGCCGACCGGCTCCCCGGTCAAGATCATGGCGCTCGGTGACTCGATCACCGGCTCGCCCGGTTGCTGGCGGGCCCTGCTCTGGCAGAAACTCCCGGCCGCCCGGGTCGACTTCGTCGGCACCCTGCCCGGCCAGGGCTGCGGTTTCGCCTACGACGGCGAGAACGAAGGTCACGGCGGCGCCCTGGTCTCCGCCGTCGCCGCGCAGGACCAGCTGGTCGGCTGGCTGGCGGCGAGCGATCCCGACGTCGTGCTCATGCACTTCGGCACCAACGACGTGTGGAGCAACTTCGCGCCCGAGACGATCCTGGCCGCGTACACCAAGCTCGTCGGTCAGATGCGGGCGTCCAACCCGGCCATGAAGATCCTGGTCGCCCAGATCATCGGAATGAACGCGTCGAACTGCGCCGACTGCGGCCAGCGCGTGATCAACCTGAATGCCGCCATCCCGGCCTGGGCGGCGGGCCTCACGACCGCGGCCTCGCCGATCAAGGTCGTCGACCAGTGGACCGGCTTCGTGCCCGCCACCGACACCTACGACGGCGTCCACCCCAACGACGCCGGCAACGTCAAAATCGCCGATCGCTGGTACCCCGCGCTCAGCGCCGCCCTGTCCTGAGCAGGGCCGCGACACTCGGCACACTGCAAATCCTGCAACTCCTTGTAATCACATCGACACATATCTATCGTCGGCAGGCAAGCGCTTTCCTGCCGGTAGCGGCGGTGCGACGCACTCGATGATGAAAGTGAGGCACGGATGAAACGATCAGTCGCCCTACGGTGGGTAGCCGGGGGCGCCACCGCGGTCACGAGCGCAGCCATCATGATGATGCTGCCCGCGGCCCAGGCCATGGCCGCCGACAACCTGAGCCTCAACGGCGGCGCCGACGGCTCCAGCAAGGCGAGCGGCACCAGCTACGGCAACGTCAAGGACGGCAGCACCAGCACCTACTGGTCGCCCAGCAGCTCGACCGGGTACGTCTCGGTCAAGTGGAGCAGCGCCACGACGGTGTCCTCGGCCGTCATCCGGCAGGCCTCGGGCGGCGGGACGATCAGCTCCTGGCGGCTGCTCAACGCCGACAGCGGCGCCGTCCTGACCAGCGGCAGCGGCAGTCCGAGCACCATCAACTTCACCTCCACCTCGTTGAAGAAGCTCACCTTCGACATCACCGCCGCGTCGGCCGCGCCGCGGATCGCCGAGTTCGAGACGTACGCCGCCGGCGGCTCGAACCCGACGACCGGCCCGACCACGACGCCGACCACCGGGCCGACGACCAGCCCCCCGACGACCCCGACCGGCGCCTGGCCGTCCTCGACCGGCTCGGTGAGCATCTCGGGCACGGTCTCGGTCTCCGGCACTTTCGACGGCGGCATGAAGACGTACTGCTGCATCGGTGACGGCTCGCAGAGCGAGTCCCAGGACCCGATGTTCTCCATCGCCAACGGGGGCACCCTGCAGAATGTCATCCTCGGCTCGCCCGCCGGTGACGGCGTGCACTGCGAGGGCACCTGCACCATCCGCAACGTGTGGTGGAACGATATCGGCGAGGACGCCGCGACCTTCAAGGGCACCGGCGGCGGCACCAGTTACGTCATCGGCGGCGGTGCGCGCTCCGGCAGCGACAAGACGTTCCAGCACAACGGCAACGGCACGGTCAGCATCTCGGGCTTCTACCTCAGCGGCTCCGGCAAGCTGTACCGCGGCTGCGGCAACTGCACCAACTCGTACACGCGCCACGTCAAGATCGACAATGTGCTGCTGAACGACATCGACATGGTCGCCGGCATCAACAGCAACTGGGGCGACACGGCCACCATCACCCGGGTCACCCTGAGCAACAGCTCCAGCGCCACGGTCTGCGGCAAGTACAAGGGCGTGGCGAAGGGCAGCGAGCCGAGCTACCTCGGCGAGGGCTGGAACGACGCCAACTGCAAGGTCAACCGAAGCGACATCACCTACCGCTAGTCCACCGGCCGGACCGAGCCGTCCCGTTACCGCGGGGTGGCTCGGTCCGGCAGGGTGACCAGCAGGAGGCGGTCCTCCCGCAGCAGGAGAACCCGGCCGTCGACGCCGACGGCGATCAGCTCGCGCCCCGAGAACGCATCGAACGAGTCCAGCGGTTGACGACGGCAGCCCGCGGCGAAATTGCACCGCCAGAGAACGTGCCGCAGCGAGACGACCTCGTCCCCCGGATCCGAATTCCCGACGCTGACGTGGAACCCCGGGCGCGGCTGCCTCTCCGCCGCCGTGGCGTAGACGTCGGACGTGGTCACCGCGAGCCCGCCGAAGAACGGCTCGGTCACACTGCCTTCCAACGGGAGCACGCCTCCGGCCAGGTGCACCACACCCCGCCCGAGGGAGACGACCTGACCGGTGGACATCGTCGACCAGACGTTCCCGAGCGGCTGCGGATCGTGGATCTCCATGCTGGAGCGCTGAGCGCAGGTGACCGGGTCGCAGCTCACCGCCCCCGTCGACAGGACCGCCTCCGGCCGTCCGTCCGCCTTGATCGTGAGCCGGATCTCCGGCCGCCCGCCCGCCACGACGAACTCGCTCGCGGTTTCGTCGTCCGGAACGCGCTTCACCGTGCCCATCGGGTGCCGCTGCGGCTTGGCGCACTTGACGTCCGCGCATCGGATGAAAGTGATCCGGTACGACGGTTCGCCCGGCTTCTCGTCGTCCGAGGGCATCGCCAGCGCGAACCAGATGGCCCGGTCCGGGGCGACCGCCGCCGCCAGCTCGGGCCAGCCGAACGCCTCCTTGGCCGAGCCCCGGACGGCCAGCCAGGCCTCGGGGCAGCCGTCGCGGGTGCACAGCGAGTAGTGGATGAACGGCCCGCCGCTGGCCTGGCTCCCGCCCAGGGTCGCCTTGACCACGCTGCTGCCGTCCGCGCTGATCCCCGCCGTGCCCTGGCCGGCCATCACGGCCGGGCCGCCGTCCCGGGCGACGTATCGATCACACGCGTCGTCGTCGCAGAACCAGGCGCCCGTCATCGTCGCGATGACCGGATGCTTCCCAGCCGGCCAGGCCACCTCGGCCGAGCCGCTCGGGACGTTCCCGTGCGACTGCACGGTCGCGACCTCGAGCGGGTTCAGCACCGCGAAGCCGACCGGCACCAGCAAAGCAGCCACTGTCGCCGCGGCCGGGATCCACCACCGGCGCGGCGGCCCGCCCGCGAGACCGGCCACGAACGCGTCGGCGGCGGGCCGCCGGGAGAGGTGGGCCAGGATTCCTGCCTGCACAGCCACCGTGCCGGTCAGCAGCACCGCGTCGACCAGCGGCCGAGCGGCGGCGAGCGGGACCCGGGCGCTCAGATCGGCCAGGACGGCCGGCACGACGATCCCGCCCAGCAGGAACGCGCCGGCGGTGCTCCCCACCCGCCCGCGGGTCAGCCCCCAGCCGGCGCCGAGCCGGTGCGAGATCACGCCGGTCAGTACCCGCGAGGTGAGCAGCCCGCCGGCCAGCGCCACCACCAGGACCAGGACGAAGGCGATGCCGGGGCCGAGCTCCCCCGCGGCCCCGGCCGTCATCCGGAGCAACAGGAAGGTGACACCGAGCGCGGCGATCAGGCCGAGGGCGAGGACCGGAACGATCGGGAGGGCCGCCGCCAGAGCCTTGACCGGCCGGACGGCGTGCCCCCGCACCGCCCCCGCCGCCACGATCGCCGCGGCCGGGAACGCGAGCAGCCAGAACACCACGAAGATGACGAGCCGGGCGACGTCCGAGCCGCCGCCGTCCACCGCGATCCGGTTGACGATGACCATCTGGTCCCGGCCGGCGAGCAGATCGAGCACTGCCACCGCGAGCACGGCCGGCGCCAGCAGGGGCAGCACCACGGCGAGCACCGGCCGCCAGTGGCCCGCGGCCGCCCGGTAGCCGCCCCCGACGTTGCCGATCAGACCGGATGAAGACACGGCGCGAGAATAGCGGCCATGATCGAAATGCGGTGACCCGCCGGTCAGCGCAGGGTGCAGGTGACGTCACGGTAGGGCGGGCCGGCGACCGCGTTGGCCTGGGTGCCGGTCAGCCGGCGGCGGATGGTCTCGCCCCGTTCGAGGGTCTTGCCGCGCCACGTCCAGCGGGTCTCGGTCGTGCTCGCCGCCACGATGGCGCCGGTGGCCGGGTCGCGGCCGAAGTCGGCGGCGCCCTCGACGAGTTCCGGCCGGCCGTCCCGGTCGACGTCGGCGCAGCCGATCCCGGCCGTGTGCGCGAGCGTCGACTCGGCCGCGAACTCCTGCGCGATCAGCACCAGGCCGTCCCCGGTGAAGGACAGCAGCCGCAGGACTCCGCCGGTCTGCAGCGCGATCTCCTCGCCCGGCTGGCCGTCCAGGTCGACGCCGTCGAGCATGACCGGGGCGTCGTCACCCTCGTACGGGAGGACCAGGTCGGACACCCGCCCGGCGGCCAGGACGGCCCGGGCCGTCCAGTGGTCGCCGCGGCGGAAGGTCAGCAGGGCGTCGGTCCGGGAGTCGCCGTCGAGGTCGGTACGGGCAACGCTTCGGCAGACCGAGTCGGGTGGCAGGAAGGCGTTCGGCGCGGTCGTGTCGCAGGTGGCCGACGCGGGCAGCTTCGCCGCGTCCGAGGCCGGGAACTCGCCGGCCGGCAGGTTGTGGGTGAGCGACGTCCAGGAGCCGTCGAGCGCGATGCACAGGCGGTGGTCCTTACCCAGGCCCGCGGTCTGCCGCACGATCCCCACGTCCTCGGCCGGCAGGCCCAGGTCGGCCAGGCGGGCCGGATAGGTCAGCAGGTTGGCGTCGGCCAGGCCGTAGACGTAGCCGTCCCGGGCCGTCGCGTCGCACGGCCAGCGCAGCGGCGGGGTGGTGACCAGGGCGGCCACGGCGTCGGTGATCCGCGGGCCGGAGAGTCCCGTGTTCGACCAGATCAGGCCGCTCGGGGGCAGCGCGTCGGCCAGCGAGTCGCGCGCGGCCGCCGCGTACAGGCGCTGCTCGGTCGCGACCACGGCGGCGGGGATCTCGCCGCCGGGCTCGTTGAGCGCCTTGCGCGGGATGACCGGGCTGCGGTCGGCGATCACCCGGCGGCCGGTGGTGTCGGCCGCCTCGCTCCGGAGCAGGGTCTCGACGGCGGCGGGCAGGCCGCGGATCGCTGTGGTGACGGTCGCGGTGACGGCGAACCGGTCGTCCCGGGCGTCCTTCTTGTCCTGGGCCGGGCTGCCCTCGCCGAGCACCGGCGTGTCCGCGAACGCCCCGGTCACGCAGCCGAGGACCTTGGCGCCGAGTTCCGGCAGCCGCTGCGGCGACCGGGTGTGCGCGAGGTCGGTCACCACGGGCAGGGCGAGGACGCAGCGTACGGCCTCGAGGGTCACGTCGGAGGAGACGTACGCGGCGCTCATCAGGCCGACCACGTATTCGGCGACCATCACGTCGAGCCCGCCCCGGGTGACGAAGTCGATCGTGCGGAAACCGCCGGGCAGGCCGACGTCGAGCAGGCCCCGGCCGGGCAGGAACGTGTGGCTGCGGTCGGCCTCGGCGAGTTTGCGCCAGACCGTCTCGGCGACGCCGGCCGCGTCGGGCTGGGCATAGGTGATCGGCGGATAGCCACCCAGCTCGGCGAACTGCCCGTAGGCCCGGTTGCTGGCCACCCGCATCAGGGCGGCCCGGTCGGCGGCGCCGGCGGCCACGCAGGTCTTCACGGCCCCGCCGTCGGCCCGGGCGCTCCAACGCTCGGAGCGGGTGGTGCCGCAGTCGGGGTCGGGAGCGTCGTACGGCCCGGCGCCGGAGACGAGGCGGGGCGGCCGGACCGACGTACCGGCCGCGGATTTGATCGAGAGGTGGCCGACGACGGTCGTGATCGTGCCGGCGTCCCGGTCGACCGTGCCACCGTCGCTGCTCCACACCCCGTTCTCGTCGCGCGACACCACTGTGGTCAGGTCGCCCTGACTCGCCCGGGTCAGCGGCAGCGTGAGCGTGGCCGAGGTGCGCAGCGAGCCACCGCCGAGCGAGACGTCGAACGGCTCGGCGAGCCAGGTGAGCCCCTCGGGCGCCGCGATGCTGGGCCGCGGCACGATCCGCACCTCGGTGTCCTCGCTCAGCGCGCCCGGCCCGAACCGCACCGAGACCCCGTCGCCGGTGGTGATCGTGCCGCCGGTGGCCGCCGTGATGCGTGCGACGGTCGCCGGTGAGCGCAGCGTCCAGACGACGACGCCCGCCACCAGCAGCAGCACGGCCGCCACCACCGCGGCCAGGGCCACGCGCACGTATCGCCTCCAGGGTCCCGGGGGAACCACGGTAGGAAGCGGGCTCAAGTGCGGTGCACCTCCGGTCGGGCACGACCGGTGCGGATCGGGCCGATGATCTAGGGCTGTTCGACGGCCATCTCGCCCAGTTCGGACCAGTCGTCCTGTTCGATCATCTGGCTGACGATCTTGGGAGTGGCCGCCAGATACTGTGGCAGGTCCAGCTGGGCCTGCTCGAAGTGGGCCGACCCGACGTGCGCGCCGCCCGCGTCACCGTCCCGGAAGGCCTCCACGAGGACGTACTCGTCCGGGTCGTCGAGGCTGCGGGACCAGTCGAAGAACATGCAGCCCGGCTCGGCCCGGGTCGCGGTGGTGAACGGCCGCGAGATTTCGGGCCAGTTGTCCGCGAATTCCGGCTTGATCGGGAATTTGGCGGTAATGAAGATCATCTGACGTCTCCCTTTCGCGCGATCAGTCAACGGGGTTCCCCCCTCATCGAAACGCAAGCACGCTGGGCCCATGAGCAAGGGCACCGGGGTCCTGCAGTCCGTCGAGCGGGCCATGCGCGTGCTCGACCACATCGCCGCCGCACCGGGCCCGGTGCAGGCCAAGCAGATCTCCCGGGCCCTCGGGCTCACCCTGCCGACGACCTTTCACCTGCTCACTACCCTGGTCAACGGCGGTTACCTGGTCCATCTGGCCGGCGAGAAGGCGTACGCGGTCGGCCACCGCGTCGACGACCTGGCCCGCGGCCTGCACCGGCAGATCGCGGCCCCGCCCGAGGTGCAGCGGGTCTCCTCCGTGGTCCACCTCGAGGCGCAGGCCGCCTCCTACTACGACGCCCTGCGCGACGCCCAGATGATCGTCGCGCACGTGAACGAGTGCCCGGTCCACCCGCGCATCCGGCCCCTCGCGGTCGGCTTTCATCAGGTCCCCCACGCCACTGCGTTCGGCAAGCTGATGCTGGCCACGATGCCCGTCGACGACCGCGAGACCCTGCTCGAGCACACCGGCACACCGTCGGTGACCGCCGGGACGGTCACCGACCGGGGCCTGCTGACCCGGCAGTTACGCCAGGTGCACAGCACCGGCCTCGCCATCGAGGTCGACGAGTTCCAGGACGGCCTGAGCTGTCTGGCCGCCCCGGTCACCGACGCCGCCGGCCGCTTCGTCGGCGCCGTCGCCGTCTCGATGCCGACCACCCGCCTGCGGGAGGACAGATGGTCGGTCGAGCGGGCGGTGCGGCTGGGCGCCGTCCGGGCCACCCGGGCCATGTCGCTGAGCACGGCCGCGCGCACCGGCCGGTTGATCTGACGAACTTTCCGGCGATCTCGAACTCGCCGGGCACCTTGAGGTCGTACAGGCCGGCCACGTTCAAGCCGAGGATCTTCTTCCTGATCACCGGCGTAAGTGGGTGGCCGTCGACGACGTGGTAGCTCTGCCCGTCCCGGCTGAACATCAGGGCACCAGGATCCCGCGTCCCTGCAGCCGACCGGCCTCCAGATCGTCCATCGCCTCGTTCACCGCGGCCAGCGGATAGGTCTTGGTGTGCAGCGTGACCCTGCCCTGCGCGGCCAGCGTCATCAGCTCGTCGAGATCGTTGTACGAGCCCACGAGGTTGCCGATGATGTTGCGCTCGGTCGAGATCAGGTCGATGGTCGGGATGTTCACCGCGCCGCCGTAGCCGATCACGTAGTAGCTTCCGGCCCGCCGGGTCATGGTCAGGCCCAGCGCCTCGGCCCCCTGCTCGCCGACGAAGTCGAGCACCACATTGGCGCTGTCGGTCAGCTCGTCGCCGTTCGCCACGACCTCGTGGGCGCCGAGCGAACGGGCCAGCTCGCGGGCCTTCTCGTTGGGGTCGATCACGACGACCCGGGCCGCGGTCATCGCGACCAGGCACTGGATGCCGATGTGGCCGAGCCCGCCGGCCCCGATGACCACACAGGTCTGACCGGGGTAGAGCAGGGGCACGGCCTTGCGGACGGCGTGGTAGGCCGTCAGACCGGCGTCGGCCAGCGCGGCCACGGCCGCCGGTTCCAGCCCGTCGGCCAGCTTGACCACGGACCGGGCGCTGGTCAGCAGGTATTCGGCCATGCCGCCGTCGGTGTCGATGCCCGGGAACTTCGAGTTCTCGCAGTGCACGTCGTCGCCGGACCGGCAGGCCCGGCACAGCCCGCAGGCACGAGCACATCGAGCGGCCCGGTGACCTTCGGCTCGGGCACCTCGTCGAGGGACGGTCGCTTGCCATAGGAGTGAACTCGGACGGCCTTCATCGGCTACGCCTCCTGCAGTAGGTCAGCGGACCTACCGAGGGTGCGTAGCCGGAGGATCAGTGCGTAAGTTCGGGTTCAGATGATGACAAAGGTGTTTCCGCCGCCTCTCAGCGGGCCTGCTTGCGGACCTGCTCGCGGATCGCGGCCACCCAATCGGCCAGCGCGGCCACCGCGGGACCCACATCAGGATCGTCCTTGCCGTACCGCTCCAGCAGGCGGTCTGCCTCGGCCGCGATGGGCACGAACGAACTGTTGTAGATGTGCTGCCAGCCCTGCCTCTTGCTGTAGTGGTCCTGCAACTCGTACAGCTTGGCGCGGCACCGGAAGACCCGATCGTATTTGACCGTCCACCCGCGCAGGTTGTCGATGCGCGCCCAGGCGACCTCGGCCTCGTCACCGAGCGTGCGATCCTCTTTGGCCTCCCGGGCCAGGTGCTCGGCCTCGGTCGCCTGCTGCCGGGCGACCGCGAGCGCCTTCGACAGCCGCGGGGCCTCGTCGGGAAAGTCGGTCGCCTGCACCAGCCCTTCGAGCGCAACCGCCCGGTGCAGGGCCGCCCGCGCATTGCGCCGGTCGAGCTTGCGGGCGTTGCCGAACAACTCGGCGGCCCGCTCGAACCTCTCGTCGGCCAAGGCCTGCCCGCCGTGCTTGAACTCCTCGCGGCACAACCAGCCCAGCACCGACTGCAAGGCCGCGTTGGTGAGCTGGGTGGTCCGGGACGGCGACCCGCGCCGGGCAACCGCCCGCTCCCGCGCATATGTCAGCCGCCGTTCGAAATCCTGATCGTCGCCGAGCGCGGTGGCGCACCCGGTCAGCCGCCGCACCGCCTCGTCGGGCTGGTCGTGCCGCAGCGCCCGGCGTGCCAGCTCGACCTCCTGATCGGTGCGCCGGTGCACGAACGTCTCGTGCCGGTCGTCGATCGCCGTCCGGTCCGGCCCAGCCTTCACGGCCGACCGGGCCCGGCGCAGCTCCGCGAGGGCGAGGTCGAGATTGCCCAGCCGGGCCAGGGCCTCCGCCTTGCACAGCCAACCGGCGCAGTACGCGCTGTCGAGTTTGATGACATGGTCGGCCAGACCGACGGCACCGCGGAAGTCGCCCTCCGCGATCTTGCGCCAGGCCCGTTCGACCTCGCGGCGCAGCGGGCCGGCCGGGTCAGGCCGGCCCGCACCGGCCGACAGACCCGCGTGCAGCCGGGCTGCCTGATCGCGCCGCTCGCCCAGATCCTCCGGCTCGGCCAGGCCGCCGGTGAAGTCGTCGGCCGTCACGGCGCACCGGCCGGCCCGAAGCGGGCCACGGCCGACCGCACCAGGGCGATCTCCTGGGCGTGGTCGAGCTCGGCGACCTCGAGGATCACCCGGCGCAGCTCGAGGTGGCGCAGGTCCTCATCGTCCGTGTCGTCGGTGTCCAGCTCGGGCTCCGGCAACCGGCCCAGCAGGCCGGTGTAGCGGTGCCCGGCCACCCGTCGCTCGCTCACGGGATGCTCCCTTCCTCGTCGAGGTCGCCCGCCAGCAGCCGGTCACCGACCAGCGCCAGCAACTCGGCCTCGGTCGACTCGATCGCGCGGGCCCGGCTCACCAGCTCCGCGCTCTCCCTGGTCAGCCGGTCGACCAGGGCGGATGTGGCCCCACCGTCCCCGAGGGCGTGCAGGCGAGCCACCAGCAGATCGGCCCGTTCGCTCAGTTCGGCCACGGTCGGCGACGATTCGGTCCCGCCGGCGGCGGCCGAGACGTCATCCAGAGTGGGCACCCGGCCGTACGGGACGGTCCGGCCCGACCAGACCGCGCTCCGGCGCCTGTCCTGCTGTTCGTGCCGCTGCAGGATCTCGAGCAGCAACGGGTCACGCGCGCCCAGCGCCTGCGCCGCCTTCAGCTCGGCGAGCGCCTCGAGCCGCTCGGCCGGCCCGGTGGCGAGGTGATGGCGGAGCAGACCGACCACCAGGTACGGGTCGGCCAGCTCCCGCCCGCCGGAGAGCGCGCCGGCGAGACGCTCCGCGGTGCCGCCGAGCAGTTGCCGGGTGCTGCCGGGCGGGGAGTCCTCCTCGGCGAACACCCGGACCAGGGCACATCCCCGCAGCAGGTGGATGTCGGCCAGCATGCGGGTCCGGTCCCGGCCGGCCTCGGGTTCGGCGGCGCTGCGGCGGATCCGGGTGATCTCGTCCGTCACCGAGTCGCGGGGCGGGCCGGGCCAGCGGCGGGTCGTGGGCTGGTCCGGTTCGAGCCACCGCAGGCACTCACTGAGCAGCTTGTGTACCTGCCGCCCGGTGCCGGGCTGGTTCTCGGCCCAGGCCGTCAGCGCCAGTCCGAGCAGGGCCGAGGCCTGGTGATCGTCGGATCCACCGGCGTCGCGCAACTCCTCGAACTGCTTGCGCGCCGCGGCGGTGTCCCGGTCCAGCAACGCCCGGGTGCCGAGCGCCACGTGCCGGTTGCGCAGGTCGGCCGGCACCCGGTCACGGAAGTCACCCAGCCGCTCGACGTCCTCGAACAGCGCGACCGCGGCGTCTATCCGGCCCTCGGCGACCGCGCGGCCGGCCCGCTGGAACTGCACCACGCCGTACAGCCGGCGGGCCTGGCCGACGTCGAGCGCACCCTGTTTCTCCAGGGTGGCCAGCACCGGCTGGGCGCCGTCGAAGTCGCGCCGCTGCACCCGCAGGTAGGCCAGCAGGTAGGCCACCTCGGCGTGTTCCGGCTCCTCCCGGTGCAGGGCGGCCAGCCGGTGCTCGGCCTCGTCGAGGTCGCCGAGCTGATAAAGGCCGTAGCCGCAGAGGAACCGGGCCTCGGTCCGCAGCGACGGTGGCAGCCCGCTCTCGATCCGGGTCAGGCCGGCGACCGCCTCGGCGTACTCCTCCGCCTCGACCTTCGCGGCGAGCCGCTCGAACTCCCGGCGACGGTGCACCGGCCCGCGCACCACGAGGAAGCCGCCCGCGACGATCATCGCGACGAGCAGGGCGCCGAGCAGTCCGATCCAGACGCCACCACCGTCGGTGGACTCCTGCGGCGCCGGTGCGGACGGCGTCGCGGCGGGAAGCACGGAGCCGGTGGCGGTGACCGCACGTCCGTTCCCGCGGATCACCACCTGATAGCGGCCCGGCGGCAGCGCCGCACCGCTCGGCACCGGCACGAGCACCGTGGCGACCGGGGCGGGCGCCGGGGCGGCCGCGGCCGGCGCCGCCCAACCCAGCAGCACCGCCACCGCGACCAGGCTCAGACCGCCTTGAAGTCGTCGCACCACCGTTGCGCCTCCTCCTCGGTGATCGACGGGATCCGCCGCATCGTCTCGAGCCGGCGGCACACGACCTGGTTGATGTCGGCCAGCTCCGGCACCTCCGACCGGCCCTCCCGGTCACCGATCCCCCGCAGGCAGCGGGCGTAGCGCAACAGGACGGCGAACGAGTCCGGGTCCAGCGTCGTCGCCTCGTGCAGGGCCGCGGCCGCCCGGTAGAGGTCGCCGGACCGCTCGTGCACCGCGGCCTCACGCAGCCGGTGCTCCGCGCGGCCGGGGTCGCCGTGCTCCCGCAGATAGTTCAGGTCGTCGAGCAGCGCCGGGGACCATCCGGGCGGCGCGTCCGGCTCGGCCTGCCACAGCGCCCACAGGTCGTCACAGCGTTGCTGCCGCAGCTCGAACTGACCCGGAGCGATGCCGACGGCGCGCTCGTAGTGCTCCATCGCCGAGGGCCCGTCGCCCATCGCCGCGCAGATCCGCCCGGCCAGCCAGTCCTGCCGCAGCCCACCGTCCGAGAAGGACAGCACGCGGCGCGCCCCGGCGGCGTCGCCCGCCCGCCACAGGTCCTCGGCCAGACCCGCCGAGTCGGCCACGGCGCGCAGGGCCAGCCGCAGCTCACCGGGATCGGCCGGCCGCGCGTCGGCCACCTCGTTGCGACAACGGTGGATCGTCGTGAGCAGAGCCCGCAGCCGCGGCGTCTCGTGCAGGAACGGCTCGACCTCGGAGCCGGCCGCGGAGACCCGCAGCAGGACACCCCGTGCCTGCGCCTCGATCCGCTCCGCGTCACCGCCCAGCTCGGCCGGACGGCAACCGAGGGCGAGGGCGGCCAGGGTGCCGACGGCGTACGTGTCCTCGGCGCGCTGCTGCGACGGCAGGCCCCGGACGACCTCGGGCGCGATGGCGGCGATGGCGACCGGGTCGGTTCCGAACAGGTCGCGGGCCGACTCCAGCCGCACCGGCGGGCACGGCGCGAGCAGCACGTCGCCGGCATCGCCGAGCACGACGGTGTGCGGGTCGAGGCCCAGGCCCGCGATCCGGGCCTGACACCAGTGGTCGAGCGCCTCGCACGCCCGGGCGGCCAGGGCGAGCCGGCCCGGCCAGTGCGGGGTCCGGGCGTAGGCCTCGCCCAGCGTGACGACGCCCTCCGCGGCGTACTCGATGCGGTAGCCGTCCTCGACCGGACCGGCGGCGACGATAGGGAGCGTGCGCGGCGGCCGGCTCCCCCACAGCCCGGCCAGGGCCGTACGGAAACGCTCGTCGCACAACCGAGGGTCGAGGACGCGGACCAGCCTGTCCCCCTCCCGG
>CBDCJN010000013.1:0-153948 GCA_965217855.1 Actinoplanes sp. | reverse complement strand
CGCTCCCGCCGCGGGAACGGGCCGAGCTGCTGGCCGCCCTGGCCGCGGAACTGGCCGCGATCGACGACAACTCCGAGGCCGCGGTCTGCTACCAGTCGGCCCACCGAGCGAGGCTCGACCTCGGCGACGGCCCCGGCGCGGCGGCGCTGGTGCCCGACTGGGTCGCCGTCCGGCATCTGCTCGGGGCCGACCTGGCCGAACGCACCGGAGCTCTCCGGGAGGCGTTGCCGCTGGTGGCCGACCAGCCGGCCGCGCGGGCCGAGATCCATGCGGCCCTGTCGGCGGCGTACATGCTGGACCGCCGGTTGACCGAGGCGCTCGAGGACGGCGAGCTGGCCCGCTCGCTCGGCGTCGGCGACCGCACGAGCTGCCACCTGGACGCGACCGTCGGCTCCGTCCTGCTCTTCGCCGGCCGGATGACCGAGGGCACCGCCCTGCTGCGCGACGCGATCGCCCGGGCGGCCGGTCAGCGGCTGGAAGCGCAGGCGGCGCGCGCCTACCGGATGCTCGGGACGTCGCTGTCGGTGCTGGTCGAGTACGACGAGGCGGCCCGCACCCTGACCGAGGGCATCGCGTACGCCGGCCGGGCCGAACAGGTCAACGACCGGCACTACATGACCGCGCACCTGGCCCACGTGCAGTGGGCCACCGGCGACTGGACGACCACGGCCGCCACCGCCCGCCGCGCCCTGGCCGACGGCAGCGGCATCACGACCGAGATCACCGCCCGGCACGTCCTCGGCTATCTGGCGCTCGGCCGGAGCGCCCACGACGAAGCGGCGGCGCAGCTCACCGCGGCCGAGTCGCTGGCCGCCGGCATGCGCGAACTGCAGCGGCTCTCCCCCGCCTGGTGGGGCCTGGCCGAGCTGGCTTCGGCCCGCGGCAACCACGCCGAAGCGATCACCCGATGCGAACAGGGCTACGCGGCGTCGGCTGCCGTGCAGGACGCGGCCTACCTTTTCCCGTACGTGGTCACCGGCGTCCGGGCCTACCTGGCCGGCCCCGGCCCGACCGCGGCCCGGGAGTGGCTCACCCGCACCTCGGCCCTCCTGCGCTCGCGCGGCATCCCCGGCACGCTGGGCGCCATCGACCACGCCGAGGGCCTGATCCACCTGCACGAGGGCCGCACCGGCAAGGCCCGAGACTCCCTCGCCGCCGCGGCCGCCTTCTGGTCCACCCGCCACCGCTTCTGGGAAGGCGCCCCTCCTTTGCCGCGTGACCTGTCTGCCCTCACCGGGCCTCCTGCCGTGTCGGCGTTCTCCGCCCACCCGGCCCTGACCATCGCCCCCAAGACCGCGGCCGCCCACGTCGAACACATCCGCACCAAGCTCGGCGTCTCCCGCCGCGCCCAGATAGCCACCTGGGTCACCACCGTCGCCCGAAACTGACGGCCGCGTCTCTCATGCGACCGGCACCCCTCGCCGTGTCCTGTCTCGTAGCGCCGCCTCAGAAGTGCCCCCAACTATCTGCTGACGGGCGTCCAGAGACGGTCGATGGGCATGATGTGGACGCGGTCCTCGTAGGTGAACGAGCGAAGCCCGGTGCAGAGCGCCACTCCGGCGATGAACCGGTCGCCGAGCGCGTCTCGTAGCCGCCGAAGGCCCTTGAGATCGGGGCCGGAGACCCGTTCGTTCGCCTTGACTTCGAACGCAAGCACCCGGCCGTCATCGAACTCGATGACGTAGTCGACCTCGTCGCCATCGTGAGTGCGCCAGTGCCCTGTGGAGACTCGCTCATCCAGCCAGGAGACCTGCTTACGAAGCTCGCCGACGACGAAGGTCTCCAAGAGGTGACCGAATTCCGCCAGGGCAGTCGCGTCGAGGGTGGCGAGCTTGGCGGGTGTTATCCGCATGAGGCGGGCGGCCACCCCGGTGTCTATGACATGCACCTTCGGTGCTGCAGCAGCCCGTGCGCGGAGCGTTTTGCCCCAAGCGGGAAGTCGTTCGATGAGGAAGAGGTCTTCGAGTAGGCGGACGTAGTCCTCGATAGTCTTACGTTCACCCGTGAGACCTTGGGATGCGTTGGTCAGGTTCAGGACCTGCCCGGTTCGGCCGGCGAGACGGTCCAGTAGTTCGCGAAGCATGGTGCGCTGGCGTATCCGGACAAGCTCGACGGCATCCCGTTCCAAGGACTGGCGGATGTAGTCGTCGAACCACCGATCGCGTGCGGTGCCGGTGCGACGCAGTGCCAGCGGAAAACCTCCGGCGCAGAGCCGGTCGGCGTACTCCGTTCGGGCGGTCGTCGAGGTCGGCCGGGCTGCGACGGCCACATCCGGCTCTGCTCGAAGCGCGGGCAGGAAATCCTCGTGAACGCCGCTGATTTCCCCCTGCGACAGTGGCCAGATGGTCATGGAGTGCAGTCGGCCCGTGAGCGCCTGTGCCGTGCGGGGCAACGCGTCCTGGCGGGTAGACCCGGTCAACACCGCGGTGCCAGGCTGGGTGCCTTCGAGGTTGAGCCGGGCCTTCAACGCATCGAGGATCTGCGGCGCATGCTGATATTCGTCAACGCACAGCAGACCTTGCGTCCCGACAGCCGTCCGCGGATTGGCGACCACGGCGTCTCGTGTGCCCAGATCGTCCAGGTCCAGAACGGGCACTCCTCTAGCTCTGGCCAGCGCGCTCAGCACCGTGGACTTGCCGACGGATCGCGGGCCGTGCAGAGCAATGACCGGCTCCACGCGGAGCAAGTCGTCGAGCAGCGCAGAGACGCGCCGTTCGGCGATCCCCGCGAGTGATCCCACCACGCTCGCCTCCCGTGGCCAAAAGTACTAAATCTCGGGATCCAAAACTACCAAAATCAGAGGCACTTTCGCTACTAAATTCAGACATCGGCAACTGCCAAATCTCGAGGAGACCGCGAACGGCGACCGGCGGCGGAGGGGATCCCCGAAGAGGTGTCAACTGTTGCTGAGGATGACGCCGTTGACGGTTTTGATGGTTTTGTCGTAGTGGGGGGCTCGGTAGTGCTCCTGGGTGGTGGCGGTGGCGTGGCGCTCCTCGCGGGGCACGTTGAGCAGCCAGCTCGCCTCGCCCGTGAAGGTATCGGTGTAGGCCTCGCCGGCGTCGGTCATGCGGATTGTGGTGGTCAGGCGGTTGGCGGCGTCGACGGTGATGGCGCCGTTCAGGGTGTAGCGCTGGGCTGAACGGGTCACGCCGGCGAAACGGGAGCGGCCCAGGACGACCGTGGTGGCGGTGTCGGTCCAGGTGGCGTCGAGCGCGTCGGGGTTTTCGCCCTCGCCCCACTCGTGGTCGCTCTCGTTGCCGACCTGCTGGGTCACGGTGGTGCTGACCCGGCCGTGCGAGGTGTTCAGGTAGCCGGTGGCCACCAGGCGGTGGCCGCCCCGCGCGGTGACTCGGCCCGCGTCGGCCGTGACGCTGCCGGTGAGGGCGCTCACGTGGTGGGCGAGCAGGCGGCCGGTCACGCGGGACGTGCCGGGGTCGCGCCAGCCGAGGAGGTTGACGGGGGTGTCCCAGCCGGACTGGCCGGCAGGGACGCCGACGACGTGGACCGAGACGCGATGGGCGGCGCCGTCGGTGAGCTGCCCGAGGTACGGGGTCAGGTCGTAAGTGAGGGGCTTGATGTCGAATGCTCGCGGGGCCGGCACGACGTACCAGAGGAAGGGGTTGGACCAGCCGCCGGTGTAGACGTGCGGGAACGGGGCCGCGATGCCGGCGACCTTCCTGTCGACCAGGACCTGCACCTCGCGGTACGGGCCGTCGTCGGCCACGCACGAGTAGCCGGTGGAGGCGGGCGCGGTGAGATACCAGAATTCCTCGCAGCCGCCGCCGGAGCCGGTGGCGTAGACCTCGGCCAGCAGGCGTTCGGTGTTGGCCGGGATCTGGGCGGTGCCGGTGAGGTCGGCGCCGTCGCGCGTGATGCCGCTCAGGGGCAGGACGTCGGTGGCGCCGGGCGTGGTCGCCGCGCCGGTGTAGAAGGTCAGGCTGACCTTGACGTTCAGGACGCCGGTGTAGGTGTCGTCGACCGTGTTGCCGAGATACATGTTCACCTCGCGGGGCGTGCGCAACAGCGACGCGTACGCGGTCAGGTCCTTCTCGACCGACCAGGCGATCCCCTCGGGCGACGGCTCGGGCGTGGAGGTCTTGAAGACGGTGACGCCGCCGACGGTGATCCAGCCGAGCCGGTCGTACTGCCGGCCCCGGACCGTGCCGTCGAGGCGCAGCACGACCTTGCTCCACGGGCCGGGACACGCCGCGGGCGGGGTGAAGGCGTTGACGTACGTGTCGTAGTTCGCGAACGCGTGGTCGACGATCCCGACGGTGCACGAGCGGGTATGCGGCTTGGCGATCGGCGGGGCCGCGGTGCGCGGATCGTCCCAGTCGGTGCCGAACTCGGTGGGCGGGGCGGCAACGGCCGGGACCGGCGCCCCCAGAAGCGCGACGAGCGCGACAGCAGCGATGGTGATCGATCTGCGCATGAAGATCACCCTGCCACCGCCGCGCCCGACGGGCAACGATTGGCGTCTATCTATTCGGCGGCCGCCGCCACCGGCGCCGAGGGGCCGGCGTTGGTGCGGGAGCGGACGATCTCGGCCACGTGGGCGACGGCCTCGTCGAGCGGGACGCCGTTGCGCTGGGAGCCGTCGCGGTAGCGGAAGGAGACCGTCCCGGCGGCCACGTCGTCGTCGCCGGCGATGGCCATGAACGGGATCTTCTGCTGCTGGGCGGTGCGGATCTTCTTCTGCATGCGGTCGTCCGAGTGGTCGACCTCGGCCCGGATGCCTTCCTTGCGGAGGCGGGCGACGAACTCTTCCAGGTACGTGGCGTGGTCGTCGCGGATCGGGATGCCGACCACCTGGATCGGGGCCAGCCAGGCCGGGAACGCGCCCGCGTAGTGCTCGACCAGGACACCGAAGAAGCGCTCGATCGAGCCGAACTTGGCCGAGTGGATCATGACCGGCTCTTCGCGGGTGCCGCCGGCCGCCTGGTATTCGAGGCCGAAGCGGGCCGGCTGGTTGAAGTCGTACTGGATGGTCGACATCTGCCACGTACGGCCGATCGCGTCCTTGGCCTGGACCGAGATCTTCGGGCCGTAGAAGGCGGCGCCGCCCGGGTCGAGCACCAGGTCGAGGCCGGACTCGGAGGCCACGTCCTCGAGCACCTTGGTCGCCACGGCCCACTGCTCGTCCGACCCGATGAACTTGTCGCTCTTGGGGTCGCGGGTCGACAGCTCGAGGTAGTAGTCGTCCAGGCCGAAGTCGTCGAGCAGCGACCGGACGAAGTCGAGCAGGTGCTTGATCTCGCCCGGGGCCTGCTCGGCCGTCACGTACGAGTGCGAGTCGTCCTGGGTCAGGCCGCGGACCCGGGTCAGGCCGTGCACCACACCGCTCTTCTCGTAGCGGTAGACCGTGCCGAACTCGAAGAAGCGCAGCGGCAGCTCACGGTAGGACCGCCCGCGCGAGGAGAAGATCAGGTTGTGCATCGGGCAGTTCATGGCCTTGAGGTAGTAGTCCGCCCCCTCCAGCTGCATGGGCGGGAACATCGTGTCCTTGTAGTACGGCAGGTGCCCGGAGGTGTGGAACAGCCCCTCCTTGGTGATGTGCGGCGAGCTGACGTACTGGAAGCCCTCCTCGATGTGCCGGGCGCGGACGTAGTCCTCCATCTCGCGCTTGATCACACCGCCCTTGGGGTGGAACACGACCAGGCCGGAGCCGATCTCGTCGGGGAAGGAGAACAGGTCGAGCTCGGTGCCGAGCTTGCGGTGGTCGCGGCGCTCGGCCTCGGCCAGCCGGTTCAGGTACGCCTTGAGCTCGTCCCGGGACGGCCACGCGGTGCCGTAGATGCGCTGGAGCTGCGGGTTGCGCTCCGAACCGCGCCAGTACGCGGCGGCCGAGCGCATCAGCTTGAACGCCGGGATGAACCGGGTGGTGGGCAGGTGCGGGCCGCGGCACAGGTCGCCCCAGACGCGCTGGCCGTCCTTGTCGAGGTTGTCGTAGTGGGTCAGCTCGCCGTGGCCGACCTCCATCACCTCGTTGGCGTCCACGTCACCCTTGAGGTCGACCAGCTCGAGCTTGTACGGCTCGTCGGCCAGCTCGGCCTTGGCCTCGTCGAGCGAGGAGTACTCCCGGCGGCGGAACGACTGCCCGGCCTTGACGATCTCCTGCATCCGCTTCTCGAGCTTCGTCAGGTCTTCCGGCTGGAACGGCTTGGGCACGTCGAAGTCGTAGTAGAAGCCGTTCTCGATGGGCGGGCCGATGCCCAGCTTGGCCTCGGGGAAGATGTCCTGCACGGCCTGGGCGAGCACGTGCGCGGCCGAGTGGCGCAGCACGTTCAGCCCGTCCGGCTCGTCGATCGCGACCGGGGTGGCGTCGGCGTCGAGCTCGGGCCGCCAGTCGAGGTCGCGCAGGCGGCCGGCCGCGTCCCGGACGACCACGATCGCCTTGGGCCCGCTCGTGGGCAGGCCGGCGGCGGCCACCGCGTCGGCGGCCGTAGTCCCGGCCGGGACGACTAGAGGGTCGGCCACAGCGGGGGTACGGGGTGCGGACACGGTGATCTCCTCCTGGGAAAATTGCTCATCAGAACCTTGACGATGCTATCCGCCCGGAAATTCCCGCGGAGAGGGAGCAACCTTTCAGGCCCCCGGAGCCACTAGCGGGTGAGTCTCCCACGACTCCCCGGCCGGCCGGTTCTCTTCCCGGGGCGCCGGCCGGCCGGCGCCCCCGTCCCTGTCCCGTCCCCGTTCCCCGAGAGGACCGCGTGACCGATCCCGAACGCGCGTTCCGACGCCTTTTCGAGGAGCATCACGCCGACCTGTCCCGCCTCGCCTACCTGCTCACCGGGGAGTCGAATGTGGCGGACGACCTGGCGGCGGACGCCTTCGTGGAGGTGTGGCGCCATTGGGACCGGGTGGCGGCGGCCGACAGCACGCTGGCCTACGCCCGGGGGATCGTCGCCAACCTCGCCCGTCAGTGGATCAAACGGCGGACCCGGGAACGGGCCGGCCTGCTCGGCCTCACCCGGGTGCGGCGGCCGGTCGGTGAACCGGACACGAACGTGGTGCTGGACGTCCGGGCCGCGCTGCGCCGGCTGCCGCAGCGGCGCCGGGAGTGCGTGGTGCTGCGGTACGCGTTCGACGTGCCCGAGCGCGAGGTCGCCGAGATCCTGGGCATCTCGGTCGGCGCCGTGAAGAGCCAGACCTCGCGCGGCGCCGCGCAGCTCAGCACGTTCCTGCAGGATCTGCCGGTGGTGGCCGGAGGAGGGGGTTCGCATGCCGCAGGATGATCACGACCTGCGCGGCGTGCTGCGGGGGGAGGCCGATCGGCACCATCCCGACCGGGCCGCGATGCTGGAGCGCATCGAGCGGGGCCGGTCCCGCGCCCGCCCGCCGACCGCGCTGCACCGGTTCCTCGTGCAGCCGTTCGAAGGGCTGCACCGGCCCGGCGGCCTGGTGCGCCCGGTCGCCGCCGCCGTCGCCGTGGCCGCGCTGCTGGTCGCGGGTGTGACCGGCGTGCGGCGGGCCGACCCACCGGCCACGCCGGCCGCGGCCCCGGCCACGCCCGGTCAACGCTTCTCGGCACCGGTCGGCCCGGCCCTGGTGGCCACCGGCCGGCGTGACTCGCACTCGTTCGAGAACTGGTCGCAGGAGCAACTCACGATCACGACCACGGAGCAGGTCACGGCGCTGGACGTGACGATCCGGATCGCCCGGACCGAGGGGGTGGCCGACACCGGGCACTGGACGTCGATCCCGTCCGGGATGGTCACCACCGCCGCCACCTCGGACCGCAAGGCGCTGGTCTACCGCTTCCGGCTCCGGCCCGGCGCGCGGCTGGCCCCGGGCAGTTACGTCTTCGCGGCCCAGTTCAACCACGCCGCCCGGCCCCGCGCCCTGAGCGAGGACACGTGGACGGCGACCACCACCGCCTCGCAGAAATCGACGGTGACCGGCGACTTCAGCGGCTGACCAGCCCCGGCTCGTACGTGAGGATGCGCTGACCCTGCGAGCGGTGCTCGAGCTCGGTGATGGCGGCCAACCGGCGGTCGATATCGAGCTGGGCCTGGGTCATGGCGCCGTCGTGCAACTGATCGTGCCCGGCCCGCGCGGCCTGCAACTGCTCCTTCTCGCGGCGCATCAGGAGGCGGTTGGCCGAGTCGCGATCCTTGGCGGGCAGACCCACCGCGGCGCCGATGATCTCGGGGTGCTCGACGATCGCCCTGTCCTGGACCAGAGGGTGCTGGGCCTGCCACCAGGCCGCCCGGGTCTCCGGGGTCGTCTGCACGCCGGTCAGCGACAGCACGGCGGCCTCGTCGTAGTCGGGCCGGTCGGTGTTCGGGAGGTACTGCTCGCGGTAGTCGTGGGCGTCGAGGCGGTCGGCGGCCTGGCGGTCGGCCTCGCCGGCCCGGGCCACGATCTCGCCGATCTGCTGGGCGTACGAGTCGACCGTGGACTGCGTGGCGGCGACCTCGAGCGGCGCCGTGATCGTGCCGGCGGCCAGGTCGATGCGCAGGCCGGCGCTCCGGGCCTCGGCGACCAGCCCGTGCAGCATCCGCCGGTGGCTCTCGATCTCGCCCGCGAAATCCCGGATGATGCGGGCGATCTCGGCGCAGTGCTGATAGCCGTTGCCGAGCTGCACGCGCAGGTCGGCCAGCTTGTCCCGGGCGGCCTGCGAGCTGGGCCCGGCCGGCCAGTGGTGCGGCAGATCGCGCGTTTCCCGGCCGAGATCCTCGACCGCGGCGTCCAGCGACCGGGCCACGCCGTCCCAGTGCCGGGCCACCTCGATCAGGCGTCCGGTGTCGGCGGCGTGCAGTCCCTGCAGTGTGATCGTCATGGCGTCACTAGTCCGGCGTACCGGGGGTCTGCAGGAAGCGGTCGGCCGCCTTGACGTCGGTCGCGGTGAAGTCACCCGCGGCCGCACGCAGTTCGGCGCCGAAGTCGGTCACCGAAGCGCCCAGCCCGGCCATCGTGGTCTCCCAGGCCAGGGCGGTGCCGAACAGGTCGCTCTCGCCTCGTCCGCGAGCCCTCGATCGCGCCGTCGCCGGCGTGCTCCCAGCCGCGGATCTCCGCGCCGGCCCGGGTCAGCCGATCGCCGACGCGGGTCACCGCCACACCCATCGTCCGCACCGCAGGCGCATCGATGCTGGTCATGTCGTCCATCGATCAACCACCGTCCGTAGAGGTTCCGGCTCCGCCAGCTACACGGCGACCGGACCCCGTCCGGTTCAGATGAGGCCGAGCAGGATGACCGCCGCCACGGCCAGCAGCACCGCGGCCGAGGCGAACCCGGCCCACTCGGCGGCGCCCAGGGCGGGCCGGTCGACCAGACGCCGCACGACCGGGCCGTTCAGGCCGGCCAGCACCTCGACCGCCCGGATGCGGCCGCGCCGGCCCTTCACCAGCCGGACGAGGTCGTGGGTGCGCAACGCGTCGGCCGGCTGCCCGTCGCGCACGATGCCGGGGACGGAAAGACCGGCCGTCGTCCGCACGGTGAAGTGCCGGACGCTGCCGCCGCTGCTCGCGGGCGACCGGGCCGCCCGGTGGCGGATCACGGCGACCGCGGCGACCAGCACGAGCGGCAGGACGATCCCGGCCAGCAGCAGGCCGAGGCCCACTCCCCCGGTGAGGGCGCGGCCGCCGGTGGCGACGAGGGTCAGACCGGCGGCGATGGCCACCGCGACCAGGCCCGGCGACGACTTCTCGGAGAGCGTCGGCTTGGTCATCCGCACCGGGCCGGCGATCAGCCCCACGGTGTCCTGGGGCGTCGCCGGCGCGGCGGGCCCCTCCGGCGGCGGCGCGGGCGCGGCGGGGGGCGGGCGCCGGCCGGGAGGCGGCTTTCCGGCGCCGGGCGGTCGGGCCGGCGGGTCGCTGCCCAGCCGGCGGGCGGTGCGGGGCACCTCCGGGAGCTCTTCGCGGGCGCGCTGTCGCACGGCCGGGCCGGGGAACAGCTGCTCGTCGCGCGGTGCGAAGAGCGGCGGCTCCTCGGCCGGGGCCGGCTCGGGTTCGGGCGGGGCGGGCACCGGTCGTACGGGCGGGGGTGGTGGCTCCTCGCCCGGGCGGGGCCGCGCCCACGGGGGTGGCACGTCGGTCATCGCGGGGGCGCCAGCTTGCGGATCGCGCACTGGTTGAGCCGTTCGGCCTCGGCCAGGCCCGCGAACTCGGTGTCGCACCAGGCCCGGACGGCGTCGGCGTCCGCAAACTCGCCGACGGCGAAGGTCACCCACAGGAAGTGGCCCTGGACCAGCTGCTTCTTGCTGTAGTCGGTGCTCTTGATCAGGATGACCGGGTGGCCGGCGCTGTCGTGCTCGCTGCGCAGGCCCTGATGCTCGGCCAGGACGTCGGTGGCGGCGAAGGTGCGCGATCCGTTCGCCGTGGTCTGCAACTTGTCCACGATGCCGGGGTATTTCGAGGCGAGCTGGGCCGCGTTACTGCCCGTCGAACGAGACCTTCCCGGTGTCCTGCTGCCAGGTCTGCTCCAGCTCGTCCAGAGCGGCCTGCTCGGGATCGACCGTCGCCTCCTCGGTGGTTGCGGGCGGCTCGGTGTAGGCCGTTTCCTCGGTCGGCGCCGGTGCCGGGCCGACGGGTCGCGGTGCCGTCGTTCGCGGCCTGGCCACCGTCGGCGGTCGTCCCGGCCACCGGCACCGTGTCGTCGTCACCGGATCGCAGGACGAACACCGCCGAGCCGACCGTGACGAGCAGCAGCACCACGGCCACGGCCGCCACCAGCATCGACGTCCGGCTCCCGGCCGCCTTCGGCGGAGCGGGAGGCGGTGACGGGACGATGATCGGCATCGTCGGCGGCGCGGGCGTGGCCCGGGGCGACGGCGGGCGTCGTACGGCCGGAGAAGGCGCGGGCGCAGGCGTTGTCGTCGGCGCGGGCGTTTGGCGCGGGCGCGGGCGCAGGCGTTGGCGTTGGCCGGGCGTTGGCGTTGGCCCGGGCGTTGGCGCGGGATCAGGCTGCGTGGACCCGCCGACCAGGTTGTTGAGGTTCCACAGGCCGCCGCCGGAGGGATCGGTCATCGCGCTCAGTCCCCGAAGACCATGACGCGGCGTCCCTTGTGGCCGGTCTCGGTGGCCGCGGCCGCCGCCCGCCCGGCGGGAACAGCCCGGTCCCGGCCCCAGCCGCGGATCTCCTCGATCTGCTCGGGGTTGGTCCGGCTGAGCGGCATCGAGTTGGTGAACGTGTCCATCACGAACTCGGGCCGCAGCGACTCGATCCCGTTGAGATAGACCTGCTCGCCGACCTCGTGCAGAGCCGCCTCGATGTCGGCCCCCGCGAACCCCTCGGACAGCCCGATCAGCTTGTCGACCAGCTCGGGCGACGGCGTCTGGGTGACGTACCGCCGGTAGTACATGGTGATGATCTCCTGACGGTCCTCGGCGTCCGGCAGGTCGACGAAGAAGAGCTCGTCGAACCGGCCCTTGCGCAGCAGCTCGGGCGGCAGCGCGCGCACGTCGTTGCTGGTCGCCACGACGAAGACCCGGTGCCGCGACTCCTGCAGCCAGAACAGGAACTGGCCGACCAACCGGCGGCTGACCCCGGTGCTGTCGTTCTGCCCGGCCAGGCCCTTCTCGATCTCGTCGATCCACAGCACGCAGGGGGCCACCCGGTCGGCCGTCTCCAGCGCCTCCCGCAGGCGGCTCTCCGACTGACCGACGTACATGCCCATGATCGCGCCGAGGTCGAGGCGGTAGAGCGGCAGTTTCCACTCGGCCGCGATCGCTTTGGCCGACAACGACTTCCCACACCCGGGTACGCCCACCAGCAGCACCCCGCGGGGCGGGCGCAGCTCGGTGCCGCGCAGGTCGGCGTTCATGATCCGCTGTTTGCGGCGCAGCCAGTCGCGCAGGCTGCTCAGCCCGCCCACCTCGGTCTCGGTGGGCCGCAGTTTGACCCGTTCCAGGCCGGCCAGCGAGCCGAAGTGCTTGTCCTTGAACTCGGCCAGGCGCTCGACGTCGTCGCGCTCCACCGACCCCTTGGCGACCAGCGTGGCCATCACGTTGACGGCCGTGCCCTCGGGCACCCCGACCAGGAACTCGGCCGCACGGCGGGCGTCCTGCTCGGTCCAGGCGATGGGCACGACGCCGTTGTGGTCGCGCAGGAACTCGACGATCACGTCGTACATCTCGCCGGCGTCGGGCAGCTCGAGGGTGACGCTCATGCCGAGCCGTTCGAGGCCGCTCCACAGGGGCGAGTCGGTGATGATGATCAGGCTGCCCGAGTTGGCGTCGGCCAGCCGGGCCAGTTCGGCGATGTGCCGGCCGGCGGTGTTGTCGTCGCTCAGATCCTCGGGGTCGACGAAGATCACCGTGGCCTGGGCCCGGCTGGAGAACTGCTGGGCCGCGAAATCCATCGCGCCGGTCAGTGAGCGGTCCTCCTGGGCCGGCTGGTTGGTGCGCAGGTCGCGCAGGCCGGTGGCCCGGGTGTAGACCCAGAACGGCAGGCTGGCCCGGCGCGGGCTCGACGCGACCTGTTTGACCATGCGCAGCGCCCGGATCTGCTCGATGCTGCGCACGCCGATGATCGGCACCCGGGCCGAGATGTAGCTGTCGAGATCTTTGAGGGACTCGGCGTAATTGGCCATGGTCACGCGTCCTAAGTGAGGTCGGGCTAGTCGAGGATCACGCGGCGGCGGGGGGTGGCGGTCGGGTCGCCGGCCCAGCCCTCGCCGGTCACGTGCGGGGCGCGGACGACCGCGGTCAGCGGGTTGTCGCGGACGGTCCGCAGCCGGGCCTCGACGGCCGCGTTGGGCACGCCGGCCGACCGCAGCCGCTGGACCTGGTCGTCGATCTGCTTCTGGACCGAGGCGACCTGGGTGTCCACCAGGTCGATCAGCCGGGCGCGGAGCTCCTCCGGCAGGCCCGGCGCGGCGGCCAGCTCACGGATCGGCGGCAGCCCCCACCGGGCATGGTTGAGCGCCCGGGCCGCGGTGAACTCGTCCCGCGCGGCCGACAGCTCCCGGGACAGCGTCTCCGTCCAGGTGGTCAGCCGCTTGTCGAGGGCCGCGGTGATCCGGTCGACCAGCCGCTGCCAGCTGTCGCCCGCGAGATCCTCGGGCGTGAGCCGGGGCAGGCCGGCCGGATCGATCCGCTCGCCGGTCGTCCAGCGTTCGAGGAACGACGCCCACGTCTGGTAGTGCCCGCCGGTGACCCACATGGTCAGTCCCGCCGGTGCCGGTTGACGAGGATCTCGCCGGGCGGCAGCGGGTCCCACGACGGCAGGTCCCGCACGAGCCGGCGGCTCCGGGTGGTCGCGGGCTCCTTGTGCGCGGCCTGCTTGGCCCAGGGCACGTCCTCGGCCGCGGACGCCGGGAACTGCCTCGGGATCGGCTGTCCTTCGGAGGGCTGTGACATCTCAGGCTCCCGTCCGCGCACCAGCGTCGGCGACGCGCCGCTCGTAGGGTGAGGCCGCGTTGCCGGCCAGGGCCAGGTCGGCGATGAGGGTGCGGACCGCGGGTTCCCGGGTGTCGGCCTGGCGGAAGGCGCCCGACCAGTCGACGACCTCGGCCCCGGCCCCGCGCAACTGCTGCAGCGAATCGATTTTGGCCAGGCTCAGCAGGTCGCGGACCTCCTGCTGGCGGCGGACCGCGTTCTGCGACTGATACCAGAGCCACAGGCCCCAGAGCCCGCCCACGACGATCGCGGCGACGGCCACCAGAGGCACCTGGAAAGCGCAGATGAACAGGACGACCACGACCGCGATCGGGGCGATCAGGTTGACGCCCCACTTGTAGGCCAGGCCGTCGATGAACGGGCCGGCCGCACGGTCCCAGTGGTCGGCCAGCGAGCGTTCCAGCTCCTCGATCGGCTGGGTGAAGGAGCCCACCCAGCGGGGCAGGCGGAAGACCGTACCGGCCGCGTTGTGGGTCGTCTCGAAAACGGCCTCGACGTTGGAGGGCAGGGCGGCCCGGTAGTCGCGGCTGTAGGCGGCGTGCGCCCGGCCGAACCATTCGTGGCAGGACGAGACGGCCATCCGCTGCGTGGCCCGGGTCACGCCCAGCTTTTCGGGGTTGAGCGCCGACTCGGTCTGGATGGTCAGATAGTCGAGCGTGCGGTCGAGCGCCAGCAGATCGGTGTCGAGGTCGCGCTGGGCCGCGGTCAGATCGCCGCCCTGCCGGACGACGGCGTGGTGCTGGGCCAGCTCGCGGCGCAGCGGCAGCTCCTCCTCGTCGTACCCGGTGACCAGACGGTCGAGGATGTCGTCGACCTGGTCCTCGAGGCGTTCCTGCCGGGCCGGCTCCTCGGTGATCAGGGCCGAGTAGCGGGCGATCAGCGACTCGTGCGCCGCGGCCCGGGACAGGCCCTGGTCCATCTGCGGCCACTGCGGCGAGACCTCGGCCAGCCTCGGGTAACGGGCGCTCGACGACGGGCCGACGTGCCGTTCCACCTCGGCCCGCCAGCGGGCGACCTGGGCCACCTCGCGGCTCTCGTCGCTGAGCAACTGGGCCCGCCAGACGTCCAGCCGCTCCTGCACGATCACGACGCCGGCCGGGCCGAACGCGCCCTGCGACACCGACTCCAGGATCACCGCGAACTCACGGCCGAGCGCGTCGGGGTCGAGCGCGGCCAGGTAGTGCCGCAGCCAGCGCAGCGAGCTCTCGCCGCGGCGCTGGCGGCGCAGCATCAAAGCCATGAACAGCGAGGTGCGGCTGGGCGAGCGGCGGAACGCCTCCTGCACCGCGCGCTCGCAGGTCACCTGGTCGTCGGCCAGCCAGGCCTGCAGCGCGACCAGCACCGGGGCCAGCCAGTAGCGCGGCGTCTCGATCATCAGCTGCTCGCCGACGTCGCGCAGGGTCTCGTCGGAGACCAGGCCCAGGTCGAAGCCCTGCATCATGCCGGTGGCGACCCGGCGGACGACCTTGTAGTGGCCGAACTGGTGCTCGATCTGGCCCTCGACCACGCCGATCCGGGTCTCCGAGCGCTGCACGTTCGCGGTGCGCTCGGCCTGCAGGACGTACAGCTCGAAGGCCTGGGTCAGCTTCTGCAGGCGGTCGTTGACCTCCTCGGCCCGCTGCCCGACGTTCGCGACCTGCACGCCGACCTGGCCGACGCTCTGCTCCACCTGCACGACCAGCCGCTGGACATCGTTGACCTTGCGGTGGAGCGCGTGATCAGTTTCGCTCATTGCTTCTCCCGAACCTTTCAGGCGACAACTGACCCGTCCTTCAGGACCGGGCGGAGTTCTCCACTCGCATAGACCTCGACGAAGTCGTAGGCGCCCGAGCGCACGAGCATGCGGGCCTGGGCGAACGGCTCGGGCACGACATCGGCCGGCGCGTAGTGCTCCACGATGGACTGCCACAGGTCGAGCCGGTGGTCGATGTAGGGCGGGCCGAGGTGGCAGAGGGCGAACAGGCCGAGCGGCACGTCGCCGAACTCGCTCGCGTACTCGTCGCGGATCCACTCGGCGAGCTGGGCCCGGCTCATCGCGTCGAGGCCGCCGTCGAGCCGGTGCACCGCCTCGAACAGGCCGGCGTGCCGCGGCTTGCGAAGCTGTTTGCCGGCCGTGGACGAATTGGCCGTGGACGAACCGGCCGTTGTCGCTCGGGCGTCGAGACCCGTTTCGACGCGACGCCTGCGCACGAATTCCATGACACTCCCGTACGGACGGGTCGGGGATTTTATTGATCCGGCTCAGGGCACGATACGGAGGTTTCCGATGCCTCCCCCAGACCCCTTTCAGCCCTGCTTCGAATACGCCAGGATCGGCCCGGGCCGCCGATGCGACCGGCCGCCACCGATGATCGACGACCCGGGCCGACCGAACGGGCCAGCCATTCCGAGTGACACTGTGGAACTGCCATCCCCCTGGTCGGGCGGCACCCGAGGCAGCTTGCCACAGCCGAGCGCGGAGATTCCGTCAGGGAGCGGGATCGAGCCGGACCGTAATGATCAAGATGGACACCGAGTGCCTTGTCGCACCCCACCGGCCGTGCGACGATATCGCGTCGACCGGCTTTCGGAATTCAGCGAGTTTATTGATGGCGGAC
Organism: Actinoplanes sp.; assembly: GCA_965217855.1. Taxonomy (GTDB): domain Bacteria; phylum Actinomycetota; class Actinomycetes; order Mycobacteriales; family Micromonosporaceae; genus Actinoplanes. The sequence goes on along the minus strand of CBDCJN010000013.1, from coordinate 138,007 downwards.
AACGCCGGACGGACTAATGCGAACGGATGAACAACGACGACGAAGATCTTGGCGAGTATTGGCTGGACCGCTACGCCGAGGACCATGACGCCACCCATCTGAGCCGGGCCGTCACCGCGTTCGAGGCGGCGCTCACCGCCGAGGATGCCAACCTGCCCTGGCTGTGGCACATGCTGGCGCTGACTCATCAGGAGCGCGGGTCCGGAACCGACTGGGACCGCGCGGTCTCCTACGGCCGGCTGTCGGCCGACGCTCTGGTTCCCGGCGAGGTGCGCGATGACGTGCTGGCCGATCTGGCCCATGCATACGGCGGACGGCTGGAGGCCGGCCCCGGCGACGACCTGGCGCAGGCCCGCACGACGGCCGCCGAGATCGCCCTGATCGGCGCCGAGGTCACCTCGACGGCGGCCGTCGTGCGGATCGAGTACGCACTCACGCTGGCGCGGGTGGCGGCCCTGAGCGACGACCCGGCCGACCTCGACGCCGCGATCGCCGAACTGACCGCGGTCGCGGACAGGGCCGAGAAGCCGGACCCGCTGGTGCACCACGATCTGGCGCGCGCGCATCAGGCCCGCTGGGAACAGGTCGCCGAGCCGCCCGACCTCGACGCGGCGATCGTGCACTGGCGGGTGGCGCTGGCCGAAGTGCCCGACCCGGAGGGGATGGCCGAGTGCGGCCTGCTGCTCGGCGAACGGGCCGAGCTGGCCGGGCCGGCGGCGTCGGCCGAGGACGTGGACGAGGCCATCGACCGGCTCGCCCGGGCGGCGAACGCCGGCGAGCCCTCCTGGTGGGCGCTCGGGCTCGCCCACCTCCTGCGCCACGGCCTCGGCGGTGACCCGGCCGACCGGACGCGGGCCGCCGCTTGCATGGATCGCGCCTTGGCGGATCCCCCCTCCCCGGGGTGGCTGATCGACGCCTACCGGGAGCGGTTGGAGCTGGCGCGGCAACAACTGCAGGAGGAGTCGGCCACCGATCCGGCCGTCGCCGCGCCGAGTTCGCGCGTCCTGCTCCGGCTGATCGAGGCGGCCCGGGCGGCTTTCGACAGCGGGGCGGGCGACAACGACGACCGGGCACGGCTCGCCGTGTCCCTGGCGATCAACTCGGTTCTCCTCCTCGAAGTCCACAGCGACCGGGTGGACGGGCAATGGATGGCGGACATGGTCGCGGCCGGCCGTACCATGATCGACAAACCGCCGGACTGGGACCGGCGCTTGGACACGGTCGAGGCGCTGGCCCGATACGTCGCTCGGGCGCAGAGCGGCGGCGGGGTCCCCGGCGACGGCCTCGACGAGCTGATCCGCCCCCTGCAGACCGGCGAGCCGGACCCGGAGATGATCGTCGAGCTGACCCGGATCACGCCGCTCTTCCTGGCGGCCAAGGCGGTGCAGAGCGGTGATCTCCGCCTGCTGCGGACCGCCGTCACCCAGCTGCGCGGCGCCGCCGAGCCGGAGGAACGGCTGATGGGCGACGTCTTCGAGCTCGTCGGCCGGGCACAGCAGGGCGATCTGACCGTCCACGAGCCGGTCCGGGAGATGATCGCGCGCGTGCGGACGATGCCGCTCTCCTACGCGGCGCGAAAGACCGTCACTCCCCTGCTGGCCCTGCTGGACGGCGCCTTCGCCGGCAAGGACGGCGCCTATCGGCCCATCGACAGCAGGCCGCTGCCCGACGGCGATCTCACCGCGGCCACCGACGTGCTGCTGACGCTGCCGGCCCCGGCCCACGCGGCGGTCATCCGGCATGACGTGGCGGCCCTGCGACAGTGCGGGGATCGCCTGGACGAGTTGCTCGCCGTCCTCCCGGCCGGTCATGTGCTGCGGTTGATGGCCCTGGGCCTGGGTGGCGTCTTCGGTGTCGCGCTGCTGCGGGACGAGCCCGGTGATCAGCCCACCACCGAACGACTGCTCCGGTGGTCGGCCGAGGGCCTCGCGGTGGCGGACGGCGCGCACCATCCACTCTGGTCGGCGCTGGCCCTGGCACGGGCCGAGGCGCTGCGTCACCGCGGCTCCGGCGATCAGGACTCGAGCGATCGGGCCGAGTCGCGCCGCTGGGGGCTGGCCGGGTTGCGGGGCTTCGCCTGGCAGGTGCTGCTGCAGGCGGGCACCGACGATGCCGTGGCGGCGGCCGCGGAGGCAGGCGAGGCGGCCCGGCGGGTGGCGGGCTGGTGCCAGGAGGACGGCGCGACCGATGACCTGGTCGCCGCCCTGGACGCCGGGCGGGGCCTGGTGCTGCAGGCCGCGACCGCCTCGCGGACGATCGCCGACCGGCTGGCGCTGGCGGGCCGGCCGGATCTCGCCGAGCAGTGGCGGGCCTCGGCCGGTTACGGGCGTGACCAGATCACCGGCACCGCGCTGCGGGCCGCGGCCGGCGCGGTGTTCGAGGTGCCGGACGACCTGCGGTCCGAGGTGCTGCACCGGCTCGAGCTGAGCGCGCCGGAGCCCGCCTCGACCGCCGAGATCCGGACGGCGCTGGCCGCGGCGGGACGGGATGCGCTGGTCTATCTGCTGCCCATGCGGATGGACCAGCCCGGCACCGCGGTGATCGTTCCGGCCCACGGGCCGGTGTCCACCTTGGTCCTGCCCGGTCTTCGCACGGACCGCCGGTCGGCCTTCGCGCAGCACGCCGGCACCCTGCACGGCGCCGGGCGCGATGCCGCGGTGACCGGGGGCGCCCGCGAGCCCGGCCGAGGCCCGGATGCGTTGTGCGGCTGGGCGTGGACGACGGCGATGGGGGCGCTGCTGCGGCACGTCGAGGGCTGGGGGCTGGGACGGCCGGCGCGGCTGGTGCTGGTGCCGACCGAGGCGCTGTCGGCGGTGCCGTGGCATGCGGCGTTCCGCAGCCAGGACGGTGTGCGGCGCTATGTGGTCGAGAGCGCGATCATCTCGTACGCGGTCTCGGGTCGCGCCGTTGCGCAGAGTGCCCGCGAGCCGATCCGGGAGGTGCGGGCCGCCCTCGTTCTCGGTGACCCGACGGGTGATCTGCCGTTCGCCGGGGTGGAGGCGCGGGCGATCGGGCGGGCGTTCTATCCCGACGGCGCCTACCTGGGGCGGGCCGACGACTCGGGCACCCCGCGGCAGGTGCTGGAATGGGTCGCCGCGGCCGCACCCGGACCGTCGCTGCTGCATCTGGCCTGTCACGGACGCGCCTTTCCGGCCCGGCCGGCCGACGCCTGCCTGCTGCTGCGCGGGGGCGAGCTGACCGCCCGGCGGCTGCTGGAGGCCTCGCGGACGGCCGAGCTCGAGATCGAACGCGTCTTCCTCGCGGCCTGCGCCACCGGGGTCGTCGGCCAGGACCACGACGAGGCGTTCAGCCTGGCCACCGCGTTCCTGTCGGCCGGGGCGCGGACAGTTTTCGGGTCGCTGTGGCGGGTGCCGGACGAGGAGACGTCGGTGCTGATGTTCGTCGTCCACCACGAGCTGAACGTGAACCGCTGCCAACCGGCCGAGGCCCTGCACCGGGCCCAGCTCTGGATGCTCGACCCCGATCGGGTGGCCCCGCCGGAGATGCCGCCCGAGCTGCGGCGGCACTGCGACAGCCCGCGCCTGGCCGATCCGGTGGCGTGGGCGGGCTTCACCCACCAGGGTCGTTAGCGCCCGTGATGGGTGAAGCCGGCCCACGCCACCGGGTCGGTGCTGATCACCACGCGGGCCAGGTCGTCCGGCATGGTCGGCGGGTTCACCCGGTCCGGGTCGAGCATCCAGCGCTGCGCGTGGTTGAGCGCGTCCACCGGCCGTTTGCCCTCGGCCCGCAGGTAGTGGTGAGCCATGAACATCAGCAGCGAGGTCGCGTCGCTCGGCACCGGCCACAATGACCCGAAGACGCTGCGGGCGCCGGTGGCCAGGAAGGCCGTGGCCAGGCTGAACGCCTCGTCGTAGGCGCCGCTCGGCACGCCGGTCGTGCACGCGGCCAGGGCGACCAGGCCGACCTCGGTCGCCTGGCGGGTGAGCAGGATGTCGCGCGCGGTCAGGCGGCCACCGGCGAGGCTCAGGTGCGAGCCGTCCGGGCCGGGCCGCACGGCGCCGTGACAGGCCAGGTGAAGCAGGGTGCCGCCGCCGGCCAGAAGCCATTCGCGTACGGCGTCGGGGGTGGCCGTTTGCAGCATGTCGCCCTGCGGGTAGAACGCCGCCCGCACCGCGATCGCCTCGGCCTGCGCGTCCGGCAGGTCGCCGGTGGGGTCGCCGACGATCAGCACGGGCGCGTCGGGCGGCACCGGCGGGCGTTGCATGCCTTGGCACAGCAGGCGGGCCGAGGCCGCGTACGAGAAGGTGGCGATCTCGACGGCCCGGGTGCCGTCCCGGTCGAGCGCGGCGTGCCACGGCACGGCGGCCAGGTCGCCCATCGGGATCAGCACGATCCGGGGCGCGCGGCCGATCCGCCAGCCGTCCAGGACGCCGAGCAGCGGGCCGATCGCCGCCGCCCAGGCCCAGGCGCACAGCTGATCGAGGTCGGCCGGGCCACCCACCACCCCGGCGTCGCGGGCGTTCAACCCGTCGAGGTGCCGCGTCACCGGGCCGGTCGCCGTGAGCCGGGGCAGCGACAGATAGGCCGGCCGCCGCCCGCCCGCCGCGACCAGCACCGCGCACCCGCTGCCCCGGTCGTCGCCGGGCAGCAGATAGACCAGCACGTCGGCCCGCAACTCGATCAGCGCCCGGCCCACCTCGTCCAGCGGCGGCGGGTCGAGCACGTCCGGCACGGCCAGCTCGGACAGCGGTGCGCCGGTCAGGGCGGTCAGCACCTCGGCCCGTAGGTCGCCGTCGGACGAGTCCCGCCGCCACCGGTCGAGCAGGTCACCGCGGTCGAGCGCGCGCAACCGGGCCGGGATGTCCATGGTGACCGTGGCCGCGTAGAGCAGCAGGCAGCGCCCGGCGTCGAGCGCGAGCGCCGCCGCGGCCGGGTCGCCGTCGAGCAGGCACCAGCGGGCCACCTGCTTCGCGTCGTCGGCGGCGTCCCGGGCGGCCGAGGTCGCGTCGTCGGTGCCGGCCTGCAGCAGCACCGACCAGGCGTGACCGCGCAGGGCACTCTGCCCCGATTCCCGGCTCAGCATCGTGCGCCCGGCCATCCGGTGGACCTGGCTCAGGGCCATCGCGGTCGACGCCCACACCGGATGTCCGGGATGGGCGGCCTCCCGCAGGGCGGCGGTGAGAAAGCGCTGGGCTTCGTCGTACGAGGCCTGGGCGGTGAGGGCCTGACCGAGCATGCTCAGGATCAGCGGACGGTGGACGTAGCCGGGCGGGGCCAGGCCGGCCGCTTCCCGCAGGACGCGGATGCCCTGGGCGATCCCGGCCGGGTCCCGGCGCTCCAGGGCCCGCGGAAGCACTCCGTTCGCGGACAACATCAGCCGCCAGGCCCGCTCCTCCGCCGAGAGACCCGGCTGTGCCTCGGCGGCCGGGCCCGCTCCGGCCGCCCCCGCGAGCAGCCGGCGGGCGGCGTCGGCGGCCGGGCCGGGCGGCATCCGGTCGATCATCTCGGTCATGGCCAGCATCGAGTCGGCCGCGCGGCTCGTCTCGCCCCGCTGCGCGGCGGCCATCCCCTCGGCGCCGGCCAGCATGACCTCGAACTGGGCGCGGGCGACGGGATCGAGATCCTCGCGGGCCAGCATCGCCCGCGCGTGCTCGGCGGCCTCGACGGCGTCGGCGTAGTTGCCCCGTTCGCCGCCGCGCTTGACCGCGAGAGCCATCCGCAGGGTCGGGAGCAGGCCGGCGAACTCGCTCTCGGGCGGGATCGACTCGGCCAGCCCGTCGATGCGGGCCAGGGCCGCCGCGCGGTCGAAGCTGGGGTCGTCGGCGTACCCGGTCACGATGTCGGTCATCGCGCTCAGCAGGGCGGACGTGCCCGGTGTGGTCGGGTCGTCGCCGGCCTCGTCGATCATCACCCGGATCCGGGCCGGGTCGACCGGCAGCCCGAGCAGGCCACCGACCAGCTGCTGCAGCACCAGGCCCCGGCCCACGATCCCCCGGGCCGGGCCGCGATAGCGCGACGACGTGAACTCGTGCAGCGCCTCGGTCAGGTCGCCGGGGTCCCGGCCGCGTTCGAAGCGGATGCCGTACGCGAGGGCGCGGGCCAGCTGGTGGGCCGGGGTGGGCCGGAGCTCGGGGTTCGCGAACTCGGCGATCACCTGGTCGAGCTGGGCCGGCGACAGGTCGCGCAGATCGGGCAGGCCGGCGATCGGATCGGTGACGAGCACGCGACCGACCGTAGGCGCCGGTCAGCCGGACCGGTAGGCGTCGTTCGGGTAGGACCGCAGCCCCTCGACGTCGAGCACGGTGATCTGGCGGTAGCCGGTGCGGACCAGACCCTTGAGGCGCAGGTTGCGCAGGCCGCGCTGGACCGAATCCTCGGCCGCGCCGATCAGCTCGGCCAGCTCGGGCTGGCTCAGCTCGACACCGATCAGCACGCCGTCGGCGACCGGCGTGCCGGTCCACTCGGCCAGGTCGGCCAGGATCCGGGCCAGGCGGACGTCGACCGGATGGACGGTGAAGTCGACCCGGCGCAGGTTGGCCCACTGCAGCCGGCGGCCGAGCACCGAGGCGAGCTCGGCCGAGGCCTCCGGGCGGCGGGCCAGGAACGCCCGGAAGGCACTGCCGCTCACCACCGTGGACAAGACTTCGCCGCAGGCGGTCACCGTGGCCGAGCGGTCGGCGCCGGAGATCGCGGCGAACTCGCCGACCACGTCGCCCGGCAGCCGGACGGCGACCAGCTGCGCGGGTCCGCTCCCGGCGATGGTGATCTTGACGAAGCCGCGGCGGATCAGCTCGACGTGACTGTCGGTGCCGCCCTCGGTGAAGAGGCGCTTGCCGGACGGGAGCGTGCGGGTGGTGCCCAGGCGCAGCAGCTCATCCCGGACCGGCTCGGTCAGCCGGTCCAGGAACGAGCCTTCGGTCCAGGCCATCCGTCATTCGTAGCCTCGCCCGCGGCGCCCCGGCAATAGCGCGATCACGCCAGCGCGCGCAGGGTGTCCTCGATCCAGTCGGCGGTGAAGGCCCCGACGTGCGGCAGGTGGTCGAGGCCGATGTGCTCGGTCGCGCCCTCGTCCGGGGTGAAGATCCGCAGCTCCCGCCGCGGGCTGTTGACCGCCTGCTCGTACGACCGGTAGGCGTCGGCCACCGGGATCTGCCGGTCGTTCTCGCCGTGCGTGATCAGGATCGACTCCTGAGACCTACTTGGAGACCTCGGCCAGAGCCTCGCGGATGAGGGCCGCGACCTCCTTGGGGTGCGACAGCATCACCAGGTGCGACGAGTCGACCTCGATCGCCTTGACGCCCGCCCGCTGATAGCCGAAACGCTCCACGTCCGGGTTGATGGTGTGGTCGGAGCTCGACACGATGCCCCACGCGGGCTTGGTCTTCCAGGCCGCGACCGGGGCCGCCTCGGCGAACGCGAGCGCCGCCAGCGGACGCTGCGAGACGGCGAGCACCCTGGCCCGGGCCGGGTCGACGTCGGCCGCGAAGATGGCCGGGAACTTCTCGACGTCGACCGACACGTCGGTGCCGTCCTCGGCGCCGGGAACAGGGAACTTGGTGTACACGAGCGCGGCCGCCAGGTCCGAGTCGGGGAAACCACCCTGCAGCTGGCCCAGGCTCTCGCCCTCGTCCAGCGCATAGCCGGCCAGATAGACGAGACCGGCGACGTTCTCCTCGGCGCCGGCCACGGTGATCACGGCGCCGCCGTAGGAGTGGCCGACGAGCAGCACCGGCCCCTCGATCTGCCGGATCACCGACGCGATGTAGGCCGAGTCGCCGAGCAGGCTGCGGTTGGGCACCGCGGGGACGAGCACCTTGATGTCGTCGGCGAGCAGCTCGGACACGACATCGGAGTAGCTGGCGGCGTCGGCGAAAGCGCCGTGGACGAGTACGACAGTGGTCATGGTGTGGCCTTTCAGTTGACGAGGGCGTCGTGCAGGAACTGACCGGCCTGCGCGGTGGCGGCCTTGGCGGCGTGCGTGTCGCGCATCGCGTCGACCATCACGAAGTCGTGGACGATCCCCTGATAGCGGACGGCGGTGACCGGGACGCCGGCGGCGCGCAGCTTGGCCGCGTACGCCTCCCCCTCGTCCCGCAGCACGTCGGCCTCGGCCACGATGACCAGCGCCGGGGGCAGCCCGGCGAGCTGCTCGGTGGTGGCCCGCAACGGTGACGCGGTGATCTCGGCGCGGGCGGCCGGATCGGTCGTGTATTGATCCCAGAACCAGAACATCGCGTCGCGGCGCAGCCAGTAGCCGGTCGCGAACTGGTGGTACGAGTCGGTGTCGAACCCGGCGTCGGTGACCGGGTAGAAGAGCACCTGGGCGGCGAGCGACGGGCCGGACCGCTGCTTGGCCATCAGCGTCACCGCGGCGGTCATGTTGCCACCGACCGAGTCGCCGGCGATCGCTATCCGCTCCGGGTCGAGCCGGTGGTCGCCACCCTGCGCGGCGATCCACTCCAGCGCGGCGTAGCACTCCTCGATCGCCACCGGGTAGCGCGCCTCGGGCGACAGGCTGTAGTTGACGAAGACCACGGCCGCGCCGGCCCGGACGGCCAGCTCGCGGACGAGCCGGTCGTGGGTGAGCGCGTCGCCGAACACCCAACCGGCGCCGTGGATGTAGAGCAGGACCGGCAGCACGCCCTCGGCGCCGGCCGGCCGCACGACCCGGATCGAGACGACACCGGACGGCCCGCCCGGAATCTCGAGCTCCTCTCCGGTGGCCGCCGGCCGGGGCACGTTCCCGGACTGCACGCCGTCGACCGTCTTGCGGCCGTCCTCGACGGTCATCTCGTAGAGGTAGGGCGGGTTGGCCGTGTCCCGCGCGAACTGTTCCGCCGCCGGTTCCAAAACCGGCTCGGGATAACTCATGAGCGTTCCTTCGACTCGCGAACCTGGACGAGTCGATGGTGTCCCCGACCCCGGTGACGCGTCGTCCGTCAAACGACTGCACAGCCGCGTGACGCCGCTCTACAGGCTGTCGAGCACCGACGGAAGCTGGGAGCGGCGGGTGACGCCGAGGACGGGGTAGGCGCGGCTCAGGTGGGTGCCGACCGTGCGGGTGGAGAGGCCCAGGCGGTCGGCGATCTGCTGGTTGGTCAGGCCCTGGGCGGCCAGACGGACGACCTCGTGCTGCTGCGGGGTCAGCCCCTCGGCCGCCGCGCCCGGGCGGCGGGGCGGGGCGGCCGCGGCCAGTTCGGCCTCGGCCCGCTGCTGCCAGGCGGTCAGGCCGGCGGCGGCGAAGACGCCGCGGGCCGCGGCCAGCAGCGGGCGGGACTCGGCCGGGCGGTGCCGGCGGCGCAGCCACTGGGCGTAGTCCATCCGGGCCGTCGCCCGTTCGACCGGCCACTGCTCGCCGCCCGGGTCGGCCAGGGCCAGCCGGTAGTGGGTCTCGGCGGCCGGTTCGCTGCCGGCCAGCAGCGCCTGGGCCCGCTGCCAGAGGGCGGTCGTCCGCACCGCGCGTAACGCCCAGATCCGCGGGCCGGCCTCGGCGACGATCGGGGCGACCTGCTCCTGGCGGTCGAGCACGACCGCGACCTGGGCCAGGTCGGCCAGCCCGAGGTCGGACAGGCGGTGGTGCACCGGCCGGCCGAGCACGTCGAACTGGTGGCGCAGCCGGTGGAAGGCCCGGTCGTGCCGCCCGGCGATGGCGTCGGCCAGACCCTGGGCGCGGGTGAGCCGTACGTCGTAGGAGGCGTGCCGGAAGGGCTGGAGCACGCCCCTCGCCTCGTTCAGCCGGTCGTCCCGGTCGGGGTCGTCGCGCAGGCAGGCCACGGCCGCGAGCAGCGACAGCGCGCCGGCCCGGATGTCGCCCGCGAGCCGGTCGGGGCCGGGCTCCTCGAGCGCGCGGGCGGCGGCCTCCCGGGCCGCGTCGAACTCACCCCGGTCGTAACGCACCCAGGCCAAGGCGTTCAGGGCCAGCACCCGATGCGGGCCGCCGGTCGCGGCCAGGTCGAGCACCCGGGTCAGCTGCCGGACGGCGGCGGCGGTCTCGTGCCGGGCGACGGCAATAGTGCCGAGGGCCATCGCCCGCTCGTCCGGGGGCATCGATTCGTGGCGCCGGGCCCGATCGTCCTCGTGCAGCAGCCGTTCCGCCTGCCCGCCCGCATCCTCGTCGTCGGCGATGACCCGGGCCCAGATCGTCAGCACCTCGGAGTCGCCGGCGCAGCCGTTCCGCACCGCCTCGCGCACCTTTTCCCGCGACGGTTGGTCGCCCTGCATCCAGGCGGCCCGCAACGCTTGGAGCAGGTGCACCTGACCGGTCGGCCGGCCCGCCGCCAGGGCCTCGCTCCACCTGTCCTCCCCGGCCAGGTGGGCGTAGTGCGCGGCGCGCAGGGCCCGCCGGTGCGCCGCGGCCCGGTCACCGCTGCGGGCGGCCGCCGTTCCCAGGGCGTATGCCGCGGCCCGGACCCGCCCGGCGGCGGCGAGCCGGTCGCCGGCCTCGTCGAGGGCCGCGGAGAGGTCGTCGTCGGGCACCGCCTCGGCCCGGGCCGCCTGCCAGGCCCGCGCCGGGTCCCCGGCCGGCAGCCGGGCCGCCAGGTCGAGCCGGGCCGCGCGACGGTCGGCCGGACCGGCCCGGTCGATCACGGCCGCCCGCACCACCGGGTGCGGGAAACGCCGCCCGGCCCGAAGCACGCCGGCCGTCACCAGGCCGTCCCACACCGCAGCCGGGACGAGAGCCTCGAGTGCGGCGACGGTGGCCGGGCCGGGGGTCTCGGCGGCGAACGCGGCCAGCAGCGCGGCCCGCAGGCTGACCGGTTCGAGGCGACCGACCGCCGGCGCGAGGGCGTGCCGCAGCCGGGCCGGGACGGGCAGTTCGGTGCCGATCGGTGAGAGGTCGGCCGCCGGTGGCAGGTGCCGCGCCAGTTCGGTCAGCGCGAGCGGGTTGCCCCGGGCGTGGGCCGCCACGAGCCGGGCGGCGGGATGGTCGCGCACCCCGGGCAGGCCGGCCAGCAGGCGGTCGGCGTCGGACGGGCTCAACCGGCTCAGGCGTACGGCGGTCATCTTGGGCGCGGCGTCCGGCGCCACCGCGGAGGCCAGGATCGGCACCCCGCAGAGTCCGATGAGGACGGTGCGGGAGAGGTCGTCGAGCCGGTCGAGGTCGTCGACGACCCAGAGATGCCCCGACCCGGCTGTCCGGGCCAGCGCGCAGACCGCGTCGGCCAACGGCGCCGGGGCCACCGCGGGCGGATCGGCGCCGAACAGCCGCGCGAAGGCGGCCGCCAGCGGGGGCGCCAGCGCGGCGGCGGCCGGCTGGAGCGGGGTGAGCAGGCGGTGCAGCCCGGCCCCGGGCAACGCCTCGTCACCGGGCAGGGCGCGTACGGCCAGCACCGGCGCGCGGCGGCGGCGGGCAGCCTCGGCCAGCAGCGCCGACCGGCCCGTGCCGCGAGCGCCGTGCACGAGGACGGCACCGCCCCGGTCGAGCACCGCGGCGATCTCGCGCAGCTGGTCGTCCCGCCCCACCAGCGGCCCGCTCACGCGTCACCGGCCAGGACCGTACGCAGATAGGTCGTGGTCTGGGCGAGCACGGCCCGCGCGGCCGGCGTCCAGCGCAGCGCGTCGAGCACCGCGAAGTCGTGCACCGTGCCGAGATAGCGCACGGTGGTGACCGGCACCCCGGCCGCCCGCATCCGGCCGCCGAGGCGTTCCGCCCTGTCCCGGGTGACGTCGGCCTCGGCCGTGACGAGCAGGGTCGGTGGCAGCGCGGCGACCTCGGTGGCGCCGAGCGGATCGGCCGCCGCCTCGGCCCGCGGCGCGTAGGCGAGGCAGAGCCGCCGCACGTCGGTCAGGCGCAGCACGGCCCCGGTGGCGAACTCGGCCGCGGACGCGTCGCCCGGGTCGGGCCGCCCGATCGGATAGAGCAGCACCTGGGCCAGCAGCCGCCGGTCGCCGCGTTCGGCCAGCGCGACCGCCAGCACCATGGTCGCGCCCGCACAGTCGCCGACCGCCACGATCCGGCCGACGTCGACCGGCTCGGCCAGTCCCCCGTCGCGCACCCAATCCAGGGTGGCGGCGAGCTGGTCGACGGCGACCGGGTGGCGGGCCTCGGGCGAGCGGGCGTACTCGGGCACGACCACCACCGCGCCCGTGTCCCGGCACAGCGTCACGGCCAGCCGGTGGTGGGTCGCGAAGCCGCCGATCATCCAGCCGCCGCCGTGCGCGTAGAGCACGACCCCGGTGGCCGGGCCGGCCGGTGTCAGCACGTGCGCGGTCATCGGGCCGTACGGGGTCGGCACCGTGACGACGCGGTGCCCGACCCCGGGTGTCTCGGCCGGTGGGGCCTGCATCAGGTCGAGGGCCAGGCGGGCGTCGTCCGGGCCGATGCCGTAGAGGTGCGGCGCGAGCCGGGAGCCCTCGGCCAGCCGCCGGGCCGCCGGGTCCAGGGCGGTCACCGGCCCGTGCCCCGGGCGGTGAGCAGCTCGCCGAGCTGGGTGCGGTTGGCCACGCCGAGCTGCGGGAAGATCCGGTAGAGGTGCGAGCCGATGGTCCGCGGCGACAGGAACAGCCGCTCGCCGATCTCGCGGTTGCTCAGCCCGTTCGCCGCCAGCCGGACGATCTGTTCTTGTTGCGCGGTCAGTGTGGCGAACGGGTCGGCCACCGGGGCGCCGCCGCGCAACTGGGCCGAGACGCGGGCGGCCCAGCCGGCCGCGCCCATCCGTTCGAAACTCTCCAGGGCGTCGACCAGCCGGTCGCGGGCCGGCCGGGGCTGCTGGCGGCGGCGCAACCGGTCGGCCACCTCCGTGGCCAGCGTCGCCCGCTCGAACGGGCGCCGACCGGCCTCGGGCGCGTCCAGCAGCGCGGCGGCGCTCGTGAGGTCGTCGTCGAGCAGGGCGCGGGCCGCGTCGAGCCGGCCCCGGGCGCGGGTGCTGAGCCACCTTCCCGCGTACGCCGCCTCGGCCTCGGCCACCGCAGCCGCCGCCTCTTCTCGGGGCCCGGCCGCCACCAGGTCGGGCAGCACCAGCAATCGCCAGTCGTGCCGCACGGCGAAGGCCGACGCCAGCAGCCCGTACGCCTCCTCCGGCTCGCCCGCCGCGGCCGCCGCGACGCCCTGCGCCCACCGCAGCCGCAACGCGAACGCCGGCACCGCGAACGGGTCGAGCGGCGACCGCGCGATCAGCTCGGCGGCCGCCGTGCGCCGGCCCCGCAGCAGGGCGATGACGGCCAGCTGGACGTACGTCCCGGCCCGGATCAGCGGCGCCTCCGCCGCGACCGGCGACGACAGCAGCGGGACGATCCTGTCCTCGGCCTCGACCCAGTGCCCGAGGTCGATCAGCGCCCACCCGGCGGCGCCCGGCGCGGCCAGGTGCACCCCGGTCGCGGTGCCCTCGGCCACCGCGGCCACCGCCTGGGACAGCAGCCGGACCGCCTTCTCGGGCTCGTCGGCCAGCATGGCGGCCGCGCCCGTACGCGCCGAGCGGTTCTGGTCGGCCGCCGAGTCGGCCTCGGGCACCAGCAGGCAGAGGGCGCGCACCTCCTCGCCGGGCCGGCACACGGCCAGCGGGAACACCCAGGGCTGGTCGACCGGCAGGTCGGCACTGGCCCGGGTCAGCGCCTCGGTCAGCCGGCCGTGACCGAGCAGGAAGGCCGGGAAGGCGGCGGTGGTGGAGGTGCCCATCGTCAGCGGCCCGGCCGCCATCATGCCCACCAGCAGGTCGGTGGCGGCCTCGAGCCGGCCCTGCATCGTCTCGAGCCACGAGCCGAAGCTCCGCAGCTGCACGTCGAAGACCGGATCGGCCGCGGGATCGTGCCCGGCCCGCACCCGGTCGAGGAGGTCGCGGGCCCAGCGCAGCCGGCCCACCGCACCGGCCCGGGCCCCCGCGTCGAGCAGCATCGGGCCCCGGAGCTCGGCCGGGAGCAGCGCGGCCGCCTGTTCCAACATGGTGACCGCGGTGACCAGGCCGGACCCGTCCAGCACGGCCGCGGCCCCGGCCAGTTCGGCCGCCAGCTGCGGGTCGGGGCCCTCGACGGCGGCCGCCCGGTGCCACAGCGCCCGCCGCGGGTCGGTCAACCCGGCGGCCAGCGCACGGTGGGCGCGGGCCCTCGTCGTGGGCCCGGCCGCCTCGAGCACCGCGTACTCGACCAGCGGATGCCGGAAGCGGACCACGGTCTCGGTCAGGGTGATCAGCCCGGCCTCCGCGGCCGGCGACCAGGCGGCGGTGGTGGCCGGGTCGACCTGGGCCAGCACGGCCAGGTCGCGTTCGCCCGCCGCGGCCAGGGCGAGCGCCCACCGGGTGACCTCGGGCAGCTCGCGCACCCGGCGGGCGAAGACGTCGGCCACCCCGGGCCGGTCGCCCGGCAGGTCGGCCCAGTCGGCGAACTCGCGCAGCGCCAGCGGGTTGCCCCCGGCCCGCCGGAGGATCTCGAGCCGGGCCGCGCCGACCGGGGCCGCGGGCGCCCCGTCGAGCAGCCGCTCCGCCTCCAGCGCGGAAAGCGGCGGGACGACCACGGCCGGCAGCAGCTCGGCCAGCTCGACCGGCACCCGTTCGGTGCGCGCCGCGAACAGCACGATCAGCGGCATCTGGCCCAGCGCGATCACCGAGGCCACGGTCAGCAGCACGTCGAAGCTCGGCGCGTCGACCCGGTCGACATCGTCGACGACCAGCACCACCGGCCGGTCACCGGCCAGCTCACCGAGCGCGGCCAGCACCGCCGCCCGCAGCACGAGCACGTCGGCGCCCGGCCCGTCACCGGTCAGCGCGGACCGCAGCGCCTGCCGACGCGCGGCCGACAGGTGGGTCAGATCCGGGCCGTCCGGGCCACCGAGCAGGACCCGCAAGGCCGCGTACGCCACCCCGGGCATCCCCGAGTCGCCGGCCACCCGCAGCACGGGGTGCCCGAGGTCGCCGGCCCGCCGGGCGAAGCTCGCCAGCAGCGCCGTCTTCCCCATGCCGGCCTCGCCCGCCAGCACCATGGCCGCGTGCTCGGGCCGCTCACCGTCGAGCAGCGCCACCAGTTCGGCCCAGACCTCGCGGCGGCCGATCAGGCCTGGCGCGTCCTCGGGGGCTCCCACGTCGGCCAGTCTGCCGCCCGGCTGCGCGATGAGCTACGTGCGGAGCGTCACCACCGCCGGGCCAGCGTGCTCGCGCCGGTGGCGGCCAAGGCGGCCGAGACCATCACCACCGCCGGCGCGAGCGCGGAGTCGTCCCCGCCCAGGCCGACCAGCGGCGACACCAGCGCACCGAGGGCGAACTGGGAGAAACCGAGCAGCGCGCTCCCGGTGCCGGCCACCTCGCGGACGCGACCCATGGCCAGCGCAGCCGACGGGCCCATCACCCCGCCGTTGCCGCTGACCGCGAAGAAGATCGGGATGGTGTACGCCCAGGCGGGCGCGCCGGCCAGCACCAGCGCGAGCAACGACGCGGTGGCCAGCACCTCGAGACCCAGCGCGGCGGCCACGATCCGGCGCGGATCCACTCGTTCGACGAGTTTGGAGGCCAGCGTCCCGGCGGCGATCAGCCCGCACGCGTTGACGCCGAACGCGAGGCCGTACGTCACCTCGGACAGGCCGATCACCCGCTGATAGACGAACGGCGAGGCCGAGATGTACGCCATCATCATCGCGAACGAGCAGGCGAACACGGCCGTGTCGGCCCAGTAGCCGCGCGAGCGCAGCACGGCCCGATAGCCACCCGCGCCGGCCCGGCGGGCCTCGGGCGGCCGGGTCTCGGGCAGCACGAAGAACACGGCGAGCAGCATCGCGACGCACAGCGCGGTGACCGTCCAGAGCATGCCGCGCCAGCCGACCGGGCCGGCCAGCACGCCGCCGATCGTGGGCGCCAGCACCGGCGCGACCCCGCCGACGGTGAGCATGAGCGTGAGGGCGCGGGCCGCGGCCCGGCCGGTGACCAGGTCGGCGATCACGGCGCGACCGATCACCAGGCCACCCGCGCCGGCCAGACCCTGCACGAGCCGGGCCGCGATCAGCACGGTGAGATTCGGGGCGAGGGCGGCGACGATGCCGGCCAGCACGCAGACGACCGCGCTGATCAGCAACGGGGTGCGGCGGCCGCGACGGTCCGAGATCGGGCCCATGACCAGCTGCCCGAAGGCGAGACCGGCCAGGAAGGTGGTGAGGGTCAGCTGCACGCCGCTGGCGTCGGCCCCCAGGTCGCCGGCCATCGCGGGCAGACCGGGCAGATAGAGGTCGGTGGCGATCGGCCCGAACGCGGCCAGCAGGGCCAGGGTGAGCAGCAGAGCGGGCCCGATCATCACGACGAGAGTCAAACACTGCGGCCGACACGCGAGAACACCGCGGCCCTGATGATCACGGCGCCCGACTACGGCGACCTCACGCTGCGGGCGCCCGAGCTGACCTTCGCCGACCGGCTGACGCTGCACCTGAGCGACTTCCCGGTCGAGCTCAAGCACGTCGGGCGGGTGCACACGAGCAACGACATCCTGGTGTGGCTCCCTGAGCAGAAGGTGCTGTTCTCCGGGGACCTGGCCTTTGCCGGTGGGCAGCCGTTCCTGCTCGAAGGATCGGTGGCCGGGTTCCGCTCGGCGATCGCGCAGATGCGGGCGCTGGCCCCGTCGGTGCTCGTTCCGGGGCACGGGCCGGTGCGCCGGGGCGACGAGGTGGGTGCGCTGCTCGACAACATGGACGCGTACGTGGCGTTCGTGGCTGAGGTGGCGGCATCCGCGTACGCGGAAGGCTGGGGCACCGAGACCGCCCGGGTGGCCTTCATCCTGGTCGACGCCGCCTTCGACCCCGCTCTCACCGAGACCCTGCCCGGCGGGCTGGCGGGCCTCATGCGCGGTGGCCCGCACCGCGCCGAGCACGATGCGGGCCACCCCTGACGCGTTACGGGTTGGTGTAACCGAGGGCGTAGCTGCCGGAGCCGCTGTAGGCCAGGACCCGCCAGCGGTAGTAGCCGGCCGTGCCGTTGTAGGAGACCGTCTCGTCGGCCGCCGAGGTGGTGCCGGAGGCGACCGAGGCCCAGGCGCTGCCGTTCCACTTCTGCAGGTAGAGGTCGAAGTCGCTGCCGGTCGGGCCGTCCAGGCAGGCCCGGTGGGCGCCCGACAACGTCGACTGGTAGTAGCTGCCGTTGGGCTGGTAAACGCTGCCGCCACTGGCCAGCGAGCCGCTCACCGAGAACTCGTACCCGCCGCACCCGGTCGGCGGGGTGGTGGGCGGAGTCGTGCCGCCGCCACCGCCGCTGGTCGTCAACGTGCGGCCGTACGCGGTGAGGATCTCGTTGACCGGCTGGAAGTAGGTCGTGCCGCCCGAGGTGCAGTTGCCCGAGCCGCCCGAGGTGACGCCCTGGGCCTGCTGGCCGCTCAGCCACGAGCCGCCCGAGTCGCCCGGCTCGGCACACGCGTTCGTCCGGGTCAGCCCGGACACACTGCCCTGCGAGTAGTTGACGGTCTGGTTGTAGGCGCCGACCGTGCCGCAACGCCAGCCCGTGGTGGAGCCGGAACGGCAGATCGCCGCGCCGATGGCGGCCACGGTCGAGCCGGCCACGGTCACGTTGCCGCCCGCGTAGTTGTTGACCCACGGCTGCGGGGTCCAGTTCGCGTTGACGGCCACCCAGGCGTAGTCGTTGCCCGGGAACGAGGAACCCTGGAACGTGCCCTGGCTGACCTGGTTGAAGCCGGTGGTCGCGTTGCCCGCGCTGCCGCAGTGGCCGGCCGTGACGAAGCCGCCGTTCACCGAGAAGCCGACCGAGCAGCGCCCGCCGCCGATGTAGTAGGCGTCGCCACCGCGTACGTCATAGAGCAGCCGGGGCCGCTCGGCGGTGGTCTCGACCCGGACGAGGGAAGCGCCGACGCCGCTCGCCTTCACAAAGGCACGGGCCGCGGTGGTCCCCCCGAGGGCCTGCACGACGACGGTGTTGGTGCGGACGTCGACGTACCAGCCCGGCACCGAGGCGGCCGGCGCCGACTTGGCCGCAGAATCCAGCCCGGCCTTGATGACGTCGAGCTTGGCGGTGCTGTTCTTGACCAGCTTGGGCGTGGCCCCGGCCGCGGTGATCTCGGCCGCCCGGGCCGAGTCGGTCACGGCGACGACGAGCGAGCCGCCGCTGAGCCAGGCACCACCGAAGGACTTGCCGAGCTTTTTACGCAGAGCCAGTTCGGTCCGGCTGGCGGCGTCGTCGCTGGCGATCCGGGCCCGGGCGGCGTCGGCGTCCAGGCCGAGGTCGCGCTTCATGGCGGCGAGCATGGCGGGTGAGGCGGCCTCGCCACCCACGGCGGGCGTGGCGCCACCCGGGGCGGCGAGGGCTGGTGCGGCGGCGATGACGGCAATGAGGCCGGCGGGCAGCAGAATCGCTGCGGCGACGCCGGCAAGAGTTCGGTTCATCCGGCCACTCCTTAACGGGGAGTTGAATCGACCGTGATCGAAACAGTCGAGTTGCCGGAAACCTAGCCCCCGGGGATCGATCTGGATAGATAGCTAATGGCTCATACCGCGGACGACCAGCGACCAGCAGAGGCACCCGAAGGCGACCGTGGTGGCAATCGTGCGGACCAGGTTCCAGGCCGTCCAGCGAGCCTCGTCGAAGGCGGCCCGGACGGCGGCCGGATCGGCGATCTGGTCGGGCGCGCCGGCCGCCTTGATCGCGTCGTTCAGCGGGACGTTGACCACCACCGTGACGACAAAGACGATCAGATAGAGCACCAGCGCGGCCAGCACCCAGCGGTTCGTGTCGAGGAAGGCCGAGATCGCGGTGAAGAGCAACGCCCCGACAAAGCTGACCAGGAACCACGGGTTGAGGATCGCCCGGTCAAGAGCCTGAAAAGCCCCGATGAACGTACGGTCGTCGGTCCGGGCCAGACCGACCATGACGGTGTGCTGATAGAGCCCGAACACCCCCGCCATCAGCCCGGTCGTCATAGTCGCCGCGATCAACGTGGTCACCCGTAGCGCGTACATGTCGCCTCCCGAATTTCTCTCGGCTCCAGTCAAGAGCAGGCGACGCGCCCGAACCATGGCCGAGACTCCACGCCCCATGCGCGGAACGCGCAGCACCTCCCGCCTGGGTGAGCGACGACTTCTGACGGCCGCGGGCGCGCTGCTCACCGGCGTCGCCTTTCGTCTTCTGTCGCTGCTCCCGAGTGCGCCTTCCGAAGCAGCCGACCCGACGGCGTGGATCGACAACGGCAAGCCGCTGATGTCTTGAAGCGACGAGTCACTGTTCTTCGCTCGCGAGCTGGGGAGCCGACGCACAGGGACCCTTCGGCCCCCAGAAGGCTGCTCTGGACGCGGCGACGGTGGTCGGCGGGATCGCGGGGGCCCGGGGTCTGGGTAAAGCGGCGCGGGGCTGTAAGAACAGTTTTTCGCCGAGCACCCTGGTCCTGATGGCTGACGGCGGTACCCGGCCGATCAGCGAGCTGAAGGTCGGCGACGCGTTGGTGGCCACCGATCCGGAGTCGGGCGAGACCACCCATGAGGAAGTCGAGTTCCTGCACGACAACGTCGACCACGATCTGGTCGAGCTGGCGGTCACCCTGACCGACGGCAGCACATCGACTACTCAGACCACCGCCGAACACCCGTTCTGGGACGACACAGAGAAGGCCTGGACGAACGCGGCTTCACTCAAGCCCGGCACCAGCCTGCGCACCCCCGACAACAAGACAGACGTAACGGTCTCCACCGCCGCGACCTTCCTCGGCGTCCGCCACATGCTCAACCTGACCGTCGCCAACATCCACACGTACTATGTGCTCGCCGGCACAACGCCCGTGCTTGTGCACAACTGCGGCGGCGGTGTCGATGCCAAGGGCAACCCGTGTAGTTGTGCCGCGCAGAATCCGACGAACTGGAATCCGAATAGCCGGCCGACATTTGGCCACACGTTCAGTGAGCATGGTGCTGGAGCCCGCAACACTCGGAGTTTGACGGACCGCGCGAGAAGTACTGGAAATGACCAAGGCCAGTGAGCCATTCCGCGCAACGGTGCGGTTGCAGGCTGTAACAGATTGGTGTCCGGAAGGTCCGAGAAGCGCCTGATGGGCCTCAAGACGTAGAAAAGGCGCAGAACCCCGGTATGAAGGTGGTCCTCCTACAGATCAACTTCACAAAGGGTCCTGCGCCGACGATGAGTGTCACATATTCCGCCGTACTGCCGGCGGGCGAGCACACCGTGGACCTCCTGACCAGGCTGTTGTCCGCCGAGCGGACCCGCCGGGGCACCCGGGCCGGCACCCGCGCCATACCCGCCCGCGACCAGGCGATCCTGGTGTTGCGCTGGTTCCTCGACGACACCCGGATGCGGCAACTCGCCACCGACAACCAGATCAGCATCTCGACCGGCTACGACTACCTCAACGAAGCCATCGACGTACTCGCCGCCCGTGCACCCAGCCTGCACGGCGCGCTGCTCGCGGCGAAAGCCGCCGGCTACGACTACGTGAACATCGACGGCACCCTGATCGAGACCGACCGGTGCCGCACCCCCGGCCCGACCGAAGGCGTCGACCTGTGGTGGTCGGGAAAACACGACCAGCACGGCGGCAATATCCAGGTCGTCACCGCACCGGACGGCTGGCCGATCTGGACCTCCGAGGTACGCCCCGGCCGCGAACACGACACCACCGCCACCCGCGCCCACACCGAGATCCTGCCCGCCCTCACCGACGCCGGCACCGACCTGCGCACCCTCGGCGACCTGGGCTACCAAGGCCTCGCCGACACCGTCACCGTCGCGTTCAAAAGACCGAAGAACGGCGGGCTGCTCCTCGTCCAACAGCAATTCAACAAAGCCCACAACAGCCTGCGCGCGATCGGCGAACGCGGCAACTCCCTGCTCAAGATGAGCTTCCGAGCACTGCGCAACATCAGCCTCAACCCGTGGCGGATCGGGAAGATCGTCGCAGCAGCGCTGGTCATCCTCCACATCGAACACCAACGCACTACATGACCTTCAGTAGTCAGTTCCTTGCTCGGACAACCTCAGTGGGCAAATAATGATAATGCTGCTGCCTGGTTGCGTGATCAGTACGTTCCGGGTGCGGGGCCTCGACAGGTGTCACTTCCGGCGGGAATGGGCAATGTAATTAGACCCGACGGTTCAGTGGTTTCGGCAACGCATGCACAACTCGTGCCAGGTCGGAACGGCCTGTATAAGTCCGCATTCCCGATTGCTGTAGGGTAACTGTGATGGCGTCATTTAACATCGTGCTTGTCGTTCCCTCGGCCGTTGAGCAAGCGGTCGAGGGGCCGTCTGACCTGGACTACGAGTCGATTGTCATGGA
This sequence comes from Actinoplanes sp., assembly GCA_965217855.1. Lineage (GTDB taxonomy): Bacteria > Actinomycetota > Actinomycetes > Mycobacteriales > Micromonosporaceae > Actinoplanes. The sequence continues at coordinate 116,851 of CBDCJN010000013.1, read as the reverse complement.
GTTGTGTGGTCGACTTGCTGAAACCGATTGCATGTTCGGGATGGCTGGCTTCGGTCAAGAAGAGTGGCCCGTTGATATCCGGTACGACTTGTCTACCCTAATTGAGCAACTTCCGGAGTTGCTGAGTGGCTTGCGGTCCAATGGTTCGGTGGAAGTTGATCTGTACGGGCAGGGTGTAGAGCGCACTCTAAGGTTCGTAGTTGCTGGCGATCGCGTGACGGCTGTCTGCGCTTCTCGAACCGGATGGATTCCCAACCCGGATGTAGAAGAAATCGATCGTTATGAGCTGTTGGCGATGATTGAATCCGTAGCGTTTGAGTTTGCCAAATTCATGCGGATGGTCTGGCCGCAATGCGCAAAAACTGCTCCCTTTGTGGATTGGGTTTCTGCTCGGTAGCAGGATGTCGCGCCCACTCCGAACGGTGATGGCTCGTGCGCGTCGTGCGCTGACGGTTGTAGTTGGCGGACTGGGTTGCCGTCAGGGTTGCCGTCGCGCACGAGCCTTGATCGTGGCTCTTCGATGAATTTGCGGCGGCCTCGGTGGGCTGGATCTAGCTGGAATCCAGTGGGGGGTCTGGCAATGGGGTGCTTGGTGATGACGGCGGCGCGGGTTCTGCGAGATGCGTCGATGCGTGGGCGCGTGCGCGCGGGCCGGAACGGCTTTAGCGCGTGCGCGTGCGTCCGGCGTAGCCGGACGCTCTTGATTATGTAGAGCAAATTTGGACCAGCCCGGCTCTCTGTGGCCTCTGCTCTGCGCTTCGCGACCCCGTCGCCTTCGCCCTCCCTTCCTCTGGGTGCGGTTCGTGTTGTGGTCGACGTGCCCGGCCGGCTGGGTGGCGCGGTGGTCGCCGTCAGGTGCCTGCCCGATGGTGTTGGCGGCTGCGGGGCCGTAGTGGTCTCCGGGTCGAGGGACGCCCGAAAGGCGGTCGCAGGGCGACGCGTAGCGCCCTTGAGGCAGGAGGGGCCGGCCTCGTACGCTCGCGCCACCCGTAGGTCGTCGGTCGCGGCCTTGGGCCCGCCGTTAGAGGAGCGGGTGTCGACGACGTCCAGCCGGGACCCGTTAGGCCTCTTCGACGTGCGGCGGCGTGCGCTGGTGTCTGTCCGTGTTGCCGTCACCGTTGCCGTCAACCAGGTCTCCTGTCGAGGGCCGACGCGGTTCCGGCCGATGAAACTCCAGGTCAACGACATGCCGCCGTAGGTCACTCTCCGTGCTGGCCGTGAATATGCCACACGTACTATGTGCTCGCCGGCAACACCCCGGTCCTCGTGCACAACGCCAACTGCGGCGAGATTGTCAGTCACTTTGACGGCTATAACGCTGCTCGTTCCGCTGCGCGTGAAAGTGCTGGCTTGGGCGACGCCGCGGTGCCATTTGTGCAGGAACTGGGCCCTTGGAAGGGGCGAGTCACAGGAATGCAAAGCCCGGATGGTACGCGGGGCTGGCGAGTCGATCTCGATCCAAAAAATCCAGATAAGGGTTTCCATGTCAACTGGTGGGTCAAGAATGGCCCCAAGCGAAATGACGGTTGGCAAAGCGGGGCGAATGTCATTCGTGGAGGCACCGACCAGGACTATTGGGAGATCATGCAGCACCTTCCGCATACGTAAATAATTGGCGAGGAATTATGATAAACATTGAACGAGCACATGTGGCGGACTGGCGGACCAGGCACCCGCATCAGGTACTTGAACTGGGCTTTTCCTCCGAGTTCGAGGCCTACCTGGACACGCTGCCTTGGGCTGGCAGCCACGTCGACTGGAGGCTGCTTGATCACAGGTCTCTGGAGCTTCCTGAGGACATAGATGCGGACTTCCTTAAGAGCTGCCGTCGAACACCGTGGGGTCGGCACGATTATCTGATGATCATGTATTCGGGTCAGGAGCCAGCGTTGCTCTGCGGCACGGTCGACGCGGTTTCCGATATAGATCTCCTCTACGGCGGAGCGCCTGGCACGCGTTTTGCCTGTGGTGCGGACGTAGATGGCGGCAGGGTGATCCTGAACTGCCTGGAATTTGTCGAGTACGACGGCTACGCGGAATTGACTTATCCCATTGGAAGGTAGCGAGTAGACGGTTTGACGTCCGCCTGCGCGCCAGCCTAGAGCGCGATCGTGTTGCGAAGCTGTGCGCCGACGGGCCTGGCGATGCGCGTCGGTTGCTGTCACGGCTGATGTCAACGGATCAAGCAGATTTATTATCGTCGATTTTTGGCGATGCGGGTGATGGCCGGTCTTGGTGGGCGTGCGCGCGGGGCCGTAGGTCAGAGCGCGTGCGCGCGGCCCGGCTTCGGCCGGGCCGCTTCTTGATCCTGTATAGCTTTTCTTAGCCAGACTCTTCATCTGATAGTGGCCGAAGGCTTCCAGATCGAACTCTTCGGACACTCGTCGATGGTCGGTTGTTTGGCGGCGGTTGGTGGCGCGGCGCGTCTGGGTGGGCGCCGTAGGCGTCTGCCCGCGTAGTTCGGCGGTTGCGGGGCCGTAGTGGTCTCCGGGGTCAAGGGTCGGCCGTAGGGCGGTCGCTGTGGCGACGCGGTAGCGCCCTTGAGGCCGGAGGGGCGGCCTCGTACCCTCGCGGCGTCGGCCGCTGCTGATCTCCCTCGGTGCCTGGACGTGTTCAGCGGGTTCGTTCGTCCACCAACTGACCTGCCTCTGGTCGTGCTTGTGCGTGGGCGTTGCTGTCACCGCTGCTGTCATAATCGATGATTGTGATTCTGCGGGGCGACGAACTAGCCTGAAGTCGCAGGTGAGGCCTGACGTGACGTAGCGTAGTTGCCGGTCGCGTCCACACGTACTATGTGCTCGCCGGCAAAACACCGGTACTCGTGCACAACTGCGGTAACCGGCCACCGAACCTCTCGCCGGAGGGCGCGGGCAGGGGCGGCGCCTTCAATCAAGCGAAGCGGGATTCGGGAATTCCGACGAGCCAAAGCCCGGATAAAACTTTGCCGAACGTTGACCGACGTGGTATTTGGCAGCCGGGCCGGAGCTATGAGTTCGATGTACCCGCCGAGGGCGGAGGCACTCGTACCGTCCGCATTCGTGATGACGCGGGTGGGCATGAATTCCCGGACGATCCATCGCAAAACCGGGGCCCGCACTTCAATACGGAGAATGGCGATCACTATGACTACTAGGCGCGTCGCGGTCCGTCGCGAGCGGGTGGAAGGATGGCCCATCTTCCGCGGGTTGGCCTTGCCGAACGATCTAGCGGCGATCTCTATCGAGATCACCCGTTCGCCCAATCAGGAGATTGACCACGCGGTTGGAGCCGTATCCGCCATCCTGGGAACGTCGTTAGCCGCGCTGGGGGATGCTGGGCAGCTAAAACTCTGGCTCGTGATTGCCGGTGCGCCGATCAAACGAACGGACAGGGTGGCTGCGTATCGGGCAAATCGCGAGAAGGTGTGGGGTGTGCTTGAAAGGCAAGGGATCTCAGTTCCTTCGGGTTCTCGCCGGGACCTGGAGCTCCCACTGCTTGGTGATTCATTCGGCCTCCTCGGAAGCGTTGAGTTGGAGCCGAGCAACCTTCAGGCCGCGCTGAGGGTAACGAGACTTGCGGACGCAGTGTGCCTGGCAACTCATCCGCTAGCTTCCGACCCTTTGGCTTCGCTGGTCCCTAGGCTCGCTCAGCGTGCCGGTGCCGGTATACCAGGCCTGCTGGTCGCGTTGATCCAATTGCACGCCAACTGGACCTTCGCGGCTCGGGCTTTTGGGGAATTTGACGACCATTCGGTGGGCGTGGAGGTATTTGCGTTCGATACGTTTCTTGATGTGCTGGAGCCGATCATGACTGTTGAGGCGAGCAGCACTCACGATCACGGTGAGTAGCAGCCTGATCGTTCGAGTGTGCTGAAGGGTCTCGCTCTCGGCTGCGGTTGCCGTCAATCGGCAGCGAACATCAGCGATTATCGATGTATAGGCCGTCGCCGGGCGACTGTACAAGGTGGCGTTCCGCGCAGCGGTGCGGCGTCGATCCCGGAACCACCCGCCCCGGGTGATTGGTGAAGGGATCGTCACGGTTCGGCTGGTCGCTGGTCCGGGCTCGGAGTCGAGGCTCGGTGTTGGCGGCGTGCGCGCGGGGCCGTAGGCCGTAGCGCGTTCGCGCGGCCCGGCGTCAGCCGGGCCGTCTTGATTATGTAGAGCAAATTTGGACCAGCTCGCTCCGTGGCCGCGTGTGCGTAGTCGCTATGCGATGGCGGCGATGTTGCCGTCGTCGAAGTAGATGGTCTGGTGCAGGCGTCCGCCGATGGCGGCGGCGTAGCGGGCGAGGACGTCTTGGCCGGAGATCTTGCCCTGCTCGATCTGGGAGATGCGTCCTTTGGTGACGCCCATGCGCTCGGCGACCTGCTGCTGGGTTAGTCCCCGGGTGCGGCGGATCTCGGCGAGCCGATGCCCGACGACCGTCGCCAGCAGTTCCTGCTTGCCGGCGTCGACCGCTTGTTCACCACCGGCACGCTCGACGTGCTCGCTGCGGATGTCGCTCCACCGCGTGTAGCTGCTCATGGCGTGCCGTCCTCTTCCTCGGTGCGTTCTTTCAGGTACGTCTCGTAGCGCTGCTCGGCCAGCGGGATGGCTTCGGTGTACCACTGGTTCCAGCGGCGAAACCCTCAGTCAGTGCGTGATTCGCGAGGTCAAGGAAGAGACAGGCCTGGACATCGCGATCACTGGCCTCCTCGGTATCTACACCGACCCGCAGCACGTGATCGCCTACGCCGACGGCGAAGTCCGCCAGGAATTCGACATCACCTACCACGGCCGGGTCACCGGCGGAAACCTCGCCATCAGCGACGAGTCCACCGACGTCCGTTTCATCGACCGAGCCGGGTTCGACCGCATCCCCATCCACGACACCATCCGGCTCCGCCATCACGCCGAACACCGCGACACGCCCTACCTCGGACAGCCTCGCCCAGACCGCCCGACGGCCGTCAACGTCGGCGGTGGTCTGCTCACGTTGCCGTCAACGCCACCCGACGACGCGACCCAGAGCCGAAACCATCCAGGAAAGATTGGGTGATAGCTCTACGCCGGTAGGTCACTCTCCGTGCCGGTCGTGAATATCCCACACCTACTATGTGTTCGCCGGCAACACCCGGTGCTTGTGCACAACGCTGGTGGGGACGAGCTACGGCCTGACTACTATGCGGAAGGCCCGCATAGTAGCTTCCTCCACGACAGGGGAACCGGTCAGATCAAGAAATGGGCGACTTGGATTCTGTAAACGAACCCTCGCAAACGCGCGGACCGGTAATTTGCCCGGTACTGCTCAACGCTACGAGTACCAGTGGGCGAATACGGCAAGGCATGACAATCCCCAGGGCCTTTGGCGCGATTCTCGGCGGGAATGTTCCGCCCCTGATCGGCGTCAGCATCCATGAGGTTGCTACAGGTCGTGACGGGCCGACGCTTCGACTCAGGTTTGATCTTCCGGCCTACCCCGCCGGTCCGCCCCTGAAATGGCGTCGCCTGGGGTTCGATACCATTAAGGCCGAACTCTTGAACGGGCAACTGAGCGCGCGGAACGCGGAATCTCCGTAGATATTGTCGTCGATGCAGACATGCGATGCGCCGGTGCGGGCTGGTCCTCGGAGTTGACTCGTCGACACCGAAGGTGGCTGCCGTGGCGGATCCCGTTACGTCTCACGATTGGGTGCCTATCTTGACGGCGGCCGCGACTTGGTTTCCGGCAATGGCCTCTGATCGCTCGTGAAGGCCGTTTGCCGTCAGCCATGCGACAGGTTGCTGAGCAACGACCGAAGGGCGGCCAAGCAGACCCCGGGACTGGCGTCTGGCCTGACCGCCCGGAGGCGGAACCGTCAGCTCATGCGGATCTCGACGAGGACGGACTGGGGGAGGTCGCTGCCGGAACCGGGGTCGATGGCCACCGGCTCGTTCGGCTCGACCTCGAACTCCTTCGTCTCCGACGCCGGGTCGCCCGACACCCGCGCCTTGACGACCAGGTCCTCGGTGCCGCCGCGGACGCCGAAGGTGCCGGGGATCTCGAGGGTCAGGAAGCCCTTGGTCCCGATCGTGCTGAAGCAGTAGTACAGGCCGAACGGCGGCAGGCCGCCCGTGGACTTCTCGACCTGGATCAGGCCGACCGGGCACTGACCGTCGTCGAGCGTGCGCTTCGAGTCGTACAGGATGTGGCCGTCGCCCTTGAACAGCTTGAGGTCGTCCGCGGCGAGGATCGCCGCCGCGCCCGGGTAGGCGAAGTCCTCGACCAGCGAGGAGGGAGCCTCCTCGGCCTGTGCGCCGGCGGCGCTGCTCATGGTCGCGGTCAGTCCGACCCCGCCGACCACAGCGAAGACAGCAATAGCAGAGAGTGCGGCAGCACCCTTCATGTGGATCCCCCGTTGAGAATGTGGCCGCTCGCTCGCCCCCGTGGCGAGACCCGGCGGCAGGAACCCTATCCGCGGTGATCGATGCCCGCAAGACCGGTGTGACATGAGCGCTACCAGCCGGTGGGGCGCCGGGTGCGGGTTGGCGGGCAGAGGCGATCTTCGATACCCTCCCGACGCTTTGTACAGCTTCCACGGGGGGAACCGTCAACGTGCAATCCCATGCTGCCCTTTTCACGATAGGGCGCTACGTCAGATCCATAGCGGCCCTGGCCGCCCTGCTCCTGTTCGTCTCACTGATGTCCACCGGCGGCCCGGCTGCGGCGGCCGAGGACGTGGACATGGACCGCCAGGAGGCGGTGTGGGACCTCTCCGCCGGCGGACCCTCGGTGAAGCGCGCGGCCGAGCAGGCGCTGACCGGCTCGGAAGCCGACCTGCAGACCTATCTGGACAGCGGCTACGAGGCGGCCATGCAGGCCGACGAGCGGTCCGCGGCCCAGGTCTTGGCAGCCATGGACGGTCCGGCCGTACGGGCCGCGGCGGAGCAGGCGCTGGCCGGCTCGCGCGCCGATGTGCAGGCGTTCATCAGCGACGGATGGCATGCGCCGTTCGACGCTGACGAGCGGGTCCGGGGATACCGGCTGCTGGAGGCCGGCGGGCCGACGACGAAGGCGGCCGTGCAGCGGGCGCTGGACGGGTCGGCCGAGGACCTGAGCGAGTTCCTGGGCACGGGGCGGGACGCGGCCGAGTACGCCGACGAGCGGTTGGCGGCGACGCGGATGCTGACCGGTGCTGTGAACAACAGCGGGCCGGTGCTGGACGCCGCGGCGAAAGACGCGCTGGCGGGCACCGCGGATCAGATGCGGGACTTCCTCACCCGGGGCCAGTTCACGGCCCGGGCCCGGGACAAGGAAACGGTCCAGCTCTCCGCGCTGACCACGCAGGCGCGGGACGCGGGTCTGGACACGGCGCGGGAGGCGCTGGCGGCGCAGGAGGCTTCGGAACGGGCCGAGGCGGCGTCCGCCCAGGCGAAGAAGGCGGCGCAGACCGCGGTCGCCGAGACGAAGGCGGCTGGACAGGACGCGGCCAAGGCGTCGGCGGCGGCCGGCCGGGCGGCGGATGCGGCGGAGGGCGCGGCGAACGCGGCGCGCGAGGCGATCAAGGCATCGAACGCGGCCATGCGGGCGGCCCGGGTCGCGGCCGACGCGGCGCGGCGGGCCACGTCGGCGGCTTCGCTGACGGCGCAGGCGGCGGCCCGGGCTCAGCGGGCGGCATCGGCGGCCCACCTGAACGCGGGGGACGCCCGGCTGGCCCGGGAGGCGGCCGAGGCGGCCCGCGACGCGGCAGCCAAGGCGCGCGAACTGGCCCAGGTCAAGGCCGAGTCGGACCGAGCCCAGGCCCAGGCGAAATCGGCCGGGCAGGCGGCGAAGCGGGCGAGTGGTAACGCGGCCGCGGCCGGCGTTGCCGCGGGCGAGGCGGGACGGCAGTCCGGAGTGTCGGCGGCCCAGGCCGCGCGGGCCCGGAACGCGGCCGGTCAGGCCGCTGCGGCGGCGGCGACGGCGGACCGCGCGGCGGACCGGGCGGAGGCCCTGGCGGCGTCCGCGGCGAAGGCGTCGCAGGAGGCTTTCGCTTTCGCGGCGCAGGCAGCGGTGCACGCGGACAACGCGGCGGCCGCAGCGATCAGGGCGGCCGAGGCAGCGGAAGCGGGCCGCAAGTCGGCCGTGGAGGCGTACGAGCGCGCGCAGGCCGCAGTGGCGTCGGCCAACCTTGCCGTGCAGGCGGCCGGCGACGCGGACGCGGTGGAGAAGCTGGCCCGCGAGGAAGACGACTCGCGGCGGGCCGAGTGGACCCAGCAGGGTGTGCTGGCGGCGCAGGAAGCGCTGACCGTCGAGCAGGCGGTGACCGCTTCGGGCGGCGAGGCAGCGGCGTGGAACCGGTCGCTGACCTGGGACATCGCGGAGCAGGACCGGATCGACGCCGGCACCAGGCAGTTGCTGGACCAGGCGAGCGCGGTCGGCGCTTCGACCGCGGTGGTGCTGGACAGCGGGCGGCGGGCGGCGCTCGCGCTGACCACGATCGGCGGCGACTGGTCCAAGAAGTCGGCGGAAGCCGTACTGACCGGTGGCGAGGTCGAGATGCGCTCCTGGCTGGCCGAGGGCCGTCGTTTCGCGGCGGGCCAGGACGACCGGTCCCGGGCCTGGCGGCTGGTCGACACGCTGGCCGACGGAGCCGAGAAGACCGCGGTCCAGACCGCTCTGAACGGTGACGACGCGACGGTCGAGGCGTTCCTGCGCACCCGGGCCTACGCGGGCAAGGCCTCCAGCGACCGGCAGAAGATCTACAAGATCATCGAGGGTGCGGCCGAACTGCCGAACCTGAAGGCGGCGGCGCAGAAGGCGCTGACCGGCACGACCACCGACGCGCACGTGTTCCTGCGCGACGGGCAGTACCCGGCGCGGGCGGCGGACGAGCGCCTCCTGGCCTACCGGGCGATGGACTGCGTCTGCCCCGAGGTCAAGGCGGCCGGGCAGGTGGCGCTGGCCGGTCCGTCCTCGTACGTGTCGTACTTCCTGACCGTGTCGCGCTACGAGGCGGCACAGCTCGACGCCGAGCAGGAAGCGCACGTCAAGTCGATGCGGGCGCTGGTCGGCCAGGCGCAGCAGTACGCGAACACCGCGTTGTACGACGCCGACAAGGCGGGCGAGGCGGCCCAGCGGGCCCGCAACCTCTCGGCCGATGCCGACAAGTTCGCCGCGGCCGCGAAGACGGCCTCCGACAAGGCCGAGGTGCACCGGCAGAACGCCGCCGCGTCGGCGACCGCCGCCCAGAAGTCCGCCGAGCAGGCCGCGCAGAGCGCCAATACCGCGCGTAACGCGGCCAACTCGGCGCAGGCCTCGGCGGGGCGGGCGGCGCAGTCGGCCGCAACCGCCACGGCCGCTTCGCATCGGGCGTCGCAGTCCGCCTCCGCGGCCTACCGTGCGGCGGAGTCGGCGCGGGCGGACGCCCAGGCCGCGGGCAAGGACGCCGCAGCCGCCGACGTCGCGGCCAAGCAGGCCGCGACGATCTACTCGGCCAAGGTGAAGGAGTGGGAGGCGCAGCAGCGCAGCACCACGCCGGGCAGCGGAGCCGACGGTACGGGCACCGCCGCGAACGACCACAAGACCTGGGGCTGCCTGGTTCTCGACGCGTCCGCGGTGTCGTCGGAATGCATCAAGGTCTACAAGGACTTCGCCGGCGCGCTGATCGATCCGGCCAAGTGCAGCGTCCCGGCGAACAACGGCACCGCCGGCTGCGACATGCTCGGCGACATCAAGGCCCTCGTCGGGGAGAACTCAGAGCTGCTGCTGGACGTCCTGCAGTTCACCCTCATGGCCTGCGGCCTGGTGCCCGGGGCGGGCGAGGTCTGCGACGGCATCGACGCCGCAGTGTCGTTCGGGCGGGGCGACTACGTCGGTGGCATTCTGTCCGGCTTCTCGGCTATCCCGATCCTGGGTTATGCCGCCACCGGTGTGAAGGCGTTCAAGAACTCGGACAAGCTGCGTTCCATCAAGGAGCTTTTCGAGAGGCTCTTCAAGGGGTGCCAGCGAAGCAGTTTCCTTCCCGGCACCCTGGTCCTGATGGCCGGTGGCCGTCGGGCGCCGATCGAAGACGTGCAGAAGGACGATTCGGTCGAGGCCACCGAGCCGACGGTCGGGGGTCGTGAGCCCAAGGCGGTAGCGGGCACCATTACGTCAGTCGGTGTCAAACGGATCATCGACATCGGCATCGACGACGACGGCAATGCGCGCACCGAACCGGTGGTGATCTCCGCTACTGCCAGCCACCCGTTCTGGGTTCCGCCGCTGGGCAAGTGGATTCCGGCATCGGCCCTCGCGGCCGGGACGCCGCTGCTCGGCTCGGACGGTGTCCGGGTGCAGGTCGCCACGGTCACGGAACGCACCCTGTCGACCCGGGTCCACAACCTCAGCATCACCGGAATCCCGACCTATTATGTGGTCGCCGGAAATGCTTCGGTCCTGGTGCACAACTGCCCGACCGGTACGGGCGGAGGGACACCCAACCCGCCCAAGCCTCCGGTTTACGAGAACAATGGGCACCACGATCCCAGGGGCGGAACCGAACCATACAATCCGCAAAAGTGCGTCCTGCCGGACGACGCAGAAGCGCAGTTCGCGAACAGCGTCCTGTTCGGTAAGAACCGATGGACGAAGATCGGTAAGGGCAAGAAGGCAATCTACTACCGTTACTTCAACGACCAGAACGGCAACTGGCACTTCAGTGGGGCCAGTAACGGGGTTCGTAAGAACGGCATGCCTGACGTGATCGAGGAACAAGACATTCCTGTCGTGATCAAACGTTTGTAGCGACGAGCCGAACCGCCCCGCCGACAAGTCGGGGCGGTTCGGCTTGCCAGGAATCGAATGCTAGTTTGGTGGCGTTATGACGCGAAAATTCGGCGACCGGGCGACCTTCTGCGTAGAGATTGGCGAGTTCACGTCGCCCTCACTTCGCGTGGTCGACCTGTGGGCCGGCGGCAAATGGCTGACCACGGACGACAACACGGTCTACCTGCCGTCCTTCCTTTATTACATGCGGGACGAAGCGAAGCTGGTCCGCCAACGCGATATCAAGCCCTGCCCCTTCCCGGACCGGACGCCGGAAGAGATCTTCAAGCTGCTCCGGGCGGACCAGACCGGTTTCCGGGAGCAGTTCTGGTTCATGCGGTGGAGCGAGACAGTCGACAACGTGTCGATGTACGCCTACCTGGACGGTGACGAGCTGGTCATCGTGTTCCAGTTCTGGCGGACGACCCATCGCTACCCGGAGGATCTGGGCCGGGTCTTCGTGGCCCGGATCCCGCCGGACGACTTCGCCGACATCGTCGAGGCGGCGGCCGACGTGCTGGACGCCGAGTACGTGCGCTAGGCGGCTACTTGTCCTCTTTGCTGCCGAGCTGACGCTGGGCCCGGTCGGCGACTTCGCCGGAGACCTTGCCCATCATCGACTTGGCCCGGCCGAAGGCGCTCACCCCGAACCGGCCGGCGGCGCCGACGCCCTCGGCCCCGGTCTTCAGCACCTTGCCGGTGACGTCGGATCCGGTGTCGAGGACAGTGTTGGTCACCCCGGTCCCCGTTTCGAGGACCTTGTCGCGCACCTCGGCGGCGGCGTCGAGCCAGCGCCGGGCGTCGCGGGACTGGCTGTCGCGCTGCAGGCCGAGCCGGCTGTGGAAGTCGACGACGGCGGTCGCGACGTGGTTGGTCGCGTGCACCACGGCGCGCGACGAGGTCGGGTTGAGCAGCACCTTGGCGTTGGCCGTGCCGGCCGCCGCGTCCATCCGGATCATCAGCCGCTCGGTGGTGCCGGCGATGAGCTCGAGGCGCTTGCGGCGGGCGATCCGGATGGCGACCCGGTGCTCCTCGAGCTCGTCGGGCGCCGTGTCCAGCACCCGGTCGAGTTCGAGCACGGCCACTGCATCCTGGAGCTGGAAGCAGCGGGCCAGGACGGCCAGCCACTCCTGAACCTTGGTCCGGGCCTCGCCGGTCGCCTTGGCCAGGTCGCCGACATTGGTCGTCTCCAAGGTGCCGGTGATCGCGTCGAGCTGCCGCACCGCGTACGCCTGGGTGCGGGCCAGCGGCACCGGGGTGGCCTGGACCTTCGACCAGGTGATCTCGGAGACGCGGCCCACCTGGCCGTGGATGGTCAGCGCCTCGTCGATGACGAGCTCCACGCCGATCATGTCGGCCACCACGGCGTCGGTCTGGGCGCGGAGGACGGCGTCGACCTTGGCGTCGATCACGGCGAGATATTCGGTGATCTCGTCCATGGTCTGCTTCATCGCGAGTTGCGCCATGAGCCCGGCCGCACCGGTCAGGAGGGCCGGGTTGGCCAGCAGCGAGGTGGGGCTCTTGTCCACGATCTCGAGCAGGCCGGTGATCTTGCCGTGGTCGGTCACGACGGCCCGGGCGACGTTTTCCCCCGAGCCCTTCATCAGGTCGAACTTCTGCATCTTGGCGGCGGACTCCGCGGTCAGCTGGACCCAGCGGCCGGACTTCTCGGAGATGGCGGCGCCGGCGTTGAAGATCTTGGCGCCGGTGCCGAGGCTGGGGAGGAGCCGCTTCAGCCCGAGATCCTTCGACTCCAGCCGCTCGGTGGTCAGGAAACGTTCGACCGCCGCCGGGTCGCCGATGACCGCCAGGCCGTCGCCGTCACTGATCAGCTGGATCTCGTTCTCCAACGTCTGCTCCTTGAGGTGAGGGCTTGAGGTGAGGGCCGACGCTACGTCGCCGTTCTCCGCCTCACCATGGCCCGCTCGTCTCGATGATCTTGAGATCGGAGGATGTCGTGGAGCAGGAGGGCGCCGAACCCGTAGGGTCGCGTCTATGTCTGTCGCCGTGGCTGCACCCCATCCGTCCGCTCTCGACGCCGCCGCGGTGGCCGTGGCGGCCGGGGGAAACGCGTTCGATGCGGCGCTCGCGGCGGCCGGCGCGCTCACCGTCGCCTACCCGCACCAATGCTCGGTGGGCGGCGATCTGGTCGCGATGGTGCGCCCGGCCGGATCGCCGGTGCGGGCCGTGCTGTCGATCGGGGCGGCGGCCGTGGATGTGGATGTGGCCGCGCTCGCCACCCAGGGGCGGATGCCGACGGTGGGCCCGCAGACGGTCACCGTGCCCGGTGTCGTGGCCGGGTGGGCCGCCGTCCACGGGCTGGGCGCCCGTCTGTCGCTGAGCGAGCTGCTGGCGCCGGCCGTCGCGCTGGCGGCCGACGGGGTGGCGATCAGCCCCGGGCTGCGGCGTGCGCTGGCCGCCCGGCGGGACGACATCCTGGCCGGCCTCATCCACGGCTCGGCCCTGGTGCAGCCGGCCCTGGCCGCGACGCTGACCGCGATCGGGGCCGACTGGCGGTCGTTCTATCAAGCACCGAGCCTTCTTTCCGGCGTACGCGATTTCGGGAGCCCGCTCTCCGCGGCCGACTTCGCCGCACACCGGGCCGAGGTGGTGGAGCCGCTGACCGCGGTGGCCGACGGTCTCACCTGGCATGCCGCTCCGCCGCCGGTGCAGGGGGCCACCTTCCTGGCCGTCGTCGGGTCGGCCGCGCTGATCGAGGACAGCCGGCAAGCCCGCGCGGCCCGGGATGCGCTGCTGGGCGATCCTCGAGGCGGGCCGATCGACGTCGACGGGCTGCTGCATCCGCGCTCCGGGGCCGCCTCGGCTTCCGGGCTGAAACCGACCGGGGACACAGTGGCGATCACCGCCGTCGACGACCTCGGGAACGCGATCACCCTGATCCAGAGCGTGTTCCACAGCTTCGGCTCCGGCCTGCTCGATCCGGCCACCGGCGTGGTGCTGCACAACCGGGGCTCGTCGTTCAGCCTCGACCCGGCGCACCCGGGCCGGATAGCGCCCGGCGTGCGGCCGCCGCACACGCTCTGCCCGACGATCGCCGTCTCGGCCGACGACGTGATCGCGCTCGGCTGCCAGGGCGGCCGCAACCAGCCGTGGATCCTGGCCCAGGTCGCGGCCGGCGTGCGTACCGCCGACGATCCCGCGGAGCTGGTGGCTCGTCCACGATGGATCCTGGACGACGCCGGCGTGATCGCCGAGCCCGGCAGCGCCTCCGGGCCGCTGGTCACGCTGACCGAGGGCCCGCACGACGACGCCGGGCACGTGCAGGTCTCCCGGCTGCGGGCCGGCGTGCTGGACGCCGGCAGCGACCCACGGGCCGACGGCCTAGCGGTGGTCGTGGATCCGAGTTAGGAGATCGCCGAGGGCGCCTCGCGCGGCGCCCAGCGAGATCTCCCGCACCTCGGCCCGGGTCACGGCCTCCTCGGCCAGCCAGTCGACGACCAGCACCCGGACGAAGACCAGCCAGCTCGTCAGGACGGTGGCCAGCACGGTGCGCTCCCGTCCGGTCAGCCCGCTGACGTCGATCATGCACTGCCGCAGCTCGGCCAGTTCGCCCAGCACGATGGCCTGGATGACCGGGTCGCCGGCCAGCACGCGGTTGGCCGCGAGCCCGGCGCTGCGGTTGGCCGCGAAATAGTCGAGGTGAACGTCGAGGCCGGCCGCGAGCTGGTCCATGAAGGGCACGCCGGGCTGCAGCACGCTGGCCGCCAGCAGCCCGTCGGAGGCCAGCCGGTAGACCCCCGCGAACAGGTCACGCTTGTTCGGGAAGTGCTTGTAGAGCAGGGCCCGGGAGATGCCCGCGTGCGCCGCCACCTCTTCCATCAGAACCGTCTCGTACGGCCGGGAGGCGAACAGTTCGGCGGCCGCGTCGAGCAACTCGCGGTGCCGCTGCTCCGGCGTGAGACGTCGGCGTGCGGTCATCCGATGATCCTAGTTGTCGCATGTCTACTAACCGTCCTAGTCTCATCTAGTAGGCACGTGTCTACTAACTCGGGGGTGTCCCTATGGGTTCTGTCAAGCGGCGAGGGCAAGCTTTTCTGCAGGTTTGTGCTGGTAGGGCGTCGCGGTGCGCAGCATCGCATGCAGGACGTCGACGCGGCGACGTGCAAGGCAGATGAGGGCGGCGTTGTGTCTCTTGCCTTCAGCCCGTTTGCGGTCGTAGTAGGCCCGGCTGAGCGGGTCGGCCAGGGCCGCGAACGCGGACAGGAAGAACGCGCGTTTCAGCTTCTTGTTGCCGCCCTTAGGCGGATGCTCGCCGCGGATGCTGGTGCCCGAGCGGCGGGTCACCGGAGCGAGTCCGGCGTAGGCAGCCAAGTGGCCGGAGGTGGGGAACGCGGCGACGTCGCCGACTTCGAGCAGGATCCGGGCTGCGGTCCTGACCCCGACGCCGGGCATCGAGATCAGGACCGAGGAAAGAGGGTGAGCATCAAGCATCCCCTCGACCTGCCCGGCGACCTGTTCACTTTGTTTAAGCAGTTCACGCAGGCTGTCCGCCAGCTTCGGCAGGATGGTCTCGGCGGCGCCGGGGACGACCACGGTCTGAGCATCCAGCGCGACAAAGACCTGTTCGATGAGCCTGGCACCCATCCGCGGTGCTCGCGGCTTGACGATCTCGGCCAGTTTCGACCGGCCGGCCTTGCGCAGTCCGGCCGGACCACCACACCGCGACAGCACTGCCAAGACCGCGGCGTGCTGGACTTTGGGGCCCAGGACCCGCTCCAGCGGCGGGTGGATCTGAGTGAGCAGACCGCGGATCCGGTTGCTGATGCGGGTGACCTCACCAGCGAGGTCGTCGTCGTAGCCGACCAGCATCTCCAGCTCGGCGAGGGTGTCATCGCCGGCGTCGACCCGGCGCAGCGTGTGCGGCAGAGTCCGGGCGGCATCCGCGATCACGTAGGCGTCACGGGCGTCGGTCTTCGCGGTGCCGGGATGCAGATCGGCCAGCCGGCGCATGACCAGGCCGGGCAGGTAGGCGATCTGATGTCCTGCGGCGCGGGCGACCGCGACCGGGAGGGCACCGATCGAGGCGGGCTGGTCGACCACGGCCAGGATCCGGCCGTGCCGGGCGAGTTTGTCGAACAGTTTCCGCAGCCCAGCCTCGGTGTTCGGCAACGCCGCATCGTGCAGCCGCTTGCCCGCCGGGTCCAGGGCGACCGCATGATGGTCGCTCTTGCCGACGTCCAAACCCAGGAACACGCCGTACTCGTCGCTCACGTCAGGTCTCCCACGATGTCCATCATGGGCTCGGCCGCCGGTCAGAGCGTCGGACTGCCGGCAGCCAAGTTACGGAGAGACCTACCCAGGATCGGGTGGCCGGGTCCCTATGAGCGGTCTCGCCGACGCCACCCGGCCGGCGACAACACCCCCCGGATCATGCGTACGACAGGGGCAGTAAGTCATACCGGACCGAGCGACCGAGCAGCCCCCGGCTGGGGACGATCAAAAAGGTAACGGGGGGGGTCAGATGACCAGGCTCCTGAAGTGGCTCGCCGTCGCGATGGGCGTTGCTTGCGCCGCGATCGGGCTCTACCACGTGGTTCTCGGCATCGGCTCGGTCCCCGGCGAGGGCGCCGCCGACACGCTGGCCGGCCGCACCGTCGACAGCCGGGAACGCTTCTACAACGCCATCTTCTTCGGCTACGGCGTGGCCTGGCTATGGGCCGCCCGCCAAAACCCGCCCCCCACCACGGTCATCCAGTGGCTGGCCGCCTTCATGTTCCTGGGTGGGGTGGGCCGGGTCATCTCGATGCTCCAGTACGGCGCACCCCATTGGTTCCAGATCCCGCTCACCATCATCGAGCTGGCCTTGCCCCCGTTCCTCGTCCTGCTCGCGCGCCGCTCGGCACGGCCAACGCCCAACGGCTGATCAGCGACCACTGAGGGGTATTCGACGCCTGCTCCCCGAACATCAAGTTCCGACCGAGGCACTCACCACCTGGCTCCCGCGCGAGGTCCTGGAGCACCTAATACTGCAACGGCAGTAAGCAGGCGATACGTCTTCATGATCGGCTCGTTGGGCATGGTGTGACGGATGTCGATGTTGCGGTGTGGTCGGCGGAGCTGGATCGGTTGCATGCCCGCTTCGCTGGCCGGTTCGCGCGTTCGGAGCCGCGGCGGCGGGCCCGGCAGTACTTGTCGGGGCTGGTCGCGGGCTTGGACCGGACCAACGGCTGGACCCTGGCGGAGCAGGCCGGTGACATCTCGCCCGACGGTATGCAACGGCTGTTGCGGTGGGCTGACTGGGACGTCGACGCCGTGCGTGACGATGTCCGCGACTACGTGCTCGAGCACCTCGGCGACCCGAACGGGTGCTGATCATCGATGACACCGGCTTTTTGAAGAAGGGCGTCAAGTCTGCCGGGTGGCCCGGCAGTACTCCGGCATTGCCGGGCGGATCGAGAACCGCCAGGTCGGTGTGTTCATGGACTACCGCTCAGCACGCGGTCATGCGTTGATCGACCGGCAGTTGTATTTGCCGCAGGCCTGGACCGACGACCGTGAGCGCTGCCGGGCCGCTGGTGTTTCGGACGACCCGGTGACCGCCAGGAACGCCGATCATGACCCGGCGGACGGCGATCCGGAGTGCACGCTCCAGCACCGTGACCGTGGCCCAGAGCGGCGGCGGTGAGGCGAGACCGTCGGGGCCGTCCAGGCTGACCACGGCGTGCAGGTGGACCACGCCGCGGGCTTGGAAATCGGCGACCTTGGCGAACACCATCCGCACCTGCGACGCCGCGATATGACGGGGCAGGCCGGCGGTGGTTACCAGCGCCCGCCGTGACTGCTGGACGAACCGCGCCCACATCCGCCCGGCGTGGGCGTTGAACAGCACCTGACCGGCGTAGTCGTAGCCGGCCGGGTCCAGCGGGGTACCGATCAGCGGGTCACCGGCCGGATGCCAGCGACCACATCCACGCCGTGCCGAGACACGTCGAGTGCGGGGATGGCAGGCCCGGGGTTGGCCGTGCCGGTCCGGGCCGAGGTGGACCGGCCCGAACGACGGCGCCGTCAGGGTGGCGAACAACCTCGGCCGTCCGGCGACGTCGCCGGGGGTGTCCTTACCGCCGTGCAGGCCGGCGGCGATCAGGTGGTAGGCGTCGAGCTTGTACAACGCCGCGCACGGTGGACACACCGAGACGCGGCGGCTCCGGCACCGCAGTACCACTCCGCTCGGGGTGTTCGGGTCGTCGAGGAGCCGGCCGGTGCGCCGATCGCCGACATCGCCTCGAAGGCCAGCGTGAGCGTCAGCACGGCCCGGCGGCATCTGCCGAAGGCGCAACAGCCAGCCTCACCGCAGGAACTCCCGCCATGGTCGACGACCCGGACCTCAACCGGCGCGTGGCCCAGTTCCTGCTGAAACAGAACGAGATCGCCGGCCGCGTCGTCGACGCGATGATGGCCAAAGACGTCCACGGCATGAACGTCGCCGCTCAGGAACTCGCCGACCTCAACGCAGTGCACCAAGACCTCGCCGAGGACATCGCGAAGTATAAGGCCAACGCCGGCATCGAACCAGTCGACGCCGCACCAGCAGTGCCCGAGCTGGCGAAGCCGCGCCGCGCCCGCAAGCCGACCAAGTAGCCGCAGCAGCACTCAGCGCCAGCGAAGCCCGCAGCAGCCAATTGGCTAAGAAAAGCTATACAGGATCAAGAGCGGCCCGGCTTGCGCCGGGCCGCGCGCACGCGCTACAGGCCTACGGCCCCGCGCGCACGCCCGCCGAACGGAACTATCACCAAACGCCAACGAACGACACGGGCAAGCCGCATCGACCGCCTCATCGGTCAATCTCCGATGCGCAACAGGCTATCGCCGCCGCCACGCCACGCATGCAGGACGCTGACCAACTTCGGGTCGATCAGCCTCCCCGCCCCAGTGGAAGATGTATCGATGCATCTGCATATATTGCAGGTATTGACAGCAGCCGTGACAGCAACCCAGACGGACTCCCACGTCCATCAACGCCCAGCGGCACCGCATCGACATTTCAAGCAGCGGCACCGCCCCGAAGTTGGCGCAGCGGATTAGATCGCGAAAACGGTCATATCAAGACTCAAGCGAAATTAACCATTCATCAGAGTGGAAAGTCACTGTGCCACGGGGCATCCAGCAATTCTGGGTCAACACCAGCCTCCCGGACAGCGCTGTCAATATCACCGATTTCGTCGACGATCTTTACGTAGGGCGTAATCATGTCGTCTTCAAAGAAGCAGGAATCGTCATCGACGAAATGCTTCGGAACTTCGATCGCCGCCACCCTGAATTTGCCAGACTTGAGTGGAATTACCCAAACCCAAGAATAGTGCTCCGGCCGATCGGTGGCTCGTCGCGCCGCAATGGACGCCTTGGACATGACCAGGCGATTCTTCGCTTCGATCTTCACTAGCCACCCCAGAAAATGCGAACAATTGGGCCGTCAAACGTGTGGACCTGTAGATGAGGCAAGGCTCCATCTACGTTACCCGCGCCATGACCGAGCACACGACCGTCTGCACCGACCTGATCATCCCAGTGATAGGTTCCGCGTTTCTCGCCAAAATACTGCTTGGTGCCGACACCATCAAAGCCAGAAGCGTTTCGATAGCCTTCGCCTTGGAACTTTCCGAGGAATAGCTCCTCCGCTTCGGCGCGGGAACCGACGTTGATTTTCGTAGCACCCTGGTCAATCGCCCGAGAGGCACTACTAACTCGCCCACTGGTCCAAGGAATTTCCCCGCAGTTGTGCACGAGTACCGGCGTTTTGCCGGCGAGCACATAGTACGTGTGGATGTTGGCGACGGTCAGGTTGAGCATGTGGCGGACGCCGAGGAAGGTCGCGGCGGTGGAGACCGTTACGTCTGTCTTGTTGTCGGGGGTGCGCAGGCTGGTGCCGGGCTTGAGTGAAGCCGCGTTCGTCCAGGCCTTCTCTGTGTCGTCCCAGAACGGGTGTTCGGCGGTGGTCTGAATAGTCGATGTGCTGCCGTCGGTCAGGGTGACCGCCAGCTCGACCAGATCGTGGTCGACGTTGTCGTGCAGGAACTCGACTTCCTCATGGGTGGTCTCGCCCGACTCCGGATCGGTGGCCACCACCGCGGCGCCGACCTTCAGCTCACTGATCGGCCGGGTACCGCCGTCAGCCATCAGGACCAGAGTGCTCGGCGAAAAACTGTCCTTACAGCCCCGCGCCGCCTTACCCAGACCCCGGGCCCCCGCGTCCCGCCGACCACCGTCGCCGCGTCCAGAGCAGCCAGAGCCCCGTGCCCGGCCGCCTTGGAGTAGTCCCCGTTGGAGGCCGCGTCGATCGCCGCCGAAGCTTGCACTCCGAAATCCAGCGCAGCCATCGGCGCCGCCGTGAAACCGGCTACCGCACCCGCGACGAACGAGTCGGCCACGTCCTGGGCACTGTGCAGATTGCCGTCGAGGTAGTCGTTCATCATGTTGCTGGCGGCACCCGCCACACCCATACACAGCAACGCCCCGCCACCGCCGGTGAGAGCCGTACAGCCCACCCCGACCGCGATACCGACACCCGCCGAGATCAGCGTGTTCTTGTGCTCGGCGACCCAGTCACCGGCGGACTTCCACCACGGCTTCTTCTTCGGCGGCGCCGGCTCGCTGTTGTCGACCGCACCACCTCCACCTCCGCCACCGCTGTTGCTGTTCTTGGCCTTCTGCGGGTTCGAAGACTTCGCCAACGCCTGGCAGGCGTCATCACACGGGGTCCGGCTGACATCGCCGCGTTCTTCGCGCGGGTAGATCAGGCCGGTCGGGTCCGAGTTGGTGATCGGGTTGTTACCGGCGTACGCGTAGGCGTTCCACTGCTGCGGATCCATCAGATCCTGCAGCGGGTCGACCGAGATGAACCGGCCTATCTCCGGGTCGTATTCGCGTGCCCCGAGATGGGTCAGGCCGCTGGGGTCCAGCTCTCCCCCGACGAAGCCTTTGGTGGTCGGCCACACCGGATTCGTTCCGCGCGGGGTTCCGTACGGCGTCTGCCGGCGGATGCTCACCTGCTGGCTGTAGGCGTTGACCGCGACCTGCTGTGTGCCCTGATGGTCGCTGAACAGCCAGGTCAGGCTCAGCGACGCCGTGGTGCGCGACGCGACCGTGTTGCCCGCGAAGCTGTAGTAGCGGGTTGCGTCCGTCGCGCCGGCGGTCTTGCGGGTGATCTCCATGCCGGGCAGGAAGAGCGTCGACCCGGTGCTGTCACGGCGGATCAGCCGGTTGCCGTCGGTGTCGTAGACGTTGGTGGTCGTCCTGGCGCCTTCGACGATCTTGGAGACCCGGCCCTCGGTGTTCCAGCTGATCGTCTGGTTGCCGGTGGCGCCCGGCCGCGACTTCATGTTGCCCGTGTCGTCGTACTGGTAGCCGACGGTGGTACTGCTCTGGTCGGGCCGGGTGGTCGTCATCCCGGTGACCGCGTGCGGCCGGACGACGTTCAGCCCGCCCTCGGGAACGGCGTACTTCTTGGTGGTGTCCCCCGCGGCGGCGTGGGACACCTCCTGCTTACGGTTGCCGATTTTGTCGAAGGTCCAGTCCATCCAGTACGGCGCGGGGCCGCCCAGGTTGGCGACGGCTGGGCTGTCCGAGCAGTCGGGGTCGGCCTTGGGCGTCCAGGCCGAGGTGAGCCGCCGCAGCTTGTCGTAGACGAAGCACTGGGTCTCGGCCGTGCCGATCTGGGGCGCGTCGTTGACCAGCTCGATCTGACCGCTGGGGTCGTACTGATAGGTGGTCGCCGCCACCGTGCCGGTTGAGGTCTCCGGCTTGACCACCACGTCGTGGATGCGGCGGGTGTCGAGCTCGTAGGAGACGCGCTGCTCGGCGAAGACACCTGCGTCGATCTTGAGGGTGGTGACGGTCGGTTCGCCGTATCCCGTGTACTGCTGACCGACGACGTAAGTCTTGACGTTGGGCAGGTTGGTCTCGAGGCTGCTGGGCAACCCGTCGGCCGCGTTGTATTTGGTGGTGACGGTCTCGACGGGCAAACTTCCGCCGGCCGGATAGGCCTCGGTCGTCGGCGCACCGGTCTGCGCCGAGAACCCGTGTGAGTAGACGTAGGTTCCGCCCAGCCCCGTCTCGACACCGGGGATGATGTAGTGCTCGCCGGTGACCTGGCCGCGGAGGTTGATCGCGCGCGCCTGCCACTTGAAGGGCTGGCGCGTGCCGTCGGAGGCCAAGTCGTAGCGGATCGCCTGGGTCAGGTGTCCGTAGACGTTCCGGCCGCTGTAGAGCTGGTCGTAGATCCACTCGGCCCGCTTGTTGACATCCGCGACGGCCGTGTCGTAAACGCCGGACTTACGGCCTTGGCTGTCGTACGTGTAGGCGAGCGTCTGCTGAAGGGCGTCCTTGGTGAAGGTCAGATCACCGAAGTTGTTGTACGTCGAGATGGTCGTGCCCCGGTCCGGGTCGACCGCCTCGGTCTGACGGCCCAGCAGGTCGTACGTGTATTTCCACACGTCACCGGCCGGGTCCTCGACCCGCTTCAGGTTGTCCTTGGCGTCGTAACCGTACTTCGTGGTGTCGTAGGCGCCGGAGACGCCGGACGCCGTCGTGTATTGCCGCAGTTCGGTGGTCCGGCCGAGGACGTCGGTCACGGTCGTCGTAGGGGTGCCGCCACGCGGCGGCACGACGGTGGTGCGGTCACCCTCGTACGAGGTGGTCGTACGCCACTTCTCCAGGATGTTGATGTTGCCGTCACCCGCGCGGAACACGTTGGCGGTGGTGCGGCCGGCGCGGTCGAAGACGGTCAGGTTCTGTGAGGGCACCGACCATTCGGGCACCCACAACAGCGTGCCGGACGCGCTGCCGACCTCGGGGTGGGCCGCGAAGGCCATGGAGGCATTGCCGTACTGGTCGTAGAGGGTGTCGGTGACGACCCGGCCGGTCCCGCCGACCGCGGCCTTCTGGGTCTGCCGCGCCCGCAGCAGCCCGTCGTAGATCTGATACGACACGTCGGTCCCGCCGCCGCTGTTGAGCGTTTCGGTCCTGACGTACGGATAACTCTTACGCTCCGGGTCGAAGACATAGGTGAACTTCGCCTTGGGTGGGGTGGTCGAGGTGTCACGGGTCCAGCCCGCGTCCCACACCTGCGAGATGCGACCCAACGGGTCGTACAGGGTCTCGGTGACCCCCTTGTTGGGGTCGGTCACCCTGGTCGGCGCCGACCAGGCCGGGTTGATCGCGGTCTCGGTCACCCAGCCGAGGTTGGTGGTCTGCTTCTTCGACGTGACCAGGCTCTTCGCCGGGAGGTATTCGTTGGTGACCGTGTTGCCACGCACATCGGTGGTGACCAACTGGCGGCCGAAGTCGTCGAAGGTGGCCTTGCCGCTGGTCAGCCACGCGCTTCCGCCCGCCGCGGTCCAGCTCTTCAGCAGGTCGGTACGGGTCAGGTCGCCATATTTGGGCAGGGCGGTGGAGCTGCTCGCGCCGTCGTAGAACGTCACCGCGTCGTCGATCATGTGCTCTTCGGCCGTCGCCGAGACCCCGCAGGCAAGCGCGGTCGTGACGACCCGCCGCGGCAGCGCGATCAGATTCTTGGCGACGTTCCGGTTGTAGCTGGTGGTAGTGCACTTCTCGTCGCCGGTGGTGTCGACGTCGCCGTTGTCCTGGACCTGGGTCGGCATGCCGTAGGTCTGGTCGTAGTTCGTCGTCCGGCTGGTCACGCGCCAGCCACGTGCGCCGTCGACGCCGAGTGCGGTCCCCGAGTAGACCGTGCCGGTGTTGACGAAGCGGGCGGTGACGGTGTCGCCGTTGATGGTTCGCGACGCGGTGGCCTCGGAGCGCCACGGCACGTTGACCGTCTTGCTGACCGGCTTGTCCTCGGTGCCGTTGTAGACGACCTGCTCGCGGACCATGCCGGCGAACTGGTCCTCGTCGAACACCGGCACGCCCACCGACCCGGGCACGGTGACCGTGCGGGTGCCGCCGGTCGGGCCGGCCCGGTCGCCGTGCATACCGCGGAAGTAGGTGGTTCGGGTCAGGGTCGGGTTGGTGTCGCCGACTTCGGTCCGGACGGTCGGATAGCCGCGGAACTGATCCCACGTACGATATTTGGCCTTACCGAGGCCGTCGTCGTCGGCGTAGTGCCAGGCAGGCTGGCCATCGTAGTAGTAGCGGGTGTTCTTGGTCGGTGCCTGCACGCCACTGGCCAGCTGCACATCGGTCTCGGCGACCCGCTTGACGACATATTTGTGCCACCACTCGGTGATGTCGGCACCGGAGGTGCTCGTCGGGTCAGGGCCGATCACCGGATATGCCCACCGCGTCTTGCCCGTGTCCCAGGCCGGGTCGATGAACAGCGGATAGGTCGCGTTCGCGAGCAGACCGGCGTCCGGCTCGAGCACCAGGTCGCCGGTGTCCGTCATTGTGGTGCCGACCTCGGCGAAACGCGCGGTGTCAGCCGGTGCGTCCGGGGTGGACGCCGGCGCCGCTACTCCTGCGGTGATCTTCGAAGTGGCCGGCCGCGAATCCCACATCATCGGGGTGCCGGCGTACGCGATCAGGGAGCCGCCGGCGGCTGCGGCGAGCGAGCCGTCCGCGTTTCGTCGTACCCGGGCGTCGCCGCCCAGGTCGAAGGTGATCGCCTTGACCCTCGGGTTCGACGCGGCCTCGGCCGACTTGACCGTCAGCACGTGCGAGAAGCCACCGGGGGTGGCCCGCAGCATGAGGTCGACGCCGGGAAGCACCTCGCTGTAGGTGGCAGCCGACGTGAGGGGCGCCGCCTGGCAAAACGGGGGAAACCCCGACCCGGGAGACAACCGGTAGGATGACTCTCCGGCAAGCGATTGCCGAACGGCAGACAAGGCTCAGGTTAACGAAAGGTTAACGAGCCGGAGGGGTGGAGGCGCCGGGAACGGCTACTTCGCGGACCGCCGATCCGGCACGTCGGGTCGGGACGATGAACCAGCACGTAGGTGAGCGAGCAGTGACTGAAGCAGTGATGACCAGGGGTTTCTGGCGTCCGCCGTCGACCGGTGGGGTGCCCAAGGTCGAACTCAAGGTGGCCGTCTCCGTCGACGACCTCCGGTCTCTCGGCGCCGACGTCGACGGGGGCCAGACCCGCCGGGTCTACTTCCTCGAGACGGCCGACCTCGCGCTCCAGCGGCACGGGCTCATCGTGCGCATCCGCAGCACTCGCAACCGGCCCGGTGACTCCGTCGTCAAGCTGCGGCCCGTGCTCCCCAAGACCCTGCCGGGCTGGCTGCGCCGCGACGGCGGCTTCGCGGTCGAGCTCGACGCGATGCCGGGCAACTATGCCTGCTCCGGGGCGCTCAAGCGGACCCTGGGGCGCAACGAGGTGGCCCGCACGGTCGCGGCCGGCAAGCCGCTCGCCCGGCTGCTCTCAGGCCGCCAGAAACGCCTGCTCACGACTTACGCGAAGGTGCCTCTCAATGCCCTGCGGACCTTCGGGCCGGTCAAGGTGCGGCGCAGCCGGATCACGGTGGCCGCGTGCGACCACCCGCTGACCGCCGAGCTGTGGACCTTCCCGGACGGCTCGACCGTCGCCGAGCTGTCGACCCGCTGCGCCTCGGGCAAGGCGGCCACGGTGGCCGCCGAGACCTCCAGCGCGCTGCGGGCGCACGGCATCCTGCCCGACGACGAGCCGCAGGTGACCAAGACCGAGGCCACCCTGCGCCACTTCACACCTCGATTCGCGAACCCATGATCACCGTGCGGTCGCGCGGGAGGCTGAAGTATTCCGCCGCGTCCGCCGTGATGTAGGAGGTGGCGATGAAGAGCCGTTTGCGCCAGGGCGACATCGTCGACGAGGTGCCTCGCACCAGTTCGATCTTCGACAGGAAATAGGACGCGTCCTCGATCGAGATGGGCCCCTCGATCTGCTCGGCCTTGAGCGAGTGCAGCAGGGCGGGCACGTCCGGCGTCTCCATGTAGCCGTAGCGCGCGCTCACGTGGGTGATCCCGTCGCCCGCGTAGCCGAGGTCGTCGACGACGATGCGCTGCTCGTCGGGGAGCCGGGGCACGGGCACGGTCTCGATCGACAGGATGATCACGTGGTCGTGCCGCACGTGGTTGTGCTCGACGTTGGCCCGCAGCGCGAGCGGGGCGGTCTGCTTGCCACGGTTCATGAAGATCGCCGTGCCGGGCACCCGGGTCAGCGGCGGCTGACGGGTCTGCAGGTCGTCGACGAACTCGCGCAGCGACCCCTCGGCGACGTCGCGTTCCTTGGTGACGATCTGCCGGCCGCGCTGCCAGGTGGCCATCACGGTGAACGCGATCAGGCCGATGAGCAGCGGCAGCCACGCGCCGTGGACCAGCTTGGTGAGGTTGGCGCTGAGGAACAGCAGGTCGATCGCCAGCAGCAGGCCGCCACCGATCAGCACCAGCCACAGCGGGGTGTGCCAGCGGGTGCGCGCGAAGTAGAAGAACAGCAGTGTGGTGATCGTGATGGTGCCGATCACGGCCATGCCGTACGCGTAGGCCAGCGCGGCCGAGCTGCGGAACGCGAAGACCAGCACCAGGACCGAGACCATCAGAAGCCAATTGATCCACGGTACGTAGATCTGGCCGATCGTCGACTCCGAGGTGTGCGCGATCCGCAGGCGCGGCAGATAGCCGAGCTGGCCCGCCTGTGAGGCCACCGAGTAGGCGCCGGTGATGACGGCCTGCGCGGCGATCACGGTGGCCGCGGTGGCCAGGATGACCATCGGCAGCCGGGCCCAGTCGGGCACCAGCAGGAAGAACGGGCCGGTCACCTTGGCCGGATCGCCGAGCAGCAGGGCGCCCTGGCCGAGGTAGCTCAGCACGCAGGCCGGCAGCACGAGGCCCAGCCACCCGCGGACGATCGCCCGCCGGCCGAAGTGGCCCATGTCGGCGTACAGGGCCTCGGCCCCGGTGACCGCGAGCACGACCGCCGCCAGCGCGAAGAAAGCGATGTGGAAGTTCCCGGTCAGGAACTCGAAGGCGTACGTCGGGGAGAGCGCCTCGAGGATGCGCGGCTCCCGCACGATGCCGCCGATGCCGGCCGCGCCGATCACCGTGAACCAGAGGATCATGACGGGGCCGAAGAGGCGCCCGACCGCCGCTGTCCCGCGCCGCTGGACGGCGAAGAGCACCACGATGATCACCGCCGTGAGCGGGATGACGATGCTCTCCAGCCGCGGATTGACCAGCTCGAGCCCCTCGATCGCGGAGAGCACCGAGATGGCCGGGGTGATCATGCTGTCGCCGAAGAACAGCGCGGCGCCGAAGATCCCCAGCAGGGCCAGCGTGACCGCGCTGCGGCGCCCGGTCGAGGTGCCCCAGCGCCGCAACAGCGTGATCAGGGCCATGATGCCGCCCTCGCCGTCGTTGTTCACCCGCATCACCAGCGTGACGTAGGTGAGCGTCACGATGATCATCACGGACCAGAAGATCGTCGATACCACGCCGAGGATGTTGTCGGTGCTGATCGGCACCGGGTGCGGGTCGGCCGGGTTGAACAGGGTCTGCAGGGTGTAGATCGGGCTGGTGCCGATGTCACCGAACACCACCCCGAGCGCCCCGATGACCACGGCGGCCTTCGCCGACTGATGGCCGTGGTGTTCGTGCGGCGTGGCTGTTTCGGACGCCTCTGAGGTCACGGGCCCATTCTGCGCGCGATCAGGTCCCGGGGTGCGGTCTATCCCGCGTGTCCCCCGCCACGGGCTTCCGCTACCACACGACCCCGCTCGGAGGTGGGGAATCGGGCGAGCATGGCCCCCAGTTCGGGCGCCGTCACGTTGGCGCCGAACGCCTCGGTGCCGGGCTCCATGCGTACGCCCTCGGCCAGCGGCCCGGCGAGGACCGGATCGAAGCCGAGATCGTCGACCAGGGCCGCGACCTCGGCCACGGCACCCTGGTCGTCCCCCGCGACGGCGATCGCCTTGCGGCCGGGCGTGCCGGCCGGGCGAGCGCCCTCCTCGAGGTCGTGGTAGCCCATGTGGTTGAACGCCTTGACCACCTGGGAATCGGGCAGGAAGGCCTGGACGATCTCGCTGGACGACGTACGCGGGTCGGTCAGGTCGTCCCGGATGCCGTCGACCTCCCACCAGTAGTTCATGGCGTCGACGACCAGCTTGCCGCGCAGCGAGTCGACCGGCAGGCGCTGGTGCTTGCCCAGCGGAAGGGCCAGCACCACCAGGTCGGAGCGGGCGGCCGCGTCGGCCGCGGTGGTGGGCTCGGCACCCGGCGTGACCACCTCGACGATCAGCCTGATCTTCGAGACCTCACCCGAGCCGGAGATGAGCACCTTGTGCCCGGCCGCGAGCGCGAGCCGGGCCAGCACGGTGCCGACCTTGCCCGCCCCGAGAATGCCGATCGTCACCATCTTCTGGGCTGAGCCTGCTGGGGCATGCCCTCCTGGCCCTACTACCGCTTCGCTCCCGCCGGTGCAGTCCGTCATACCTGACCTTCCAGGAGGTCGCGGGTCATCGGGATGACTTTGGAGCCGAAGAGCTCGACGGCCCGCAGGCGGGCACTGGCGGGCATCGACCCGGCGCTGTAGATCATGTCGAACCGGCCGACGCCGAGCGCCTTGATCGCGCGGGCCATCTTGCGGGCCACGGTCTCGGGCGACCCGATGTAGAGCGAACCGTGCTCGACCTCGTGGTCGAACTCCTCCTTGCGCAGCGGCGGCCAGCCGCGCAGCTTGCCGATCCGGTCGCGCATCACCTTGTAGCGCGCGTAGAACACCTCTTTGGCCTCCTCGTCGGTGTCCGCGACGAAGCCCGGCGAGTGCATCCCGACCGGGTGGGCCACGGTGCCGAGCTGGTCGGCGGCCCGGCGATAGAGATCGACGTACGGCGCGAAGCGGTCGGGCGCCCCACCGATGATCGCGAGCATCAGGGGCAGACCGTACCGTGCGGTGCGCACGACCGACTGCGGGGAGCCGCCGACGCCGACCCAGGTCGTCAGGCGCCCGGACTCGGTCTTGGGGAACACGTCGGCGTCGGTGAGCGCGGGCCGGGTGGTGCCGCTCCAGGTGACCGGTTTCTCGTCGAGCAGCCGTACGAAGAGCTCGATCTTCTCCTCGAAGAGCTTGTCGTAGTCGCTCATGTCGTAGCCGAAGAGCGGGAACGACTCGGTGAACGAGCCCCGGCCCAGGATGACCTCGGCCCGCCCGTTCGACAGGGCGTCGACGGTGGCGAAGCGCTGGAACACGCGGACGGGGTCGTCGCTGCTCAGCACCGTGACGCCGGAGGCGAGCCGGATGCGCTGGGTCTTTCCGGCGATGCCGGCCAGCACGGTCTCGGGGCTGGAGATCGCGTACTCCGGGCGGTGGTGCTCGCCCAGGGCGATGACGTCGACGCCGAGCTCGTCGGCCAGAACGGCCTCGTCGACGACCTGGCGGATGGCCGCCGCGTGCGAAAGGAAGTTGCCGTGGTCGTCCTCGGGCACGTCGCCGAACGTGTCGAGGCCGAAGCTCAGTTCCGTCATCATGACCCCTTCAAGCTGATTGACGTGTCAATTATGCCCGCTACCATTGACACGTCAACTACAGGAGGTGTGGCTGTGGCCACGGGCACACGACGGTTCCCCACCCGTGAGGAGCTGCGGATCTGGCGCGACTTCATCGAGACCGGCGAGCTGGTGCGCAACGCCATGGCCGCCCGCCTGCAGAGCGAGTCCGGGCTCTCCACCGGCGACTACACGGTGCTGCTGGCGCTCAGCGAGGCCCCCGGGCGGCGGCGGCGCTCGTCCGAGCTGGCGGCGACGATCGGCTGGGAACGCAGCCGGCTGTCCCACCACCTCGCCCGGATGGAGAAACGCGGGCTGATCCGCCGCGAGGAGTGCCTCACCGACAGCCGGGGGGCCGAGGTCGTGCTGGCCCCGGCCGGCGAGGCCGGCTTCCAGGAGGTCAACCGGCCGCACCTGCGGGACATCCGCGAGCTTTTCGTCGACGCGCTCACGCCCGAGCAACTCGCCGCGACCGCCGAGATCACGGCCGCCCTGCGCGCGCATCTGACCCGGGAGTAGAACTAGAGCATGGCTCGCATCGCGGTGACCGGCGGCAGCGGCAAACTCGGCCGTGCCGTCGTCCAAGACCTGCTCGACCACGGCAACGAGGTCGTCAACCTCGACCACACGCCGCCGGCGGCTTCCCCCGGCTCGAACACGCCTGCGTCGTACACGAAAGTCGATCTCACCGATTTCGGCCAGGTCGTCGAGGCGCTGACCGCGATCGACGACCGCTACGACCGCCTCGACGCGGTGGTGCACCTGGCCGCCATCCCCGCGCCGGGCCTGCTGCCCAACGCGGCGACGTTCCACAACAACATCACGGCCACCTACAACGTCTTCGCGGCCGCGCGCACAGCCGGCATCAAGACGGTCGTGTGGGCGTCGAGCGAGACGGTGCTGGGCCTCCCGTTCGGCACCACGCCGCCGCCCTACCTGCCGGCCGACGAGGATTACCCGGCCCGGCCCAACTCGTCGTACTCGCTCGCCAAGCACCTGGAAGAACAGATGGCCGAGCAGTTCTGCCGCTGGGACCCGGCGCTGACGATGATCGGCCTGCGCTTCTCCAACGTCATGGAGCCGGCCGACTACGAGGCCTTCCCCGGTTACGACGCCGACCCGCACGCCCGCAGCTGGAACGCGTGGGGCTACATCGACGCCCGGGACGGGGCCCAGGCCGTCCGCCGCGCCCTGGCCTACACCTCACCCGGCGTGGAGATCTTTGTGATCGCCAACGCCGACACCGTGATGAGCCGTTCCAGCGCGAGCCTGGCCGCCGAGGTCTTCCCCGACCTGCCGATCAAGAAGAAGCTGGGCGAACACGAGACCCTGCTCTCGATCGACAAGGCCCGCCGCCTGCTCGGCTACGACCCCACCCACAGCTGGCGTACGCGGGAGTGAGGCTCGGGCTCAGCGAGCCGCGTTGTCGCCCAGCTCGGCCAGATTGAGGTGGAGCGTGGCCAGCAGCCCGCCGTGTTTTTCGGAGTCGATCTGATCCGGGAGTTCGCGGTCGACGAAGTCGGCCCGGGCGTTCAGGCCGCGCTCTCGAAGAACAGCGAGGACGACTTCCTTTGCGATGATCATGATCTGCTCTCGTGAGTCGTCACGCGTGGCGATGGGCCGTCCGCCGGCGGCGAACCGTGGCCATCGGGTTCTCGGGTGACCACCGTCAGCCTACGCCAGCACTCGCCCGGATACGGTTGAGCCATGACGACCTACTCCGGACCGGCGCGGTTGACCCTCGTCGACGGCGAATGTGTAAGTGGTATGGCCTCCCTCCGCACCGACCAGCGCGGGGGTCTCGACGGCTGGAGCGGCACGTTCCGCCCGGACCGTGTCGGCGCGGACCTGCAGAACGCGAGTGACGGCCTCTCCCTCGAGCTGCCCTACGACCGCATCGGCGAGGTCAGCGTCACCAACGTCCGCAAACTGCTCGCTTCGCAGGTGCTGATGTCGCTGACCGGCCGCGGCCCCGCCCCGTTCTGACCGAAAGCAGAAACCCCAGCTCGACAACCCGGGCCCCTCACCAGCCGCTGCTTTCACTCCGGCCGGTGAGGGGCCCGGCCCCGAAAGAGTGAAGCCCGCGCGCACGATCCCGCATCGAAGTTTCCAGCCTGCCGGCTCACCCGCGCACCTTTGTTCCGTAGTTTGTGGGGTTCCATCTTTATGCGCAGGCGGCACGGTTCTGCTCCCGCGCCCCACCACTCAGGTCCGCCCGGGTGACCAACGACGAACCCGCCACTGATAACCACGCGAGAGAACCGAGGAGCCTCAGCCCGCACCCGAGAGCCGACGAACCGACGCCGCGTCCAAGGCTTGGGAGAACCGCGGGACATCCCACTTCTCGGTCAGGGCCTGCCGGACAAGCTCGGCCTGGGTCTGCGGCGCCAGCCCCCCGATCGGCTGGTCGCGGTCGAGGTTGGTCGGAAACGCATACCCCTCGGCCGATGAAGCGATCACGTTCTCGACCGACCCGCCGAAGGAGAGCAGCACCGGATAGAGGGCGGCCGCCATAGCCGTCCGGTCGACGACCTCCATGGCCCGCCCGAAGCCCGAGGAGATCTGCAGCAGGTTGGCCATCCGGCGTACGGAGGCTGATCTGTTGGTTCCCGCCCCGTGGAACAGGGCCGGGTTGAAGAATGCCGCATCCCCCTTGGCCAGCGGCAACTGAACGCGATTGTCGTTGAAGTAGTCCGTGAACGAAGGCTGGTGAAAGGCCACATACCCCGCCGGGTATTTCTGCGAGTGCGGCAGGTAGAGCGTCGGCCCCGTCTCGATCGGCATGTCGACGTGCGCGACCGCCCCCTGCAGGGTCAGCACCGGCGACAGCGCGTGGATGTGGGCCGGGTAGCGCAACGCCTGCTCCTGGGCCATGAAGCCCAAGTGGTAGTCGCGGTGCGCGACCTGCGCCTGCCCGCCCGGGTTGACCACGTTGACCTGCGAGGTCACCTGATACCCCGTGCCCAGCCAAGCCTCGCAGACCAGCGCGAGCGTGTCGTTGTCGTAGTAGGACGCGAACGCCGCCGGGTCGCGCAGCGCGAATTTGTCGAGCGCACCCCACACGCGGTCGTTCGCTCCGGGCGGGGCGAAGTGGTCGCCGCCCTGCACGCCGGCCGCTTTCTGCTCGGCGATCAGTTCCGCGAACACCTCGGTCACCCGATCCACCACGGCCGGGTCGAACGCGCCCGAGAAGACCACGATCCCCGGCCCGTCACGCAGGGCCCGGATCAGTTCCCCCTGGACCTCACGCGTGTTCGGCAGGTCTCCCGGATAGATGAGCACGTTGTCGACGACGTCGGTGGCGTGCGGGTAATCGGTGATTTCCGTCTTCTGCTCGCAGATCGCCCGGAAGTCCTCCAGTCGGCAGTCCTCGGCGGTGAACCAGGTTGTCATGCCGTCACGCTAAGTCTCCTTTCGATGCCCCGGCCCCTTGAGAAGACCTCAAAACCCCCTCATCGTGTACGCATGAGGCACGCGTACCGGATCCGCGAGATCGCCGCCCAGGCCGGGCTGAGCGAGGCCACCGTGGACAGGGTTCTGCACGGCCGCGGCGGGGTTCGGGACAGCACCGTTCGCGAGGTGACCCAGGCCATCTCGGATCTCGACCGGCAGCGTTCCCAGGTTCGGCTGGCCGGCCGGACGTTCATGGTCGACGTCGTCGTGCAGGCGCCGCCCCGGTTCTCCCGGGCCATCCGCGCCGCGATGGAGGCCGAGCTTCCGGGTCTGCGCCCGGCCGTGTTCCGGGCTCGTTTTCACCTGCTCGAGGGGCCCGACGTGGTCGCTGTTCTCGATCGGATCGGCCGCGGCCGGTCGCACGGTGTCATCCTCAAGGCGCCCGACCTTCCGGAGATCGTGGCGGCCACCCGCAAACTGACGATTCCCCTGGTCACTCTCGTCACCGACCTGCCGGCCAGCCCGCGCATCACCTATGTCGGCATCGACAACCGGGCCGCCGGCGCCACCGCCGCCTACCTGATTCAGCAGTGGCGGGGCGACGGCGACGTGCTGGTGGTTCGTGGCCAGGGTTCGTTCCGCGGCGAGGACGAGCGGGAGGCCGGATTTCGTACGGAGGTGACGCGCCGGGTCTTCGAGGTGGTCGATGCCGAGGACAGCCCGGGGACCGTCCGCGCCGGCATCCGTGAGGTGCTGGCCCGGCATCCGTCGGTGCGCGCGATCTATTCGCTCTATGCCGGGGCCGGCGGGAACACCGCGGTGGTCGAGGCTTTCGACGGCCACCCGTACGACGTCTTCGTGGCCCACGACCTGGACGGCGAGAACGTGGCCCTGCTGCGGGAGCACAAACTTTCCGCCGTCCTGCACCACGACCTGCGGACCGATCTGCGCCGGGCCGGTCACGCCCTCATGCAGGCGCCCGGCGTCCTCCCCGGCCCGATACGCACCAACCCGTCGGCCGTCCAGGTGATCACGCCATACAACACGCCCCCGGTCGAGTTCTGACTCGCGGGCGGCGAGAATCAACACCTTGACCCGCACCCTGGGGTACGGGTTCAGGGTCGCGGGATGCGGGTGGGTGAGCTGGGCGCGGCGGACCGGGACGACGGTGCGGGCGTTGCGTTATTACGAGGCGGCCGGGCTGGTCGTGCCGCGGCGGCTGAGCAACGGATACCGCGAGTACGACCCGATCGCCGAGCGGCAGGTCGGGCAGATCCGCGAGCTGATGGCCCTGGGCCTGGCCATCGAGGAGACCCGGCCGTTCGTCGAGTCGATCGCCAACGGGGACGACGTCGGCGCCGCGGCCGTGGCCACCTTTCGCAGCACCGTCAGCCGCCTGCAGCAACGGATCGGCGAGCTGACCGCCCAGCGGGACACCCTCGACGCCCGGATCGACGACGCCGCCCGTCAGGTGGTGACCGGCCGCCCCGGCGTCGACCTGCTCACCCGCGCGGCCGGCGATCTGACCCTCTACGAGCGGCTGAGCCTGGTGGTCACCGTCGACGTGGCACGTCTTCCACCCGATCACCGACCCGGCCTCACCTGCCCTGGAGGTCATCCGCTGGCTCAGCCAGCGGCGAAAGCCCACCTGATCTCGTCGATCGCCACCGGGCGGTGCTCGGCCCGGGAGAGGGTGCAGGCTTCGGCTATCCAGCCGGCCTCGACCGCGTCGGCCACCGTGCACGGGCTGTCGCGCCGCCCGGCCGCCATCGCGGTGAAGGCCACCAGCTCCCGGCGGTAGGCCTCGGTGAAGCGGTCCATGAAGAAGTGGTGCGGCGGGCCGGCCGGGAAGGTGGCGCCGGGTTCGACCGAGCGCAGCGGCAGCTTGTCGTCCAGGCCGACGGCGATGCTGTCCTTCGAGCCGTGCAGTTCGAGGCGTACGTCGTACCCGCGGCCGTTGTACCGGGTGTTGGAGACGACTACGAGAGTGTCGTCGTCGAGGGTCAGGATCGCGGCCGACGTGGAGGCGTCGCCCTCGACCGCGTCGCGGGTGCTGCCGGTGGCGTAGACCTCAACGACCTCGCGGCCGGTGACGAACCGGACGGTGTCGAAGTCGTGCACCGAGCAGTCCCGGAAGATGCCGCCCGACCCGAGCAGGTAGTCAGCCGGGGGCGGCGCCGGGTCCATCGTGGTCGACCGGACGGTGTGCAGCCATCCCAGTTCGCCGCTGACCACCGCCGCCCGTGCGGCGGCCACGGCCGGGTCGAAACGCCGGTTGTAGCCGATCTGCACGCGCGCCCCGGCACAGCGCCGCAGCACCTCGGCCGCTTCGGCCGCGCCCTTGGCCACCGGTTTCTCGCAGAACACGGCCAGGCCCTTCTCGACGCCGGCCAGGATCAGCTGCGGGTGCGCGTCGGTCGAGGCGGCGATCACCAGGCCGTCGAGGCCGCTGTCGAGCAGCGCGGCGGGCCCGGTCACGGCCTCGGCGCCGTAGTTGGTGACGACCCGTTCGACCGCCGTCGGCACCACGTCGGTGACCACCAGGTCGTGCCCCAGGTCGTGCAGGGTCTCGGCGTGGAACGCGCCGATCCGGCCCAGCCCGATGAGTCCGATCCGCATCAGTCCATCCCTCCGCAGACATGTTGGTCCCAGTCGAGCACCGAGCCGGTCACCACGCCGCTGCGCGCCGACAGCAGGAAGACCACGAAGTCGGCGATCTCGTCGACCTGGCCGAGCTTGCCCATCGGCAGACCCTTGGCCGCGTGTTCCCGCCAGTCGTCGCCGGCGCCGTGGAACTCCCGCTGGACGAGGTCCTCGCCGTCGGTGTCGGTCCAGCCGATGTCCAGCCCGTTGATCCGGATCCGGTCGAACCGGTGCGCGTGCGCGGCGTTGCGGGTCAGCCCGGCCAGCCCGGCCTTGGCCGCCACATAGGGGGCGAGATAGGGCTGCCCGCCCAGTTCGGCCGTCGAGATGACGTTGACGATGCTGCCCGGCGCCCCGCGCCGCACCATGTCCCGCACCGCGGCCTGCATCAGGAAGAACGGCCCGCGCAGGTTGACCGCCACGTGCTGGTCGAACAGCTCGGGCGTGGTGTCGAGCAGCGTCCCGCGGGTGGTCAGCCCGGCCGCGTTGACCAGGCCGTCGATCCGCCCGTGCCGCTCCACGGTCGCCGCCACCGACTGCCGCGCGCTCTCCACATCAGACACGTCGGCCCGGACGAACGTGATGCCCACCTGCTCGACCGGATGCCGCCCGGTCACCACCACCGTCGCACCCTCGCGCGCCGCGGCCCGCGCTATCCCCGCGCCGAGGCCCCGGGTCCCCCCGCTGACCAGCACGATCTTGTCCTTCAGAAGCCGACCTTCCATACCCTGAGACTCGGCCACGGCGCCGGTCGCGGCAACGGGTTCGAGCCCTCAAAAACCCGTCAGCGGCCGCCCTTCGCGAACAGATCGCGGCCGGGCTGCGAGACTCGACCGGTGGAACAACCAGCGATCCCGCCCGGCGGGGCGCTGATCGGCATCCTGGCCGAGCCGCGCCTGGCCGCCCGCACGGTCCGGCTCGGGCCGGGCGACACCCTCGTCCTCTACAGCGACGGCCTCACCGAGGCGCGCAGCGGCCCGGACGGTGCTCGCTACGGCGAGACGGCTCTGCTCGGCTTCTTCCGCACCGTGGCCCCGGCGGCCGCGGCCGAGGTGGTCGGCTCGCCGGCCGGCCTGCTGACCACGTTCGCCGAGGTGGACGACGACGTCGCTGTCATCGCACTGATTGTGTCGGAAGATGCGGCCGTGTCAGAAGATGCGGATGGCGGCGGCAGCCGGGGCGGCCAGCAGGGTTTCGATCTCGTCGTCGAGGCGGACCAGGGTGAGTGAGGCGCCGGCCATGTCCAGTGACGTGCAGTATTCGTTGACGTAGCTGCGGCCGACCGTGATGCCGCGCTCGGCCAGTCGCTGGTGGGCGTGGCGGTAGAGGATGTAGAGCTCGCTGATCGGGGTGCCGCCGAGGCCGTTGATCATCAGGGCGACGCGGTCGCCGGAGTGGTAGGGCAGGTCGCTCGCGACGGCTTCGAGCAGGTCGTCGACGATCTGGTCGGCCGGGGCCAGCCGGCGCCGCTCGCGGCCGGGCTCGCCGTGGATGCCGACGCCGAACTCGATCTCGTCGGCGCCCAGTTCGAACAGCGGCGAGCCCTTGGCCGGCGGGGTGCACGCGGTCAGCGCGACGCCCATCGTGCGGGTGACGTCGTTGACCTTGCGGCCGATCCGCAGCAGCTCGTCCATGTCGGCGCCCTGCTCGGAGGCCGCCCCGACCGCCTTGATGACGAAGAAGTTGCCGGCCACGCCGCGCCGGCCGACCGTGTAGAGCGAGTCCTGCACCGCCACGTCGTCGTTGACGGTCAGGATCTCGCACCGGACGCCGTCCGCCTCGGCCATCTCCTTGCCCATGTCGAAGGCCATCCGGTCGCCGGTGTAGTTGTTGACCAGCAGCAGCACGCCCTGCGGGGAGGCCAGCAGCTTGGCGGTCTCGTAGACGTAGTCCATCGGCGGCGCGGCGAAGACGTCGCCCGGGCAGGCCGCGTCGAGCATGCCCTTGCCGACCGCCATCACGTGGGCCGGCTCGTGCCCCGAGCCGGAGCCCTGCACGATGGACACCTTGTTCTCGCGCGGCGCGTCGGCCCGCATGATCAGGTTGTAGGCGGGGACGTACCGGAGGTGTCGGGGTTGGCCAGGGCGACGCCCTCGAGCATCTCGGGGACGAAGTTCTTGGGATCGTTGACGAATTTCTTCACGATGCCGCTCCTTGTTTCTGCCAGATCTCGCTGATCCGTTCGGCCAGGACGGCCACCGCCATGGCGCCGGCGTCGACCGACCCTCGGCTCCGCTCGCCGGTGTACGACGCGCGGCCCCTCCGGGCGACCATCTCGCTGGTCGCCTCGGCGGCTGCCCGCGCGGTGACCGCGGCCGCCCGGACGGCCTCCTCGGCCGGCGCGCCCTGCTCGAGGGCGAGCGCGAGCCGGTCGGTCATCGGCACCAGCGCGTCCAGCAGCGTCTTGTCGCCGACCTCGGCCTGGCCGCGCGCCTTGATCCCCTCGATGGCGGCCCGCAGCATCGCGACGACCTGCTCGCCGGTCAGCTCGGCGGCGCCGCCGGTCGCGCCGCCCGCCCGCATGAACGCCGTGCCCCAGAGCGGCCCCGAGGTGCCACCGATCCGGGAGGCGATGACCATGCCGGTCCGTTTGAGGAACGTCCCGGGGTCGCTGCGGTCCAGGTCGTCCCAGCCCTCGAGGAGCTTCTCGAACCCGCGGGCCAGCGAGTAGCCGAAGTCGCCGTCGCCGACCACCGAGTCCAGGTCGCCGAAGTACTTCTCGTTCTCGATCGAGGTCTCGGCGATCGTCCGGACCACCAGTTCCGTGCTCGTCAGGCTCATCGCGGCCCCCCCCAGACAGGCGCGCAGGTCGTCGAGCGTCAGGAAGGCGCCCGGTCGTGCCGCACTTCGGTTCGCCCGGATCGCGATCGGCGGGCGGCCGGGGTCGCCCAGCTCCGAGACCACCAGGACGGCCTCGCCGAAATCCTCGTCGCGGGTGTAGTCGTTGACCGTCACCAGGCACGGCAGCCCGGCTCCGGTCGCGGCCAGGAGCCCGTTGCGCGAGTCCTCGACGACCAGCGTGGCGGCCGGGTCGAGCCCGAGCCGCTCGACGGTCAGCCGGTAGATGGCCGGGTCGGGTTTCTTGGCCGGCACCACGTCACCGGCGAAGACCGGGATCCGCCGCGCGGTCGACGCGCCGACCGCGTTCTCGAGCACCGCCCGCACCGACTCCTCGGCCGAGGTGGAGGCGACCGCGACGATCCAGCCCGCTTCGAGGGCGGCGTGCACGATCCGCGGGATGCCGGGCCGGGCCGGGATCCGGCCGTCGGCGACCAGCTGCCGGAACGCCGCGGTCTTGGCCTGGTGCCAGGTCGTGAGGAGTTCGGTCCGCTCCCCCGGGACGGCCGCGGCGAAGGCGGGATCGGCGAACAGCGACGCCATCCGTTCCTTGCCGCCGCCGATCTTGAGCTTCTCGCCGTACTCCTGCTCGCTCCACCGCACCGGCAGGCCGAACCGCTCGAAGGTGGCGTTGAAGGCGGGCCGATGCCCGTGGCGCTCGGTGTCGGCCAGCACGCCGTCACAGTCGAAAATGAGAGCGGTCACCAGGCCCGCCCCGCGCTGCCGAAGAGCCGGATGTGCCGCCGGGCCATCTCCAGCACGTCCGCCCGCTGCTGCCGGAACAGCGTCGGCGGATCCCATTTGTCGCGCTCCTCGGCCGCCCGCAGCGAGGCCAGCCCCGACTTCATGAAGCGCTCCTTGAGCGCCGTCGAGATGTTGACCTTGGCGCAGCCGCGGGCGATGAGGTCGGTGAACTGCTCGTCCGACAGGCCGGTGCCGCCGTGCAGGGCCATCGGCACGCCGGTCGCGGCGACCAGGTCGGTGACCCGCTGGGCGTCCAGCGTGGGCGCCTGTTTGTACTGGCCGTGCGCGTTGCCAATGGCCGGGGCGAAACAGTCCACCCGCGTACGCGTGATGAAGTCGACCGCGACCTCGAGGCTCTGGATCCGGGACGCCTCGTCGGAACCGAGGTCGTCCTCGACCCCCTGGATCCCCTCGATCTCCCCCTCGACGTGCGCGCCGGTGCGGCGGGCCTCGGCCACGACCTCGGTGGTCTGCTTCAGGTTCTCGGCCACGTCCAGTTCGTGCGCGTCGAACAGCACCGAGTTCCAGCCCGCGGCCAGGCAGTCCGAGATCACCGTACGGTCGGGGCAGTGGTCGAGATGCAGCGTGACGGGCACGTCGACGCCGCGCATGAGCGCCTCGAAGATCTCGCGGAGCTGGTTCCGGCCGTACATGAGGACGGTTTTGACCGAGGTCTGCAGGATGACCGGCGCGCGTTCCTCGACCGCCGCGGCCAGCACGGCCCCGATGCTCAGATCGTTGATGATGTTGAAGGCGGCGACCCCGTAGCGCTCGGCGAGAGCGCGGTCGAGGATCTCCTTCATGGACACGACGGGCATGCGCCCAGTCAAGCCATGGTCACCCGCCGGGGGTATGGGGTGAATCCCCCAGGCCGAGCCAGCCGTGCTCGATCGCGGTCACGACGGCCGCGGTGCGGTTCCGGGTGCCGGTCTTGTGCAGGATCGCACCGACGTGTTTCTCGACGGTCTTGGGCGACAGGCCGAGCCGGCCGGCTATCCCGCGGTAGGTCAGGCCCCGCCGCATCAACTCGAGCACCTCGGTCTCGCGCGCGGTGAACGGGCGCGCGGTGAACGGGTCGGTGCGCGGCGGGATGCCCCACCCGCGAACCTGCTGGAGGTGCCGGGTGCGGACGATCGCGGCCGCGGCGGTCTGGGTCAGCGTCTCGAGGTCGTCGACGTCGCGGGCCGAGAACGTGCCGGCCCGCGGCGCGAAGGTCACGCTGACCGCGATCACGTCGCCGCGCCACCAGATCGGCACCGCGGCGGCCGGGCCGCGGCGGGCCGGGTCGCTGCCCGCCAGATGCCCGGCCCGCAGCCGGCCGTACTCTCCGATGACCACCGGCCGGCGGTTGCCGTAGGCCCGGCCGGTGGCGCCCTCCTCGAGCGGGAACGAGTCGCCGAGGTGGCAGAGCGCGCCGTACTCGGCGGCCTTGGTGTAGGAGCCGGAGTGCGCGTCGATCAGGGAGACGCTGCCCGCCGTCGAGCCGGTCAGCCGGGTCGTGTGCCGCAGCAACCGCCGCAGCACAGGCGCCAGTCGCAGGTCGCTGTAGACATCGGCGACCGCCTCTTCGAGCCGGAAGGGCGTCACCGTTCGAACATAAGTCAGGGGTTGCGGCAGGTCCACTTCACGGTGCCGTTCACGGGGTCGCCGGGCAGGCCACCGTCGGCCGTCGCGGCCAGCTTGGCGAACGTCCACGTTCCGCCGCCCTTGCCGTCGGTGACGACCTCGCTCGACGTGCTGTCGGGCCAGGTGCCGTAGATCTTGTTGTCGATCGCGATGCTCGGCCGCGAGCCCGGCGCGACGAGCTGGTCCTTGGGGTAGCTGCCGGGGCCGGTGTAGTCGTCCACCCAGAGTTCGAGGGTGACCTTTTTACCGTCGACATTGCCGTCGAGCAGACCGGCGATCGCGTACTGGATCTCGCCGTCGTCCTGGGTGGTGCCCTTGGAGTATTCGTCGCAGGTCTTGAGCAGGGTGCCGTTGAGTGACGGGGCCAGCGCCGTCTGCTTCCCCGAAAGAGTGGTGGCGCCGCTGAGGTCGAAGATGAGAGTCACCTGAGGGCCGAGCAGGAAATCTCCGCCATCCCCCTCTTCGCTCAGATCGGCGGCCTGATCGCTGCCGGTTCCGCCGTTCGTGCCGCACGCCGTCGTCATCGCGAACACGATCGAGGTCAAGATCACCGCGGTGGTACGCCGTCCACGTAGCATTTCTTCGCTCCTCGTCTGACTTTTACAAAAGCCTGACCGGTGCCGCCAAAGAAGCTCCAAACTCCCCTGCCGGAGGTACGGGTTGCGGTTCGAAGTATTGGGGCCGGTGCGGATTTCCACGGACGACGGCGAGACCGTTCTACCGCCCAAGCCGCGCGCGCTGCTGGCCGTCCTGCTGGCGGCCCGCGGACGGCCGGTCACGGTCGAGCGGCTGCTGGCCGAGTTGTGGCCCGACGGCGCTCCGTCGACGGCCACGGCGACGCTGCAGATGCACGTCTCGGCGCTGCGCAAGATCGTCGGCGACCGGGTGCAGAACGCGGCCGGCGGCTACCGGCTCGACATCACCCGGGCCGGGTTCGACGCGGCCGAGTTCGAGCAGACCGGCGATCTCGGCCTGTGGCGCGGCGAGCCCTACGAGGGGGTCACCGCCGGGCCGTCGGTGGCCTCGGCCGCGGCCCGGCTGGCCGAGCTGCGGCTGAACGCGCGGCGGCAATGGGCGCAACAGGCCCTGGCCGGCAACCGGCACGTCGCGGCGGCCACCGAGCTCGCGGGCTGGGTCGCCGAGCAGCCCACCGCCGAGGGTCTCGTGCGGCCGCTCATGCTGGCCCTCTACCGCTCGGGCCGGGCCGGCGACGCGCTGACCGCCTACGACAAGGCCACCGCCGCCCTGGCCGAGCTGGGCGCCCGGCCCAGCGCCGAACTGGACGCGCTGGCCGCCGCCGTCCGCCGCCAGGACCCGACCCTCGACCAGCAGATCCCCGGCGTGCCCGCCCAGCGCAACCGGTTCATCGGGCGACGGGCCGAACTCGACCGGGTGATCGAGCTGCTCGGCCCGGCCCGGCTGCTCACCGTCCTCGGGCCGGGCGGCGCGGGCAAGACCCGGCTCAGCCTCGAACTGGCCCGCGAGGTGGCCGCCGACCACGACGCGGTGCACTTCGTCGAGCTGGCCGAGCACCGCGAGGGCCCGCTCGACGTCCGGCTGGCCGCGGCCACCGGCATCCGCGAGGAGCCGGGCACGCCGATCCTCGAGACGGTGACCCGGCAGCTCACCGGCCGGGTGCTGCTGGTGCTCGACAACTGCGAGCACGTGCGGGCCGAGGCAGCCGAGCTGGCCTACGCGCTGCTGGCCCAGTGCCCGGGCGTACGCCTGGTGGCGACCAGCCGCGAGCAGCTCGGCCTCAGCGGCGAGGTGATCTTCACGTTGGGCGGGCTGACCACGCCCGCGCCGGGCGCGACCGACCCGCACGCGGACGCCGTCCGGCTGCTGGCCGACCGGGTGGCGGCGGCCCGCGGCGGCACCGGGCTGGGCCCGGCCGAGCAGGTGGTGGCGGCCGAGCTGGTGCGCCGGCTGGACGGTCTGCCGCTGGCCATCGAGCTGGCTGCGGCCCGGCTGCGCGCGCTGCCCCTCTCCGAGATCATGTCGCGCCTCGACCGACGGCTCGACCTGCTCACCGGCACCTCGCCGGTGCGCCGCCACCAGACCATGCGGGCCGCCATCGACTGGGGTTACGAGCTGCTCGACAGCCCCCAGCA
This sequence comes from Actinoplanes sp., assembly GCA_965217855.1. Taxonomy (GTDB): domain Bacteria; phylum Actinomycetota; class Actinomycetes; order Mycobacteriales; family Micromonosporaceae; genus Actinoplanes. The sequence continues at coordinate 74,342 of CBDCJN010000013.1, read as the reverse complement.
GGAGCTGCTGCGGCGGCTCGGCGTCTTCGCGGGCGGCTTCGATCTGACGGCCGCGGGCGAGGTGGCCGGGGCCGACCCGCTCGACCCGCTGACCCAGCTGGTCGACCGGTCGATGGTCGAGTGGCGGGACGGGCGCTACCGGCTGATCGAGACGATCCGTGAGTACGCGCGCGAGCGCCTCGGGCCGGTCGAGCGCGACGAGGCGTACGGCCGCCTGGTGGTCTATTGGCAGGGCCGGCTGGCCGTGCCGCCGCCGGTGGACGGCCCGGCCCACACCGAATGGCTGGCCGCGATCGGCGGTGACCACGACACGATCGTGGCCGCGCTCGACTGGGCGCTGCGCGACGGCGACCCGGCGCAGGGTCTGGAGATCGCCGCCGCCATGTGGTGGTACTGGTGGATCGCCGGGCGGATGGCCGAGGGCCTGGCCTGGCTGGGTCGCGCGCTCGACGCCGCCCCGCCGGAACCGTCCACTCTGCGGGCCCGGGCGTTGCGGGCCGCCGCCGCGCTCGCCCGCAACTCAGGCGACCTGCCCTCGGCCCGCCGGCTCGGCGAGGAGGGCCTGGCCGCGTTCCGCTCGCTGGACGACCGCAAGGGCATGATCGCCGCGCTCAACAACCTGCTGATCACCGCGCAGGCCCAGGAGGACTATCCGGCGTCGCTCGAGTTCGGCTACGAGGCGCTGCGGATCGCCGGCGAGGAGTCGGACGCCCGGATGGTCGCGGCGGCGTCCAACAACACCGCGGGCACGCTGCGCTGCATGGGCCGGCTGGACGAGGCCGAGGTGCTGTTCCGGCAGGGGCTGGACGGGTTCCGGGCGTTGAAGGACCGGCGGGGCGAGGCGGCCGCGCTGACCAATCTGTCCACCACCGACCGCCGGCTCGGCCGTTACCAGCCGGCCCGCTCGGCCATGCGCGAGGCGCTGGTCATCTACACCGAGCTGGGCATCGCCGAGGGGCAGCTGGACGCGATCGAGGGGCTGGCCCAGCTCGACGTGCTCGAGGGCGACCCGGTGGGCGGGCTGCGGCTGCTGGCCCTGGCCGAGCGGGAACGGACGGCCCTGGGCGCGCCCAGCTTCACCCCGGACGAGATCGCCGACCGGGACGCGGCGGAGGCTTCCGCGCGGGCGGCGCTGGCCCCGGGCGAGGTGGCGCGGGCCTATCGGGAGGCGACCGCGACGACCCTGGTGGCGGCGGTCGCGGAGCTCCTCGGGTGACCTTTGGGGATTCTTTGGGGCCGCCCCGCACGATCTGTCTCGTGACTCGATACGCCAGGTCAGCCGCCCTCATCCTGCTGAGCGCCACGATGCTCCCGGGATGCGCGGCCGTCGGTTCGATCGCCGGGGACGACGACGTCCACGCGGCTCCCTCTCCGGTCTCCGCCGCCTCCCACAAAACGTCCACGCCGACCCACTCGACCCGGCCGAACCGATCGAGGCCGTCCAAGACCCCGACCAAGGCGCCGAGCAAGGCGCCGGCCAAGACCACCCCCAGCGGACCACGGGTGAAGCTGACCGTCGCGCAGAAGCCGAAGTGCGAGGAGGGCACCGCCGTCTTCCGGGCCAAGGCGGTGCCGCTGATCATCAAGTGGAAGATCACCGGTGCGACCGGTGCGGCGTTGTCGGTGGACGACCCGACCAACACCCCCGGCACGTACGGCACGGTCGAGCTCGAAGGCTCGGAGGAATTCTTCTTCACCTGCGCCGGCGACGTCGGCACGGTCGAGACCCACACGTACGCCATCTACTCGGTCGGCGGTGGCGCCACCCGCTCCAAGACCGTCAAGGTTTCCGCCAAAGTGCTCGACAAGGGCCTCGGCACCAACAACTGACTTTTCTTCTGTAAGGAGAGACTTGTGAAGCACCGCCTGGTCGCCCTGTCCGCCCTTGTCGCTGTCACTTTCACCGGGGGCTGCGGAATCATCGACTCCGCCGTCAACGGTGCCTCCGCGACGCAGCAGCCCACGACGAACGCGACCACCCCGGCCGCGAAGGAACCCACCCAGGAGCCCACCCCAGGTTCGGATGCGGATTCCGCCGACGAGGCGACCAGCGGCCTCGGCTCGGTCAAGGACTCGGGCGACATTCCCGACCCGTGCACCCTGTTCACCAAGGCGCAGGCCGAGTCGCTGACGGGCCGCAAGGTCACCCAGATCGACGAGGACGGCGGCAGCGAGGGTGACGCCACCCGGTTCTGCCAGTGGCAGCAGGAGAGCGGCCAGCTGGCGATCTTCCTGACCCGCACCACGCCGGACGACTTCCAGGTGACCGTGGCCGACGCCGAGCCGGTGTCCGACCTGGGCGACGACGCCTACTCGGCCTCGGGCCACCTCTACGTCCTGTACGGCACGGTCCAGCTCGACGTCTACTCGCGGGGCGGCTCGGACGAGCAGAACCTGGCCGACGAGAAGAAGGTCGCGAAGGTGCTCATCCCGAGCCTGGGCTTCTGACCCACGACAAAAGCGCCCCCGCCGATGCGGCGGGGGCGCTCAGTCATGACGGGATCACTTCCGCAGAGGCGCGCCGACCTCGTGCAGGTGACGCAGGGCCTGGCGGTACGACTCGATCAGCGAGGTCTGCTCGTAGGAGACGCCGATCTCCTCGCAGTAGGCCTGCACGATCGGCTGGGCCTTGCGCAGGTTGGGCGTCGGCATGCCCGGGAACAGGTGGTGCTCGATCTGGTAGTTGAGACCGCCCATCGCGGCGTCGACGAACCAGCCGCCGCGCACGTTGCGGGAGGTCAGCACCTGCTTGCGCAGGTAGTCCTCGGTGCCGTCCGGGTGCGGCATGCCCTTGTGGTTGGGCGCGAAAGTCATGCCCAGGTAGACGCCGAACAGGGCCTGGTGGACCACGAGGAAGGCGATGGCCTGCAGCGGCGAGAGAACGATGAACAGCGCCGACAGGTAGAACGCCGCGTGCACCAGCAGGAGCACGGCCTCGACCGCGGGCTGCTTGGTGGTGCGGTTCCGGATGGCCTTGACGCTGGAGATCTTGAGGTCGATGCCGAGCAGCGTCAGCAGCGGGAAGAACAGCCCGGCCTGGTGGCGGGTGATGAAGGCGGCCAGCCCGCGCCGGCCCAGCGCCGACTCGGTGGCCCAGATCAGCACCTCGGGCTGCACGTCCGGGTCGAGGTCGTCGTGGTTCGGGTTGTTGTGGTGGCGGGTGTGCTTGTCCATCCACCAGCCGTAACTCATGCCCACGCCGATGTTGCCGGCGATCCGCCCGAAGATCTCGCTGGGCCGCTTGGTGCGGAACACCTGCCGGTGAGCCAGGTCGTGGGCGACCAGCGCGAGCTGGGTGAAGGCCACCGCGAGGAAGGCAGCGGTGAACAGGTTCCACCACGAGGAACCGATCAGGAAGAAGGCCGCCCAGCCCGCGCACACCATCAGAGCGACGACGGTCATCCGCACCGCGTAATAGGCCGGCTGACGTCGCAGCAGGTCTTTCGCGCCGACTCGCCGGTTCAGTTCCGCGAAGTCGCTGCCGGTGGTCGCGCGTGCTCGCGTGGTCATTGCCGTCATGCTCTCAGCCTGACGGAACGGAAGGGGCGATTCAGGAGTGAAGAGCCCCAGCGGTAAGGGGGTGTTAGCACCCTTGTCGGCCGCTCTTCGCCGGGCGCGCAATGATTAGGGACATGACACTCCGGGGCCGGTTGCGCGCCGGGGGGAGCGCCGTCGCGGACAGTGTGTTCGCGGTCGGCCTCGCCCTGCTCAACGTGCCTGTCCTCGTCCTCTGGCTGCTCGGGCTCGTGCTCAGCCCGCTCCCCGTGCTGGGCACCGATCTGCTCGCCGTCATCACCCGGGTCGTCCGCTGGCGGGCCGACCTCGAACGGCAGCTCGGCACCCGCGCCGGCACCCCGATCCGCCGCCCCTACCACCCGCCGCCGCCCGCAGCGGATCAAGGCACCCGCCGGTGGGTGCGGTGGATCATCACCGACCCGGCCACCTGGCGGGACATCTCCTGGCTGCTGCCCGGCGGCCTGATCGCGCTCGGGCTCGGCCTGGCCACGCTCGCGCTGGTCGCGTACGGGCTGTCCGGGGTGGCCCTGATGCCGTTGTGGTTCTTCCACAGCGAGATCTGGTACGGGTACGGCCTCTTCTGGCCCACCCGCAACCTGGCCGAGGCCTGGCTGTCGCTGCCGCAGGGCGTGCTGATCATCGCGGGCGGGCTCCTGCTGGCCCCGCTGCTGCGGACGGCGAAATACCGTTTCGCCCGGGTCCTGCTGGCCCCGACCGCCTCGGCCGAGCTGCGGCTGCGGGTCGCCCACCTGACCCTGACCCGGGCCGACGCGATCGACGCGCAGGCCGCCGAGCTGCGCCGCATCGAACGCGACCTGCACGACGGCGCGCAGGCCCGGATGGTCTCGGTGGGCATGACGATCGGCCTGGCCGAACGCCTCGTGCGCCGCGACCCCGCCGCCGCGCTCAAACTGCTGGCCGAGGCCCGGGCGACCAGCACCACCGCGCTGGTCGAGCTGCGGCACCTGGTCCGCGGCATCCACCCGCCGGTGCTGGCCGAACGAGGGCTCGAGGGCGCCGTACGCGCCCTCGCGATGAGCCTCCCGGTGCCGACCGAGGTCACCTCGCACCTGCCCGGCCGGCTCGACACCCCGGTCGAGTCGGCGGTCTATTTCGCGGTCGCCGAGGCGCTGGCCAACATGGGCCGGCACAGTCGCGCCAAGTCGGCCTGGGTGACCATCCGGCACGAGCAGAGCGTGCTCACCGTCCAGGTCGGCGACGACGGGGTGGGTGGCGCGGACACCGCGGGCGGCACCGGTCTGCAAGGCGTCGAGCGTCGTCTGAACGCCTTCGATGGGACGATGACCGTCTCGTCTCCACCGGGCGGCCCGACCGTCATGACCATGGAGTTGCCGTGCGCGTTGTCATCGCCGAAGACCTGACGCTCCTGCGCGACGGGCTCTGCCGGCTGATGGAGGCGTTCGACTTCGAGGTGGTGGAGGCGGTCGACAACGGCCCGGCCCTGCTCCCGGCGCTGCTCGGCCACCGCCCCGACGTGGCGATCATCGACGTACGGCTGCCGCCGACCTACAGCGACGAGGGGCTCAAGGCCGCCATCGCCGCCCGCGCCGCCATCCCCGGGCTGCCGGTGCTGGTGCTCTCGCAGCACGTCGAGCCGCTCTACGCGCGCGAACTGCTGACCGACAGCCGCGGCGGGGTCGGTTACCTGCTCAAGGAGCGGGTCTCCGACGTCGAGCAGTTCGTCCAGGCCGTGCAGCAGGTGGCGGCGGGCGGCACCGCCTTCGACCCCGAGGTGGTCACCCAGCTGCTGGCCCGGCACGAGCCGCTGTCCGGGCTGACCCCGCGCGAGCACGACGTGCTGCGGCACATCGCCGAGGGCCGGTCGAACGCGGCGATCGCGGCCCGGCTGTTCATCACCGAGAAAGTGGTGAGCAAGTACATCAACAACATCTTCGCGAAACTCGGCATGCCACCTTCGGACGACGACAACCGGCGGGTCCTGGCCGTTCTCATGTTTCTGGACGCCTGAGCTCGGGTGGCGGTGGGGTGCCGGGCGCGTACAGTGTGGCTGGTCTACCCGATGAGGAGCATAGTGCCGCTCACGCCAGCCGACATTCACAACCAGATCTTCTCCAAGCCCCCGCTGGGCAAGCGTGGTTACGACGAGGAGCAGGTCGACGCCCTCCTCGACGAGGTCACCCAGGAGATGATCCGTCTGCTGGAGGAGAACGAGTCCCTGCGCCAGCGAGCCGACCGCGCGCCGGCCCCGCCGCCCGCGCCCGCCATCGGCGCCACCGAGTCCGAGTTCTCGGCCGCCGCGGCCGAGCTCGACCGGGCCCGCCAGTCCTACGACCAGGCCGAGCGCCGGGCGATGGACCTGCGCAGCCGCCTCGAGCAGGCGCACCGCGCGGCCGCTGCGCCGCCGCCCAAGCCGGTCCTCTCGGCGGAAAACACCCAGAGCGTGATGGCCTTGGCCCAGCGCACGGCCGACGACCACCTGCGCGACGCCCAGGACCAGTCGCACGACCTGCTGCTGGAGGCCCGCGAGCAGTCCGAGCAGCTGCTCCGCGAGGCCCGCACGGCCGGCACCACCATCGAGACCCAGGCCCGCCACCACCACCGCGACGCCATGGCCGAGCTCCAGACCCGCCGCACGGCGCTGCTGCAGGAGATCCAGAAACTGACCGAGCTGGCCGAGAGCTACTACACCGCGTTGCGCTCGCACCTGGTCAGCCAGGAGCAGCACCTCACCACCCCCGACACGGCTTCGGTTTAGACAGCTTCGGTCTGATCCCTCCTGACCGTCCGTCACCTCCGGCCACCTTTCCGGCTGGGGGTCGCGCCGCGCAGTTCGGATAGGGTGGCGCAATGCCCAGACGCTTTCGCCTCCCGCTGGCATTGACCGCTGTGGCAGTTGCCGTGGGTGGCGGGCTGGTTTTCGCCGGTTTCTCCCCTGCGGACACCAAGCCGGTGAGCAACGCCGGCACCCCGCTCGCGAGCACGCCCGGAGCCACCTCACCGTCACCCAGCGTGGCCGTCAGCGTCGCCCCCTCGCTGGGGTCGGCCGTCTATCTCACCTCGCCCACGCCGAAACCGTCGACCGCTCCCCCCTTCAACGGCATCCACGTCGACTGTGAGAAGGGCGACGACGGTGGCAAGGGGACGCTGGCCAGCCCGTTGCGCAGCATCCAGGCGGCCACGTCGCGGTCGCTCGACCCCGGCGACGCCATCGGGCTGGCCCGCGGGTGCACCTTCCGGACGACGGTCCAGCTCCGCGGCGACGGGACCAGGGCCAAACCCATCGTGCTCACCTCGTACGGGTCGGGCGCGCTGCCGATCATCGACGGCGGGTCGGGCTCCGAGGGTGTGGTGATCCTCTCCGGGGCGTACCAGGTCGTGGAAAATGTCCGGATCACCGACGCCCAGACCAACGGCGTCGAGATCCACGGTGACAACAGCGGCGTCCGGTCGAGCACCATCGACAACGTCGGCGTCGGCGTGCTGCTCAAGGCGACCGGCGCCTGGGCCGACCGGGTGGCGGTCCGCGACCTGCACATGGTCCGCGACACCCCGGGCGGCGACGACGACTACGGCGCGGTCGGCTTCACGGTGGAGGCGAGCGGGGTCGACATCGGCCGCAGCAGCTGCACCAACTGCCGGGCTCCGAGCAACGACTACGGGCACGACGGCGGCTTCGTCGAGGTGTGGAACTACGCCGACGACCTCGACGTGCACGACAACACCGGTTCGAACACGCAGGGCATCCTGGAGATCGGCTCCGACCGGTCCGACTCGTCGGCCCGCGGCATCAAGCTGCGCAACAACACGTTCCGCAACTCGCACGGCGGCCTGGTGCTGCACACCGAAGGCAACTTCGCGATCGCCGACGCGCACATCACGATCACCGGCAACACGATCTCGAGCACCGGCTCGGAGGACCCGCCGATCCTCGACGGCGACCTGAGCAAGGTGACCTTCGACGGCAACCGGGTGAGCACGGCCAGCTTCGTGGCCCACTCCGCACCGTCCAGCCATCGCTGCAACAGCATCACCCTGCGCGGCGGGGCCGAGCTCGGCTATCAGCGGCACAGCACCGAAAAGCTGGGCGGCGAGTCCACCTGCTAGCTACCGGCCGGGAAACCGGACGGTGACCAGCAGGCCGCCGGACGGGCGGGCGGTCAGGGCGAGGGTGCCGTGGTGGGCGCGGACGATGGTTTGTACGATGGCCAGGCCGAGACCGGCCGCGGCGTGCTCGTCAGTACGGACGCGTTCGGTTCCGCGCTGAAAGGGCTCGGTCAGCGCCGGCACCAGGTCGGGTGGCAGCGGGCGGCCGGTGTTCTCGACGCGGAGGACGCTCGTGTCGCCCTGCGCCTCGGTCCGGACGGTCACGGTGCCGCCGGTCGGGAGGTTGTGGACGATCGCGTTCTGGACGAGGTTCGTCATCATCCGGGCCAGGAGCTCGGCCGAGCCGTCGACCGGGGCGGCCTCACCGGTGACGTCCAGGGTGATCCGGCGCTGCTCGGCCAGGGGCAGCAACGTCTCGGCGGCCTCCTCGGCGATCAGCGAGAGGTCGACGCTCTCCCGGGTGAAGCGGTCGCCCCGGCTGAGCACCAGCAGGGTCTCGGTGAGGTCGATGGCCCGCTGGTTGACCGTGTGCAGGCGTTCGACGATCTCGTCCCGGCCCCGCGCCGGGTCCTGGCGGGCGACGTCGAGCAGCGTCCGCGAGATCGCCAGCGGGGTGCGCAACTCGTGCGAGGCGTTGGCGGCGAACCGCTGCTGCTCGGCGACGTGCGCCTCGAGCCGGGCCAGCATCGCGTCGAAGGAGTCGGCCAGCTCGCGGAACTCGTCCCGGCGGCCCGGCAGCCGGATGCGGTGGCCCAGCGACCCGCCGGTGGCGGCGCGGGTGGCCTCCGTGATCCGGGACAGCGGCGCGAGCATGCGACCGGCCAGGAGCCAGCCGCCGACCAGGCCGAAGACGAGCAGGAAGGCCAGGACGCCGGCCGCCCGCGGCGCGAAGATGTGCAGCAGGTTGGACCGGATGGGGAAGACACCGGAGAGCTGGTTGCCGTCGGGCACAGTCAGCATGGCCTGGTCAGGCACGTACCGGAGCAGGAAGACCCACACGGCCGTCAGCAGCAGGGCCCCCGCGACCATGAGAAAGCCGGCGTAGCTGAGGGTGAGCCGGAGGCGGACACTCAGCCCGGGGGCCCTATCCACGGTGCGGCGGCGTGTCGATGCGGTAACCCGCGCCGGGCACGGTGGCGATGATCCAGGGCTCGCCGAGGCGTTTGCGCAGGGCCGAGACCGTGATCCGGACGGCGTTGGTGAAAGGGTCGGCGTTTTCGTCCCAGGCCCGTTCCAGCAGCTCCTCGGCGCTGACGACCCCGCCCTCGGCCGCGACGAGCACCTCCAGCACGGCGAACTGCTTGCGGGTGAGCGCCACGTAGCGTTCGTCGCGGAAGACCTCCCGGCGGAACGGGTCGAGGCGCAGACCGGCGATCTCGCGAACCGGCGGCCGGGCGTGCCCACGGCGCCGGTCGAGGGCCCGCAGCCGCAGGACCAACTCGCGCAGCTCGAACGGCTTGGTCAGGTAGTCGTCGGCGCCGAGCTCGAACCCGGAGGCCTTGTCGTCCATCCGGTCGGCCGCGGTCAGCATGAGGATCGGCAGGCCGCTGCCGGAGGCGACGATGCGCCGGGCCACCTCGTCGCCGGACGGGCCGGGGATGTCACGGTCGAGCACGGCGAGGTCGTACGAGTTGACGCCGAGCAGTGCCAGCGCGGTGTCGCCGTCCCCGGCGATGTCGGCCGCGATCGCCTCCAGCCGCAGCCCGTCCCGGACGGCTTCGGCCAGGTAGGGCTCGTCCTCCACGATCAGTACGCGCATGCCTGCAGCCTAGGCAGCGACACGCGCCACCAGCGGCGCGAAGCCAGCGCAGCCAGGGCGGCGCCGGTCGCGTTGACCAGCACGTCGTCCACCGACGACACCCGATCGAGCTGGAACACGTACTGGGCGGTCTCGACCAGGATCGAGCAGCCCGCCCCGAGCGCCAGCATGCGCGGCACGGAGGCCAGGGCCGCGAACCGCATCGGGGCGAAGAAGCCGAGCGCCGCGAAGACCAGCAGGTTGCCGCCGATCCCGATCGGCCCCATCGTGACCAGGTCGACCAGTGGGATGAGGCTGAGCCGGCCTTGGACGACACCGGCCCCTTCGCCGGGCATCAGGGTCAGCCACAGCCACGGCACCGTCCCGTAGACCAGGCCCACCTCGGCCAGCGAGATCCGCCCGGCCGAGGGGACGCCGGCCGCCCGCCGCAGCAGCGTCAAGGCCCCCACCAGCAGGAGGGCCAGCGGCAGCCCGGCCAGCGTCAGGAGCACGACCCCGTTCTCGGTGTCAACGCAGCCGTGCCACCGTCCGGCCAGGCAGGCCGGGGCCGACATCCAAAGCGGCCGCCGTACGGCGTAAACCGCCCCGGCCAGGCCGAGGATCACCAGTCCGGCCGTCAGGATCCGGCGAACCACGTCAGCCTCCCTCTCCGGGCGGGCCGGGCTCGACCCCGGTGACCGCCAGCATCTCCTGGCCGATCATCTCCTGCAGCGAGACGGCGTCGGTGTCGCGGTTGGCCAGGATGACGCCGACCCAGCCCGTGTACGGATAGATGCTCCAGTTGGCGCCGACGCCGGGGTCGGCGCCGGCCCGCTGATACATCCACTGACCCCCGACGATCTCGATCGCCATCCCGTAGGCCGCGAACGAGGCCGGCCCGTGCGGAAGCTTGGCCCCGGTCAGCACGTCGGCCCAGGGCCGGTCGAGCAGCGTGCCGTCACCCAGCGCCTGCGCGAACCGCACCAGATCGGGCGCGGTGGCGAAGCCGCCGTCCCCGGGAGCGCTGATGAAGGCACGACCCGGATTCCGCCCCAGGACGTACGGGTACGGGCTGCCCTGGTCCAGGTGGCGGACCGCGTCGACCCGGCTGCCGTCGGCCACCTTCATGTACGGATGCGCGAGGTGCGGGTCGGCCCGCCACTGCGGCCGGGTGAAGAAGCCGGACCCCGTCATGCCGCAGCGCCGGAAGATGTTCTCCTCGACGTAGTCCCAGTACGTCCGGCCGCTCGCCGCCTCCACGATCAGCGCGGGGATGGCGGTCTCGGCGCCGGCGTGAAACGCGTTGGGAGTGCCCGGCGTGCCGACCAGTTTCGCCTGCCGGGCCCACTGCTCGCAGTACGCATGGACCTCGGCCCGGCTCCGGAAGATGCGCTGCTCGTCCTCCTCCGGGGTGTTCAGCCCCGAGGTGCCGGAGAGTAGGTGGTGGATGGTCACCCGCTCGGCCACGTCTTGCGCGAAGCCGGTCAGGTGCCGGCCCACCGGGTCGGACAACTGCAGTTTGCCCTGCTGGGCCAGCTGCAGGATGGCCACCGTGCTGAACGGCTTGCCGGCCGAGCTGAGGCTGAACGCGACACCCTCGTGGTTGCGGATCCCCCTCTCCCGATCGGCCAGGCCGTAACTGCGGGACAGCACCGTCCGCCCGCGGTGCGAAAGCAGGACAACGCCGGAGAACTCACCGCGCTCGGCCAACCGTGCCACGTACTTGTCGTAGGCCCGGATTCGATCTTGGCCGGCCGAGTCGATCGGCGACGCCTCGGCGCGTCCCGTCCCCGCCCCGCCGGCCAGAACCCCGGCTGCCGCCGCTCCGCCCCAACCGACCAGTCTGCGCCGCTCGATGCCCGGCCCCGTTTCCGATGTCATGGCCCCAGCCAAGACCCCGGCCGGTTGCGACGCCGTATGCGTTTTCCGATACGCCCGCGATATCAGCCGACGATCAGGCGGACGCTGAACCTGTCGTCGTCGCAGTGCAGCGTGACCTGGTCGCAGGACTGATGGGTGATCCAGAGCCCGAAACCGCCGGCCGACATCGGGCCGCCCACCGGTAGCAGGCCCGCGAACGGGTTTTTCGGGCCGGTGCCCCGATCGGTGACCTCGACCACCACGCGCGCGTCGTCCGTCCAGAGGCGCAGGCCGGCCGGGAGCAGGCCGTAGCGGTGCGCGTTGGTGACCGTCTCGCTGACCGCGACCTCAAGATCGTCGACGACCTCGAGGCTCAGGGCGGCCGGCGCGGTCGCCCGCACGGCCCGGCGGGCCTCGGCCGGGGTCGGGTTGATCAGCTCGACCCGGGGCGTGGCGGCCTGGAGAGGGTCGGCCACGACCGCTCGCCGCAGCGCCAGGAAGGCGGGCGGCTCGACGAAGGTCTCGCTGGTGACCTGCCTCGGACCCGGCAGCACCGCGCGGGGGTGGGTGCGCAGGACATCGGACAGCACCTGCTCGGAGGCGGTGCGCATGTCGTACGTGCACATGCTCCAGAGCGGGAAGTCGTCGAAGGCGTGGTTGATCGCCGACTCGTAACGGGCCCAGGCGTCCCACTCGCGCTCGCCCAGCGCCGGAACCTCGCCGAAGATCCGGATCTGCCCGGCCCCCTCGGCGACGTGGTCGGCCAGGAGCTTGCGGTACGACCGGATCGCCGTCGCGGGCCGCGAGTAGGTGGCGCCGTCGGCGAGAAAGACGACGGGGCTGCCGGCAGGGAGCGCGTTGCGAACCAGGGCGGCCTTGCGGTCGTCGAGGGCGACCACCGAAGGCTCGCCCGCCTCGACGCCGCCGGTCAGGAACGGCACCGCCGAGCCGACCATTCCCTCGTCGGAGTCGTAGCAAAGTGCCTGGTGGTAGTAGCCGCGGTGCCCGGCGGCCGCGCCTGTCCTCATGCCATGACCTCGACCCGGAGACGGTCCAGACCCATCAGCCCGGCGAGCCGCCCGGCCGAGGTGTGCGGGGTCCGCACCACCGCGGTCGTGCCCAGCCGCGCGGCATGCTGCTGCAGGGTGCGCAGGCTGCGGTGATCGACGAACCGCAACGCGTCGCCGTGCACCACGATCGGGCCACCCTGCGCCCCGGGGCCGGCGCTCCGCAGCGCCCGCCGGAACTGCTCCTCGACGGCCGCGTCGAGCTCGCCGCTGAGGTGGATCTCGTTGCCGTCCGGCGTGGCCGGATAGAGGTGGAAGGGCGTGGCCCCGGGGCCGGCGAACGGGTGCAGGCAGGCCAGCTCGGCCACCGCCTCGGCACCGAGCAGCCGCTCGTCGTAACCACAGACGGCCTGGCAGGGGGCGGTGAGCATGTATTGCCCGATGGCGAACTCGTAACGGGCGAAGGCCTCGAGCTGCGCCGGGGTGCGCACCAGGCCGGCGCACTCGGCGGCGACCCGGAGCCGACGAACCAGACATAGGCCCCGTCGGCCACGCCGGCCCGGAGAAACTCGGCCGCGTACGCGTGGAAGGCCGCAGGATCGTCGTACGACCAGCAGACATGCCCGGTCGAAGTGCCTGCGCTCACCGCACGAGCGTAACCAGGGGCACACCGGTCAGAAGTTGCCGTAGACGCGCCAGAGGTCGTCCTGGTCGGTCAGCTGTTTGTCGTAGACGGCGAACTCGTCGAGGGTGCCGGTCAGATACGGGTTGGCCGGAGCGGACGGCCAGGTGCTGACCGGGAGCAGCGGGGCGCCGCCCCAGCGCCAGATGCCGGTCGAGGCGGTGGCCGCGGTCACGGCGGCGTTCGAGGTGACGGTGCCGTCCAGGGACAGGCGGAGGCCACCGGCGGCGATGGCCCCGGTGCCGGTGATCGGGCCGACGCCGGCCGTGATGTGGTGCCAGGCGCCGTCGTCGACGTTGGCCGCGCTGACCAGGGTGACCGGAGTGCCGGACTGCAGCAGGCCGAAACGGACCTTGCCGGCGGAGTCGACGTAGAGCAGGCGGTCGCTCGTGCTGCTGCCGAGGCCGGTGCCGGTGTTGCTGAACCCGGCGATGACGCCGCTCTGGCCGGCGCCGACCCGGATCAGGCACTCGACGGTGAAGGCGGTGGTGGCCGTACTGACCGAGTATTTGTTGTTGTAGCCGTTGCCGGTGCCGCCGAAGGCCACCGCGGTCGAGCCCGCGTGGCCGGTCTTGGTGCTCCCCTGCAGTCCCCCGGGTGTCTCGGACGAGAGCCCGGGATCAAGCAGGTTGACGAAGGTCTGCAGGACGGTGCCGGTGGTGCCGGCGGCCGAGTTGAGCGGGTAGCCGTTGTAGAGGCGCAGGTCGTCGACCTGCCCCAGCCAGAAGTTCATGTAGGCGCCCAACGCCAGCCGCGAGCCGACCACGACCACGTTGTCGGCGGTGACCGGGGCGGCGGTCGACACCGGTGTCTGCGGGACGCCGTCGACGTACAGGCGCAGCTGTCCGTTGAATTTGTCGTACATGCCGACGAGATGGACCCACTGATTCAGCACCGGGGCCGTGACGTCGCCGCTCAGTGTCACGGTGGGCAGCCCGGTCAGGACACCGATGATCCACTTGCCGCCGCTGTAGCCAAGGCTCACGACGGTGCCGAGACTGTAGTTCGCCGAGAAAAAGATCCGTTCGGCCCCCATGTCGGTCAGCCTCACCCAGGCCGACACGGTGAAGCTGCCGGCCGTGTTGAGCTGCGCGTTCGGGCCGACGACAGTCCCGGTGGCGACGCTCGTGAAAGCGTTGCCCTCGCGGCCGGCAGTCAGGGTGGCACCACCGGCGGGCGCTATCCCGGCCGGGCGGCTGACCGCGCCCGGCGCGCCGGTGCTGTTGGCCACGGAAGTGTAGGACGTCGTGCTGGAACCGGTGGCCTCGTTGAACGCGTACCGGGCATTGGGCCGCACCACGAGCTGGGCGACCTCCGCCGCCGCCAGCGCCCGCCGCCAGGTCCGCGTCTCGCCTATCTGCGCCGTCCCGGCCGTTGTGCCCTGCCACGTCGTGTCCCGGTAGCGCCCGGCCTCCAGGCTGGCGTTGGTGGCGGCGTTCGCCGGGATCGTGTGCGCCTTGGTGCCTTCCGACGTCCCGTTGACGTAGAGCGCCATCGGCGGAGTGGCCGCCGTGTCGAAGACCGCCGTCAGCTGGACCCACGTATTGGCCACCACCGCGCTGGTGCTTCGGGCGGAGTCGATGGCGATGGCCGTGTTCTGGGGATTGCCGGCCATGGCGAAGGCCCAGCAGGGGCTGGTGGACGGGGCCGGGCAGTTGGCCGGCGGCTCGGCGATGATCATGGCGTCGCTGCGGTCGTACGTACCGGTTCCGTTCGGCGTTCCGCTCGAGTTCCCGGTCATGCTCAGCACGCCGAACCGGGTGGTCCCCGACGGCACCACGGACCCGATGTTGACCCAGACCGACATCGTGAAGCTGCGATCGGCCCGGAACGGGGACGCGACCGACGACAGGGAACTGCCGTTGCCCAGGGTGACGGCACCGCCCATCGGCCCGGCACCACCCGCGGTCGCCGTACCGTTGATCGAGGCAGTGTCGGCCGCGCCCGCGAAGTCGCTGAACGGGGTCACGGTGCTCGTGTCGTCGAAGCGCCACCACATCGACGGGCCGTTCGTGGCCGGACCGTAGACGCCCGGGCTCGAGGCCATCGTGTCCGTCGCCGCCGACCCGGCCGACGCGTTCTGTGACTGCTCCATGCGGTGGTAGAACACGGGGGCCTTGTCGCTGATCAGCTGGGGCTGACCGGGAAAGGTGGCCGACGCCGCGATCGTCGCCGGGACGTTGACCGGCGACGTGAAGGTGGCCGACGACGGCGGCAGCAGAAGCACCGCGGCGATCAGCCCGGCGATCGCCACCAGCAGGGCGATCCCCCACCGCTTCGGTCGCATAATTCTCACTTCGGCGCAACCACCACCAAACTGAGCGGGCTCGGCGACTGCGGGCCTCCCCGACGAAATCCGCCGAGACCCGGTCACCCTGGGCTGCGTTGTCGTCCGCGATGGTGGGCGTGAAGCGGTACGGACGTTTCTCGGCGGCCGCACCCGACGGTGTCCAGAGGCTCACACCGGTGGCCCAGTCGCTCGCGATGGCCCGCAGATTGGTGTCCGAGAGCTGCGTCCAGGTGCCGGGTGACGCGCAGGACGACCCCGACCCCAGCTCGATCTTCATCGTCAGCAGCGTGTCCAGCTCCTGGCCGTAGTCGTCGAGCCGGGCCAGATAGCGCCGGACGTCCGCGGCCACGTCCCCGCCGTAGGTGACCTCGAGGCACCTCGACGGCGCGGGCCCGGGCGGCAGATCAGTGCCGTAGCCGGCGAACAGCGCGGCACCGTTGTCGTTGTCGGTCAGCGTCACCGCCCCGGTCTCCCAGGTGTTGCCGGGGTTGCTGATGCTGTCGTCGAACGTCGCGTGGCTGGCCTGCCAGACCGTCCCGGCCGCGACCACCAGGCCGACGGCGGTCAGGGCCCCGAGCATCCGGCCGGTGTCGAACGGCACGACGACCACATTCCGCGCGCCGGGCAGAACAGAGGCCAACCACCCGTCCGTACGGTCGTCGAGCCGCGGCGGCAGCAGGAAACCCGGCTCCAGGGCGCGGCGGACGGCCGACTCGGGCCCCGGCTCACTCTCCGGGCCCGGGCGGTCGGTGCGCGTCCCGCCGGCGCCGTCGGTCAGCGCAGCCAGGCCGGACCCATCGGTGCGCGTCCCGCCACTGCCGTCCGTCAGCGCGGCCAGGCCGGACCCATCGGCATACGAGAGCACCGCCGCCCGACGGCCCGACAACTCGGCCAGCCCGAACCCGGCCAGCGCCGCCGCGGGATCCGCCGCCGTCGGCACGGCCCGGCCGAACTGCTCCGTCGCGGCGCTGCCGGGTCGCCGTTTGCGCTCGTTCACGGCCGCAAAGGTGGCGGTGCTCAGCACCGCGACCCAGAGCACCGCGAAGTACGGCCATGCGCCGGCCCACGTCCACGAACCGGTGTCCGGGAACAGGCCGAGGCCGACCGCGTCGATGAGCAGCAGTGCGACGAGGCTGTGCCCGAACGCGAGCCGGACGCCGGTGCGGAACGAGGCAAGCAGGGTGACCGCCACAGCGTGCCCGACGATCAGCAAGCCCATCGCGCCCAGCAGGTCGCCCATCGCCCACGCCGCCGCGCCGAGCAGCAGCCCGTCACCGAGCAGCGTGACCGTCAGCGCCCGTCCCGCGCCTCCGCCCCGCCCAGCGGAGTTCGCTCGCCGGGCCGAAATGGCTCGCCCTGATGAGCTCACTCGTCCTACTGAGTTGTCGCGCCCAGCCGAGTGCGCCCGCCGAACTGAGTGCGCTCGTGTGGCCGAGTGCGCCCGCCGAACTGAGTGCGCTCGTGTGGCTGAGTGCGCTCGTGTGGCTGAGTGCGCTCGGTCAGCCAAGAGGGTGAGGGCGGTGAGGCCGGCCAGGCCAGGGCCCAGCCGGGCCAGGTCGCGGCGGTGCCGTGCGGCGGGTCGTTGAGCCCCCACAGTGTGAGCACCGCCGCGGCCAGGACGGCCCGGAGCGCGAGCATCCGCCGGATCCGGTCGGCGACCGGCACGGGGTCACCCGCGCGCCTGATCCAGTTCACTTGTCGCCGTCCTCGTCGTCGGGGGGAAAGCTCAGGTAGGCGGGTTCCGGGTCGAGCTTCTCGGAACGGTCCGCGGCGAACAGGAAGAGCCACATCAGGGCCAGCGAGGCCAGCACGTACCAGGGTTGCCTGGCCGTGGCACCGACCAGCTCGAAGGCGACGTCGACCGCGTCGGCGACCTTCTTGGCCGCCGCGTGCCAGCTGTCGAGCGCCGGCGCCGCATCGGTCGTGCTTCCGCCGGCCGGGCCGCCGGGCCGCGCCGGGTTCGCCTCCGGCGAGTTGCTCGACGAGGCCGCGTCATGGACCGGAGCCTGCGTACGTCGTACGGACGCCTGGTCCTGCCGCCCGTCCGCTTCGACCAGCGAGTCCGGTGTGGCCGGTGAGGCGGTCGGGGCCGACGTCAACGGTGTGGTCGGTGCGGTGGTCGGGGCCGTGGGGGCGGCGATGGTCGGTTGTGGACTCGGCGGCGTGGTGATGACCGGGCCGGAGCCGCGGAGCCAGGTGAGCGTGCCGCTTCCGCTGCTGTGCTGGAGGCTGCTGTCGTCGGCGACCTCGACGGTGAGCCGGTAGGTGCGGGTCTCCCCCGCGGCCGGCGCCCAGCCCGTGGCGATCCCGGTCGTGCTCGCGGCCAGGCCGGTGAGCGGCCCAGCCGGGCAGCGTACGGAATTGCCCGCCTTCGCTGTTCGGCTGCCATTTTTCTCCATCCCCCGGTTGCTGACCGTCGTGTAATCGGTCCCGCGGGTGGCCTTGATAACGAGTCGCGCTCAGCCGTCTCAGCGGCACGCCGATGGGACAAACGGACGACAGGGGGCGCGCCGTGGGCAGGCATTCACCACCCGGTGACAGCCGATCGCTGATGGTCCGCGCCCGGTCACGGGCCCGCCGGCTGCTCCTCGACGCCCGGGACGCGGTCGTCACGTGTCTCGTCGGGCTGCTGGTGATCTCGGTGGCCCCGGTGCTGCTGGGGTGGGAATCCACGGTCGTGGTCTCCGGGTCGATGATGCCCAAGATCCGCCCGGGCGACGTGATCTCGGCTGCCCCGCCGCCGGACAAGGTGGAGGCCGGCACCGTCGTCCTGGTCAACGACCCGGCGAATCCCGGCGAGCTGCTCATGCACCGGGTGATCCGCTTCGACGAGGCCGGCCGCATGATCACCAAGGGCGACGCCAATCAGACCGCCGACTCCACGCCGGTGCCGATGGCCGACCTGGTCGGCATTCCGCGCATCCGCATTCCGTACATCGGGCTGCCGTACCTCTGGATGCAGCAGGGCCGCTATCTGCCCGCCATGGCCGCCGGCATCCTGCTGCTCGCGCTTCTCCTCTGGCAGCCGCCGTCCGCCCGGCCGCGCAACGAACCGGCGCCGACCAGGCGTCTTCTGAACGGTCCCTTGGACGCCGACTCGTATCGCATCGGTCCCGTTCCGAGAAGCGTTCTGAACGGTCCGGTGGACGCCGACTCCTACCGCATCCGGCACGTTCGGAGGAGCGCACTGTTTCGCAACGCAGCTGCACTGATCCGCTAATCAAACCCTTCCGCCCGGCGGTCGAACTGACACTCGAAGCCGCCGCAGCGGTTTCCAACGGGGGAAACGATGAAGGGGTAACAATATGCGGGGGATCATCAACAAGGCGGCTCGTCTCGGCGGCATGAACCGCTTTCGCGGTCGCGGCGTCGCCGTGGCTGTGGGCCTGCTCGCCTGCTCGGGCGTCGTCTGGTCCTCCTCTCACGCAACCTTCACCGGTTCCACGAGTAATGACGCCAACACTCTTGCCGCCGGTACGGTCTCCATCGCCGACAACGACGGCGGTTCCACGGCGATGTTCACCCCGGCGGCCATGGCTCCGGGCGCCACGGCGACGGTCTGCATCGGCGTTTCTTACACCGGATCGCTGACGCCCACCGCGATCAAGATGTACTTTCCCGTTACAGGCACGAACCGGGCGACGGAGAGCCTTGCTGGCGCCGCCTACATCAACTGGGCCGACAGCGACGCGGCGGAAATGGACGACTACACCACCCTGCACATCGAGGTCAACAGCGCCGATCTGAGCATGGACCCCGGCTTCAACAACTGTGCGCCGGCCAGCGTTGGCACCTTCAGCGACGTCGTGGCGGCGACCAGCATCCGGTCACTCATCAGCGGCAACAACACCTACGCCGGCACCACGCTCAACGCGCCGGCTATTGCCAAGGACCAGTGGCGCGTCTTCAAGTTCACCTACCTGCTTCCGTCCAGTGCGCCCGACTCGGTCCAGGCCGACGGCGTCAAGTTCGGTGTCACCTGGGAGGCGCAGCGGTAAACGACCATGAATGAGCGAATCGGCTCCGGTGGCTCCTGCCGCCGGAGCCGATTCGCGTTCAGCGCCGCCGCCGACCTGCCGAACAGGCTAGGGAGGAGGCCGGGAGCCGTGGGCAGACATTCCCGCCGGCCGCAGCGCCGCCTCTGGCGACGTCTGTGCTGGTACGCCGCCGCTACCGCTCTCGCGGTGGCGGCTGCCCAACTGCGCCCGGCGGATGCGCGTTTCACCGCCACGACCTCTAACAACGGCAATACGCTGGTCGCCGGCACCGTCGTGCTCTCCGGCACGGTGTCCGGCAGCAAGCTTTTCGATGTGCCGAACGCTATCCCCGGCAGCACCGCCATCACCTGTGTCATCACGACCTACACCGGTTCGCTGCCCGCTACGGTGCGGATGTATGTGCCTTCCGTGACCGGCACGCTCGGTTCGTACATGGTCTTCCGGCTCCAGGTCGGCACCGGTAGCAACACCAATTGCAGCGACTTCAGTGCGACCAGCACCCTCTACAACAGCACCGGCATGCGGACGGCCTCCAAGACCCTGGCCGCCTTCATCATCGCCAGCGGCACCTTTGCCACCGGCGTCGGCAACTGGTCCGTAACCACGAACGCGACCCGGACCTGGAAGCTCGAGTGGATCGTCCAGAGCGACAACGCCGCCCAGGGCCAGTCCACGGCCTTCACCGCCCGCTGGGAAGCCCAGCGCTGAGCCGGCTGTCAGATGCGGCCCGCGAGTTCCAGGTAGGACGGGACAAGCTGCTCCCATCGCGCCGCCTCGTCGCCGCGCTCCCGCCCGGCGAGATAGGCGGCCAGATTTTCGGCGTGCCGCTGCCATCCGGCCCCGCAGAAGGCGATCTTGTCGAGAGGCAGGCCGGAGACCTCGATGACCAGGATGGTCTGGTCGCCGTCGGGGGTCAGGATGGCCTCGGTGACGGAAGTGAACGGCGGGGGCGAGCCCGGGGAGCCCGCGGCCCAGCTCTCGTCCGACTCCCGGCTCGTCACGCGAAAGTGCCGCGGGGGCTCGCACACTTCCACCTTCCCCACGCTTTCCAGCCCGGCCGACTCCACGAACAGGCGGATCTGGCCACCGGGCCGCAAGTCACCGTCCAGCCGCCCCCACCAGCGGGCCAGCCGCCCGGGTTCGGTGAGCGCCGACCACAGGTCGTCGATGCCGGTGTCGTAGCGGTCCTCGATGCGGACGACGCCGGCGCCGTCGGCCGACCGCAGGCGGCCCAGGATGCGCGTGTCCGGACGGGCGTTGCTGGTCATGGCGTGCTCCCTCGTTCGCGTTTGCCTCGGGCTATCTCGGTGTGCAGGGCGTCCAGTCGCTGTTGCCACAGGGCGCGGTACGGAGCCAGCCACTCGTCGATCTCGGCCAGCGGCTGGGGCCGGAGGCTGTAGACCCGGCGTTGCGCGTCCTGCCGGACCTCGACGAGGTTGGCCTCGCGCAGCACCCGTAGGTGCCGGGACACGCCGGGCCGGGCGATCGGCAACATCGCATCCAGCTCGCCGGCGGTGACCGGGCCCCGGGCCAGCCGCTCGACCATCGCTCGCCGGCTCGGATCGGCCAGTGCTCGCAGAACTGCTTCCATGAGGTGAAGGTACCCACCCCGTTACGTAACCGTCAAGGTACATAAGCACCCTCATCAGCGGCCCGCCGACGCCGGTGTGGAAGGCTGGCAGCCCTAGGCCCTGTTTCAGAAAGGGGGTCGAGTTGCGGCGCGGTCCAGGTGTCGTCTGGGTGTGCGACGGAATCGTCCTAATACCGGTGTTGCATTTGGATGATTTCGGCGTGCGGCCAGACGGCGGCTGGGCCTCGGCGCAGCCCGATCATCCTTTCTGAAACAGGGCCTAGAGGTCGCGGGAGAGATCTTGAGTGAACTGCTGGTGGGGCGCGAGGAAGAGCTGGGCCGGATCGCGACCGTGCTGTCCCGGATCTCGGAGCCGTCGGGCGGAGCCCTGGTGCTGCGGGCCCCGGCCGGCATGGGCAAGAGCGCGCTCCTGACGGCGGCCGGCGAGCTGGCCCGTGAGCAGGGCGTGCGGGTCCTGTCGGTGACCGGGGTGCAGGCCGAAACCCGTCTGCCGTTCGCCGCGCTGCGGCAGCTGCTGACCCCGCTCCGCGGCGAGGCCCTCGAGACGGCCGAGCCGCACACCGTCGGGCTCGCGGCCCTGCAACGCCTGAGCGAGGCCGCCGAGGCCGGCCCGATCGTCCTGATCGTGGACGACGCCCAGTGGATCGACCGGCAGAGCTGGGAGGCGCTGGCCTTCCTGGGGCGCCGGCTGCCCGACGAGCCGATCTTCCTGCTGGTGGCCGTCCGTGAGGGTGACGAGGCGGCCGCCCGGCTGGCCGGGGCCGGTCTGCCCGAGGCGCCCGTGGGCCCACTCAGCGAGGACGCCGCGGAGTTGCTGCTGCACCGGGTGGCCGACGACCTGTCACCGGTTCGGCGCCGACGGGTCCTGGCCGAGGCCGGCGGCAATCCACTGGGGCTGATCGAGCTGGCCGCCGCTGCCGGGCAGTTCGCCGGGCCGGGTTCGCTGCCGCTGTCGGCCCGGCTGGAGCAGACCTATGCCACGGTGGTCGCCGCCCTGCCCGCGCCCACCCGCTCTCTCGTCCTGGTGGCGGCGGTCGATGACAGCGACCAGCTCGACGAGGTGCTGTCCGCCGCCGCGGTGCTGGCCGGCGGCCCGGTCGCGCTGGAGAAACTTCGGCCCGCGCTCACCGCCGGCCTGGTCAGCACGGACGGCGTCACGGTGCGATTCCGGCATCCGCTGATCCGGTCCGCGGTGCAGCAGGCGGCCGACGTCGCCGACCGGCTCGCCGCGCACGCCGCGCTGGCCCGGGTGCTGCGGGGCGACGACGATCGGGGCTTGTGGCACAGCGCCGCCGCCACGATCGGCACCGACGAGGCGCTCGCCCGGCGGCTGGGGGATCTGGCCGCGCGGGTCGGCCGGGACGGCGCGTTCGACACCTCGCTCGCGGCGTGGATGCGCGCGGCCGAGCTCACCGAGGATCTGCCGGCCCGAGTGGAGTGTCTGATGTGGGCGGTGACCGCGGCCCGGGAAACCGGCAACCGGCCGCTGGTCGAGGACCTGCTACGCCGGATCGGCGACCATGACCTGGACGAGACCCAGCAGGTCCGACTCGTGTGGATGCGCGAGTCGATGCTGGGTCAAGGCTGGTCCGGCGGGACGCGGGCCCGGCTGATGGAGGTGGTGGAGCGCACCATCAGCCAGGGCAACGTCGATCTGGCCCTGGATTTCCTGAGCACGACCGCCCTACGGACCTGGTGGCAACCGCCGCCGCCGGAGCTGCGAACGGAGATGATCGCGCTCGTCGAACGGCTCGCCACCCCACCGGAGGATTCCCGGCTCATCAAGGTGCTGGGGCTCGTCGCACCGCTGGAGCGGGCCGCGCAGGTCGTGACCCGCTTGGAAGAAAAGCTGCTGGCCCCGCCGAGTCATCCCGACCGGCTGAACGAGCTGGTGGACGCGGCGGTGGCGATCGGTCATCACCCGGCGGCCGGGCTTCTGGTGCAGGGAGCCGTGGCCGGTTCCCGCCTCAACGGTCACGTCAACACGCTGGTCTTCGCGCTGAAGTCGCAGGCCTGGACGGCGGCCCACGCCGGCGAGGTGCGGCTCGCCGTCGTCGCCGGCGAGGAGGCGCAGAAGCTGTCGCTCGAGGTCGAGGACATGGTCGGCGCGGTCGTGTCCAGCCTCTGCGCCGGCCTGGCCGAGGCGCTGCGGGGCAACGCGGAAGCGGCCACGGCCCGGGCCGACGACGCGGAACGGCTCCTGTATTCCGGCGGGCGTCATCCTTTCCTCTCGGTGATCGCGATGGTCCGGGGCATCACGTCGCTCGCGTCCGGACGCCCGCTGGACGCGTTCGAACAGCTGTCGTCGATCTTCGAACCGAACGACCCCGCCCATCACCCCTACGTCCGGCTCCTGGGGCTGGCCCACCTGGCCGAGGCGGCCAAACGGGCCGAGCAGTTGCCGGCGCTGGAGCCGATCGTCAAGGAGTGCCGGACGATCGCCCAGACCGCGCCGTGGCCGGTCCTGACGGTCCACCTGCGTTACGCGACCACGCTGCTGGCCGAGGAACCGGAACCGGAGTTTCGCGCCGCGCTCGCCACCGACCTGACCGGCTGGCCCTTCGAACGCGCCCGCATCCAGTTGTCGTTCGGCGAGTGGCTGCGCCGGCACCGGCGGCCGGCCGAGGCCCGTCCCGTCCTGCGGGCGGCCCTGCAGACGCTGACCGCGCTCGGCGTGACGCCCTGGGCCGAGCGCGCCCGCCGCGAGCTGCGGGCGACCGGGGAGACGGTTCGGCCCGCCGACGACCGGACCGGCCAGCTGACCGCCCAGGAGCTGCAGATCGCCCAGCTGGCCGCGCGCGGGCTGAGCAACCAGGAGATCGCCCGGCAGCTCTACGTCTCCCCGCGCACGGTCAGCACCCACCTGTACCGGATCTACCCCAAGATCGGGGTGCGCTCCCGGGGCGGCCTGGCCGAAGCGTTGCGGGATTCATAGGCTCGTCGTCAGGCCGCCGTCGATCAGGATGTCCGTGCCGGTGACGTTGCCGGCGCGGTCGCTCGCGAGCAGCAACGCCAGGTCGGCGACCTCCTGGGGCCGGGTGAAACGGCCGGTCGCGGTGCCACCGACCGCGTTCTTGGCGACCTGCTCCGGGCTGAGATCGTGCGCGCCGCCGATGGTCTCGGCCACCCCGCCGGCGCCGAGCCACAGGTCCGTCTCGACCGGACCGGGGCTGATCGTGTTGACCCGGATCCCGCGCGGGCCGACCTCTTTGGACAGCGCCTTGGAGAAGTTGAGCAGGGCCGCCTTGCTCGCGCTGTAGTCGATCACCAGCGGGTCGGGCAGCGAGGCGTTGACCGAGCAGACCGTCACGATCGACCCGCCGCCGTCGAGCAGTCCCGGCAGGGCGGCGCGGGTGACCCGTACGGCGGACAGGAAGTTGATCGTGAAGGTTTCCAGCCATTGGACGTCCGTGACCGAGGCGAACCCGCCCAGCCGCGGATGAACGCCGCCGACGTTGTTGACCAGCACGTCCAGCCGGCCGCCGAGCAGCGAGCCGGCCGTGTCGATCAGCGTCGTCGCACCGTCCGGAGTGCTCAGATCGACGGTGACCGGATGGACGCCGTCCAGCCCGGCCAGCTCGGCGGTGACGGTGCGAGCCCCGGCCACCACCGTGGCGCCCTGCTCGGCGAAGGCCCGCGCGATGGCCAGGCCGATGCCGCGGCTCGCGCCGGTGACCACGACCGCCTTACCCGACAAATCAAGATCCACAATAATTCCCTTTCCGTACGCGGTGAGGCCGGCTTACCTGAAGAAGGCGAGCAGCCGCTGGGTCATCTCCTGCGGGTGCTCCTCGTAGATCCAGTGCCCGGAGCCGGCGATCTTCGCGTAGGTCACGTTCGTCGCGTACTGCGGCACCTGGGTCTCCAGGAAGCCGTTCAGGCTGTGGTCGGCGTCGACGGCCAGGACCGGCATCGGCAGCGGGGTGCGTTGATTGACCGCGTTGTCGGCGATGTCGGTCGGGAAGGCCCGGAACCACTCGAAGCTCGCCCGAAGGTGCGCGTCGTCCTGAAGATATTTGGCGAACACCTTGACGTCCTCCGGCCCGACGCCGTCCTTGACCACCTCGAGCTGGTCGGTGAAGCCCTGCACCCACTGCTCCTCGCGGCCGTTCACGGTCTGCTCGGGCAGCCCGTTGCGCAGCGTGAAGAAGCCGAACTGCCAGCCGCCGGTCCCGGTCTTCGGCATGGCCGGGAACGCGTACAGGTTGCTGTCCGGGATGGGCGCCTCGCTCAGCACCAGCTGGCGCACCTCGGTGGGGTGTGCGGCCGCGTAGGCGTAGGCGACCATCGTGCCGATGTCGTGGCCGACCAGCCGGATGTCCCGGTTCAGGCCCAGCTTGACCAGCAGGCCGTGCAGGTCGGCGGCCATCGTCTTCTTGTCGTAGCCGCCGGCCGGGGCGTCGCTCTTGCCCGCGCCGCGCAGGTCGGGCGCGATCACCGTGTAGTGCCGGGCCAGCTCGGGCATGATCTCGTGCCACTCGTACCAGGTCTCCGGGTAACCGTGGATCAGCACCAGCACGGGACCGCGGCCACCGCGGACGTAGTTCAGGCCGAGGCCGCCGACCCGGACCCTCTGCTCGGTGAAACCGGCCGGCAGCCGCTCGTCGCCGGCGCCGCGGCCGTGTGCGGTCGCCGCGCCCGGGATAGCCGCGGCCGTCAGGGCGAGCACCACGGACGCGGCGGCCAGGGCCAGACGTCGTACGGGAAGGCGGGTTGTGGTCACAGGTTTTGCTCCTTCAGCCACGTCAGGGCGGTCTCAGCGACCTCGCGCCACCCGGAGTCGATGGTCAGCGAGTGCGCCTTGTCCGGGAAGTCGACGATGTCGGTCACCGCGTGCGAGTGGCGGTACTGCTTGAGGGTGGAGCGCACGACCGTCTCCGGCACGGTGTGGTCCTTGCCGCCGGCCATCAGCAGCAGCGGGCCGCGCGACTCGTTGGCGGTGTCCACCTTGGCCGGTGAGTGCGGGTTGAAGTTCGCGGCGGCCGCCTCGAACAGCGGCTTGCCCGGGGCCGGGATCGACCAGCGGTCGAACAGCTCCCGCGACTCCTGCTCGCTGACGGCATTGCCGAACGCGTACCGGAACTGCTCGGGGGTCAGCGAGACCGCCCGGCCGGCGTTCACCGGGTTGCCGAGCACCGGGAAGCCCGAGCGCAGCGTGGACAGCGGGAGCGGGAGCACGCCCTTGATCTGCGCGGCGTCGATGGCGACGGCCGCGGCGGCGAGGTCGAGGCCGAGCAGCTTCTGGGCGATCATGCCGCCGAAAGAGTGCCCGATCACGATCGGCTTGGTGTCCAGCGTGCCGATGACGGTGGCGAAGTGGTCGACGACGTCGTCGATGCCGTGACCGGCCAGCGCCTCCGGGTGGGCGCGGGTCTCCTCGACGGTGCCGGCGTCGCCCGGCCAGCCGGGGGCCAGGGTGTGGTAGCCGCGCTCGGTGAAAAGGTCGGCCCAGGGCTGCCAGGACGATGCGTGCAGCCAGAGGCCGTGAATGAAGATGACGGGTGCGGTCACAGCGGTAGAGCCTCCGAGGTCGGTCCGATATCGCTGATCGACGACGCTAGGCGCGGCATTGTGGGCAAAGTGTGCGCGAGGTGTTGACGGGCGTAGACCTTGAGCAGCTCGTGCATCCGGTACCGGCCGGGGCGGGGCTCGGTGAGCAGGCCGGCCGCGGTCAGCTCGGCCAGGACCGGCCGGTCGGGCCGTCCCGGCACGCCGTGGCACAGCCGTGCGAAAGCACGGACCGCGCTGTCGCTCAAAGACCTCAACGACAGGGCGAACGACGTCCGTACGTCGGTGGCCAGGCCCGGCGCCGACAACGCGTCCAGGCGGCCCGCTCCACCCAGCTCGGCCGCCAGCATCGGCAGCGACAACGCCGGGCTGTGCTGCGCGCGGGCCGCGACGATCGCCAGCGCCAACGGCAGACCACCGCAGTACGCCACGATCTCGGCCACGGCCGCCGGGTCGGTCGACAACCGGGCCGCGCCGAGCCGTCTCTCCAGCATCCGTCGCGAGCCGAGCGGCGACAGCGGGGGCACCCGGATCACCGCGGCGCCGTGCGCGGCGGCCAGGCCGATCGGCTCGACCCGGCTGGTCACGATGACCAGGCATCCGGTGCCGCCCGGCAGCAGCAGCCGGACCTGGTCGCCGTCGGCGGCGTTGTCGAGCAGGACCAGCATCCGACGCCCGGTCAGCAGGGTCCGGTAGAGCGCCGCCCGCGCGTCGACCTCGTCGGGCACGTCGGCCCGGTTCACGCCCAGCGCGCCGAGCAGCGCGGCGAGCGCCTCACCGGGGGGCAGCGGGCCCCGGTCCCGGTCGAAGCCGTACAGGTCGAGATAGAGCTGGCCGTCGGCGAACCGGGGCGCGACCCGATGGGCCCAGTGCACGGCCAGCGCGGTCTTGCCGACGCCGGGCATGCCGGTCACCGCGACCGGGCCGGTGGCGTCGCCGAGCCCGTCCAGCCGGGCCAGCTCGTCGTCCCGTCCGGCGAAGACGGCCAGAGCGGCGGGCAGCTGGGCCGGAATGCGCGCGGTCGGGGCCTGACCCAGCACGGCGTCCCGGGCGGCGGTGGCCTCGGTGCCCGGCGCGATGCCCAGTTCCTCGCGCAGCCGCAGCCGCAGACCCTCGAAGGTGGACAGTGCGCCGGCCTGGTGACCGGTGGCCGCCCACAGGCGGATCAGCCGGGCGTGCAGGGCCTCGTCGAACGGCGCCCGGTCGGCCGCCCGCTGCACCGCACCGCGCAGCAGGTCGGCCTGCCCGGCCGCCAGCGCCACGTCGGCGGCCTCCCGGGCGACCGCGGTCAGCTCCTGCTCGATCGTGGTGAAGACGGCGTCGTGCCGGGCGATCGGGTCGACCCCCTCGGCGACCGGGCCTTGCCACAGGGTCAGCGCCTGCAGGAACAGGCCGGGCTGGGTCTGCCGGCGGGCCTGCTCGACGAGCCGTCGGAACCGGAGCAGATCCAGGGTCTCCGGCTCGACGGCGAGCCGGTAACCGCCGGCCGACCGGAAGAGCTTGCTTCCCGGATCCCGTACCGACAGACCGGGTTCGATCAGCCGGCGCAGGAGGCCGACGTTGCGGTGCACCGCGTTCACCGCCGTCTGCGGTGGCTCGGTCCCCCACATCGCGTCGACGATGTGCGCGAGGCTCATCACCTCGCCGCCGTGCGCCAGCAGCAGGGCGAGCAGCGTCCGGGATTGCGGCGAGCCGAGGCTGATCTCCTGGTCACCGCGCCAGGCACGGACCGGGCCCAGCACGGTGAACCGAACAGGTCGGTCGGACATTTGCACGATTCAGACGCTAGGCAGGACCAGCCGGCCGTCGCGTACGTAGTTTGACGGAGTTATCCGGACGGCCCCCTTGAGCCGCCCGCCCAGTGGACGAAGTGTGGGCTCGGCCCTACGAGCTGACGTGGACGTAGTCGATGAGCATCCGGCTCTCGTCGGGCAGGCCGGCCGGGTTGCCCTGACCGAAGTTCCCGCCGACGGCCATGTTGAGAATGACGAAGAAAGAGTGCTCGAACACCCAGTCGACGTTGCCCTTGGCGGCACGCAACGACTCCGGAGTGGCCCGGAAGAACTCGTTACCGTCCACGGTCCAGACGATCAGGTTGGGTGACCAGTCCACGGCGTACGTGTGGAAATCCTGATACCACGGCGAGCCGGAGACGAGCTGCCCGCCGTACGAGTTGCCGCCCTCGTAGCCCGGGCCGTGCAGCGTGCCGAACAGCTGGTTGGGCTCGCGGCCGACGACCTCCATGATGTCGATCTCGCCGTCGGCCGGCCAGTTGCCGCCGCCCAGCATCCAGAAGGCGGGCCACAGGCCGGAACCGTCGGGCACCTGGATCCGCGCCTCGACCCGTCCGTACTGCTGGGTGAACTTGCCCGAGGTCTGGATGCGGCCGGACGTGAACTGGCAGGTGCCGTTCCAGCAGTCGTTGTGCCCGCCGCTGCCCTTACGGGCGGTGATGACCAGATGGCCCTGCCCGTCCATGGCGACGTTGCTCGTGCCTTCGGTGTAGTACTGCAGCTCCTGGTTGCCCCAGCCGCTGCCACCGGTGTCGAAACTCCACTTCGAGGTGTCGACACCGCTGCCGGCCGGACCGTCGAAATCCTCGTTCCAGACGACCGCGGCCTCGGCGGTGTCGCTCCGGGAGCCGACCGCGAGACCGGCGCCCAAGGTGACCGTGAGGGCGGTCGCCGCGAGGAGAAACCTTGATGTACGCATGGGGGAATCCTCCGGGGAGAGGGACAAGACGTAACAATCCCCAACATAGACCCCAGTCGTTCGGACCGCACAAGTCCCACCGCGATCTTCACCGTGCGTCACCGTCCGACGGTGCGCAACTTGGCGGCCGCCGAACTTCCCGCGCGGTGTCGGATCGGCCGCAGGTCGTTCGTAGACCATGTGAGGGCAGATCTCTGCTCTCGATCGACCATCGAAAGGCAAGGCATTGGCCAAGCTCATCTACTTGACGAACGTGTCACTCGACGGCTTCATCGAGGACGAAACCGGCTCGTTCGACTGGCTCCCGCTCGGCAACGAGGTGTTCGCGTTCCACACCGGCCAGCTGCGCTCGGCGGGCACGCTTCTCTACGGGCGGCGCCTGTACGAGGCGATGTCCCTCTGGGAGACCGACGCCACCCTGGCCGCGCGGTCCGACCTCACGGCCGACTTCGCGAGCGCCTGGCAGGCCGCGAGCAAGGTCGTCTACTCCACGACCCTCACCGCCGTGCCGACAGCCGACACCCGGCTCGAACGTCGTTTCGACCCCGCCGCCGTACGCGAACTGAAGGCCACGGCCGGCCGCGATCTCATGGTCGGAGGGGCCGACCTCGCGGCGCAGGCCTTCAAGGCCGGGCTGGTCGACGAATGCCGGCTCATGGTCCTGCCCGTCGTCGTCGGCGGGGGCAAGCCAGGCCTGCCGACCGGCGTGCGCACCGACCTCGAACTCCTCGACGAGCACCGCTTCGGTAACGGCGTCCTCCACCTCCGCTACCTCGTGAAGAAGTAGGGGCACCCTTTGCCCGGCCCCGGGCGCGGGGCATTTACCTGTTTTCGCAGATCATTGCGGGGAGTGAGCGCAGTTCGTCCGGCGATGAGTGATCAATCCCCTCGACCGTCACGCGAGGTAACCGGGCGGCGGGCACTCCATGCACTGTGATCCATATCTCCCTCGACTAAGAGTAGCCGTCCACTCACGATAGGTGAGTCCCATGTGATCAACACCTGGCAGCGGTTCCCCCGCCGCGGAACAGGACAACTCCATGCGCCACTTCTCGGTCCTGGAACATCTGGCCGGGCAGCTGAACCCGCTGTGCCGGGTCCTCGACCTGGACCCGACCACTCCCCTCGACCTGCTGGCCGGCCTGCTCGGCCCGCACGGCAGCCGCGGGCTCGCCGATCCACCGGCGTGGCCCTCGGACATCGCCGACGACCACTCACCGGTCGAGTTCTCCGTCGCCTTCAA
Organism: Actinoplanes sp.; assembly: GCA_965217855.1. GTDB lineage: Bacteria > Actinomycetota > Actinomycetes > Mycobacteriales > Micromonosporaceae > Actinoplanes. Next base: position 44,111 of record CBDCJN010000013.1, on the reverse strand, counting down.
CGACACCGAGCCCCCGGCTCTGCGCATCCTCGCCGAGGTGCCCGGAGCCGCGCCCGGCGTCGAGGCCAACACCCAGGCCGCGTACGCGTTCCTGGCCGCCAACGCCGCCCGGTTCGGGCTCGCCACCGCCCGCCTCGACGCGATCCGCGACGTCTTCACCGTGCCCCGCCCGATGGGTGGCTTCGCCCTCTGGTGCTCGCTGGTGTTCCGGCGAGGCCGTGACCCCGAGTTCAAGGTCTACTTCAACCCCGAGGTGGCCGGCCCCGGCCGCGCCCCGGAACTGGTCGAGGAGGCGCTCGGCCGGCTGGGCCTGCGCGACGCGTACCGCACGATGCTGGCCCGGTCGATCCGGCCCGGCGAGCTCGGGCGCCGCGACCGGCTGTCCTTCTTCGCCGTCGATCTGCACGACGGCCCGCAGGCCCGGGTGAAGCTGTACGTCAGCCATCACGAGGCCGGCGCGGCGGACGTGGCCCGGGCCGCTGCCGTCGTGCCGGGCGTCGCTGCAGATGAGATCGTCGAGTTCTGCCGGGCCGCCGGTGGCCACGGCCGGTTCGACCGCCGGCCCCTGGTCGGCAGCTACACCCTCACCGGCGGTTCCGGCCGGCCCGTCGGCTACAGCCTCTACGTGCCGATCCGCGACTACGTCGACGACGACCTACAGGCCCGTGACCGGGTCGCGGCCCTGGTCGCGCGGCACGGGTTCAGCACGGCGCTGCTGCACCGGTGCGTGGCCGCGGTGTCGCGCCGCCCGCTCGGCGCGGGGGTCGGGCTCATCGCGCATGTGTCGCTGCGGCTCGGCCCACCCCGCCCGGGCGTCACGGTCTATCTGTCCGCCGAGGCCTACCAGGTCACCCCACCCCGCTCGGTGTGGGTCCCCGCCGCCTGACCCTGAGGAGCCCCTGTGCTGCTGCCCCCGTACCGGATCAAGGTGGTCGAGCCCATCCCGTTCCTCAGCCCCGAGGAACGGGCCACCGCCCTGGCCACCGCCGGCTACAACCCGTTCAACCTGCGGGCCGACCAGATCACCATCGACCTGCTCTCCGATTCCGGGACAGGCGCCACCTCCGCGGCCCAGGAAGCGGCGGCCGCGATCGGCGACGAGTCGTACGCGGGCGCCCGCTCCTGGTTCCGGTTTCTCGACGAGGTGGCCGACCTCACCGGCTATCCGCACGTGCTGCCGGTGCACCAGGGCCGGGCCGGCGAACGCATCCTGTTCGGCGCGCTGCTGCGGCCGGGTCAGATCTGCGTGAGCAACACCCACTTCGACACCACGCACGCCAATGTGGAGCTGACCGGCGCCGAGGCCCGCGACCTGCCCTGCCCCGAGGCCCTCGACCTGGACAGCCACGAGCCGTTCAAGGGCAACATCGACGTCGCCGCCCTCGCCGAGCTGCTGGCCGGGCCGGACGGCGACCGGGTCGGCCTGGTGCTGATGACCATCACCAACAACGGGCTCGGCGCGCAGCCGGTGTCGATGGCCAACCTGACGGCCGTGCGGGCGCTCTGCCGCGAACACGGCGTCCCGTTCTTCCTCGACGCCGCCCGCTTCGCCGAGAACGCCTGGTTCGTACGCGAACGCGAGCCCGGGTACGCGCACCGGACGCCACGTGAGATCGCCCGGCAGGCCTTCGATCAGGCCGACGGCTGTGTGATCAGCCTCAAGAAGGACGGCCTGGCCAGCATCGGCGGGTGCATCGGCCTGCGCGACGACGCCCTGCACGCACGGTGCGAGGTCAACCTGATCGCCACCGAGGGCTTCTCGACGTACGGCGGTCTGGCCGGTCATGACCTGGAACGGCTCGCCGTCGGGCTGCGCGAGGTGGTCGACCCGGCGTACCTGTCGGCCCGGGCCGCCGCGACCGCGAACCTGGCCCGGATGATCAACGACGCCGGGGTGGACATCGTCCAGCCCGCCGGCATGCACGCGCTCTACCTCAACGCCGGCCGGCTGCTGCCGCACCTGTCCCCGGCCGAGTTCCCCGGCCATTCGCTGGGCTGTCAGCTCTTCCTCGACGGCGGGGTGCGCTGCGCCGAACTGGGCTCGCTCTATCTGGGCACGATGGACGACCAGCACCGGCTCGTCAGCGCGGCGCCGTTCGAGCTGGTGCGGCTGGCCATTCCCCGCCGGGTCTACAGCCAGGAGCATTTCGAGTACGTGGCGCAGACCCTGGCCGCGATAGCCAAGGACCCGGAACGGATCACCGGCTACCGCATCGTCTCGGCGCCGCCGATCCTGCGGCACTTCAAGGTGCGGCTCGAACCGATCAGGCCCTGACCCGCAGCCGCGCCATCGCGTGGCGCACCAACGTGATCAGCGCGAGCTTGCTGGACTCCCGGTCCCTCGCGTCGCACCACACCAGCGGCACCCGCGGGTCCAACTCCAGGGCGCCGCGGATCTCGTCCTCGGTGTAGTCGCACTCGCCGAAGAACCGGTTGACCGCGGTGACGAACGGGACGCCCCGCCGCTCGAAGTAGTCGACGGCGGGGAAGCTGGACTCGAGCCGGCGGGTGTCGACCAGCACGATCGCGCCCACCGCGCCCTGGGCCAGCTCGTCCCACATGAACCAGAACCTGTCCTGCCCCGGCGTGCCGAACAGGTAGAGCACCACGTCGGGGCTGATCGTGATGCGCCCGAAGTCCAGCGCCACGGTGGTGGTCGTCTTGCCCTCCACGCCCGTGGTGTCGTCCACCCCGACGCTCGCCTCGGTCAGGACCTCCTCGGTGGTCAGCGGCGCGATCTCACTCACCGAGGCCACCAGCGTCGTCTTGCCGGTGCCGAAACCGCCGGCCACGACGATTTTGACCGATGTCCGGTCCACGTTGCGTCCCTTCCCCTACAACCGTTCCAGGCCGGCGAGCACGGCGTCGAGCACATGCTGGTCGATGATCTTCTGCTGGGCCGGGTGACCGACCCGGAGGTAGCCCTGTTCGACCAGCACGTCGACCATCACCTTGGTGATGGCCAGCGGCAGTCGCTGATACGCGCCGATCTCGGCCACCGAGATCCACTGCGCGCAGCGGTGCACGATCTCGAGGTACTCCGGTTCGAGCCGGCGCGCGTCCACCGGCAGCGCCACCACCTGGGTGGCCAGGTCGAGAGTGGAGTCACGCGGGGCGGTGCGACCGTTGACCAGGACGTACAACGGCACGAACCGGCCCGCGGCCGACTCGTCATCGCCGTCCCACGTCTCGAAACTCATGAGCCGGCGGCCGGCGCCCCGGACCGCGCCCCGGTTCCCAGATAGTCACCGATGCGGGTGACGAGCCGGCTCACCTCGTACGCCACCAGGCCCATGTCGACGTCCTGCTCGCACAGCACGGCCAGCCGCGCGTTCTGCCCGGCGGCCGCGATGAACAGGGTCCGGTCCCCATACTCGATGATCACCTGGTGGACCGGGCCGCTCTTGAACCGGCGCCCGGTGCCGGCGGCCACGCTGTACATCGAGGACGCGCCGGCAGCCAGGATCTCGGCCAGTTCCTGGGCCATGAGCGACGACTTCTGGATGATCAGCCCGTCGGTCGACAGCACCACCACGGAAACGACGTGGGGCACCTCCACCAGGTCGTCCAGCATCCAGGGAAGGTCGGTCGGGGTCATCGGCTCGGTCACGGGTTCCCGCCTTGCTCGGTGTCGGTGGTGGTGTCATCGCGGTCCGCCGCCGCGCCTTCGGCCCAGCCCCGCTGGTAGCGGGCGAACCGGTCGCGGGCCTGCTCGGCCGAACGGACCGGGGTGGCCGCCGCGGCCTCGTCGTCGTCGGTCTCCATCAGTTCCGGCACGAGATGGTGCTGCGGGCGGCGGTGCGGCAGCGGCGGCCGCCCCGGCTTGGCCGACTTCTCCGCGGTCTTTTCCGCGGTCTTTTCCGCCGGCTTCTCGACGGCGGCGGGGCCGGGCTCCAGGACGGCCACGGCGGACCGGCCGGTGCGCGGTTCCGGCCCGGCCGGGCCCGGGCGCTGTGGTTCGGCGCGCTGGGCGGCCGGGACGACAGGCATGACCCGGGTGTCGCCGTCGCCGTCGGAGTCCCCGCCGACCAGAAGCCGCTCGGGCAGAAGCACGATGGCCAGCAGCCCGCCGTACGCCGAGCGCCGCAAGCTGATCTGCACGCCCTCCCGTTTGGCCAGCTCGGCCACCACGTGCAGACCGATCTGGGCGCCGTCCCGCAGCTCCGTCACATCGGGCGTCGGCGCGGTCGCGAGCAGCGTGTTGGCCCGCTCCACCGCCTCGGCCGACATGCCCAGTCCGGCGTCCTCGATCTCCACCGCCACACCGTGCTGCACCCGGCTCGAGGTGACCCAGACCGTCGTGTCGGGCGGTGAGAACGCGAGCGCGTTGTCGAGCAGCTCGGCCAGCATGTGGATGACCTCGGCGACCGCATGCCCGGCCAGCGACACGTCGTTGGCCGACCGCAACGTGATCCGCTGGTAGTTGCGGGCCTCGGCGAACGAGGCCAGCAGCACCCGGCGCAACGCCACCGGGTTGTGGAAGCGCCGGCCGATCTGACCGCCGGCGAGAATCACCAGGTTCTCCAGGAACCGGCGGGTCTGGTTGAGCTGGTGGTGGATGTCGAACAGATGGGTCAGCAGTTTCTCGTCGCCGACCTGTTCCTGCAGATCCTCGACCACCTTCAGACCACGCTGCAACGGGCGCTGCGGACGGCGGGCGACACCCATCAACATGGCCGTACCGGCCGCACGGGCCTTGGCCTCGTCGACCGCCGCGCCGGCCGCGGCCTGCAACGACCGGTTGAGGACCCGCGCCACCTGGCCGATCTCGTCGGCACCGTAATCCGGGGCAGCGAACTCGGCGCTCAGGTCGACCTTCTCGCGGCGGCGCAGCCGCTCCATGACGGCGGGCAGCCGCTGGTCGACGAGCGCGTCGGCGTCGCTGCCGAGCCGGGCCAGACGCACCGAGAGGGCCCGGTCGACCAGCATCCGCGACTGGCGGACCGCCCACAGGATCGCCGCCACCGCGATGGCGAGCGCCAGCACCGAGCCCAGCGAAGCGATGAGCAGCTGGTTGTTGCCGGTACGCAGAGCCTTGGCCGAAACCTGGTCGGCCTGGCGGACGGTCAGATCGATCAGGTCACCGGAGACGGCGCCGGTCAGCTGCGACCATCTGTCCACGCCGAGGGAAAGACCCGGCGGCACCACCCGCGGCCACGGCCCGCCGGTGATGATGCTGCTCTCGATCTGCGCCAGTTGCTTCCAGCCGGCGCTGCCTTCGATCTCGGCGAAGCGGGTCCGCACCGCCGGTTCGAGATGCGGCGCGGAGCTGGTCAGGGCGAAGTGGTAGGCGCCGACGAGCCGGACGAACTCGAGATAGTCGGCCCGGCTGAGCGGCCCGGAGGCGAGCGACCCGTCGATGATCGACCCCGCCCGCGACATCAGGTCACCGGCCCGGAACACCTCGGTGGCGATGATGCCGCCCTGGGTCGCGGTCACATCCGGCACGACCCGGGCCTGGTTGTCGAACAGCGCGGTCGCCGTGTCGAGCAGACCGTTGTAGAACGCGTACGCCTCCGGCCCGGTCATCGCCCGGGAATCGATCGCGCTGCGGGTCGTGGCCAGTCGGTCGAGATAGCCGACCAGGTCGGCCCACCGGGTCTTGATGGACTGCGGGGCCTGCCCCAGCGCGTCGTCGGCGGCTTTGCGCAGAGCGTCCACCTGCTGGTCGCTCTGCCGGCGGCGGTCGAGCAGCGGGGTCAGGCCGTTGGCCGGGCGAGCCAGATAGGCCACGCTCAGCCGGCGCTCCTGCTGCAACGAGGAGAGGGCGGCCACGGCGGGGATGGAGACCTGCCGCACCGAGTTGGCCACGGCCCGGTTGTAGAAGCCTTGGAAGACCAGATAACCGGACGCGGCGAACCAGATCAGCAGAGCCACCACGCTGGGCACCAGGACCAGCCGGACGACCCGCCGGGCGATGGACTGCTGCCGTTGTTGGCGATCCGTCGCCTGACCGGCCGTGGTGGACGTCAAGATTCATCCCATCCGGGTAGAGGAAGACTGACGCGCGGCGCGCCCCGAACCGGCGGAATGCACGCGCCGGCCCGCCGTCGATCAAGCGCTGCAAACCCTAGCGGCGAGCGTTTCCCGGCACCAGCCGTGCGACGTTCCCCACCCCGCCCGCACCACGTATCCCCTGCTCAGATCGTTTCCAAAGTAGATCACAAAATGGTGGACACGCTCGCTGCGGCCGGCGCTCAGCCGGCCAGGGGAACTCTGGTTGCTCGGGACCGTGCGGAATGTCGATCCCGCAGCCGCCACTGACTCAGGCTGCCAACGCCCTTGGCGATCACCAGCACAGGGATCACCAGCGCGGAGGTGGTCACGGGAACACTCATTGGTTACGGTCACTTGATGTGCCGGCGTACCGATCGCCGGCGGCGCCCCTGATGGGCTGTGAACCACCATGAGATTCGATCTCGATGGTCTTCGGCGGTCGGCCGCCGAGCAGGCGGCGCTGCGGCGGGTGGCAACGCTGGTGGCGCGTGGAGCTGCTCGCACGGAAGTCTTCGAGACACTGGTGACCGAGGTGGGTCTGCTGCTTCCGGCGACCGACGCGGCGTTGGTGCGATTGCACAGCGATGAGACCGTCACGATGATCGGCCGCTGGAACGAGTCCGCGGGGTATCAGAGCATCGGGATCGGGCATCCGTTCGGTCGCGGCACCCTCGCCCGCTTGATCTGGGATTCCGGGAGCCCGAGCCGGATCACCAGCTACGCCGACTCGTCCGGCCCGCTGGCCGAGATGATCCGTGGCTGGGGCTGGCGGTCCTCCGTCGGCGCCCCGGTCATCGTGAACGCGGAGGTGTGGGGTCTCACGGCCGTCGGTTCGACGACCGATCTGGCGCCCCCACCCGGCACCGAAGAACAGCTCTCCGCCTTCACCGACTTACTGGCCAGCGCCATCGCCAATGAGCAGAGTCGCGAGGAGCTCGAACAACTCGCGGCTGAGCAGGCCGCGCTGCGACGGGTGGCCGAGCTGGCGGCGCACGACGCGTCACCGCAACATGTGCTCGAGTCGGTCGCCACCGAGGCGTCGGGTCTGGTCGGCGTCGCGTTCACCACGCTGTTGCGCTTCGCGCCGGACGGGGCGACCGAGGTCGTGGCGATTCACGATCCGCCGGACGGCGTCACCGGCATGCGGGCTGCGGGCGCGGGCGACGACGCCACCCAGCGAGTCTGGCGGACCGGGCAGCCGGCTCGCGCGGACAGCGGATACCTTTCCAGCGCCGCCGCGCCGATCTGGGCCGAGGACCGGCTGTGGGGCGTGCTGGTCGCCGCCGGCCGGGGTGCTCTGCCGGCACGCACCGAGGAGAAGCTCGCGCGCTTCGGGGACCTGGCCGGGACGGCCATCGCCAGTTCGCAGGCCCGCACCGCCGTCCAGGCTCTGGCTGACGAACAGGCGGCGTTGCTGCGCGTCGCGGAACAGGTGGCCCGCGGCGGACCGTCCGACGCGGTGTTCGCGGCCGTGGCCGGGGAGGCCCGGCAGCTTCTGGACGGCCAGCCGATGACCCTGGTGCGTTTCGAGGAGGACACGACGCTGGTGGTGATCAGCCAGAGTGGCGGACCCGCCGCGGCCGGCACCCGGATCGCCTACGGGGCCGGGACGATGCCGGACCGGGTCCGGCGAGAGGCGCGGACAGTGCGCGTGGACGACTACAGCGCCGAATCCGACGCGTCGCTGGCCCGGCGGTTCGACCTCACCGCCGCGGTCTCGGCGCCGATCGCGGTGGAGAGTCGCGTGTGGGGGATGCTCACGGCCACCTCCGCCGCAGGACCGCTGGCGCGCGGGGCCGAGGAACGCCTCCAGCGGTTCGCCAACCTGGTCGGCGCCGCGGTGAGCAACGAGACGAGCCGGGCTCAGCTCATCGCGTCACGCTCCCGCGTGTTGTCCACGGCCGACGAGACGCGCCGGCGGATTCAGCGGGACGTTCACGACGGCGCGCAGCAGCGCCTGGTCCACACCGTCATCGCCCTGAAGCTGGCCCGGCAGTCACTCACCGAAGGTGACGTGCCGATCGGTGTCGACCGTGTCGAGGAGGCGCTCAAACACGCGCAACGGGCCACTGACGAGCTTCGTGAGCTCGTCAGTGGAATTCTCCCGGCCTCGTTGACGCGCAGCGGCCTGCGCGGTGGGGTGGAGTCGCTGCTGACTGACCTTCCGCTGCCCGTCGAGGCCACCGTCGACGTACCGCGGGTGGCCGTGGAAGTCGAGACCACGGCTTATTTCGTGGTCGCCGAGGCGCTGACCAACGTCGTCAAGCACGCCCGAGCCCGCCGGGCCTGGGTTCTCGCCGCGGTGGACAACGGCCGGATCCGCATCGAGGTGGGTGACGACGGCGTCGGCGGCGCTCACCCCGCCCGGGGCACCGGCTTGACGGGCCTGTTCGACCGGGTCGAGGCCCGTGGTGGTCAGCTTCGCGTGAGCAGCCCGGCGGGGCGGGGCACGACGATCGAGGCGACGCTCCCGATCAATGATCCTCCTGGGTGACACCGGGCAGGGGCAGGACGACGCGCACCGTCGTGCCCGCACCCTCGGCACTGGTCAGCATCAGGCTGCCGTTCAGGTTGTCGACCCGGTCGAACAGGCCGGTCAGACCCGAGCCGGCCCGGGGATCGGCGCCTCCGATGCCGTCGTCGGCGACCTCGACGACCAGCCTGTCAGCCTCACCGCCCACGGTCACCCGCGCCCGCGTCGCCTGAGCGTGCTTGACGACATTCGTCAACGCCTCGGCCACGACGAAGTAGGCAGTCACCTCGACGTCGCTCGGCAGCCGTCCGGCGGGCTGGGCGGTCAGGTCAAGATCGACGGGGACGGCGGACGCGGTGACCAGCGAATCGATTCCGGCCCGCAGCCCGCCTCGGGCCAGCGCGGCCGGAAGAATCCCGTGCACGATGTCGCGTAGTTCCACCGTCACTCGCTCGGCGTTCTCGAGCGCCTCCCGCATGAGGTCGACTGTGTCCGCTCCGCGGCCGGCCGCCGGCTCGCCGCGCACCCGGTCGAGGTTCATCTCCGGCGGCTGTCGGCACGCAGATAGGTCAGGACGGCTTGGACCCGGCGGTGCTCGCCGTCGGTGGGGGCGATGTGCAGCTTGCGGAAGATCGCGGTCACGTGTTTCTCGACCGAGGCGTGGCTGATGAGCAGGCTCTCGGCGACGCCCTGGTTCGACATGCCCTCGGCCATCGCCGCCAGCACCGCCAGTTCGCGGGGCGTCAGCAGTCGCAGCGGGCCCTGCTGGGTGCGGCGGCCGAGCATCCGGACGACGACTTCGGGATCGAGGGCGCTGCCGCCGGCCGCCACGCGCGTGACGGCGTCCACGAACGCGGCGACGTCACCCACCCGTTCCTTGAGCAGGTATCCGACCCCTTCGGGTCGCTCGCCGACCAGATCCATGACGTACGCGGGCTCGCAGAACTGGGACAGGATGAGCACCCCGATCCGGGGCGAGCGGCGGCGCAGCTCCATCGCCGCCCGCAGGCCGTCGTCCTCCCGCCGGGGCGGCATCTGCACGTCGGCGACGACCACGTCGGGACGGTAGGCGAGCGTGCGTTGCAGCAGGTCGTCGGCATCGCCCGACTGTGCGACGACGTCGAAGCCGGCGCCGGTGAGGATGCGGGCGACACCCTCGCGAAGAAGCACGTCGTCCTCGCCGATGGCCACCCGCAGAGGGCGTCCGGTGTCATTGTTCGTCATCGGTCCGGTCCTCGATGAGCCGTTGCAGGGCAGGACTCAACAGCTCGTCCTTCGGGAAGAAGCCGATCGCTCCGGCCCGGGTGGCGGCGGCCGTGTTCGACGGGTCGGCGTCGGAGGAGAAGAGCACGACGCGTATCGGCCACGGTTGGAGCCGAAGCTGCCGGGTGAGGACGAACCCGTCACCGTCCGGCAGGCCGATGTCGACCAACGCGACGTCGGGACGCCGGGCCGCCGTGTAGTCGAGGGCCTCGGCGATCGAGCCGGCCTCCCCGATCACCCCGTGGTTCCAGCTCCGCAGAATGCGCACGATGAGCCCCCGTACGGACGCGTCGTCGTCGACGACGAGGATCGAGGCCAGCATCCGCTCATCGTTTCAGGGTGCACGCATGACGGCGGTAGGGCTGACCGGAAATCACGTCGTCCGGCTCGTCTGCGGCCTCGCCCGGACGTCCATCCGCAGGGCCAGGACAGCGACGGCGAGAGCGAGAACGGCACACACGAGCCAGACAGTCACGTAGCCGCCCTCCGCCGTCACCGGTCGGACGACGCCGGGCAGCCGGATCGCCAGCGCCGCCATGACTGCCGTGAACGCGGCTCCCGCCATGGCGCCGCCGACCGTCCGGGCGGTGTTGAGCAGGCCCGAGCTGATCCCGACGGCATCGGCGGGAGCGTTGATCACGACGAAGCTCGACAGCGCGGCCAGGACCAGACCGTTGCCGACACCGACCACGAACTGCCAGATCACGAAGATGCCGACGGTGTCGTGGGCCACCGCCGTCAGTACGTACCCGGCCGAGCTCAACGTCCCTCCGAGGATCAGGACGGCCCGGCTGCCGACGTGCTCACCGAGCCGGGGAGCCAGCCAGGTGCCGGCGAACGCCGCCACGCCGAACACGAGCAGAACCAGCCCAGCTGCCCCGAGGTGAGACCCAGGCCGATCCCGGTGCTCGCGGGCAGACCGAGGAACAGCGCGCCGGCCGCCTGACTGCCGAACAACTCGGCGCCGGCGAAGAACCCGGCCAGCACCGGTGGGCCCAGCCTTCCGCGCAGGACCAGGGACAGGTCGACGAAAGGTTCGGTGACCCGTCGCTCGATCACGACCCAGAGGGCGAGCACGATCAAGCCGCCCGCGATCCCGCCGACCGTACGCAGCCCGGTCCATCCCCAGCTGTTGCCGTTGCCGACCGCGGCCAGCAGCAGCACCAACCCGGCGCTCAGCAGGCCGGAGCCGATCCAGTCGACGCGGCCCGGCGTACGCCGGGTCGTCTCGGGAACGAGCAGCGCCGCGACCGGCACCATGGCGATCATCAGCAGGGCCGGGATCCACAGCGTCGTGGACAGGCTCACGTGCTGGCGGGTCACCCCCGCGAGCAGCAGGCCGGCACTTCCGCCCAGGGCGAGGGTTCGGCATTGAACTTGTCGTGTTCGTCGACGTAGACGGCGTGTCCGGCCGTGGCGAAGGTGACCAGCCGCGCGCCGCGGATTCCCGCGGCCACGGCCTGGCCGTGATCGAGCGGCAGGAGGTTCGGCCACCACCAGCTTCCCGATCCGGCCGCCGAAGCGGGCCGCATGCCGCAGCGCGACCGCGCCACCCATGGAATGCCGACCAGAGTGACGTCGCGCAACGACAACGCCTCGAGGACCGTACGAATGTCGCGGGCCCAGACGTCGTAGTTGTACGGGGCGTCGGACAGCCCGAAGCCGCGCCGGTCCAGGGCGATGGCCCGGTAGCCGTGATCGGCCAGGAAATGCAGGTTGTACTCCAGCGCCGTGGACGCCAACGGCCAACCGGGAACGAAGACGACCGTGCCGCGGCGCCTGTTCCGGCGGCGAGCATCACTCGGCGCGAGGTCCCGGCCCGGCCGTCAACAGCGGTTCCAGCACTGCGTTCCAGCTGGACGACTCGGCGTACGCCCCGCGAACGAGGATCACGGTCGGCTTCATCTGCTGCCCCTTCCGCCGCCCGTCGCGTTGACGGGCCACCTGAGGCTCGCAAGCCGCGTGGGCGGCATCTATCAGGCCGGCCCTACTTTTCTTCCGGTGTGCACACCCCGGTTCTCGGGTCAGCCGTCCTGGTCAGCGCCCCCGGCCTTTGCCAGGTTCAGAGCAGACCGTTGAACCGAGGAGCACACATGTCCACCATCACCGTCGGCACGGAAAACTCGACCTCGATCGACCTCTACTACGAGGACCACGGCAGCGGTCCGGCCGTCGTCCTGATCAGCGGCTGGCCGTTCGACAGCCGTTCCTGGGAACCGCAGATCCACCCACTTCTGGCCGCGGGCCACCGGGTGATCGCCTACGACCGGCGCGGTTTCGGCCGGTCCAGCCGGCCCGCCGGCGGCTACGACTTCGACACGCTGGCGGCCGACCTCGACAAGCTGCTGACCTCGCTCGACCTGCACGACGTCACCCTGGTCGGGCTGTCCCTGGGCACCGGGGAGGTCGCCCGCTACATCGGCGTCCACGGCACGCAGCGGCTCAATTCCTGTGTGTTCATCGAGAGCCTGGCGCCCTCATTCGTCAAGTCCCCGGAGAACCCGAACGGCGTCGACGAGGCCGGTGTCGACGGCGTTCAGCAGGCCATCCTGCACGACCGGCCGGCCTGGCTGACCGCGATCATCGGCGACATGCTCAACCTCGACGAACTGCTCGGCAAACGGGTCAGCGAGGACGCCGTCCGCAACCTGTGGAACGCCGGCGCCGACGCCTCCCCCGAGGCGACCTGGGCCTGCCCCCGGACCTGGCTGGACGACTTCCACGACGACCTCGAACGCATCGACATCCCGGCCCTGGTGCTGCACGGCACGGCCGACCGCATCCTGTCGATCGAGGGCCAGGGACGACGTATGCACGCGGCCCTGCCGCACGCGCACTACGTCGAGATCGAGGGCGGACCGCACCTCATGTGCCTCAGCCACGCCGACGAAGTCAACCGCGAGCTGCTCGCATTCCTCGCCCAGTAGCCCACCCCACGCCCTGAGGAGTAACCACCATGTCCGTTCAGCCGACCGTCGTCCTCGAGCCCGCCGCGCAGCAGCTGGTGGAGGCGACCGCCGATCCGCTCTTCCTCGTCAACGCCGGGCCGGACGGCGCCCGCAAGATCCTCGACGACCTGCAGGCCGCACCGGTCGAAAAGCTGCCGGTCGCGGAAGAGTGGTTCACCGTGCCGGCCGCCGTCGGTGACGTCCGGGTCCGCGTCGTCAAGCCGGTCGACGCCGACGCCGTCCTGCCGGTCGTCGTCTACATGCACGGCGGCGGCTGGATCCTGGGCAACGCCGGCACCCACGACCGGCTCGTCCGGGAACTCGCCGTCGGCGCGCACACGGCCGTCGTCTTCGTCGAATACACGCCATCACCGGAAGCCCACTACCCGGTGGCGATCGAACAGGGATACGCCGCAGCGCAATGGGTCATCCGCGAAGGCGCCGACCACGGCCTGGACGCCGCCCGGATGGCGGTGGCCGGCGAGTCCGTCGGCGGCAACATGGCCGCGGCACTGGCCCTGATGGCCAAAGAACGCGGCGACGTCACCTTCGTGCTGCAGTCGCTCTACTACCCGGTCACCGACGCCGCGATGAACACCGCCTCCTACGACCAGTTCGCCGCCGGCTACTACCTCAGCCGCAAATCCATGGAATGGTTCTGGGACGCCTACGCCCCCGACAAGTCCAAACGCTCCGAGATCACCGCGTCCCCCAACCAGGCCACCGCCGAGCAGGTACGCGGGCTGCCCCCAACGCTGGTGTTCGTCGACGAAGCCGACGTCCTGCGCGACGAAGGCGAGGCATACGCAGCCAAACTGCGCAGCGCCGGCGTGCCGGTGACGACAGTGCGATACGACGGCACCGTCCACGACTTCATGCTGCTCAACTCGCTCACCGACAGCCGGGCCACCCGGGCCTCCGTCGACCAGGCCACCAGCTTCCTACGCGCGGCACTCGCCGCGAAGTGAACGGATAACGTCATGTTCGACGGTTTCGTCCAGCACGGCCTGCAAACCGCACGCGGACGGATCTTCGCCCGGGTCGCGGGGCAAGGACCACCGTTGCTCCTGCTGCACGGCTATCCACAGACCCACGTCATGTGGCACGCCGTCGCCGACCGGCTGACGGACCGCTTCACCGTCGTCGTGGCGGACCTGCCCGGGTACGGGGCGTCCTTCCGCCCCGTACCCGCGGCGGACCACGGGCCGCACTCCAAGCGCTCCCTAGCTGCTGATCTTGTGCAGGCCATGGATCTGCTCGGTCACGAGCAGTTCGCCGTCGCCGGCCACGACCGAGGCGGACGGGTGGCGTACCGGATGGCTTTGGATCACCCCGACCGCATCAATGCCGCCGCGGTCATCGACGTCGTGCCCACCGGCGACGTGTGGGCCCGGGCCGACGCGCAGCTGGCCCTCGGCTACTGGCATTGGGCCTTTCTGGCCCAGCCGGCGCCGCTGCCCGAGCGGCTCATCGCCGCCGACCCGGACGCCTTCTTCGATTTCCATGTCCGAGCCCTCGGCCTCGGCCGGGCGCCGGGCCGCTACCCGGCCGAGCTGATGGCCGGTTACCGGGCGCTGCTCGACGATGTGAGCACCGTCCAGGCGATCTGTGAGGACTACCGGGCCGGGGCGACGGTGGATCGTCACCACGATGACGCCGACCGGGGCGTACGAAAGATCGCAAGTCCGCTGCTCGTGCTGTGGAGCGCGGATGGAGCATTGCCGCGCTTCTACGGCGACGTGCTCGACGTCTGGCGCCCCTGGGCCGACGACGTCACCGGCCGGCCCATGCCGGCCAGCCACTTCATCGTCGAGGATCAGCCCGAGGCGACGGCGGAAGCCCTGTCGGAGTTTCTCCGGCGCCGCCCCTCGGCCTTTCCTCTCTTTTGAGACCACCTGGAGGTTCTGTCATGCCGTCCGATGAACTCGCCGCCACCCTCAAGCGCACCGAAACTTTGCGGCGAAGCTCCTCCATCCCCGGCCGGGACATCGTCCAGGTGCGTACGGAGATCCCCGCCGGCGTGGAGTCCGGGTGGCATATCCACCCCGGAGAAGAGGTCGGCTACATCGTCGCCGGGACAGTGCGAATGGAGATCCGCGACCAGCCCACGCTCACCCTGCATCCCGGTGACGGGTTCCTGATCCCGCCCCGGACACCGCACAACGCCACCGACCTCGGCCCCGACACCGGGCTGATGCTGTCGACCTACCTCGTCGAGACCGGACAGCCGCTGGCCTCGTTCGTGCACTGAACACCCGCCAATGCCCGGCGAGGAGATCCGCAGAAGCTGTCATGACACCAGTACGGCTGATCTCCGGGATGACACCGATCGAGATGACCCGCGACCTGGTCGCCGACACGCGGCAGGAGGCGATCCTCTCCCGCCTGCCGGTGGTCGAACGATACGAACTCGTCGCATGCTGCGGGCGTACATCGTCGACCGGCACGAACCCCCCGTCCGCCCTGCTGCGCCGCCTCGACGCCGCGAACCACGCCGTGGGCGAACCCATCATCGCGACCGCCGTCGTCGCCGTGATCGACACCGTCGCCGGCGGTGGCTACCGCTTGCGCTGGTCCAACGCCGGGCACCCGCCCCCGGTGGTCATCCATCCGGACGGGACCGTGCAGTCCCTCACCGGCAACGACCTGCTGCTGGGCGCCCGCCGCTTCGCCCGCCGGCACACGTGGACGACACCGCCGGCGCCGGGTTCGACGGAGACGACATCCCCGAAGCAGCCGAAGCCCACCGGCTCGGCCACGCCCCCGGCATCCGCGGCGGGCCCGCCCGGTTCAGGCGATCTTGCGGCGGTAGGCGGCCATCGCGAGCGCGTAGGCGAGGACCAGGATGCCGGCGCACCAGGCGAGCGCGGTCCAGATGTCGTTGCCGACCGGCTGCTGGTCGAACAGGGCCCGGATGGAGTTGACGATCGCGGTGACCGGCTGGTGCTCGGCGAATGCCTGTACCGGGCCGGGCATCGTCTCGGTCGGGACGAAGGCTGAGCTGATGAAGGGCAGGAAGACGAGCGGGTAGGAGAAGGCCGACGCGCCGTCGGGGGTGGAGGCGCTCAGACCGGCGACGATGGCGAGCCAGGTCAGGGCGAGCGTGAAAACCGCGAGGAGGCCGGCGACGGCGAGCCAGACGAGCGGACCGGCCGAGGTGCGGAAGCCGATGCCCAGCCCGACCAGCAGGATCACCACTACGGAGATCGCGTTGGAGACCATCGAGGTCAGTACGTGGCCCCACAGCACCGACGATCGGGCGATCGGCATCGAGTGGAAGCGTTCGAAGATGCCGCTCTTCATATCGTTGAAAAGGCGGAAGCCGGTGTACGAGATGCCGCTGGCGATCGCGATCAGCAGGACGCCGGGCATCAAGTAGTTGGTGTAGTTGTCGGTGCCGGCCTGGATAGCGCCGCCGAACACGTATCGGAACAGCAGCAGGAACGCGATGGGCACGATCGTGACGGTGATGATCGTGTCGAGGCTGCGGGTCACGTGTTTGATGGAACGGCCGAGCATCACGTTGGTGTCGCCGAGAACGTGGGTGGTCATGGTCAGGCCTGCTTTCCGACGACGGAGAGAAAGACTTCCTCGAGGGTGGGCTGCCGTTCGACGTATTCGACCGTGGCCGGCGGCAGCAGCTTCCGCAGGTCGGCCAGGGTGCCGGAGACGATGATCGTGCCCTCGTGCAAAATGGCGATCCGGTCGGCCAGCTTTTCGGCCTCCTCCAGGTACTGCGTGGTGAGCAGCACCGTCGTCCCGCCCCCGGCCAGTCGCTGGATCTCGTTCCACACCTCGATGCGGGCCTCCGGGTCGAGTCCGGTGGTGGGTTCGTCGAGGAAAATGATCGGTGGCCGGCCGATGAGACTCATGGCGATGTCGAGGCGGCGGCGCATACCTCCCGAGTACGTCCCCACGCGCCGACCGCCCGCGTCGGCCAGACCGAACCGGCCGAGCAGATCATCCGCGAGCCCACGAGGATCGCCGACCCGCCGGAGCCGGCCGACCATGACCAGGTTCTCGCGGCCGGTGAGGATCTCGTCGACGGCGGCGAACTGCCCGGTCAGGCTGATCGACTCGCGCACCTGCAGTGGCTCGGACCCGACGTCGAACCCGTTGACCGTCGCAGTTCCGCCGTCCGGCTTGAGCAACGTGGACAGGATGCGTACGACCGTGGTTTTGCCGGCGCCGTTCGACCCGAGCAGCGCGAAGATGCTGCCGCGCGCCACCTCGAAATCAACGCCCTGGAGAACGTGCAGGTCTTTATATGACTTCCGCAATCCGTTGACCTGGATTGCCGGACTCGCTGTTTGCATGTGCCGCCTCCTGCGCGGTGGGCATGGGTCATCGCCGGGCGGCCGCCGTCGGCTCGTCCGTGATGGGGGATGTGTTTGCTCGACGGGCGAGCCCGGTGGCTCGTCCGGTGGTGGGTCAGGCCGGGATCAGATGTCGAGATCCTCGATCGTCGGTTCGTTGACGGCGTCGAGGACCAACTCGTAAAGCTCGGTCGGGATGATCTCGCGCAGCGCGTCGAGGTCGTCGGCGATGCGCAGGCTGGAGTCGGCGGGGATACGCGTCCACGACTGGTCGGCGCTCCAGTCACCGACCCACGCCCGCCAACCGGTGCGGTACTTCTCGGCGTTCGGTCCCGTGTTCACGTGCGCCTCGGAGCGCTCGAGGTGGACGACGTACTTCTCGGTGCGCGTGCGGTAGACGCGGTAGGTGTGGTCACGCTCGTTGCCAGTCTGTTCCATCTCGGCCAGCAGCAGGCCGGAGAACCGCTGTTTGCGGCCGAGCCCGGGCCCGACGCGCACGATCACGTCGTCGTAGCCCTGTTGCCGGCCCTCCTCGACCTCGACGTAGCGGCGCAAAGCGGCGGCGATGGCCGTCGACAGTTTGCCTCCGGCGAGTTCCTGGGCCCGCTGGAACAGCGGGAGGTCGTCGTCGGACACGTAGATGGTTTTGTTGGGCACCACTCAAAAATACGCACACCTATACGTACACGCAATGGGCTAGCGGCCGGCCGACTCCTGATAGATATCGACGTAGGTGCGCGAGTCCTTGATCAGTCCGTCGCAGAAGGCGGCGACGTCGGTGCCGGTGACTTCCAGAACTCCCTTGCCGGAGGCGGCGCCCTCGGCGAAGAAGTCGACGATCCCGGGGAGCAGGCTGCCGTCGAGCAGGTCGGTCGGCCCGACCTTGAACAGGTAGCGCTGCATTTCCTGGTAGACGATCCGATAGTCGGGCGGGAGCGCCTTGACCCGGGCGACGTGCGCCCGCCACTGCTTCTTGCCCTCGATGATGTCCTGAATACCGACGTCAGCCTCCCAGCCGGGCCAGTTTGCGGGCGACGTTGCGGTTCAACTGCTCACGCCACCGGTCGCGATAGGTGCCGGCTCCGGCCCCGCCGGCCAGGGCGGCCGAGTAACCGGCGATGTCGTCGCCCAGCACATCGTCAATGCTTTGCCCGTCGGCCGAGGCCTCCTCGAGCAAGCCGAGTGCCGCGTCGGCGATCGGAGTCAGGTTGCGGCCGGTGAAGTCCCCGTACGGGAAGAGGTGGCCCTTGATCTGTTGCCACGCGGCCTGGTAGTCGGCCGGCAGCGCTGCGGCTCGGGCCTCGAACGCCTTCCACTCCCGGGTGAGAGATCGCTGCCCGTGATGGTCTCCCAGAAACTCATGCCCCGCCCTCCTTGAGCTGGTCGATCCGCGATGAGACGTACTGCCATTTCGCCCAGAACGTCGCGAGCTCGCTGCGCCCGGAAGGCTCCGCGTCTGACGCATGCCGAACGGCCAGACCTGAGGGCCGGAGGTGCCAGCACAGGGACGAAAATCTGCGAGTCCCGTGCTGAACCGATGCTTCCGCCTGGAGCAGTCGCCTACGCCCCCACGAGGTCGCCGGTGCACGCTTCGCATGCCCAGCAACTTGGACCGCCCCGACTGTTCAATTGACCACTACCGATAGCATTGCTCTGCTTGCGGGAGGTAGGTGTTCATGGGGGAACTGGCGGAGCGGCTGAGCCTGCTGGTCGTCGAGGCAGCGTCCCCCGACGGCGGGATCTCGGCGACTGCCCAAGGCCCGGGTGATGTGCGAATCGCCTTCGCGCCGGATGCTTACCGCCGTTCTCGAGCCGCTGCTCTTGCGCGCCAGTTGGAGGCGTTGGCGACGGCACTCTGGGTGCGTTACCGGAGGCGTTACCTGGAGATCGTGTTGTCGTGGACGGACCGGGACGAAGAGCCCGAGCCGACCGAAGAAGACCGTGACTTCGCGCGGCAGCTCGCAGATCTGCAGGTAACGGGCGTGTCGGCGCGCGGCCGGGTGATCGTGCGTAGCCGCGCTCTGGTGTCGTGGCACGTCGAGATCGCCGGGGAGCCGGTAGGGTCGCTGACCGAATCGGAGTTTCTGGCCGAGTTGGGCAGCGCGGTCGGCGCGTTGCTGGCCGACCACCGGGCGAAGGTGACCCTGTTGACGGACGCGGTCTACGACATAGGCCTGCCTCGTGCGATGCGGACTGCTGGATAGGGAGTGTCATGACCGACGACCGGCGCGGGCTGCGCCGCCTGCAGGCAGGCCATTGGCTGCTGATCGGACTCGTGGTCGTGATAGCCGCTGCCGGCATCGCCATCTTCGTCACCCGCGATGACGCGGACCCGGTCGTAGCGGACCCCACCGGCGCACCGTTCGCGAGCGCGTCAGTGGCACCGCGACCGGACTGTTCACCGCAGATCACGGCGACCTGGGCGGACGCGGACAAGGCCAAGTTCGGGTTCGTGTATCGCAGCCGGTGCGACCAGGTCGTCCGGGAACTGCGTTTCCGGGTGACGGTGCTCGACGCGACGGGCGGACAGGCGCCGGAAGGCGAGGAGACCGCGTACGGCGGTGTGCTCTTCCCTGGCGAGGAACTCGCAACCGCGGGCGGCTTGCACGTCAGCAAGGACCAGAAGATCGACAGCGTTCGGGTTCAGGTAACCGGCTTCAAGTCCGACCTGCCGGGGGCCTTCTCGGAATGGGCAAAGACCGAGGTCACCGACCTGACCCGCGGCAAGCCTGACTCATTCGGACGGTTCGACGTCGGCGGCACCGTCGTGGCGCAGCCGTCCTCCGCCCAGGTCTGCGTCGCCGAGTTCGTGCTCGTCATGCGGGACGAGAACGACAAGATCGTCTATGCCGATGTGGACCCGACGACCGGGCAGACGCTGCTGAAGCCGGAGTTCTCCGTCGGCGCACTGCCGAGCGTCGACTTCGCGCGCACCAAGATCTATGCGCCGCAGACGCCGCGCACCGAGCAGCCGCCACGCGCGGGGGTGCCCTGCATCGGCTCGTGACACCGCCATACGAGGAATGGGGATTGCGATGGAGGGGTGGCAGTTCGCGGCCGAGTTGTCGCAGCTACGGATCGTTGGCCGGGTCGATCTACCGGCGTTGAGTTCGACCTTCGCCGCGATGAACCGTGCGGTCGCCGGCACTGCCGCTGGCGAGACCGCGGCCTTCCAGGCGCCCGGTGGTGGGACTGCGGCGAGTCACGCGGTGTGGGCGTCGTTGCGCGACGACTTCCAGAATGTCCTCGGCACCACGTCCCTGAACATCCTGGATGCCGGTGTCACGGTCGAACACGTGGTGGATGCCTATCTCGCCACTGACGAGGCCGCGCGTTCCAGCCTCGAAGCGGCATGGGCGAACGGGCAGACCCCGAGCCTGCAGGAGGCCGAGGAGAAGTTCGCCCAGAACCCGCCACCCACCGTAGTGATCAAGAACAATGACGGGGCGTAGCCGTGGCCTTCACGTATCACAGCCCCGCCGAGCTGCAACAACTCGGCGAGAAGATTCGCGGCAAGGCCGTCCAAGTGGCGATGGATCAAGCCGCGTCCTACGCCGCCGCCCAGCAGGCGGCAAACAACGACGCGACTCGCTCGGACACCGGCCAGCTGCCTCAAGTGCAGGGCTACACGACACCGGCACAGGGCCGCCCGGACGACGAGGGCAACCTCCAGGCGTACGTCGGGCAGGCGTACGCCGAAGTCCCGGCGATGTTCGCCGTCTTCGGCCTACCCAACCCGGACGACAGTCGACCGATGCTCGACGCGCTCTACTCGGTCGCCGCCACCGTCGAGGTCGACCTTCAGCTCACCAGTCGCGACACCAAGATTGCCGCGCCGAGCGCGGTCTCACCGATCAGCGACACGGCTTCGGTCGGCGAGGTGGTCGACCTCATCGGCGGGCACATGAAGGAGTGGACCGGCGACGCGGCGCTCGCTTTCGAGCTGTACCTCAAGAACAACGTCCGGGCCGCGGCCCTTCACCGGGAGATCGCCCTCTCGCTCGCGCTCAGCTTGGAGGCGCAGCTGGAGATCAACCGTCGGATCAACACCGACATCTGGGAGATCGGCCAGAAGACGTACAAGGCTCTGGACGGTTTGGACGCGTGGTGCCCCGGCGCGAACGCCTCCAAGTCGGTGGCTCTGCTGACCATCTCGGGT
Organism: Actinoplanes sp.; assembly: GCA_965217855.1. Taxonomy (GTDB): domain Bacteria; phylum Actinomycetota; class Actinomycetes; order Mycobacteriales; family Micromonosporaceae; genus Actinoplanes. The sequence goes on along the minus strand of CBDCJN010000013.1, from coordinate 22,955 downwards.
GCCATCGCAGCAGTGATCCTCGCCGGCGCTACAGCCGGTGTCGGCGGAGCCGCCTTCGCCGCGGCCGTGGGCGTCGAAGGTCTGCAGAGCCTGGCCACGACGCTGTCCAACACCGGCCCCTTGCAGAACAAGGAGGTGGACATCGGCGGCCTCACGGTGCCGCCGATCATCACCGGCATGCAGAATGCCATGACCGAGCTGACCAAGTCGATCGACGCCCAGCAGCAGGAGCTGGCGAGCGGGCTGACCAGGTTCACTCAGGACGTGCACGCCAACTGGAACCGGATCCTCGTCCCGGGTCCGCGTGAGATGAACGACGTCCGCAATGCCGACGGCGCCTCGTTGAAGGCGTCGGACAGCTTCCGCGTTCGGTGACCTCAGCCAGTCAGCTCCCTCCTGCATCGACGGCGCCAACGTGCGGTTCGTCGGCGGGGTTCACCGGGATACCCACCACGGTCAGGAACGTGTGAAGTACGGCTGCCAGAGTCTCGACCATGTCGTCCTCGACGAAGGCGTAGCCGGACTCGGAGAAACAGTCGGCGACCTGTTCGGCGATCCGCATCAGCGGATCGTCAACCTGGGCGATCATTGCGACTCCCTCATGTGTTGATCATCGGTTTGCCAGTGCTGCTAGACCCCCTCTTGAGCGGTGCTGACCGGCCGGACGAAACGGTGCCGCCCGGCCGGGTACCGCGCGTACGCGGCAGGTAGTCCCGCCACGCCGGTCGTTCAACGGTTGCGAACCAGGGAACGACAGCAGGAACCCAACCCGACCTTATGCATATGGCAACCCCTGGACGTACGCTGAAGCTCCCTGGTGCTTGCGGTCTGTGCTCTTCACATGGTCCCGCTGGCTTTGCGGACCAGGGAGCAGTAGAACGTGGCCAAATCAAAGACACAGCAGGTCATCGACGACATCACCGGCCAGATCGAGTCCGGGCAGTTGCAACCGGGCGATCGGCTGCCGAGTACGGCGGAGCTCCGTATTCAGTACGGGGTGTCGATCACTGTCGTGCGCAACGCCGCGCAGTGGCTGAAGGCGAAGGGCCTCGTGGAGGGTCTCTCGGGTGTCGGCGTCTTCGTTACCCGCTAGAGCTAGAGAAGGTCAGAACTTCCCGAGGAACCCCGATCGGATGACCGGGCGATACGCCCTCGGTAGCGCCTGGCAAGGATCATGGTCCTTACTGTGGGAGCAAAGAAGCTCCCACAGAGTGGAGCTTTCGATGCGCAAGGCGGCTTGAACAGCCGCTGACCTGCCGAGATGTGTGGGCGATACTGGGATCGAACCAGTGACCTCTCCGGTGTGAACGGGAGGTCCGCAAGCCCCTGACCAGCGACTACGCGCGTGGCCTGCAAACTGTTACACCCGTTGAGTGCAGTCAACCCCTGTCTGCCAGGGTGAGTTGAGGCCAGCGGTTCAGAGCGGGTCGCTGCTCCCAATCTGCTCCCACCTCCCGGGCCGCCCCTGCCGCATGGGAAGACCACCGGAACCACACCCAGAGACGCAGATAGCGCCCCGACGGACATTCCGCAACATCAACATCAACATCAGCGGCTCCACCTCGGGCCCGACCGCGCTTCATCGGCGGCAGAAAGGTGCACGGCTTGTAACCGTTTCTGTTGCGGGTCATTTCACTCAGCCTTAGAACATGCGGGGCTCGTCGATGAAGGCCTGCGCCGCTATGACCCCAGCCGAACATCATGCCCGAGCGAAGGTGTCGCCGGTATCGTTGACCGGTGATCGGCAACCTTGAGGCGTTTCAGGTGTCGCCGCTCCCTGAAGACTGACCCCCGGTGGGTTTCTGAAATTTGACCCCTCCTTTCTGTGATCTTGGAGGGTGTTGACTGTGGAGAACTGGGCAGAGATCCGTCGTTTGCATCGAGCGGAACGCGTTCCTATCAAGGAGATCGCTCGCCGGTTGGGGGTGGCCCGGAACACGGTCCGGGCGGCGTTGGCCTCGGACCGGGTGCCGCAGTACGAGCGGGTCGCCCGCGGGTCGGTGGCGGATGCGTTCGAGGCGCGGATCAGGGTCCTGCTGGCTGAGTGGCCGCGGATGCCGGCCCCGGTTGTCGCGGATCGGATCGGCTGGCCGTACTCGTTGTCGCCGTTGAAGAAGCGGCTGACGCAGATCCGGCCGGAGTATGTCGGTGTCGACCCGGTCGACCGGACGGTTTATGAGCCGGGTGAGATCACGCAGTGTGACTTGTGGTTCCCGGAGCCGAGGATCCCGGTCGCCGCGGGGCAGGACCGGATGTTGCCGGTTTTGGTGATGACGCTCGGTTTCTCGAGGTTCATGACCGCGACGATGATCCCGACCCGGCAGGCCGGGGACATCCTGTCCGGGATGTGGCTGCTGATCCGCGAAGTCGGCCGGGTCACCAAGACCCTGGTCTGGGACCGGGAGTCCGCGATCGGCGGGACCGGGCGCTTGAGCGCGCCGGCAGCGGCGTTCGCCGGCACCCTCGCCACGAAGATCGAGCTGGCTCCGCCCCGGGATCCGGAACACAAAGGCATGGTCGAGCGGACCAACGGTTATCTGGAGACGTCGTTTCTGCCTGGCCGCCGGTTCGCCTCACCCACCGACTTCAACACCCAGCTCGGCGACTGGCTGCCGCGGGCCAACGCCCGCACCGTCCGCGCACTGCAAGCCCGGCCGGTGGACCTGCTGGCCACCGAACTGCTGTCCATGCTGGCGCTGCCACCGGTCAGTCCCCAAGTGGGGCTGCAGCAGCGGATCCGGCTCGGCCGCGACTACTACGTGCGCGTGGACACCGTCGACTACTCGGTCGACCCGCGCTCGATCGGCCGGTTCGTCGAGGTCACCGCGTCCGCGCACCAGGTCACCGTGTGCTGCGACGGGCAGTTGGTCGCCCGCCACGATCGGTCCTGGGCCAAACACGGGGTGATCACTGACGCGGTGCACGCCGCGACCGCGAAGGTGATGCGGCACGCCCTGGCCGACGACCGCCGCCGGCGTCAAGAAGCTACCCGCCATCACGGCGACGGGCACCCGGTCACCTTGCGGGCCCTGCCGGACTACGACGCCCTGTTCGGCGTCGACTTCGACCCTTCCCCGACGAGAGCGAGCAACCAATGAGCACCACCACGAAGGCGAAACCGCCCGCCACCGGCCCGGCCGGCGCACCCAAAGACGGGATGCCGTCGATGATCGCCTACCTCACCCGCGTGTTGAAGACCCCCACCATCGGCAGATTCTGGGAAGAACTCGCTGGTCAGGCCCGCGACGAGAACTGGTCCCACGAAGAATATTTAGCCGCCCTACTGCAACGCCAAGTCGCCGACCGGGAGTCCAAAGGCACCGTGATGCGCATCCGCACCGCGCACTTCCCCACGGTGAAGACCTTGGAGGACTTCAACCTCGACCACCTGCCCTCACTGCGCCGTGACGTCCTGGCCCATCTGGCCACCAGCACCTACGTCGCGAAAGCGGAGAACGTGATCCTGCTCGGCCCGCCCGGCCTCGGCAAGACCCACCTCGCGATCGGTCTCGGCGTCAAAGCCACCCAGGCCGGACACTCCGTGCTGTTCGACACAGCGAGTAACTGGATCACCCGCCTCGCCGAAGCGCATCACGCCGGACGACTGGAAGCCGAACTGAAGAAGATCCGCCGCTACCGGCTGATCATCGTCGATGAAGTCGGGTACATCCCGTTCGACCACGACGCGGCGAACCTGTTCTTCCAACTCATCGCCTCACGCTATGAGCAGGGCTCGGTGATGGTGACCTCGAACCTGCCGTTCGGGCGCTGGGGCGAGACTTTCTCCGACGACGTCGTCGCCGCAGCCATGATCGACCGACTCGTCCACCACGCCGAAGTCCTCACCCTCACCGGCGACTCCTACCGCACCCGCCAACGCCGAGAACTACTCACCAAAGAAAACCGCGACAGCCGAAACTAACCCCAGAGGGGTCAATTTTCCCGAACCCCCAGGGGGTCAATTTTCGGGAATCGGCGACATCAGGATGAGCTGGCCGCCAGCGGGTTTCCGCCGCTGGTCCACAAGCAGGCCGGGGTCGGCTTCCGGGGCCGGATCGCCACCCGTGACCGGGGCCGCTGCGGCGGGTCTCCCTCGACACGCCCGGGAACGCCTGCATCGGGCGGGAGCCGGGTCAGGGATACGTGATCGTCAACCCGCACGGCACGGTACGCCAAGCCCTGGAGATGTGCCGGCTCTGCGTCCCGGACGAGTCGGACCAACCCCCTGTACGTGCGACCGTGGACCGGCTCGGCCGGCATCACCCCGCTCAGCTGATCACCGGGCACGACCACCCGGTCGGATTCGTTCGTGCGATGCACAGCGGCCGGGCGCCTCACGGCGACGTGATCGCTATGTCGGCTGCCTAGGGTTCGGCCATGGCCGACCGCCCCATGCTCGCCGTCGCTCACCGTGCCGGCAACACCGTCGCCGATCTGATCGCCGCTCTGGCGGCCGGCGTCGATCTCGTCGAGGCCGACGTTCATCTCTATCGCGATGCCCTCGAGGTACGCCACCGCAAAGCCATCGGGCCACACCTCTATTGGGAGCCGTGGCGCGACGTCCGCCGGCGGCGGGACCTGGTCGTGCCCGAACTGCGGGAGGTCCTCGCGGTCGCGGCCGATGATCCCCGGCTGATGCTCGACCTCAAGGGCCCGTCTCTCGCGGTCGCTGCCCGCGTCGCCGAGACGTTGCGTGCTGCGGCTCCGGGCGCGCCGGTCGCCGTGTGCACCAAGCAGTGGGGCATGCTCGACGCCTTCGCCGGCGACCCGAATGTGCGCCGGATCCTGTCCGCCGCCGATTCCTTGCAACTGGCCCGGCTCCGCGCCCGGTTGCGGCGCGAACGGGTCCACGGCGTCTCGATCCGGCTGCGGCTGCTTACCCGGCCCGTGGTGGACGAGCTGCGCCGCGCCACCGACCTCGTCATGGCCTGGCCAGTGGACTCCCCGGAGGCATTCGCCCAGGCCGAACGCCTCGGAGTCACCGGCGTGATCAGCAAGAACATACCGATGCTGGCCGGGCTCGTGAAGCAGCGCGCCGCCCGGAACGGCACTGTGTTGCCGGCGGAGAACGCTCAAACGCAGAGCTGACACCCGCGGCGAAGCGCGATGTTCACGGGCAAGGTGCGTCCTCTTCAGCGTTCCCTCGGTGACCGTTGCCATGCTGATCAGGCCCGATGCGCTGAGCGGTGGAGGCTGAAGTGTCGATCGGAGCCCTTCCGCAACAGTCCGGCGTACGCTCGCGTACCTCAGCGACACGGTGGTGGCGCATCGTCATGCTCGGGGTCTGCCTCGCCGTGGCGGCCTTGGCCGCGAGACGGGCATCGGAGGCGGGCGCCTCGTGGACGGCGGCGCTGGGACTCATCGGCCAGCTCCCCTGGGTTCAGGTCGCGGGACTCGGGGTCGTCTGGACCCTCGGGATTTACGTGCACGTGATCGTGCTCGCCGCTGCACTGCCGGGCCTGACCCGACTTCGCGCGCTGACACTGAACCTCAGCGGCAGCGCCGTGTCCAGCGTCCTGCCCGTGGGCGGCCTCGCCGGCGCGGCGCTGAACCTGAAGATGACCCAGTCCTGGGGCCACAGCCGCCTCGAGTTCGCCCGCTTCGTCGTCGTCTCGAAGGCCTGCGACATCGTTGCCCGGTTCCTGATGCCGGCGGTGGCGCTGGCCGCGCTCGTCGGCTCCGGTGCCCTCACCGCCGCGAGCGGCGGTGCCTGGATGGCTCCCGCGGGCGTCGGTTTCACCGCGGGAGTGCTGCTGCTCTGGGCTCTGTGCGGGCGCGTGAGTCCGTTGCTGGGCTTGGTGGAGATCGCGGCCAGGGCCGGTTCGAAGATCGCTCGCCGGCCGGTGGGCGGAACCTGGCCGGCGACGGTGTCGTCGTTCCTGACCGAGGCCGGCTTGCTGGTGCGGCGCCGTAGCGGCGTATTGACACTGGGTACGGCCGGGTACTGGATGGCTCAGGCCACTCTGCTGTGGTGCTGCCTGCTGGCCGTCGGTGTACGGGCGGCGCCGGCAGTGGTGTTCGGCGCCCTGGTCGCCGAGCGGCTGATGACGCTGGTGGTGGTGACGCCGGGCGGCGCGGGACCGGCCGAGGCCGGCATGGTGACGGTCCTGATCGCTCTGGGCGCCGACCCCACCGGATCGCTGGCGGGAGTTCTGCTCTCCCGCTCGTTCGTGTTCGTCGCGGGGGTACCGATCGGCGGCGCGCTGGGTGCCACGTGGTGGGCCACCCGGAGGATACGAGCTCGCGGGCGGTCAGCGCACCGAGCAAGATTCCTCGTTTCGCCGCGGCGTTGGATCTAGGGTGCCGCCATGACGTATGTCAGCGAACTGCGCGATCTCGTGGGGCACCGGCCGTTGCTGCTGGCCGCGGCCGGGGTTGTGGTGGTCGATGATCTGGGCCGCTGGTTGCTCCAGCGGCGCGCCGACGACGGTCTGTGGGGACTGCTCGGTGGAGCTCTGGAGCTCGGAGAGTCTTTCGAAGACGCTGCCCGTCGCGAACTTTTCGAAGAGAGCGGTCTGATCGTCGAGTCGCTCCAGCAGCTCGACGTGTACTCGGGTCCGGAGTTTCAGCTCATATATCCGAACGGAGATCGGGCCTATGTCGTGGGTGTGACTTTCCTGGCCCGTCGCGTAGCCGGCACCGCTGTGGCTGACGGGGAGGAGGGGCTTGAACTTGGGTGGTTCAGCCCGGAGCACCTTCCGGCTCTCAGCGGATACAACGGGCGGCTGACGGCCCGGGCCCTGGCGTCACTCGCGGGGCTCGGTGAATCACCCCATGCGCGATAGACGAAGAAGCCGGACACCGATCATGTCGGACCGGTCCAGCGGGCCGAGCGGGTGGAAGCAGCCGATTTCATGCCATGGTTGACGTCGGCCGCGGCGGCACTTCCAAGCTTCGCGAGGCCAGGATTGATCATTTTGGTACGGTTTCAGCCGTGGGTGTGATCTACGGACCGGTTCGGCTCGTCAGCGACGCGCGCGACCTCGCACAGACCGTGTTGACTCCTCTGCCGCAACGCTGGAGGCACACTGTCGGTGTCGCGCGCCGCGCTGAGCAGCTCGGCGTAACCCTGGAGAGCCCCGGCGAGGTGGACCTTCTGGTGGCCGCGGCGTGGCTACATGACATCGGCTACGCGCCGGCGCTGCTGGCCACCGGTTTCCACCCGCTGGACGGTGCCCGCCATTTGCTGGCCCGTGACTGGCCGATGCCAGTCGCCGCTCTGGTGGCCCGTCATTCCGATGCCGCAGACGTGGCGGCAGTCCAAGGCTTGTCCCCCGCTCTGGCTGACTTCCCGGCCACCGATGGCCCGGTCGACGACGCCTTGACGTACGCCGATCAGACCGTAAGCCCCGACGGCGACAGCGTGACCTTCGCCGAGCGCATCGCAGAAATGCTCCTACGGCACGGGCGCGACTCGCCGAATGCCGCCGCGCACACCCGACGGCAACGGGTTCTCCGTGCGGCTATCGGCCGCGTCGACGAGCGTCTGGGGAGACTCGGCCTGCCCTCGTACGCCTGACTCGGATGCTCGCGACGAGAGAGGCCCGAGCGTCACGAGGGACTGATCTGCGGGTTGTTGCCGGGTTTCAGGCCGATGTGACGGAGGCGGTGTCCGGGCACGCCGGCAGCCACTAACATTTCCGCGAGCGCGGTTGACGGGTGATCCAGAAAGACCGCGACGCGATGGTCGTCACCAAGGTGGCAGGCGGCGGCGAGAGTACCCAGGTTGATGGCATCAAGCCCGTCAACCTGGCCGAGCTCGAGGACCAGCCGCAGCGGCCGGTTGTGCCGGATGGACTGCACCAGGACGCGACGAAGATCGACCGCATCGCCGGCGTCGAGCATGCCCCGTGGGTGGACGACAAGCGTGCCGTCAGCCATGGTGTCGACGTCGACCAAAGCACCGGTCATCGCGCCACCTTCCGTCACCTGATGTTTTCCGCGCTGTCAGGCTAAAGGCTCCACGATGACGGGTCGATCGACGCCAAGATTGTTCATCTGGTCACCGAGAGGTTACGACCCCGGCGGCCGCCATGGCGACAACGGCCAGCACGCTCAGAAAGAGCCCTGCTCCGGTGAGGCGGCGCTGCAACGCGGGCCGGTCGGCCAACGGCTGTTCATGGACCGCCCACGTCGTCCCGCCCATCAGCGCGAACGTCAGCACCACCAGAATGATCATGAGATAGACCCTGACCTCGGAGGTTCCAGTTTCCTTGAGCTTCCACCGGCACGCGGCTCACGGCAGGCGGGCGAAGCTGAACATTGAGCGAACGGCCGTCTGCGCAGAGACGCTGGTCGCGGGCTCAACCGCGAGGGTCTTATCGCAGTCGTTGCCGTGACACTCCGGCCGATCTCAGCTGCGCGCAGATCAGCCGGGTGGCGTTGTCTATGAAGACGGCGATCTGACAGTGATCACCTATCGTGCATGCAGCGGCGAGGGTGCCGACGCTGACCGGACCGAGGGCGGATACGACGTCGAGACCGAAGACCAGCCGCACCGGCCGCACCTTGCGGATGGTGTGCACGAGGAGCTGTCGCAGTTCCACCGCGTCTTCCTGGCCGACTACGCCGTGGGGCCGCACGACGATGCTGCCGTCCGGGCGCCGTCTGAACGATCCTACCGGCGGACACCGGGCCGACGCGGCGGCCGGCGCTCAGGCCGGCAGGCGGGTCTCGTAGACCAGGAGCTCGGTGCCCGCAACCTCTTCGCCGTCGTCGGGCGCCGCCCACACCCGCAGGGTCCTGCCATCGGTCTCCAGGTGCACCGGGTTACGCGTGGCGACGTGTCCAGCCGACGAATACTGCTGGAAAGGCACCTCGTGACGGACCACCAGAGACTGCAGATCGATGAGGGCGATGCCACCGAGCTCGAATTTGGCGCCGGCCGCGTTGGCGTACTCGGTGATGCCGGTGCACACCATCATCCGGCGCCCGGTGTACGCGCAGTCCTGATAGTCGATGAAGTGGTGCGGGTTGGCCCGGCGATCCAGTTGACGGCCGGTGCCGGTCCAGCTGTAGAACGTCCGCGAGCCCCAGGAGACACCGTGGATCTGGTGGCTCACCGGGTCTGCGACGACACCGCCGACGTGATCGTTGACCCGGAACGCGGGCCGTGCCGTCAACGTCGCCAGGTCGATGCGGTAGATGATCGCCCGGCTGTTCGGCCGGTACTCCGCCACAGGCACCAGCAGCGAACGGCCATCGATGTCGATACCGCCCGGGTGGTAGATGTCCCCTTCGCCGAGCACGATGTCGCGTTGCAGATTGCCGTTCAGGTCTAGAACGAAAACGTGCCCGCGTCCTTTGCCGGGCGTTCGGTCGTATCCTCCGACCGGCTCCGGATAGCGCACCGGCGCTTCGATGATTTCCACGCTGGACAGGAACAGTCGGTCACCGACCCGGGCCAGACCCTGCGGATGGTAGGTCGGGAACGCCAGCTTGATCTTGCGGATGGCTGTCCAGGGGGTGCTGCGCGTCATTTTGGCGATGGCCGCGGCCAGAGCGGAGTCCTTCGGGTGGGCGGCGGCTCCGGACGGTACGCCGGACAAGAGACCGGCACCGAGAATCACGGGCGCGGCCAACGCGACGGCGCGCAGCTTCCTATTGATCATGATGATCCCTTTCGACGCTCACACCGGTACGGCCTCTTGTGTATGGCACTCAGGTGTCCGGCAACCGCAACCCCGACGCCCGGCCGGTTAGCTCCGGCTGAAACCTGGTACGTCCGTCAGCTCAGGGCGATGCTGTCACGGGTGAAGGGGGATGCCGTCGAGGGTGATCGACAGGTGGGTCGATTGCTTGAGCGTGGCAAGGACCGCCGGATGCCGGGCGGCTGGTATCCCGTCGACGGCCAGACGCTGCAGTGCCGGAAGTCCCACCAACGCGTCCACGGTGTCGGGCTGGTGCGCGGTGAGGCTGGTCAGCGTGGGGAGCTGGCGCAGGGCGGCGACTTCTTCGCTGTCCGGGGTGCCGAAGAACTCGACGTGGGTCAGCGCCGTCAGCCGCTCGATGCCGCGCAGGCTGCGGTCCGGCGCGCGGTTGTCCAGCACCAGCTCGGTCAGCGGCAGGTCGGCCGGGATAGGGGTTAACCCGGTGGCCAAGGTGCGGTCCCGGATCACCAGCCGGGTGATCTGCGCGCCGCTGAGCGTTTCCAGCGCGGCGTTCATCAGGTACAGGTGCAGTTCGGACACGCCGGTGCGGGCCAGCGGGCTCAGATCGCGCAGCAGCGGGCAGCTGGCCAGGTGCAACACCCGCAGGTTGCGCGCGGCGATCAGCGGGTCGAGGCTGCGCAACGCGGTGTTCTGCAGCAGCTCCAGGCGGTGCAGGCCTGGGATGGCGGCCAACGGGTCCAGCGGTGTGAGGTCGCCACGGCAGGAGACGACTGTCAGCTTGCGCAGGTGCCGCAGGTACTGCACCCGCGACCAACGTTGGATCTCCAGACGCCGGTCGCCGAAGTCCACGTCGGCCAGCACCGTGGTGGCGTACTTCTCGGGGTCCTCCGAGAGCCGCCAGGCGCGCAACAGCTCGTCGATCACCACGGACTGGTCGATGCCGGTGAACCGGGCGATGGTGTCGCGGGCACCCTCGCCGCCGATCATTGCTGCGGTGCGGATCACCCGGGCGGCCTGTTCGTCGTCGAGTCCGTCCGGGCCGGGTAGCAGGTCCAGCACGAACGGGCCGGCCTTGGCCAGCAGTTCCGCGTCGTCCAGGGTGGCCGGCGGGATGAGCCGCCGGGCGGCCCGGTGTACCTGTTCGCGGATCTGGTCGCTGTCCATCACGTCGGCCTGGGCCAGACATGCCGCGGCGACCAGTCGTAGCCGGTCGTGCACGACGCTGCGCTCCCGCGCGGCGGTGTTGCCGCGCAGCAGTTCGGTCAGGATCCGTTCCCGCTCGGCGGGGCGGGCGTGCGCGACTGCCATGATCACCACGTCGTGCCACTGGTCCAGGTGGGCGTGGTCGATCAGCAGGCCGAGATCGCCCGAGTCGACGACCTCCTTGGCGGCTAGATAGTCCCGGAATGTGCGGTGCACGAACTGGATCTGGCCGTCGTATACCTCGCGCAGCAGGCCGGTGCGCTCCAGCGTGCGCTGCAGCACGAACTCCGGCTCGGCGTGTTGCGGCCGGATCCCCCGCATCGCGTGCCGGATCCGGTGGATCGCCTCATTCCGCGGGAGCAGGATGTCCTGGTTCTTGACCAGCGAGTAGGCCAGCCGCTGCAGGATCACCACCTGCTCCTCCATGCTGAGCTGCGGCGCCTGGTCGGTCCGGACCCCGCGCCGCTCGTCCCAGCGCAGCAGGAGCAACTCCAGCGCGGCGTCGTAGAGACTCTTGCGGTCGCGCGGCAGGTGCATGTGCCGGTCCTGGTACAGCGCGCAGATCAGCCCGGCCAGCAGCGGGTTCGCGGCGAGGCGGCGCAGCTCCGGGCGGGTGGCGATGAGGTCGCTCAGTTCACGGCGGCAGGTGGCGAGCCAGTCGGCGGCGCCCGGCTCGCCGCCGTACTCCTCGGCCGCAGCCTCGTGCCAGCGCGCGAGGAAGTCCTGGATCCCCTGGCCACTGAGCGTCAGTAGGTCGAAGGGGACGAAACCCTCGCCCGCCAGCCAGTCCTCCTCGATCGCCGGTGGGCGACTAGTCACCACGTAGCGGACCTGCGGATACGCCGTGACCAGCTCGCCGAGCCAGCGGCGGACCGACTCCCGACGTTCGGGCGGCAGCTCGTCCACCCCGTCGACCAGCAGAAGAGCCCGGCCCGAGGCGAACTGGCGGCTGACCCAGCCCGCCGGCTTCTCCCCGGCCACCATCCGGGCGATGATCGCCGGCAGTTCCTCGGGCGCAGGCAGTTCTTGGGAGTCCTGGGCGAACTGCCGCAACGGCACGAAGAACGGCAGGTAACCGTCCCGGGTCCAGGCCATCCGCTCGGCGACCTTGGCCGCCAGCCACTGCAGTAACGTGGTTTTGCCCGCTCCGGCACCAGCCCGGATCACTACCCTCGGGTTGTCGACCAGGGCGTTGGCCACGTCGATGCCGACCCCGGTGAGCGCGTCATCGTCATCGTCGGGCGCCTCTCGTGCGCGACGCGCGACCGCAAGGGTCACGTACTTGTCAAAGGTATGGCGTCGCGGTTTGCGGCCCCGGGTGACCCCGAACAGTTCGAACTGCCCGAGCGCGTCCGCGACGGCTCGCGCATACCGGGCGGCGAAGGCGGCGTCCTCGACGCCGGCCGCCGATCGCTGACTCTGCAGCAGCGCGTCGAGCTGGCGGGCGACGTCGCTGACCCGCCAGAACGTGTGGGTCTGCACGACTTCCTCGAAGTGGGGCAGAGACCGGAAGTAGGCGATCAACTGCTCGCAGGTCAGGCTGATCACCCGGTGGTAGACAGCGGTGCCGCCGTCGTCGAGGCCCGCGCGCTCCAGGTTCACCGCTCCGCGGGCTTCGACAACCCGGGCCAGCCGGGCCGGATCAAGCTCGCACTCGAAGACCAGGGCCAGGTCGACCCCGGCTCCGGTCAGGCTGCTGCGAGCGGCCGCGACCGCGGCTTCCCATTCATGCGGCGCGACACCGCGAAGGTCAGTCTGACGGAGATCGGCCAAGCCGTCGCGCATGCGGTCCACCGCCCGCCGCAACTGCCCAGCGGTCACCTCGTTCCGGGGCCCGGCCCGATGGCGCTGCGCGAACTCCAGCAGAACGTCGCCGGCGACTCGCTGCAGCACCTCGCCCGCGATGCCCAGCAGGGCCAGAAAAAAGACGTCAGTCAAGATCCCCCTGGTGTCCTGAATAGACCATCCTATTCGTACGCGGTGAACATCCGGTGTATCGCGCGAGCCTCCGCGATCATTTGAACCTTGCCGCCAAGCAGCCGTGACCGACCGGGTGGAGATCTATGTGGACGGGGCCGGCGGCCGCGCCAGGCGATGCATCCCACCGACGTAGTGTGTTCTGGCATCTCGCAAGGCGTAGGTCTCTGCCCGCGCCGACCTGACCGCATCGCCAGGGATACCTCGCGATCTTTGAACAGCGGAGCTCAACTGACCATGCGAGCCGTGTGTCAAGGGTCACGACGAAGTCGTGTCCGATGGCCTTTGATCTTCTTGGTGGGCGGACAGCAGAATTCCATGCCGGTGGTCAGGTGATCTCCGGGTTGGGGGTTAGGTCAAGGTTTTCACCCCCTTGCCGGCGAGGGCTTGTTGCAGCCGGCGGGAGTCGCCTTCGGTGGTGATCAGGTGGGCGTGGTGCAGCAGCCGGTCGACCGTCGCGGTCGCGAGGGTTTTGGGCATGATGCCGTCGAAGCCGGACGGGTGGATGTTGCTGGTCACGGCGATCGATCGTCGCTCATAGGCGGCATCCACGATCCGGTAGAACGCTTCGGCGGCGTCCTGACCGGCGGGCAGCATCCCGATATCGTCGACCACGATCAGATCGCTGCGGCAGATCCGGGTGATGGTCCGGGCGGTCGAGCCGTCGGCTTTGGCCCGGCCGATCGTGGCGGTCAACGTTTCCAGGGTGAACCAGGCCACGCGCAGGTCAGCCTCGATGGCTTTCTGAGCGAGGGCTTCGACGAAGTGACTTTTGCCGGTGCCGGACGGGCCGGACACGGCCAGGTTCTCGGCCCGGCCGATCCATTCCAGGGTGGACAACCCTTGTTGGGTGGCGGCGGGGATGGACGATTCGTCGGGCCGCCAGGTGGCCAGGGTTTTGCCGGTGGGGAAGTTCGCGGTCTTGCGGCGCATCCGCCGGGTCGCGGCGTCGCGGCCGATGACCTCTTCGTTGATGAGGACCCGCAGCACTTCGGCGGGGTCCCAGCGTTGAGCTTTCGCGGTGGCGATCACGTCGGGGGCGGCGGCGCGGAGGTAGGGCAGCCGCATCCGGCGTAACAGCCGGTCGAGGTCGTCGGGCAAGGCCGGCGCCGATCGGGGCGGGGCTGCTCGGGTCGCGGCGGGGGCTGCTGCTCGGGTCACGGGTTGGCCTTTCTGAGCCGGCGGTGCAGGGCGACCGAAGTGTGTCCAAGGGTGGTGATCAGGCCGGCTGCGGCGAGGTGGCCGTGGCCGGAGCCGTCGAGGAAGCCGGCCAGGTCGGCTTGAGCGTCGTCGTCGGTGTGCAGAAGCCAGTCCTCGATCAGATCGAGCAGGCGGGCCAGGTCGGCGGCCTCGTCGAGGTCGAGGACCACACCGTTGACCGGTGCCGGGCTGGTCGGGGTGGGGGTTGGTGTGGTCATCGGCCGAACCTTTCCCAGGAGGCGGTGCCGGGCTGCGCGGAGTGGGTTTCGTCGGCGACCACCAGGTCACCGGGTTCGCCTCGGGTGGCGAGGTGGTCCAGGATCGAGCCGAGATCCGTGTCGTCGAACCGGCCGGCCGCCGCGGCCAGGCCGAGGGCCTGGTCGACTTTCGCGGGGCCGAGGATAGTGGCGAACTCGACCGCGCGGGTCATCTTCGCCCGCACCCGGCTGGCGCCGGTCGCGGCGGCCTCGACCAGCCACGCATAAGCGCCGTCGCCGATGGCCAGGAAATCGGCCTCGGCTTGGCTGCGGGCCCGTGGCCGCGGTGGGCGGGGGTGATTCCCGCCCGGGTGGTGCGGATAGTGCTCGTCGAGGACGCGCGGGTTACCCCGGGGTGGACAGCTGGTGCCGGGCGATCTCCGCGGTGCCGGTCAGGGTCATGGCCACGATCGCCAGTTCCTCACCGACGGTTCGGCACCACACCCTGGTCCCGACGTGTCCTGGCGGTGTCGAGTAGCGCACGGAACCGACCCGGACCGTCTGATCCTCGTTGACCAGTCGTTCCTCACCCAACCCGGCGGTGTGCGGATCAGCCGGCAGGACATGCAGGTGACCACGTTCGACCGCGAGCCGATCCACCGGGGCGACACCGGTCTCGCGGTGGATACGAGCGTTGATGTGCTCGCACCACGCCTGGCAAGCGGCGACCAGCTCCGCGAACGTGTCGTAGGCGCCGCGCAGGTTGGTCTCGGTGGGCACCAGATCAGCCTTCGCGACCCGGACGGTCGCCTCGACCCCGCCCTTGGATTCGGGGTCGAACGGCTCACAGGAATGCACCGTCGCCCCGTAGTGCCGGCCGGCGGCGACGACCGTGGGATGCCTGATCGCGACACCGGCGACGTGTTCGACGGTGACGGTCTTCGCGTTGTCGCTCAACAGAAACGCCGGCACACCCCCGACCTGCCGCAACGTGGCATCCAGACAGGCGATCAGCGAACCCATCGTCTGGTCCCACACCGGGATCACGACCCGGAACCTCGACCAGGCCAGCCACGCGCAGAACAGATACGTCTTACGCCCGCCGATCCGCGGCCCGTCGCCCCAGTCGAACTGCAACCACAGGCCCGGCTCGCTCACCCACGGCCGATACGTGCGCCGCCGCCCAGCCCGCCAGGCAATCTTCGCCTCCCGCACCGCCCGCCGGGTCGTGCGTTCCGTGCCGGTGAACCCCATCGCCACCAGGCGTTCGTGGACCTTGTCCGCGCGGATCTTCGCCTTCGACCGATCGACGAGCTCTTCCACCTTCGGCAGGAACGCGTCGATCAGCTTCGGCCGCGGCGCGGCCGCCCGCACCAGCGGGTCCCCGCCACCGGCGTCGCGCAACGCCACATACCGGTTCACTGTCTTCGCGTCACACCCGGCCAGCTGCGCCGCGGAATGCGCGCAGCGGGTCAGGTCGTATGACTCCAAGATTTCCATGATCTCCCTGGCAGACTTGGTCACGGTCTCTCCGGCTCTGGTCGGTTGCAAAGGTCAGCAACCAGCAATCGAACCGGCCGGAGAGATCCACTTTCACGTGGCCGAGACGGAGATCACCTGACCGCCCAGCAGGAATTCTGCTGTCCGCGAGCAGGGACTCAACTGTCCGTCAACAAGGATTTTTCACTGTCCGCTAGCACCGTGACCAGGCGCTCCGCGCGCTCGGCAGACGGCGGGCGGTGAAGTGCCATCGTGGGCCCACAGCGGCGGGCCTTCGTCGATATACCTTCCGGAGTGGTCGACGTCCGCGCAGGAGGTGATCAAGTTCCCTCAGCACGACAAGTCAGGCCACTTGGGACCGCTTTCTGCTGCCGTCCACTCGTCGTCGACGATCGCGTTTGACTCGTCGCTGAAGAACCTGGCAGGAGTTCTCTTCGCCGCGGACGTGGACGTCGGCGCCGCCTTCGCGCAGTTCCTCGGTGACCTGCTTCTCGGTCATGGCGACCAGGTGTGAATCCACCGACGCTTCGTCGCTGAGCCGGTCGTAGGTGACGTGGACGCGCTCATCGAGCTCAGCCGGGTCAACATCAGGAAAGCGCTGGCTCAACGTCTCGACTTCGCGTTGAAGCGCTGTTTCGGGATCGATGAGACCACCGGAGTTTGCCGGTTCCGTCATGGCAAACCTCGCTTCGATATCTGTGCTGTCGTCCGTGGATGCCCTTGCCGCCACCGGGCTATGCGTCGTTAGCAGAGTGTTCATCTATCGAATCCTGTGAGCATCGGCGCGGCAGCGAAGCCTGGGACTGTCGCTCTACCGCTGGATGGCCTCATGATCACCTTGGTGGTTCTCACCCTGCTTCTGCTCGGCGCGACGACATGGTCTGCGCTTGAGCAACCGATAGCTCGGAAACCGGTCCGACAGCGCCGCCTGACCGGAGCCGGCCTAGTACTGAGCGCAGTGGCATTGATCATCACGACTACGGCCCTGCGTCTTGACCGCTTCGTGACCAGATGATCAACGCGCTGAGGTCTACTGGCCTCGCGCGCTGAGGTCTACGGCCACGACGGTTCACAGCATGCGTGGATGGGATCCTCACCGGCCACTCGAGCACGTTCACCACACCGACGGCGATCGCGGAACCACCGATATAGAACAACTTGCGCAGCCAACCGTCATCGTCAACACCGCGGGCCGGTAAACGGCGGATTGTCATAAATGCGCGGGAAATGGGCCACCTGGGCCGCCGTTCTGCTGCTCGGCGGCTGCGGCCAGGCCACGACGGCTGCACCTGGCACGGCCGGCGACACGTCGCCGGCACCCTTCCAGACCGCGGCCTGGAAGTCGGTCGACGGCGGCTGCCCGACGCTGCCCGGCCGGACACGGATTGCCGACGGCCCCTTCGGCAACGCCAACGGCATCGACGATGCCACGTCCTACACGATCAGCTGCGCCTATCGGGACGCCGGCCCCGTGCCGGAGCTCCTCGTCTCGATCGAGATCGACCGGGCCCACCCCACGAGGCGCGACTGGACAGAAAAGACGAAGACCACCGAGCTGGCGGCGGGCTCCGCGGGCCACATCACGATCGAACTGCCGGGCATCGGAGACGGCGGGATCGCTGTCGCCGACCGGACGACGCCGGCGGTCCTGGCCGCCACCTGGTCGGGCAACGCCTACATCTCGGCGACCGTCACCCTCGCCGGGCCGGTGCAGGACGAGGCCGACCTGACCGATGAGGCCGACCGGCTCCGAAGCCTCCTCAAGAACGCCCTCGACGCCCTGCGACCCTGACCAGCGGGCCGGATCAGGCGGTGAGCGCCTCGGTCGGTGGGAGCCACGCCGCCCGTACGACCGGATAGAGGCCTTCGATCACCTCGACCACGACCGTGGCGGCCAGACCACCGGCTGACGCCCACAGCGGCATCGCCACCGGCCACGACCGCCACCAGAACCAGCCGGCGGTGGCCAGCAGCAACGACTCCGACAGGAACTGCTGGCACACGTGGCGGCCGACGGCGCCCCGGGCACCGCGCAACCCGATCTCGCCGCGGCGTTCCAGCACAAAGATGACCATGGTGCTGGCCATCCGACCCCGCCGGCCAGCACGGCCGCCGCGCCCAGGCCGAGCAGCAGGCCGTTGAGCGCCGCGCCGGTAGGCCCGGGCCACGGCCAGCGCGTCGGACGGGCGGCTCACCCTTACCTCGCCGGTCGCGGCCTGGTTGACCGTGGCCCCCGGGCACCCTCCGCACCGCCCGACTCCGCCTGCGCACCCCGCCACGGGAGCCGCGGCACTTTCTCCACCGCCGGCCAAGTCCAGCAGATCGCGGCTCGCATGCCCGACCCCAGCACCCGAACGCTCGTGACCACTGCCGCCTACACCGGCATGCGCATCAGCGAACTGCTCGCCCTATGCGAGCTAACGTCCATCTCCCTCAAGCCACGTTGCACGTCTCGGCGACGTCGGGGGCGCTGCATGAGGTAGCTGGCCACCGCACGCTGGGAACGCCAAAGACTCCGGTGCGGTCCGCGACGTCGCGCTGCCGCCACTTCTGGTCGACGGCCTCGAGCGGCTCCTGCGTACTTACCTTCTACGACACCGTCTTCTGCGCACCCACCGGCCAATGGCGCTGGCGCACCGACTTCAACAACCGCCACTGGCGGCCCGCCTGCGCCGGCCGCCCCACCCGGAACTGGCAGCCCATCGTGGCCGGCATTCACTTCCACGACCTGCGCCGCACCCACCGCACCTGGCTCGACGAAGACAACATCCCCGAAGCAGCCAAAGCCCACCGGCTCGGCCACGCCATCCCCGGCATCCGCGGCGTCTACGCCCACACCACACCCACCATGACCAGCCGACTGATCCAGCATCTGCACCCCATTGGCTCGACAATGGCGGCCGCTGGTGACCCCTCCGGTCACTCCGGAAGCGTCACACCGCTACTAGGCAGACCTGACTTGGCGCTGCGACCCAGTCCGCCAGAACGACACAATGACTGTTCGCCCAGCTCAGAGGGCCTACATGGTGCCCGAAAATTCTAGATTCACTGCCGGGCGGCTCAACCTTGAGACCGGGTTGGTAACTACCAACGGCGAAATAAGTCGTTACTTTGGGAGCAAAAAAGCTCCCAAAGATAGACCGAATCGCATGAGGAATCCGCGATCAAGGTTCTGACCTGCGGAAATACGTGGGCGATACTGGGATCGAACCAGTGACCTCTCCGGTGTGAACGGAGCGCTCTCCCGCTGAGCTAATCGCCCTCAACGGAGTCTGACTGTACTAGACGAGCCGTCGATCGGGCTAACCAGGGGGCAGTGTCCCCCGACAGGGCCTGAGCCGGCGTCAGGCCAGCAGGTCTCGGGCCTCCTGGATGAGGTCGATGCCGAGGCTCACGCGGACCGAGAAGTACACGATGGCGCTTACGAAGACAAAGCTCACGATGCCGACGAGGATCTTGATGGGCCATGTTTGGCGGGCGATCCAGTGGGTCCAGGACTGCACGTGTTTCTTGGTGAACTCGAGCAGATGTTTGGCCCACGCGAACTCGACGGCCCAGATCGCCAGGCCGAGGATGACGATGGCCCAGCCGGGGCCGGGGAACGGGATGAGCACGATGCCCACGGCGACGACGATGGCGCCGAGGGTGGCGATGCCGATTTTGAGCGCGAGCTTGCCGGTGGGGTTGGCGCGGATCTTGTCCAGCACACCCAGCCGGGCTTGATCTTCGTCTGGTTTCGCAGTCATTTCATCCCCCAGTGTCCCGGAGCCCCGTCACTACCCGGGAGGAATGGACGTTACCGGAGTAAGTCAACTGCTGGACCACCCGACGCCGGGCGGAACCGAGTACTTGGGCAGAACAGGACAAGATATCGCTTTATGTCTTGTGCGAAAGGGTTTTCGGAACCGTCTTCCCACTACTGGGTGAGATCAGCGTATGGCGGAGCGTAACGACAGGGATCACCTGAGTATGGGAAACGCGGGGTTCACCAGCCTCGCAGCGGTGCCGGGGGGAGTTCGTCCATGAGTACCATTCGTCCAACGACCGTCGAGGTCGAGACCTCGCTGCGGCTCGTAGCGCCTGACGCCACGGCCCTGCCCGTGCGCGCCAGCCTGCGCTACGACCCAGCCGATCCGTATGCGGTGCACGTGTTGTTCCATGCAGAATCAGCCGGTGGGGAAGCCGTGAGCTGGTCCTTTGCGCGGGAACTGCTCGTGACCGGGCTTGATGAGCCGGCTGGTATCGGGGACGTCCGGGTGTGGCCGTGGGCCACGCCGCGGGGCGACTTCGTGGCTCTCGCGTTGTCGTCACCTGACGGGAATGCACTGTTCGAGGTGCCTCGCAGCGTCCTTGTCCGATTCCTCCGTCGCACCTATGTCGTGGTGCCGCGGGGCCGGGAATCGGAGCATCTGGACGTCGATGCGGCGGTGAACCGGCTGCTGGCCGGCCGTTAGCACTGCAATTTGCGTGGGGGCGACCCGTGCGGACACTGCCGGTCCGCGCGGGTCGCCTTTTATATACGAACACGCAAATACCCGACCTAAATGACACAGTTGGACATTAGCGGCGGAACATCACAGAAACGCCCGACTCGGTTGCTCTTTCGCCCGAGTCGGGTTTTAGGCCGTGCATCGCTGGTCATGGCCAGTTACCGTCGGCGCGATGTCCTCTGCAGCTCCGCGGCAGGAAACCGCCACTCCGTTCCACCCGCCCGGCTGGGCGGGCGTCGGCACCTGCGCTCTGGACGCGACCTCCGCCCAGCCGCCGAGCCGGCTTCCTTATCACGTGCTGCTGCTGGCCACGGCCGGGCACGGCACGGTCGAGGTCGACTTCTTCTCGCACGCCTGCCGGCCGGGCACGCTGCTCTGGATCCGGCCGGGTCAGGCCCTGCGGGTCGGGCGTAACGGGCTGACCGCCTCGGTGGTCACCTTCGACGCCCGGCTGTCCGGCGAGGGCGACGAGCCGCTGAGCAGCCGCTGGCAGCTGCGCGGCGAGGACGAGGACGCGGTGATCAGCGAGTTCACCCAGCTCACGGTCGACAGCGAACGGCACGCGCCGAGCCCGGTGGCGGCCGATCTGCTGCGTCACCAGCTGCGCGTTCTGCTCCTGCGGGTCACCCTGCTCAGCGTGGGCGACCCGTCGGGGCCCGAGAGCCGCACCTTCACCCGGTTCCGCGCCCTGCTCGAGGCGGGCCATCCACACAGCCGCCGAGTCGAGGATTACGCCGAGGAGCTGGGCTGCTCGGTGCGTACGCTGACCCGGGCCTGTCTGGCTGTCACCGGGCGCACGGCGAAGCAGGTCGTCGACGATCGGGTCTC
The DNA here is from genome assembly GCA_965217855.1 of Actinoplanes sp. Classification (GTDB taxonomy): domain Bacteria; phylum Actinomycetota; class Actinomycetes; order Mycobacteriales; family Micromonosporaceae; genus Actinoplanes. The sequence continues at coordinate 1,949 of CBDCJN010000013.1, read as the reverse complement.
GCTGGAGGCCCGGCGACTGCTCGCGTGCACCGATCTGTCGGTGGCCGAGGTGGGCCGCCGCCTGGGTTTTCCCGAGCCCACCAACTTCGGCCGCTTCTTCCACCGCGAGGCCGGGATGAGCCCTGGCCAGTTCCGCTCGGAGGCGGCCGGTGAGCCCCGCGGAGTGATTCCCGCACAGCGACGATCATCTGACTGAGCGTAATTCCCACAAAACCGTGGGGTATGTGCGAGTCCGTGGCGCGGAGGGGGCATGATGAATACGTGCAGATCTCCGCGCGCGGCGACTACGCGGTCCGGGCGGCCCTCAGCTTGGCAAGGGCCTATCCGGCATTGATGTCCGCCCAAGCCATCGCTCAAGATCAGGAAATGCCCCGCAAGTTCCTCGAGGCGGTGCTCGCCGACCTGCGGCGCGCCGGCGTCGTGCGAGCCCAGCGTGGCGCCGAGGGTGGCTACACACTGTCACAGCCTCCTCGCGATGTGACGATCGGTCAGATCCTGCGGGCGGTCGACGGCCCGCTGGCCGGAGTGCGCGGTCTCCGTCCTGAGGAGACGCGTTACACCGGCGCCGCGGAAAATCTGCCCAACCTCTGGGTCGCCGTCCGCGCCGCCGTGCGCGAGGTGGTCGACGAGGTGAGCCTGGCCGAGCTGATCAGCGGCCGGATGCCGGCCCACGTCCGCAAGCTGACCACGCGCCCCGACGCGTGGCAGCCGCGATAAAGGGCAGCCCCGGTAAAAGGCAGCGAAGTTTGCCGATTCGGCGTACCGGGAATTCGCACGGCCATCCGAACGAACATGATGGAGGGACGCTCCGATGGGCCTCGTATTCCGCAAGCGCAAGAAGATCGGCCCGTTGATTCTGAACTTCACCGAGAACGGCTACTCCTCGTGGAGTATCAAGATCGGCCGCTGGTCCTGGAACTCGCGTAGCAGGTCGCACCGCCTCGACCTGCCCGGCCCGTTCTCCTGGAAGCAGGACAAGAGCCGCTCCTAGAGAGAAATGACCACGTCGCCGCCGAGCCTTCCCTCCGAAGGCCGGCGGTTGACTGTTTTCGCGTCCGCCAGCGTGTGCAGCACCCTGGTGGCGTCAGCCGCCCGATAGACCGTCTCGGTCAGCGCGAAGGTCCGCAGCTCGGTCACCGTCGCCTCGCCGACCCGGCCCAGATGGGCCAGGATCTCGCGCCGCAGCGGACCCGGGTGCGGCGTCAGCGAGATGTCGATCAGGTGCCGGTCCGGGTCGCCGGGGTCGCGGTAGCGTGCGCCCGCGAATTCGTCGACCGACCACAGCGCCTCCTTGAACCCCTCGAGGTTCTTGCCGGCCATCGTGCCGAAGGTCAGCAGTTCCCCCGGCTCGTCCGACACGGCCAGCTCGACCTGCGTGAACAGCGGCCACCCGGCCCGGTAACGCTCGGCCGACACACCCGGCGGCAGCACCAGCAGCACCTCGGCCGGCTTGCCCGCGGTCAGGGCGGCCACCGTGGCCGGAGCCGGCGGCCCGCTCGCGTTCGAAGCGTCCAGACACCCCAGCAGCGGTACGCGTTGAGCCCCGATCGCCTTGAGCCCGATCGGCAGCCGCCCGTCGGTGCCGCCGGAGATCGTGTGCACGGCCAGCCCCGCCCCCGCGCCCGACTCCTGCTGGATCGCCTGCAGCCGCTCCCCGATCGCGCCCAGGTCGTCGCCGGTCGCCACCAGGGAGAGCTCGCGGCCGCGGACGAGATCGCTCTGTTCGGCCAGCACCCGCATGGCCGCCTCGACCGACGCCCCGCCGTCGGCATCGGCGTAGCCGTGCGCATAGACGACACGCCGGGCCTTGTGCAGCGCGGCGGGCACCCAGGCTTCGAGGTAGCGGACCAGCAGTTCCCGCTTGACGGTCGCGATCGCGTGATGGGACATATGCGAGTTCTACCTTGTCCGGGATACGCGGGTCGAACGAGGTGTTCGCGACACTGCAC
>CBDCJN010000012.1:0-78239 GCA_965217855.1 Actinoplanes sp. | reverse complement strand
TCGATCGATCACTGCCAGGCGCTGGTCGTGGTCTCCACCGACGACGCCGTCAATCTGCAGGCCGCCCTGCACGCGCGGGCCGCCCGGGAGGACATCCGGGTGGTGCTGCGGCTGTTCGACGACGACTTCGCCCAGCGGGTGCAGGCGGCTTTCAACATCAACATCTCGCGCAGCGTGTCGCGGCTGTGCGCGCCCGCCTTCGCGGCCGCGATGCTCGAGCGTGAGGTGCTGGCGACGATCCCGGTCGAGCGGCACGCGCTGCTGGTGGCCGCGGTCACCGTGCTGCCCGGGTCGGCCCTCGACGGGGCCGCGCTGAGCAGCGTCGACCGTCCCGAGCGGGCCCGGGTGATCGGCATGGCCGCGGCCGGCGAGGGCTGGGTCGACTGGCAGCCGGACCCGCGCCGGGTGCTGTCGGGCGGGCGACGAGGTCGTGGTGGTGGCCCGCCGGGCCGGTCTGCGCGTGCTGCTGGGTGAGGCGACGCCGCTGCTAGAGGAGGCCGCCGGCGGGGACTGAGCCGACCTCGACGCCGAGCACGGCCTGCTCGTCCGGCTTTTTGACCAGCACGTCGGTCAGGTAGGACTGGACGGCGGGGGCCATGCCCACGTCGCGACCGGCCTGTTCGGACAGCAGCCACTTGTGCTGGATGATCTGGGTGAAGATCTCCTGCGGCTCGAGTTTGCGGCGCATGCCGGCCGGGACGGCTCGGACGACCGGCTCGAAGACCTCGGTCAGCCAGCGGTGCGCGGCCTGCTGCTCGTCGGTGAGCAGGCTCTCGGCACGGTAGGCGTCCAGGTCGTTGAGGAGCTGGCGAGCCTGGTTCTCCTCGGCGTCGAGGCCGGTCAGGCGGAGCAGGCGGCGAGTGTGATAGCCGGCGTCGACGACCTTGGGGCGGACCCGGTAGCCGCCGTCCACGGTGGACATCGCCACCTCGGCCACGTCGAAGCCGAGCTCGTTGAGCCGCCGGATGCGCCGTTCGATGTCGTGCCGGGCATCACGCGGCACTTCCTGCTCGTAGGTGACCTCGTGCCACAGCCGTTCGTAGCGGGCGACGATGTCGTCGACCACCGTCTCGGGGTCGATCGACTCGTGCAGCAGCTCGGCCGCCTGCAGGTCGAGCAGCTCGCCGAAGACGTTCAGGCGGAGGATCTCGATGTCCTCGAGGCGCTGGCCCTCGGAGAGTTTCGGGTAGAGGTTGCCGGTCTCGGCGTCGACCAGGTAGGCCGCGAAAGCGCCCGCGTCACGCCGGAAGAGTGTGTTCGACAGTGAGCAGTCGCCCCAGGAGAAACCGGTGAGGTGCATCCGCACGATCAGGGCGGCCAGCGCGTCGAGCAGGCGGTTGAGCGTGTTGGGCCGCAGCGTGTGCGAGAACAGGGCGCGGTAGGGCAGCGAGAACTGCAGGTGCCGGGTGATCAGCACGGTTTCCAGGGCCTCGCCGTCCGGCGTTTCCCGGTCGGTGACGATGGCCACCGCCTCGACGGCGGGGAAGTCGATGCGCTCCAGCGCGCGCAGCAGGTCGTACTCCTTCTCGGCGATCCGTTCGCGCGTCTCTTTGAGCGCGTAGACCACCTCGTTGAGCTTCACGAACCGCACGATGTGCCGCGAGATGCCCTGGGGCAGCGCGACCAGGTGATCGGCCGGCCACTCCTCGAGCGGGATGCCCCAAGGCAGATCCAGCAGAGCCGGGTCGATGAGGGCGGAAGTGATGCGCACCGAACCAGTGTGCACGGTCCCGATGTCGCGTCGCGCCCGCAGGTGGCTCGTTACACAGGTGCGAGAACGCCGGATTAGTACATATGTCCTTGATATGACGCGAATGGCGGGTTGTTGACTGTGTCACCAAAGACCGGGCGACGTAAGGCAGGCATAGCGATCGGGGCCTGTGCGGCCCTGGTGCTGGCCGGTGCGACTGGGGCGACGGCCTGGCGTGCCGCCGGTGACAACGGGAAACCGGTCGGGACCTGGCACGACGCGCCGGGTGCGGGCCGTACGCCGGTCGCCGCCGAGCAGCTGGGCGAACGCTCGGCCGAACTTCAGGCGGACGCCGTCCCGGGCGCACCACTCGCGCCGAGTGCGAGCGCGACCAAGGCCGAGAGCGCGCAGCCGGGCGCCGACCGGACCGAGTCCACCACACCCCCGGCCGGCAGCACGGAACGCCCGATCGAGTCGAGTATCAGCACCCCGGGTGGTCGGCAGCGGGTCGGCGAAATGGTCAGTGTCCGCAAGCTGCTCGGCTATCTGGACGGCAAGCCGAAGAGCGAGACGTTCCACTACCCCGGAGCGTCGTACGTGAAGCTGCACTTCGCGCGGATGACGCTCCGGCCCGGCGATTACGTCACCGTCTCGAACGCTGACGGCACCGAGAGCTACCAGTACGCGGCCCCGGACGCCCTGAACAGCAGCGACAGCGAACGCTGGGCGATGTCGGTCACCGGCGACACCGCCGTGCTCGAGGTCCACCGGGGCGGCGGCGACGAGCTTGAACTGGACGACCTGACCGGCTCGCTCGGCGTCGACGTCGACCGGGTGGCTCGCGGCTTCAACCGCACCGAGCAGGCGCGACAGCCTGAGAAGCAGCTCGCGGCGCCCGGGCGTACGGGTCGTGAGGAATCGGTCTGCGGCGCCGACACCTCGACCGACGCCGCCTGTTACCGCTCGTCGGACCCGGTCGCCTACACGAAATCGAAGGCGATCGCCCGGCTGCTGATCAACGGCACCGAGCTGTGCACGGGCTGGCGGATCGGCCCGCAGAACCGCATGCTCACCAACAACCACTGCTTCACCACCACGGCCCAGGCCTACAACACCGAGGTGTGGTTCAACTATCAGTGCGCGACCTGCGGCGGGTACGACGTCTACCAGCCGACCAAGGTGTGGGGCGCCCAGGTGCTGGCCACCGACCGGACGTACGACTACACCCTGTTCAGCGTGGACAAGTTCGCCGCGGTCCAGAAGTTCGGCTATCTGATGCTGGACACCAAGCGGCCGGCCAAGAACCAGGAGCTCTACGTCCCGCAGCACCCGGCGGGCGAGCCGACCCGGATCGCCGGGTCGCTGGGCGAGAAGGCCGGGAACTGCGCGGTGGCCGATCCGGGCTACGACGGGTACGCGACCGGCTCGGACGTGGCCTACTACTGCGACACCGAGGGCGGGTCGTCCGGTTCGCCGGTGCTGTCGCGGGCGACGAACAAGGTGGTGGCGCTGCATCACTTCGGCGGCTGCCCCAACTCGGGCGTCCGGGCCGACCTGCTCGCCACCAAGCTGGCCAAGTACCTCTAGTTTGAAGGTGTGCCCGGGAAGAAGAGTTGGTGGCTCGACGCCGTCCTGCTGGTGGCGTTCGTCGCGATCACCGTCGCGCTGATCAACGGCCACCTGCTCGGGCTCGACGAGCGGGTGGCCCACTGGTCGTTGACCCACCAGCCCGCGGTGCCCTACTGGACCGCCCGCGTCCTCAACTACCTGGGCCAGGGCGGTCAGATCCTGAGCCCGCTGGCGCTGCTGCTCACCGCCCTGCTGACCTGGCGCACGCGCTCGGTCCGGGCGGTGTTCCCGTTCGTCGCGGCCTACGTGCTGACCTACCTCACGATCGGCCCCCTCAAGATCTGGGCCGACCGGGCCGCGCCCCGATTCGAGGGCCCCAACCCGGTGATCATGCACAACCCCGATGCCCAGGGCGCGTACGCGATGAGTTACCCCTCGGGGCACCTCGGCAACTCGCTGGTCTGGTACGCCGTGCTGGCCATCCTGATCGCGGCGCTCCTGCATAGGCCGTTGAGCCGCGGGGAGACGTACGCGCTCCGGGTCCTGCCGGTGGCGATAGTCTTTTGTACGACCGTCTACACCGGCTTCCACTGGCTGACCGACTCGATCGCCGGCCTGCTGCTCGGCGTCGTGCTGGCCCGGGTGCTCGAACGCATCCCGTTCGACCGCCTCCCGCTGCCCGAGCTGCGCGGCTGGGAACGGCCGGCGGGCTTCACGACACCCAGCGACCGGCCCGCATCACGCGTTTGACCTGCAGGTCGGCCGAGAGCACGACCAGGTCGGCCCGCAGACCCGCCTCGAGCGCGCCCACCTCGTCGCCCAGACCCAGCACCCGGGCCGGCGTCGTCGAGGCCATCGTGACCGCCTCGCTCAGCCCGATGCCGGCCGCGACCGCGTTGCGCAGCGCCGCGTCCATGGTCAGCGTGCTGCCGGCGATCGAGCCGTCGCGGGCCAGCCGGGCCACCCGGTCGGCCACGATGACCTCCTGGCCGCCCAGGTCGTAGGTGCCGTCGGCCATGCCGGTGGCGTCCATGGCGTCGGTGATCAGGGCGGCCCGGTCGGGGCCGGCGGTGGTGGCGGCGAAGGCCAGCATGCCCGGGTGCAGGTGGATGTTGTCGGCGATCAGCTCGACGACCACCGGCGCGGAGAGCAGGCCGACGACCGGGCCCGGCTCGCGATGGTGCGGTGGGCGCATGCCGTTGAACAGGTGGGTGCCGACCGTCGCGCCCGCGGCCACCCCGGCCAGGGTCTGCTCGTACGTGGCATCGGTGTGCCCGACCGCGGCGGCGACGCCCTGCTCGACCAGGAACGCGATCGCTTCGAGGGCGCCCGGCAGCTCGGGTGCGATCGTGACCAGGCGGACGCCGCCCAGGGGGATCAGCTCGGCCAACTCCTGGATCGACGGGTCGCGCAGGAACTTCGGGTTCTGCGCGCCGCACCGTACGCCGGAAAGGTAGGGACCCTCGTAGTGCACTCCGGCGATCGCTCCGGCCTCGATCAGCGGTCGGTAGGCCGCGGTGGCCTCGCGCATCAGCTCGAACGGTGAGCTGACCAGGCTGGCCAGCATGGTCGTGGTGCCGTGACCCAGGTGGAAGGCGGCCGCGCCCCGGGCCGACTCGACGTCACCGGTGGTGAAGGTGTGCCCGCCGCCGCCGTGACAGTGCAGGTCGACGAAGCCGGGCACGATCACGTCGTCGCCCGAGCCGTGGGCCGCCTCCACGGCCAGGATCGCCGGCCCGTCCACCTCCACGTACCCCTCGACGACGCCCCCAGGCCGGACGATCCGGCCGCCGACACGGGTCATCTGATCTTCTCCAGGTGATCGAGAGCGAGGAGCGCGGCGCCGATGCAGCCCGCCTCGTCGCCCAGGTCGGCCCGGACGATCTCGGGCATCCGGTGGAAGCTGATCCGCCGGCGGAACGCCTCGCCGAGCGGGTGGAGCAGGGCGTCCCCGGCCTCGGCGAGCCCGCCGCCGAGCACCAGCACGCCGACGTCGTACAGGGCCTGCGCGGTGACCAGCCCGTCGGCCAGCGCCTCGATCGCCTCGTCCCAGACCGTGCGGGCGAGCGCGTCGCCCGCGCCGGCCCGGGTCACGACGTCGAGCGCGGTGGCGCCGGGGTCGCCGGAGAGCTCGGCGTAGCGGCGGCCGATCGCCTTGGCCGAGCCGTGCGCCTCCATGCAGCCGGTCATCCCGCAGCCGCAGGGGGCGCCGCCGGGACGGACCACGATGTGCCCGACCTCGCCGGCCGCACCGTGCGCCCCGCCGTAGCCGGCGCCGTTCACCACGAGCGCGGCCGCGATGCCGGTGCCGATGGCCACGAACAGCACGTGCTGGTGGCCCCGGCCGGCGCCCAGACGGGCCTCGGCGGTGCCGCCGACCCGGACGTCGTGACCGAGGACGGCGGGCACGCCCAGCCGCTCCTCGATGCGTCGGCGGACAGGCACGTCGCGGAAGCCGATGTTGGACGACCAGACCGCGAGGCCGTTCTCCTCGTCGACCACGCCCGGCACGGCCACCCCGGCCGCCACCGGGTCGAGGCCGTCGGCGCGGGCCCGTTCGGCCAGTCCGGTGGCCACGTCGAGGATCGTGCCGAGCACCGCCTCGGGCCCCCGCTCGGCGAGGGTGGCGTGCCGTTCCGTGTGATGGACCGTCCCGTCCGGCCGGACCAGCGCACACTTCATGCCCGTCCCGCCCACGTCGAGGGCGACCACCACAGAACTCACTGCAGGACTACCGAACGGGTCAGGTTGCGCGGGTGGTCGGGGTCGAGGCCCTGACTGGTGGCGAGCAGGACGGCGACGCGCTGCGCCACGACCAGGTCGGCCATCGGGTCGAGCGGCTCCCGGCCGCCGCACCAGCTGCCGAGCGCGGCATAGCCACCGTGGTGCCGGCTGTGCACGAACGAGGCGCCGGTCGCCTCGACCTCGTCGGCCAGCCCGGTCGGGATGTCGCCGAACGCCCACACCACGCGGCGCGGCGAGGCGATCGCGATCGGGCCGTGCCGGTAGTCCATCGCCGGGTAGGCCTCAGCCCAGTAGGCCGCGGCCTCGCGGCACTTGAGGGCGGCCTCCTCGGCCAGGCCGACCGTCCAGCCGCGGCCCAGGAAGGTGATCTGCTGGGCCAGCGCCGGGTGCACCGGCAGCGGCAGCCGGATGGCCACCTCGCCGTCGGCCGCGACCGACTCGATGTCCTCGCCCAGGTGGGCCCGGAGCAGGGCGAGGGCGCTGGTGGCGAACCGGGTCTGCACGACCGACTGCTCGTCGGCGAAGTCGAGCACGATCGCCTGGTCGGCGATCCGCGCCGCCGGCTGGGCCTCGTCGGTGGTCAGCACGGTGGTCGGCGTGCCCCCGGCCAGGTCGTTGAGCAGGTCGAGGACCTCGGTGGTGGTGCCCGAGCGGGTGATCGCGACGACCCGGTCGTAGCGGCGGCGACGCGGGAACTCGGAGGCCTGGAAGGCGTCGGTCTCGCCCTGCCCAGCCTGCTCGCGCAGCACGGCGTAGGCCTTGGCCATGAACCAGGAGGTGCCGCAGCCGACCACGGCGACCCGCTCGCCGCGGACCGGCAGGCCCGGGGAGTCGGCCAGCTTCGCGGCCTGCCGCCAGCACTCCGGCTGGCTGGCGATCTCCGCCTTGACGTAGGTCATGGGCCACCCTTCACACCGTGCTGTGCCTGAACAAACCCTGCGCATAAGCGCTCACTACCGGGGACTTTCGAGCGTCATTCTGCGTGGAAGCCCGGCGTGGACGCAACCATCCGGCCCGCACCGCGCAAGCGGAATCTTTGCTTCCCGGGCTTTCGCGCACTAATGTGCACACTCTTATCACGAAACGTGCAGCGGGGAGTCTGGGTGGACCGGTACGCGCGGTGGAATGCCCTGCTCGAGTTACTCGCCGAGAGTGGCCGGGTCAGCGTGGAGGACGCCGCCGAGCGTCTCGACGTCTCGCAGGCGACCATCCGCCGTGACTTCGACCAGCTGGCCCAGCAGCAGATGATCACCCGGACCAGGGGCGGCGCGGTCGCCAACGGCGTCTCGTACGACCTCCCGCTGCGCTACAAGAGCGCCAAGCACTCGGCCGAGAAACAGCGCATCGGCGAGGCCGCGGCCGGTCTGGTCACCCCGGGCACGGTCGTCGGCCTGAACGGCGGCACCACGGTCACCGAGGTCGCCCGCGCCCTGGCCGTCCGCCCCGACCTCAACGCCGGCGGCGAGGGCTCCCAGCTCACCGTGGTCACGAACGCCCTCAACATCGCGAACGAGCTGCTGGTCCGCTCGCGCATGAAGATCGTCGTGGCCGGCGGCGTGGTCCGTCCGCAGTCGTTCGAGGTGGTCGGCCCGCTCGGCGGCGCCCTCCTCAAGGAGGTCACGCTCGACATCGTGCTGCTCGGCGTGGACGCGGTCGACGTCGAGCTGGGCGCGGCCTCCCACCACGAGGGCGAGGCCGCGATGAACAGCCTGATGGTGGCCCGGGCCAAGCGGGTCGTGGTGATCGCCGACTCGTCCAAGCTCGGCGGGCACGCGTTCGCCCGCATCTGCCCGATCACCAAGATCGAGACACTGGTGACCGACTCGGGTGCCGCTCCGGACATCGTCGACCGCTTCCGCGAGGCGGGCGTGCACGTCATCTGCGCGTGACCGGGTGACTGGCCGGCCGGGGTAGCAGCGCATATTGACGATGCTGTCTAGAGTCTCGCCCGTGACTGCCGTATTGGAGATAGCGGGGCTGCAGAAGACGTATCGCAGCCGCAAAGGGGTGCGAAGAGCGCTCGACGGCTTCGACATGACCGTTGAAGCAGGCCAGGTGCACGGCTTCCTCGGGCCCAACGGCTCGGGCAAGACGACCACGTTGCGGACGCTGCTGGGCCTGATCCGGCCCAACGGCGGGCACATGGCGATCCTCGGGCGCCCGGTCCCCGATCACCTGTCCGAGGTGGCCGGTCAGGTCGGCGCGATCGTGGAGAGCCCGCAGTTCTTCGGCAACTTCACCGCGCAGGACACGCTGTCGCTGCTGGCCGACGCCGGTGGGGTGCGCAAGGAGCGGGTCGAGGCCGTCCTCGAGCTGGTCGGCCTGCGCGACCGGGCCAAGGACAGGGTCAAGACCTACTCGCTCGGCATGAAACAGCGCTTGGCGGTGGCGTCCGCGCTGCTCAAGGAGCCGAAACTGCTGATCCTGGACGAGCCGGCCAACGGTCTCGACCCGGGCGGCATCCGCGAGATGCGCTCGCTGATGCGCACCCTGGCCGAGTCCGGCATGACGGTCGTGCTGTCCAGCCACATCCTCGGCGAGATCCAGCTGATCTGTGACTCCGTCACGATCATCTCGGGTGGCCGGCGGGTGGCCGCGGGCTCGGTGGCCGAGGTGCTGGCCACCCACACGTCGTCGTCGGTCAAGGTGCGCCTCGAACCGGGCATCGACACGCGGGCCGCGGTCGAGCTGCTGCGGGCCAACGGCGCTCAGGTGACCGTCGAACACGACCACTTCACCGTCGGCAACGCCGGCAACCCGGCCCAGATCACCCGGATCCTGGCCGAGCGCGAGATCTACGTCAGCGAGCTGACCCCGATGTCGGCCGACCTGGAGAGCGTCTTCCTCGAGCTGACCGGCACCGCGCCCGTCGAGGGGCAGAACCGCCAGGTCGACCAGACCGTGGCGGCCCAGGCGAGCGGGGGGTGGGGTCAGTGAGCCTCTACACGGCCGAGACCCGGCGGCTGACCAAGCGCCGCTTCACCAAGCTCTTCGTGCTGGGCGTCGCCCTGATCCTGATTGCCGTCGCGATCGCGATGTTCTTCTCCAACCAGAAACTCGGCGCCGACCAGATCGCCTCGGCCCAGGCCCAGGCCACGGCCGACTACCAGCGCGCGGTCGAGCAGTCGCAGAAGGACACGGTCGACTGCCAGGCGGCCCAGGGCACGTCGCGGGCCGATCAATACCCGCCCGGCTGCACCGACATGTATACGCCGACCCCGGAAGACTTCCAGGCGCAGTGGTACATGCCGGCCACCTTCGACTTCCGGGAGAACTTCCCGGCCATGGTGACCACCCTGGCGGCGCTGCTGGCGCTGGTCGGGTTCATCGTGGGCGCGTCCTTCGTGGGCGCCGAGTGGAGCAGCGGCGGCATGATGAACCTGCTGCTCTGGCGGCCACAACGGTTGCTCGTGCTCGGCACCAAGCTGGCCGCGCTGCTGGTCTTCTTCACCGCGCTGACCGTGGTTTTCTCGGCGCTCTGGACGGCCGCCTTCGTGGGCGTGGCCTCGGCCCGGGGCAGCACCGAGAGCATGACCTCGGGCGCCTGGCAGTCGATCCTGCTGATGGAGGCGCGCGGCCTGATCCTCGTGCTGGTGGCGGCCGCGGTCGGGTTCGGGCTGGCCTCGCTGGGCCGGCACACCGCCATGGCACTGGGCGCGACGATCGGCGCCGTGATCGTCTTCCAGTTCGGGCTGGGCACGGTGTTGTCCATGGCCAACGTGAAGTTCGCCGAGGCCTATCTGATCCCGATCTGGATGATCGCCTGGCTCGACAAGGAGGTGAAGATCGAGGACTACAACTCCTGCGACTTCTCCTCGTCGAGCGGCTGCCAGCCGGACGCGCTGACGCTGACCTGGCCGATGGCGGGTGGCCTGCTGGCCGTCGTCTTTGTCCTCATCGTGGGTGCGGCGATGTGGACCATGCGTAGTCGAGACGTAACCTGATGTAAGGGCGTGCGATCGGGGACCGTCGGCACATATGCTGACGGTCCCCATTCGTACACTTGTGCTCTTCGATCTTCTTTGGAGCGTCATGCAGCCCGCCGCGGACCCGTCCGAAGAGCAGCAGCACATCCCGGTGCCGCGGGTCGACAGCGATCCGCCCGCGGCCGAGCCGGCGGAGGCGACGAAACCCAAGCTCGGCCAGCGCGAACAGCAGATCCTCGCCTTCGAGGCCCGCTGGTGGAAACACGCCGGCTCGAAGGAACAGGCCATCCGCGACACCTTCGGGCTCTCCTCCACCCGCTATTACCAGCTGCTCAACGCCCTGCTCGACGACCCGGCCGCGATCGAGCACGACCCGGTGCTGGTCGGCCGCCTGCGCCGGCTGCGGTCGACCCGGGCCCGCACCCGGCGTCGCTAGGGCTGGTGCGTCTCGGCGTAGGCGGCGAGCCAGGCCACCTGGCCCGGGTCGAGTGACGCCCGCACCCGCTTGCGCGCCGCCGCCACGTTCGCCGCGGTGACCGTGGTCGCCTCGAGCGAGTCGCGCATCGCGGCCAGCGCCGATTCCCGGATCAGGGCCGCGCAGTCGGCGGCCGAGAAACCCTCCAGGTCGGCGCCGAGCTGGGCCAGGTCGACCGCCTTGTCCAGCGGCACCGATTTGGACGACGCCCGCAGGATCGCCGCCCGCGCCTCGCCGTCCGGCGGCGGTACATAGACCAGCCGTTCCAGCCGGCCGGGCCGCAGCAGGGCCGGGTCGATCAGGTCGGGCCGGTTGGTCGCGCCGATCACCACCACGTTGCGCAGGTCCTCCACGCCGTCGAGCTCGGTGAGCAGCGCGGCCACCACCCGGTCGGCGGTGCCGCCGTCGGTGCCCTGTCCGCGGGTCGGCGCCAGCGCGTCGACCTCGTCCAGGAAGACCAGCGTGGGCGCCGCCTCGCGGGCCCGGCGGAACAGTTCCCGCACCGCCCGCTCGCTGTCGCCGACCCACTTGCTCAGCAGCTCGGCGCCCTTGACCGAGAGCACGTTGGCCTTGCCGGTGCCGGCGATCGCCTTGACCAGATACGTCTTCCCGCAGCCGGGCGGGCCGTAGAGCAGCACCCCCCGCGGCGGCGAGACGCCCAGCCGGGCGAAGGTGTCGGGGTAGGTCAGCGGCCACAGCACCGACTCGGTCAGCACCTGCTTGACCTCGACCATGTCGCCCACGTCGTCGAGCGTCACCGAGGCCACCTCGAGCGTGGAGTCGGCCATCGAGGTCGGCCGGATCACGTCGAGGGCGGCCTCGAAATCGGCCATCGTGACGGTCGGGTCCTCGGCCTCCTTCTGGCGCAGCGCGGCCCGCACCCCGGCCTCGCGGGCCAGCGCGCCGAGGTCCGCGGCCACGAAACCGGGCGTACGCCCCGAGACGTCGTCCAGACGCACGTCCTCGGCCAGCCGCATGCCGCGGGTCAGCACGCCCAGCTGCTCGCGGCGCATGGCCGCGTCCGGCAGCGGGACGGCGAGCTGAACAGCGAGCAGGTCGGGGGCGCGCAGCGAGGTGTCGACCGACTCGGGCCGGCTCGTCGTGGCGATCACCGCGACCCCGGCCCGGACGGTCTCCTCGAGCATCTGGCGGAAGACGATGGAGATCGGGCCCGGCTCCTCGCGCGGGGCCAGGGCGTCCACGTCGGCGAAGAGCAGCACCGTCGGGCCGCCGCCGTCGCGGGCGTCACGGGCCAGCTCGCGCAGCCGGGCGGCCGCCGCGGTGTTGGTCAGCGCGGCCAGCTCGGGCGCCCAGACCTGGATGACCCGGGCCTTGACCTGGGCCGCGACCGCGCGCACGAGCGCCGACTTGCCGGAGCCGGCCGGCCCCGAGATCAGCACGCCGAGCGAGACCGTGGTGCCCAGCCGGGCCAGCACCTCGCCGTGGTGGAAGCCCAGATCGAGCAGTTCCTCCAGCTCTTTGGCCTGGGTCCGCAGGCCGGGCAGGTCGTCGAGGCTGGGCGGCGGCACGTCGGGATCGGTGGTGGCGGGCGCCTGCGGCCGGGCGACCGGGCCCGGCACGGGTGACGAGACCGGGCCGTCCTGCCAGCCGACCACGGTGTCCATCGTGACGACCGCGGCGTCGGCGTCGTCGACCTCGACGACGGTCGGCAGCGCGACGTTCCACTGGTAGCCGAGGCGGTTGCGCAGGCTCTGGCCGACGTCGGGCCCCTGCGGGCGGCCGCTCAGCGGCAGCACGTCCTGCGGGCGGAGCGAGACCGTGTCACCGCGGCTGACCACCTTGCCCAGCAGCGCGAGCCGGAGGATCTCGGGCGAGACGAGCGCGACGACGTCGGCCGCGCCGGTCAGCGTGACCCGCCGGGCCGCCACCGCGGGCTGCCGGGCGATGGTGATCTGGCCGCCCTCGCGCAGGCCCAGGTTGCCCAGGGTGATGTCGTCGGCGTAGAGGAACTCGCGGCTCGCGGCCGGCTCGGCCCGGGCCGCCAGCGCGGCGGTGGTGGTGACGCCGCGCAGCCGTACGGGATCGCCGGGGTTGATCTCCAGGGCGGTCATCACCTCGGGATGCAGCCGCACGATGCCGCGACGGTCGTCGAGCCCGGCCGGCCGCAGGGTCACGGTCAGCTTCAGTTCCTCATCCACGCGGGGCCTTCCAGTTCGGCGTCTGCCTCCGATGGTCCACGCTATCGGTTGGAGGCTCCTGAGAGGTTTCACAGCCATCGCTCAGACGTCGCCGGATAGGTTCACCGCATGTCATGGTCCAGTCGGCTGCGCCGAGCCCTGCCCCGGCCCACTCGCGGTCGCCTCATCGCCGGCTCGGCCGTCGTCGTGCTCGTCGCCGGGCTCACCGGCTGGGCCGTGTGGCCCGAACGCGCCGCGTGGACCGCCCAGGACGAGATGATCAACGTGGTCTCCGGGCCCGAGCGCAACGAGACGGTGCCGCTCGACGCCCGGCTCTACCTGCCTCGCAACCGTGACGGCAAGGTGCCCGCGGTGCTGCTCGCGCACGGTTTCGGCGGCACCAAGGAGTCGGTCAGCGACGACGCCGAGTCGCTGGCCGGCCGCGGCTACGCCGTGCTCACCTACACCGCCGAGGGCTTCGGTCGCAGCGGCGGTCAGATCCACCTCAACAACCCCGACTACGAGATCCGGGACGCCCAGGGCCTGCTCGACTGGCTCGCGGCCCGCCCCGAGATCCAGCTCGACGCGGCCGGCGACCCCCGGGTGGGCGTGGTCGGCGGGTCCTACGGCGGCGCGCTGGCGCTGATGCTGGCCGGTCAGGACCAGCGGGTCGACGCGATCGTGCCGTCGATCACCTGGAACGACCTGAGCACCGTCTTCCTGCCGCAGTCGGCCGACACGTCGGCCACCGGGGTCTTCAAGAAGGGCTGGGCGGGCGTCTTCTTCGGCAACGGGGGCGCGGTGCCCTCCGGCGACGGCGGGGCGGGCGCCGACGGGCCGCCGGTCGGGATGACGGTCGACCCGGCCTGCGGGCGGTTCGCGGCCGACGTCTGCCGGGCCTATCTCGACGTGGCGACCAGCGGCAACCCCGACCAGAACACCCTCGATCTGCTGCGGCGGTCGAGCCCGGCGCCGACCCTGGGCCAGATCAAGGCGCCCACGCTGCTGATCCAGGGCGCGGTCGACACGCTCTTCCCGCTCAGCGAGGCCGACGCCAACGCGCGGGCGATCGCCGCGACCGGGACCCCGGTGCGGGTCGCCTGGTTCACCGGCGGCCACGACGGCGGCGCGGGCCCGCAGACAGACCAGGACAGGGTGAAATTCCTGACCGCGCAGTGGCTCGACCACTACCTCAAGGGCGAGGGCGACGCGCCGTCCGACAGCTTCACCTACTCGCGGGTGGCCGGGTTCAGCGCGCTCGACCGGGGGCTGGTGACCAACGGGTACTCGAGTGACGCGTACCCGGGGCTGACCGGAACCGGAAGCACCAGCCTGGAGCTCCAGGGCCCGGCGCAGCCGATCGCCAACCCGCCCAACGGCAACCCGGGCGCGCTGTCGTCGCTGCCCGGCACCGGCGGACGGCTCAGCACGCTGCTGGCCGGGGTCGCGGCCGACATCCCGGGGCAGCACGCGACCTTCGAGACCGCGCCGGTGACCTCGTCGATCGACGTGGTGGGCTCGCCGACGGTCCGGCTCAAGGCCGCCTCGTCGAACGGGGAGGCGACGCTGTTCGTCAAGCTCTACGACGTCGACGAGGCGGGCGCCGAGACGCTGAGCGCGGGTCTGGTCGCGCCGGTGCGGCTGACCGACCTGCCCGAGTCGATCGACGACGCGCCCGAGCGCACGGTCCGGCTGCCGGCGATTGTCCGGCGGATCGAGGCCGGTCACACCGTGCGGGTCGTCGTGGCCACCACCGACCAGGCCTTCCTCTCCCCGGTCCAGCCGGCCACCTATTCGGTGCAGGCCGGCCCGGCGCTCGACCTGCCGACCGTGGTGGGCACGCCGATCGCCAACCCGCAGACCATCTGGCGGTACGTGCTGGGCGGTCTGCTCGCGGCGATCGTGATCGGGCTGGCCGTGGTGCTGCTCGTGCGGCGGCGCGGCCTGCGCCGGCAGCACAACCCCACAGTGCCCGAGCACGCCGACACCCCGCTCGTGGTGAGCGGCCTGCGCAAGGCGTACGGGGACGGGTTCGTGGCCGTCGAGGAGATCAGCTTCACCGTCGAGCGCGGGCAGGTCGTGGGTCTGCTCGGCCCCAACGGCGCGGGCAAGACCACGACGTTGCGCGTGCTGATGGGCCTGACCATGCCGACCGACGGCGAGGCGCTGGTCTTCGGCCACCGCCTGGTGCCCGGGGCCCCGGTGCTGTCCCGGGTCGGCGCGCTGGTCGAGGGCCCCGGCTTCATGCCGCACATGACCGGACTGGAAAACCTGCAGGCGTACTGGAAGGCGACCGGCCGCCCGGCCGAGGACGCGCGTTTCGACGAGGCCCTCGAGATCGCCGGCCTGGGTGACTCGATACATCGCCGGACCAAGAAATACAGCCACGGCATGCGCCAGCGGCTCGCCATCGCGCAGGCCATGCTCGGCCTGCCCGAGCTGCTGGTGCTCGACGAGCCGACGGACGGCCTGGACCCGCCGCAGATCGCCGAGATGCGCCGGGTGCTCAACCGCTATGCCACCGACGGCCGGGCGGTGCTGGTCTCCAGCCACCTGCTGGCCGAGGTGGAGCAGACCTGCACGCACGCGGTCGTGGTCAACAAGGGCCGGATCGTGGCGTCCGGCCCGGTCGAGGACATCGTCGGGGATTCGCCGTCGGTGCAGCTCGAGGTGTCCGACGTGCCGGCCGCCGAGCGGGTGCTCAGCGAGCTCGGCGTGCGTTCGGTGCAGCCCGACGGGCCGTCCGGCCTGATCGTCGACATGTTCGGCACGTCGCGCTCCGAGGCGGTGGCGTCTCTGGTGCGGGCGGGCGTCGCCGTCGACCGGGTGGTGCCGCGGCGCCGGCTCGAAGATGCCTTCCTCGCGCTGGTCGGGGACAACTCGCGGGGGAGTGGAGACCGATGAGCGTACGAGCCGAGGCCGGGGCGGACCCGGCCGGCGCGGTCGGCTACCGGCCGGCGCGGACCATGCCGATCTGGGCCGAGGTCCGCCGGCAGGCGTCGCGCCGGCGCACCCAGCTCGCCCTGGGCTTCATGGTCGTGCTGCCGCTGATCGTGCTGATCGCCTTCGAGTTCGGCGGCAACGGCGACGAGGACGGCGACGCGTTCGGCAGCCTGGTCGACCTGGCCACCTCGGGCGGGCTCAACTTCGCCCTGTTCTGCCTGGCCGTCTCGGCCGGCTTCCTGCTGGTCGTGGTGGTCGCGCTGTTCTGCGGCGACACGGTGGCCAGCGAGGCGAGCTGGGGCAGCCTGCGCTATCTGCTGGCCATCCCGGTGCCCCGGGTCCGGCTGCTCGCGGTCAAGCTGATCGTCGCGCTCGCCTACTCGGCCCTGGCGCTGCTCACGCTGACCGTGACCGCGCTGGTGGCCGGCACCCTGCGCTATGGCTGGCACCCGTTGGGCAGCACCGTGGCGGCCGAGATCGCCCCCTGGCCGGGGCTGCTGCGGATCCTCGCGATCGTCGGTTACCTGGCCGTCTCGATGCTGGTCGTGGCCGGGCTGGCCTTCCTGATCGGGACGTTGACCGACGCCCCGCTGGGTGCGGTGGGCGGAGCGGTGATGCTGTGGATCCTGTCCAGCATCCTCGACCAGATCACCGCCCTGGGGAACGTGCGGTACGTGCTGCCGACCCACTTCAGCGGCGCCTGGATGGGGTTGCTCTCCACCCCGGCCCAGGTGGACGACCTGGTCAAGGGGGCGATCAGCGCCATCGCGTACGCCACGGTGTGCTGGGGTGTCGCTTTCTGGCGTTTCACCCGCAAGGACGTAACGTCGTAAAGCCCCGTGGGGGCACGGGTTCTCCGCGCCGTCCGTAGGACCAGGCGTCGGTAATGTCGCAGCGGCCTAACTCACACCTCGGGATCCTCTCGTCTGTGGAGGGGGTCTCGACGTAAGGTGTTGGAAACACAACTGAATACCTCATCCAGAGGGGCAGAGGGAACGGCCCGATGAAGCCCCGGCAACCACCGTGCATGTCTCGATGACGAGGCAGGCGCGCGGCAGGTGCTAATTCCGTCCCCGGTCCGGCAGGTCGCCGCGGGGAAAGATGAGAGGAAAAGCCTCGATGACGTCTATCGTCAGTGCACCCGAAAACACCCCGGCCACGATCGCCGAGTCGCCCGCGCGCGGCCTTGTCTGCCGGGCGTGTGGCGCCGAATACCCGCTGATCGCCCAGCATGCCTGCTACGAGTGTTTCGGCCCGCTCGAGGTGGCCTACGACCAGGCCGCCCTCGCGCGGGTCACCCGTGAGCAGATCGAAGCCGGGCCGCAGAACATCTGGCGTTACGCCGGCCTGCTCCCGGCCGGCCAGGACCCGGCCACCCGGGTCACCCTCGACCCCGGCCTGACCCCGCTGGTCAGCGCGCCCGCCCTGGCCGCCGCGATCGGCCTGCACGCGCCGCTGTGGGTCAAGGACGACTCGGCCAACCCGACCCACTCGTTCAAGGACCGGGTCGTCTCGGTGGCCCTGACCGCCGCCCGCGGCCTGGGCTTCACCCGCTTCGCCTGCGCCTCCACCGGCAACCTGGCCAACTCGGTCGCCGCCCACGCGGCCCGGGCCGGCGTGCCCAGCATCGTCTTCATCCCGTACGACCTGGAGCAGGGCAAGGTCATCACGACCGCCGTCTACGGGGGCGACCTGGTCGCGATCGAGGGCTCCTACGACGACGTCAACCGGCTCTGCGGCGAACTGGTCGAGACCGACGAGTTCGAGGACACCGCGTTCGTCAACGTGAACGTGCGGCCCTTCTACGCCGAGGGCTCCAAGACCCTGGGCTACGAGGTGGCCGAGCAGCTCGGCTGGCGCATCCCGGCCCAGGTGGTCATCCCGATGGCCTCGGGTGAGCTGCTCACCAAGGTGGACAAGGCGTTCACCGAGCTGGTCGAGATCGGCCTGTGCGAGGCGCCCGAGGGCGGCTGGAAGGTCTTCGGCGCCCAGTCGGCCGGCTGCAACCCGATCGCGACCGCGCTGCAGGGCGGCACCGACCAGATCGTGCCGGTGAAGCCGACCGGCATCGCGAAGTCGCTCAACATCGGCGACCCGGCCGCGGGGGCGTACGCGATCGAGGCCGTCCGGCGCACCGGCGGCTGGATGGACTACGCCGACGACGACGAGATCCGGGCCGGCATCCGGCTGCTCGCCGAGACCACCGGCGTCTTCGCCGAGACGGCCGGCGGCACCACCGTGGCGGTGCTCAAGAAGCTGGTCGAGAGCGGCAAGCTCGACCCCGAGAAGGAGACCGTCGTCTACAACACCGGCGAGGGGCTCAAGACCCTCGACTCGGTGGCCGAGCTCGTCGGGCCGACCCATCGGATCAAGCCGTCGCTGCGGGGAGCGCGCGAAGCCGGGCTGCTCGGCTGACTCTGAGTAGTCATTGCTCGGTCAGCAAGTGAGAATTCCATCCCGCGAGGACTTGCGCCGGGATCACCGGGTCGGCAGGATGCTCTCTGCGGGAGGGCGCGACGCCGTACGCGGCCCCTCACCTTCGAGCTTGGTGACAATCTCTCGAGGGACCCAACGACCCAGCGCCGGAGGCGTTGTGCGTTCGTCCTCCCGACCAACTTCGGCCCGCTTCGCCGGGCTGCTTCAGAGGGCATAGTTAATTCGTTCGCGTTCATGGCCGTCGCCCTGAAGGGTGACGGCCATGCGCATTTCGATCGGGCCTCTGACGTCTCCCGAGACCGCCTACGACATCGCGCGGGCGTGCGCGGTGCATGACTGCCCCGACATCCCGTTCTCGCTGAGAAAAAACTTCCTCGCGCTCTTCGACAATCCGCCACCTGGAGTGACGATCGAGCGCTATCTGGCTTTCGCCGACGAGGTGCCAGTCGGCCTGCTCGCCCTCGAGTTCCCGCAGCTGGACAATTTGGACAACGTGGAAGTTGATCTGATGGTCCTGCCCGGGCATCGCCGGCTGGGCGCGGGCTGGGCGCTCCACGAGCTGGCGGTCGAGCGCGCGCGGGCCAACAATCGCATCCACCTCCAGTACTCGACCGTCGACCGCTACCCCGAGGGGACGGCCTTCGCCGAGTCGGTCGGGGCCAAGGCGGGCCTGGCCGAGATCCGCAGCCGCCTCGAAGTCACTGCGCTCGACGAGCCGCTGCTGGCCGGTCTGCGGGCCGACGCCGGGAAACACGCCGAGGGCTACCGCACGGTCCGCTGGGTCGGGGTGGCGCCCGACGAGCTGATCGACGACGTGGCCTACTTGGAGGGCCGGCTCAACGTCGACGCGCCGACCGGCGACATCAACTGGGAGCAGGAGAAGATGGATGCCGACCGCATCCGCAAGAGTGAGGCGGCGCGGGAGGCGCGCGGGCGGCTCAGCTATCAGGCCGGTGCCCTGATCGGCGACAAGCTGGTCGCCTACACCTGGATCGTCGCCGAGAGAGATCAGCCGGTGCACGCCTGGCAGAACACGACGCTGGTCGACCCCGATCACCGCGGCCACCGCCTCGGCATGCTGGTCAAGCTGGAAAACCTGGCCCACATCCGCGAGATGAAGCCCCAGCTGGAAGCGATCGACACCTTCAACGCGGCGTCGAACACCTTCATGCTGAAGATCAATCGGGCGATGGGCTTCCGGGCGGTCGACGCCTGGACGGAGTGGCAGAAAGACCTCTGAGCTTCACCAGCCAGGGCCGCGGCGGAAGGTCGGTGGGATAGCCGCCGGCCTCTAATCCCGCGCGCCTCTCGAAGAAGTTGCGGGCGCCCCACGAGCCGGTCGTGGCGTAGGAGTAGCCGCATGCGGCCCAGTAGGCCGGCCAGAAGAGCGGACCGAGCACCGCGTACTGCCGGGCGTGGTGGTGCTCGTGCTCGAAGAGCTCGGCCCGCTCGTCGTCCAGCAGCCACTCGGCGCTGCGCCGGGTCAGGATCACCGAGCCGACCGTGAAACAGCTGGCCGGCGGGAACGGCAGGCGGTAGCCCTCGGCGATCAGCACGCCGTGGCGACCGCGCCGGAGCTTGGCCCGGGTGGCCAGGGCGACCAGCAGGCCCGCGCCCGTGGTGCCGTTGACCGTGGTGAGGATGCCCCTGCGTACGTGCCGTGCCGCCATCAGACCCTCCGGCGCATCCGTAGTTCGGTGAGCGTCGGGATCACCGGATGCGGCACCCGCTCGCCCGTGTCGAAGAACCCGAGCTTCTCGTACGCCCGCAGGGCCCGGTCGTTGCCGACGACGACCTCGAGTAGCGTGCGGGTGCGGCCCGCGGCCCGCGACCACTCGGTGACCGCCTCGACCAGCTCGGCCACCACCTTGCCGCCGCGGTAGGCCGGGGTCACGTAGACCGCGAAGATCACCGTCTCACCGGGGAACTCGGGGGCGACCGTGCCGCCCGCGTGCCCGATCAGGCGCTCGCCGGGGCCCGGGTCGGCCACGAACTGGGCGATCGTGCCGCCGGCCGAGGCCTGGACGATGCGCTGCCGGTAGGAGAAGTGCGACCGCGCGGCCGCCTGAGCCAGGGTCTCGAGGAAGGCGAGCGGACTGTCGGCCAGCATCTCGAGCCGCAGGGCACGCATCCGGGCCGCGTCCTCGGCTCTGACCCGGTGCACGCTCCAGCTGTCCATGGGGTCCTGATTACCCTGCGCCCGGCGGTGCGGCAAGCCGGTTGGCCGGAATCGGACGGGGTGGCGGCGGAGGCCCGGGCTGGGGCAAGGTGTCGCGATGGACCACGGTGAGGCGCGCATCTTCATGGTTGACGAGCCGGTGGTGGACGCCATCGACCCGTTCGACGCCGATGGCCGCACCGCCGATATCCCCTGGACGGGCAAACCCGAACCGGTGACAACCCCGTTCCGCGATGTGCTCGTGGCGGGCCCGGGCCAGGGGGCCTGGTTCCGCCGGTTCGGCGCGGTGCTCGTCCGTGACTGGGCGGTTCTGCTGCCGGTCATGCTGCTGGCCGCGATCCCGATGCACTTCTTCGTGGGCCGTCTCGACGACACGGTGGTCGCCGCACCGGCCCTCTCCGACCTGGCCGGCGGCTTCGGGCTGCTGCTGCTCCCGGCCATGTGGCTGGCCTTCCTGGCCGTCTCCGCGCTGCCCCTGGTGCTCAGCCTGGCCGGCGCGGTGGGGGTGGCGGTGCCGATGGCCGCCGAGGGCCGCCCGCCACGGCCCGGCCGGGTGTGGGCGCTGGTCGCACAGCGGCTCCGTGCGCTCTGGCTGTGGTTCGCCGGGTTCGGCCTGCTGATCGGTGGCATGCCGCTGCTCCTGGCCGAGGCGCGGATCGGCACGGCGGCGGCCGGCCCGGTCACGGTCCTGCTCGCCCTCGTCTCGACCGGCGTGCTCACGGTCGGCGGGCTCCTCGGCTGCGTCGTGCTGATCGAACGAGGGCACCGGCCCCGCCGCGCGGTGCATCTCCTCTCCCAGGCTCGCCCGGTCGGTCTGGTGGTCACTGCGGCGGCCGTCACAGTTGTGCCCGGGGTGGTCGACGGGCTCTTCGGCGCGGTCGCCTCGACCCTGATCGCGGTGGTGCTCGTTCAGCTCTGGGCGATCGCCGCGCTGGTGACGTATGCGCAGGCCCGACGCCTCGACGAGCCGGTGACCAGTGCCTACCTGCGGGACGAGCTGTCCCGGGCCGAGGCGTAGGGCCTCCGCAAGAGGCTGTTTCCTTGCACTCGCACCCGGGGAGTGCTAAACAAGTCATTGGCACTCGCGACTGCTGAGTGCCAAGCAGGTCGGGACGGTGGGGTCTCGGTCGCGGCGTCGCCATCGACGCTGGGGCACGGGCCAGTCGTCGCGGGCTATCCGGCTCGACCTGAGGACGTCACATCGCCAGGTTGTGACGTCCGCAGAGTTCCGCGCAGTGCTTCATCAAGATCGCGCGGAGGGCGGGGCCACACGGCCCAGCACTTCGATTGTCCAGGAGGACACAGCCGTATGGCCAAGATCATCGCATTTGACGAGGAAGCTCGTCGCGGCCTCGAGAGTGGTATGAACCAGCTCGCCGACGCCGTCAAGGTGACGCTCGGCCCCAAGGGCCGCAACGTCGTGCTCGAGAAGAAGTGGGGCGCTCCCACCATCACCAACGATGGTGTGTCGATCGCCAAGGAGATCGAGCTCGAGGGCACCTTCGAGAAGATCGGCGCCGAGCTGGTCAAGGAGGTCGCCAAGAAGACCGACGACGTCGCCGGTGACGGCACGACGACGGCGACCGTCCTGGCCCAGGCGCTGGTTCGCGAGGGCCTGCGCAACGTCGCCGCGGGCGCCAACCCGATGGCCCTCAAGCGGGGCATCGAGGCCGCCGTCGCGGCCGTCTCCGAGGCGCTTCAGCAGCTCTCGAAGGACGTGGAGACCAAGGAGCAGATTGCCTCCACCGCCTCCATCTCCGCCGGTGACTCCACGGTCGGCGAGATCATCGCCGAGGCCATGGACAAGGTCGGCAAGGAAGGCGTCATCACCGTCGAGGAGAGCAACACCTTCGGTCTCGAGCTCGAGCTCACCGAGGGCATGCGCTTCGACAAGGGCTTCGTGTCGGCCTATTTCATGACCGACGCCGAGCGTATGGAGGCCGTCTTCGACGACCCCTACATCCTGATCGTGAACAGCAAGATCTCGGCGGTCAAGGACCTCCTCCCCGTTCTCGAGAAGGTCATGCAGGGCGGCAAGCCGCTCGTCATCATCGCCGAGGACGTCGACGGCGAGGCCCTGGCCACGCTGGTCGTCAACAAGGTCCGCGGCACCTTCAAGTCGGTCGCCGTCAAGGCCCCCGGCTTCGGTGACCGCCGCAAGGCCATGCTGGAAGACATCGCCATCCTCACCGGCGGCGCCGTCATCAGCGAAGAGGTCGGCCTCAAGCTGGAGAACGCCGACCTGAGCCTGCTGGGCTCGGCCCGCAAGATCGTCATCACCAAGGACGAGACCACCGTCGTCGACGGCGCGGGCAACGCCGAGCAGATCCAGGGCCGGGTCAACCAGATCCGGGCCGAGATCGAGAAGTCGGACTCCGACTACGACCGCGAGAAGCTGCAGGAGCGCCTGGCCAAGCTGGCCGGCGGCGTTGCGGTCATCAAGGTCGGCGCGGCCACCGAGGTCGAGCTCAAGGAGCGCAAGCACCGCATCGAGGACGCCGTTCGCAACGCGAAGGCGGCCGTCGAGGAGGGCATCGTCCCCGGTGGTGGCGTCGCGCTCGTGCAGGCCGGCAAGACCGCGTTCGACAAGCTCGACCTGGTCGGCGACGAGGCCACTGGCGCCAACATCGTCAAGGTCGC
This sequence comes from Actinoplanes sp., assembly GCA_965217855.1. GTDB lineage: Bacteria > Actinomycetota > Actinomycetes > Mycobacteriales > Micromonosporaceae > Actinoplanes. The sequence goes on along the minus strand of CBDCJN010000012.1, from coordinate 55,498 downwards.
GCTCGACGCCCCGCTGCGTCAGATCGCCGTGAACGCCGGCCTCGAGGGTGGCGTCGTGGTCGAGAAGGTGCGCAACCTCGAGCCGGGTCACGGCCTCAACGCCGCGACCGGCGAGTACGTTGACCTGCTGGCCGCGGGCATCATCGACCCGGCCAAGGTCACCCGCTCGGCGCTGCAGAACGCCGCGTCGATCGCCGCGCTGTTCCTCACCACCGAGGCCGTCGTGGCCGACAAGCCCGAGAAGAACCCGGCTCCGGCCGGCGCCCCGGGCGGCGGTGACATGGACTTCTGAGTCCAGTCGTAAAGAAGGGCAGGTCGCCTCGGCGACCTGCCCTTCTTCATGTTCAGCTGCGGTGGCGACCCGGGCGGTGACGGCCCGGACCGGTCAGGCCGAGCCCGGCCATGACCGGCATCGGGAGCCGGAACCGCTCGCCCCCCGCCATCAGCAGGAAGCCGCCGATCAGGACGGCGATGCCGCCGCCGACCACGACCGAGATCACGTCCAGGCCGGTCTTGGCCAGCTTGGCGTCACCCGTGCCGGCCGCTGGCGCGTTCACGGTGACCGTGACGATCGCCGTGGCGGTGCCGCCGTGGCCGTCGCTCGCCGTGTAGGTGAACGAGTCCACCCCGCCGCCGTAGCTCTGGTTCGGCGCGTAGGTGACCGTGCCGTCCTTGTTGAGCACCGCCGTGCCGTGCCGCGGCTTGCCGATCCGGACGACCGTGAGGGTGCCCTGATTGGCGTCCTTGTCGTTCTCGAGCGGCGAGATCACCACGGACTCACCGGCGTCGACCGACACGGCGTCGTTCCTGGCTCCCGGCTTCGTGTTGACGCCGCCCACCTTGATCGTGATCGTGCCCTCGGCCACGTTGCCGTCCGCGTCGACGGCCTCGTAGGTGAAGCTGTCCGTGCCGCAGAAGCCGGCCGCCGCCAGGTACGTGACTGTGCCGTCCGCGTTGAGCTTGGCCGTGCCGTGCTTCGGCTTGCCGATCGAGCGCACCGTCACCGGGACACCGTGCTCGTCCGTGGTGGGCAGGGTGACCTTGAGGGCCGTGCCCGGCTTGGCGGTCAGCGACTGGCTCGGCACGACGGGCGGCGCACCCACGGTGATCGTGACGGTCGTCGTCGTGTGGTTCCCGTCGCCGTCCACCGCGGTGTAGCTGAACGTGGCCACCCCGGTGAAGCCGGCCGGCGGCGTGAACTTGATGCCGGTGCCGCTGATCTCGGCCGTGCCCTGGTCGGGCACGATCACACTGCTCAGCGTCAGGGTCTTGTCCGGGTCCAGGTCGTTGGCGAGGACCGGAACGGTGATCGCGCGCTGGTAGGGCGTGGTCCGCTCGTCCGGCACCGCGACCGCCGCGCCGCTGCTGCGTCACGGTGACCGTCGCCTGGGCGGTGCCGCCGTGACCGTCGCTCACCGTGTAGGTAAAGGTGTCGGTGCCCGCGTAGTCGGCCGTCGCGGTGTAGCGGATCTTGCCGTTCACGATCGTCGCCGTGCCGTGGGCCGGGGTCCCCACCGCGGTCACGGTCAGCGTCTGGCCGGTGTTGGCGTCGGTGTCGTTGGCCAGCACGTCCACGTCGACGTGCTTGCCCGCGAGCACCGCGGCCGCGTCGTCGGCGGCCACCGGAGCGGCGTCGGCCACGGTCACGGTCACCGTGCCGGTCGCGTTGTTGCCGGCCGCGTCCCGCACCACGTAGGTGAAGGTGTCGGCGCCGCTGAAGCCGGTGGCCGGGGTGTACCGGACCTGGCCGTTGACGACGGTCGCGGTGCCGTGGGCCGGGGTGCCGACCGAGACCAGGGTCAGCGCCCCGCCCTCGGGGTCGATGTCGTTGCCGATGACCGCGATTTCCACGGCCGTGCCGGCCGCCGTCGAGGCGGTGTCGGCCGTCGCGGTGGGCGCCGCGTCGATGACGATCGTGACCGTGCCGGTGTCGGTGCGGCCCAGGTCGTCGGTCAGCACGTAGTCGAAGGTGTCCGTGCCCTGGGTGAGGGCGTTCGGGCGGTAGCCGACCGTGCCGTCCGCGTTCAGGGTCACCGTGCCCTTGGCCGGCGTGCCCAGCGTGCTGATGCTCAGCGCCTGGCCGGTGTTCGGGTCGCGGTCGTTGGCCAGCAGGTCCAGCTTCGTGGTCACGCCGGGGCGGACGACGAAGTGGTCGTCGACGGCGATCGGCGCGGCGTTGAGCACCGTGACCGTGATGATCGCCGAGTCGGTGAGCCCGTGCGAGTCGCGGATCGAGTAGGTGAAGGTGTCGGTGCCGAAGAAACCGGCCGCCGGGGTGTAGGTGACGGTGCCGTCGGCGAGTGCGGCGGTGCCCCGGGCGGGCACGGTGATCGCCGTGACCTGCAGGGTGTCACCGTTCTCGTCGACGTCGTTGGTCAGCGGCACGATCGTCACGGCGGTGTCGGTGTCGGTCGTGACCGCGTCGTCGCGGGCGGCCGGCGCGGTGTTGATCACGCCGACCGTCACCGTGGCCCCGGCCGTGCCGCCGCGGCCGTCGGCCACGGTGTAGTGGAACGAGTCGTTGCCGAGGTAGCCGGCGGCCGGGGTGTAGGTGACCTTGCCATGCACGTCCACCGTGGCGGTGCCGTGCGCGGGGGCCACGTCGACCGTGACGGTCAGCGGGTCGTTGTTCGGGTCGCTGTCGTTGGCCAGCACGTCGATGGTGGCCACGGTGTTGGCCGGGACGGTGACCGGTTGGTGTTGCCGCGGAGCACGATCGAGCCGTTGACGTTCGCCTCGAACCGGGAGCTGAAAGCGGTGGTGATGGCCGCGTCCGCCCGGTTGCCCAGCAGCGTGATCGTCGCCGTGACACCGACGGCGACCACGACCACCAGGACCAGCGTTCGGTAGGCCTTGGACCGCAGAACGGCTCGATGCATCCGGAATCCCCGTCTCGGGCGACAGCCTTGACTCCGACGGTCTGGGCTTCTATGGACGCTAGGGACGGCGAAGAGCGGAACGGTTGCAGTGGCGGGTGCATGTGGGAGCGAGCGGTAATGTGGGACGGGTGCGCGATCCCTCGGTGTCTCGATACGCGGCCGGCCGTCTCTCCCCGATCCGACGGGTGGCCGATCTGCGCCGCCTGCGCGACGAGCAGTTCGACGTCCTCGTCGTCGGGGGCGGGGCCACCGGCGCCGGCGCGGCCCTCGACGCGGCCTCCCGCGGGCTCAAGGTGGCCCTGGTCGAGGCGCGTGACCTCGCGGCCGGCACGTCCAGCCGGTCCAGCAAGCTGATCCACGGCGGCCTGCGCTACCTCGAACAGCTCGAGCTGCACCTGGTGCACGAGGCGCTGACCGAGCGTGGCCTGCTCTCGACCCGGCTGGCGCCCCACCTCGTCCGGCCGGTGCCGATCCTGGTGCCGCTGCCCAACGGCAACCCGGCGGCCCGGGTCGGCCGGCGGGCCTACTACGGGCTGGGCGTGGCGGCGTACGACGTGTTCGCCGGTGTCTTCGGCACCGGCCGGGGCATGCCGCTGCACCGTCACCTCAGCCGTGACGGCGCCCGCCACCTGTTCCCGAGCCTGCGGGCCGACACGCTGGCCGGCGCGATCCGCTACTACGACGGCCAGGTCGACGACGCCCGCCTGGTGGTCAACCTGGCCCGTACGGCGGCCAGCCTGGGCGCGGCCGTGGTGACCAGCGCCCGGGTCGTCGGCTTCGTGCGGGAGGCGCGCGAGGTGGTCGGCGTCCGGGTCCGTGACCTCGAATCGCCCGACTCACCGGAGTTCGAGGTCCGCGCCCGCACGGTCGTCGCCGCCACCGGCGTGTGGAGCGACGACATGTCGCAGATGCTGAGAGACGTCGGCGTACGCCCCGGCCTGCGCGTGCGCGCCTCGAAGGGCGTCCACCTCGTGGTGCCGCGCTCCGCCATCACCGGCGAGGCCGGGCTGATCCTGCGCACGCCCACCTCGGTGCTCTTCGTCATCCCGTGGGGCGGCCACTGGATCATCGGCACCACCGACACCGACTGGAAACTCGACCGCTCCCACCCGGCGGCCTCGGCCCGCGACATCCGCTATCTGCTCGACCAGGTCAACACGGTGCTCGACCGGCCGCTCACCACCGACGACATCGAGGGCGTGTACGCGGGTCTGCGCCCGCTGCTCTCGGGCGAGGCCGACTCGACGTCCAAGCTGTCCCGCGAGCACGCCGTGGTCGAGCCGATGCTGGGCCTGCTGCTGGTGGCCGGGGGCAAATACACGACATACCGGGTGATGGCGGCCGACGTCATCGACCGGGCCGTGCGACGGCTCGGCGGCTCGGAGCGCCCGTCCCGCACCGCTCAGCTGCCATTGCTGGGCGCCGACGGCTATGCCGCGGCCTGGCGCGACCGGCAAGACACGGCCCGGCGGCACGGGGTCACGGCCGGGGTGATCGAGCATCTGCTCGAGCGGTACGGCACCCTTACGGTCCACCTGCTGGCCATGATCAAGGCGGATCCCGACCTGGCGGCGCCGCTGGCCGGGGCTCCGGAGTATTTGGCGGCCGAGGTGGCGTACGCGGCCCTGGCCGAAGGCGCCCTGCACCTCGACGACGTGCTGACCCGGCGCACCCGCATCTCGTTCGAGACGGCGCACCGCGGCACCGAGTCGGCGGCCCATGCGGCCGAGGTGATGGGGGACGTGATGGGCTGGGACAAGGTCGTGCGCGAGCGCGAGGTCGAGCACTACCTGGCCCGGGTGGCCGCCGAGCGGCAGTCACAGACGATGCCCGACGACGCGGCAGCCGACGCGGCCCGGGTCGGTGCGCCGGACGTGCGCGGCTTGGTGGCCGACCGTGGGGACGAGCTGCTGCAGATCGACCTTTGATCCTCGTCGACGAGCCGCTCTGGCCCGCTCGGGGGCGGCTCTGGTCCCACCTGGTCAGCGACCTCAGCTTCGACGAGCTGCACGCCTTCGCCGAGATGCTGGGCGCCCCGCGGCGGGCCTTCGACCGGGACCATTACGATATTCCGGACATTCGGTTTCGGAGCGCGGTCTGGCTCGGCGCGACCTTGCTGCCGTCCCGGGAGCTGGCTTCGCGGCTGCGTACCGCGGGGCTGCGCCGCCCCAAACACCTCAACCGTTGAGCTCGCGCTCCAGGTTGGCGCGGGCCTTGGCCTCCCACTGGTCGCGCAGCGGCTCTAGGCGGTAGATCGACGGCAGCTCGAGCAGGGCCTTGAGCACCTGAGCCCGGCCCGCCCGGAAATCCTCGTCGGGGACGTGCGCGTACTCCTGGCGGATGGCCACGGTGTAGGCCGTGTAGGCGTCGTCGTCGCCGGCCAGAACCGCGAGGTCGGCGTCGCACAGCAGCTCGCCGTCCGGGTCGTCGGCCTCCGTGGCGTGGCCCGCGGTCAGCCCGACCAGCCGCGCCACCTCGGCCGCGGCGTCGTCGGGCACACCCAGCGTGGCCAGCAGGCCCTCGGCGAACTCGGCGCTGTCCCGCTCGTTGGCGTCCCCGAGCGCCCGCGGATCGTAGACGGCATCGTGCATCCAGGCGGCCAGGCGCACCCTTTCCGGATGCGGGGCCAAACCGGCAAACCGATCGACCACATCCAGTACGGCCATCAGGTGCGTAACCGTGTGATAGTGCCGCTGCGGCTCGGACCAGCGCGTCAGCAGATAACCCGCGGCGGACTCGAGATCCCCGTCCGCTGCCGTCGCCCCCGCCGCCTTCACTGCCTCGACGAACCGCCCCCCAAGCTTCTCCACGCGGCCATCCTGACACCCGCCCGGCCATCGCTGTCTTTCGGGACGGGCGGTCTCCGGTTCCGTGCGTGTTTCGTGCGGCGGGGCGCCTCGGTTCCGTGCGGGGGGCGTCGGAGGATCTAGTGTTTGGAGACATGAGCGAGGCGGCACCGCGGGGACGGCTCGGACGCGTGGTCGCCCGTTCGCGGGCAGGCGTCGGCGAAGGCCAGCGGCGGGTCCGTTACGGGCTGGCCCTGGCCGTGCAGGCCGGAGTGGCCGCCGGGCTGGCCTGGTTCCTCGCGCACGAAGTGATCGGTCGTCCCAGCCCGTTCTTCGCGCCCATCGCGGCCGTGATCACGCTGGCGTCGTCGGTCGGGCAACGGGTACGGCGTACGGCCGAACTGGTCCTCGGGGTGGCCATCGGCATCGGGATCGGCGACGCGTTCATCCTGCTGATCGGCAGCGGGCCGTGGCAGATCGGGCTGATCGTCCTGCTCGCGGTGCTCGTCGCGACGGCCGTGGGCGGAGGCACGCCGCTGGTCGTGCAGTCGGCGTCATCGGCGGTCCTGGTGGCGACGCTCACCTCGACCACCGGACTGCCCTGGACCAGGTTCTTCGACGCCCTGGTCGGTGGCGGCGTCGGCCTGGTGGTGATGACGGTGCTGCTGCCGCTCAACCCGCTCAACGTCGTCCGCCGTGCGGCCGACCCCGCCCTGCGTGCCCTGGCCGACGGGTTGCACCAGGTCAGCGCGGGCCTGAACGAGAGGAACCGCACCACGATCCAGGACGCGCTGGACCATTTGAGGGCCGCGGAAGGAACGTTCGCCGCGTTCTCGGCTGCTGTTACCGCGGCCCGGGAGAACGTCGCCTTCGCCCCGGCCCGCTGGCGCAACCGGGGCGCGTTGGCGCTCTACGTCGACGGGGCCAACCACATCACGTACGCCCTGCGGAACTGCCGCGTGATGAGCCGCCGCGCTGATACGGCCCTGGGTGACGACGAGACGATCCCGGCGGTGCTGGCCGTCTCGGTGGGCTTGCTGGGCGACGCGGTGGACCTGCTGCGCCAAGAGTGGGCCAAGGGCGTCGAGCCGATGGCCGCGCGCGAGCGGGCGTTGCGTGCGGCGGCTGAGTGCGGGAAAGCGTACGAAGAGGGCGTGGGCTTCTCGGGTGGGGTGATCGTCGCGCAGGTCCGCACCACGGCCACTGACCTGCTGCGGGCCGGCGGGGTGGAGCACGCCGAGGCTCCGCGGTTGGTGCGCCGCGCGATCGGCCGCTCACACTCGGGCCGCCGAAAGCCCGCTTCCCGCTCGGGCCTGAGCCGCCCACCCGTCTGAGCGCTTGCCCGTCTGAGCGCCGCCTGGTTGAGCGCCGCCTGGTTGAGCGCCGCCTGGTTGAGCCGGATACCTGTCTGAGCCGGATGAGCCGGCCGTCTGTTTGAGCCGTTCCGCAGCTCCCGCGTTGAGCCGTTCTGTCGCCGTTTCAAATTGATCTTCGCCCTGTCCAGCCACCGTCCTCCCCCCGCCCACAGGGACGTGACGCTACTCCGCCGCGGAACGGCGGCTCGAGTTATCCACAGGCGCGGCGTTGTCCACAGGCTCGCGACGGTTGGCCGGCTTTCGGCCTACGCTCGGCCGCATGCTCTGGGTGGGGCTTACTGAGGCGGATTTCCGCCCTGCGGGCGGGTTTCGTCGTCGGGCGCGGTGGGCTCGGCGGGCAGCGGCGCGAACGGGGGTGGGGCCGAGTAACTAGAGGTGGGCTGATGGCTCGCCGGGTAGCTGTAGCCCGGTCGCGCCCCACTGGTCGGCTGGCCGCCCTGTTCGGGCTGAGCGGCATAGCCCGGTTGCGCGCCGTAATGAGGCTGGGCGCCGCTCTGTTGGGGCTGCGCGGCATAGCCAGATTGGGCGCCATGTCGAGGCTGGCCTTCTTGTTGCGGCTGAGCGGCATAGCCAGGCTGCGCGTCGTTCTGGGGCTGGGATCCACTCCCTTGCGTCTGAGCCGCATTGCCCGGTTGCGCGCCGTATGCGGGCTGAGCCGCATTGCCCGGTTGCGCGCCGTATGCGGGCTGAGCCGCATTGCCCGGTTGCGCGCCGTATGCGGGCTGAGCCGCATTGCCCGGTTGCGCGCCGTATGCGGGCTGAGCCGCATTGCCCGGTTGCGCGCCGTATGCGGGCTGAGCCCCATAACCGGATTGAGTGCCATAGCCGGGCTGGGCTCCGTAACCAGGCTGGGCTCCGTAACCAGGCTGGGCTCCGTAACCAGGCTGGGCTCCGTAACCAGGCTGGGCTCCGTAACCGGGCTGGGTGCTGTATCCCGGTTGGGGTCCGTATCCGGGCTGAGCTTGTTGGCCGGGCTGAGAGTTGGGCGCGGAGTAATCGCCCTGGCTCGGCTGCGGTCCGTAGCCCGGTTGAGCGCCGTAGCTCGGCTGTGTGCCATAGCCATATCCGGACTGGTTGCCGTAACCAGGTTGGGGACCGTACCCGCCGTAGCCGGGCTGACCGCCGTAACCAGGCTGCGGGCCATAGCCGGGCTGAACGCCATAGCCAGGCTGAACACCCTGACCGCCGTAACCGGACTGACCGCCATACCCGAGCGGGGCCCCGTATCCAGGCTGAGCCCCGTATCCAGGCGGGGCCACCCCATATCCAGGCTGAGCCCCGTATCCAGGCTGCGAACCGTAGCCGGGTTGAGCTCCGTAGCCGGGCTGGCCACCCCAGCCGGGCGGCGGCCCGTAGCCGTGCTGCGCCGGGACCGGGTGGCCCCCGTAAGGCGACGCATAAGCCGGCACCCTGACCGGCAGCGGCACCACCGGCTCGGCGGGCGGCGGGATCGTCCTGGTGATGCCGTCGGGGAAGGCGATCTGATAGTTGTGGCCGTCCCAGAAGGCTTGCGGCGCCTGCGGGTCCTTGGCGCTGAAGACCGATCGGTATTCCACGATCTCGGTCAGCAGGCGGTGCTCTTCGGCGGCGGCCCGGTCGACGTCCTGCTGTTTGCGGTCCAGCCCTTTGTTCATGCCGTCGCGCAGCAGGGCCAGCTGGGTCGAGGCGAACTGGAAGCTTCGCATCGCCTTCTGGCCGCCGTCGCCGGCGACCCGCTTGGCCCACTGGCGGGCGGAATAGCGGCGGCCCAGGCTGCCCAGCGCGGCCACCTCGGGCGGCGAGAACCAGCCGGCGGTCACGTAGTGGGGGAGGATCCGCTCGGTCAGCCGGCCTTCCCAGCTGCGCAACGCGATCGCGAAGCCGACCACGGCGAAGAAGAACGGCACCATGAAGCCCAGGTAGCCGTACAGCATGATCAGGGGTTCGGCCAGGCTCACCGAGAGCGTGGGCAGCAGGTTGAACGTGCCGTGCAGGATCATCGCCAGCAGCAGGCCCGCGATGGGCGCCAGCCAGCGCACCTTGCGGTCGCCCGAGCGGGCCGCGATGCCCAGGCCGATGCCGGTCATCGACGAGAACAGCGGATGGGCGAAGCCGGTGAACAGGATGCGCACGATGAAGATGGCGAAGAGGTTTTGCAGGCCGGTTGCCGGGCCGTACTCTTCGACGCCCGTCGCGTAGCCGTGTTTGCCGAGGTAGAGCACGTTTTCTACCATGGCGAAGCCGAGCGCCGACATGCCCAGGTAGACGATGCCGTCGGTGATGCCCGACCACTCGGTGCGCCGCCGCCAGAAGAGCAGCAGGGGGCCGGCCGCCTTCATCGACTCCTCGATGAACGGGGCCACCAGCACCGCGACCAGGGCGTCGGGCAGGCCGATCTTGTCGAACAGCCAGGCCGCGCTGGTGTTGACGACCAGGGCCACGGCGGTGGCGATCGCGGCGCCCCAGGCGAAGCAGAAGGCCAGGTAGCGGATCGGCTCGGGCTCGTAGCGATCGAGCCACAGGAACGCGGCGACCAGCAGCGGCACCGGCACCACGGCCGCGGTCAGGCCGACCAGCAGGCTCGTGACGCCCATGTCGACGCCGAGGAACAGCAGCATGCCGATGGCGCCGGCCAGTAGGAACGAGACCACGCCGGCGATCGGCAGCCACCGCCGCCAGCCTGTACGGCGTTGCGCCGCCGCCCAGGCCTTGGGGTCGATCGCCGTCGCCATGGCCTCGGGAAAAACGAGACCGGCGGGCAGGGGAGATGCAGGCAGGGTGGAAGCCGGCTCGACCGCGGCTGCCGGTGAGACAGGCTGCGGTGGTGCGGACTGAGGGTGGGCAGCCTGGTCGGGCGTTCCGTCGGCCATGGAGCCAGCGTAGTCACCCGATCGGTGACCGGCCGCCCCGAGCCTTACCCCGAACGATCAAGATGGCTCAGAGGTAGAGGCCGGTGCCGTCCGGCTCGACCCGGCTGGCCGCCACGGCGTGCACGTCACGCTCGCGGAGCAGCACGTAACTCTGGCTGTGCAACTCGACCTCGGAGCGATCGTCGGGGTCGAAGAGGACCCGGTCGCCCACGACGATCGACCGCACGTTCGGCCCGACCCCGACGGCCGTGGCCCAGGAGAGCCGCCGGCCCATCGAGGCGGTCGCCGGGATCACGATGCCGGCCACCGACCGGCGCTCGCCCTCGCTGCCGTCCTGTCTGACGAGCACGCGGTCGTGAAGCATGCGGATCGGCAGTCCGCTCTCGGTTCGGGTGTCGGAGCTCACGATTGCCGACGGTACGCCCCGTGGCGGGCGCAAACCGGAAGGCCCCGGCCACTAGGTTGTAAACCGATCACCGCGACGCTAGGGGGTGGGCGGTTGAGCCGCTTGCAGCGAGTCCGGGAGAACCTTCGCCGGGCGTACGACTCGGGCCGCGAGTCGGTGCGCATGGCTCGGGCCGCCTCGACGTCGGAACCGGACGCCGAGGTCGAATTCGCCCCGCCGGCTCCTGAGCCCGACGACGTGCACCACTCGACCAACAGCCGGGACGACTCCGAAGTGCCTCACTCGTTGCGCATCTCGGCCGCCTGGGGCTGGCGTCTGATCGTGGTGGGCGTGGTCGGCTGGGCCCTGTTGCGCTTCATCGGCGTGATCAGCATCGTCGTCATCCCGCTCGCCGTGGCCCTGCTGCTCTCGGCCCTGCTGGCCCCGGCCGTCGGGTGGCTGCGCCGCCTCCGTCTCCCGCCGTCGCTGGCCACGTTCCTGGTGCTGATCTGTGGTCTGGCCGCCGTCGCGGGCACCTTCACGCTGGTGATCAACCAGTTCCTGGACGGCCTGCCCTCGCTGACCCAGAACGCGAGCCAGGGCGTCCGGCAGATCCAGGAGTGGGCCAAGACGGGCCCGCTGCATCTTTCGGACGACCAGGTCAACCAGGCCATCGACAACGCGCAGAACTGGATCAACACGCACAGCGCGTCGCTCACCTCGACCGGCATCGCCACCGCGACCACCGTGTTCGAGGTGCTGACCGGCATGCTGCTGGTGCTCTTCTCGACGTTCTTCTTCCTGCGCGACGGCCGCAAGATCTGGCGTTTCATCGTGCGGCTGTTCCCGGTGAACGCCCGCTGGTCGCTCGCCGACGCCGGGGACGCGTCCTGGGCCACGCTAGGCGCCTACGTGCGGGCCACCGTGCTGGTCGCCTTCATCGACGCCGTCGGCATCGGCATCGCCCTGGTCATCCTGGACATCCCGTTCCCGTTCCCGCTGGCCGCGCTGGTGTTCCTGGGCGCCTTCATCCCGATCGTCGGGGCCAGCGTCTCGGGCGCGGTCGCGGTGCTGGTCGCCCTGGTCGACCAGGGCTGGGTGTACGCGTTGATCGTGCTGGGGGCGGTCATCCTGGTGCAGCAGGTCGAGGGGCACATCCTGCAGCCGCTGATCATGGGCCGTGCGGTCGCCATCCACCCGCTCGCCGTGATCATCGGCATCGCCTCGGGGGTGGTGCTGGCCGGCATCATCGGCGCGCTCGTCGCCGTCCCGCTGATCGCCGTCCTCAACACCGGCATCCGCCGCCTCACCCGCCGCCGGCCCGAGGTGCCCGCTAATGCGGTGGTCGTCACTTCAGGCGGCACCTAGGGTCCATGCGGTGAATGCCGATGATGTGACACATGCCGTGAGTCTGGCCCGGGAAACGCTGGCGACCGCCGGGGAGCGCGACTGGCAGGTGCCCGCCGGCGGCCTGTCCTGGAGCTGCTGGGAAACGGTCGAGCACATGGCCGACGACCTTTTCACGTACGCGGCCCAGCTGGCCCCGGCCGTACCGTCGGTGACCACCCACGTCCCGATCGGCTGGCAGTTCCGCCGGGAGGGTGGGCCGGGCCTGACGATCTTCGTGGACCCGGCGGACGGCAACGGCGCCCTGCTCCAGGTGCTCGAGTCGTGCGGTGCGTTGCTGGCCGCGATGATCTCTACCGTTCCGCCGAGCCGCCGGTCGTTCCACAACTACGGGGTCTCCGACGTGAGCGGGTTCGCCGCGATGGGCGTGATCGAGGTGCTGGTGCACATGCACGATGTGGCCGGCGGCCTCGGCCTCGACTGGAACCCGCCGGCCGACCTGTGCGCGGGCGCGATCGAGCGGCTGTTCCCCGGGGCGCCGACCGAAACCGACCCGTGGACGGCCCTGCTCTGGTCGACCGGCCGGGCCGAGCTTCCGGAGCGGCCGAAGCTCGACAAGTGGAGGTGGACTCCCTAGAAACGCAGGTGGCGGGCCCCGGGAACGGGACCCGCCACCTCATCAAAGCGTGAGCGATCAGGCCGGTGAGACGCTGAGGCCGACCTCGTTGACGCCGACGGTGGCGTCCACGACGGCCTCGCCGTTACCGCTGCGGCTCAGGGCGCGCAGCGTCCACGAGCCGGGCGCGGCGAAGAAGCGGAAGACGCCCTCGGGCGAGGAGACCACTTCGGCCGTGAACTCGCCGGACGAGTCGAGCAGCCGCACGTACGCACCGCCGACCGCTTCGCCGTCGGCGTTGGCCACGATGCCGGTGAGCACCGTCTCGCGGTTCAGGTCGACGGAGGCCGGGATGGGAGCCGACTGGTCCGGGGCGGCGCAACCGGCCGCGATGTTCGAGGGTGACGTCATGGTGATCACGCCTTTCCGGGTTCGTCGCCGAGCGCGATCGGGACGCCGATGAGCGAGCCGTACTCGGTCCAGGAACCGTCGTAGTTCTTCACGTTGTCGTGTCCGAGCAGCTCACGAAGCACGAACCAGGTGTGCGAGGAGCGCTCGCCGATCCGGCAGTAGGCGATGGTGTCCTTGCTGCCGTCCAGGCCGGCCTCGCCGTAGATCTTGGCGAGCTCGTCGTCGGACTTGAAGGTGCCGTCCTCATTGGCGGCCTTGCTCCACGGCACGCTGATCGCGGTCGGGATGTGCCCGGCCCGCTGCGACTGCTCCTGCGGCAGGTGGGCCGGGGCGAGCAGGCGACCGGCGAACTCGTCGGGGCTGCGCACGTCGACCAGGTTCTTGACGCCGATGGCCTCGACGACCTCGTCGCGGAACGCGCGGATCGACAGGTCGGGCGCGGACGCGGTGTAGCTGGTCTTCGCGCGGACCGGCACGTCCTTGGAGTACGGGCGGGCGTCGAGCTCCCACTTCTTGCGGCCGCCGTCGATCAGCTTGACGTCGCCGTGGCCGTAAAGCTTGAAGTACCAGTACGCGTACGCGGCGAACCAGTTGTTGTTGCCGCCGTAGAGCACGACCTGGTCGTCGTTGGCGATGCCGCGCTCGGAGAGCAGGGCGGCGAATTGCTCCTGGTTGACGAAGTCCCGCCGGACCGGGTCCTGCAGGTCCTTCTTCCAGTCGATCTTGATCGCGCCCGGGATGTGGCCGCCGTCGTAGGCGGAGGTGTCCTCGTCGACCTCGACGAAGACGATTCCCGGGGTTTCGAGATTCTGCTCGGCCCAGTCAGCCGAAACGAGTGCGGTGTCGCGACTCATCGATTCACTCCCTGTGAGGTGAGAGATGGGGGAGAGTCAGCGCACGGAGTTTGGTGTCGCACCGCGCGCGGGACCCAGTGAAATGGAGATTCGGATCTCGAGCTGTCGTGCGACGGGCGCCACGCACCGGCTTCACTGCCGGCGGGGAGAGTGAGCTAGAAGATGCTCAGCACAGGTGGCCCCGTCAGATGACGGGGCGACACAGGCAGGCGGCCATGCGGCACAGGTCGACCGCACGCCTTTTGGTGAGCAACGGGCTCATGGGAACGGACACTACCAGCGGTTCACGTGCTGGTAACAGGCCCGACCACGATCCGGGATGAGTCTTCAGTCATGTTTAGGGGCGGTGGCCGGGGTGGTTGGACGGGATGCCGGGGGTCACACCTGGGGGTCGCGCCGGGTCACAGCCCGCCCGCGTTCAGTGACACGTTGTCGGCGCCGGCAGTGAACCGGAGGCCTCCGGGCTGCGGTTCGACCTTCTGCACGGCCAGCTTCAGGGGCAGTTCCGGCACTCGCAGGTCGACCGAGAGCTTCTGCACGTACGAGTTGACGAGCGCGCGGATGATCGGCACGTTCGGCAGACCCGCGGCGGTCACGTCGGCGAAACGCACCTGCACCACGCCGTCCTTGACCGCGATCGTGGCGGTGCCCGAGAGGTCGAAGGTCTGGCCCAGCGCCTGCACGGGCGCGCTGCCGACGAGCTTGCCGTCCTTCTCCGCGAGCTTCAGGCCGGGCTGGCCGATCAGCTCGGCCAGCTGCGGATAGTCGATCGTGCCGGTGCCGGTGACCGTCTTGGCCACGATGTCGCCGGTGCCGCTGCGGATGGTGTCGAGCGGGGCGCTCACGTCGTTGGCGCGGACGTCGAGGTTGGCGACCCGGACGGTCTTGTTCTCGCCGGCCGGACCGGACAGGTTCCCGATCTTGATCTGGATCTCCTGATAGTTCCCGTCGAGCACCTGGGTCAGGAACGGGATGCCCTCGATCGTGACGTCTGGTTTCTCGCTCGTCGCCTTCTGCTCGGCGATCTGCTCGGAGACGCGGTCGCCGATCGTCCGCTCGGCGTAGCCCGCGGCGAACCGGTCGAGCGCCACGAGCAGGCCGAGGACGAGGATCAGGAAGACGAGAAACGTGATCAGCAGCCGCCGTCCCCACCGCTTCTTCTTACGGGGGCGTTCCGTGCCGTAGACCTCGCCGCTCACCGCGGTCCTCCTAGCCAGTGCGAATTGCCGAGAACCGTACATGCCCGGACCGGGACCCCGGCGAAACTGCCTAACCGAGGAACCAGTGCCCCAGCGCGTACGAGAGGGGGGCGATCAGCGCGAAGGCGCCCAGCGGCCCCTGCATGTGCCGGGCTACCCAGAAGGTGGGCGCGTCCCCGGCCAGCTGCCGGCCGGCCTGCCCGAAGTTGACCGCGAGGTCGACCAGGTGGGCCACCACGACCGCGGCCAGGCCGACGATCGCGCCCTTGACCGGCGTGAACGGCAGCACCAGGACGCTGCCCAGGGCGGCGCCGGTGAGCGTGCCGAGCATCGCGCCCGCCACCACCCCGGCCACGCCCCGCGGCACCTGGGCCGCGATGCGGGGCTTGGGGAAGGCGGCGTCGGCCGCGCGGGCGACCAGGAGCGCCACTCCCGCGGCGGCGGCGCAGACGGTGAGGGTCTGGGTGCCGAGCTCCTGACGGGTGAGGACGATCGGGATCGCGTACGCCACCACGCCGGCGACGATCGCGAGCGTGGGCCGCCACGAGTCGGTCATCCGCGCCCTGTCCTCGGCCCGGATCAGCTGGCCGAGCACGGCCGCCACGAACCCGCCCAGGGTCACCCAGACCAGCGGGACCAGCCGGGCCTCGGTCCCGGTGACGGCCAGATAGTCGGCCACCAGGGCGACCACCACGCTGACGCCCGCGGTGGCGCCGGCCGCCGGCGGGTTGAGCGCCATCACCCAGGCCAGCAGATAGAGCAACTGCACGCCGAAGAGCACGATCGCGTACGGCAGCCGCGAGTCGGGCGCCGAGGTCAGGGCGCCCAGCACGAGGCCGACCGCCAGCAGGCCGGCGAACCCGGCGATGGCCAGCGACAGCTCCCGGCGGACCGGGACGGCCTCGACCTCGTCGAACTCCTCGTCGTCCACCTCGTCGGGATCGAGCGGGTCAGGTTCGTCCGGCTCGTCCCGGAAGCCACCGGACGGGCGCTTGCCGCCGGCCCGGGCGATCTCTCGCGAGGCGTCGGCGTCCCAGGGCTCGTCCTGCGGCAGGGAAGGGAACACGCCCGAGATCGTGCCATGCCCGGAGCGGGCGGCCAATTCCTCGGCCTTCGTTAAAGGCTTGTTACGAAAAGGCCATTCAGCCGCCGAGAGGGCGTTCACTACATCACTCAGTCAAACGATCGAGGCGTTCTCGGTGATGCATCGGTTAAGGTAAGCCCAGCCCACCCGTCGGTGACGCCGGGTTCTGTCCGCCGATGGCGGAGCAACGAGAGTATTACGCCATCGAGTCACCCGAGCGGCCAAGAGCCGCAAGGACGGAGGTGAGTGTGGAAATCCTTCTGTTGGTGACGGCGCGTGCCGGTGAGCCTTCCGCCGTGCTGCCCGCGCTGGATCTGCTTCCCCACTCCGTACGCACCGCCCCCCGAGACGTTCGCACCCTTGTGTCAGGGCCCAGCCCCGACGCGGTGATGGTCGACGCCCGCTCCGAGCTCTCCGAGGCCCGCGCCACGTGCCGCATGCTGCACGCGACCGGCATCGGCGTTCCGCTCATGGCGGTCGTGACCGAGGCCGGCCTGATCGCGCTCAACGCAGACTGGGGTGTCGACGACGTCATCCTGGCCAGTGCCGGTCCGGCCGAGGTCGAGGCGCGTCTGCGTCTGGCCGTCGGCCGTCTGAGCAACGCGACCGCCGGCGCCGGTGGCTCCGTCCGGGCCGGGGAGCTCAACATCGACCCCGACACGTACGCGGCGAAGCTCAAGGGCCGTCCGCTCGACCTCACCTACAAGGAGTTCGAGCTGCTGAAGTTCCTCGCCCAGCACCCGGGCCGGGTCTTCACCCGCGACCAGCTGCTGCGCGAGGTCTGGGGCTACGACTACTTCGGCGGCACCCGCACGGTCGACGTGCACGTCCGTCGTCTGCGCGCCAAGCTCGGCTCGGAGTACGAGTCGATGATCGGCACCGTCCGCCAGGTGGGCTACAAATTCGTCGTCCCGCCGAACGGGCGCCAGCTGCCCGACCACGAGCCGGTCTCGCTGCCGGTCTGAGCAGGAAAGATGCCGTCAGTCACCGCACTTGACCGGTTGAGTGCCGCCCAGTCGGCCGACGTTCTCGCGTTGGCCGCCGCCGCGGACGAGGCTGACGGCGTCTACCCGCTCTCCGAAGATGTAGTGCTGCGTGTGCGCGGTGGGGGCAACCCCGCCGGGCACACGCATTTCTTGTCTTACGCCGACGACCTCCTGACGGCCTACGCGTACGTCGAAGAGGGTTCCGGCGAGCTCTTCGTCCACCCGGCCCGTCGCCGGCACGGGCACGGCACCGCCCTGCTCGCGGCCTCGGGCGGTGGGCCGTTGCGCTTCTGGGCGCATGGTGACGAGCCGGGCGCGCAGGCCTTCGCCGAGAAAAACGGCTTCGACCGGGTCCGCGTGCTGTGGCAGATGCGCCGCTCGCTCACCGAGCCCCTGCCCGACATCCCGCTCCCGCCCGGCGTGACGTTGCGGGGTTTCCGCCCCGGCGTCGACGAGGACGCGTGGCTGGGCGTCAACTCGCGGGCCTTCGCCCACCACCCCGAGCAGGGTCGCTGGACGAAAGCCGATCTGCTCCTGCGTGAGGCCGAGCCCTGGTTCGACCCGGCCGGTTTCCTGCTCGCGGTCGACATCGAAGACACGCTGCTGGGTTTCCACTGGACCAAGGGGCATCCCGCGTCCGGCGCCGACCCGGCCATCGGCGAGATCTACGTGCTGGGTGTCGACCCGGCCGGTCATCGCAAGGGCCTGGGCGCGGCGCTGAGCGTCGCCGGCCTGCGGCACCTGGCCGGGCAGGGCCTGACTGTCTCCAACCTCTATGTGGACGAGTCGAACGAGGCCGCCGTGGCGCTTTACCGGAGGCTCGGGTTCGTGATCCATAAGGCCGACATCAACTATTTTCGGCCGTAAGATCACTATTTGTGGCGACGGCCACACGTAGCCGGTAGGGACGAACCCCACGCGTCACAAGACGGACAAGGTCATGTCTCAGGGCGGTAAACATCGCCCCCATATATGCGACATGTCGGTCTCTAGTCACTCAGTTCACGCAACGGACAACTCGCCCTCAGGGTAAGGCCACATTTCGGCGCGCACGTGTTCACTGCTCGTTCATTTAGGCCCGGTTAACCGGCTACCTCCTCCTCTTAGCTTCGGTGATGCCGGTGCGACGCCGGCGTGCACACCACCGAAGGGAAAATTGTGAAGCTCCAGCGGTCCGGTTACCTGGCCGGCATTGCTTTGACTGCGACGCTCGCGCTTACCGCCGCGTGTGGCTCGGACAACGAAGCGTCGGACAACGGAAGCGACTCTTCCGCCGCTTCCGGCGACTGCGTCGCCGGCAGCCTGACGGCGCAGGGTTCCACTGCTCAGAAGAACGCCATGGACGAGTGGATCAAGGACTACCAGGGCAAGTGCAGCGGCGCCCAGATCAACTACCAGGGCACCGGCTCGGGCGCCGGCATCCAGGCGTTCATCGGCGGCACCGCCGACTTCGCCGGTTCCGACTCCGCGCTCAAGGAGGAGGAGCAGCCCCAGGCGGACGCCAAGTGCGCCGGCGGGCAGGCCCTCAACCTCCCGATGGTGATCGGCCCGATCGCGGTCGTCTACAACGCCGAGGGTGTCGACGGTCTTCAGCTCGACTCCCCGACGATTGCCAAGATCTTCGCGGGCACGATCACCAAGTGGGACGACCCGGCGATCGCCGCACAGAACAGTGGCGCCAAGCTGCCGTCCGTGGCGATCAACCCGGTGCACCGGTCGGACGAGTCCGGCACCACTGACAACTTCACCAAGTTCCTCAGCAAGACCGCCGAGTCGGACTGGTCGTTCAGCAACGCCAAGGCGTGGAAGGCCCCCGGTGGCACCGGCGCCAAGGGCTCCGACGGCGTCGCGAGCCTGGTGAAGAGCACCCCGGGAGCGATCTCCTACGTCGAGCTGTCGTTCGCCGAGAACAGCAGCCTGCAGACTGCGAAGATCAAGAACGGCGCCGGTGAGTACACCGAGCTGACCGGTGAGAGCGCCGGCAAGACCATCCAGGGTTCCGAGATCACCGGCACCGGCGACGACCTCAAGATGTCGGTCAACTACAGCACCACCGAGGCCGGCGCCTACCCGATCGTCCTGGTGACCTACGAGATCGCCTGCAGCAAGGGCAGCGCCAAGGCCAAGGCGATCCAGTCCTTCCTGAAGTACACGTCGAGCAGCGATGGCCAGAAGGCGCTGTCTGACCTGGGTTACGCGCCCCTGCCGGAGACCGTGCGGTCCAAGGTCGAGGCGTCCGTCTCCAAGATCAGCTGACCGCTGGTTCATCCCCTCCTAGACGACAGCGAGCGAGAAGATGGGTGACTCCCCCTCCCGCTCGACGAACGCCACCGCCGGCGGCTCCGCTGTGACAGGACGTCACAGCGGGTCCGCCGGCAACGGTGTCTCGCCGGGCAGTTCCGAAGATCCTCCACCCGGCGGCGGCGGTGCCCTGCCCAAGAAGGCCTCCTTCTCCGCGGAGAGTGGATTTCGTGCGCTTTCCGTGGCGGCGGGCGCGATGGTCCTGGTCATCATCCTGGCCATCGCGGTCTTCCTGATCTCGAAGGCCGTTCCCGCGCTGCGGGACAACACGGTGAACTTCCTGACCTACAAGCAGTGGTTCCCGAATGACGCCGACCCGAAGTTCGGCATCGCCGCGCTCGCGTTCGGCACGGTGCTCACGTCGGTCATCGCGTTGATCGTCGCGGTGCCGATCGCGCTGGGAATCGCCCTCTTCCTCTCGCACTACGCGCCGCGCCAACTGGCCACCCCGCTGGGCTTCGTCATCGACCTGCTCGCCGCTGTGCCCAGCGTCGTCTTCGGTCTCTGGGGCCGGGACGTGTTCCTGCAGCCCGTCCGGGAGTTCTCGGTCTGGCTCAACCACTACTTCGGCTGGCTGCCGATCTTCGGCGGCGACGGCCCGTTCGGGCGATCGATCCTGCTCGGCAGCCTGGTCCTGGCGATCATGGTGCTTCCCATCGTCACCTCGTTGTCCCGCGAGGTCTTCCAGCAGACCCCCGGCATGAACGAGGAGGCGGCGCTCGCCCTGGGAGCCACCAAGTGGGAAATGATCCGCACCGCGGTGCTGCCCTACGGTCGTCCGGGTGTCATCGCCGCCGTCATGCTCGGCCTGGGCCGTGCCCTCGGCGAGACCATCGCTCTGGCCCTGACGCTCGGCACCGTCTTCAGTGTCTCGTTCAACCTGGTCGAGAACGGTGGTAACTCGATCGCCGCGAACATCGCGAACACCTTCGGCGAGGCCAACGCCACCGGGCGTGGCGCGTTGATCGCCTCCGGTCTGGTGCTGTTCGCCATCACCCTCGTCGTCAACATGGTGGCGCGGGCGATCATCTATCGTCGCCGCGAGTTCCAGGACAGTGCCGCATGAGCCTTCTCGAGCGTACGGGGTCGGGCGTCGGCATGACGCCGGACAACATCCGCAGCCGTCGCCTACCGATCCTGGTCAACGTCGCCGTGGCGGTCCTCGCCGTGGTAGTTTCCGCGGCCCTCGTGCTGCCCACCGGCATCGGCAACTGGGTGCTGGTGATCGTCCTGGCCGGCGTTCTGTACCTGGTCGGCCTGAACGTAGCGGCCGGCCGGGTGGAGGGTCGGCGGGCCGCGCGCAACCGAACCGTGAAGTCGCTCATCTACGCCGCCTGTCTGCTGGCGATCCTGCCGCTGGCCTCGGTGGTGTGGACGCTGGTCTCCAAGGGCTGGGCGCGGCTCGACGGCAACTTCTTCGGCTCTTCGATGAACAACATCGGCGCCCGTGATCCCGACGGCGGCGCCTACCACGCCATCATCGGTACTCTTGAGCAGGTCGGCATCGCCACCGTCCTGGCTGTGCCACTGGGCGTTCTCGGCGCGATCTATCTGGTCGAGTACGGGCGCGGGAGGTTGGCCTTGACCATCCGGTTCTTTGTCGACGTCATGACCGGTATCCCGTCGATCGTAGCCGGCCTCTTCGTTCTCTCGTTCTGGGTTCTGGTCGTCAGTCCGTGGTTCAACGACGGGGTACCGCGGTTCTCCGGGTTCGCCGCTTCGCTGGCCCTGACGGTTCTGATGCTGCCTACAATCGTCCGATCCACTGAGGAGATGCTGCGGCTGGTACCCGGCCCGTTGCGGGAGGGCGCGTATGCCCTTGGCGTGCCGCAATGGAAGACGATCTTGCGGGTGGTCGTGCCGACCGCGCTCCCCGGCATCGTCACCGGCGTCATGCTGTCGATCGCCCGTGCGGCCGGCGAAACCGCGCCGGTCCTGCTCGTTGCCGGTGGCGCCGCGGCGATCAATTTCGATCCTTTCGTCGGCAACCAGTCCTCGCTGGCGCTCTACGTCTACCAGCAGGCCGGCGACGCCTCGAAGTACGCTCCGGAGCGTGCCTGGACGGCGGCGCTGACCCTGGTCGCCATCGTGCTGATCCTGACAATCGCCGCCAAGCTGCTCGCCCGACGCAACAGTCTGTCCCGATAAGAGGAACCCCCATGGCCAAGCGCATCGAAGCGAGCAACGTCTCCTCCTACTACGGCTCGTTCAAGGCGATCGACAACGTCTCGATGACCGTCGAGCCGAAGACCATCACGGCCCTCATCGGGCCGTCCGGCTGTGGCAAGTCCACCTTCCTGCGGTCCGTCAATCGCATGCACGAGGTGCTGCCGAACGCTCGGATCGAGGGCCGGCTGACAATCGACGAGCAGAACATCTACGACCCGGACGTGGATGTCACCGCGGTCCGTCGCCTGATCGGCATGGTCTTCCAGCGGCCCAACCCGTTCCCGACCATGTCGATCTACGAGAACGTGGTGGCCGGGCTCAAGCTCAACGGCGTCAAGAAGAAGTCCCTTCTGGACGACGCCGCCGAGCAGTCGCTCAAGGCGGCCAACCTCTGGAACGAGGTCAAGGACCGGCTGGGTCGCCCCGGCGCCGGCCTCTCCGGTGGCCAGCAGCAGCGTCTCTGCATCGCCCGCACCATCGCGGTCGAGCCGCAGGTCGTGCTGATGGACGAGCCCTGCTCGGCCCTCGACCCGATCTCGACGCTGGCGATCGAGGACCTGATGTTCAAGCTGAAGGACCGCTTCACGATCATCATCGTCACGCACAACATGCAGCAGGCCGCCCGGGTCAGCGACAAGACCGGGTTCTTCTCGATCGACAAGACCGGTGACCCGGGCCGTCTGATCGAGTACGACGACACGCAGAAGATCTTCAGCAACCCGACCGAGAAGAAGACCGAGGACTACATCACCGGTCGCTTCGGCTAGAAACTGTCCCGCAGATCACCTGTGGATAACCCGATTTGCCGCTGGCGGGCGGCGTAATTTCGGGCCAGCCCCCTGGGTGGGCGGGGTAGGGCTAGTTACGCGCGGCGCTCTGTTTTCTCCTGCGGGAGGTGAAGCAGGGCGCCGCCGTCGTCGGTGAACTCGACGCGGGGCATGACGGGGGTGGCGGCGTCGCGGTGGGCGGCGGCGGCGATCACGTCCGGCATGGTCGAGTGGGCCGACAGCGAGTCGATGGTGCTGCGCGTCGGGGGGAGCATGGCCAGGTCGGCGGCATCGGCCGAGCCGGTCCACTGGGTCCCGTCGCTCTCGCCGGAGACGTCGCGGGCGCTCTGGCCGTGCGGCAGGAGAGAGACGAAAAACCAGGTGTCGTAGCGCTTCGGCTCGAACTCCGGGGTGACCCAGCGGGCCCACGGGAACAGCAGATCGTCCCGGATCCGCAGGCCGCGGCGGCTCAGCAACTCGGTCAGGGTCAGCTCGCGCCCGGCGACGGCAGCCCGGTCGGCCTCCCACTCCGCCGAGCCGAGATCGCCCAGGAGGCCGTTGTGCTCGGCGTCGGCCGGGCCGGCCAGCAGCACGCCGGTTTCCTCGAAGAGCTCCCTGATCGCGGCGCCGACGACCGCGTGGGCTCGGGGCCCGGGGACGCCGAGCCGCGCCGGCCAGTCGGTGCGCACGGGGTCGGGGCGGTCGGACGGGTCGACGCCGCCGCCGGGAAAGGCGTACAGGCCGCCGAACGCCATCGTGGTCGCGCGCCTCAGCACGTACAGCTCGAAGGTCTCGCCCGCCGGGCGCAGAAGCACGACGGTGGCCGCGTCGCGAACCGGAGCGGGAGGTCCGTCGAACTCGCGGGCCCGTCGCACCATCGCCGGAGGAAGCCGCAGGGGAGTCGATTCGGTCACGCCCCGATCGTCCCACTGGGGCGGACCCGGGCGATACCGTAGCGATCATGACCGAACAGAAGGTTCGCTGGGGCATCCTCGGCCTCGGCGGGATCGCCGCCACGTTCGCCGCCGACCTGCCGCTCGTGCCGGGCGCCGAGCTCGCCGCCGTCGGTTCCCGCAACCAGGAGACGGCCACCGCGTTCGCCGAACGGTTCGGCTTCGCCCGCGCGCACGGCTCGTACGCCGATCTGGCCGCCGACCCCGACATCGACGTCATCTACGTGGCGACGCCGCACGCCTTCCACGCCGAGGCCGCTCACCTGTGTATCGCGGCCGGCAAGTCCGTCCTGGTCGAGAAGCCGATCACGCTCGACCTGGCCGACGCCGTCCGGCTGATCGGGGCCGCCCGGGAGAAGGGCGTCTTCCTGATGGAGGCCATGTGGATGCGCCTCAACCCGGCCATCCGCAAGATCGCCGAGCTGGTCGAGGAGGGCGCGATCGGCTGGGTCAGTGCGATCCACGCCGACTTCGGCCTGCAGGGACCGTTCGAGGCCGACCACCGGCTGCGCGACCCCAAGCTGGGCGGCGGCGCCCTGCTCGACCTGGGCGTCTACCCGATCAACCTGGTGCACCTGATTCTCGGCGCGCCGGCCTCGGTGCAGGCCTGGGCCCACCTGACCCCGGAGTCGGTCGACGAGAACACCGGTGTGCTGCTCGGCTATCAGCCCGGTGCGGTCGCGGCGATCACCTGCAGCATCAACGGCGAGAGCCGCAACGCCGCGTCGATCACCGGCACGGACGGTCGGATCGACCTGCCGCCGGGCTTCTTCGTGCCGCGCTCGTTCGTGCTGAACCGCCCCAACCGCGACCCCGAGACGTTCGAGTTCGACTTCCCGGGCAGCGGCTACCAGTTCGAGGCGGCCGAGGTCCAGCGTTGCCTGCTCGCCGGCGAGCTCGAGACCCCGCTCATGCCGCACGCGACGACCCTCGAGGTGATGACCCTGCTCGACACGATCCGGGAGGAGATCGGGGTCATCTACTAGCGCTAGGGTTGGCGTATGCCGTCGAGAAAGGTCGGCGGCCAGCCGACATCGAGCGACGTGGCCAAGGCGGCCGGTGTCTCCCGCTCCGCCGTCTCGTTCGCGTTCAACAACCCGCACCGCATCTCGGCCGCGACCCGCGAACGCATCCTCGCGGTCGCCGGCGAGATGGGTTACACGCCCAACACGCTGGCCCGCATGCTCCAGGCCGGCACGACCAGCTCGATCGGCGTGCTGCTGCCGCAACGACTCGCCCGCATCCTGGAAAACCCGTACTACGCGCGTTTTCTGATGGGTGTCGGGCAGGTCTGCGACCAGGAGGGCTACACGCTCCTGCTGACCCCGCCGCTGCAGGATTCGGTGCTCAAGGCCATCCCGTACGCGGCGGTCGACGGTTTCGTGGTCTGCGGTCTGCAGACCGAGGGGGCCGAGGTGGTCGAGCTCGAACGACGCGGCGTCCCGTTCGTGCTGATCGACAGCGACCGGTACGAGAACGCGCCCAGTGTCGAGGTGGACGACCGTGGCGGCGCCCTCGAGGTGACCCGCTACCTGCTCGAGCTGGGCCATCGCCGGCTGGCCGTCCTCTCGATGGACCCGGGCCCGGAGGTGGCGGCTCGTGGTTATCGCGGCCCGCTCGGGCGCCGGCTGGACGGCATCGCCGAGGCGCTGGCCGGCGTGGGGATGAGCCTGGCCGACGTGGCGCTGGCCGAGGTGCCGGTGACCCGGGCCGACGGTTACTCGGCCACGCGCGAGCTGATGAAACGCGATCCGCGGCCGACCGCGATCCTCGCCCTGTCGGACGTGCTCGCCTACGGCGCGGTGGACGCGCTGCAGGAGATGGGGCTGGACGTGCCGGCCGCGGTGTCGGTGACCGGCTTCGACGACCTGGCCGAGTCGGCCTGGTTCCGGCCGAGGCTGACGACCGTACGGCAGCCGATCGTGACCAAGGGCCGGACGGCAGCCGACTTCCTGATCTCGGCCATCCGCGGGGAGGACCAGCATCCGCACCAGGTTCTCGGCACCACTCTGGTGGTGCGCGACTCGGCGGTAAAACCGGTGATGTAACACGTGTTAGTAACGTGATAGCTTCGCCCCTATGACTGATCCTTGGTGGCGAGACGCGGTCATCTATCAGATCTATCCGCGCAGCTTCGCCGACGCGAACGGTGACGGCATCGGCGATCTGCCCGGCATCCGCACCCGCCTGCCCTACCTGCGCGACCTCGGTGTCGACGCGGTCTGGCTCTCGCCGTTCTACCTGTCCCCGCAGGCCGACGCCGGCTACGACGTCGCCGACTACCGCGTGGTCGACCCGATCTTCGGCACCGTGGCCGACGCCCACGGGCTGGTCGCCGACGCGCACGACCTGGGCCTGCGCGTGATCGTCGACCTCGTCCCCAATCACTCCTCCGACCAGCACGTCTGGTTTCAGCAGGCGCTGGCCGAGGGCCCCGGCTCCCCGCTGCGGGCCCGATATCACTTCCGCGACGGCCGCGGCGCCCTTCCGCCGAACGACTGGCCCTCCATCTTCGGCGGTCCCGCCTGGACCCAGGTTCCCGACGGGCAGTGGTATCTGCACCTGTTCGCGCCCGAGCAGCCCGACTTCAACTGGGGCCACCCGGCCGTGGCCGACGAGTTCCGCACGATCCTGCGGTTCTGGCTCGACCTCGGCGTCGACGGCTTCCGCATCGACGTGGCCCACGGGCTGGTCAAGGAGGCCGGACTGCCCGACCTCGGCCGTACGGCGGAATGGCACCTGCTCGACGTGGGCGAGAGCCCGTGCTTCGACCGGGACGGCGTGCACGACATCTACCGCAGCTGGCGAGTCATCCTCGACGAATACCCCGGCGAGCGCATCGCGGTCGCCGAGGCGTGGGCGCCGACCCTGGCCCGGGTGGCCGACTACGTGCGCCCCGATGAGCTCCACCAGGCGTTCAACTTCAGCTACCTGGGCACCACCTGGGACGCCGCGGCTCAGCGCGAGATCATCGACGCCTCGATCGAGGCGATGGGGGCGGTCGGCGCGCCGCCCACCTGGACGCTGTCGAACCACGACGTCGTCCGCCACAGCAACCGCCTCCTGCAGTCCGGTGAGGGTGAGGTGGCCGGCCGCAAGCCCACCGAGGTCGACCCGGTGGCCGGTCTGCGCCGGGCCCGGGCGGCCACGCTTCTGCTGCTGGCGCTGCCCGGCTCGGCCTACCTCTACCAGGGCGAGGAGCTGGGGCTGCCCGAGGTCGTCGACCTGCCGCCCGAGGTACGCCAGGATCCGGCTTTCCACCGCGCCACCGGCCAGGACGGCTACCGCGACGGCTGCCGGGTGCCGCTGCCGTGGTCGGGAACCTCGGCCCCGTACGGCTTCGGCCCCGACGGCGGCCCGAGCTGGCTCCCGCAGCCCGCCGCCTGGGCCGGCCTCAGCGTGGCGGCCCAGAACGGCGTCCCCGGCTCCACCCTCTCGATGTATCGGGACGCCCTGGCTCTGCGCCGCAAGACCCTGACCGGCGACACCCTGGTCTGGCGCGAGGCCCCGTCCGGCGTCCTGGTCTTCGACCGCGGCCCCGGCTTCCGCTGCACCGTCAACCTGACCGCCGTCCCGGTCGAGATCGACCGCCCCGGCGACCTCCTGCTGGCCAGCCACCCGCTCGACCTCAGCGGCGATCGGGTCACCCTGCCGCCCGACACCACCGTCTGGTGGTCCTTGTAAAGATCAGCGGGTGAGGTGGCGGCCGCCGGTGACGGCCAGCACCTCGCCGTTGACCGAGGCGTTGGCGGCCGAGCAGAGATAGGCGACCGTCGCCGCGACGTCGTCCGGCGTGCAGAGGCGCCGGGTCGGGGTCTTGGCTGCCTCGGCGTCCACCGCGGCCTGACCGAACATGGCGACCGCGCGCTTGGTCAGGGTGAAGCCCGGGCGGACCACGTTTGTCAGGATGCCGTGCTCGCTCTCGCGCAGGGCGAGCACGCGCGCCGCCGCCTCGAGCGCGCTCTTGGCGGCCGGATAGATCGGGCTGGCCGGCACGGGCTGACCCACCACGTCGGAGGAGATCAGCACGATCCGGCCCCAGCCGCGCGGACGCAGGGCCGGCAGCACGGTTTCGACCAGGGCCAGCGGGCCGACCGTGTTGGCGGTCAGGCCGGCAACCATGCTCTCCCAGGTGTCCGGGGCCCACTCCGGCCACACGACCGCGTTGGCGACGAGGATCTCGATCGGACCGTACGACTGCTCGACCTGCTCGACCGCCTCGGTGATCGACTGCGGGTCGCGCTGGTCGATCCGTACGGTGAGGCCGTCCGCGGCCGGCTCCCGCTCGTGCCACCCGGCCGCGACCAGTGCGCCCTCCGCCGTCAAGGCCCGCGCTACCGCACCGCCGATTGCCCCGGATGCCCCGGTGACCAGCGCGACCCGGCCCTTGATTCCGTAATCCACGGCTTCCCCCGATCGTTAGCCGACTATCCGTTAGTCGGCTAACGGTATAGCTAGCCGACTAGCATTGTCGATGTGGATCTCGCCGAGGTGATGCGCGTCAACCGGGCGCTCAACAAGATGAGCCAGCTCTATCGGGCGGCCAAGGCCCGTCGGCTGGCCGCGCTCGGGCTGCACCCCGGGCAGGACGTGCTGCTGTGGCTGCTGGCCCAGGAGCCGGAGGGCCTGACCGTCTCGGCCCTGGCCGCCCGGCTCGGCGTCGAGCCGCCGACCGCCACCCGCAGTCTGGCCCGGCTGGGCGCCGGGGGCTGGTTCCGGCGGGAACCGGTGCCGGGCGACCGCCGCCAGGTGCGGGTGGTCGTCACCGACGCCGGCCGGGCCCTGGTGCCCGAGATCGAGCGGGTCTGGTCGGAGCTGGCCGACCAGACCCTCGGCACCAGCACCGGGGCCGAGCGGGGGATCCTGCTGAGCGCGCTGGAGCGGGCCAACGACCGGCTCCGGGTCGGCCTCGGTGACGAGGTGTGGTCCGACTAGCTGAACAGGGGACGGACCAGGAAGTAGAGGGCGCAGGCGATCAGGCCGGCCGCCGGGAAGGTGGTGATCCAGGCGATGACGATGTTGCCGGCCACGTTCCAGCGGACCGCGTTCAGGCGCTTCGTCGCGCCCACGCCCATGATCGCCGAGGTGATCGTGTGGGTGGTCGAGATGGGCGCGTGCAGCACGTACGCGTTGAAGAAGAGCACCGAGCTGGCCACCGCCTCGGCCGCGAAGCCCTCGGCCGGGCCCAGGTCGATGATCTTCCGGCCCAGGGTGCGGATGATCCGCCAGCCGCCCGAGTAGGTGCCCGCGGCGAGCATCGTCGCCGTGGTGATGTAGACCCACCACGGGATGTGGGTGGAGCTGTCCTGGAAGCCGCCCGTGTAGAGGGCGAGCACCACGATGCCCATGGTCTTGGCCGCGTCCTGGATGCCGTGGCCCACGGACATGGCGGCCGCCGAGAGCGTCTGCGCGATGCGGAAGCCGCGGTTGAGCTTTCCCGGGTTGCCCCGCCGGAAGATCCACATGATGGCGACCATCACCAGGAAGCCGAGCAGCAGGCCGACGACCGGCGAGGCGATCATCGGGATCAGGATCTTCTGGATGATGGTCTGCCACTGCACCACGCCGAGCGAGGAGCCGGCCACCAGGGTCGCGCCGACCAGGCCGCCGAAGAGCGCGTGGGAGGAGCTGGAGGGGAGGCCGAACCACCACGTGATCAGGTTCCAGGCCACCGCGCCGACCACGCCGGCGAAGACCACGCCGAGGCTCGGGACGCCCAGTTCGAGCTTGACCAGCCCGTCACCGACCGTCTTGGCGACGTCGGCCCCGAGGTGGGCGCCGATGAAGTTGCCGACGGCGGCCATGGCCAGGGCGACCCGGGGGGTCAGGGCGCGGGTGCTGATGCTGGTGGCGATCGCGTTGGCGGCGT
Organism: Actinoplanes sp.; assembly: GCA_965217855.1. Classification (GTDB taxonomy): domain Bacteria; phylum Actinomycetota; class Actinomycetes; order Mycobacteriales; family Micromonosporaceae; genus Actinoplanes. Next base: position 26,667 of record CBDCJN010000012.1, on the reverse strand, counting down.
CGTGGAAGCCGTTGGTGTAATCGAAGGCCATCGCGGCGATGATCACCGCTGAGACGGCGAGGAACTCGGGCGACAAGGCCTAGGACTCCTTGACCGCGATGGTCTCGACGGTGTTCGCCACGTGCTCGAACGCGTCGCAGGCGGCCTCGAGTTCGTCGGCCACTTCCTTCATCTTCAGCACGGTGAGCGCGTCGTACTCGCCCGAGAAGAGCCGGACCAGCAACATCCGGTACGCCCGGTCGCCCTCGTTCTCGAGCCGGTTGATCTCGATCCAGTAGTCCTCGAGACCCTTCATCGTGCGCAGCCGCGGCATCGCCTCAGCGGTGATCTTGGCCTGCTGGTCGAGCACGTCGACCAGCTCGTGCATCTCGCGCGGCAACGACGGCAGCTCGGTCAGCCCGTACAGATAGAGCAGGTTGCCGACCGCCTCGAGGTGGTCCATCACGTCGTCGAGCTGAGAGCCCAGCGAATAGATGTCGGCCCGGTCGAACGGGGTGATGAAGGTCGAGTTGATCTTCTTGTAGAGATCGTGGGTGATCTGGTCGCTGTCGTGCTCGACGTCGGTGAGCCGATCGCTCACCGATTGCACGTCGACGCCCGGCAGCGCGACCTCGTTGAGCAGTTGCGTGCCCTTGACGAGGTTGTTCGCGGCCTGTGTGAACAGGTCGTAGAAAGCGCCCTCGACAGGGCGGAAAGAGAACTTCACGGCGCGAACCTCGATCGTCGGGCTGGGGTGATCACCAGGAATGCTAAGGCTTCCCAGGGTTCACCTCTCGTTCGCCCGCTAAACGGGCTCGCGACGCCGATCTCCACGGGGGGCGTCGGGGCGGGGCGAGGGACGCCGTACGGCTCGGGTCGGCAGCTCTTCCTGGGCCACCCACCGGCTCACCGGGTGCCGCCGCAGATGCCGGCTCAGGCCCCGCTGGTCACTGTCGGCGATCACGTCGACCCCGGCCGCGCCCAGCTCGCCCCAGATCGCCGCCCGGGCCTTGCGGGACCCTTCGGACAGACCGGAGATCCGCACCGTACGCCCGTCGTCGTGCGCCGACCGCACCATCGCGTGCAGCAGGTGGCGTTCCTCGGCCGGGATGGGTTCGAGCCCGTCCCAGCCGAACCGCCGGCTCCACGGCTCGCTGATCATCGGAACGAGGGTGGCCGGCGCCGACGGCGAGCCGATGTCGTCGAACGACCCCTCGGCGAAGGCGTGCCGCACGTCCTGGGCGGCGAGCAGGTCGCGGACGTCGACGATGCCGGTGACCGAGACGGTGACCGCCCCCGGCACCAGCTCGCCCCGGGCACAGCGGCTGAGCAGCCCGGCGTGGTCCTTGAGCTGCTGGTCGAGCATCCGGTAGGCGCGCAGCAGCGTCTCGGCGTCGCGGACCGCGCCGGCGAACTCGACCACCAGCCGGAACGGGACCTGCTGGTCACGGGCGAGCCGTCCGCCCTTGCTGCGGGCCCGGGCGAAGAGCGGGGACAGAACGAGCCGGCGGAGCGTACGGCCGGGTTGCGGGGCGCCCGGTCCAAGGTAGAGCTCGCCGTGCGGGCCCGGCGTGACCGGCACGGTGAGCCCGCCCAGCCCGCGCCGCAGCACTGTGGGCAGCGGGTCGACGTCGTCCGGCCGGGCCAGGGCGTGCCCGGCGGGCAGGTAGGGGCCGCCGCGGCGGAGCAGGGTCAGCCCGACCGTCGCCATGCCGGCCAAGCCGGCGACCCCGGCCAGGCCACCTGCGATCCCGAGACCCTCGTTCACACGCACCATCCGACTCGTACTAAATGTGCGTTTCCTACTGTGTCACAAGTGCTACCCGGCCCCGGGCAATGTCCCGCAGAATTCCTCCATGCCACCCTCCGCCGAGGCCTTCGAAGCCGAGCGCCCCCACCTGGTCTCCGTTGCCTACCGAATGCTCGGCAGCGTCGCCGAAGCGCAGGATGTGGTGCAGGAAGCCTGGTTGCGCTACACCCGGGCGGGCGATCAGGAGATTCGCGATCTTCGTGGCTGGCTGACCACGGTGACCGGCCGGCTCTGCCTCGACGTGCTCAAGTCGGCCCGCGTGTCGCGCGAGGCCTACACCGGCATGTGGCTCCCGGAGTACTTCGTGGACCCCGACGTCGACCCGGCCGGGCAGGCCGAGCAGCGCGACCAGGTCGGCCTGGCCCTGCTCGTGGTCCTCGAACGGCTGACCCCCGAACAGCGGGTGTCACTGGTGCTGCACGACGCCTTCGCGGTGCCGTACGGCGAGGTGGCCGAGGTGCTGGGCACCAGCGAGGCCACCGCCCGGCAGCACGCCTCCCGCGGACGGCGGGCAGCGGCCGAGGGCGGCGTCCGGCACAACGCCGACCTGGCCGAGCAGCGGCGGGTGCTCGGCGCCTTCGTCGCGGCGGTCAACAGCGGGGACATGAAGGCGCTGGCCGCCGTGCTCGCGCCCGACGTGGTGTCGATCAGCGACGGCGGCGGCTTCACCAGCACCGCGCTGCGCCCGATCATCGGGGCCGAGAAGGTCTCGCGTTTCATCGTCAGCATCGCCCGGGGGCCGCGGATGGCGGGCGCCCAGCTGACACCGGCGCTGATCAACGGGGGTGCCGGGTTTTACATCCGGGGGAAGGTGTCGGGTGCTCTCGCCGTCACGGTGGCCGACGGGCGCATCACCGGGCTGTTTCAGCAGCTCAACCCGGACAAACTGTTAGTCAGCGACCTTTTGTAGGTAGCGGTGGAACTCGGTGGCGAAGGGCTCGGTGCCGTTGCCGAGAGCCACGAGCAGTTTGTCGGCCGCGGCCCGCGCCTCGCGGACGAGATCGTCGGGGTAACCGAACTGCGTGCGGTGCTCGTCGAACTCGTCCTCGTCGCGCAGCTCGACCACTCCCGACGAGCGGCGGCGCACCACGTCCAGATCGAGATCGATGATGTGGACGGTGTCACCCTCCCACCGCGCGGGAGTGGTGATGTCGCAGTAGACCTCGCTCGTCCGCGGCTGCGGGTTGAACATGCCCGTCCACCACGCGTGATGCGGGATGAGCAGCACGAACGGGATCTGCTCGACGGACGGGCGGCCGTGGTAGACCGATTCCGTGCCGCGAGTGACGCCCACCCAGACTCCGAGGTCGTCGGAGTCGAAACGGCGGGCGGGATAGTCCCGGTGGGCCGATCCGTCGTACTTCGTGTAGACGACCCGGACCGTGTCGTTCGGCATGTGAAGACCCTACGGTGGTCGGCTTCTGTCGGTGGGGGCGGGTACCGTCTGCGCGTGCCCTCAGGAACAAAGAAGAAGGCTGTGACAACAGAGAAGACCAACGGAGCTAAACCGGGAGTCGACCACCTGCTGCAGGCCGCCGTCGGCGCGGTGCCCGGGGGTGCTTCCCGCCCAGGTCAGCAGGCCATGGTGGCAGCCATCGACAAGGCTGTCCGCGACCGTGAGCACCTGCTGGTGCAGGCCGGCACGGGCACCGGCAAGAGCCTGGCCTACCTGACGCCCTCGCTGCTCGTCGACGGCCCCGTGGTGGTCTCCACGGCCACCCTGGCCCTGCAGAACCAGCTGGTCGAACACGATCTTCCGCGCCTCGCCGCGGCCGTCGAGCCCGTGCTCGGGCGCCGGCCCACCTTCGCTGTTCTCAAGGGCCGCCACCACTACCTGTGTGTGGCCAAAATGGAACACGCCGACGAGGAGGAGCCGACCGACACGCTCTTCGACGACGCGCCGCCCCGGGCCACCCAGTGGCTGGGCGAGGCGGGCCGGCTCGGTAAACAGATCCAGCGGCTGCAGGCCTGGGCCGACAAGACCAAGACGGGCGACCGTGACGAGCTCGACCCCGGCGTCGACGACACGGCCTGGCGCCAGGTCTCGATGCCGGCCCGCGACTGCGTCGGCGCCCAGCGCTGCCCGTACGGGGCCGAGTGTTTCGCCGAGGCGTCGCGCGCCCGCGCTCGCGAGGCCGACATCGTGGTCACCAACCACAGCCTGCTCGCCGTCGACATGCTGGCCGAGCGCCACATCGTGCCCCCGCACAAGCTGCTCATCATCGACGAGGCGCACGAGCTGGCCGACCGGGTCTCCTCCGCCTCGCAGGCCGAGCTGACCCCCGAGTCGATCGAGCGCACCTCGCGCCGGGCCCGCACGCTGATTCCGCCGGCCGCGAGCGAGGCGCTGGCCGAGGCGGCCGACGCGCTCACCGTCGGGCTGGCCGAGACGCCCGCCGGCCGCATCACCGGGGGCCTGCCCGAGCTGCTGCAGCAGGCGGTGACGCTGATCGACTCGGCCACCCGGGCCGGGCTCACGGCGATCGGCGACGTCAAGTCCGACGATCCCGACCCGGTCCGCAAACAGCAGGCCAAGGCCGCCCTCGACGACCTCAGCGACACCGCCCAGCGGCTGCTTGAGGAGTCCGACTTCGACGTCGCCTGGGTCGAGAAATCCGACCTGGGCAACGGCCGCCGCGCGCTCGTGGTGGCCCCGCTGTCGGTCGCCGGCACGCTGGCCCAGGGCCTCTACGCCGACCGGACGGTGGTGGCCACCTCGGCCACCCTGACGCTGGGCGGCCGGTTCGACACGGTGGCCCGCTCGCTGGGCCTGCCCGCGGCGACCCCGGCCGTGCCCGGCGCGCGGCTCTCGCCCGACGACGCGCCGCCGATCTCCGGCGACGGGTGGACGTCGCTCGACGTCGGCTCCCCGTTCGACTACCCGCGCCAGGGCATCCTCTACGTGGCCGCCCATCTGCCCCGGCCCCAGATGTCCGGCCTGCCCTCGGCGGCCGGCGAGGAACTGGTCCAGCTGGTCACCGCGCTCGGCGGCCGCACGCTCGGCCTGTTCTCGTCGCGCAAGGCCGCCACCCAGGCCGCCGAGCTGCTGCGCGCCCGCACCGACCTGCCGATCCTGCTCCAGGGCGAGGAAGCGCTGCCCTTGCTGGTCCGCAAATTCCGGGAAGACAAGGCGAGCTGCCTCTTCGGCGTGATGTCGCTCTGGCAGGGAGTCGACGTGCCGGGCGACTCGTGCCAGCTCGTCGTCATCGACCGGCTGCCGTTCCCGCGCCCCGACGAGCCCTTGGCCGCGGCCCGCTCGGCCGCAGTCGACGCCACCGGCGGGTCCGGCTTCGCGTCGGTCAGCGTGCCGATCGCGGCCGTCCGGCTGGCCCAGGGCGTCGGCCGCCTGATCCGCTCCACCGGCGACAAGGGCGTGGTCGCCGTCCTCGACTCCCGCCTCGAGACGGCCCGCGGCTACGGCGCCTTCCTGCGCAAGTCGCTGCCGCCTTTTTGGTATACGACGCGTCCCGAGGTGGCCATGGGCGCCCTGCAACGGCTGGCCGAAAAGTGACCGCCATGCGGCAGATCGCCTGCACCTTCCTGGTCGACCGCTCGGGCGCGCTGTTGCTGCAGCTGCGCGACGGCAACGCTCCGTACTACCCGCATGTCTGGGGTCTGCCCGGCGGTTCGGTCGAGGAGGGTGAGACCCCGGCCGAGGCCGCCGTCCGCGAGCTCGAGGAGGAGACGGCGCTGAGCCCGGAAACCCCGCTGCGGCTGTACGCCCGGCAGGAGCTGACCGAGGAGGGCCGGGTGAAGCACTACTTCTACGGCCCGACCGAGGCCCGCCAGTCCGACGCGGTCCTCGGTGAGGGCGCCGCCATGCTCTTCATCCCCGCCGCCGAGGTCCCGGCCCGCGAGTTCACCCCCGGCACGGCCGAGATGATCGCCCGCTTCCTGGCCTCCGACGAGTACGCCGCACTGCGCTGAGCTCCGGGCGACCTCCGGAGCCGCGACCGGGCATGTCACCATGGCTGCCGTGACGCAGACCGACTCGCCGCCGCGAGGCAAGCGGCGATGGTGGCTGATCGTCCTCGTGGGCTCCTGGATCGTGCTTCTCACGGTGCTGGCCGTCTGGTCGGTGGGTCACGAAAAGTCGTCGGTCCCCGAGCAGCGTGACATCGGGCTCGCGGTGACCGACCTGCAGCGGGCGGCCGGGGTGGTCTTCGCCGCGGCCACCGGCCCCGAGCGCGCCGTCGTGCTCGGCGAGCTCGAATTCATGCAGGACTGCCGGATCACCCCGGTGCGATCGGGCCTGGTCGCCGCGCGCAACGTCACCGTCTACGTGTCCGAGGGCGGTGCCGTGGCCGCCATCGACGCGATCGCCGCCGCCCTGCCCGACGACTACGAGGTCGACGCGGGCCCGAGCCGGGGCGGCACCCGGGTCTCGATGCACGCGGACGCCGGCGACTTCATCGGGATCGACACCAACGCCCCGTCGGCCACCCAGACCCTCACGCTGCGCCTGACGACCGGCTGCCGGCCGAGCGTCGGCGACGGCACCCCCGACGGCGCCGACCCGTCGACGGCCACCCCGCCCCTGCTGGGCGACGTGTTGACCGCCCTGGGCGCTCAGCCGGCCGACCCGGCCCCCCAGACGGTCGCGTGCCCCGCCGGCGGCCCCGCGGGCTCCTACACCGTCGCCGGCGTGCCCGAACCGCAAAACCTGGCCACCAGCCTGCGGACCCTGAGTGGCGGCACGGCCGTCATCCGCACCGACGCCGACGTCCGAGCCTTCCGCAGCGGCACCAGCTCGGTGATCGTCGCCCCCGACGCCGATCGCCTGCGGGTGACCGTCACCACCGCCTGCCGGTAAGCGAGTCAGTAGACGAGGGCCTGGGCGCCGTCCGACATGATCTCCTCGACGAAGACGGCGGCGCCCGCGATGCGGATGCCGGGCAGGATGTCGTCCGGGGTGATCTCGCGGCGGGCCGCGCACTGGGTGCAGGCCGTGACCCGGCCGGCGGAGAGCAACAGGTCGAGCAGGTCGGGCAGGGGCGCGGCGTGCGGCAGCTCGAACTCGGCGGCGCGGCCGGGCAGGGCGAACCATGTCGATTCCCCGGTCAGCCAGAACGAGACGTCCACGCCGGACGCTATCGCCGTACTGGCGACCGTGAAGGCCTGGGAACAACGCTCCGGGGCGTTCGCCCCCGCGGTGGTCTTGACGACCAGCAAACGTGCCATGGCGGCCAGCATAGGGCTCCGGCGGCCAGCATAAGATGGGTCGGTCATGGTTACGGAAATCGGGTTCGTGAGTCTGCTGGTGGCCGGTCTCGGCGCGCTGGCGGGCGGTTTCGGCTATCTGGCCTTGCGCGTGTCGAGGGGGCGTTGGTGAGCGACGAGCAGGAAAACCCACTGGGCCCGCCGCCCTGGCTCAACGCGCCGCCGGTCGACGCCTACCCCTACGAGGACACGCACGACCTGCGGTCCGGCCCCGATCTGCACCCGGCCCTGCTCGGGCTGCTGCCGTTCGTCGGGCTGTGGCGCGGCCGCGGCCAGGGTGGCTTCCCGGTCGACGACTACAACTTCGCGCAGGAGGTGCGGATCAGCCACGACGGCCGGCCGTTCCTGCGCTTCGAGTCGCGCTCGTGGCTGCTCGACGAGGATTCGAAACCGGCCGGTGAGTGGAACGTCGAGTCGGGCTTCTGGCGGCCGGTGCTCAACGACAGGCGCGCCACCGACGAGATGGAAGCCGTCCTGGTCACTCCGGAGGGCGTCGCCGCGATCTACGTCGGCAAGACCGTCGGGCCGACGCGGCTCGAGATCGAGGCCGACGCGGTGGCCTACACGCCGGCCGGGTTGCACGTGACCGGCGCGCAGCGGCTCTTCGGCATCGTCGACGCGGCTCTGCTCTACGCGTACGAGATCGCCATCGACGGCAGCGAGCTGCGGCCGCACATGTCGGCGCGGCTGATCCGGGTCGGCGGATAAGGCCCTCGCGAGCCTCGGCGGCGTAACCTTCGTAACGTGTCCGCCACTTCGCTAGCCGCCATGCTCCGGGAACGCGGCCTGCGGCTCACCCCGCAGCGCCAGCTGATCCTCGAGGCAGTGCACGAGCTCGGCCATGCCACGCCCGAGCAGGTGCACAACCACGTGCGCGAGCGGGCCGCCGGCGTCAACATCACCACCGTCTACCGCACGCTCGAGCTCCTCGAGGAGCTCGGCATGGTCAACCACACCCACCTGTCGCACGGCTCGCCCACCTATCACGCCGCGGGTGAGGATCAGCACGTTCACCTCGTCTGCCGTGGATGTGGGTCGATCAGTGAGGTAGACCCGAGTGTGATGCAACCGGTGACCGACCGGTTGTTGAGCGAACGGGACTTCCGCGTCGATGTGGGTCACGTCTCGCTCTTCGGTGTGTGCGGGGATTGCAAGGAGCTGTGAGATGACCGTGGTGATGGTCGAGGACCTCGATCCCTCGTCCGCCGATGCCGGTGTGCCGGCGCACTACGGCGACCCGATGCGCGAACAACGCACTCTGGCCACCGCCGTGGGTCTGGTCGACCGCTCCCACCGCGAGGTCATCGCGGTGCCGGGCGACGAGCGGGCGAGCTGGCTGCACACCCTGACCACCCAGCACCTGTCCGACCTGGCGAAAAACCAGGGCACCGAGCTGCTGGTCCTCTCGCCGAACGGCCATCTCGAGCAGCACGCGATGGTCACCGAGGACGGCACGACGGCCTGGCTCGACACCGAGCCCGGGGCCGGCGCCGGCCTGCTCAAATACCTCGAGATGATGCGCTTCTTCACGCGTGTCGAGCCCCGCGCCGCGACCGCCGAGATGGCGGTGCTGTCGCTGGTCGGACCCGGTGCGGCCGACGTGATCGGTGGGCTCGCCGCTCCCCGCGTGCACAGCGTGCCGGGCGCCAAGTTCGCCGCGGGCGACGTGCCGGCCGAGTCGACGAGTCGGTACGACGTCCGCGAGTTCGAGGGCGGCCTGGCCCGCCGGGTGCCCCTCGGCATCGACCTGCTGATTCCGCGGGCCGCCAAGCACGAAGTGATCGAGAAACTGGCCCTCCCCATGGCCGGCCTCTGGGCCTATGAGGCGATCCGGGTCGAGCACCGCATCCCGCGGCTGGGCTGGGAGACCGACCACCGCACGATCCCGGCCGAGGCCGAGTTCCTGGCCGCGGCCGTGCACCTCGACAAGGGCTGCTATCGGGGCCAGGAGACCGTGGCCCGGGTGCATCATCTCGGCCGTCCGCCGCGTCGCCTGGCGCTGCTCCACTTCGACGGCGTCGCCACCGATCACCCGCCGGTCAAGGGCACGCCGGTGGTGCTGGGCGAGCGTGAGGTCGGGTTCGTCGGCACCGCCGTCCGCCATCACGAACTGGGTCTTATCGCCCTGGCTGTCCTGAAGCGCAACGTCGCCGACGACGCCGAGCTGCGGGTGGGGGAGTCCGCCGTCGCGATCGACAAAGGCTGAGGCAGGATCAGTCCCATGACCGGGACCGTGATCACCGTTGCTCCGACCGGCGCCGAAAGCAGCAAGGCCAGTGTGCCCGCGCTGCCCGTGACGCTCGACGAACTCGTGGCTACCGCCAAGGAGTGCGAAGCGCTGGGCGCTGCCATCATCCACGTCCATATCCGGGACGACGAGGCCGAGCCGACCCTCGATCAGGGGCGGCTGCGCGCGACCGTGTCGGCGCTGCGCGAGTCGACCGGCCTGATCGTGCAGCTCTCCTCGGGCGGCGCGGTCACCGATCCGGAGTCCGACCGGCTGGCCGTGCTCGACGCCGGCCCCGAGATGGCCTCCTGCACGATGGGCACGGTCAACTTCGGCGACGGCGTCTTCCTGAACCGCTGGGAGTTCATCGTCGCCCTGCACGGCCGCATGCAGGAAAAAGGCATCGTGCCCGAGTACGAGATCTTCGACCTGGGCCAGCTCACCACGTTGCAGCGCCTGCTCGGGACGTACGGCCTGCCCTTCGGTGAGCACGTGCACGTCGACCTGGTGATGGGCGTGCCGGGCGGGATGCCGGCCACGGCGGCCGCGCTGGTCGCGTGCGAGCAGGCCATCCGTGACCTGCCCGTGGGCACGACGTTCTCGGCCACCGGCATCGGCCGCGGCACGATCCCGGTTATGCTCGCGTCGCTGAGCACGGGCGGGCACCTGCGGGTCGGCATGGAAGACACGGTGACGTACGCCAAGGGCCGCCCGGTCGAGTCGAACATGCAGCTCGTGGCCCGGGCGGTCGGCTTCGCCCAGCTGGCCCAGCGCCCGCCGCTCACGGCCGGCGAGACCCGCGAGCTGCTGGGGGTCCCGGCCCCCTTCCAACCGCCCCACCCGCCACCCAAGATCGGACTGAAGGCATCGTGATTATCGCTGAGGTGGTGCGTTCGGGCTTCGTCGAGAGCGTGCACCACGGCTCGGTCGCCGTTCTGGTCGGCGAGAGCCGGGGCGACGTGACCAGTCCGATCTTTCCCCGCTCGTCCAACAAGCCGCTCCAGACCGTCGGCATGCTGCGCGCCGGCCTGGTGCCGCGGGACGGGGCCGACCTGGCCCTGATCAGCGGCAGCCACTACGGCGAGCGCTTCCACGTGCTGCGGGTCCGCGAGATCCTGGCCGCGGCCGGGCTGGGCGACGACGCGCTGCTTTGCCCCACGTCGCTGCCGATCTCGGAGCAGTCCCGCGACGACTGGCTGCGCACCGGCGGCGGCCCCGAGCGAGTGCTGATGAACTGCTCGGGCAAGCATGCCGGGATGCTCGCGACCTGTGTGGCGAACGGCTGGCCCCTGGAGACGTACCTCGACCCGGAGCACCCGCTGCAGGTGGCGATCGCCGAGGCGGTGGCCGAGCTGGCCGGCGAGAAGATCGCGGCGGTCGGTGTCGACGGCTGCGGGGCGCCGGTGCTGGCCCTGTCGCTGACCGGTCTGGCCCGCGGTTTCCAACGGTTGGTCGAGGCGGCGCCCGGCACCCACGAGCGCCGGGTGGCCGACGAGATGCGCGCCCACCCCGAGCTGGTGGCCGGCACCGGAGCGGACGACACGGTGCTGATGACGGCCGTGCCGGGCCTGCTGGCCAAGGGCGGCGCCGAGGGTGTGGCGGCGGTCGCGGTGCCCGGGAAGGGCGCCATCACGATCAAAACTGATGACGGGGCGATGCGGGCGCGTACCCCCGTTCTGCTCGATGAGCTGCGACGACTCGGGGTCGACGTGCCGGTCATGCGAGAGCTGGTGCTGGGCGGCGGGGAGCCGGTGGGCGAGGTCCGGCCCGTACGGTGACTCGTTTCACGCTAGCTGTAGCTAGCGTTTTGCTTGCAACAGCTAGCACCCCGGGCTACCTTCGGATGCATGGCCACACCGAAGGATCTGCCCGAGGACATCGGCGTTTTCATCCGTGACCTTCGGCAGACCGCCAAGATCTCGCTGCGCCAGCTCGCCGACAAGGCGGGCGTGAGCAACCCGTACCTCAGCCAGATCGAGCGTGGCCTGCGCAAGCCCAGCGCCGAGGTGCTGCAGCAGATCGCCAGCGCACTGCGGGTGTCGACGCCCGCGATGTATCTGCGGGCGGGGCTGCTGGACAGCGAGGGTCAGCAGGGCGTGCTGGCCGCGATCGCCGCCGATCCCGAGCTGACGATCGCGCAGAAGCAGTCGCTGTCCCAGATCTACGAGACCTTCCGCAACGAAAACGTGCGCACCCGGCCCGACCAGGCCGTGCCGACCCAAAAGGCCGATTCCGAGCCCACTCCCATCGCTGAGGAGCAGAAATGACCGAGCAGACCAACACCCGCTTCCCCGCCCCGCTCTACGCCGCCGCCGGCGCCGGTGACCTGGCCTTCCAGCAGATCCGCAAGCTGCCGGCCGTGGTCAACGAGCTGAGCGAGCGCGCCGCCGCCTCCCTGCGCGTCTACAACGACCAGGCCGGCACCAAGGCGAGCGAGCTGCGGGACAAGGCGTCCACTACCGACTTCGTCGCCCTTCGCGGCAACGCGGCCAGCGTGGCCACCTCGTTCGCCCAGATCGCCCAGGACCGTGCCGTCGCGGCGTACACCGCGCTGGTCGCCCGGGGCGAGCGCGTGGTCGGCACCGGCGTCGTCGAGGCCGCCGACGTGGTCAACGCCGACCTCGAGACCACCGAGGAGCCGGCGGCCATCGAGGCCGCCCAGGCGGCCGAGCCGGCTGCGACCCCGAAGCCGCGCAAGCGCGCCGCGAAGTGACGACGCGATAAACATGATCAGCGGGGCCCGGCACGTGCCGGGCCCCTCGGCATAGACTTTGCCTCATGGCCTACTCCGCGCCGATCTTCTACGCCGACGTCGTTGGATACCTCAACCTGCTCCTTTTCATCTTCTCGCTGGTCTTTCAGGCGGTCGCGCTGATTCATTGCCTGACCCAGAGGGGCGACGGTTTCCAGGCCATCGGCACCCTGCCCAAGGGCGCGTGGGCGGCGATCCTCGCCATCTGCATCGTGCTGACCCTGTTGCTGCAGACCGCGATCGGCATCTTCGGCCTGATCGGCATCGCCGCGGCCCTGATCTATCTGCTCGACGTCCGTCCGGGCCTCAAGGATCTGACGGACGGCAAAGGCTTCTGGTGAGGCGGTTCGGCCCGCCGCCGCCCGATGGCGGGCCTCGCCTGCAGCGTCCTGACTCGACCGGGCCGCGGTCGGGCCGGCCCACCCTGCCGGCGCCGCCCACCGAGATCATTGCCACCCCCTCCGGCGTACGGCTCGAGCAGCTGATCACCGGCGTCGGTGACCCGGTGACGGTCTTCGCGCACGGGCTCGGCGGGGACATCAGCGGCACCCGCCCGTTGGGCAGTGCGGTCACCGGCCGCCGGGTGTTCTTCCACTTCCGGGGCCATGGCCGCTCCGACGCGCCGGTCGGGCCGTGGAGCTTCGCCGATCTCGCCGCCGACCTGCGCGGGGTGGCCGATCTGGCCGGTGCGACCCGGGCGCTCGGCGTCAGCATGGGCGCCGGTGCTCTCGGCCGTCTGCTCAGCGACACGCCCGACCGTTTCGAGCGCGTGGTCTTTTATCTTCCGGCCTTGCTCAACGGCATCCGGCCCGCCGCGGCCGAGGCTCGGGTCGAGCGGTTGCTGGCCGCGGTCGAGTCGGGCGAGGCGGCGTCGATCGCCGCCGCCGTCGAGGCCGAGCTGCCGCCCTCGGTGCGCAACACGGCCACCGGCTGGGGCTATCTGCGTCAGCGGGTCGAGCAGTTGCAGCGTGACGGCCTCGCTCCCGAGCTGAGCACGCTCTGGCACGAGCCCGCGGTGGCCGACGACTCGGCGTTGCGGGCGTTCCGCGGACGGGCGCTGGTGCTCGGCTGCCAGGGCGACGAGGTGCATCCGGTGGCCTGGGCCGAGCGGCTGGCCGGGCTGCTGCCGGGGGCTGAGCTGCACGTCTACGACCGTCCGGCCGTGCTGTGGAACAACCGGCGCGAGCTGCGCGACCGCATCTCGGCGTTTCTGAACGACTGAGGCCCGGCCGGTTTCCCGGGCCGGGCCTCAGTGCTGCTGTACGTGGATCAGCTGGTCATGCTGACCGTGGCGTACTTGTCGACGCTGATGTTGCCGACCTGGTCGAAGACCCAGTACCAGGCTTCGAGCTTCCAGCCCTTCGACAGCCCGGTGATCGGCACCGACCAGGTGCCGGTCGACGAGATCTTGGACAGGCCGCCCGCGGTCACCGGCAGGTCCTGGTTGGGGTCGGCGGGGGCCTTGACCCACTTCTTCGAGTAGAAGTCGTAGTAGAAGACCCCGGTGGAGTTGTACTTGAACGCGACGACCTGGGCGATGTCCGTACCGGACTGCGTGTCGCGCCCGGTGCCGCGGATCGCCTTCCACGAGCTGGCCTTGTTGGGGCTGGCCGGGTAGGTCAGGGCCGACGTCGGCCGGCCCCGGTCGATCGAGACCGTGAGCGGCGAGGCGTTGCGGGCGGTCGCCTTGCCCTTGGCGTTCTCCATCTGCACTTTGGGCGTGTGCGTGCCCGAGAGGAAGTAGTGCGGCACCGTGGTCGACGAGGCGCCCTCGCTCAGCAGCGTGAACTCGTCGTCGTTCCAGTCGACCCAGGTCTCGGTGGAGTTGGTCGGCAGGCCGGTGGGCGCGAAGGTGGCGCTGTTCTTGAACTCGACCTCGACGCCGTTGCGGACCACGACGCCGGTGTAGATCTGGCTCTTCTGCCAGCCCAGCGTGCCCGGCGGCGTGGTCACCGCGACGGCGGCCGGCGTCAGGGTTCCGGGGCCCTCGACCGTGCCGTCGTTCAGCGTGACGGTCACCGTGCGGGTGCCGACGGCGGCGTACGTGTGGGTCCAGCTCGTCGTGCCGGCCTCGGCGGTCTGGGCGGCGGTGCCGTCGCCCCAGTTGATGACCCGGCTGACCAGCGCGGGCTCGGTGTCGTCGTCGGCCAGGGCGCTCTGCGTCAGAGTCACCGTCTGACCTGTCCAGATGGCCGTGCTGTCCAGGGCGAAGGTGCCGGTCGGCGCCTCACCCGCGGCGAGCGCGGGAGTGCCGACACCGACCACACCGGCGGCCAGCGCAACGGTGAAGAGGGCGGGCAGGCCGCGACGGTATGCGAGTTTCATCTGTCCCCCGTGGGTGATGCCTCCCCGTCCCGACAGAGGGGAGCCTCGGGACAGTACCGGCCCGCTCCGGCATTGATCAAGCCCGTTCTGCCTGTTGAGCCGTAACCTTCTTCCGCTCTCGGCACGTTGTCTAGAACGTGCGGCTATCCCCTAAATCAGTTTTTTTCGGACTCGTAGCTTTCGGCCTTCCGATCGCCGTCACTGTCGGCTGGGTCCTCGGTGCCCCGGCCAAGCAGCCGACCGTGGTCGGCCTGCCCTCGGGAGAGGAGGGGATCGGGGCTGCTCCGGCACCGGCCCGCAGTGATCCGCTGACCCCGGTGCGCTACCCGGCCCAGCCCTTCCGGCCGTCTTCCGCGGCCTCGGCGCAACCGGTGCCGTCGTCTCCGGTCTCGCCCCCGGTGTCCACCTCGGCCGCGCCGATCAGCACGGTGACCACGGCGCCGAACCCACCGTCGCCGTCCGAGTCTCCGTCGGAGACCCTGCCGCCGCTCACCCTGCCGCCGGTGCCCACGCCGACGGAGATCACGCCGACCGACAGCGAGCCGCCGTGGCCCACCGAGAGCTCTGTCGTGGAGTCCTACGACCAGCCATAAAGTCTATGCATCGACATGTGTGAGATCTGGCACAGCCCGTCGACTGCGGTCGCGGGGTCCCCGAAGATGCGATGGCACCTCGATCGGCATCGATCGACCGAGGTGATCGGAACCATCACGGGGGAAATGAATAGTGCGGAACTCTGCATGGGTGCGCACGGCTGCCATCGCGGCCGGCGCGCTCCTGGTCATCACGCTGGGCTCGGCCGCGGCGCAAGCCGCCGCCGGCCCCGTCGCGCCCACCTCGATCACCGCCGTCGCCCGGCTGGAATTCGGCCCGCCCGGCCGCGACGACTCGCGCACCTGCACCGCGGTGCTGGTCCGGCCGCGGGCGCTGGCCACCTCGACCGACTGTGTCGCCAGCGCCGCCCATCCCTCGCCGGACGGCCAGGGCTCGACTACTTTGCCGATCGTCGCCGAGTTCCGCTCGGGCCTGCGGCTGCCGATCGCCGAGGTGCTGCCCGGCACCGCCCCCGGCGTGTCGATCGCCGTCCTCTACCGGCCCGCCGACGTGGCGCCGATCCCGTTGAGCACCTCGCCCGCCACGGCCGGCGAGAGCCTGCTGGCCGTCGGGTTCGGCCGGACGGCGACCGAGTGGATTCCCGGTCAGCCCCACGCGGTGAGTTTCACCGTGCAGCAGGCCGGGGCGGACACCCTCGACCTCGCCCTGGCCGACAGCGCCGCGGCCGGGCTCTGCCGCGGTGACGCCGGCGCCCCGATCCTGCGCGATCTCGGTGGCGACCGGTACGAAGTCGTGGCGCTCGCCGCCACCGCGCAGCCCAAGGGCTGTCTGGGCGAGCCGGCCCCCGCCGCGACCGGCGCGGTCGTCGCGCGCAGCGCCGCCGGGCTGGCCCAGCTTCCGGCCGCGACCTCCAACCCGTACGACCAGCGGACGTTCGGTCCCGGCGAAACTGGCCAGGTCACTGCGCAGGCGGAGTTCGGCTGGGCCTCGGCCACCGGTGACTTCAACAAGGACGGCTTCCCGGACCTCGCCGTCGGCGCACCGTACGACGGTTCCGGAGCGGGTTCGGTCACCGTCTACGCCGGCAGCGCGTCCGGCCCGGCCGCGGGCCGCAAACTGCAGCAGACCGGGATCCTCGACGGCAACGAGGCGGGCGACCGGTTCGGCGCCGCCCTGTCCGTCGGCGACTTCAACAAGGACGGGTACGCGGACCTGGCCGTCGGCGTGCCGGGCGAAGTGGTCAGCTCGATCAAGACCGGCGCGGTCGCGCTCTTCAACGGTTCCGCGAGCGGCCTCGGCGCCGGGCGGGGCATTACGCTGAGCGGCCTCGGCCGGGCCAACCTGGCCGGATCCGAGTTCGGGGCGGCGTTCGCGGTGGCTGACTTCAACGTGGACGGCTACGTCGATCTGGCGGTCGGCGCGCCCGGCCGCGCGGTCGCCAACGTCGCCGCCGGTGAGGTCACGGTGCTCAAGGGCTCGGCCGGCGGCCCGGTGCTGGGCTGGATCGTCGCGCAGGCCGCCGCGGGTGCGTCGAACGCCGCGGGCGACCGGTTCGGCGCGGCCCTGGCCGCCGGCAACGTGCTCGGCCCCAAGACCGGGACGGTCTATCCCGACCTCATCGTCGGGTCGCCCGGCGAGGGCACGAACGGCGCCACCTATGTCATCCCTGGTTCGGCCAGTGGCCCCGTCACGGGTGGTTTCGGCTACTTCCCCGGCCTCATCACCCAGGCCGACCCCGATCACGGGTACGCGTTCGGCGGCGGCCTGGCCGTGGCCGACTTCGACAAGGACGGCTGGGCCGACATCGCCATCGGGCTGCCCGGCCGGACGATCTGCGTTCAGCAGGCGGACAAGATCTGCACGGGTGTCGGCGGCGTGGTGCTCAAGCGGGGCGCCAGTGCGGCCCCGACGACCAGGCCGGTCATCCGGGAGGTCCTGCTCAGCGGCAGCGGCGCCGGAAACGCGCTCGCGGTCGGCGACCTCAACGGCGACGGTTACCAGGATCTGGTCGAGACGGCGCACTCCAACGCCCACTCGGTGATCACACATCTGGGCGGTCCCCGGGTCAGCGACGACTCGCTCACCGTCGGCCCGATCATCAAGCCGCCCGCCTTCCTGGCCGCGGCCGAGACCGGCGACGAATTCGGCTCGTCCCTGGCCACCGCCGACTTCACCAAGGACGGCAAGGCCGACGTCGTCGTCGGTGCCTTCGGCGAGTGGGCCCCGGGCGGCGCCGGCGCCGGTGTCGTCACCACCCTGATCCGCGTGGCCCAGGGTTCCTGACCGGTCGGCGCCGCGTGGCCGGTGAAAACCGGCCCGCGGCGCTAGGCTGCCGGATCGTGAACGTTGTCCGGCAATTCCTCACCGGCGCCGGCCTGCTCGGCCGGGGTCTCGGCATCGTGCTGCGCAGCCCGAAACTGCTCGGTCTGGGCCTGGTGCCCGCGCTGATCTCGGGCCTGGTCTACGCCACCGCCCTGTTCTTCCTGATCGACTTTCTGCCCCAGCTGGCCGACGGGGTCACCTGGTTCGCCGACGGGTGGAGCGAGTTCTGGGGCGACCTGATCCAGGTCTTCGCCGGGCTCGCGCTGCTCGGGGTGGCCGTGCTGCTCGGCGTGCTCACCTTCACCGCGGTCACGCTGCTGATCGGTGACCCGTTCTACGAGCGCATCTCGGAGCTGGTCGAGGACAGGTTCGGCGGGGTGCGCGACGAGGTCGAGATCGGCTTCTGGCCGTCGCTGCGCCGCAGCCTGGCCGACTCGCTGCGGCTGATCGCGCTGTCGATCCTGGTCGGCATCCCGCTGTTCCTGCTCGGCTTCGTGCCGGTGGTGGGCCAGACGGTGATCCCGGTGATCGGCGGCGCCTTCGGCGGGTGGCTGCTGGCGCTCGAGCTGACCGGCGTGCCGTTCCAGCGGCGCGGCCAGCGGCTGCGGCATCGCCGGGCGGTGCTGGGCGCGAACCGGCCGATGGCGGTGGGCTTCGGCGTGGCTGTCTTCTGCTGCTTCCTGATTCCGCTGGGCGCGATCCTGATGATGCCGGCCGCGATCGCCGGGGCGACCCTGCTGGCCCGCAAGTCGCTGGGCCGGCCGATCCACATCGAGACGATCTCAGGCGGACTCGCGGACCACCAGCTCGGTCGGTAGCACCACCGCGTCGGGCAGGGCCTCCTCGCCGTTGATCAGACCGAGTAGCTGGCGGGCCATCGTGCGGCCCATGTCGGCGATCGGCTGGCGCACGGTGGTCAGCGGGGGATCGCTGTACCGGCTGATCTCGAAGTCGTCGAAACCGATCACCGCGACGTCCGACGGCACCCGGCGGCCGGCGTCCTTGAGGGCGAGCAGCGCGCCGTGGGCCATCATGTCGGAGGCGACGAAGACCGCGTCCAGCCGCGGGTCGCGGGCCAGCAGCGAGCGCATCGCCTGGATGCCGGACTCGCGGGTGAAGTCGCCGATCGCCTCGTGCGGGGCCAGGCCGGCCTCCTCGAGGGTGGCCCGGTAGCCGGCGAGGCGGTCGATGCCGGCCACCATGTCCTGCGGGCCGGCGATTGTGGCTATCCGGCGGCGTCCGCCGGTGACCAGGTGGCGGACGGCGGCGCAGACCCCGCCGAAGTGGTCGACGTCCACGTAGGGCACGGTGGCGCCGCGCTCGTCCAGATGACTCAGCGGACGGCCGCTGCAGATCACCGGGATGCCCAGGCGCACCAGCGTGCCGGGCAGCGGATCGGCGCCGTGCATGGAGGCGAACATGACGCCGTCCACGTGACCGGCCACCGCGTACCGCTCGACCCGGTCGTGGCTCTTGGCGGAACCGGCCATCATCAGCACCAGCTGCTTGTCGGCCGCCTCGAGCTCGACGCCGACGCCGCGGATGATGGCCGGGAAGAACAGGTCGTCCGAGAAGACCCGGTTGGCCGTCTCGGGCAGGATCAACGCGATCGACTCGGTGCGCTGGGTGACCAGGCTACGAGCGGCCTGGTTGGGCACGTAGCCCAGCTCGTCGACGGCCCGGGTGACCGCCTCCCGGATGGTGGCCGCCACCGAGGTCGAGCCGTTGACGACACGGGAGACGGTCGCCCGGGACACCCCGGCGCGGCGCGCCACTGCTTCCAGAGTCGGCCGCTCCCGCGTCACCACTAAAGGTCACCCCTCGTCAGAACCCGGCGCGGCGATGCCGTTGCGCCGGATCACCTCCCGGTACCACTTCGCGCTGTCCTTCAGCACCCGCTGCTGCGTGGTGTAGTCGACGTGCACGATCCCGAACCGCTTGTTGTACCCCTCGGCCCACTCGAAATTGTCCATGAGCGACCAGACGAAGTAACCGCGCAGATCGACGCCGGCCGCCAGGGCATCATGGCAGGCGCGCAGGTGACCGTCGAGATACTCGACCCGGCGGGCGTCGTGAACCTCGCCATCGGCCGACGGGACCTCGGGGTACGCGGCGCCGTTCTCGGTGATCAGCATCGGCGTGCCGGGGTAGTCGGTGTCGATCCGCTTGAGCAGGCCGGTGAGCGCGGACGGCTCGATCAGCCAGTTCATGTCGGTGACGGGACCGTCCGGCGCGCGGAAGGCGATGCCCTCGCTGCCCGGCTGCTCGGGCGCGGCCGGGGCGCCGGGCTTGGCCGAGACGTACGCCGGTTGATAGAAGTTGATCCCCAGCACGTCGATCGGGGCGTTGATCGTGGCCAGGTCACCGTCGGCGATGTACGACAGGTCGGTGAACCGGGACATGTGCTCGAGCATGTCGGCCGGGTACTGGCCCTTGAACAGCGGGTCGAGGAAGAGCCGGTTGGAGAGCCCGTCGATGATTCGCACGGCCTCGAGGTCGGCCGGGTTGCCCGGGTCGACCGGGAGCGCGACCGACGGGTTGAGGGTGATGCTGATGTTCTGCGCGCCGGCCGAGCGCAGCGCCCGGGCCGCCATGCCGTGGCCGAGCAGCAGGTGGTGCACCGCGGCGAAGACGGCCTCCGGGTCCTGCTTGCCGGGCGCGTGCACGCCGCTGCCATAGCCGAGATAGGCCGAGCACCAGGGCTCGTTCAGCGTTGTCCAGGTCTTGACCCGGTCGCCGAGCCGGGCGTGGACGATCTGGGCATACTCGGCGAAGGCCTCGGCGGTCTCCCGGTTGGCCCAGCCACCGCGGTCCTCGAGGGTCTGCGGCAGGTCCCAGTGATAGAGCGTGACGACCGGGTCGATGCCCTGGCCGAGCAGCTCATCGGTCAGCCGGTCGTAGAAGTCCAGGCCCTTGAGGTTGACCGGGCCCGTGCCATCGGGCTGGATCCGTGGCCAGGCGACCGAGAACCGGTACGACGCGAGACCCAGACCGGCCATCAGCGCCACGTCGTCGACGTAGCGGTGGTAGTGGTCGCACGCGATGTCGCCGGTGTGCCCGGCGTAGACGCGTCCCGGCGTACGGCTGAAGGTGTCCCAGATCGACGGGCCGCGACCGTCCTCCCGCGCCGCGCCTTCGATCTGGTACGACGCCGTGGCGGCGCCCCAGATGAAGCCGTCGGGGAAGGAGATCGCGGCGAGGGCCGGCTGCGCCGACGTGGACGTGACGGTTGCCGTCATGCGTTCCCCACCTCTTGATACGAACTGCTCGACATCACAACTTAACCGGTTAATCATAGGGCCGGAATCGCCCCGCGATAGAGCCGTAAGTCGAATGTAAGCGCGTCAGCCCGTCCGCAGGGCGGTAATCAGGCGCGGGTCACCGGTCACCACCAGGCGATCTGTGCGAACCCGGCCCATCAGCATGAGCAGAAGATCGCTTGCCGGGCCGGTCGCCTGGGCCCGGGTGTGGTGATCGTCCGAGTCGAGGATCGTGCCGGTGTCGAGCAGCGCCACCCCGGGGCCGCGCAGCCGCACGAACCACTCGTAGCCCACGTCGTTGGCCACCAACTGGACGACACCCTGCAGATCGGTCGGGCCCTGGCGGCGCCCGGCCGGCAGCCAGGTGTCGAGCACCTCGCTCACCCCGTCGGCGGCCAGTTTGGTCTCGATCGGGGTCGGCCGCTCGGCCGCGGACTCGGCGTCCCAGCGGTGCACCGAGATCTCGTGGGCCATGCGGCGCTGCCAGAACGACGCCTTCTTGGCCTGCGGCGCCCAGTTCCAGGCGGGGAAGTCGGCGTCCAGCGCCTCGAGCGTCTCGATTGTGCCGGTGAGCTCGCGGTGCAGACCGTCGAGCGCGGCCTCCCACTCGGGCCGCGGCCCGGCCTCGGGCGGGGCCGGTCGATCGGTGACGCCGCGGGCCGCGATCTCGCGGACCCAGTGCAGCTCCGACGTCAGGTGCTCGACCAGGTCGGCCACCGTCCAGCCGGGGCACGACGGAACCGCCGCCTCAGGCCCGGCCTGGGCGACCGCGTCCTGCAGTGCGGGGCTGTCGGCGCGCAAAGCCGCGAGCCAGAAGTCTTTGGTGGCGTGCAGCCTGTTCATCGCGATTCTCTCCGCTCCACCGGACCGCCGATGAGATGCCCGAGCTGTTAAGCCTAGGGTGGTTGCCGTGCATGAGGTTACCGCCGTCCCGCAAACCGACCTGTCGGCGTACACGACGCTACGCCTCGGCGGGCCGCCGGGCATCTTGACGGTCGCCTCCGAAACCGACCAACTGGTCGCTACCGTGCGTAATGCCACGGGAAAATTGCTCCTTCTGGCCGGCGGCAGCAACGTGGTGATCGGCGACGGCGGCTTCGACGGCACGGTCGTGCTGCTGCGCACCCGGGGCATCCGCGTCGTCCGCGATGAGCGGGAGAGCACCGTGCTGCGGGTCGCCGCGGGTGAGCCGTGGGACGACTTCGTGGCGTACGCGGTGGGTGCGGGTCTGTCCGGGGTCGAGTGCCTGAGCGGGATCCCGGGCTCGGCCGGCGCCACCCCGATCCAGAACGTCGGCGCGTACGGGCAGGAGGTTGCCCACACGATCGTGGCGGTGCACGCCTACGACCGCGAGCGCGACACGATCGTGGCGATGTCACCGGCCGAGTGCGGGTTCGCCTACCGCGCGAGCGTCTTCAAGCACAACGACCGCTACGTCGTGCTGGAGGTCGACTTCCGGCTGGCCCGCTCGCCTGAGTCGGCGCCGATCCGCTACGCCGAGCTGGCCCGCCACCTGGGCGCCGAGGCGGGCGATCGGGTGCCACTGCAGCAGGCCCGCGACACCGTGCGCAAGCTGCGTGAGCAGAAGGGCATGGTGCTCGACCCGGACGACCGCGACACCTGGTCGGTCGGCTCCTTCTTCACCAACCCGGTGGTGAGCGCGGCCGAGTGGGCCGCGCTGGCCCTGGAGGCGCCGCACTGGCCCGGCGACGACGGCACGGTGAAGCTGCCGGCGGCCTGGCTGATCGAGCACGCCGGCTTCGGCAAGGGCTTCGCCGGCGACGGGGTGGCCATCTCGGGCAAGCACACGCTGGCGCTGACCAACCGGGGCTCGGGCACGACCGAGGCCCTGCTCGACCTGGCCCGCACGGTGCGCGACGGGGTGCGTGAGAAATTCGGCGTGGAGCTGCGCCCGGAACCCGTGCTGATCAACTGTGAGCTTTAGTCCCAGCCGAACACCTGGGTGTAATAGGGCACCCCGTTCGCGGCGTAGACGACTCCCGTGCCGATCGACTTGGCGCCGCAGTTGAGCATGTTCGCGCGGTGCCGCGGGCTGGCCATCCACGCCTTGATCACCTCGTTCGCGGTGGTGTAGCCCCAGGCGATGTTCTCGCCCGAGGGCTGCTCGTAGCCGGCCAGGTGGGACCGGCGGACGAAGGTGGTGCCGTCCCGCCAGACGTGGCTGAACAGTCCGGTCCGGGCCATGTAGACGCTCTGCCGCACCGACGCCAGCCCGCTGAGCGTCAGGTCGTGGTCGACCGTGAGCAGCCGCGTGCAGCCGTTGGCCGCGCGCTGCTGGTTGGTCATCGTGACGACCTGGGACATCAGTGCCTTCGGGGCGATCGCCGATTCCGCGGCCGGCGGCACCGGCGGGACGGTGGTGACGCGGGAGGCCGCGGCGGCCGGGGAGATCGAGGCAGTCGGGGGAGCCGGGGGGACGGGCACTCCGGCCTGCGCGGGCTCGGTCGCGGCGAACAGCAGCGCCGGAGTAGCCGTGAGCAGGACGAGACGTCGCACCACCTGGTGGAGCACGGATGCCTCCTCTTACGGGGCGGGCCGAGTCGCCCACCAGGGATATCGGATCCGTTTGACGGCCGTACGTCCCATCTTTGGCGAAAACCGAATTTCCGGTACGGGAGGAATGTCAGGCTGAGGGGATGGCCGCGATCCGGCGCGCGAGGGCGCTCGGTGATCCGCCCGGACCGCGCCCCGGCGGGCAAATAGCCCGCTAAACTGTAACTGTCCGTAAATAGACCGTGACATCACGCTATCGTGGTTTTGTGCGGTTGATTCCGCCGCTGATGCAGACAGCAAGCGGCGCCGAGCACACGACACCGACCTTCCACCGGGCGCACTCCGCGCACCGGACGGACGGTCGTGTCCGGACATCGGCACGAGCGATTGGTGGGGCAGGGTGAGCGCAGGATGAGTCGCCTACTCGTCGTCGAGGACGATCCGGACATCGCACTTGCCCTGCGACTGTTGTTCAGCCGTGCGGGCTACGAGGTGGCGCACGCCGGCGACGGTCGCACCGGCCTCAAGGAGGCGTACGCCGAGCATCCCGATCTGGTGGTGCTCGACGTCGGCCTGCCCGAGATGGACGGTTGGCAGGTGCTGGAGCGTCTGCGCGACGTCTCCGACGTGCCGGTGCTGGTGCTGACCGCGCACGGCCAGGAGGCCGAGAAGGTGCGCGGCCTGCGTGGCGGCGCCGACGACTACCTGACCAAGCCGTTCGCCAACAACGAGCTGCTGGCCCGGGTCGAGGCGCTGTTGCGCCGCTCGTCCAGCGGGCAGAACAGCTGGGCCAGCCAGGTCTACGACGACGGGCTGGTGCACCTCGACCCGACCAAGCGACGGGTCTACGTCAAGGGCGACGAGAAGCGCCTCACGCCCACCGAGTTCCGGCTGCTCAATGCCCTGGTGCGGCACGCCGGCGCGGTGCTCAGCCCGAACCAGTTGCTGACCCAGGCCTGGGACGACCCGACCGGCATCGGGCAGGAGCGGGTCAAGTTCGCCGTCCTGCGCCTGCGCCGCAAGCTCGGCTGGTCCGACCCCGACGACTCACCCATCGAGTCCGTACGCGGATTCGGTTACCGCTACCGCCGCCCCGGCGGAGAGGCCTGAATTTCTCTTTCGGTTGTGGTCCGGGTGTCCTCAGGTGACTCAGCCACCGGTCGATGAGGGCCTTGGGACGCCGAGCAGGAGGTAAGAGCGTGGAAGACCTTGGTGAGATCGTTGGCGAATTCCTCATGGAAAGCCACGAGAACCTGGACCAGATCGACCGCGACCTGGTGCAGCTCGAGCAGGACCCGAACTCGCGCGATCTGATCTCCCGTATCTTCCGGGCGATCCACACCATCAAGGGCACCAGCGGCTTCCTGGCCTTCGGCCGGCTCGAGAAGCTGGCCCACGCGGGCGAGTCGCTGCTCTCGAAGCTGCGGGACGGCGTCCTGCCGGTCACCCCGACGACGATCACCACGCTGCTGGCCACGATCGACGGGGTGCGCTCGATCCTCGCCGCGATCGAGGAGACGCAGGCCGAGGGTGACGTCGACATCGACACCATCATCGAGCAGGTCAACGCTCAGATGAAGGCCGGCGAGGCGGCTCCGCCGGCCGAGGCGCCGGTGGCCGAGGCGACCGAGGCTGAGAAGCCGCAGCCGCTGGACGAGACGCCCGCCCGCCCGGCCCCCGAGCCGGTCGAGAACCAGCGCAAGCCGATCGGCGAGATCCTCGTCGAGACCGGCGCCGCGCAGGCCCAGGACGTCGGCTCGGCCCTGGCCCAGCAGATCGAGGGCGACGAGCGCAAGCTCGGCACGATCCTGCTCGACGAGGGCAAGGCCCAGCCGGCCGCCGTCAACGAGGCCCTGCAGTCACAGACACCCAAGCGGAGCATCGCCGACAGCGCCATCCGGGTCGACGTCGACCTGCTCGACACGCTGCTGAACATGGTCGGCGAGCTCGTGCTCGCCCGTAACCAGCTGGTCCGCGGCGTGATGGAGACCGGTGACGCCACCCTGGTCCGCAGCGCGCAGCGGCTCGGCATGATCACCAGTGAGCTGCAAGAGGGCATCATGAAGACCCGGATGCAGCCCATCGAGCACATCTGGTCCAAGCTGCCCCGAGTCGTCCGCGACCTGAGCAACGGCCTCGGCAAGCAGGTCCAGCTCGTGATGCAGGGCAAGGAGACCGAGCTCGACCGCAGTCTGCTCGAGGCGGTCAAGGACCCGCTGACCCACCTGGTGCGCAACGCGGTCGACCACGGCATCGAGGAACCGGACCGGCGGATCGCGTCGGGCAAGGGCCCCGAGGGCACGCTGACGCTGCGGGCCTACCACGAGGGCGGGCACGTCGCGGTCGAGGTGGCCGACGACGGCGCCGGCCTGAACGTCGACCGGATCGCCCAGAAGGCGGTCGAGAACGGCCTGCTGCGCCCCGATCAGGTCGCCAACATGGACCGCCGGGACATCATGGCCATGGTCTTCCAGCCCGGCTTCTCCACCGCGGCCAAGGTCACCAACGTGTCCGGCCGCGGTGTCGGGATGGACGTGGTCAAGACCAACATCGAGAGCATCGGCGGCGCGGTCAGCGTCGACTCCACGCCCGGCGAGGGCACGGTCTGGCGGCTCACCATCCCGCTGACGCTGGCGATCATCCAGGCGCTCACCGTCGACTGCGGCGATCAGCGGTACGTGGTCCCGCAGGTCGCAGTGCTCGAACTGGTCTTCATCGACGGGCAATCCACCAAGATCGAGTACGCCTCGGGGGCGCCCGTCTACCGCCTGCGCGGCAAACTGCTCCCGCTGGTCCGCCTGGACCGCGCGCTCGGCCTCGAGGTCGGCGGTGACCAGGGCGTCTACATCATGGTGCTGCAGGCCGACGGGCGCCGCTTCGGCCTGGTCGTCGACCGGGTGCTCAACACCGAAGAGGTCGTCGTCAAGGCCCTCAACAGCAGGTTCAAGGACATCGGGCTGTACGCCGGGGCGACCATCCTGGGCGACGGCAAGGTGGGCCTGATCCTCGACGTCTCGTCGCTCGCCCGCCGCAGCCACCTGGCCGCCGATTCCGAGCGCGGCAACATGGCGGCCTCGTCGCGGGCCTCGAAGGGCACCGGCAGCGGTGAACGGCTGCTGGTCACCGCGGTCGGCGAACGACGGGTCGCGATCCCGCTCGACACCGTCACCCGGCTCGAGGAGTTCCCGCGCGAACGGATCGAGCACGCCGGCTCGCGCGAGGTGGTGCAGTACCGCGGGCAGATCCTGCCCCTGGTGCGGTTGTCGCACCTGCTCGGCGCGTACGGGGAGGAACCGGAGGGCGACACCGTGTCGGTGGTCGTCTACAGCGAGGGCGAGCGCAGCGTGGCCCTGGTGGTCGACCGGATCGTCGACATCGCGGAGAACTCGACCACGGCCCGCCGGGACGCCGAGGAGGACGGCCTGGTCGGCACCGCGGTCATCCAGCAACGGGTGACCGAGCTGCTGGACGTGCGCCGGGCGATCCTCGCGGCCGACCCGAACTTCTACACCGACCTGGAAAACGACGAGTTGCTGGTGGAGGCCTGAGATGGCGAGCCGACAGTTCGCCACGTTCGAGGTGGCCGGGCAGCTCTTCGGGGTCGAGGTGCACACGGTGCAGGAGGTGCTCTCGTACAGCGAGTACACCCCCGTGCCGCTCGCGCCCCAGGCCATCGGCGGGCTCTTCAACCTGCGCGGCCAGG
>CBDCJN010000011.1:0-185869 GCA_965217855.1 Actinoplanes sp. | reverse complement strand
GTTGCGTGGGCGGAAAAGACCACTCGGAAGGGACGCGGCCGAGCGGCCCGCTGGCGCTGGGTCGCTCGGCCGCGTCTGTCTCATACCCGCCGAAGCGGCCCTCAAATGCCATCATCCTTGGTCATTTGGCGGGGCCGATCGGCCGGCCTGTCAGGCCTGCGTGTCAGACATGGGCGGCCGGGGCGGGCTCGGGCACGGGGGCGGCGGCCGGGACAGGGCGGGTGGAGAGCCAGCACCCGGCGGCGACCAGGGCGAAGCCGGCGATCGTGCTGACGCCCAGGTGCTCGTCGAGCAGGGCCACGCCGAGCAGGACGGCCACCACCGGGTTGACGTCGGTGACCAGGCCGGCCCGGGTCGAGCCGACCAGGCCGATGAGCTGGTAGAAGGCGAGCAGCGCGAGGGCGGTGCAGAACAGGCCGAGGACCGCCAGCGACGCCCAGGCCTCCGTGCGTACGGGCTGGGTGGGCAGGGAGAACGCGGCGAATGGGGCGAGCACCAGCGCGGTGATGCCGGTCGTCGCGCCGGCCAGCGACTCGGTGGGCACGTCCGACAGGCGGCGCCGCACCAGCATGGTGGCGACCGCGTAACTGATCGCCGCCACCAGCACCATCCCGGCGCCGAGCAGGCCGAGCCGGTCGCCCGAGAGGTCCAGGCCGACGAGCAGGGCCACCCCGCCGAAGCCGAGCACCAGGCCGGCCACGCGGATCGGGGTGAGGTGTTCGGCGCGGGCCATGAGCAGCGCGATCGCGACCGGTTCGACCGCGATGAGCAGGCCGGTCAGCGACGAGCTGATGTGCGTCTCGCCGTACGTGATCAGAAGAAACGGGCCGAGGATGTGCACGAACGAGAGCGCGACGACCGGGCCCATCCGGCCGCGCAGCTGGGTGAGGGTGCCGCGCCCGGCCGCGATGGGCAGCAGCACGAGCGCGGCGATGGCCACCCGGAAAAGGAGCCAGGCGCGTCGATTCACACCATGACCTCCCAGCAGATCAGCACCCTGGAACGCGAGCTCGGCGCCCCGGTCGTGCGCCGCAGCAGCCCCTGCTCGACGACCCCATGTGGATCGTGGTACCCACCGCCCACCACCTCGCCGGCCGGGAGACGGTCACCATCGCCGAGCTGGCCGGTGAGCGCTGGGTGCACGGCTGCCTGGCCGTCGTCGACATGCTCGACCACTACGCGGCCCTGGCCGGCTACGAGATCCGCACCGCCTGCCGCGGCACCGACTACGTCTTCGCCCAGTCCCTGGTCCGGGCCGAGGTCGGGATCAGCATGATTCCTCAGGTCGCCCTCTCCGCCACCCAGGGCGACCTGGCCATGATCCCTCTGGCCCCACCCTGTCCGTGCCGCTGCATCGGCATCGCCCCCCCCAGCGCCGCCGCCCCAACCCCCTGACCGAGGCCCTGGTCCAGTCGCTCCGCGACACCGTGGCCGCCCTCCCCGTCCCGGTCTGAGCCGGCCGGAAACGCTCCGGGCGGGGATCGGGCGGTCGATAGGCGTCGGGGCTCAGTAAAGTTCCACCGACGGATCAGTTTGTGAGGGACGGTTAGTGCGCATGACGGGCGAAGCTGGGACGAGCACCGGGGTGGACCCCGCGCGGCTGGAGTTGTGTCTCGCGGTGATCGCCGAGGTGGAGGGGCTGCCGGCCGAGCACCCGGACGCGGTGGCGGTGCGGCGGGCGACGGCCGCCTTGTTCAAGACGGTGAAGCACACCCGCCGGCGGGAGCGCCGCGACGCGATCCTGGCCGCCGACCGGGCGGTCACCGAGGCGACCGCGACCGGCGCGCCGGGGCGGATCGACGACGAGACGGCGGGCATTCCGCTGCGCAGCACGATCAAGGCGGCCACCGCCGGGGTGTTGCGGCAGGCGCGCGGGTGTTACGTGTGCAAGCAGCGCTACACCGAGGTCGACGCGTTCTATCACCAGCTCTGCCCCAAGTGCGCCCTGATCAACCACGAGCGGCGGGACGCGCGCACCGATCTGACCGGGCGGCGGGCGCTGCTCACCGGCGGCCGGGCCAAGATCGGGATGTACATCGCGCTGCGGCTGCTGCGGGACGGGGCCGATCTCACGATCACCACTCGGTTCCCGCACGACGCGGTGCGGCGGTTCTCGGCGATGCCCGACAGCGCCGACTGGCTGCACCGGCTGCGGGTGGTCGGGCTCGACCTGCGCGACCCGGCCCAGGTGGTCGGGCTGGCCGAGTCGGTGGCGGCCCGCGGCCACCTCGACATCCTGATCAACAACGCGGCCCAGACGGTCCGCCGCTCCCCGGGTTCCTATTCGGCGATCGCCGCGGCCGAGTCGGAACCGCTGCCCGACGGCCCGATGCCCGAGCTCGAATATTTCGGCACGGCCGGCGCCTCGCCCGCCGCGGCGCTGACCACGGGCGCGCCGGTGCTCACGCCGCAGCAGATCACCGAGATGGCACTGACCGCCCGCTCGGTCGCGATCGACGCCGGAGGCCTGGTGCCCGACACGGCGCCGACCAACAGCTGGAGCGACCGGGTGCACGAGGTCGATCCGCTGGAGCTGCTCGAGGTGCAGCTGTGCAACGTGACCGCGCCGTTCGTGCTGGTCAGCCGTCTGCGCTCGGCCATGACCCAGTCACCGTTCCCACGCCGCTACGTGGTGAACGTGTCGGCCATGGAAGGCATCTTCGCCCGCGGCTACAAGGGCGCCGGGCATCCGCACACCAACATGGCCAAGGCGGCGCTCAACATGCTGACCCGCACCAGCGCGGTCGACATGTTCGCCGACGGCATCCTGATGACCAGCGTGGACACCGGCTGGATCACCGACGAGCGCCCGCACCCGACCAAGATGCGGATGCACGAGGAGGGCTTCCACGCCCCGCTCGACCTGGTCGACGGCGCCGCCCGGGTGTACGACCCGATCGTGCGCGGCGAGCAGGGCCACGACCTGTACGGCATCTTCCTGAAGGACTACGAACCGGTCGCCTGGTAACGCTCCGGCACGGCAAGAGCGAGCCACGACGGGTCGTGACTCGCTCTCACTCACTCAGGCGCTGTCTCAGCCCTGACGGTTGTCTTCCCCGCTGCGGTCGCCGCCACGGTCACGGTTACCGTCCCGGTCGCCGCCGCGGTCCCGGTCGCCATCCCGGTCGCGGTCTCGGTCGCGGTGGTCGCGGTCACGGTCGCGGTCACGGTCGCGGTCACGGTCGCCATCCCGGTCGCGGTCGCGGTCGCGGTGGTCGCGGTCGCGGTCGCGGTGGTCGCGGTCGCGGTCGCGGTGGTCGCGGTCGCGGTGGTCGCGGTCGCGGTGGTCGCGGTCGCGGTCGTGGAACCACGGACGGCCGTGACCACGGTCGCGGTCGTGCCAGTTCCAGTCGCGGTCCCAGCTGACCTCGAGCGCGAAGCCCCGCCGCCCGGCCCGGTCGCAGTCGAAGTCGTCCCACCGGTCGAAACGCTCGCCGATCCGCCCGGCGATCACGCAGCTGCGGTAGCTGCGGTAGAAGCCGACGATCCGGTGACGTTCGGAGGCCTGGGTGGCCGCCGCGGTCTTGGACGCCCCGGCGTCGGTCCCGGTAGCAGCCATTGCCGGACCCGCACCCATGGTAACGCCGGCCAGGAGGCCGAGACCGGTGACCGTGAGCATTCGGGTAATTCGGTTCATGAGCCACCTTCTCTTGACAAAACGTTGTGTCGAGAAGAAGGACACCATGCCCCGAAATGTGACGAGGAGGTTTCGGAGCGCGTACCCCTAACGGGGGAAATTACGTGTCGGGCAGCGCCCGGTAGGCTGGGCGCAGCACCTCCACGATCGGCCGCCCATCCTGGGCCAGCGGCGGCGGATCGAGCTGGTCGAGCAACGCGTCGGGACGGCTGGCCGCCCCGGGCCGCCCGTCGGCCGGCGACGCCGCTGGCGGAGGCGAGCCCCAGAAGTCGGCCGGGTCGCCCAGGCTCTCGTCCGGCGGTTCAACGACCGGCGCCGAGTGCGGCGCCGTCATGGCGGCCACGGCCAGCTCGCTGCGCAGCTCCCGCAGGTGGGTCAGCAGCTCGTCGCGCCCCCGCCCCCGCCACGCGAAGGCCCCGAACGGGTCCTCCTCGAAGCGCCGGGCCAGCGCGTAACAGGTGGCGGCGAGATGGATGCAGGGCATCGGCCACCGCTCGCACGAGCAGTCCATCGCCACCTCGTCGAGCGACAACGGCACCAGGCTCAGGCCGGCCGCGGCGAAGACCGCCCCGATCCCGGCCGGCATCCGCCCGCCGAGCAGCTCGGCCGCGAACCGGGCCTCCCCCGCCAGCGCCGCCTCGACGGCGGCCCACTCGGAGGCCCCGAAGGCCCGCATCGCTATCCGCGAGCGGAACGCCCGCGGATCCTCCGGGCCGCGGACCAGCGCCACCACCAGACTGCTCGAGATCGTCAGGCTGCGGACGTGCCCGGCCCGCTCGTCGCGGCGGCCGCGGGCGAAGGTCGGCCCCATCCGCAACGACTCGAAGGTGCCCAGGAACTCGAGACTCATCGAGGCCGGCTGATCAGTCAACGATGGCCTCCGGGGCGAGAGTGAGCAGCTCGGCCAGGTCGGTGGTGGAGAGCCCGGTCAGCCAGCCCTCGCCGTTGCCGACCACCCGCGCGGCCAGCACCCCCTTGTCGGCCAGCAGCCGGTCGATGCGTTCCTCGAGCGTGCCCAGGCAGACCAGCGTGTGCACCTGCACGTCGCGCTGCTGGCCGATGCGGTAGGCGCGGTCGGTGGCCTGGTCCTCGGTCGCCGGGTTCCACCAGCGGTCGACGTGCACCACGTGGTTGGCCGCGGTGAGGTTGAGCCCGGTGCCGCCCGCCTTGAGCGAGAGCACGAACACGCTCGGCCGCTCGTCGGCCTGGAACGAGGCGACCATCTCGTCGCGGGCCGCGCGCGGGGTGCCGCCGTGCAGATAACGCACCGGCACGCCGAACCGGGCCGCCAGATGCGGGGTGAGCATGGCCCCGAACCGCGCGAACTGGGTGAAGCACAGCAGGCTCTCGCCCTGGGCCAGCGCCCCGTCGACGATCTCCTCGAGCCGTTCCAGCTTGCCGGAGCGGCCGCGCAGCGGCGAGCCGTCGCCGAGCAGCAGCGCCGGGTGGACGCAGGCCTGTTTGAGCTTGGTCATCGCGGCCAGCACGATCCCCTTGTTCCACCGCTCGGTGCTCTCGTCGAGCCGGGTGGTCATCTCGTCGAGGACCGCGCGGTAGAGCGTGCTCTGTTCGCCGGTGAGCCCGCACAGGTGGCGCACGTGCCGCTTGTCGGGCAGATCGGTGATGACGGCCGGGTCGGATTTGACCCGGCGCAGCAGGAAGGGCCGGGTGGCCTGGCGCAGCCGGGCGGCCGCGTCCTCGTCGGCGTAGCGCTCGATCGGCACGGCGAAGCGGGCCCGGAACGTGTGGGCCGAGGCGAGCACATCGGGGTTGAGGTAGTCGAGGATCGACCAGAGCTCGGCCAGCCGATTTTCCACCGGGGTGCCGGTGAGGGCGATCCGCATGCGGGACGGGAAGCGGCGGATCGTGCGGGCGGCCGTGCCGGCGCTGTTCTTGACGTGCTGGGCCTCGTCGAGCACGACCCTGTCCCACTGGACGGCCTCGAGCTGGTCGGCGTCGCGCACCGCGGTCGCGTAGGTGGTCAGCACCACGTCGGCGTCCTGCAGCGTGGCCACCGCGGGCCGGTCGGCGCCGTGCAGCACGAGCACCCGCAGGGCCGGCGCGAACCGGGCCGCCTCGCGCTGCCAGTTGCCGAGCACCGAGAGCGGGCACAGCAGCAGGGCCGGGCCGGAACGCCGGTGCAGCAACAGGGCGAGCAGCTGCACCGTCTTGCCGAGCCCCATGTCGTCGGCCAGGCACGCGCCCAGATCGAGGCCGTCGAGGAAAGCCAGCCAGGAGAAACCCCGTCGCTGGTACGGCCGGAGCTCGCCCCGCAACTCGGCGGGCGGATCGAGCAGCTCGAGCTGCCCCTCGAGCTCGCCCGCGAGCAGGGCCGCCATCCACCCCTCGCCGCTGGTCGCGGTGACCGGCAGCGGCAACTCCTCCGGCGGCAGCAGTTTGATCATGCGGAGCGCGTGACCCGCGGTCATCGTGCCGCCGCCCCGGGCCAGGAAGCGCAGTGCCGCGTCGAGCCGGGCCGCGTCCAGATAGACCCAGCGCCCGCGCAGCCGCACCAGCGGAACCTTGGCCCGGGCCAGGTCGGCCAGCTCGTCGGTGGAGAGCAGGCGCCCGCCCAGGGCCAGGCTCCAGTCGTAATCGACGAGGTGGGCCAGGTCGGCCGCCTCATCACGCAGCACCGGTGCGATCGGGTCGCGGGGCCGCACGTTCAGCCCGAGCCCGAGGCCGGGCCGGTCGCGCCACCAGGCCGGCAGCAGCACGCCGTAGCCCGCCTCCTCCAAGGTGGCGGCGTGGGTGAGGAAGCGGTGGGCCTCCTCGGTGTCGAGCACCATGTCGACCGGCCGGGGCACGCGCAGCGCGGCGTCGAGGTCGGGATAGAGCCGGGCGGCCCGGCCGAGACCGCCCAGCAGGCGTTCCTGCGGGTGCCTCGTCCAGCGGCGGAGCGGGGCGTAGGCGTCGCGCCAGACATCGTCCGCGGTGACCAGGGCGCTGGGCTCGTCGACCGCCTGGAGCAGGAACTCGAGCAGCCAGGCGTCGCGGGGGGCGATCGCCGCCGGGTCGGGGACGACCGCGTCGGGCTCGTCGGGTTCCGCGTCGGCCAGGTGGCTGAGCCGGAAGCAGAGCCGGACGGCAGCGCCGGTCGTCGCGCTCCGATGCCAGTGGTCGAGCCGGTCGGCCAGCTCGTCGACCAGGCCCGGGGCCGCCGCGAAGGCGGGCTCGCCGGTCAGCGCGGCCAGCCAGCCGTCGCCGAGGTGCACGCCGGACTCGGCCAGCCGGGTGCGGACCAGGCCGTCGACGAGCCGGTCGAGCGCCGCGGCCAGAGCGTCCTCGGCGGGCAGGCCGGCCACCTCGCCGGGGCGGGCCCGCTCGGACCGGGCGGCCGCGGGCAGGCGGCGGAGCAACTCGTCGTGGTGGATCGCGTCGTAGCCGGTGAGCACCGGCCGCCACCGCGCGGTCGGCCCGTGCGGGTGGACGGCGGGCAGCACCCGGCCCCGGCGCACCAGGTCGGCGGCGAACTCGCAGACCTCGAGGAGCCACTCGACGGACCGGCCGAGCCGCCCGTCGAACTCGCCGGCCACCTCGTCGTCGAGGAACGGCACGGTGACGACCGGGACCAGCCAGGCCCGCAGGCGGGGCGTGCCGCGGCGCGGAGGCAGCCCGAGCTGGGGCGACGGCAGCGGCCCGGCACTGGTCGAGGGCAGCACGAGGGTGGCCGGGGGCCGGGTGTCACCCGCGGGGAGCCGCGACGGGGGCAGGGCGAACGGGTGCTCGCCGCGGCCGGCCGCGGGCAGCGGATCGGCCTCGGCCCACAGGTTGATCGAGCCGTCGCGCCCCACGAAGCCGTGCAGGACCCGCACCGAGGCCATGACCAGCGACGTCATGGCAGCGACCAGACGACCACGGGCGGCCGGACCCGGGCGCACAGCGGATCGCCGGCCGGGTCGGTCAGCGCGAGCGAGGCGGTGAGCACCCCGGCGCCCTCGTAGGCCGAGCGCAGCATCGCGGTCGGCACGTCGCCGAACAACAGCTTGGCCCGGCGGAACATGTGGAACTCGTCGCCGGAGACATTGCCCCAGGTCAGGTAGAGGAACCGCGCGCCCGGCCGGCCGTGCACCCACGGGCCGCCCACGTCGAGCAGCCCGTCGATCTCGCGCTGGGTGATCGCGAACTGCCAGGCGGCCGACGGCGCCCACGCGGGCACCAGCTCGACCGCCTCACGCCCGCGCTGCACCCCGACGTGGACGTTGCCCAGCCGCAGCGCATCAGCCCGCGCCCCGCCCCGAGCGGCGGGCAGGTCGCGTCCCTCGATCCGGATCTGCACCCTGACGACTCTAGGCCGGGGGTCTGACAAGATTCAGCGGGCGTTGTCCCTGATCCACGCGTCGGTGAGGCCGCCGAAGTGCGCCAGGAACTTCTCGTGCTCGTGCACCGGGTAGGTGGCCCGCACGGTCTCGCGCAGCAGCGAACGGTATTCGTCCGAGCTGACCCAGTCGTACACGATCTCGTCGACGTTCCCGAGATAGCGCGCGCAGAAGTCGGCGTACTTGTCGGCCTCGAAGTAGTCGTCGGCGAGCTTGCGGTACGCCGCCAGCTTGTCCGCGTACGAGAGGGACGGGTCGTCGGCGATCGCGAAATACGCCGACGTGTCCGTGTCGAGGCGCGGCTTGCGCCCCGTGACCACGCAGAACACCGTCCAGCGGAGCAGCGCGGCCATCGCCCACGGGAAGTAGTAGTGCAGCGAGGTGATCGCCACGTCGGGGCAGGCGTTGGCGTAGTCGATCGGGTGCACGTCGTCCCCGCGCACCAGCGACTCGCACGAGTTGAACTCCCACCGGAAGAACGCGTTGACCAGCCGCGAGATGGTGATCACCTCGTCGCCCTGGGAGGCGCCGAGGAACCCGTGGTCGACCTCGTAGCGGTTGTGCATGGGCTGGTCGGGGCGGAACTTCATGACCATCGTCTCGGGGCCGATGGTCAGCGAGCGGGCGAACACGTCGTAGCCCTCGACCGACGCCTGCAGGTGCATGAGCCGCTCGCCCGAGGCGTCGTACGCGGCATGCAGCTCCTCCGGGTCACGGATCTTGGAGACGCCGACCCAGGCCCCGCCGTCGTACGGCTTCATATACATCGGATAGCCGACCTGCGCGGCCGTCGCGTCGAGGTCGAACTCCTGGTTGTAGCGGGCCGACGTGTACGCGTACCGGCTGTTGTCCAAGGGGTTTTTGTACGGCACCAGCACCGTCTCCGGCACCTTGAGCCCGAGCCGGATCATCGCGCAGTAGGCCGCGTGCTTCTCCATCGACTGGAACGTGAACGGGCTGTTCAGCAGGTACACGTCGTCCATCAGCGCGATCTTCTTGAGCCACTCGCGCGGGTGGTAATACCAGTACGCCAGCCGGTCGATGACCAGGTCGTGGCGGGGTTTGTCGCGCAGGTTGAACGGCTCGATGGTGACCCGCACCGAGCTGGTCCGGTGGCTCTTGCCGTCCGGCCCCTTGATCACGCCGACCCGCCGCAGCAGCGCCTCGTAGGCCCGCGGCCAGTCGTCCTCCGTGCCCAGCAAGAGTCCGATGGTGTGCTCGACGTCTGCCACGACTGCCTCCCCAACGACTTTCTGACGAACTAGGGCCACACCCGCCGGAGCAGGGATGTCAGATGCGGATCGAGGGCGTCCCGCCAGGCCGGCCAGTCGTGACCGCCCTCGATCTGGGCGAAGCTGACCGGGTATCCCTGCCCGCGGAGGGCGTCGGCCATGCTCCGGTTGTTGGCGAGGTTCTCCTCGATCTTGCCGCAGGTCATCGTGATCGGCACGGCGGGGCCGCGCTCGGCCCGCAGCACACGCCCCGTCCAGCGGACGATCGGCAGGTAGCGCGCGAACCCCGACTCCTGCCGGTCGAAGCGGGGCTGGAAGTAGCTCCCGGACTGCAGGAACAGGCCGGCGAACGGGCCGGGGTGGCGGCGCTGGCAGTGCAGCAGGGCGAGGGCGCCGAGGCTCGCGCCGGCGGCCACCACGGGCCGGCCGGCCGAGAGGCGCTCGGTGAGCCGCGGCAGGATCTCCAGAGCCAGGCCGCGGGCGTACGCCGGGGTGGCCGCGTACCACTCGAAGCGGCGGCCGGCCGGCAGCAGCACGACGTGGCAGGGCTCGATGCGCCCGGCGGTGATCGACGAGGCGACGTACCGGCCCAGGCCGGCGTGCTTGTCGTAGTCGGGACCGTCGTGCGCGACCAGCACCCGGTCGGTGGCCTGGGCCGGCGACCAGATGCGCGCGGTCAGCTCGGTGCGCAGCGCCTTGACCGGCAGATCGAGCGACGACCAGGTGCCGGCGGCGTCGGGCAGGCTCCGCCAGTCGGGTTCACGGCGCGGCGAGGCATCGATGCCCGCCCCGGCCGCCCGTTCCATGAACGCACATTAACCGCCGGAGGCGGCGAGCGCGCGACTTCCCATCAGGGGGTATAGGTCTGGCTCGGCGACGACGAAGGCGGCAGCCCGAACATCTCGGCCAGGCCGGTCACCCGCAGCTGCCGGTGCACGAACTCGCTCGGGTTGCGCAGCACGAAGCTGGTGCCGACCTCGCGGGCCGCGTTGTAGCCCGAGACCAGGGTGCCGATGCCCTGCGAATCCATGAACGTGACGTAGGTCAGGTCGACGATCAGGGACATCGGCCGCTCGCGGTGCACGGTGCCGAGCAGAGCCTCCCGCAGGGCGCCGACGGTGGCGGCGTCGAGGCTGCCCCGCACGTCGATGACGATCGCGCCCGTCCGCCTGGCGCCGGGTCGTCATCACGGCCTCGCCCATGACCGAACCTCCTCCGTACCCCTGCGGCTCCGTCGCCACCGTACCCCCGCCCATTCGTCCCTTCGCAGGTTGCCTGGTGTTTCGGGCACCACAGCGGACAGCCGGTGCGGGCTGCCCGCCGGCACATGTCGGACGTGCCCGATCTTGCACGGCGGTTGATCGTATGGGGCTCAGCGGTTGCGCAGTGACCACGGACGTGCACAGAGTCACATAGGCGCAAGCCGATGATGGGAGGGGTCACATGGCCACCACTTCGGGGCGGCCGGGCATCTTCGCGATCCGCGACGTCCGGTCCCTGATCACCGAGACGGCGGAAGAAGGCCACGGTCTCAAGAAATCGGTCGGCGCGAGTCAGCTGACCGCGATGGGTGTCGGCGCGATCATCGGCACCGGCATCTTCGTGGTGATCGGCGAGGGAGCCGGCATCGCCGGGCCCGCGGTCAATCCTGTCCTTCGTCCTGGCCGCGCGTCGCCTGTGCCTTCTCGGCGCTGTCCTACGCGGAGCTGGCCTCGTCCATCCCGGTCTCCGGCAGTGCCTACACCTACACGTACGCCACCCTGGGCGAGGTGGTCGCCTGGATCATCGGCTGGGACCTGATCCTGGAGTACGGGGTCTCGGTCGCGGGCGATCGCCGTCGGCTGGGGCGGCAACCTGAACGCCTTCCTCGACGCGGCGTTCGGGGTGGCCCTGCCGGACGCCATCGCCAAGTCCCCCGAAGACGGCGGCGGTCTTCAACCTGCCCGCCGTCTTCGTGGTCCTGGCCATCACGTTCCTGGCTGATCCGGGGCGTGACCGAGAGCGCCCGGGTCAACTTCGTCATGGTCGTCATCAAGCTGGGCCGTGCTGATCTTCTTCATCGTCCGTCGCGTTCGCCAACTTCGGCACCGGCAACTTCCAGCCGTTCGCCCCCGAGGGCGTGGACGGGGTGACCGCGGCGACGGCGGTGATCTTCTTCGCCTACATCGGCTTCGACGCCGTCTCGACCGGCAGCGAGGAGGCCCGCAAACCGGAACGGGACCTGCCGGTGGCGATCATCGGCTCGCTGATCATCTGCACCTTCTTCTACGTGCTGACCGCGGTCGGCGCGATCGGCATCGCCTCGCCGGAACAGCTCGAGGCGAGCGACGCCCCGCTGGCCGCCGCCCTCGACCAGGGCGCCGGAATCAGCTGGGCGGCGGCGATCCTCGCGCTCGGCGCGGTCGTCGCGATCACCAGCGTGGTGCTGGTCATCATGTACGGCCAGACCCGCATCTTCTTCGCCATGTGCCGCGACGGCCTGCTCCCGCAGCGCCTGGCCAAGGTCAACCAGCGCTACGGCACCCCGGCCCGGCTCACCATCATCCTCGGCGTGCTGATCGCGATCCTGGCCGCGCTGGTGCCGCTGAGCGAGATCGTCAAGCTCGTCAACATCGGCACCCTGTTCGCGTTCGTGCTGGTCAACATCGGTGTGATCATCCTGCGCCGCACCCGGCCGGACATGCCGCGGCCCTACCGGGTCCCGTGGTCGCCGCTGCTGCCGATCATCGGCGTGGCGTTCGCCGTCTATCTGATGACCGACCTGCCGCTCGACACCTGGATCCGGTTCGTCGTCTGGCTGGCGATCGGCATCGTCATCTACTGGCTGTACGGTTACCGCAACTCCCGCCTGCGCCGCGACCCGGAGGGCACCCCCGGGTGGGCGCGCAAGCCCGAGGACGGTGACCCCTCATGACCGGCCCGGTGATCACCGGGGTCGACGGCGGCACCGGCGCCGCCGACGCCCTGGGCCTGGGCCGGTGGTTCGCCGAGGTGCTGCAGGCGCCGCTGATCGTCGCGGTCGTCCACCCGCCGGCGGCCGCGCTCGGCTCGGGCCGGGTCGACGCCGAATGGGTGGCCGACCGGCACCGCGCCGCCCAGCGGGTGCTCGACGGCGCCCGCGAGGCGCTGGCCGGCGCGGGCTGCGAGGTCGATTATCGGATGGTCGCCTCGTCCTCGGCCGCGCACGGCCTGCACGACCTGGCCGAGCAGACGCACGCCGCGCTGCTGGTGCTGGGTTCGGGCAAGCTGGCCACGGCGGAGCGATTCACGGCCGGCAGCACGGCCGAGCGGCTGCTGGCCGGCAGCGTCTGCCCGGTCGCGGTCGTTCCGGAGGGCACAGCCACGCCGCCGGGCGCGACGCGGCGCATCGGGGTGGCCTACGTGGACACGCCCGACGGCCGGACGGCGCTGACCGCGGCAGCCGAGATGGCCCTGCGCACGGGCGACACGCTGCGGCTCTACACGGTGGTCGCCGAGGGGGACGCCAGCCTGCCGTTCCTGCTCGGCGACGACGCCGAGCGGGCCTTCCTCGACACGGCCCGCGAGACGTACGAGTCGTCGCTGCGCAAGGCGGCCGAGTCGGTCCCCGGGGTCACCACCGAATGGCGGGTGATCTCGGGTGCCGTGGTCGACGCCCTGGCCGAGCTGGACGAGGTGGACGTGCTCTACTGCGGCTCGCGCGGCTACGGACCGGCCCGGCGGGTGTTGCTCGGCGGCGTCTCCACCCGGCTCGTCCGCCGCGCCGGTCGCCCTCTGGTCGTGGTGCCCCGAAGCGGTTAATCAGCCCGGTGCCGGCCGCCCTGATCCGAGCCGGCCGGCACCGCCATCGAGGTCGGCTCCTCGGCCGCCCGCGCGTCCCAGGGCGAGATCGACGGCCGCGTCCCCTCGGCGTCCAGGTCCATGATCGGCACGTAGACCCGGGCGTCGACCGCCTCGGCCAGCATCAGCGCCGCCACCATCGCGGTCGGCCGTTCCAGCGGGTCGCGGTTGAGGCAGCGCGACACCAGGTCCTCGACCTCCGGCGGCAGGCCGTCGATCGCCGGCAGCGGGTCGGGGTCGCGATAGCGCTGGGCGTAGACGAGCTCGGTCGGCGTCTCGGCCCGCCACGGCAGGTGCCCGCTGATGCACTGGTGCAGCAGCGTGCCGAGGGCGAACATGTCGCTGGCCGCGGTGGCCGGGTGCCCCTCGAAGAGCTCCGGCGCCACGTAGGCCGGGGTGCCCATCACCGGCATGTCCGGATCGGGGTCGGGCACGCCGGCCGACGACGCGATGCCGAAGTCGAGCACCTTGGCCCCGACCGGCGTGAGCATCACGTTGGCCGGCTTGATGTCGCGGTGCACGACCTGCTCGGCGTGCGCGGCGGCCAGCGCGGAGGCGACCTCGGCGCAGATCCGCACGCCGATCCGCCAGTCGATCGGCCCGGCCGCCAGGTGCGCGCCGAGGGTCTGACCCTCGACCAGCTCCATCACGATGTAGGGCACGTCGCGGCCGCCCGGTTCCGGACGGGAGGTGCCGAAGTCGTGCACCTCGGCCACGTTGGGGTGGGCCAGCCGGGCCGCCGAGCGGGCCTCGGCCCGGACGAGGTCGACCCCGGCCACCTCGCCCAGCGTGCCCTCGACGGCCGGCGCCATGATCTTGACGGCGACGGGCCGGTCGAGAACCCGGTCGTGGCCGAGCCAGACCTCGGACATGCCGCCGACGCCGATCCGTCGTACGAGCTGGTAGCGCCCGCCCAGCATCCGCATGTACCGACCTCTCGTAGATGTTCGGTTCGCGGTACCCCTCGAACGCCGGGCAGAAACGCTGGCCCCGGCCACTGTATGGGGATACAGTCCCGCCCATGACCCGTTACGGACCGATGTTCGGCCCCGACTACACGTTCCTGGGCGTGCCCGCCTGTGACTGGCAGGACCCGGAAACGTACGCCGACGCCGACGTCGTGATCCTCGGCGCCCCGTTCGACGGCGGCACGTCCCACCGCCCCGGAGCACGGTTCGGGCCCCAGGTGCTGCGCGGCACCGACTATCTGCCGCACGACGGCTCCCGCCCGCACATGGCGATGCGCGTCAATGCCCTCGGCGGCGATCTCACCGTCAAGGACGCCGGCGACCTCGAGGTCTTCAGCGGCGAGATCCAGCGCAGCTGTGACACGATCGAGGACGCCGTCGCCTTCGTCACCGAGCAGGGCGCGATCCCGCTGATCCTCGGCGGCGACCACACCATCACCTGGCCCGACGTGGCCGGGGTGGCCCGCAACCACGAACCGGGCCGGGTCTCGGTCATCCATTTCGACGCGCACGCCGACACCGGCGACATCGAGTTCGGCTCGCTCTACGGCCACGGCCAGCCGATGCGCCGGCTGATCGAGTCGGGCGCGGTCCGCGGCGACCGCTTCCTGCAGCTCGGCCTGCGCGGCTACTGGCCCGGTCCCGACGTGCTCGACTGGATGGCCGACCAGGGCATGAACTCGTTCCACATGAGCGAGATCGTGGCCCGCGGCCTCGACGCCGTGCTCGACAGCGCGTTCGAGATCGCCCTGGACGGCTGCGACGGCGTCTTCCTGTCGGTCGACATCGATGTCTGCGACCCCGGTCACGCCCCCGGCACCGGCACGCCCGAGCCGGGCGGCTTCACCGCGCGCCAGCTGCTCGACAGCGTCTCGCGGATCTGCCACGAACTACCCGTAGTAGGCATGGACATCGTCGAGGTGGCACCCCCGTTCGACCACGCCGACATCACCGCGATGCTCGGCAACCGGGTTGTGCTGGAGGCCCTCTCGGGGATGGCTCGCCGCCGCAAAGACGCAGGTGGACCCCGGTGGGACAGGGCCACCCCGCTGCTCGCGGGCCGCGGCACCCAGCCCCCGCTCGGCGGCCGCGAGACCCCGCCGTCGCTGGCCGGGCCGGATCAGCAGCGCTCGCTGCCACCCGCGGAGTCGTGACAGACAGTCGCGGTTGCGCACTTGTTCCCGGCCTGACCAGCCACGCAGCATGCACAGATGTCCTCTGACACCCTGTCCCCGTATCAGCAGATCGCCGCCCAGCTCAGACACCAGATCTTCACCGGCGGCTTGGCCGTCGGAGCCAAGCTGCCGTCCGAGCACACGCTGGCCGGCAAACACCGCGTCGCCCGCACCACTGTCCAGTCCGCGCTGCGGGTGCTGCGCACCGAGGGCCTGATCCTGTCGCGCAAGGGCGCCGGCAACTTCGTCACCAGCCTGGCCCTGGTCGACGCGCACCGCTGCCCGGCCCGCCTCGAGCTGGACCAGCGCCAGGTCGGCTGGCTCAGCCGGCTGCCCCGCCCGTCGCACGGGCTCGACCGGGTGCTGCACTGCGAGCTGGAGCAGCCCCACCCGGGCGCACACGCCGGGCTGGGCCAGCACGCGGCCGGCACCGGCTGGTGGGTGCAGTGGACGCTCTGCGCCTCCGAGATCAACGCAATCGCCCAGTGCCCCGCAGTGCGCATCCCCGGCCCCGGCGACGACAACGCCTGCCTGCTCTACCGCGACCACGCGGGCCGCCACCTCTACGGCAGCGACTACCTCTAGAGCTGCTTCTCGTAACGCCGGCACGGCACCGGGGTCGTCCCGCCCGCGTGCACCGCCTGATAGTCGAAGCCCCCACCGTCGGTCCACCCCGACCGCTCGTAGAAGCGCCGCGCCCGGGCATTTCCCGGCACGACGGCCAGCCACGCCACCGCGTGCCCACCCGCACGGACGAGCCGTTCCGCCTCGGTCAGCAACACCCCGGCGACGCCGCCACCCCGGAAGGCCGCGTCCACGTAGACCTGCTCGACCTCGTCGCCGCCGACCATCACAAAGCCGGCCACCACCCCGTCGACCTCGGCCACCGTCGTGTCTGCGACCCGATCGGCCGCCCGGGTGCGGAAACTCTCCGGCGTCCGCAGCTCCACCATCACGTCGGGCACGTTCCCGAGATGCCCGTCGCGCCAGCCCGCGGTCCAGATCGTCGCGACCGCCCCGGCATCGTCGTCGCGGGCCGGGCGAAGGGTGACCGTCATCGTCGTTCCACCAGCTTTCCGAGGGCGTCGATCAGCAGATCCCGCGCCGCGCCCCGATCGACCGCGGGATCACCCAGAACCACCGGCAGCGCCAGCCCGTCGATCAGCGCGAGCGCCTGACGGGCCACGTCGAGCGGGTCGGCCCGGGTCGCGAAGGCCGCGCCCCGGACCCCGGCGGTGAGCTCGGCGGCGATCAGCTCGTGCCATCTCGTGTAGTCGCCCAGCACGTCCGCCCGTAGCTCCGGGTCGCGCAGGGCCCACCGCCACGACTCGACCCAGACCCGCCAGGACGCGTCACTGCCCACCGCGCCGG
This sequence comes from Actinoplanes sp., assembly GCA_965217855.1. Lineage (GTDB taxonomy): Bacteria > Actinomycetota > Actinomycetes > Mycobacteriales > Micromonosporaceae > Actinoplanes. The sequence continues at coordinate 169,348 of CBDCJN010000011.1, read as the reverse complement.
TCAGATAGGAGGCGATCAGCACCAGCCGCCGCCATGGGTCGGTCTCGTCGCCGAGCCGGGCCGCCACCTCGTCGAAGTCGGCCTGCGCGGCGTGCCGGAACACGGCGACCAGCATCTCCTCGCGGCTGCCGAAGTAATACTGCAACGTCGAGACGCCCACCCCGGTCGCCGCCGTCACGTCCGAGAACCGGGTCGCATCGGCCCCACGCGCCGCCACCACCGCACACGCGGCCGCGAGCACGTCCTCGGGCCTTCGCGCAGCTCGCACCGCGCATGTCTATCACGAGGATCGACAGCCGGAAGGCCATACGGTACGAGGCGAGGATCTGTCCCCGCCGCTGCGGACGGCGCCGTCGCCGGTCGCGGCCATACCCGGCCGCCGGGCCGGGTGCGGCGGCAGACCGTCATGGCAGCGCACGCTCCGTGATCGAGCAGCACGCACGGTGATCGGACACCATGGACGTTCCGAATGGACGATGGCCCCGATTTATTGACGGCTCAATGTATTACCGAGAATTAGCCAGACATTAACCGCGGGCGGCGCGACTAAAGATCAACAACGGTTTCGGTCGCGTGTGGAGCTGACCGGTTGTTGCGGGAGGATGACGCCGCGAATTGACGACAGAATTCTTGCGGGCGGCCCGGCATCGGCCCAGCACAATCAGGCACAGTCGCCGGTCGCAGACCTCCCCCGAGTCGGTCGCGAGGAGCATACAAGAGCCGTCAAGCCCTGTGGGGGCAACCCCCCAGTTAGCGTGACCGGCATGGATCACGTCGTCGAGCAGGCCCGGGCGCTCCTCGCCATCCCGTCCACCTCGGATCGCCCGGAGGAGCTCCACCGCGCCCTCGACTTCGTGCTGGACGTGGTCGGGCCGGGCTTCGCGGTGCGGCGGTTCGTGTCGAACGGCAAGCCCAGCGCCCTGGTCCACCCGCCCGGCGCGGAGAGCCCGCGGGTCCTGCTCAACGCCCACCTGGACGTCGTACCGGGCCGGCCCGAGCAGTTCGTGCCCCGCCTGGAGGGTGATCGCCTCCAGGGCCGCGGCGCCTGCGACATGAAGGTCGCCGCCCTGGTCATGGCCACCGTGTTCCGCGAGCTGGCGCCCCGGCTGGACGTGCCGATCGCGCTGCAGCTGGTCACCGACGAGGAGGTCGGCGGGGCGGACGGCACCGCGCATCAGATCGCTCAGGGCGTGCGGGCCGGCTTCGTGGTGATCGGGGAGCAGAGCCGGCTCCGGGTGGTCAACGAGTCGCGCGGACTGGCCCACGTGCGGCTCACCGCAGGAGGCGTGGCGGCCCACGCCGCGTACCCCTGGCTCGGAAAGAATGCCCTGGTGACGGTGGCCGACGCGGTCACCCGGCTGCTGGCCCGTCACCCCGTGCCGGCGGCCGAGGTGTGGCGGACGACGGTGAGCCTGGCCCGGTTCGACACCCCGAACCAGGCGGTCAACCAGGTGCCGGACGAGGCGAGCGCGTGGCTCGACATCCGCTTCCCGGCCTCCGACGACGACTTCGCCGGGCGCTCACCCGAGCAGATCGCGGCGCATCTCAGCGCGGTGACCGGGGTCGCGGCCGAGGTGGAGGCGCTGGGCCACCCGCATCACGCCGACCCGGACAGCGTCGAGGTCGGTCTGCTGCGGGCGGCCGCGCGCGAGGCCGGGTTCGCCGGCGAGCTGCTGGCCAAGCACGGCGCCGCGGACGGGCGGCACTACTCGGCGGCCGGCGTCGACGCGGTGATCTTCGGGCCGGGTGGTGACGGCCAGCACGGGGCGGACGAGTACGTCGATCTGACCACGCTCACCCCGTACCACCGGGCCTTGTCCTCGTTCCTGAGCGAGCTCAGTCTTCGTTCGCGAGCAGGAGCCAGCGGACGCGACGGACGAGCTCGGCCGGGTGGAACGGCTTGACCAGGTAGTCGTCGGCGCCGACGGTCATGCCGAGGTCGATGTCGACCTGGCGGTCGTGGCCGCTGATCATCAGGACCGGGATCTGCGCGGTCTCGGCCGAGGAGTGCAGCTCGTAGCAGAGGCTCAGCCCGTCCAGACCGGGCATCGACACGTCCAGGATGACCATGTCGGGGTGCTCGGTGACGATCTGGCGCAGGGCCGAGGTGCCGTTGTCGGCCGTGATCACCCGGTAGCCGGCCGCGACCAGCTTGTGGGTGATGACCTCGAGAACCATCTCGTCGTCGTCGGCCACCAGCACAGTCGGCTCGGCGAGGTCGGCGCACCAGTCCGCGACCGGCGCGGGGTAGGCAAGCTCCGGCGCGATGAACGCCGGAACGACTGAAACCGCTGCTCCTACCATTGATCTTCTCCCCTTGGCCCCGTGGATCGTTTTCGTCGAACGGGGGCACCATCGGCTCCGGCGGCCGGGCGTGCAGAAGATCCTCGGTTGCACAACGGGTGCATCCTGTAGCCGAACGGTGACTGATCGTGTCAGGGCAAAAGAAATGGCGGAGTCGCTCCTTGTGGGAGTGACCCCGCCACCGACAGTGCGACCGTTTTCCGCTCGCACCTGGCGTCACGTCAAAAGCTAGAGCACCCGGATCGATACCCCGGCGTCGCCCCGGCCAAAGGTGATGGCGCTCTCACCTGCACTTACATGCGGTCACAGGGCAAAATCCCAGGGTCAGATCAGTCCCACCCCCGCGGCCGGCGCCGTGCCCCGCCAGGTCCACTGCACGCCGTCCGGGCTGGTCGCGTACCGGGTGGTCATCCGGTCGGCGTCGTCCCAGCTCTCCAGCGGGTGCACCGAGGCCCACAGGTGCCAGCCGTACGCGTCGTGGTGCAGCACCGGGTCCTTCACCGCCACCGTCCCGTCCCCGGCCAGCACGACCCGCGGCACCGCCGTGGCCAGGCCTTCCGGGGTGTCCGCCTCGAGCAGCTCGACCCGCCAGTGCTTGGTGCCGGGCGCGGCGTGTCGATCAACGGAGAGCCGGTCGTCGTAGGACTCGCCGGTGACCTTGGTCAGCAGCGCGATGTCGTCGGCGAAGTACGGCAGCAGCGCCGCCCGCTCCTCCGGCGTGGTCACCGGCCGGGCCCCGGTCTTGCGGTGCAGCACGGTCAGCAACGGCCCGCGGGCGGCCAGGCGCAGCGGGACCGGGACGCGATGCCCGAAGTCGCCCCCACTGCGAAGAAGAAAGCGCAGAACCTTGTTGAAACCGTTGTCCTCGACGACATGCCGGTTCACGTTCTCGCGCGGCACCGAGGTCAGCAGGCCGGTGCGGACGCCCAGGAAGTAGCAGACCCGGTCGAGAGTGGCCGCCGGCGTGTCCTTGAGCTCCTTGTAGCGCAGCAGCAGGACCTGCTCGCGCGGGAAGTGCTCGTAGAGGTGCTGCACCTGCTCGCCGTACCGGCCGAGACCCACGTAGTGCCAGAAGGCGGCTCAGCCGGCCGCGACGCGCTCGGGCTCGGCGCGGCAGGCGGTCAGGAAGTCGGCCTCGGGCTCGATCCCGGCGTTCCACAGGTGGGTCCAGTTCGAGTGGGCCCGGTCGACCGGGTCGCGCAGCAGCAGGATCAGCCGGGCCGACGGGACCAGCGCCTTGATCCGCTCGTGCGAGGCGAGATGGTGAGCGCCAGCAACCGGCGCCACCAGGTGATCCGGCGGTATCGGGGACAGGCCTGCGGCCCGCACAGAGCGCACTCGGTTCCGGACCGGTAGTGCTGGTGGGCACGGGGCGCATGCCCGCAGACACACAGCGCTTCATCAGCGTTCATCGTCTCACCAACGGTAGGGCACCCCGAGGGGCTACGGGGCGAGGCGGTTCAGTGACCCGGTCGATACCTACCCAGGCCGGCGCACCGGCAAGCATCAATGGACCGGCAACCCCATTGCACCCGTACGCATACGCACAGTAATGCCCGCATTCGGTGACCAAATTCACTGGGAGCAATCCGGCAACCTGGACATGCCGGATTAGCACCATCTACAAGCCCCTATGCGAGGGTCGTCACCTTCATGGGTGACACGCCATTCACGCCCTAATATGTCCGTTACTGGCGGTAGTGAGGTGGCGAGAAACAACTGTAGTTGCCCGTGTGAATAGACTGCGGTCATCCGGTTGGCGACGATGATCCACCCGGTTGCCCTTTAGTTGTCTATTCGGTCAGTTGACGCTTGGTAGCGGCTTGCTACGTTAGTCGACAGAAGCGAAACCCCTACGCTTCTTGCCACTGGATTCGACGATCGAACCGCATTGCCGCCCCGGGAAGGGACCGACATGGAGTTTTCGACGCCCGCCGACAACACGCGCGGTGACGGAGTTACGTCACCGACCGTAAGCGTGGTGATTCCGACCCTCAACGAGGAGCGCAACCTCCCGCACGTATTCGCCAAGCTGCCGGCGGACATCGACGAGGTCGTGCTGGTCGACGGCGGTTCGTTGGACCGCACCGTCGAGGTCGCCCGCGAGCTGCGGCCCGACGTCGTCGTGGTGCACCAGACCCGCACCGGCAAGGGCAACGCGCTGGCCTGCGGCTTCGCCGCCTGCACGGGCGACATCATCGTGATGATCGACGCCGACGGCTCGACCGACCCGGCCGAGATCCCGCTGTTCGTCAAGAAGCTGACCGACGGCGCCGACTTCGTGAAGGGCAGCCGGTTCAACCACGGCGGTCACAGCCACGACATCACCAAGCTCCGCAAGCTCGGCAACGACGGGCTGAACGTGGTTGTCAACGTCCTGTTCGGGACGAAGTTCACGGACCTCTGCTACGGCTACAACGCCTTCTGGCGCTCGGTCGTGCCGGTCCTCGACCTGCCCGACGTGCAGCTGCCCAAGAAGACCGACGGCACCAAGCACTGGGGCGACGGCTTCGAGATCGAGACGATGATCAACATCCGGGCCGCGGTCGACGGGATGAAGGTCGGCGAGGTCGGCAGCATCGAGCACCGCCGCATCCACGGCGAGACCAACCTGAACACGTTCCGGGACGGCTTCCGCGTCCTGCGCACGATCTTCAGCGAGTACGGCCGGGCCCGCCGCCAGCGCAAGTCGGGCGAGCGTCGTCCCGGTGGCGTGATCGTGCACCAGCAGGGCAGCCGCAAGCACGGCATGGGCACCACGCCGGCCGCGCCGGTCAACCGCAAGCGCGACGAGGTCGGCGCCGTCAGCACCGACATCAAGCCGGTGCGCACCCCCTCCGTGCTCGAAGACTGACCGATCCCGCGCCCGTCCCCCACCCCTCGCTCAGGAGACGCTCCCGTGGAATCCACCCCCCTCGACACGACCGTCGTGATCCCGACCCATACGGAGGAACGCTGGTCCTCGCTCGTACGGACGATCGCCTGCGCCAAGTCGCAGCAGGCGGAGCCCGTCGAGGTCGTCGTGGTCGTCGATCACAACCCCGGGCTCTACGCCCGGATCCGGCGTGAACTGCCGGACGTGACGGTCCTCGAGAACGCCTACGCCAAGGGCGTCTCCGGCAATCGCAACACCGGCGCCTTCCACGCGAAGACCGCCCTCGTCGCCTTCCTCGACGACGACATCACGGCCGGGCCCGAGTGGCTCGGCCTGCTCATCCAGCCCTTCGACGACCCGAAGGTGGTGGGCACCGGCGGCGGCATCGCACCCGCCTGGGAGCTCCGCCGGCCGCGCTGGATGCCCGACGAGTTCCTGTGGGCGGTCGGCGGCTCGTACGCCGGCATGCCCACCGAGACCTCGCCGATCCGCAACGTCTGGTCGGCCAGCATGGTGGTCCGCCGGGACACGTTCGACGCCGTCGGCGGGTTCCGGGTCGGGTTCGGCAAGCTGGGCGACCGCAACCGCCCCGAGGACACCGAGCTCTGCCTGCGGATGAGCGCGCACAACGGTGGCCACTGGATGTTCGTGCCGGCCGCGATGATCCGTCACGAGGTGCCGGCCCAGCGGTCGACCTTCGAGTTCTTCCTGAAGCGCTGCTACGCCGAGGGCCGCGGCAAGGTGCAGATGGCCGGTCTCGACCAGGGCAACAAGGACACCCTCGGCGCCGAGCGGTCCTACCTGTGGTCGCTGCCCAAGGCCGTGCTGCGCAACCTCGGCGCCGGCCTGACCGGCAAGGGCGCCGACAACTTCCTGCAGGCCGGTGGGGTCGTCGCCGGCGTCGCCGCGGCCGGCTGGGGCGGGGTCGTCGAGACCGTCGCCGCCAAGCGCGCGCCCAAGACCAAGACCCTGGAGACCGCCCGATGAGCGCCGACCTCAACCGCGCGGCCATCCCCGCCCAGCGCACCGAGAGCATCCCGGCCGCGCCGGCGATCGACGACACCACGATCCTGCCGGGCATCGTCCGCGACCTCGAGCTGGCCGACCCGCTGCAGACCATCCCGGCCGTGCAGCCCGACGGCCGCCGCGCCGAGCAGGTCTGGCTGCTGGTCCGCCTGCACTCCGAGCCGCTCGGCGCGATGCTGCTCGACATCCCGGAGCAGGGCCTGCGGCCGGCCGACCTGGCCGCCGCGGTGGAGGCCGAGCTCGGCGACGCGCTGCGTCAGCGGCTCGGCGGCGCCCCGGTGCCGCTGCACGGTCTCAACCCGGCCAGCGAGCCCGAGTTCCTGGCCACCCGCCGCGCGGTGCTCACCACCGCCCCGCACATCACCGTGGTCGTCTGCACCCGCGAGCACCCGGGCGAGCTGGCCCGCTGCCTGGACAGCCTGCTGGCCCAGGAGTACCCGGCGTTCCGCATCCTGGTCGTCGACAACGCCCCGGTCAGCGAGGCGACCGCCGAGGTGGTCCGCTCGGCGGCCCGGCGCGGCCCGGTCGACTACCTGCTCGAGCCCAAGGCCGGCCTCTCGTTCGCGCGCAACACCGCGGTCAAGGCCGCGCCGGGCGAGATCCTGGCCTGGCTCGACGACGACGAGGTGGCCGACCCGCACTGGCTGGCCGAGGTGGCCCGGGCCCTGCACGCGCACCCCGGCGCCGACGTGATCTCCGGCGTGATCGTCCCGGCCGAGCTCGAGACCCGGGCCCAGGTCTGGTTCGAGCAGTTCGGCGGGCACAGCAAGGGCCGCGGGTTCAAGCCGGACGAGTTCGGCCCGCACACCGCGCACGTGCAGAGCCCGCTCTACCCGCTGCCGCCGTTCGGCACCGGCGCCAACATGACCTTCCGGCCCGGCGTCATCGAGCGGATCGGCCTGTTCGACACCGCGCTCGGCGCCGGCACCCCGGCCATGGGCTCCGAGGACACCCTGGCCTTCACCCAGGTCCTGCTGACCGGGGGCACGATCGTCTACCAGCCCAGCGCGGTCACCCGGCACTACCACCGGCGCGACCTCGAGGGGCTGCGCAAGCAGATGGTCGGGTACGGCACCGGCCTGGTCGCCGCGTACACGAGCCTGCTCCTGTCCCGTCCGGCTCTGATCTTCCCGCTGCTCCGGCTCGCGCCGGGCGCATTGAAGGACATGACCGGCAAGGACACGACGCGTACCGCCACCATCCGCGACGACTTCCCGCAGGAACTGCTGTCGGCCAATCGCCGTGGCATGCTGGCGGGGCCGCGCGCCTACTTCCGATCCCGCCGCGCGGCACGGGCTAAGGTACGCGCCAGCCAGGCTTGAGACATCGACCGGGCGCGTTGCCCGTAACGCGTCCCGGCAGCGCCACGACGGGCACAGGCAGCGCCACGACGGGCACAGGCAGCGCCCCGACGGGCACAGCGCCACGACGTACACGGAGGGCCCAGATCCATGCAGCAACGCTCGGCAGACACGCCTGATCGGCCGGACGCGACCGTCCGGATCGTGCTGGGCGCCGCCGGCGACGCGCAGCCGGCACCGGACGCGACAGCGGTGATCTCCACCGTCGACAAGGACGCGACGACCCGGCTCGAAGTCGGCGACAGGACGATCCGCATCCCGGTCGGCCCCGACGACGCGTCCGAGACCCGGTACATGCCGGCCCCGGTGATCACCACCGGCGGCTCGGCCCCCGCACTCGCCGCCGAGCCGGCCGCGGCCGCCGAGGACACCGGCGCCGACCACCGGCCCGAGTTCGCCCTCGTGGGTCTCGTCGCGGCCGTCGCCGGCCTGCTCGGCCAGGTGGTCCCGGAGGGGCCGCTGCGCCTGGTGCTGCTGCTCGTGCTGACGGTCTTCGGCCCCGGCGCGGCAGTGCTCTCGGTGGCCAACGTGCGCAACCGCCTGGTCTCCTGGGCGCTCTCGGTGGCCTTCAGCCTCAGCATCATCACGCTGCTCTCGGTGCTCACGCTGTGGGCCCAGGTCTGGCAGCCCACCGCCTGGCTGGGCGCGCTGGCCGGCGCCACGCTGGTCGGCTCGGGCGTCCAGTTCCTCCGGCTCACCCGCTCCGGTGTGCCGCTCATCCTCGGCCGGGTCGGCAAGCCGAACGACACGGTGGACAACGGCGTCGTGCTCGGCGCCATCCCGTTCGTCACGCTGGTCGCCGGCGTCGGCCTCTGGATCCTCGCGCTGGCCCAGCTCAGCCCCGACCAGGTCGGGCTCTACGGCTTCACCGCCGCGCTGGGCGTGCCGTTCGTGGTCGGCGCCGTGCTGCTGTTCATCGGCTTCGCGGTCGAGCTCTTCGGCCGGGCCCGCCCGTTCGTGCTCGCGGCCACGCTGGTCGTCGTCCCGATCATCATGCAGGCCACCGTGCCGCTGCTGGACGGCACGATCGAGTACGCCTGGACCTACAAGCACGTCGGCGTGGTCGACCTGATCCGCGACAACGGCACCCTGATCAGCGGCAGCGACATCTACCAGCAGTGGCCCGGCTTCTTCTCCGCGGTGGCCATGCTCTCGCACATCTCCGGGGTCGACGCGATCTCGTTCGCGGCCTGGTCGTCGCTGTTCTTCGCGCTGGTCACCTCGCTGATGACGGCGGCCCTGCTGCGCCAGTTCACGGCCGACCGCCGGGTCATCGCGCTCGCCGTGCTGCTCTTCCAGGCCTGCATGTGGGTCGACATCGGCTACTTCTCGCCCCAGGCGCTCGTGTTCGCGCTGATGCTGGCGTTCTGGGTGATCGTGGCCCGCTACCTGATCGGCGCGCCCGAGATCAAGACCGAGCCCACGGGCAAGATCGCGCGGCTCCGGGCCTGGCTGGTGCGCAGCATGCCGGCCCGGCTGGAGACCGACGACCGTACCCGCCGCTGGGCCGCGGTCGGCGCCGCGGTGCTGTTCGCCGCGATCGTCGTCACCCACCAGCTCACGCCGATCCTGATGATGGTGCCGATCGTCGCCCTGGCCATTCTCGGGGTGCTGCGGCCGCGCAAGTTCGTGGTGGCCCTCATCGCCATCGTGCTGATCTTCGTGGTGCCCCGCCTGGGCTCGGTCAACAGCCAGTACAGCCTGTTCAGCTTCGACCTGCTGAGCAACGCGTCGGGCAACGCCGCCAGCTGGAACACCCCCGAGCAGCAGTTCTCGGCCACCGTCGCCCGGGCCCTGGCCATCGGGCTCTGGCTGGCCGCCCTGGTCGCGATCTTCCTGTCCCGCCAGAAGCTGGGCCGGGTGCTGGTGCCCGCGCTGGTCGGCTTCCTGCCGATGGTCAGCCTGGTCGCCGGCAACTATGGCGGCGAGGCCATCTACCGGGTCTTCGCGTTCTCGATGCCCTTCGTCGGCCTGCTGGTCGGCGTGCTCTGGGCCGGCAAGGGCCGGCGCGGGGTGCCCGCGATGCTCGCCTCCGGCGTGATGCTGGCCGTGCTCATGCTGGCCGGTCTGCAGGGCCTGCAGGGCCAGCTCATGGTCCATCAGGTGCGGGCGACCGACATCGAGGCGGCGGAGTACTTCTACGCCAACGCCCAGCCCGGCTCCGGCCTGGTCCTGGTCGCGCCGAACTTCCCGACCAAGCTCACCGGCAACTACGGCTCGTTCAACAAGGGCCACGTCTCGGTGGACATCTCGCTGATCGGCGACCCGCTGTTCACCGGCAACCTGACCGGCAGCCGGCTGCCCGACATCGAGACCTACATCCGCGACATGAACTACCCGACCAACTATCTGGTGGTCAGCGACGCGATGGACGACTACACCGACTACTTCGGCAACAACCCGGACAACGCGATGCAGGGTCTCGACGCGGCCCTGCGGGCCTCGCCCAACTGGACGGTGTTCTACCAGGGGCCGGGTGTGGCGATCTTCCAGCTCACCGGTCAGGCCGCCGCCGCCGCGGGCAACTAGCACTGAGCACGGCCGTCCGCCCGCTCCCGGTTCGCCGGGGGCGGGCGGTCTCATTTCTGCCGATCCGTGAGTGAACGCACGACACGTGCCCGGTGTCCGGTTAGCCTCTGCGTGTGAAGCTCAAGTTCAAGCTCGGCAAGGTGCAGATCGCCGCCCTGGTGATCGCCGGCCTGGTGATCCTTGCCCTGCTCCTCAGCCGCTCCGGCAATGGCGGCTCGTCGGGGGACAACACGCTCGACAACGCCGCTGTGAAGGCCTGTGACGACTTCGCCGCCGGGTCCGCGGCCGCCCGCAGCCAGACCGCGCGGCTGGGCCTGGCCGACAAGGTCACCGCCTCGGCCACCCGCAGCGACAACGACGCCGTCCGCGACCGGGCCATGGAGCTGGGCCGCAACGCCGACGAGACCAACGCCGTGTGGCGCACCAGCGCGACGGCCTTCAGCCAGGCCTGCACGGACGCCGGCTGGTCGGCACCCTGATCACTTGAGTGAGGACGCCTTGTCCCAGCCCGTCCGCGTGACCCACTGCTCGTAGGTGACCGAGGCCTCGGTGAAGCTGCCGTTCATGATCGCGAAGTGGTTGTCGCCGGTCTGGTACGTGTTCTTGTCGATGCTCATGGTGGGCGAGGCGCCGCCGTCGATCTGCAGGCGGTAGACGGCCGCCTGGTCGTTCCGCTGGACGGTGTTCCCGGTGATCCGCAGGCCCTCGATGCTGCCGGCGAAATCGCTCCCGGTGGCCAGCAGGAACGTGAACTTGTTGAGGTCGCTGAAGGTGTTGTCGCTGACCGTCAGACCGGCCGCGCAGCGCAGCACCATGCCGGTGTCGTTGTCGAAGCCCTCCGGCCCGCTGCCGCCGATCGCCTTGTTGCCGCTGAAGACGTTGTCGGCGCAGCCGCCGCCGTTGCCGGTGCCGGTCTCCATCACGCCGTCATTCGTCTCGAACGTGTTACCGGTGATCGTGGTGTTGGCGGCGTCGTAGATCTCGATGCCGCCGCCGTCGATGCCGTAGTCCTGGGACGGGCCGTGATTGCGGCGCACCGTGTTGTTGCGGAAGATCGGGCCGGGCTTGGCCGTCACGAAGGTGGCCGACAACCCGTACCCGCCGAAGTCGTCGCCGTCCGGCTTCGTGTTCTGGATGATCACGTCCTGGTCGTGCACGTCGTTGCCGTCGACCAGCACGCCCCGGCCCCCGCCGCTGACCGCGATGCCGGCGCCGTTGTGGAAGATCTCGGACGCGGTGACCTGCACGTCCTGCGAGTCAGTGATCAGCACGCCGTAACAGCCGACCGGCAGCCCGGCCGAGTTCTCGCCGTGGCTGTCCTTCACGGTGACGGCGCGGACCGTCACGTTGCTCGTCTTGTGCACCCGGATGCCGCTGCCGTGGTCGCCGGTGACGTTCACGTCGGCGTTCGGCTTGGGCACGCAGCCGCGTACGGTCAGGTCGCTGATCGTCGTGCCGGTGGCCGCGATCAGCACGCCGTCGCGCACGCCGGCCACCCCCTCGACCGTCGCCTCCTCGCCGGGAGCGCTGCTCACCGACAGGTCGGGGCGCGACACGGTGAACGGGGCGTACGTGCCCGCCCGCACAAAGATCTTGGAACCGGCCGGCGCGACCTCGACCGCGTGCGCGATCGACCGCCACGGCGAACCGGGGCTGCCGTCCGCGTCGTCCGCGCCACGGGTGGACACCCAGAAGCCTGGTCCGGCCGTCTCGACGTCGGGCGGGCCCTCGTAGTAGTAGGCCCGGTATCCGGCGGCCGCGGTGACGCCGAGCACCAGCACCACGAACAGACCCAGCCACCGGCGGCGCGAGCCGGTCGGAGCGCGATGACCCGTCGGACCGCGATGACTGGCGCGTCCCGACCGGTGTGCACCTGGAGTCACCCGATGAATACCGGATCGTTCGACATCGCCTTGTAGGCCGCCAGCGTCGCCGCCGTCGAGTCGATCCGCCAGTTCTCCCGGGAGCCCGGGTGCGTGTCGGTGTCGAACCACACCGCACCTCCGACCGCAGGATGCTGCTTGACCCACTGGCGGAACGAGTTGATCCAGTCCGGCTTGGTCGAGCCGCCCCGATCAACCGCCGAGACCTCGGTGATCATGATGGGTTTACGAGTCGCGTAGGTCTCGTAGAAGCCGTCGAACATGTCGCTCGGTGACTGCGTCTGGGCATAGCCGGACACACCGGCCCAGTCGACGTACTCATCACCTGGATAGTAGTTCGTGAAGTCGTTCCAAGATTCACCAGGGCGAGAGTTCCAGTTCGGGCTCCACACCCACGACGTGTTGTCGGCGCCCTCGTCGGCGAAGATGCCGTGGATCCGGCGGTAGGCCTTGATGTAGCCGGCCGTGTCCTGCTTGTTGGCCGGCCCGCCCCACTCGTAGAAGTCGCGGTTCATGTCCCACGCCCAGCGCAGCAGGGTGGGTCGTTTCCGCTGGGCCATGCGCCGGGCCGCCTTGGCGATAAGCTTGTCGGCGGCGCCGCTGTTGACGTCCTTGTAGGCCGGGCCGCGCCACGAGATCATCAGCGTGCTCTTGGACGACACGTAGGGCAGCGAGACCGGCAGCGGGTCGGTCCATGAGTAGTAGCGGTGGACGACGGCCTCCGCGCGCCCGAGCTGGCGGCGGCGCAGGTCGAGCCCCGCCGTCACGCTGCGGCCCTTCAGATCCACGTACGCGCCGAGCCTGACGTGGCCCGGCTCGAGCGGGACCGATCCCCCGCCGTCCGAGACCACGGGCAGAGACTCGGTGCCGTCCGACGGCACGGGAGAGCGCGAGACGATCGGCGGAGGAACGTCGTCCGAGCGGTACGTCTTGCAGCCGGCGAGCGGTGCGGCGGCCGCCAGCGCGGAGAGGCCGAGCAGGCTCCGGCGCCTCATGTGAGGTTTCGCCCGAACGCGCGGGCCACCTTACGGGCGACGCGCCAGCCCGGCTGGGCCAGCTGCTTGACCTTGGGGGCCAGGCCGGCCTCGCCGTGCTGGACGAGCTCGACCAGGTCGGCCCCACTGTGGTCGGGGGTGGGCTGCAGACGGGGGACGGCGAGCTGCTTCTCCCCCGGCGTGTGCAGGCGCCGGCCGACCTCGGTGGCGTTGTCGTAACCGGTGGCGGCGATGAGGTCCCGTACCCGCCGGCTGTTGTAACCGTGCGGGTAGGCGAAGGACCGCACCTTGACCTGCAGACGCTGCTCGAGCTCGTCGTGGCTCCGGACGATCTCGTCGCGCAGCTGGGCCGGCGGGAGCACGTCGAGCGGGTGGTGGATCAGGCTGTGGTTGCCGATCTCGACGCCGGCCGCGGCCACCTCGCCCAGCTCGTCCCAGGTCAGCATCGGCCCGAAGTCGGGGGCCCACTCACCGAGCCAGCCCGCCGTGCCACCCAGGTGACCCACCGAGGCGTAGAGGGTCGCGCCCGCGCCCGCCTTCTGCAGGATCGGCACACCCTCGGTCAGGAAGTCGCGGTAGCCGTCGTCGAAGGTGACCGCGAGGAGCTTCTCGGTGCTGCCCGCGGCGAGCAGGTCGAGCGCCTCGGTCAGGCCGACCAGCCGGTAGCCGGCCGCACTGAGCGCACCGAGCTGCTCCGCGAGCAACGCGGGGGGCACCGCGAGATCGCGCATCGGCCCGCCGACGGCTGACACGGAGTGGTACATGAGCGCCGGCAGGGTGGTCCAGCCCGGCCTCGAAGTCACGGTCACCGATGGTCCTCGTACGCCTTGTGGTCTGAGGTTCCACGCTAGGTGGAACCCTTGCGCTGGTCGCGGGTTTCGGGGTTTTGCCCTCTGCCGAAAGTCGTAGCCGGAGTCCCGCTCCAGGCAGAGGCGCGCAGGGATCTCCACCCGGAAGGGTGAAGGCTATGACATTCGATCCGTTGCGCTGCGGGGAGGCTACTTGTCAGGCGGCCGTCGTGCTAGGGGCAACCCTGCTGCCGGCCGCGTGGCGCACCCTCGACGGCACCCTCGCCGCCGTCCTCGCGACGACGCTCCTCATCATTTCGGCCGGCATCTATGCCCTGCATGCCGTCACGTTCGATTCGTTCCGCCTCACCGGGCCCCGCGGGCGGCGAACTTTCTCGGTGAGCAGCCGTGACGACTGAACCGTCCCGGCGCCACGCCCGTACCCCCGGTCGACGACGGTCCTTCACCACCTGGGGGCGACGGGATATGTTCCGATTGATCCATTTGCAGGCCGAGAGCGGCATTCCGCGCATCAGCGTGGCCTCCGACGGGTACGCGAGTGCCCGAATCGCGCTGACCCGATGTCGCAGCGCCCCGGCCGCCTATTTCGGGGTGGGCCGCTTTGATCACGAAGGCACGCTGGCCGAGATCATCCTGGACCGTCTGTGTGGCCCGCTCGGCGACTGTCCCCGCCCGGCGACCCTGGTGCACGCCGCGACCTACTACCGGCTGTGCGAGACCTGCGCGACCGGTCTCGACGTGCTGACCGTGCCCGAGCTGGCCCGGCTGCTCGGCATCGCCTGCCGCCTGGCCCCGGTGCCCGCGCGGGCCGGCCGGCACGCCGCCCCCGAGGAGCACTCGCCGGCCGGCAACCGGATCGCCCGCGAGTTCGCCACCCGCGTCGACGACCCCGGCTGGCGCCGCGAGCTGTGCGCCGAGCTCGTGCAGACCCCGGGCGCGGTCAACGGCCTGCTCATCGGCGTGGGCGCGCTGACCCACCGCGACGTCCTCGACCTCTACCCCCGCCTTCGTTCGCTGGCCGACGAGCTGCCGGCCGACGTCCGCGAGGAGTTGTCCCGGGCGACGACCCGGCCGCTCTCCCCGGCCGGCGTGGCCGGTCTCCGGCTAGGGCTGACTCGGTAGCGGGATCCGTCGGACGTTGCCGTCGCCCGCGCAGTCGCCGCAGGTGGTGACGTACGCGGCGTCGCCGCGGATGGTCAGCCCGGACGGCGCGGTCAGCCCGGCCGAGGCGACGGTGTGGTGCGGCCCCGGCACCATTCGGCTCGGGAAGGACGCGACGGTGGCCCGGCGCCCGCGCGGTGCCAGCCGGATGAGCCTGTCCCCCTCGGTCACGTAGAACCGGCCGCGGCGATCGACCGCGGAATCGAACGGACCGGCGACGGCGGCGCCCGTCTCCTGCGGCTCGACCGGCGCGCCCATGAAGGCGGCGGCCACGAGCACCTCGATGATCATCCAGTTCTCCCCCGTATCACGCTCCGGTATAGGGGGTCGGGGCTGCCTGGAGGGCCGACGAGTCCTCGAAACGACCGGAGCTACGGTGATCGGCATGGACCTCACGTTCGACGCGCTGGCCGAGCGGGCCCGGTCACTGGTCGCCGACGGGCGGCGGGCGGTGCTCGGCATCGCGGGGCCGCCCGCCGCGGGCAAGACGACGCTGGCCGGGGAGCTGGTGGCGGCGCTGGCGGCCGACCCGCCGCCCGGTCTGACCGCCGGGGCCTGGGTGGCGCACGTGCCGATGGACGGCTACCACCTGGCCGACGTCGAACTCGACCGGCTCGGCCGCCGGGACCGCAAGGGCGCGCCGGACACGTTCGACTCGCTCGGCTACGCGGCCCTGCTGCGGCGGCTGCGCGACGACGAGGACGACATGATCTACGCACCCGGCTTCGAACGGGTCATCGAGCAGCCGATCGCCGGGGCCATCCCGATCGAGCGGGCGGCCCGGCTGATCGTCAGCGAGGGGAACTACCTGCTGCTGGACGAGCCGGCCTGGCGTCCGGTGCGTGACCTGCTGGCCGAGGTCTGGTACGCCGACCTCGACCAGCCCGAACGCCTGCGCCGGCTGATCGAGCGGCACGTGCGGTTCGGCAAGGACGAGACGACCGCGATCGAGTGGGCGACCGGCACCGACGAACGCAACGCCGTCCGGATCGCGGCGACCCGGGAGAGGGCCGATCTGATCGTGCCGGCCGCACTTATCCACCACGTGGGCGCGGCGCCGTCCTGAGGTGTCATAGTTCAACCCGTGTCAGTAGGTGAAGCTGTCGAAACCGAGCCGCGCCGCCGGCCCGGCCGTGCCCTGCGTTTCTCGCTCATCGTGGCGGCGGTCCTGCTGCTGCTGTTCGGCGTGCCGTGGTGGAGCCTGATCGGCTCGGGCAACCACTGGCCGACCGGCGTCTTCGTCACCGGCACGATCGTCTTCGCCGTGGCCGCGGCCGTCTTCCCGGTGCTGATGTTCTCGGGCCACGGGCCGCACCACCGCGACGGGCCCGCCGTCGTCGCCGACACCATGCTCGGCATCGTCTGGCAGCTGTTCGTCTGGACGGTCCTGGGCCAGGTGCTGATGCTGGCGCTGTGGGCCGGCGGCGTCGACGGCCCGGCCCGTTTCCGCATCGCCACCGGGGCGACCGTGGTGGTCGCCGTGGTCCTGCTGACCTGGGGCATGATCGAGGCCCGGCGGGTCCCCCGGGTCCGGCGCATCGACGTGACCCTGCCCCGGCTCGGCCGCGGGCTCGACGGGCTGCGGCTGGTGCTGCTGACCGACACCCACTACGGGCCGCTCGAGCGCTCCCGCTGGTCGCGCCGGGTCACCGAGGTGGTCAACACCCTCGACGCCGACGTGGTCGCGCACACCGGCGACATCGCCGACGGCGAGGTGGACCAGCGCCGCCGCCAGGCGGCGCCGCTGGGCGACATCCGGGCGTCGCTGGCCCGCGTCTACGTGACCGGCAACCACGAATATTTCAGCGGGGCCCAGCGCTGGGTCGAGCACATGGCCTCGCTCGGCTGGGAGGCGCTGCACAACCGGCACGTGGTGGTCTCCCGCGGCGGCGACTCCCTGGTGGTGGCCGGGGTCGACGACCGTACGGCGGCGGGGTCGGGCGTGCCCGGTCACCACGCCGACCACGAGGCCGCGCTGGCCGGCACGGACGAGTCGCTGCCGGTGCTGCTGCTGGCCCACCAGCCCCAGATGATCACCGGGGCGGTGGCGCACGGGGTCGACCTGCAGATCTCGGGGCACACGCACGGCGGCCAGATGTGGCCGTTCCACTACCTGGTACGCCTCGACCAGCCCGTGCTGCAGGGGTTGTCGCGGCACTCCGAGCGCACCCAGCTCTACACGAGCCGGGGCACGGGGTTCTGGGGGCCGCCGTTCCGGATCTTCGCCCCGAGCGAGATCACCCTGCTCACGCTCCACGCCCCACCCGCCGGCTGATCCGGTCGGCGGCCGCCAGCATCTCGGCGGCGACCGGCTGCAGGCCGACCGCGGTCAGCACCAGACCGGTGCTGACCCGTTCGGCCAGGCCCCACTCCCAGATCGCCTGCGGGTCGGCGCCGGTGCGGGCGGCCAGCCGGTGGGCCCGGTCCCACGGGTCGCCGGCCATCAGCTCGACCGGGTCCTCGCGCATGAGGACGCCCAGGTCGTACTCGGGCTCGGCGATCAAGCCGTCGGGGTCGACCAGCTTGAAGCCCTCCGGAGCCCGCAGCGCGTTCCACTGGTGCACGTCGCCGTGGTTCAGGACAGCCCGGGCCGGGTCGTGGGCCTGACGGCGGCGGTCGGCGGCGTCGATCGCCTGCTCGACGGCTTGTTCAGTGCAGGGCCTACCCAGTTCCGCCCACTTCTGGGTGATATATGACGACAACCAGTCCGCCTTCTCGGCCCCCGACGGCAGCCCCGAGCCGGGCGCGGGCCGCCACACCGCGCGCGCCAGGTCGCAGAGGATCTCCAGGCGCCGCGGCTGGGGCAGGCCGAGATCGGCCATCGACGGGCCCAGCCGCTCGACCAGCAGCGCGCCCCGGCTCTCGTCGGCCCCGCAGCAGCCGCGCACAGCCCACGCCGCCGGCCAGCCGCAGGACGGTGATCTCATAGGTCGCGGCCGCGCTGCGGCGGGGCACGAGCAGCTTGAGGACGGCGGGCGCGCCGTCGGCCTGGGTCACCGCCACGACGTACGCCTCGGTGCCGTCGCCGAAGGCCGCCCCCACCCGCAGCCCCCACTCGGCGGCGAGCGCGTCGACCAGGGCCGGCAGACCGGTGAGCCAGTCGCCGGCGCCGGCGACGAGAGCCTTGGCCCGGACGGCGGCCGGAAGATTTAGCACGGGGACCGATGGTGACAGGCGCCATGCCTTTGTGCGACGTAATTGCGTTGAAGACCTCCGGCCGGCGAACGAGGATGGGGGTACCGCCATCCCCGCCCCAAACAGAGGACTACGTCAATGCGCCTGCTTCGCGACCTGTGGGCCACCTCGAGGAGCCGCTCGGCCCTCACGGCGGCCCTCATCCTGCTCGGCGCAGCCGGGTCGGCGGGTGCGCTGGCGCTGTCGGGCCAGGTCCTCGTCAACCGGTCCATGCCGCTGTTCGCCGTCCTGGCCGCCGCGCTCGTCGCCTCCGTGCTCACCGACGTCTTCGTCGGCCTGGTCACCGCCCGGCTGACCGCCGACTGGGCGGCCCAGGTGCGCCGCGGCCTCAACCGGGTGGCGTTCGGCCAGGATCTGCCCGCATTGGAAAACATGCCGGTCGGTGAGCTGCTCGACCGGATCGACTCCGACGTCTACGAGGTCGGCTCGCAGCTGCGCGGCAGCGGCGTGCGGATTGCCCAGTCGATCGCGGTCGCCTTCTTCTCGATCATCACCGCGTTCCTGGTGTGGTGGCCGGCCGGCGTCGGCATGGTGATCGTGTCGCTGCTGCTCTTCGTCACGATGAACAAGCCGATCCAGCGCATCTCGCCGCTGCGGATCGCCGAGGAGGAGTCCTGGTCCGACCTGGCCGCCGTGATGGAGGAGTCGATCCACGGCCAGGACGACGTCCGCACCAGCCTGGCCGCGCCCTACGTGCGCCGCCTCTACGCCCAGCGAGCGGCCGAGGTGCTGCGGCGGGGGCGGCTCGTGTGGCGCTCCTCGGCCCGCATCACCATGGGCGCCGGCACCATCACGCGTACGCTCATCGCCGTTCTGGTCGTCGTCGGCGCCTGGGCCCTGATCAACGGGCACATCGACGGCGCCCGGCTGACGGCCGTGTGGCTGCTCGCGCTCGGCTTCGGCGGCACCCTCGAGCACGTCACCCGCATGGTGCCCGAGCTGCAGAATGCGCTGGGCGCCTGGAGCCGGGTCCAGCTCCTGCAGGACGTGGCGCAGGAGCCGACCGAGGGCGTGGCCCCGGTCGACGGCGACCTGGTCGTCCGTGACCTTACCTTCCGGTACGGCGAGTCCGACAGCACCCGGCCGCCGGCTCTGCGCGACGTCAACCTGACCTTCGCCCGCGGACGCTCGTACGCGCTGATCGGTCGCACCGGGTCGGGCAAGTCGACGCTGGCCAAGGTGCTCACGCGCGCGGTCGACGTGCCCCGCGGCACCGTCTTCCTGGGCGGCGTCGACCTGAACGATCTCGAGGTCGAGGGTCTGCGCCGGTGGACGGCGATCGTGCCGCAGCGTACGGAGATCCTGGCCGGGACCCTGGCCGAGAACATCGCCCTGTTCGACCCCGAACTGCTGCCCAAAGCGGCCGCGGCGCTCGACGAGCTGGGCCTGAGCCCGTGGTCGAGCAGCCTGCCCGAGGGCATCGACACCAAGCTCGGCGAGGGCGGCTACAAGCTGTCGGCCGGCCAGGAGCAGCTGGTCGCGTTCGCCCGCATCCTGGTCCGCGACCCGCACGTGGTGATCCTCGACGAGGCCACCGCGCGGATGGACCCGGTCACCGAGTCATGGGTCCAGCGGGCCACCGACCGCCTGCTCACCGGCCGGATCGGCGTGATCGTGGCGCACCGGCTCTCGTCCGTGCAGCGCTGCGACGAGGTCGTCGTGCTGGCCGACGGCGAGGTGCTCGAGGCCGGGCCGCTGCGCGAGTCGAGGCGCTTCGCCGAGCTGATGGCCAGCAGCAACCTGGCCGTGCCGGCCGCGCCCTCCGGGGGTGGCGCGGTGCTGGTCGAGGAGCACGACTGGGACACGGCGGCCCGGGTCGAACTGGGCGCCGAGGCGCTGGCCAACAAGCTGCCGCCGGTCGAGCCGCCGCCGCTGCCCACCCCGCCGCGCACCCGCACGATGCGCGAGATCGTCCGCCTGGCCCTCAACGACAAGAGGTACGGGCTCGGGGCGGTCTCGCTCTTCGTCATTCTCGTGCTGCTGGGGCTGGACGGCGCGATCCTGCCGCTGCTGTGGGCCAACGTGGTCGACGGCCTGGGCAGCCCGCTCTATCCGGCGGTGGGCATCGCCGCCGGTCTGCTGCTGGCCATCCCGACGCTCTACTACACCGGCGCCTGGTTCCCCGAGTGGTGGGTCCGCCAGATGCTGCGGATCAGCCTGCGCCTGGTGCACGGCCAGATCGGCCCGCGCCGGGTCAGCAAATACACCCCGGCCGAGGTGGTGGCCCAGGGCGGCGACACCGAACGCGTCGTCATGCTGGCCGACAACCTGATCGACAACGCCACCAGCATCGTCATGATCGTCGCGATGACGTGGGCCTCCGGGTCCATCGTCCCGGCGCTCTTCTTCATGGGCACGATGGTCCTGTCCGGGCTGGCCGCGACGCTGTTCGGCCCGCGTCTGGAAAAGGCGGCCCGCCGTACGGTCCTGGCCCGGGCGGCGTTCGCGACCTCGCTGGTCTCGTCGCTGTCGGCGGCCCGCACGGTCAAGCTGGCCGGCGCGACCACGCCGGTGCTGGCCCACCTGGCCCGGCTCGACGGCCTCCGCAGCGACCTGCAGCGGCGCGAGATCGCCATCCAGGTGTGGGCCCGCTCGACCCCGTCGATCGCCAGCGGCCTGCTGCCGATCGCCGCCTGGGGGATGTATCTGTCCGGGTCGCTCTCGGCCGCGGCCACCCTCATCGCGGTGGCCACGCTGGGCGCCGCCCGCTGGTTCGCCTGGACGACGGCGTCGCTGGTCTCCCAGCTGCCGTCGGCCCGGGTCTGGACAGACCGCACGGTGGCCATGACCGGCGAGTCGGAATACTCGTCCGATGTGGCCGGGGTCGACCTCTCGGCCGGCACCGCCCCGGCGCCGCCGACCGCGCCGCGCAACCCGCTGCGCACGCTCGAACTGCGCAACTTCAGTGCCGTGCACGAGAACGGCACGGTCGGCGCGCAAGATGTCGACCTGATCGTCGAGCGGGGCCAGCTGGTGCTGGTGGTCGGGCCGGTCGGCGCGGGCAAGTCGTCGCTGCTGCGGGCGCTGGCCGGCATCGTGCACCACGCGGGCGAGCTGCGCTGGAACGACGAGCCGGTGGACGAGCCCGAGGTGTTCCTGCGACCCAACCAGGTGGGCTACGTGGCGCAGCTGCCGCGGGTGCTGTCGGGCACGGTGGCCGACAACATCCAGCTCGGGCACGAGGTGGACGCGGCCGACGCGGTGTCGACGGCCCAGCTCGAACACGACCTGGCGGCGGCCGGCGGCGGCCTGCAGCTGCTCATCGGTCACAAGGGAACGCGGCTGTCGGGCGGTCAGTTGCAGCGCCTGGCGCTGGCCCGGGCGCTGGCGCCGCGCACCGAGCTGCTGATCGCCGACGACGTCTCCTCCGCGCTGGACGTGACGACCGAGCTCGAGCTGTGGCGGGCGCTGCGCGACCACGGCGTGACGGTGGTCGGCTCCACCTCCAAGCGGGCGGCGCTGAGCCAGGCCGACCGGGTGGTCGTGCTGATCGCCGGCAAGGTCGAGGATCAGGGCACCTGGCACGACCTGGAACACCGTTGGGGTCACCTGGCGGGCTGAGACCGCTTTCAAAGAGGCGCCTTCGCAGAGAGGGCCTTCGCTGAGAGTGCGCTGAGGAAACTGCGTGGCACGCATCTTTGCGGGTCACGCAGTTTTTGTTACCGTGGCTCGCATGGGGCTCCGGGAACGTAAGAAGCAGGCCACCCGGAGCGCGCTGAGCTGGTCGGCCATCCGCCTCATCGTCGAGCGCGGCTACGACCGGGTGCTGGTGGAGGACATCGCCGACGAAGCCGGTGTCTCGCCCCGCACGTTCAACAACTACTTCTCGAGCAAGGCCGAGGCCGTCGCGTCCCGGCATCTCGACCGCTGCCTCCAGATGGCCGAGGTCCTGCGGGAACGGCCGGCCGGTGAACCGCTGTGGGCGGCCATCACGGCGGCGGTGCTCTCCCAGTTCGACGCCGGCCCCGAGGTGGTCGCGCATCCGCCCCTCGAACCGGGCGCGTGGGTGACCGGGCTGAAACTGATGCTGGCCGTGCCCGCCGTGCAGGCCGAGACCCTGCGGGCCGCGGCGAACGCCGAGACCGTGCTGGCGGCGGCGGTCGCCGAGCGCACCGGCACCGACGTCGCGACCGACCTCTATCCGAAGCTGGTGGCGGCGGCCGTGCTGGCCGCGAGCAACGTCGCGACCCAGCAGTTCCTGGCCGGCGGCGCCGACGTCAAGGCGCTGCACATCGAGGCTCTGGAGCAGATCTCCACCGGGTTGCGACCGCCGCGCTGACGATTGTCGTCAACCCACGGGTTGACGCCACCTCCATACCCCGGGTTGACGCGCCCATCCGGGGAAATCGCTATCGTTCTCGGCACCAACCCATTCTTTTGTGTACGGGAAAGGGTTTGTCATGGGTTTTGATGTTGTCATTGTCGGCGGTGGCCCCAACGGGTTGATGACCGCTTGCGAATTAGCGCTGGCGGGGGTGCGACCGGTCGTTCTCGAGCAACGCACCGGCCCCTCCGCGGAGCAACGGGCCAACGGCATGGTGGGGCAGGTGGTCCGCCTTCTCGAGCGGCGCGGTCTCTACGAGCGGTTGAGTGGCGGGGCTGCGCCCACCCCGGCCGAGCACTTCATGTTCGCGGCGTTCCCGCTGCCGTTCGGGCAGCTCACGGCCAATCCGGTCTACACGGTTCTGGTTCCGCAGCAACAGATCGAGGCGATGCTGGCCTCGCGGGCCCGCGAGCTGGGCGTCGAGATCCGAGGTGGCCACTCGCTGACGGGCTACTCGCAGAAGGACGACCTGGTGCTGATCGACGCCGCCGGGCCCGACGGCGACTATCGGCTCGAGGCCTCCTATCTGGTCGGTGCCGACGGCGGTCACAGCCCGACCCGGAAGATGGCGGGCATTTCCTTCCCGGGCGTGACATCCGATCGCACCGTTTCCCGCGGCGCGCATGTCAGCATTCCGGAGTCATTGCGCGATCCGGCGTCGGGCGGCTTGCTGATCCCCGGCTACGGCGCTATTCCGCCCTTTCTCCATCACCGCACAGAACGCGGCATCGTGGCCTACGCGCCCTTCCCCGACGGCCGCACCATGATCAACGTGTCGACCACCGAACGACCGGAAACAGCCGACCCGTTCGACCTGACCGAGTTCCGCGAGGTGCTGGAATTCGTGCTCGGCGTCCCGGTGCCGATCGGGCCGCCGCCCGGCGACGGGCCACGCATGCTGCGCCGGGTCGTCGGTGGCAACACCCGCATCGCCGACCGCTACCGCGAGGGCCGGGTGCTGCTGGTGGGCGACGCGGCCCACGTGCACTCGGCGCTGGGCGGGCCCGGGCTCAACCTGGGCCTGCAAGACTCGGCCAACCTGGCCTGGAAACTCGCGGCCACGGTCCAGGGCTGGGCCCCCGACGGCCTCCTCGACACCTACGAGCTCGAACGCCGCCCCGCCGCCGAGCGCGTGACCATGCACACGCAGGCGCAGTCCGTCCTCATCGGCCCCGGCCCGGCAGTGACGGCGTTGCGCACCCTCTTCGGCGAGCTCCTGCACCAGCCGGCCGTCCTCCAGCACATCGCCGACCTGATCGCCGGCGCCGACTTCCGCTACGACACGGGCGACGACTCCCCGCTCGCCGGCCACTTCTCCCCCGACGTCGGCCCCGCCCAGCGAACGGCCCGCCCCGTCCTGGTCGACAACACCAACACGTTGGCGCCGATCGCCGCCTCCTGGCACAACCGCCTCGACACAGTCACCACTCCCCTAGCCGACGCCACCGCCATGCTGGTCCGCCCGGACGGCTACGTCGCCTGGTCCTCAGACGCCCCCACCCCCGACCCCACCACCCTGCGCACAGCCCTGACCCGCTGGCTCGGCCCGCCCTGACCACCCGCCCTCCCCGCAACCCCGGCACGCCGCACCTACCCGACCGCCACGCTGCACACAGCCCTGGCCCGCCAGGCCGTAACCGCCCGTGTTCCCACCACGCTGCACCCGGCCCTCACCCGCCGGCTCAGCGCGCTGTGACCACCCGCCGTCCACGCTCCTCGTAGCCCCCCCGACCCACTGCCCCGGCACGCCGCATCTACCCGACCCCACGCTGCACCCAGCCTTCACCCGTCGGCCCGGCACGCCATAGCCACCCGCCCCCTCCACGCTGCACCCAGCCCTCCCCGCCGGCCCAGCACGCTGTACCACCGACCCCACCGCTGTACCACCGACCCCACCGCTGCGCCAGCCCTGAACCGCTGGCTCGGCACGCCGTAACCACCCGCCCCACCGCTGGCACGCAGCCCTGACCCCGCTGGCTCGGCATGCCGTAGCCAGCGGACCGGGGCGCCGAGTCACCGGCGCCGCCTACTCCCGGAGGACCGGGAGATTCTCACCAAGCCGCACGGCAGGCCGTCCCTTGCAGCAACGATCCTGGCCCTGCATCACGCGGACGAACACGGTGCCCACCTTGTCCGTTTCGCCGAACCCGCGAATCAAGGAGTCCCTGACCAACCGGCGCGGCCCGGGCTCCGCCGGCTGCGATCCGGCGTCGACAGGCGGCCCCCACCCGTCGAGGACCCGATCCACCCAGGAAGTAGGACGCTCGAGCTGCCGGGAACACACTGATCAAACATCGCTTCCGCGTCAGTCCCGCGTTCGGAAGGGCGCGAGGGTGGCGCGGATCCGATCGGCCACACCCAGTCGTCATCGAACTGCGCCGGCACGGCGACACGCTGTCACAGCGGTAAGATCAGCATCCGGCCCGGCCAGCCGACGTCGAGAAACCGATCTACCCAGGACGAAGGACGCTCCGGCTGCCGGGAACACTCTGCGCAGGCATCGGGACCGGTCAGTTCCGGGTTCGGAACGGGGCGAGGGTGGCGCGGATGTGGTCGGCCGCGCCCCAGTCGTTGTCGAACTGGGCCAGCACGGCGAGGTGCTGTCGCAGCTGGACGATCGGCATCCGGGCCGGCCAGCCGGCGTCGAGCGAGGTCAGCTCGGCGTAGAGGGCGAAGAACCGGTGAGCCTCGGGCGGGGGCGAGGTGGACCAGACGTGGGCGAGGTCGACCTCGGCCCACATGTAGGAGACCGCCGGGTCGATCAGCGCGGGCCGGCCGTCCGGGGTGGCGAGGAGGTTCTGGGTCCACAGGTCGCCGTGGGTCAGGCAGGCCGGCTGGGCCGGCAGCAGGTCGGGCAGGCGCTGACACAGGCGATCCAGCGCCGCTCGGTCGCCGGCGTCGAGGGCCGCGTCGACGCGAGGCTGCCCGAGCCACCGCAGCAACCGATGCTCGGCAAAGAAGGCGAAACCGTCCTCGCCCCAGGTGTTGATCTGCGGGCGGCGACCCAGCCAGTTGTTGCGATGCCACCCGAAGCGCGGGTGGGTCGTGCTCAGGTGAAGGCGGGCCAGCGCATGCGCGAACTGCTCCCAGAAACTCTCACTTCTGGGCCGCGGCCACAGCACCGACAACACGAGCAATTCCCGATCCGCGCGGATCACGTCGGGTGTCGCCACGCCGCCGAGCTCCCGCAGAGCCGTCAGCCCGTCGGCCTCCGCGGCAAAGACATCGTCGTCCAGCATGTCGGCAAACGCCTTGACGAACACCGGCGGCGCATCACACCGGGTGGCGATTCCCGCGAGCGCCGCCAGCCCACCCGCCACCGATTCGACCGTGACAACATCCCGAATCCCAGCCCGCTGCAGACAGCCCAGGAGAAAAGTCGCCGAATCCGTCACAAAGGCCCCCTGCCCGCGGTACCCGTCCGCCGGATCCTAGGTGACACGTGACCACACCTCGGCGACATCGGGCGAGTCTTCGGCCGAGCGTCTATCAGTTGTCGCGGCGCCTCATCTGAGCGCTGTCGGCTGAGACCGGAGCGGGTGGCGGCCCGCTCCGGCCGGCTCAGCGGTTGGCGCTTGTGCACGGCCGCCCGTGGTGGCGGCGGCCGGTGCGGGGTCAGTTCGACGACGGCGAGGAGGGCGGTTGCTCCGGCGGAGAGGCCTGCTGGTCCGCGGCGGCTGCCGACGACGAGGACGGGGCTTGCTCTGACGGAGGTGTCGGCGACGATGGCTGCAGCTGGTCCTGGGCAGCCGCCAGCGATGAGGCCGGGGGTTGCTCTAACGGGAGGGGCGAGGGCGGCAGCCGGTCCGGCGGCGTCGCCGGGTTCGAAGCGGGCAGCTGATCGGGCGGTGATTGCTGGTCCGCAGCAGCGGACGAGGCGGGGCGGCACAGCGAATGGTCCGGGGTGACGGCACCGGACTCGACCGGGGTCGTGGGGGATGGCGACGCGGCCCAGGGGCCGGGCTCGGCCATTGCCGGTGGAGGCTGCCAGCCGCCGTGCGACGGCGCGGGGTGACCGAACGGGCCGAAGGGCCGCGGTGAGTAGGCCGGACCGGGCTGCGGGTAGGCGGCCCCTGGGTGATGAGAGGCGCCCTGCTGCGGGTAAGCGAACCCCGGCTGCGGATAAGCGGCGCCTGGCTGCGGATACGCGAACCCGGTGTGGGGGTAGGCGGCGCCAGGAGGCGGGAACGTCGGTCCGCCGGCTGCGAAAGGCGGCCCTGCGGGCGGAAACGCGTGTCCGGCGGCCGGGTATGACGGTGCAGCAGGCGGAAAGCCTTGGCCGGCGGGCGAGGATGACGGCGCAGCCGGCGGAAACGCTTGGTCGGCGGCCGAATATGTCGGCACAGCGGGAGGGCGCGCGTAAATGCCTGCGGGGTGGGGCTGTCCGGGCGGCGGGAAGCCGGGGGCGGTGGGGCCGTACGGCGGGAAGGTCGGGCCGGCGGGCGGGAACGCGAACGCCGGCGACGGGCCGTAGGGCATCGGCGGGCGGCGGGGTGTCTGCTGGGGGCGGAAGTAGCGGTTCGCGGGGCCGGTCAGCAGCAGGACGCCCAGTGCGATCGCCAGCAGTAACGCCAGGGCGGCGGCGGTGATCATGATGGCGTCGAAGGCGATCGACCAGCCGCCGCTGTCGAGGCTGTAAAGCTTGTCGTAGAACAGGGTGCCGTCGGTCCAGCCGGAAGCGTCGTCGTCGACCGGGGCCTCGTCGAACGCCGGGTCGTCCGGCAGGAGCAGGGCGAAGAGGAACAGGCCGACGAAGCCGAACAGGCCGCCGAGCAGGCACGACAGCAGCGCGAGCACGACCGGGGCGGCGAGGCCGACCCAGGTGAGGATCCGGGCGACGTTGCTGCCCCGGCGCATGCCCCACACGGTGCCGCCCAGCCAGAGCGCGAGCACGCCCAGCGGCAGGCAGGCGAAGAGGACGCCCGTCAGATTGTCGTCGCGCGCAATGGCCACTTCTTGCGGGTCCGCGTTTGTCGCCCGGGCCGCCTCGTCGATCAGGCCGTTGTGATGCACCGCGTCGACGATCGCCGTGCCCACGAGGATCAGCAGCAGCACGACGAGCGCCACATGGAACCAGAAGGCGACGGCCACAACCGCGGGCCGCGGCGGTGCGTCGGAAGCGGTCTCGGGGCCGATCGGCGAGGTCACCAGCGCACGGTACGGGCCGAGCCACCCCGGCGCGAGGTCCGGTCGGCCACATTTGGATCAAGGTAAAGGTCGATGCCCGCGCGGGCGGCCGGCACCGCGCGGGCAAGCGGAGAGGCCTGCCGTCCGCCCGGGCCAGGCTGCCAGGCCGGGCCACCACCGGAGACCCGTCCCGGCCCACCGGGCTCACCGCTCGGAAACCGTGTCGGCCGGGTCTGCGCGGCGACTGGGGCTGGAGCGACCGCGATGGCGGACGTCCGAGGCGCCCGTGCCCAGTTGCCCGCGTCCCGAGTTGCCCGCGTCCCGGGATGCCCGCGCAGGCTGCCCACGTCCATGGTTGCCCGCGTCAGGGGTGCCCGCGTCAGGGGTGCCCGCGTCCCGGGATGCCCGCGCAGGCTGCCCACGTCCATGGTTGCCCGGGACCGGGGTGCCCACGTCTGGGTCAGTTGGCCTGGGCCTGCATCTGCTTGATGGCGGCGGTGACGGTGTCGGCGGGGATGGCGAAGCCGACGCCGATGCTGCCGGTGGAGGAGTCGCTGGCAGTGGCGATCGCGACGTTGATGCCGATCACGTGGCCGGAGAGGTCGACCAGCGCGCCGCCGGAGTTGCCCTGGTTGATGGCGGCGTCGGTCTGGAGCAGGCCGGTCAGCTTCTCGGCACCGCCGCCGGTGGCGGACTCGGTGGCGGTGCTGATGCTGCGGTCCAGGGCCGAGACGATGCCGGAAGTCACCGTGTTCTCCAGGCCGAGCGGGGCGCCGAAGGCCAGCACGGTGTCACCCACGGCGACGCTGTCGTTGGTGCCGAACGTGACGGGGGTCAGGCCGGAGAGACCGGTCGCCTGCACCAGCGCCAGGTCGTGGGTGGTGTCGGTGGCGATGACCGAGGCGGGCACCGTCTGACCCGAGGACAGGCGCACGCTGACGGTGCCGTCGGCCTCGATGACGTGGTTGTTGGTCAGGACAAGGCCGTCCGAGCTGAGCACGACGCCGGAGCCCAGCGAGCTCGACTGAGCGCTGTCGACCATGACGGTGACGACACTCGGCTGCATCTTGGCCACGATGGCGGCGAGGTCGTCGCCCTCGGTGACGGTCGCGGCGCTGCTGGCCGTGGTGGAGGTGGTCGCCGTGGTCGCCTGGTGGTCGATCAGATAACGCTCGGCGAACACACCGCCCGCGGTTCCGCCGCCGGCGACCAGCGCGAGCACTGCGGCTCCGCCGGCTATCCGACGCGGCCACCGGCGATCACCGGACGACGGCGGGACGAACGGCGGTGCTGGTGGGGGCGGCGGCGTCACGTAATCGTGGTAGGACCCGCCGCCGTACGGCTGGTCGGCGTGGTCGGGGTGGGGCCGGGTCATCAGGTCGGTCATGGCGACGCCTCGCTTCGTTTGCTGATGCAACAACAGTGACCCCGTACCTTGTCGGCAACCGGTGAGCCGTCTGTGGGTTCGCTGTATGCCCTGCGTCACGCCCAACCGCCGTCCTGGGACGGCGGGAGAATCCCGGGACGGCGGGAGGGTCACCCGCTCGGGTTGGGGCGCCACTCGTCGGTGGGCGAGGCGGCGCGGGTGTCGTGTGTCTGCACCTACCGTCGCCGGGTGACTCATTCGTACGTTTTCGGCCGGGTCTTCGGGGCAGCGGCGGGCGCCGTGGCATTGGTCGCCACGTTGGCGGCTTGCTCTGACCCGGAACCTGTACCCGTCGCGCCGCCGGCGTCGGCCGGCCCCGCTGTCCCATCGGAGAAGCCGCCGGTCGCGGCAGCCGCCACGCCGAGGGCCCGGGTGAGCAAGACCCCGGCGAAGAGCCCGGCGAGGGCGGAGCCGAAGGATGATCTCGACCGTTTCGTCGCGCTGGTGCGGGCGAAGCTTCCCGACGCCGTGATCGACCGGCGTGACGAGGAGATCGCCGGGATGGGTGAGCTGACCTGCGACTGGCTCGCCGCCGGACGTAAGGACGCCGCCGTGGTGGCCGAGATCGGGAAGCAGGGCCTGACGGCGCCGGATGCGGGAGTCCTTCTCCGCCTGGCCAGAGACACTGCCTGCCCGACCTGAGGCACAGCGCCGGGTCGGCCGAAAGTCGGAGCGGCCCACAGACTTCCGAGACGCCGGTCCGATGTCGCGCACAGGTCGCCGCCCGATGCTGGAATCACCCCACCCAGCAGGAGGCACCACATGTCAGCACGAGGAATGCTCACTCTGGTCGGCGCCGCGGTCGGCGGCGTCATCGGCTGGAACGCTCCCCTGCCGGCCGACCCGGTGCTGGTGCGGCAGTTGCTGGCCCGGATCGGCGTCTCGGGCGGCGACACCGACGAGGAGCTGGCCGAGGCAGTGCGCTCGTTCCAGGCCCGTACCGGTCTGCAGATCGACGGCGTCGCCGGGCCGCGCACCGTTCACCTGCTCACCCGCCAGGTCAAGGACGTCCGCGACATCGAGCACGATCTGGCCGCCTAAAGTCGTCGCATGGCGGCGGCGGACCTGATCACGTACTACGACGACGAGACCGGCGAACGGTTCGGTCTGACCGGCGGCGAGCTCGGCGGATGGACGGCAGCCACCGCGGCGCTGCTCACCGACGGCTGCCGGCTCGGGCCGGGAAACACCGCGGCAGTGTTGCTGCCGCCGCACTGGCAGACCGCGGCCGTGCTGCTCGGCGCATGGTCGGCCGGGATCGAGGTGTCGATCCGCGGCTGGGCGACCGCCGGCCTCACCCCCGCCGGTGATCCGCTCGACGTGACCTTCGTGGAGCGCCGCCGGGTTGGCAACTGGCTCGACGACGTCCCCGCCGGCGGTTATCAGTTCGTGCTCGGCCTGGAGCCGCAGGGCGCCGCGACCGCCGAGGTGCCGGGCGGCTATCTGGATTACATGACGGCACTGCGTCCCTATCTCGGTGTGCATCCGCCACGCCGCGCGATCGACGAGCAGCGGGCGGCGATCGCCGACGGTACGACCTATCAGGAGTACGCCCGGGTGGCCGCGGGCGTCGCCGAGCAGAACGGCATCCGTCGTGGTGACCGGGTGCTGATCGACACGGCGAGCCAGGAGCAGCCCCTGTTCTGGCTGCTGGCCCCGATGGCGGTGGGAGCGTCGATCGTGCTCTGCGCGCATCTCGACGCCTCGCGCCTCGACGACCGGATCGCGCAGGAGGGCGTCACCAAGGTCCTCCGGTAGGCCGGCTCAGTCGTCGAAGGAGACCGTCACCTTCGACGTCGCCGGGACGGACTGGCAGGTCAGCACGAAGCCGGCCGCCACCTCGGCCTTTTCCAGCGCGAAGTTGCGCCGCATGGTCACCTCGCCCTCGATCACCCGGGCCCGGCAGGTGCCGCAGACACCGCCCTTGCACGCGAACGGCAGGTCGGGCCGGGTGCGCTGGGCTCCGTCGAGCACGGTGTCCCCCTCGGCGACGGTCACCGTAGTCGACCGGCCGTCGAGCATTACGGTCACCTCGCTGCTGGCGGCGGTCGTCGACTGCTCCTCGCGTACGGGTTCCGGCGGCGCCTCGTCGACCCAGAAGAGCTCGCGGTGGATCCGCTCGGGCGCGACCCCGGCCTCGCCGAGCACCTCGGTCGCGTCGATCACCATCCCGTACGGCCCGCACAGCCACCAGTGGTCGACCGCCGGCACGTCGAGCAGCCGCGGCAGCAGGGCGCGCAGCTTGGCCCCGTCGAGGCGCCCGCTGAGCAGGTCGACCTCACGCGCCTCACGCGACAGCAGGTGCACCAGCTCGAGCCGGGACGGGTGCCTGTCCTTCAGGTCGGCCAGTTCCTCGGCGAACATCACCGTGTCGGCCCGCCGGTTGCCGTACAGGACGGCGACCTGAGCCTTCGGGGAACGCAGCAGCGAGGTGGCGATGGAGAGCACGGGGGTGATGCCCGACCCGGCCGCGATCATCACGTGCCGCCCGCCCGCTTCGAGGTCGGGGGTGAACGTGCCCGACGGCGGCGCCACCTCGACCGCGTCCCCGGCCCGCAGCTCGTGGACGAGCCAGCTCGAGATCACCCCGCCCGGCACCTCGCGGACCCCGATCCGGGGCCGGGAGCCGGCCGGAGCGCAGATCGAGTACGACCGTCGCTCGTCCCGCGAGTCCCCGGGGCGTCGCACGGTGAGCGACTGGCCGGGCCGGAACGCGTAGACACCGGCCAGATCGTCCGGGACCTCGAAGGTCACCGCAACGGCGTCGGCGCAGAGCCGCTCGACGCCGGCCACCCGCAGCGCGTGGAAGTCGCGCACGTCAGATCTCCTTCACCCGCTCGAAGGGTTCCCGGCAGGCCGGGCAGCGCCGCAGCTCGCGGCAGGCGGTCGCGCCGAACGCGGCGAGCCGCTCGGTGTGTTCCGAGCCGCAGCGCGGGCAGGCGACGTCGTCGTCCCGGACGCCGAGCACGAGCGGCACCGGCCCGGCGGCCCGGCGCGGCGCGGGACCGGGCGGGACGATGCCCGCCGCGACCAGCTTGGCCTTGCCCGAATCGGAGATCCAGTCGGTGCTCCAGGCCGGGGCGAGCAGGGTCCGTACGTGGGCCCGCTCGTAACCAGCAGCATGCAGCGCCCCGAGCAGGTCGGCGCGGATCGCCTCCATGGCCGGGCAGCCCGAGTAGGTCGGGGTGATCGTCACCTCGACGCCGTCGGCACCCTCCCGGACCTCGCGCAGGATGCCCAGCTCGGCCAGGGTGAGCATCGGCAGTTCGGGGTCGGTGACCGTGGCCGCCACCTCGGCCGCGCTCACCACACACCGCCGGGCGTCGCGCGGGCCAGCCCCTGCAACTCGGCCAGGATCTCGGCCAGTTCGTCGCCGTGCACCCCGTCGCGTCCGCGCCCGGCGCCGACGGCGGGGCCGTCGCCCGGCGCGCCGATCGACGCGAGAACGCGGCCGGACGCCGGGCCACCGGTCGGCGCCGTCAGGGTCGCGACTCTCAAGACCTCGGCGAAAACTACTTCGCACTCGGCACGCAGCTCGGCGGGATCGACCGCCACGCCCGCGGCGGCCAGGCGCAGCTCGATCTCGTGAGCGTCGAAGAGCTCCCCGAGCAACGGCCACACCGCGTCGACCGCGGACTGCATGCGCTGGTGGGAGAGTTCGGTGCCGTCGCCCAGGCGCACCACCCAGCCGGCCGCGTACTCCCGGTGGTAGGCGACCTCCTTGACGCCCTTGGCCCCGATCGCCGCGAGCACCGGGTCGCCACTGGCGGCCAGCCGGTCGAGCAAGGCGAGCCGCCACGTCGCGAAGACCAGCAGCCGCGCGATCAGGTGGGCGAAGTCGGCGTCGGCCCGCTCGGCCAGGCGTACGTGCCGGAAGTCGCCCGGGTCACGCCGATAGGCCAGGTCGTCCTCGTCGCGCCCGGCCCCCTCGGCCTCGCCGGCCCGGGTCAGCAGCAGGCGGGCCTGCCCGAGCAGGTCGAGACCGATGTTGGCCACGGCCATCTCGTCCTCGAGCTCGGGCGCGCGGGTCACCCACTGCTGGAGCCGGTGCGACATGATCAGCGCGTCGTCCCCGATCATCAGGCAGTACGCGGCCAGGTCGGCCCGGTCGACCCCGGCCGGCAGCGCGGTGGGCACCCCGGCCAGCGGGTCGGCGAACCCCGTCCCGTACGCCCAGCGGGCATCGTCGTCGTGGTCGGTCAGCGCCTGGTAGGCGTCGTCGAAGGACATCGCGGGCCTCAGATGTGCGGAACCGAGTCGGGGATGGCGTAGTAGGTCGGGTGCCGATAGACCTTGTCGCCACTGGGCTCGAAGAACGTGTCTTTGTCGTCGGGGCCGGAGGCGGCCACGTCGTCGGAGCGCACGACCCAGATGCTGACCCCCTCGTTGCGGCGGGTGTAGAGGTCACGCGCGTGGTGCAGCGCCATCTCGTGGTCGGCGGCCCGCAACGATCCGACGTGGACGTGGTTGAGGCCGCGCTTGGCCCGCACGAACACCTCGAACAGCGGCCACTCGTGCTTGACCTCGCCGCTCATCGGCGCACCTCCTGCTTCTTGGCGGCACTCTTTTTGGCGGCATGGGCCGCGGCCGCCTCGCGCACCCAGGCGCCGTCCTCGTCGGCCCGCCGCCGGTTGGCTATCCGTTCCGCGTTCATCGGGCCGTCCCCCGAGATCACCCGCTTGAGCTCGGACCAGTCGATCTCGCCGAAGTCGTGGTGCTCGCGCTCGGCGTTCCAGCGCAGATCGGGGTCGGGCAGGGTGACGCCGAGCGCCTCGGCCTGCGGCACGCTCATGTCGACGAACCGCTGCCGCAGCTCGTCGTTGGTGTGCCGCTTGATCTTCCAGGCCATCGACTGGGCCGTGTTGGGCGACTCGGCGTCGGGCGGCCCGAACATCATCAGCGACGGCCACCACCAGCGGTTCACCGCGTCCTGCACCATGTCGCGCTGCGCCTGCGTGCCGCGCATCATCGTCATCAGCAGCTCGTAGCCCTGCCGCTGATGGAACGACTCCTCCTTGCAGATGCGGATCATCGCCCGCGCGTACGGCCCGTAGGAGCTGCGGCACAGAGGCACCTGGTTGCAGATCGCCGCGCCGTCGACGAGCCACCCGATCACCCCGACGTCGGCGAACGTCAGCGTCGGGTAATTGAAGATCGACGAGTATTTCTGGCGGCCCTCGATGAGCCGCCGGGTCAGATCGCCCCGGTCGGCGCCGAGCGTCTCGGCCGCGGAGTAGAGGTAGAGGCCGTGGCCCGCCTCGTCCTGCACCTTGGCCAGCAGGATCGCCTTGCGGCGCAGCGACGGCGCCCGGGTGATCCAGGCGCCCTCGGGCTGCATGCCGATGATCTCGGAGTGTGCGTGCTGGGCGATCTGCCGGACCATCGTCTTGCGATAGGCGTCGGGCATCCAGTCGCGCGGCTCGATCCGCTGGTCCTTCTCGATCGTCTCCGTGAAAGTGCTTTCGGTCATGACGCCTCCCAGGTGAAGAAGCCCTGCCCCGCCTTGCGGCCCAGTTCGCCCCGGGCCACCTTGTCGCGCAACAGCCGGGGCGGGGCGAACCGCTCCCCCAGCTCGCGGTGCAGGTGCTCGGCGATCGCGAGACGCACGTCGAGGCCGACCAGGTCGGTGGAGCGCAGCGGGCCCATCGGGTGTCGATAGCCCAACTCCATGGCCCGGTCGATGGCGGCCGCGTCGGCCACGCCCTCCTCGAGCATGCGGATCGCCTCGAGGCCGAGCAGCACACCGAGCCGGCTGGTCGCGAAGCCGGGCGAGTCGCGAACCACGACCTCGCTGCGGCCCAGACCGGCCACCCACGAGCGGGCCGCCTCGCGCACCGGGTCGGCGGTCAGCGGGCTGGTCACGATCTCGACGAGCTTGCTGACCGGGACCGGGTTGAAGAAGTGCAGGCCGAGGAAGCGCTCGGGCCGGCGCAGCCCGTCGGCCAGCCCGGTGATCGACAGCGAGCTGGTGTTGCTGGCCAGCACGGCCTGCTCGCCGACGGTGTGCTCGGCCGCGGCCAGCACCCGGACCTTCAGAGCGGCGTCCTCGGGGACGGCCTCGACCACCAGGTCGGTGTCGATGCTCAGCGCCGAGAGGTCGTCGAGGAGCAGCAGCCGCTCGAGCACCGAGTCGGCCGACTCGGTGAGCACGCCTTTCTCGGCCGCCCGGAGCAGGCCCATCGCCACCCGGTCGCGGGACGCGGCGGCGGCCGCGGGGTCACGCTCGACAAGGCAGACGACCGAGCCGGCCGCCGCGAACACCTGCGCGATGCCCGCGCCCATCCGCCCACCCCCGATGACGGCGACCAGCTTGGGCACGGCCGGAACCGGCGCGGTCATGACTGAGCCACCTGGGTCGGCCCTCCTGGCCCGACGACCGCTTCGCTCACTCCGGTGCAGTCGGTCATGACCGAGCCACCTGGGTCGGCCCTCCTGGCCCGACGACCGCTTCGCTCACTCCGGTGCAGTCGGTCATGACCGCTCACCGGCCAGGAAAGCATCCATCCGTACGCGTTTCTCGTCGGACTCGAAGAGGATCGCCTGGGCCAGGTCGTCGGTGAGCGGGTGCCCGCCGCCGTCGGCGACCAGCTTGGTCAGGCGCAGGGCGAGCTGCCCCGAACGGGCCATCCGGTCGAGCAGCGCGTGCGACCTTTTCAGCAGGTCGCCCGCCGGGACCACCTCGGCCACCAGGCCGAAGCGCAACGCGTCGTCGGCGTCCAGCCGCCGGCCGGCCAGCAGCACCTGCTTGGCGACCGACGCCCCGATCAGCTCGCGCAGCCGCCAGCTCGCCCCGGCCGCGGCCAGGATGCCCAGCCCGGGCTCGGGGTTGCCGAAGACCGCGGCCGGCGAGGCCAGACGCATGTCACAGGCGTAGGCGAGCTCGGCGCCGCCACCCAGCGCATATCCGTCGACGGCGGCGACCGTGGGCAGCGGCAGCCGGGCTATCCGGTCGAAGAGCCGGCTGTTGATGCCCTGCAGAGCCTGCTCGCGGCCGCGCTCGCGCAACTCGCCGATGTCGGCGCCGGCCGCGAACGTGCCGTCGGCCCCGGTGATCAGCAGCAGCCGCGGTGTCTGCTCGAGGACCGCGCACACCTCGTGCAGCTCGGCGATCATGGCCGCGTTGATGGCGTTGCGGGCCTCGGGGCGCCGCAGCGTCACCACCACCCGGTCGTCGAGCTCCTCGACCTCGATCGTGGTCACGGCCGCTCCACGAGCAGGGCGACGCCCTGGCCCACGCCCACACAGAGGGTGGCGAGGGCGCGGCGGGCATTTTCGCGTTCCATGCGGCCGAGCAGCGTCACGGTGAGGCGGGCCCCCGAACAGCCGAGCGGGTGGCCCAGCGCGATCGCGCCGCCGTCGGCGTTGACCCGTTCCTCGTCGAGCTTGAGCCGCCGGATCACGGCCAGCGACTGCACCGCGAACGCCTCGTTGAGCTCGACCGCCTCGAGGTCGCCCGCCGTCCAGCCGGCCCGGGCCAGTGCTTTCTCGGTGGCGGGAACCGGGCCGAGCCCCATCAGCTGGGGAGCGACACCGGCGCTGGCCCCGGTGACGATGCGGGCGCGCGGGGTCAGACCGTACCGCTCGACCGCCTCTTTGCTGGCCACGACCAGGGCGGCGGCACCGTCGCTGAGCGGGGAGGACGAGGCCGCTGTGACCACGCCGCCGGAGCGGAACACCGGGCGCAGCGAGCCCAGCTTTTCCAGAGTGGAGCCGCGGCGCGGAATCTCGTCGGTGGTCATGTCGCCGACCGGGACGATCTCGCCCTGGAAGCGGCCGGCGTCGATCGCGGCGATCGCCCGCTGGTGGCTGCGCAGGGCGAAAGCGTCACTCTCGGCGCGGGTGATGCCGTCGAGCGCGGCGACCTCCTCGGCCGTCTCGCCCATGCTGAGCGTGACCCGCCTGTCCTCCGGGCCGGTGCCCGCGGTCTTGTCGTGCGCTTTGAACAGCGGGTTGGTGAAACGCCAGCCGAGCGACGTGTCGACGACCTCGCCGGGACGGGCCCAGGGGGTGCCCGGTTTCTGCATGACCCACGGCGCGCGGGTCATCGACTCGACGCCACCCGCCACGATCAGGTCGGCCTCACCGGCGCGGATCTGGTTGGCCGCCGACACGATTGCCGTCAGCCCGCTGGCGCAGAGCCGGTTGACCGTATAACCCGGGACGGTGTCGGGCAGGCCGGACAGCAGCACGGCCATCCGCGCCACGTTGCGGTTGTCCTCGCCGGCCTGGTTGGCCGCGCCGAGCACCACCTCGTCGATCGCGTCGGCGGGCACCCCGGCCCGGGCGACCGCCTCGCGGACGACCAGACCGGCAAGGTCGTCGGGGCGCACGCCGGCGAGCGCGCCGCCGTACTTGCCCTGCGGGGTGCGGACGCCGCCGACGAGATAGGCCTCAGCCATGGTGATCCCTCCGAGCTCAGACGTGGTGACGGGACTGGAGGGTGAAGAACCGGCCGGTGACGAAGTGATCGTCGGTCAGCGAGGCCGTGGCCGCCGGGTTGGCGCCGGAGCCGTGCAGGTCGCTGAACGCGGCGGTCTGGTTCACGAACACCCCACCGGTCAGATTTTCCGCAAGGTGCACACCGGCGTCGAGCGCAGCCTCCCGCGCAGCGGAAAGGATCTCGGGGTTTTTCGAGTGGACCAGGGCGGTGAGCGCGCCGTGGGCCCGAACCGTCTCGACCAGGACGCGCAGGCTGTGCTCGGTCGACTCGGTGGCGATGACGAACGAGACCGGGCCGAACCACTCCCGCGTGTACGCCTTTTCGTCGGCCGCGTCGAGCCGCACGACCACCGGGGTGCGGATGGTGGCGCCGGGGTTGTGCTCGTCGGCGACCTCGGCGCTCGGGTGGATCACACCGGCCGCGCCGCCGGCCTCGGTGAG
Organism: Actinoplanes sp.; assembly: GCA_965217855.1. Taxonomy (GTDB): domain Bacteria; phylum Actinomycetota; class Actinomycetes; order Mycobacteriales; family Micromonosporaceae; genus Actinoplanes. The sequence continues at coordinate 131,453 of CBDCJN010000011.1, read as the reverse complement.
CCGGGCCAGGACGCCGTCGTTGACGATCGCGCCGAGCGTGCCGGCCGCCCGCCCCGGGTCGCCGAGCAGCTTGTCGAGTGCGGCCGACAGGTCGGCGCCGAACTCTTCGATGCTGCGGTGACCGGCGTCGGTCTCGATGCCGCTCTGCGGGACCAGGATGTTTTGCGGAGTGGTGCACATCTGGCCGCTGTAGAGCGACAGCGAGAAGGACAGGTTGCGCAGCAGGCCCTTGTAGTCGTCGGTGGAGTCGACGACGACCGTGTTGAGGCCCGCTTTCTCGGTGTAGACGGTGGCCTGGCGGGCGTTGGCCTCGAGCCAGTTGCCGAACTCGCTCGACCCGGTGAAGTCGACGATGCGCACGTCGGGGTGGGTGGCGAGGGTCGCCGCGATGCCGTCGCCCGGCTCCTCGACGGCCAGGGTGACCAGGTCGGGGCTCTGGCCCGCCTCGGCCAGCACCTCACGGCAGATCTGCACGGTGATGGCCAGCGGCAGCACGGCGCCCGGGTGCGGCTTGACGATCACCGGGTTGCCGGTGACCAGGCTGGCGAAGAGGCCGGGATAGCTGTTCCAGGTGGGGAACGTGGTGCAGCCGATCACCAGGCTGACCCCGCGGCCGACGGCCGTGCTGGTCTTGGTCAGGCGCAGCGGGTCCCCGCCGCGCTGCGGTTTGGCCCACTCGGTGGTGGCCGGGATGCGGGTGGTGGCGGCCAGGGCGTAGGCCACGGCCTCGAGCGCGCGGTCCTGAGCGTGCGGGCCGCCGGCCTGGAACGCCATGACGAAGGCCTGGCCGGTGGTGTGCTGCACGGCGTGGGCCAGCTCGAACGACCGGGCGTTGATCCGCTTGATGATCTCGGTGGCGACGCCCGCGCGGCCCTGCGGACCGACGGCGCGCCAGGCCGGGGTGGCGGCGCGGGCGGCGGCGACCAGGGCCAGCGGATCGGCCTTGGGATAGCTGACGCCCAGGTCGAGCCCCCACGGCGAGCGCTCGGTCGAGACGCTGCCCGCGGCGCCCGGCACGTCGATCGGGAAGGGCTTGCCGAGCAGGGCCCGGAACGCGCTCTCGCCCTCGGGCGCGGCCTGCTCGCCGTAGACCGACTTGCTGGGCGACTCGGGGAAGGCCGACCAGTAGTCACGGACGGCGGCGGCCCGGACAGCCTGGTCGAGCAGATCGGCGTGAGTCTCGTAGAACCCGGCGGGGGTGGTCATCCTGCGCTCCCTTGCGCTCGCGTGCCATCATTATCTACCGTCCGGTCGGTCGGTAATCAACCCCTGGGAGAGACGATGGCACCAACTCCCCGTCGGCGGGGACGACCCGGCCATGACCAGGATGCCGTGCTGGCGGCCGCCGTGCGGCTGTTCAACGAGCGTGGCTACGACTACACCAGCATGTACGACATCGCGGTCGCGCTCGGCATCACCAAATCCAGCGTCTATCACCACATCAGCGGCAAGGAACAACTGCTTCAGATGGCGATGGACCGGGCACTCGACGGTCTCTTCGAGGCGGCCGACGAGGTCCGCGCGCTCGACGTGCCGGCGCCGGAAAGGCTCGAGCAACTGATCCGCCGCAGCGTGCTGGTGCTGTCCGAGCGATTCGAGTACGTGACCGTGCTGCTGCGCGTGCGCGGCAACACCGCGGTCGAGCAGCACGCCCTCGACCGCCGGCGCGAGTTCGACGGCATTGTCACCGAGCTGGTCAAACAGGCCCAGGCCGAGGGCGGCGTACGCCCCGACGTCGACCCACCCACCGCGGCCCGCCTGCTCCTGGGCATGGTCAACTCGCTCACCGAATGGTACCGGCCCCGCCCCGGCAGCGCCGAGACGATGGCCGACGCCGTGACCGCTCTCGCCTTCGAGGGCCTGCGAGCCCGTACGCCGAATTGAGCCGCCTTCACCGAATGCACACGTCTGCTTGCACGTGCGCCTCGATTGGCTAGCGTTCACGCCGATGAAGCGAAGCCTGGCCGCCGCGACGGTCGCCGTACTCCTGTCCGGTTCGGTGAGTGGCTGCACCGGCGACCATGCGCCGGAGGCGGCACTCCCGCCGTCCTCCGCGGCCGCCTCCTCCACTCCACCCTCGCCGTCGACCGCACCCCCCTCGACCTCACCGCCCGCGCCGGATTGCGTCACCGCCACCCTGGATGGCCTCGACCTCCCCGAACGGGTGGGACAACTGCTCATGGTGGGCGTGTCGGTGAACGCGCCCAGCGGCGCCGGCGACACCCTCCGCCGTTACCACGTGGGCGGCTTCTTCCTGCGGGGCCGCAGCACCCACCGCGCCGCCGAGCTGAAGTCGGACATCGCCGCCCTGCAGAAGCGGTCGCCCCTGCCGATGCTGGTCGCCCTCGACCAGGAGGGCGGCAGCGTGCAGACCCTCAAGGGCCCGGATTTCCCACGGTTGCCGTCCGCGTTCCGCCTGGGCTCCGGCCCGTCGGCCAGACTGCGCGACACGACCCGCGAGAGCGCCCGCCGCCTGACCGCGATCGGCGTGAACCTCAACCTGGCTCCGGTCGCCGACACCGTGCCCACGAGCATCGGCACCGCCAACCCGCCGATCGGCGCCTTCCGCCGCCAGTTCGGCTCCGACCCGGCCAAGGTCGCCACCGCCATCCGTACGGTCGTGCCCGCCTCGCAGGACGCGGGCGTCCTCACCGTCCTCAAGCACTTCCCCGGCCTGGGCCGCGTCCGGGTCAACACCGACACCTCGACCGGCGCCACCGACACCACGGCGACGGTCAACGACCCCTATCTGGCCCCGTTCAAGGCGGGCATCGAGGCCGGCTCGGCCAGCGTCATGATCTCGTCGGCGTCCTACCCGCGGATCGACCCGGACGCGATCGCCGCCTTCTCCAAGCCGATCATCACCGGCCTGCTGCGCGACCGGATCGGCTTCCGCGGCCTGGTCATCTCCGACGATCTCGGCGCCGCCCGCGCGGTCACCAGCATCCCACCCGCCCAGCGGGCCCTGCGCTTCGTCGCCGCCGGCGGCGACGTGGTGCTGACGATCGTCCCGTCGGATGCCGCCCCGATGGCCGGCGCCCTCATCGCCAAGGCCGAAAAGGATCAGACCTTCCGATCCCGGGTCGACGACGCCGCCCGCCACGTCCTCGAGGCCAAGAAGAGGGCCGGCATCCTCCGCTGCGGCTGACCGTCAGCAGGCGGCGGACAGCCACGAAACGGGCTCCTCGTCGGCGGTGCCACTCGATGTGCTGCCGCTGCCCGCAGTGGTCTCCGGCTTCGGCAGTTGCGCCATCGGGACAGGTCGATCAGGTATTTGTCGCGCGGCAGCCAGACGACCCGGGCCCAGGTCGGCTTGGGCCGGCCGGCCGCAGCAGGACCCACCAGCCGCTGCCCTGCGTCGTGATGAGGCTGGCAGCGTGGTCCTGATCGCCGCACACTCGCGCGGGATCCTTGCCCGGGTCGACCTCGGCCGGGTACTCCGATCCGGTGATGCCAGGTGCTCTTACTGAGCCTTGCGGAGCCAGAAGGTGAGGCTGATCGACTCGTCGGTGAACTCGCGGGCCTCCGGCCAGGTCGGCTCGCCGGAGGCGTAGGAGGTGGCCAGCACCTCGTCGGCGACCAGGGCGGCGTGCTCGGTCAGGGCCAGCGCGGTCTCGCCCTCGGCCGACCACAGCAGCTCGATGCGGTCGGAGACCTCGAGGCCGCTGGCCTTGCGGGCCTCCTGGATCTGGCGCACCGCGTCGCGGGCCACGCCGGAACGGCGCAGCTCGGGCGTCAGTTCCAGGTCGAGCGCCACAGTGGCGCCCGAGTCGGAGGCGACGGCCCAGCCCGCGCGCGGGGTCTCGGTGATGACGACCTCGTCGGGGCCGAGCGTGATCGACTCGCCTTCGACGTCGAGGGTCGCCGTCCCCGTGGTGCGCAGGGCGTCCTTCAGCTCGGCGGCGTCGGCGGCGGCGACCGCCTTGGCGACGACCTGCACCTTCTTGCCGAAGCGGCGGCCCAGCGTCCGGAAATTGGCCTTGGCCGTCGTGTCCACGAAGGAGCCCGCGACCGAGGTGACCTCGCCGACGTTGAGTTCCGCGGCGATCTCGGCCCGCAGGGCCTCGGGCAGCTCGGCGAAGCCGGGCGCCGACGCGAGCGCGCGCGACAGCGGCTGGCGCACCTTCATACCCGACTCGGCGCGGGCGGCCCGGCCCAGCTCGACCAGCCGGCGGACCGTCGCCATCTGGGTCGACAGCGCCGGGTCGATCAGCGTTTCGTCCGGCGCCGGGAAGGCGGCCAGGTGCACCGATTCGGGCGCCTGCGGGTCGCTCGCCACGACCAGGTCGCCCCAGACGCGCTCGGTGACGAACGGGGTGAGCGGGGCCATCAGCAGCGTGACCGTGCGCAGGGCCTCGTGCAGGGTGGCCAGCGCGGCCCGGTCGCCCCGCCAGAACCGGCGGCGGCTACGGCGTACGTACCAGTTGGAAAGGTCGTCGACGAAGGCCGCGATGAGCCGGCCCGTCTCCTGGGTGTCGAACGCCGCCAGCGCCGCGTCGACCTTGCGAACCAGGCTGTTGAGCTCGGACAGCACCCAGCGGTCGAGCACCGGACGGTCGGCCGGCGCCGGGTCCTCCGCGGACGGCGCCCAGCCCGCCGTACGCCCGTAGAGGGCCTGGAAGGCGACCGTGTTCCAGTAGGTCAGCAGGGTCTTGCGGACGACCTCCTGCAGGGTGTTGTGGCCGACCCGGCGCGCCGACCAGGGCGAACCGGTGCAGGCCATGAACCAGCGGACCGCGTCGGCGCCGTGTGTGTCCATCAGTGGGATCGGCTCGAGGATGTTGCCGAGGTGCTTGGACATCTTGCGGCCGTCCTCGGCCAGGATGTGGCCCAGGCAGACGACGGCCTCGTAGGGCGAGCGGTCGAAGACGAGCGTGCCCACCGCCATCAGCGTGTAGAACCAGCCGCGGGTCTGGTCGATCGCCTCGGAGATGAACTGCGCCGGGAAGCGCGACTCGAAGAGCTCCTTGTTCTTGTACGGGTAGCCGAACTGGGCGAACGGCATCGAACCCGAGTCGTACCAGGCGTCGATGACCTCGGGCACCCGGGTGGCCGTCCGCGCGCACTGCGGGCAATCAAAAACGACCTCGTCGATGAACGGCCGGTGCGGGTCGAGCGCGGACAGGTCGCGGCCGGTCAGCTCGCTCAGCTCGGCCAGCGAACCGGCGCAGGTCAGGTGGCCCTCGGCGCAGCGCCAGATGGGCAGCGGCGTGCCCCAGTAGCGGTTACGCGACAGCGCCCAGTCGACGTTGTTGGTCAGCCAGTCGCCGTACCGGCCGTGTTTGACCGTCTCGGGCTGCCAGAGCGTCTGCTCGTTCTCGCGCAGCATCTCGTCGCGGACGGCCGTGGTGCGCACGTACCAGGACGGCTGGGCGTAGTAGATCAGCGCGGTGTGGCAGCGCCAGCAGTGCGGGTACTGGTGCTCGTAGGGGTCGAGGCGGAAGAGCAGGCCGGTGCGGCGCAGCTCCTCCACGAGCGGTTCGTTCGCCGTACGGAAGAAGAGGCCGCCGACCACCGGCACCTCCGGCTCGAACGTGCCGTCGCGCCGGACGGGGTTGACCATCGGCAGCCCGTACGCCCGGCAGCTGGCCAGGTCGTCCGCGCCGAACGCGGGCGACTGGTGGACGAGGCCGGTGCCGCTGTCGGTGGTGACGTAGCCGGCCAGGATCACGATGTGCGCGTCCGGAACCTCGACCAGATCAAAGGGCGGCTGGTACGTCCACCGCTCGAGCTCCTTGCCGAGGAAGGACTCGCCGGTGGCCGTCCACCCCTCGCCCAGCGCCTGCGCGAGCAGCGGCTCGGCCACCACGACCTGCTCGTTGCCGTCACTGGCCACCACGTACGTCACCGAGGGGTTGACCGCGACGGCCGTGTTGGAGACCAGGGTCCACGGGGTGGTCGTCCAGACCAGCAGCGAGGCCTGCCCGGCGAGCGGGCCCGAGGTCAGCCGGAAACGGACGTAGACGGCGGGGTCGACGTCGGTCTCGTAGCCCTGCGCCAGCTCGTGGTCGGAGAGGGTGGTCTGGTCGCGCGGGCACCACGGCGCGACCCGGAAATCCTCGACCAGCAGGCCCTTGTCGAAGATCTGCTTGAGCGACCACCAGACCGACTCGATGTAGTCCGGGTCCATCGTGCGGTAGGCGTCGGCCATGTCGACCCAGTAGCCCATGCGCTCGGTGAGCTGGGCGAACGCGTCGGTGTGGCGGGTGACCGAGGCGCGGCAGCGGGCGTTGAACTCCGCGACCCCGTACGCCTCGATGTCCTGCTTGCCGCTGAAGCCGAGCTCTTTCTCGACCGCGAGCTCGACCGGGAGCCCGTGGCAGTCCCAGCCGGCCTTGCGGGCGACGTGGAAGCCCTTCATCGTGCGGTAACGCGGGAAGACGTCCTTGAAGACGCGGGCCTCGATGTGGTGGGCGCCGGGCATGCCGTTGGCGGTCGGCGGGCCCTCGTAGAAGACCCACTCGGGGCGGCCCTCGGACTGCTCGAGGCTGCGCGCGAAGATCTGTTTCTCCTGCCAGAAACGCAGGACGTCGTGGTCGAGCGCGGGCAGGTCGACCTGCGCGGGCACCTGGCGATACAAGGCGTTACTCCTCCGTCGGACGGTTCTCGACAGAGGGACGAGGCGTTTCACCCCGCGGTACCACCCTCTTTGGCCGTGTCGCCACGACCCACTCAAAGTGCTTGCGGCCGGCTCTACTCGGCCCGTCGGGCCTTTCCTCCGGCGGCTCCGGGGTGATCTTGGGGCCGCGCACGCCCCCGGGCTTCCACCGTCCCCGGGTCTCTCGTGACTGCGTGCGGCCTTACTCGTCCCCATCAACGCCTTGCCCCACCATCGTAGCGGGGCCCGCCGACATTTTCGGCGGGGCCGTGCTGCCCCGCACGACCAGGCGCGGGACCAGCACCATTTCGCTCGATCGGGCGCGGCCGTCGTCGAGCCGGGAGACGGCGGCGAGCACGGCCGCCCGGGCCTGGGCCGGTGCGTCCTGGTTGACCGAGGTCAGATCGATGTGGGCCAGGTGGGCCAGGGTGCTGTCGTCGTAGCCGACCACCGACACCTGGCCGGGAACGTCGATGCCGGCCCGGACGAAGGCGTCCATCAAGCCGACGGCCAGCCGGTCGTTGGAGGCGACGATCGCGGTGGGACGGCCGGGGTTGTCGGCGTCGGCGTTGTCGCCGTCGGCGGCGAGCAGGCGGCCCGCGCGGATGCCGCCCGCCTCGGTGTGATCGCCCGGCAGGACCTGGGCCTCGAGGCCGGCCCGGCGCATCGCCCGGCGGTAACCCCGGCGGCGGGCGGCCGCCACCGCGCCGCGGCCGCCGTCGAGAAACGCTATCCGCCGGTGACCGAGACCGATCAGGTGGCTGAGGGCGGCGTCGACGCCCACGTCGTCGGCCGGGCGCACCACGTCGACGGCGGCGCCGCGGACCATGCGGCCGACCACGACGCACGGCACCTGGGCGGCCAGCCGATCGAGGTCGCCGTCGGCGGCGTCGGGGCCGAGCAGGATCAGCGCCTCGCAGCGGAAGTCGAGCAGGGTCTCGATGGCGCGGGCCTCGTCGCGGTCGCGGGTGAGGGTGGAGAGAACCACCTCGTAGCCCGCCTGGTCGGCCTGGACGTGCAGCTCCTCGGCCAGCTCGGCGTGGAACGGGTTGCGCACGTCGAGCAGGACGCCGAGCAGGTGGCGACGGCGACGGGCGAGCAGGCTGGCCGTGCGGTCGGCGCGGTAGCCCAGCTCGGCCGCGGCGGCCAGCACGCGCTCGCGGGTATCGGCACTCGGGCCGGGGGCGCCGCGCAGCACGAGCGACACCGAGGCCGGCGAGACGCCGACGTAGGCGGCCACATCGGCCAGTCGCGGTCGTTGATCCACTCACTTACTCCCCGTGAACGTCTTGACACCCAGCGATATCAACATCGGTATTACAGGAGTCTTAAAGCGCTTCAAAGAGGCGAGGTGCCCCATGACAACAGGAGTCGCAGTCATCGGCGCGGGCATGGTCGGCCGCGCCCACGCCAACGCCTACCGCCAGGCCTCCACCATCTTCGGCCTGGAGCAACCGGCGGTCCGCCTGGTCGCGATCGCCGACCTGCACGAGCCGTTCGCCACCGACGCCGCCGCCCGCTACGGCTATGCCCGCGCCGAGACCGACTGGCGGGCCGTGGTCGAGGCGCCCGACGTCGACGCGGTCAGCATCGCCGTGGCCAACAACCTGCACCGCGAGATCGTCGAGGCCGCGCTGGTCGCGGGCAAACACGTGCTCTGCGAAAAGCCGCTCGCCCCCAGCGTGGCCGACGGCGAGGCCATGGTGGCCGCGGCCGCCGCCGCTCCCGGCCAGGTCAACGCGGTCGGCTTCACCTTCCGCCGCTCCCCCGCCCTCAACGCGATCAAGCAGCAGGTCGAGGGCGTGCTGGGCCCGGTGCGCCACGTCGTCGGCAACTACTGGTGCGACTACGCCTTCGACCCGCGAAACCCGATGAGCTGGCGCTATCAGGGCGGCCCCGGCTCCGGCGTGCTGGCCGACATCGGCAGCCACCTGACCGACCTCGCCGAGTTCTTCTGCGGTCCCACCGCCTCGGTGCAGGGCACGACGATGGCCACCCTGATAACCGAGCGGCCCAAGCCGCTCGGCGTCGCGGTCGGCCACGCCGGCGGGGTGCAGCTCAGCGACGAGCTGGCCCCGGTCGGGAACGAGGACGTCTGCACCTTCACCACGACCTATGCGAGCGGCGCGATCGGCACGTTCTCGCTGTCCCGCCTCGCCTTCGGGCACGCCAACTCGCTGCGGGTCGACCTGTTCTGCGAGAACGGCTCGGCCTCGTTCGAGATGACCCGGCCCGCCGAGTTCAGCATCGTCGACGGCGGCCCCGACAATGCGGTCAACGGCGCCCGCACGGTCTTCGTCGGCCCCTGGCACCCCTATGTGACCCGCGGCCTGCCGATGGACTTCCCGACCGTCGGCCACGGGCAGAACGACTTCTTCGTCTACCAGGCCCGCGCCTTCCTCGACCAGATCGCCGGGGTGAAAGGCCTGCCGCCGTGCCCCGACCTGGCCCACGGCCTGCACAACCTGCGCGTCCTGGAAGCGGTCCTGGCCGCCACCGCCCGCCCCGTCCACCTCTGAGGAGACCCCCATGCGCCTCGGTGCCTACACGGCCTGCCTGCACGACCGCTCCCTCGACGAAACCCTCAAGATCCTCGGCGAGCTGGGGCTGACCAGTGCCGAGATCAACACCGGCGGGTTCATCGCCTCGCCGCACATCCCGATCGACGACCTGCTGGCCAGTGCCGGCGCCCGCGAGGATTATCTGGGCCGCTACGCCCAGGCCGGCATCACGCTGACCGGTCTCAACTGCAACGGCAACCCGCTCAACCCCGACCCCGCGGTCGGCCCGCAGCACGCGGCCGACCTGCACCGCAGCATCGAGCTCGCGGCCCTGCTGGGCGTGCGGCGGGTGGTCACCATGTCGGGCCTGCCCGGCAGCGACCGCGACACCAAGGTCGCCAACTGGGTGGTCAACCCGTGGGACAGCCAGTTCATGGACGTCCTCGACTACCAGTGGCAGGAGGTGGCCGTCCCGTTCTGGCGCGACATCCAGGCCCGGGCGGCCGACGCCGACGTCAAGGTGTGCATCGAGATGCACCCGCAGAACATCGTCTTCAACCCCCCGACGCTGCTGCGCCTGATCGAGCAGACCGGCGCCACCCACGTCGGCGCCGAGATGGACCCGAGCCACCTGTTCTGGCAGGGCATCGATCCGGTGGCCGCGGTCGACTACCTGGGCGACCGGGTGTTCCACGCCGCCGCCAAGGACACCCGCATCAACGACGACAACGTACGTCTCTTCGGGGTGCTCGACGACCGATTCACCCGGACGCCGGCCGACCGGAACCCGCTCAACCTCGGCGGCACCAACACGCTCAACCAGTGGCCGGACAAGCCTTCCTGGCAGTTCGTCGCCGTCGGCCGCGGTCACGGCGAGGAGTTCTGGGTGCCCTTCCTGCAGGCGCTGCACGCGGTCGACCCCGACATGGCCGTCAACATCGAACACGAGGACACCGAACTCGACCAGATCGAGGGCCTGCGCCTGGCCGCCGAAAACCTGATCGCCGCCGCCCACAAGGCCTCGGCGGCCACCCCGACAAACCGCTCCAGGGCGGTCAGGCGCTCGGCGCACCGGGCCTCCGATCGGGCGAGCCGCTGCTTGCTCTCCTCGATCCGCGCCGCCATCCGCTGCGTGGTGCCCTGGACCAGAAATGACAACCCACCGCCGAGCGCGACGCCACCCAACGAAGTAAGAGCCGTCCACGTCTCTACCGCCATGCGGCGAATAGTGCCCCATCAGCGAAAGGTCTCGATACCGCAATCCGCCACCCCGCGCCACCATTCCCCCGCACCGCCGACAGCCGCCCGGCGGTCAGCAGACCGGCCGTCAGCAGCTCGGCGGGGCCCCGAAACCGGGCTGCGGTACGGGTCCGGTTGAAAGGTTGGTGGGGAGCGGGTCGAGTTGAGGAGGTGGGTCGGGAACGGGTCGGGTTGGGGCGTGTGGGGCGCGGTCAGGGGGTCGGGGTGGATGGGCATGGGGGCGCTACGAAGCCGCGGTGGGTGCCCTGCGTGAAGCGGCAGCCGAAGGTGGGGTCGGCTACCTTGCGGGGGTTGAGGATGGCGTCGCCGGTGGGGCGGTGGCCGGTGCGTAGCCAGGTTGTCAGGTCGTCGAAGGCCTGTGTCAGCTCGGGCGCTGTGAAGTCGCAGTGGCCGACGCCGCGGATCGCCCGGGACACGAAGAGGGCGGATCGGCCGTTGCGGGCGGCTCGTGCGGCGTATTCCTGCTCCATCGAGAGCGGGACGAACAGGTCGCCGATGTCGTGCAGGGAGAGGACCGGGATCGACGGGCGGCCGTCCACGCGGGGGATGCCGGACAGGCCGGGGTCGGCCTTCGCAGTGCGACGGACCCGGAGCACGTCACGGTTGAGCCGCCACTCCTCGGCGGTCGGCCACAGGCCGTCCGTGCTTCGGTAGATCGTGTGCTTGTTGCCGGCGACGTTGCCGGTCGCGATGCCTGCGGTGCCGCCCTGCAGCCCGGGGTAGAGGCCGAACAGGAACGGCAGGTCGGCCAGCGGCGACAGGGAGGGGGCGGAGTTCCAGTAGGTGAACGCGCCGTCGAAGCCGGGACGGTCGCCGCCGCTGCGTCTTTCCACGACTGCGGACCACGTGCGACCGGCTGGTGTGGAGGCGGTCGGCAGGCCGAGTGCGGGCACTATCCGACCCACCTGGGCGCGCCACCGCTGCTGGTAGTCGGCATCGGGGTGCAGCGGAAACTTGATGTCCACGCCGGTGAGCGCGGCGGCCGTCACGTTGGCATCCAGGAAGTAGTCGTACAGCGCCGTGTCACCGAGCACTCCGCAGTACGGCATCGCGGCGGCGAACGCCCGTGGGTGTTCCTCGATGGCCACCGCGGTGACGTGCCCGCCCATCGACGCCCCGGACATGATCACCGAGCGCGCTCGCGTGCCGCTGACCCGCCGGAAGATGTCGATCAGCGCGACCGAGTCGCGGACGCCCTGGCCGACGTCGTAACCGTTGGTGGCGTAGCTGGAGGCCGCCCACGCGTAGCCCTGGGCCACGTAGTGCGCCCGCAGCGCCGGGTCGTCGACGTAGACCGTCGTGCCGGTGCCGCGATACCCGTGGGCGTAGACGACCAGCCCGCCGTTCCACGAGCCGGGAACCTCGATCCGGTACGCCGCGCCCGCCGCGATTCCGGTGTGGACCTTCGCACCGGGAAGCGCGGCGAACGGCGTGCCGTCGAGGTTGCAGTCCGGGTCGGCGACGAGATAGCCGGGCTGGGTCGTGCTCGGCGTCGGTGCCGTGCAGGCCGGCACGGGTGGGGGCGCCGCCGCCGCGGGGGGCGCGCCGGCCGGCGGAACGAGCAGGGCGAGGGCGACCGCGACACTACTCCAAGGCATTGGCGTTACCTCCCGGTAACATCTGATGCCAGAGATAGACCGATGTCAAGTAGTGCATCGATCGCTCTGGCGGCTCGATGACACTGGATCTGATCGGACGGTTGAGGGTCACCTCGGTAAGTCGTAGCTTACCGTTCGTGGGCACTTACCAAGACGCCGACGGGTGGGAGATCCTCGGGGATCCGAGCCGGCGCGCCATCGTGGAGTGCCTGGCCGTGCGGCCCCGGGCCGTGGGTGAGCTCGCGGCCGAGCTGCCGATCAGCCGGCCCGCCGTGTCGCAGCATCTCAAGGTGCTGAAGGACGCGGGGCTCGTCGACGACGAGGCAGCCGGCACGCGACGCGTCTATCGACTCAACCCGGCCGGCGTCTCGGCGTTGCGCGATCAGCTCGACATGTTCTGGAAGCGGACGCTGCAAGGTTTTCAACAGGTGGTCGAGGAAGAGAACGAGGAGAAGTCATGAGCGAGGCAACGACCGAGGTGGTCCTTCGGCAGGTCGTCGTGGGCGCGCCGCTGGAGAAGGCGTTCGAGGTCTTCACGCAACGGTTCGGCGAGATCAAGCCGCGCGACCACAATCTGATGAGCTCGCCGATCGTGGAGTCGGTGTTCGAGCCGCGGGTAGGCGGGCGCATCTATGACCGGGCTGAGGACGGCACCGTGTGGTCGTGGGCGCGCGTGCTGGTCTACGAGCCGCCGACCCGGGTCGTGTTCAGCTGGGACATCAGCCCGCAGTGGGAGCTCGAGACCAACCCCGACAACACGAGCGAGGTCGAGGTCCGGTTCATCGCCGAGACCCCCGACCGGACCCGCGTCGAGCTCGAGCACCGTCACCTCGACCGGCACGGACCGGGCTGGGAGTCGATGCCCGACGAGCTCGGGAACGAGCACGGCTGGCCGCTCTACCTGAACCGCTTCGCCGCCCTGTTCGGTGAAGGTGAAGGTGGAAGTGGCGCCGAAGCCGGGAGCTGAGGCGTGGCCGAGCGCGTCATCCTGATCAACGGCCTGCCCGGCTCGGGCAAGACGACCCTGGCCAGGTCGCTGGCGGCCGAGCTGTCGTGGCCGCTGATCTCGAAGGACGCGCTCAAGGAGGCGATGGCGGCGGCCGTGCCCCAGGTGCCGGCGGCCGCCCTCGGGCGTACGGCGTCCGAGACGATGTGGACACTGGCCGCCGCGCTCGACGGCGACGTGATTCTGGAGTCGTGGTGGTTCCGGCCCCGCGATCTCGGCTTCGCTGTCGACGGGCTGCGGCGGGCCGGCGCCCGCTTCATCGTCGAGGTGTGGTGTGACGTGCCGGCCGAGCTGGCCCGGGAGCGCTACGGCCGACGCGACCGGCCGGCCCTCTACCAGGATCAGCAACGCCTGGCCGAGTCGTGGCCGGAGTGGGCGGCCGGCGCCGCGCCCCTCGGCCTCGGCCTGGAGCTGCGCATCGCCACCGACGGCCCGGTCGACGTCGCCGCGCTGGCCCGTCACCTGACCACCCTCGACCGGCTGACCCGGGCGGCGGAGCAGGAAGTGAGGAAGTAGGGCCGGAGGGGCCGCCCGACCGGCGGCCCCTCCGTTCACGGCGCGGCGTGCTTCTCGGCGTACTGGAGGACCTGGCTCAGGTTGTAGCGGGCGCTGTCCTCCGCCCTCTCCTCCCACGCGAAGACGCAGACCGTGGCGATGCCGTCGAAGCCGACCTCGGTCAGGGTGCGGAAGAACAGGTCCCAGTCGACCTCGCCCTGCCCGACGTCGAGGTGCTGGTGGATGCGGGCCGTGGAGCCCGGCGGGTTGACGATGTAGCGCAGCCCCGACGACGCCCGGAAGTCGAACGAGTCGGCGATGTGCAGCTGGGTCAGCAGCGGCCCGGCGTGGCGGATGATCTCGGCCAGGTTGCCGCCCTGGTGGAACGTGTGCGGCGCACAGTAGAGAAAGCTGACCAGGTCGCTGTCGATGCCCCGGATCAGGTTGACCGCCTGGATCCCGTCCTCGCAGAAGTCGTCCGGGTGCGGTTCGAGAACCAGCCGTACGCCTTCCCGCTCGAAGATCGGCAGCAGCTCCTCCATCGAGCGCCAGAACTGGGCCTCCGACTCGGCGGCCAGGTGGGGCCGCCCGTTGAACTCGGAGTTCATCACGTCCACTCCGAGGTCGACGGTGATCTCGATGGCCCGCTTCCAGTACCGTACGGCCGCCTGCCGTTCGTCCTCGTCGGGGCCGGACCACTTGTAGAGCGGCAGCACCGACGAGACCGACACCTCCGCCTCGGCCAGGGCCGCCTTGAAGGCCGCCACGCCCGCCTGGTCGACCCGCGGGTGCAGGAAGAACGGCAGGAAGTCGTCCCGCGGCGACATCTCGATGTGGTGGTAACCCAGGTCGGCCACCACCCGCGGCAACTCGAGCAGCGGCACCCGGCGCAGCATGTACGGGTCGAGCGCGATCTTCACGAGACGCCTCCGCCGGAGGGAGCGCCGGCCGGCGTGAGCGAAGTGGCGTAGAGCGCGGGCGGCACGGCCAGCACGACCGGAACCAGGGTGCCGGTGCGCAGGGCCTGCACGCCGGCATCGGAGACCACCGCCGCCGCGTAGCCGTCCCACGCGCTCGGCCCGACCGGCGGCCCGCCACCGGCCAGCGAATCGATCCACTCCTGGAACTCGATGTCGTACGCCTGCAGGAACCTCTCCCGCCAGTCGGCCGGCACCGGATCGAAGGACTGGCCGGACACCCGCACGTGCACCGGGCTCAGCGACCCCAGCGCGGCCGTCCCGTTCTCGCCCACGATCTCACCGCGGATGTCGTACCCGTACCGGATGTTGACCGAGGTCTCGACGTCGATCAGCACGCCGTTGGCCAGGGTGAACAGGAGCATCAGCGGATCCTGCAGCGCGCCGCCGTTGGAACTGCGGCGCGGGGCCAGGACCTGGACGGTGACGATCTCGGAGCCGAACATCCACCGGACCATGTCGATCTCGTGGACGGCGGTGTCGGTGATCGCCATCTCCTTCTCGTAGAAGCCGGGCACGCTGGCGTTGCGGTGCGCGCAGTGCATCATCAGCGGCGCCCCGATCTCGCCCGAGTCGAGCACCGACTTCAGCGCCCGGTACGACGCGTCGTACCGGCGCATGTAACCGACCTGCACGAGGCGACGGCCGTACGCGGCCTCCGCCTCGACTATCCGCAGGCACGCCTCGGCCGTGGTGGCCAGCGGCTTCTCGCAGAACACGGGCTTGCCCGCCGCGATCGCCGCCAGCACGTACTCCTCGTGGGTGGGCCCCCACGAGCAGACCACCACCGCGTCGACGTCGGCCGAGGCGATCAGGTCGGCGCCCGACGGGAAGACGGCCGCCCCGACGCGGGCGCCCACCGCCGCGGCGACCGTGGCGTCCACGTCGGTGACCGCGGTGACCCGCACCCCGGCCAGCACCGACGTCATCCGCCGGATGTGGTCCTGCCCGATCATCCCGGTGCCGATGACTCCGACTCTCAGCACGCGCATCACCGCTTCAGCTCGTGGGACAACTCGGTGAGCTCGTCGCCGCCGGCCATCTGCCGGGTCAGTTCGTCGAGGCTCACCTCCTTGCGGGTCTTGTCGAGAGTGGACGCGCCCAGTTTGAGGATCACGAAGTGGTCGCCCACCAGATAGGCGTGGTGCGGGTTGTGGGTGATGAAGACGACGCCCAGGCCGGCGTCGCGGGCCGCGGCGACGTACTTGAGCACGACGCCGGACTGCTTGACGCCCAGCGCCGCGGTCGGCTCGTCGAGGATGAGCACGCGCGCGCCGAAATAGACGGCCCGCGCGATCGCCACGCACTGGCGCTGGCCGCCGGAGAGCGTACCGATGGGCTGGTTGATGTCTTTGACGACGATGCCCATCTTGCGCAGCTCGGTGTCGGCGATCTCCCGCATCCGCTTGACCCGCAGACCGGCCAGCGGATATTTGCCGGCGGTCAGCTCGGAGCCGAGGAAGAAGTTGCGCCACACCTCCATCAGCCCGACCACCGCGAGATCCTGGTAGACGGTGGCGATGCCGTGCGAGAGCGCCTCGCGCGGCGACGAGAAGGAGACTTCCTTGCCGTCGACGCGCAGGCTGCCGTCGTTGTGCGGGTGCAGACCGGACATGATCTTGATGAGGGTGGACTTGCCGGCGCCGTTGTCGCCGAGCACGCAGGTCACCTCGCCCGCGTTGACCCGCAGGTTGATGCCGCGCAGGGCCCGGATCGCGCCGTACGACTTGCCGACCTCCTCCATCTCGATGAGGGGTTCGCCGCGGTGCAGATCACGGTCGGCATGGGAGGCCAAGGTGTCGGTCATGACTGAGCCTCCTTGGCCTGCACTCCTGGCCCTACGGTCGCTTCGCTGACTCCGGTGCAGTCGGTCATGCCTAGCCCACTTTCCTGGCGGTGGACATCTTCTTGACGTACAGGTTGACCAGCACGGCGAGTAGCAGCATCACGCCGAGGAAGGCCTTGAACCAGTTGGGGTCCCAGCCCGCGTAGATGATGCCGAGGCTGGTCATGCCGAAGATGAAGGCGCCGATCGCGACGCCGATCGCGTTGCCGTAACCGCCGGTCAGCAGCGTGCCACCGACCACCGCCGCGATGATGTAGAGGAACTCGTTGCCGACGCCGCCGCCGGCCTGCAGCGTGTTGAACCGGAACAGCTGGTGCATGCCGACGAACCAGCCCAGGAACGACACCGTCATGAAGAGCCCGATCTTCGTACGGAGCACCGGCACGCCGACCGCACGGGCGCTGTCCGGGTTGCCGCCCACCGCGAAGATCCAGTTACCGATCCGGGTCCGTTGCAGGGCCCAGGCGGCGATGGCGACGAAGAGGATCCACCAGAGCACCGAGGTCCAGACCGTGACCGACCCGATCTTGAAGCTGGACGAGAAGACCTTGCCCAGCGAGTCGTAGCCGGCGATGTTGCTGATGTCGAGGCTCGACACCGTGTTGGTGACGAGCTTGGTGACGCCCAGGTTCGCGCCCTGGAGGACGAAGAACGTGCCCAGCGTGATCAGGAAGCTCGGGATGCCGGTACGCATCACCAGATAGCCGTTGAGGAAACCGATCAGCAGGCAGAAGATCAGCGACAACAGCGCGCCGACCCACAGGTTGACGCCGTAATACCAGCAGAACATCGAGGCGAACAGGCCCGCGGAGTAGACGATGACGCCGGCCGACAGGTCGAACTCGCCGCCGATCATCAGCAGGCCCACGCCCACCGCCACGATGCCGATCACGGAGGACTGGTAGAGCACGGTGAAGAACGACTCGGCCGAGCGGAACGACGGCGCGAGGATCAGGAAGAAGATGAAGATGATGATCGCCGCGACCAGGGCGCCGATCTCGGGCCGGGCCATCAACCGGCTGGCCAGCCCGGCTCGGACGCGGCCGGGCGGTTCCGACGAGGGCGCCGGGGCGGGGACTGTCTCGACTGTCTGAGTCATGACCGCACCCCCGTCAGCGCGTGTTGTTCTTGGTGAACGGGATGATCTTGTCGATATTCGTGCTGTCCACGAAGGACGGGCCGGTCAGCACGGCCTTGCCGCCACCGATGTCGTTGCCGTTCTTGATGTTCAGGTAGAGCGAGGTGACCGCCATGTAGCCCTGCACGTACGGCTGCTGGTCGATCGAGAACACGATGTTGCCGCTCTTGATCTCCTGGGCCGCCTGCTCGTTGAGGTCGAAGGTGACCAGCTTGGCCTCGCTGGAGGCCTGCTCCTTGGCCTTGATGGCGTCGAGCGCCTGCGGAGCGCCGAGCGTCACGATGGCGTCGATCGACTTGTCCTGGGTCAGCTTCGACTGCAGCGTCGTGGTGACGGCCGCGTCGTCGGCCCCGTTGACCTGGATGTTCTCGGTGCCGGGGATGGAGGACTTCACGCCCGCGCAGCGCGCCTCGAGGGCGACCGAACCGGTCTGCTGGATCACGCAGAGCGGGTGCTTGGCGCCCTGCTCGGCGAGCCGCTTCCCGGCGGTGGTGCCGGCCAGGGTCTCGTCCGAGCCGAAATACATCAGCGCGCCGAGCTTCTGATAGGCGTCGATGCCGGAGTTGAAGCCGACCACCGGGATGCCCGCGTCGGTGGCCGCCTTGACCGAGCCGGCCAGCGCGTCCGGGGTGACCAGCGTGGTGGCGATGCCGTTCACCTTGGAGTCGACCGCGTTCTGGATCAGCACGGCCTGCTTGGGCGCCTCGGGGTCGTTGGAGTATTTGAGGGTGACACCGGTGTCCTTCGCGGCCTGCTGCGCACCGTTCTTGATCTTGTCCCAGAAGGTGTCGCCGGGAGTCTCGTGGGTGATGAAGGCGATCGTGTAGCCCGAGCTGCCGGCCGCGTTGCCGCCGGCCGCGCTCGTATCCTCGGTCTTCTCGCGACCACCGCCGCTGCACGCGGCCGCGGCGAGCAGCACCGCCGCCCCGGCGGCGACAATCTTGAAGGTGCGGTTCCGAACGGTCATATCGTTTCTCCTGTTGCTGGACGGGGACTGCCGGCGGCGGCCCGGGAGTGGAGGCCGACGGAGTTGAGATAGGAGCGGGTGCGCTGCGCGATCGGCAGCGGCACGTCGAAATCGACGGGGTACATGTCCTGCTCGACGACGACGAACAGCTCCGCGTCGAGTTCGCTCAGGGCGTCGAGGACGTCCGGGATGTTCGGCTCGCCGGCCGGCGGCTCGACGCTCGCGCCCTGGGCCACGGCCTTGCCGAACGCGAGGTCCTCTGTCACGGCCCGCTCGGCGATCGCCGGGTCCATCTGCTTGATGTGGACGTAACCGACCCGCTCCGGGTATTTGCGGATCAGGCCGGGGACGTCGGCCTTGCGGTACGCCAGGTGCCCGGTGTCGAGGCACAGCGAGACGTACCGCGGATCGGTGTCCTCGAGGAAGCGCTCGGTCTGCGTCTGCGTCTCGACCTGGTAGTCGGCGTGCGGGTGGAAGCGCAGGTGCACGCCGTACTCCTCGAGCAGCACCCGGCCCAGCGTGTTCGAGTTGGTGACCAGCGCGCGCCAGCCGTCGGCGTCGAGCTCGCCCGGTTCGAGGTAGGCGTTGGTGATGTCGTCGCGATACCCCGGCACGGGCACGAAGACGACATTTCGCCCGCCCACCGCAGCGGTCAGGGCCGCGACGGCCCGGGTCGCGGCCAGCACGGAGTCGAAGTCCTTGTGCGGCCCGCCGGCGCCGGCCACCGTTCCGCCGGCGACGCTGAGGTTGCGCCGGGCCAGCTCGTCCGACAGCTGGGCCGGGTCGGTCGGCAGATAGCCGTACGGCCCGAGCTCGAGCCACCGGTAGCCGGACGTCTCCATCTCGTCGAGGAACCGCGCCCACGGGGTCTGCCGTGGATCGTCGGCGAACCAGACACCCCACGAGTCGGGGCAGCTACCGAGTTGCAGGTGACGGATTTCCATGAACAGACCCGTTCAGCTCGAGGTGGGAAATTGCAGGGACGCGTCGTACGCGTGGGAGACGTGCGGCCAGCGCTGGGTGACGACCTTGCCGCGGGTGTAGAACGAGACGCCCTCGGGACCGTGGACGTGCTTGTCGCCGAAGAGGGAGTCCTTCCAGCCACCGAAGGAGTAGTAGGCCATCGGGACCGGGATGGGGACGTTGATGCCGATCATGCCGACCTTGACGCCCCGCTGGAACCGGCGGGCCGCCTCACCACTGCTGGTGAAGATGGCCGTCCCGTTCCCGTACGGATTGCTGTTGATCAGATCGATGGCCGCGTCGACCGTGTCGGTCCGCACGACCGAGAGCACCGGCCCGAAGATCTCCTCGGTGTAGACCTCCATCGACGGCTCGACCTGGTCGATCACCGTGGGCCCGACGAAGAAGCCGTCCTCGAAGCCCGGCACCCGCACCCCGCGCCCGTCGACCGTGACCTTGGCCCCGGCCCGCTCGCCGCTGTCGATCAGCCCCTCGATCCGCTGCTTGGCGGCCGCGGTCACCACCGGCCCCATCTCGCTCGCCGGGTCGCGCCCGCTGCCCACCACGACCTCGCCCGCCTTGCGGTTGACCAGGTCGACCAGCATGTCGCCGGCCCCGCCCACGGCCACCGCGGCCGAGATCGCCATGCACCGCTCGCCGGCCGAGCCGAACGCAGCCGCGGTCAGATGACCGGCCGCGAACTCGAGGTCGGCGTCGGGCAGGATGATCGCGTGGTTCTTGGCCCCGCCGAGGGCCTGCACCCGCTTGCCGTGCGCGTTTCCCTGCTCGTGGATGTAGCGGGCGATCGGCGTCGATCCGACGAAGGACACCGCGGCCACGTCCGGGTGGTGCAGCAGCGCGTCGACCGCGGTCTTGTCGCCGTGCACCACGTTGAAGACGCCGTCCGGCAGCCCGGCCTCGCGCCACAGCTCGGCGATGTAGTTCGACGCCGACGGGTCACGCTCGCTGGGCTTGAGCACGAAGGTGTTGCCGCACGCGATCGCCACCGGGTACATCCACATCGGCACCATGGCCGGGAAGTTGAACGGCGTGATGCCTACGCAGACCCCGAGCGGCTCGCGGAAGCTGAAAACGTCGACCCCGGTCGAGGCCTGGTCGCTGTAGTCGCCCTTGAGCAGCTGCGGGATGCCGCAGGCGAACTCGACCACCTCGAGACCGCGCTGCACCTCACCCGCCGCGTCCGAGAGCACCTTGCCGTGCTCGTCCGAGATGATCTCGGCCAGCGGTTTGACCCGGGCGTTGACCAGCTCCCGGAAGGCGAACAGCGTCTTGGTCCGCTTGCTGAGTGAGGCCTGGCCCCAGCTCTCGAACGCTATCCGGGCCGCGGTCACGGCCGCGTCCACATCGGCGTCGGAGGCCAGCACGACCTCGTGCTGCTGCTGGCCGGTGGCGGGGTTGAAGACCGCGCCTCGACGGGACGACTGGCCGGCGGTGAGCTCGCCGTCGATCCAGTGCTCGATCGTTGCCATGATGATCCTTTTAGAGGTAGAGGCGTTGGTCGCGCTTGGCGGCCTCGTAGACGGTGCGGGCCTCGCGGGTGCTCTCGAGCGAGGAGACCCCGGGAACCGGCACGTCCCACCAGGATTCGGGGGACGGCACCGGGGCGAGCGGGTCGGTCTCGATGTGCACGACGGTGAGCCGGTCGGCCTCCCGCGCGCGTTTCAGGCCGTCGGCCAGGTCGGCGATCGTGCGGCAGCGGATGACGTTGGCGCCGAGGCTCTCCGCGTTGGCCGCCAGGTCGACCGGCAGGTAGTCGCCGTCGTAGTCGCCATCGGCCCCGCGGTAGCGGTAGCTGGTGCCGAACCGCTGCGACCCGAGCGACTCCGAGAGCGCGCCGATCGAGGCGAATCCGTGATTTTGCACCAGGACGATGACGAGCTTGATGCCCTCGGCCACGGCGGTGACGATCTCCTGCGACATCATCAGGTAGGAGCCGTCGCCGACCATGGCGAAGACCTCGCGGCTCGGGTCGGCCAGCTTGATGCCGAGCGCGCCGGCGATCTCGAAGCCCATGCAGGAGAAGCCGTACTCGACGTGGTACTGCTTCGGATCCCGGGCCCGCCACAGCATCTGCAGGTCGCCGGGCAGGCTGCCGGCCGCCTGGACCACCACGTCGCGTGCTCCGCACGCTTCGTTCACCACCCCGATCACCTCGGTCTGGGCGGGCAGGGGTCCGTGTCCCAGGTGGTACGCGTGGTCGACCGTGGCCTGCCAGGTGACGACATCCGCCTCGTAGCCCGTGTCGAAGCGCCGCCCGTCGAGCGCCGAGAGCAGCGCCGACAGGCCGGCCCGGGCGTCGGCGACGATCGGGAAGGCCGACTCCTTGGCCGCGTCGAACGCGGCCACGTTGATGTTCACGAACTGCACGTCCGGGTTCCGGAAGGCCGTCCGCGACGCCGTGGTGAAGTCGCTGTAGCGGGTGCCGACGCCGATGATCACGTCGGCCTCGGCCGCCAGCCGGTTGGCGACCGGCGTTCCGGTCGAGCCGACGCCGCCCACCGAGTTCGGGTGGTCCCAGCTCAGCGCGCCCTTGCCGGCCTGGGTGTCGGCCACCGGGATGCCGGTCTCGCGGGCGAACTGGTCGAGCTCGCCGGAGGCCTCGGAGTAGATGACGCCGCCACCCGCGATGATCAGGGGCCGACGGGCGTCCTTGATCAGAGCCGCCGCCCGCGAGACGAAGGCCGGTTCGGCGATCGGGCGGGCCACGTGCCAGACCCGCTTGGCGAACAGCGCGTCGGGGAAGTCGTACGCCTCGGCCTGCAGATCCTGCGGGAGGCAGATGGTGACCGCGCCCGTCTCGGCCGGGTCGGTCAGCACCCGCATCGCGCCGAGCAGGGCGGACGACAGCTGCTCGGGCCGCCACACCCGGTCGAAGAACCGGGACAGCGGGCGGAAAGCGTCGTTGACCGACACGTCGTAGCCGCCCGGATCCTCCAGCTCCTGCAGCACCGGGGACGCGGCCCGGGTGGCGAAGATGTCGGACGGCAGCAGCAGCACGGGCAGCCGGTTGATCGTGGCCAGCGCGGCGCCGGTCAGCATGTTGGTCGAACCGGGCCCGATCGACGCCGTGCAGGCCATCGCCGAGAGCCGGTTGCTCATCCGCGCGAAGCCGGCCGCGGTGTGCACCATCGCCTGCTCGTTGCGGGCCAGCCGGTAGGGCAGATCCGCCTCGCCGGTGCGCTGCGCCTGCAACAGGGCCTGCCCGATGCCGGCGACGTTGCCGTGCCCGAAGATCCCGAGACACTCGGCGATCGCCCGGTGCTCGACGCCGTCGCGCACGGTCCACTGGTTGGCCAGGAACCGCACCACAGCCTGGCCGACGGTGAGTTTCACGGACCCTGCCTTTCTTGGATGATCTGTCTCTCGTTGCTGGTGGTCAGGGGCAGGCGCGGATCGACCGGCACGCCGTTCCAGGAGGCCCGCACCCAGCCGTGCGCCGGGTCGTCGCGCACCTGCCACTCACGGGCGCCGGGGCCGGCCATCACGTTGAGGTAGTAGAGGTCGTAGCCGGGCGCGGCCATCGACGGCCCGTGCCAGCCGTACGGGATGAGCACGACGTCGCCGCTGTGCACTTCCGCGCACACGTCGATCGGCCGGTCGTGATCCCCGTACACCCGCTGGAAGGCGCAGCCGTCGGTGCCGGTGGGCGAGGGCGCGACCTCGAAGTAGTAGATCTCCTCGAGGCACGACTCCCCCTCACCCGGCTCGTCGTGCTTGTGCGGCGGGTAGGACGACCAGTTGCCGCCCGGGGTGAGCACCTCGCAGGCGATCAGCCGGTCGGCCTCGAACCGCTCGGGCGTGCAGAAGTTGTTGACCTGCCGGCTGGCCTGCCCGGCGCCGCGCATCTCGACCGCCACGTCGTCGGCCGAGCCGTAGCGGAACGGGAGCCGGCGGGTGGCGCGGGCCGAGGGCAGCGCGAACCGGCCGCCGTTGGCCGCGCGCACGGTCACCGTGGAATCCCGCGGCACATAGGCGAAGTCGGTCACCCGGGTGAAGACCGAGCGGCGCCCGGTCAGCGTCATCCGCTCGTCGTCGCAGGTCACGTCGCAGCCACCGGAGAGCGGCAGCACGAGCATCTCGTCGTCACCGGTCAGGAAGGTGGCCCGCGAGCCCACCGGCAGGTCGAGGATGCGCAGGCCGCTGTAGCTCCAGCCGGCGTTCTCGGGGGTGACGACCACGTCGAACGGCTTGTCGGCCGTGCTGCCCCGCGGCATCAGCGGATTGACTCGCGCCAGCCGTGTCATGATTCGCTCCCTCGTGCGGCGCCAGGATGACGACGTCCGCCCTCCGCTTCGCTCCGGGCGAACGCCGCCGCGCCAACTTGGTCGCTCACAGGAGACTCACCGCCCGGTCCACCGCGTCGGCCACCGTGCCGCTGGCCGGATAGAGCAGCGACCGCCCGATCACCAGCCCCTGCACGGTCGGCAGATCAAGAGCTTTACGCCATTCCCCGTACGCGGCCTCGCCCTCGCCTCCCAGGATGAGCGCGGGCAGTGTGGTGGAGGCCATGACGCGTTCCATGTCGCGGACCACCGGGACCTTGAGCCAGGTGTAGGCCGAGGTGGTGCCGAGGCCGGCCGCCACGGTCATCGCGCGGATCATCGCCTCGGCCGTCAGCTCGTTGCGCACCCGGCCGTCGACCCGGTGCGAGATGAACGGCTCGACCATCGCCATCCGCCGCCGGGCGGCCAGCGCGCCGATCGCCGCGCCGCAGGCTTGCAGCGTGGTCACCGTGCCCGGGTCGTCCGGGTCGATGCGCAGCAGCATCTTGCCGCCCTCGAACCCGGCCGCGGCGATGCTCTCGGCGTCGTACGCGGTGAACCGGTCGTCGATCTCGAACGTCGTCCCGGCCAGCCCGCCGCGGTTCATCGAGCCGATCACGACCTTGTCGTCGAGCGCGCCCAGCAGCAGCAGGTCCTCCAGGATGTCCGGGGTGCCGAGCACGCCGTTGACGCCCGGCCGGGCCAGCGCCGTCCGGATCCGGTCGAGCAGGTCGCTGCGGTTGGCCATGGCGAGGGGGTCGTCGCCGGCCCGCAGCGCGCCCCGGGCCGGGTGATCGGCGGCGATGATCATCAGCTTGCCGTGCGGGCCGAACAGCGAGGTGGGATGGCGGCGGGCCGAGGCCGCGGCCGCGATCGCGGCCGGCCGGCGGGTCCGGATGTCGAGCAGATCGTCGAGGTCAGGCATGGTTCCCCTTGAGCAGGCCGCGGACCTCGTCCTCGGTGGGCATGGCGTCGGCGCA
The DNA here is from genome assembly GCA_965217855.1 of Actinoplanes sp. Classification (GTDB taxonomy): domain Bacteria; phylum Actinomycetota; class Actinomycetes; order Mycobacteriales; family Micromonosporaceae; genus Actinoplanes. The sequence continues at coordinate 106,841 of CBDCJN010000011.1, read as the reverse complement.
GGACAGTCGCGAGGCGACGATGGCTCCGGCGGCGTTGGCGAAGCGCATCGTCGCCTCGAGCTCCCATCCGGCGAGCAGGCCGTGGCAGAGCGCGCCCCCGAAGGCGTCCCCGGCGCCGAGGCCGTTGACCACCTCGACCGGGACCGGCGGGACTTCGATCTCCTGTTCTCGCGACGAGGCAAGGACACCGGCGGGGCCCTGTTTGACCACGGCCAGGTCGATGCCGGCTTCGTGCAGCGCGGCCGCGGCCTCGGCCGGTTTGCGGACCCCGACCGCGGTGTCGGTCTCGTCGAGGTTGCCGACGGCCACTGTCGCGTAGGGCAGGGCCTGGGCGTACCAGTGCCGGGCCTCCTCGCGGGACGGCCAGAACATCGGGCGGTAGTCGAGGTCGAAGACGGTGATGCCGTGGCGGTTGCGGTGCTTGAGGGCGGTCAGGGTCGCGGTGCGCGACGGCTCCTGCGAGAGCCCGGTGCCGGTGACCCAGAAGATGTCGGCGTCGCGGATCGCGTCGTAGTCCAGCTCGGACGGATGGATCTCGAGGTCGGGCGCCTTGGGGAAGCGGTAGAAGTAGAGCGGGAAGTCGTCCGGCGGGAAGATCTCGCAGAACGTCACCGGCGTCGGCAGCGAGGCGACCGGGGTGACGAAGCGGTCGTCGACGCCGAAGCCACGCAGCGCGTCGTGCAGGAACTCGCCGAACGGGTCGTCGCCGGTGCGGGTGATCACCGCCGACCGGCGTCCGTAGCGGGCGGCCGCGACCGCCACGTTCGTCGCGCTGCCGCCGAGGAACTTGGCAAAGGTGCTGACCTCCCGCAACGACACTCCGATCTGTTGCGGGTACAGGTCGACGCCTATGCGTCCCATTGTCAGTACCTCATCGGCAGGCATGCCACGGCCCCCCATTGGTTGGGCTTCGCTGGTCATCGGACTTTTCGGGCACGCTGAAGTGCACCTGATGCCGTGCTCGTTACGGCGCGGTGAAAAGAGGATGTCGCGGCTGGTAGCGGACCGGCGACGCTAGGTTTGCTGTCTTCGATGTAATAACTTGGAGCCCTCTACGTCAATACTTTGTCATGACAAACTCCAGGAGCGAGGGTTCGCGGTGACTTCCGAGCTGTCCACCCCGCAGGGTCGGGTCCGTCCGGTCGAAGTGGACCGGACCAGCCCGGTGCCGCTGTATTTCCAGGTCGCCACCCGTCTGCAGGAGCTGATCGAGAAGGGCGAGATCGGCGTCGGCGCCCGCATCGAGAACGAGGTCGACCTGGCCGAACGGCTCGGGGTCTCGCGCCCGACCACCCGCCGCGCCATCCAATATCTGGTCGAGCGGGGCATGCTGGTCCGCAAGCGCGGGGTCGGCACCCAGGTCGTGCACCCCAAGGTCCGGCGGCCGGTCGAGCTCTCCAGCCTCTACGACGACCTGGTCGCGGGCGACCGCGCGCCGCGCACCGAGGTGCTGCACCTCGAGGTGATGCCGGCCCCCGACACCATCGCCACCGCGCTCGAGATCGCGCCGGGCACCGAGGTCACCTGGATCGAACGGCTGCGCTACGCGGGCGGCGAGCCGCTGGCCCTGATGCACAACGCGATCCCGGTCGACGTCCTGCGCCTGACCCGGGAGGATTTGGCCGATCACGGGCTCTATGAGCTTCTTCGTCGCAACGGGCTCACGCCGCGCATCGCGACTCAGGTGATCGGGGCCCGCTCCGCCACCGTCGCCGAGGCCAAGACACTCGACGAGAAGCGGGGGGCATCACTGCTGACCATGACCCGGACCGCCTGGGACGCGGGCGGCCGGGCCCTCGAATACGGCAGCCACCTCTATCGGGCCAGCCGCTACAGCTTCGAACTCAATCTCTCCGCGGGTTGAGTCCTTCCGCGGGTTGAGTCCTTCCGCGGGCTGAGTCCTTCCGCGGGCTGAGTCCTTCCGCGGGCTGAGTCCTTCCGCGGGCTGAGTCATTTCACGGGCGGAGTCATTTCACGGGCGGAGTCATTTCACGGGCCGGGGCGGGCCCGGAAGGGTCCGCCCCGGACACACTCAGATCGGCAGCCAGAGAGCCAGCACGTTCGGCGGCTCCCAGCCGGGCAGCGAGGTGTGCGCCTGCCGGCACTGGTAACGCGTGCCGTTGTAGGTCACGACCTGGTTCAGCGCGTACGCGGTGTACGGCGCCCACGTGCCCGAGGCCGGCGGAGCCGTGGTCGGGGCCGTGGTCGGCGGGCGCGTCGTCGGCTGGGTGGTCGGCGGCGCGGTGGTGGGCTGGGTCGTCGGCGGCTGGGTGGGCGGGTTCCCCCCGGCGCCGAACGGGCTCATGATGATGCCGGCCCGCTGCGGGTCGCCGTCGTTGACCAGCGACTCGAAGCCGCCGACGTCGTCGTAGGCGAAACCGTAGGCCCTGCCGTCGGCCATGTTCGCGTGGATCAGCCGCGAGTAGTGGTTGGCCGCGCTGTTCTTGTAGAAGGCGTTCGCGTCGAGCACCGGCTCCTGCGTCGAGGTGCCGAGCGTGCCGCGCACCAGGGCCGTGCAGATCGTGCGCCGCACCTCGCTCTGGATGAACGGTGCCACGTTGGGTGCATTGAAGACCCCGTCGCAGCCCCACACGTTGGAGGTCGAGGGCTTGTCGACCGTCGCGACCTCGGCCCCCGAGCTGTCCGTGAAGCGCATCGTGTTGCCGACCGTACGGCCGATGAACTTGCGGTTCGGCTCGGCCGAGCGCGGCACCACGGTCAGGGTCCGGCTCGTGTAGGCGGCGAACGCCGAGTTGATGTACGCGTCCAGGTAGTTCGCCGAGAACAGCCCGGCGTCGGTGGCCTTGCCCGGTGCGAGCACCCGCAGCACGGTGCCGTCGGAGCGGGTGATGACCGACCGCTCCCAGCCCGGCTGCGCCTTGATCGCGTTGATCACCCGGTTGCGTCCGTCGTTGACCACATCGCCCGTACGCTTCGTCTGGCCCGCGCCGTTGGTCACGGTGACCGCGTGCGGGATGCCGAAGAAGTCCACCTGCGAGCTGTTCAGCCACAGACCGGAGTCGTTGAACGTGAACTCGCTGGTGTCGAACAGGGTGTTGAAGTTCGGGTCGCCCGGGGCCCACGGCGCCGGCTGCACGAAACCGTCCGGCGTGACGAAGAATTTGATCTTGTCGCGGAGGGCCATGTAGACCCGGCCCGACAGACCCTTGGGGATGCGGATCGTCGTGCTGCCGCCGTTGGCCGGGCCGGCCATCGCGACGTCGGGCGCCGGCACCGGGGGAAGGCCGCCGGCCGGCCACGGGGTGAACGCGCCGCCGGAGTTGACGTAGCCCCAGCGCCCGTTCATCGTGCCGATGACGTACAAGAAGACCGCGTCGCCGCGGCCGGTGTTGTTGGTGACGGTGACGGGGAGCACGGCGGGCGAGGCCGCCGAGGCGGGTAACGTCACGGCCGCGATGGGCGCGGCTACGGCGAGGGCCGCCACCACGCTCAACCATGCGGTTCGGGTACGCAAATCAACCCCTCGATTCATCCTGGCGCGCCCCTTGCGGTGCGCGTCAGAAGAATCGTTTGGATTGTTAACTGATGTCAATGCGCCTGGTCGAACCGTGCCCGATTGTTGCGTATGTTTACGCCCGTCGATACAACCGGGCGGTCAGCCGGCAGCCGGGAAGCGGTCGCTGACCTTGCCGGCGCACGCGGCGAGCGCGGCCTGCGGGTCGCGATCGAGGCTGGCGATGGCCACCAGCGCGGTGAAGGCGCCGGCACGGCGAGGTGCAGCCGTGGCGTGAGAGGAACGAGCCGCGCCGGGGGTGGGTAACGGGGCGAGTGCGCGACTCACTGTGTGTGAGAGATCGGGCGCTCTCCGGTTGCCCTGATCGGGATCGATCGGGACCATCGGCGTCGCCCTTTGCCGGGTTCTGCCCGTTCTGGGTGGCCTGATCTCTGCGTTCGGAAGGATTCGACTTCACGTGCAGTCATTCCCCTCGATGACGGGCAGTGTTCCTGGCGAGGCCGCCACGACCGACCTCAGTGGCCGGTGCGTCGGCAACTCGTACGTCCTGGTCTGCCCGGTCGGGCACGGCGCCACCGGCACCGTCTGGCGCGGCATCGACCGGTCGTCGGGCGCCGACGTGGCCGTCAAGCTGCTGCACGAAGGGTTGCTGCGCCAGCCCAAGCTGGTCATCCGCTTCGTGCAGGAGCGCACGATCCTGATGATGATGCGGCACGAGAACATCGTCGGGGTGCGCGACCTGTTCAGCGTGGGCGGGTCGCTCGCGCTGGTCATGGACTACGTGGCCGGCGGCAGCCTGCGCGGCCATCTGCGCACCGAGGGCACCCTCGCCCCGTCCGCCGCCGCCGACCTGCTGGCCCAGGTGGCGGCCGCCCTGACCCAGGCCCATGAGCTGGGCGTCGTGCACCGCGACGTGAAGCCCGACAACGTCCTGCTCCAGCACAACCAGGAGCAGGACCGGTTCGACGTACGCCTGACCGACTTCGGCATCGCCCGGGTGCTCGACACCGCGGGCCTCACCACGCCGCAGGCCATCGTCGGCACCCCGCACTACATGGCGCCCGAGGCGATCCAGGGTGAGGCCGTGCCCGCGTCCGATGTGTACGCCACCGGGGTCGTCCTCTACGAGCTGGTGACCGGCGCACCGCCGTACGCGGGTGAGCCCCTGGCCGTTCTCCGCGGTCACCTCGACGAGACCCCGGAACACCCCGAGGGCATGCCGCACGCGGTGTGGGAGCTGATCACCTGGTGTCTCGCCAAGGATCCGGCCCGCCGCCCCTCGGCCGCCGAGCTGGGCGCCGCCCTGCGCGAGCTGTCCCGCGAGACCGCCGGGGTCCCCGCGATGGCCCTGCCACAGCCCGGCGACCACGACGACTCCGGCGCCACCGCTCCGATCGGCATCCGCGGCGTCTCCCACCCGTCCGTACGCCGGGCGCCGAACCGCAAGCGGCCGCGTAACGGTCCGCGCAGCTGGATGTGGCGCCGCCCGTGGATGATGGTGGCGCTGATCGCCGGCACCGTGGCCGTTTCGGGGGTGGGCGGGTTCAACGCGTGGCAGCTGATCGACGCGGGCGACTCACCGGCCGCTGCCGCCGCCGCTCCCCAGGCCTCGGCCCCGGGCGTGCTCTACGACCTGAGCCCGAGCGCCGGGACGGCGATCTCGAAGGCGCCGGCCCTGATCGCGCCGCCCCAGGTTCCGAGCATGCCGGGGCTCGACGGCGCCGCGGGGGCGGCCGCCGCGCAGGCACTCCCCGTCCGGACGGCCCCATCGGACGCGGCCCGGCCGACGACCGGCGCCGGTGCGGGCGCGCAGGTTTCGGCCGGCCCGGGCGGCGTGGACGTGTCGGCCGGGCCGGCCGAGGTCGCGTTCGGCCCGTGGCGGTGCGGTGACCAGTACGACTGGGATCTCGGCCACCCCGTACTGGCCCGCCCCTGTCATTCGGTGGGCGGCTCGGTGCGGGCGGTCGGCCAGATGGAGGCCATGCCGGGCGTGCAGGCCGATATCGTGTTGTCACTGCGGGACGCCGAGACCGACGAGGTGCTGGCCGGCCCGTACACGTGTGAGGGGGTCATGTTCACCGACTTCGCGCTGAAGCACAGCTGCGGGCCGGTCGATCTGCGGCCGCCGCACGGGCGCCGGATCGTGCTGGTGCAGAAGTGGGAATACACGCAACGGCCGCTGCTGCCGGGCGGCACGGCTCGCGGGCCCGAGTTCCAGTGGTGAGGGGCGCGACCGGACGGTGGCCGCGCCCCTGGAAAGAGGGAGATCAGACGGCGCGCCACATCCGGAAGAAGGGAGTGCCGTCGGGCAACGGCATCTCGAACGGGTCCATGTCGACGTAGCCCGAGCGGCGGTAGAGGCGCACGTTGTCGGCGTTCGTCGCCTCCAGGTAGACCGGGACACCCGCCTTGTCGAGCTCCTCGTGGGTACGCGTCATCAGCGTGCCGCCCAGGCCGTGGTGCTGGTGGTCGGGGTGGACCGCGAGGAAGGCCAGGTGCCAGTGGCCGTCGTGCGGGTGGTGCTTGTCGAACAGCTCATCGAGGGCGATGAACCGGTCGATGTAGTCGCCCGCGAGCTCGCGCAGCCTCTCCTCGTACCGCTCCGGGTCGGGTGACTCCTTGGTGTAGTCGAACCACACCGCGGTCGCGGCCGGGCCGCCGCCGTCCGGGAGGTCGATGACGTCGACCCGGCCGTACTTCTGGGCGTGCTCAGTCAGCAGCGTGAAGAAGTCGGCCATCACCTTCAGGCGATCCTCGATCGGCGGCACCAGATAGGCGTTCGCGTCGAGGTGGAAGAAGGAGTGGCTGATCAGGTGCCCGACAGCCGGGATCTCCTCGTCACGGGCGGGACGGATCTCCGAGAAGGTCACGCGTGGTCCTTGGGTTCGGTGGAGGCGAGGGCGGCCGAGAAGCCCCCGGTGGAGGAGGCGCTGCGGGCGCCCAGGCCGATGCCGGCGTACACCTGCGGGCGGCTGCTGCGCAGGATGAGCGCCCAGGCGATGCCGGCCACGAGCAGGACGCCGAAGGCCAGCGGGACGACCCACGTCGGGTAGCTGCCGGGTTCGACGCCGAAGAGCGTGGCGATGTTGCTGATCGCCAGGTAGGACATCACCAGCAGCAGGACGGCGCCGAGCACGGGCGCGCCGAGGCGGTGCCAGAAGTCCTCGCCCGTGGGGTTCTTGACGAAGTAGCCGATGACGGCGAGCGCGGTCAGCGTGATCAGCAGCAGGACGCCGATGCCCCCGCCGGTGCCGCCCCAGAAGAAGAGGTTGACCAGCGGGTCCCAGCCGGCGGCGGCGTAGATGACCAGGACGACCAGGGCGAACGCGCTCTGGGCGAGCGAGCCGTTCTTGGGGGCGCCGGTGCCGGGCACGGTGCGGCCGAACGCGCGGGGCAGCACGCCCTCGCGGCCGAGCGAGAACGTGTAGCGGGCGATGATGTTGTGGAACGAGATCATCGCGGCGATCAGCGAGGTCAGGAACAGCGCGTAGCCGAGGTCGACCGCCCGCCCGCCGAGCTGGTCGGCGGCGACGTTGAAGAACAGGTCGGGACCCTCGGCGCCGGCCCGCCCGACGACGTCGGCCCCGGCGCCCGAGATCATCGTCCAGGCGGCGAAGCCGTAGAGGACGGCGATCAGCGAGATGGCGATGTAGGTGGCCCGGGCGACCGTACGGCGCGGGTCGCGGGACTCCTCGCTGAACACCACCGACTGCTCGAAGCCGACGAAGCCGGTGACGGCCATGACCAGCAGCGCGCCCGAGCCGGCGCCGGTGAGGTCGCCCAGGTCGAGCGGGGCCGACGAGGCCTGGAAGTTCGGCGAGAACAGGTCGGCGAGGCTGAACGCGAAGACGACGACGATCTCGGCGACCAGCAGGGTGGCCAGCACCTTGCCGTTGACGGCGACGTCGCGTACGCCGAGGACGGCGGTCAGCGCCCAGACCACGAGGGCCAGGACCCACCACTGGATGTCGAGGCCGAACCACTTGTCGAACAGCGGGGACGCGATGGCCCCGAAGCCGCCGTACGCGGCGATCTGGAACATGTTGTAGGCCAGCAGCGCGACCCACGAGGCGCCGACCCCGATCGGGCGGCCGATGCCCTGCGAGATGTAAGCGTAGAAGGCGCCGGCGTTGGAGATGTGCCGGGACATCGCCACGTAGCCGACCGCGAAGACCGCCAGGACGACCGCGACGGCGACGAAGGCGATCGAGATGCCGGTCAACCCGGTGACGGCGATGCCGGTGGGGACGACGCCGGCCACCACGGTGAGCGGCGCGGCGGCGGACATGACGAAGAAGACCACCGCGGCCACGCCGAGACGGTCGCGGGCCAGGGCGGTCGAGAGCTGGCTCTGTTGCGGGGGTTGTGTTGCGGTCGCGGACACGCGGTTCTCCATGAGGGGGTGGGAAGGGGTGGTGAGGGGGTCAGGCGCGCCGGGCCATCACGGCGTCGCCCACCGCGGCCTCGGCCTGCCCGACCAGCTCCAGCAACATCGCGGGAAGCCGGCGTTTGAGCTGGTCGAACAGTTGCGTGCGGTCGCGGGCGTCCAAGGTCACGAAGACGTGCTGGTCGAGACCGGTGGCCAGGATCAGGCCGGTCAGGACCAGGTCGGGGATGTCGAGGTATTCGCCCCGGGTGATGAAGGTGCGGATCCGGGTGGCGGGCCAGCCGGCGATCATCGAGTCGGACGGCGTGAAGGCGACCTTGGTGCCGAACAGGCCCCGCTTCTCCTGGCGCTGGACCAGGCCGGAACGGGAGAGCCGCCGCTCGACGAGGTCGGTGGCGACGCCGGTGGCCAGGAACGAGATCCAGTCGCGGACGGCCCGGTGATGCCCCTCGCGCAGCAACTGGTCGAGCACGGCGGTCGCGGCGGGATCGCCGGTCGGGCGGTCGTCGATGATCAGGAGCTTGCCGTCCACGACGTCGAGACGGCGCCACAGCACCAGCTCGCCGATGAGGGCGGCGGCCATGCCGAGACCCAGCGTCGCGGGTGACAGCAGGCACTTGCCCTTGACCGTGTCATGGGCGGTGAGAAACAAATCGTCAGCCAGGGGTAGCTGTGCCGATGCCGTCACGGCACGTCTCCTCTCCACTTCGGTGTCACGCGGTGTCATCTCGCCCGGCGATTACCGAAGGTGATGTTCGCGGCTCGCAGCCAATGTCACGGTGTGCGTCCCCCAGAACGACATCGCGTAGCATGCCAGCGACATCAACACGATGCAATGTCCTCATCAGACTGAATTTGCGGCCGATGTGGACGCATCGCTGCTGCATCCTGCATCAGGTCTCTGAGCTGCATCTTTACGACTGTTCAGAGAATTCTGTAAATTGGAATTAACGATTAGATGGAGCATTGTCGATGCATTTTGCGTCGCTCGATCGAGGGTTGACGATGACCGCTCTATGCGATGACGGACGGTGTCGACAAGATCGCAGATCTACGGAAAGTGACTGCCATCGGGAAAGGCCCGCAAACCGGTCGTCCGGGCCGTGCCGCCGGTAAACTCCCAGGTGAGCGGTGCTCCGTCCAGCAAGCTCCCAGGGGAACCGGGGACGATTGACAGGTTGCCGCCCCGCTTATCGCTCGGAGGTTCCCACACCATGCTTGAGGTCACCGCGCTCGGCTGGACGCTGACCATCGGGGTCATCGTCGCCCTGCTCGCCCTCGACCTGACGCTCGGCGTGCTCCGGCCGCACGCCGTCGGCTTCCGTGAAGCTGCTGCCTGGTCGGTCTTCTACATCGCCATCGCGGTCGCGTTCGGCGTCGTCTTCGGCCAGATCGCCGGCTGGGATTTCGGCGCTCAGTACTTCGCCGGCTACATCGTCGAGAAGAGCCTGTCGGTCGACAACCTCTTCGTCTTCGTGATCATCATGGCCACGTTCGCGGTGCCCGAGAAATATCAGCAGGAGGTGCTGACCTTCGGGATCATCCTCGCGCTGATCATGCGGGTCATCTTCATCGCTCTCGGCGCGACGCTGCTCAACCTGTTCTCGTTCATGTTCCTGATCTTCGGCCTGATCCTGATCTTCACCGCGGTCCAGCTGTTCCGGCACCGCGACGAGGACCCGGACATCGAGAGCAACGCGTTCGTCAAGGCCAGCAAGCGGTTCCTGCCGGTGACCGACGACTACATCGGCGGCAAGATGATCACGAAGGTGGGCGGCCGCCGGGTCGTCACCCCGATGTTCATCGTGCTGATCGCCATCGGCAGCTCCGACCTGCTCTTCGCGCTCGACTCGATCCCGGCCGTGTTCGGCGTGACCGAGGAGGCGTACATCGTCTTCGTCGCCAACGCGTTCGCGCTGCTCGGCCTGCGCGCGCTGTTCTTCCTGGTCAAGGGTCTGCTCGACCGCCTGGTCTACTTGTCGGCGGGGCTGTCGCTGATTCTGGCCTTCATCGGCGCCAAACTGATCCTGCACTGGCTGCACAAGGACATCAGCGAGGCGGTGCCCGAGATCCCGACGCCGCTCTCGCTCGTCGTCATCCTGGTCATCCTGGTTCTCACCACGGTGCTGAGCCTGCGCAAGTCGAAGCAGGACCCGGACACCAAGGCCCACGCGGGCAGCCTGCGGGCCCGCACCGACGAGCACCAGGCGAAGTAGCGAAACAAAAGAACCGGCCGGGGCAGCTGCCCCGGCCGGTTCCTGGAAGTCTGTGGCCCGCCGGAGCGAAGAGCCCCGGCCGGGTCGTGTCGGGCTCAGCCCAGGTATCCACCCAGGCCGGCGGTCTGCCGGACGGCGCTCTGCTGGCGAGCGATGTCCTGACGGTAGAGGATCGCGCGGATCTCCTCGGTCTCCTCGGCGCTGTGCCGGGCGAGAAGGTGGTCGAGCTCGGCGCGCTCGGCGGTGGAGCGGAACGACGCCAACTCCTCGGTGAGCTGACGGTTGGCGATGCGCATGGTGCGACGGTTCGCCAGCGCCGTGCGCACGTCGCGAAGCTTGGTCGTGAACTGCATGGCCGACTCCTTAACGGAAAGTGATGGCGAAAGGCCTCGTCGCCTTCCTCTGCAACACTCCGCCCTTCGCGCTTCATCCCCAAATCACGCAGGTAAAACTCCCGCGATAGAAGTGACCGCGACCACTGGATTCCTGTAGCCGGGGTCACTCTGAGTGGTGAAGTGGCTGGTCAGACACTCGTAGTGACTTCGGACACCGGGGACGGCAGGCGCGACGACAACTGCGTCCGCGAGCGCACCCCCAGCTTGCGGTAGATCCGGGTCAGCGTCGCCTCGACGGTCTTGACGCTCAGGTAGAGCTGCCCGGCGATCTCCCGGTTGCTCGCGCCGTCGCGCACCAGCCCGGCTATCCGCAGCTCGGTCGAGGTGAGCCCCAGCTCGACCGGGTTGTGGCCGAGCGCCGACGTGCCCTCGGTGCGGGCCAGCGCCCGTTCGGTCTGCTCGGCCCAGGGCTTGGCGTCGGCGGCCAGGAAGATGGCGAGCGCCGCGCCGATCGCCAGCCGGGCCGCCGCGTACCGCCGGCGGCGACGCTCGGCGCTGCCCTGCACCAGTAGCGCGTGGGCCTGCTCGATCGGCTGGTGCAGCTGCTCGAAGTGCTGCGCGGCGGCGGCCGACAGCAGCACCGCGGAATCGGCCTGACCGCTCTCGGAGAGCACCACGGCCGCGGCCCGGTCGAGATAGCTGGTGAGGCCGGGGTTGTCGCCCAGCCGGTCGGCCGCGGCCCGCGCCGCGGCCAGGGTGGCCGCCGCCTCGGCGTGTTCGCCCAGCGCGGCCAGGCCACCGGCCAGATCGCCGTGCCATCGCACGATCATCGGATCGGCCCCGCCCGAGCCGGCCTCGAGCTCGCGCAGCCGGCGCAGCGCCGCCACTCCGGCCCGGGTCTGCCCGGCCCGCAGCTCGGCCTGGCCCAGCGCGTGCAGGTTGCGCCGCAGATAGAGGTTGTCGCCCTCCTGCTCGGAGGCGCGCACACCGCGCCGGGCGAACCCGGCCGCCGCGGCCAGGCTGCCCCCGGCCAGCTCGGCGATCGCCGCCGTGTACCAGGTCGGGCCGGGGCTGAGCCCGGCCCGCTGGGCGGCCCGCACGGCCCGGTGCGCGTAGTTGAGCGCGTCGCGGCAGCGCCCGGCCCGGGTGGCCACCTCGGACAGGCTGCGCAGCACCTCGACCCGGGCCTCGCCGATCCGGTCCTGCTCGGCCACGACCAGCAGGCTGAGCAGCGCGGCGCGGGCCTCGTCGAGCCGGTCGTCCATCATGGCGAACCGGGCGGCGACGTAGCGCGGCCCGTAGTGCAGCCAATCCGGGGCCGGCGTGGCCGGCAGCACGAGGGCCTGGGTCAGGGTGTCGGACCAGCCGGGCTCGCCGCGCAGCCGCTCGATCTGGGCCAGCACGCTCAGCGCCATCGCCTCGGTGGCCGGGTCGCCGGCCCGGCGGGCGGCCAGGGCCGTGCGCGCCGCCTCGTGCGCCGCGCGGTCCGGATCGCCGGTCAGCAGCGCGGCCCAGGTGAGCCGGAGCAGCACCGGAGCGCGCAGGGCGGGGTCGTCGCCGGCCTCGTCGAGCGCGGCCGCGAACATCTCGCCCATCTCGGCCAGCCCCTGACCGGCCAGGTCGAGCAGCACCAGCCGGGCCCGCACCCGGTGACCGACCGGCGCGTCGGCCGCGAGCACCGCCTCGGCGGCCCGACCGGCCAGCGCGGCCGCTCCCCCGGTGAGTCCGGTGCGGGCCGCGGCGACCAGCCAGTCGAGCCGGTGCGCGGCGTGCGTGTGCGGGCAGCGGTCGGCGGCGAGCAGATAGAGCTCGGCGGCCGTACGCCCGTGCCCGCGCTCGGCGCACCGGTCGGCCGCCGCCGCCAGCGAACGGGCCGCCCCCGCATCCGGCCGCGAACTGCGCAGGGCCCGGTGCCGCAGGGCCTGCACCGGGTCGACGGCGCCGGCGGCCAGCGCCGTGTGGGCCTCGGTGCGGCCACCCGCGGAGGCGTCCTCGGCGATCACGGTGGCGAGCAGCGGCGGGGTGAAGCGGACCGCCTCGCCGTCCACCCGCACCACCCCGGCCGCGGCGGCCAGGCGCAGATCGTGGACGGCGTCGTCGCGGCCCGCCCGCAGCAGCACGGTGACCGTCGGGTCGGTGGCCAGCGCGGCCACCAGCAGGGTGCGCACGGCCTCGGCGGGCAGGGCGGTGAGCCGGTCGCGCAGCAGCTCCCGGGCCGCCGGGGGCAGCGGGGACGGGCGCCAGGCCGGGCCCGGCACGATCGCGCCGACCAGGGTGAGGGCCAGGAACGGGTTGCCGTCGCTGGCCTCGTGCAGCCGGGTCGCCGTCCGGCAGGGAAGGCCCCTCGCCTCCAGCAGCTCGGTCAGATCGTCGGCGTCGAGCGCGGGGACCTCGAGTTCGAGCGCGGGGGCCGGGCAGAGCCGGGTCGCGTGATGGCGGCCGGACGGGCCGGGGCGGCGCTGGGCGGCGAGCACCCGCACCCGCGGGCCGGGGCGGCGGCGCATGGCGAAGGCGATCAGCTCGGCCGACTCGGCGTCCAGCCACTGGCAGTCGTCGAGCACGATCAGCACGGGCCGGGTGCGGGCGCAGCGGGCCAGCAGCAGCGGGAGCACGAGCCGGCGGGCCAGCGCGGGGCTTCCGGCGCGCGGGGCCAGACCCTGCCGCAGCGCGGCGAGAGCGGCCCGCTGGGCGGGAGGCAGGGCCGAGCGGGCCTCGTCGGGCAACTGCGACACCAGGTCGGCGATGCCCGCGTACGCGACCTGGCGCTCGGTGGGCACCGGGCGCAACCGCACGACGAACTCACCGCGCGCGCAGGCGGCGGAGGCGGCCGCGTCGAGCAGCGCCGTCTTGCCTATCCCGGCCGGGCCGTGCAGCGCGACACCGCCGCCCGCGGCGAGCCGGCCCTCGATCGTGTCGAGGAGCTCGCCGCGGCCCCGAAGGGTGGAGCCACGAAGGGTGGACACGGCGGACTGCACGCTGACACCCCCCAGACCCGGTTTTCGCCTAAGACTAGAAAGTGGCAGGGGCACGCATCAATGGATTCATATATACGAACAGATTGACAATCTCACAGGCATATCAGTCCGCCCCTACCACCGCGATAGGCCCTGCCCGGGCTGACCATGGAGGACGTCGTGCAGTTCGTGCTGCGGCGCTGCCGGTCCGGCGCCGAGGCGAGGCTGCGCTACGTCATTTTCCAGCGGCGGATCTGGGAGCCTCGAACGACTGGCGCCAGGCCGACTGACCGCCGTGCCGCAGTAAGGCCGACTCCGAGCGATCATTTCTTGGCGGTCACCGAGGTTGCGGTGACGGTTCCGTCGGTTGCCGAGCTGCCCTGGACAGTGACCGACTGGCCGGCTTTGACGTCGGAGAGCTTGCCGGTCTGGGCGGTCGAGACGGCGGTCTTGCCATCCGTCTTGACCGTCACGACCGAGCCGTCCGCGGTCTCTACATAGATCGTGGTGCCGTTGACCAGCTTGACCTTGCCCGTGGTGGCGGCGGCCGCCGCTGACGCAGTCGCGCCGTCGGGAGCCTGCCCACCGAAGTTCGGCACGCCACCGGCCGCGCCGTAGCCCGCCCGGTTCTGGCCACCCCCGAAGCCGGCCGCCCGGTTCGCTCCGGTTGCCGTGTCGGCGGTCCCCCACTGTTTCTGGGCCTGCAGACCGCCGGCAAAACCACCCACCAGCAGCGCGATCGCGCCGAGCACCAGGGTGCCCTTGTTCCACCAGCGCCTCGGCGCCGCCTTGGCCAGTTCGCTGGCGAGGCCGTCCTCCCGGCCGTCGTCGGCAAGGAGGCGGTCGTCCTCCGGTGGCAGGGCGATGACGGCGGTGTCGTCGTTCATAGGAGTCACAGCGGGTCCTCACTCGTAGCGCAGCGCGTCGATGGGACGCAGGCGGGCGGCGCGGCCGGCGGGCAGCCCGCCGAAGAACAGTCCGATCGCGATGGACACGCCCAGGGCGAGCCCGACCGAGCTGGGCACGATCACCGGTTTGACCCCGACGATCTCGAAGCTGCTGCCGATCAGCGCGGCCGCGACCCCGAGCGCGCCGCCGATCACGCTGAGCAGGGTCGCCTCGATCAGGAACTGGGTCAGGATCACCCGGCGGGGCGCGCCGAGCGCCTTGCGGATGCCGATCTCGCGGGTCCGCTCGGTCACCGTGACCAGCATGATGTTGGTGATGCCGATGCCGCCGACGAGCAGGCTGATCGCGGCCACCGCGCCCAGCAGCGTGGTGAAGGTGTCGGCCGTCTCGGTCTGCGTCGCGAGCAACTGGGAGGCGTTCTGGATCCGGTACGGCGTGCTGGTCGAGCCGGTCGCGGCCACGTTCAGCTTCTGGTTCAGAATGGTCGACACCTCGGACTGCACAGCGTCGACCTTGTCCGGCGTGGCCGCCTCGACCAGGATCGAGTTCAACGAGCCATAACCCGTCAGGACCTGGCGTACGGCGGTCAGCGGCGCGACGGCCGTGTCGTTGGCGTCCTGGAAACCGGTCGAGCTCTTCTCGTCGAGCACCCCGATCACCGTGAAGAGCGCGCCGCCCACCGTGACCTGCTTGTCGATCGGGTCGACGCCGGGGAAGAGCTCCTCGGCCACGGTCTGGCCGATCACCACCACCCGCCGGCCCTGCGCCTCGTCGTCCGCGGTGAAGGCCGCGCCCGTGCCGACCGGGGTGTTCGACGCGGTGAACCAGCCCGGCGTGGTGCCGACGAACGAGCTGACGTCGTGGTCGGTGCCCTCGTAGGTGACCGTGGCCGTCGAGCTGACCACGGGCGACACCGATTTCACGTCGGGCGCGAGCACCGGGTCGACCAGGGCGTCGGCCATGTCCTTGGTCAGCGCGGTGCTGCTGGAGCCGCCCCGGCCGGTGCTCATCACGGTGATCGTGTTGGTGCCCAGCGCCTCGATCCGGTCGCTGATCGCCTGGGCCGAGCCGTTGCCGACCGCGACCAGCAGGATCACCGCGGCCACGCCGATCAGGATGCCGAGCATGGTGAGCGACGACCGCAGCTTGTTGGCCGACAGCCCGCGCAACGCGAATCGGACGACTTCGTAGAAGCTCACAGCGCATGCCTCCCGGCCAGGGCGCCCACCGGGCGCTGATCGAGCGGGGACTGCCGGGTGTCCTCGACGACGCGGCCGTCGACCAGGCGGATCAGCCGTTTGGTGCGGTCGCCCACCTCGGGCTCGTGGGTGATCAGCACGATCGTCCGGCCGGCCGTGCTGAGCTGGTCGAAGACGTTGAGCACGTCCTCGGTCGAGCGGCTGTCCAGGTTGCCGGTCGGCTCGTCGGCCAGCAGCAGGGCCGGCTCGGTGACCAGCGCGCGGGCCACGGCGACGCGCTGCTGCTGGCCGCCGGAGAGCTGGTTGGGCTCGTGCCGGGCACGGTCGGCCAGGCCGACCACGTCCAAGGCTTCCAGGGCACGGCGGCGGCGGTCCTTGGGCTTCACCCCGGCGTACGCGAGGGGAAGTTCGACGTTGGCCACGGCCGACGTACGCGGGATGAGGTTGAAGGCCTGGAAGATGAACCCGATCAGCCGGTTCCGGGCCATCGCGAGCTGGCGGTCGGCGAGCCGGCTGACGTCCACCCCGTCGAGCCGGTAGGTGCCGGTGGTGGGCACGTCGAGCGCGCCCAGGATGTTCATCAGGGTCGACTTGCCCGAGCCGGACGACCCCATGATCGCCACGTAGTCGCCGCGCTCGACGGTCAGCGTCACCCCGGCCAGCGCGTGCACGGTGGCCTCGCCCTCGCCGTAGATCTTCCTCAGGTCGCGGACGTCCAGAACCGGCCGGCTCATCGTCCGCCCCCGCCGAAGTTGCCGCCGCCCGGCGCGGCGCCGCCGCCCGGGAAGTTGCCGCCGCCGGGGAAGCCCGCGCCGCCCTGGGTGCCGCTGCCCGAGGTGGTCGACGTCGTCTTGAGCTCGACCTGCTCGCCGGCGTCGACGCCCGAGGTGATCTGGGTGGCGCTGTCGCCCTCGAGGCCGATCTCGACCTGGCGCACCTCCGGCGCGCCGCCGGCCACGACCGTCACCGAGTGCCGGTTGCCGACCGTGGTGATCGCGGTCGAGTTCACCATCAGGGTGTCGGCGACGCTGCCCGTGGTCACCGCGACCGAGACCGTCTGGCCCACCTTGGCTCCGGCCGGCGCCTTGTCCAGCGCGAGCGTGGCGCCGTACGTGACCACGTTGTTGGCGGTCGTCGCCGAGGGGTCGATCGCGCTGACCTTGGCCGTGATCGAGGTGCCGCTCAACGCGTTCCAGGTGACCGTGGCGGCCTGCTTCTCCTTGAGCTTGGTCGCGTCGGCCTCGGCGAAGGCGGCCGTGACCTGCATCCGGGTCAGGTCGGCGAGCTCCACGAAGCCGGACGACGAGGACGAGGACGACGAGGAGGTGGTGGTCGCGGCCGCCCCGCCGCCCTGCGCGCCGCCGCCGCTGGACGACGAGGACGAGGACGAGCCCGTTCCGGAGGAGGAACTGCCCAGCGTGCCGTTGACCGCGGTGACTGTGCCGGCCATCGGCGCCTTGAGCACGGTGCCGGTGACCGCGGCCTCGGCCTCGGTGACGGCCAGTTTCGCCTGCTCCACCTCGTTCTCGGCGGTCGAGGTGTCGGAGCCGGCGTCCTCGGCCCGGGTCAGCGAATCCTCAGCCGCGTCGAGGTCGGCCTCGGCCGCGTCCAGCGAGCGCTGGGCGTCGGCCGGGTCGACCTTCGCGAGCACCTGGCCCTTGGTGACCTTCTGGCCGACCTTCACGCTGATCGAGGTGATCGTGCCGCCGGTGACGAAGCTGGCGCTGGCCGTGCCGGCGCTCTCGACCGTCCCGTCGGCGGTCACGGTCTTGGTGACCGTGCCCTGCTGGACGGCGACCGTCCGGGTCGAGGCGTTCGCGGCCGGAGTCGTGTCCGGTCCGGCGAGGGTCTGGTACGCCCAGAATCCCCCGGCGGCGAGGGCGACGCCGAGGGCGGTGTTGACCGCCACCGCAGGTTGTCGCAAGTTGAGGCGCGCAGGCATGCCGGACACTGTGGCGGGCGGTCCTCGGAGGAGCTTGGAGGCAACCTCGGAGCCACCTCGGAAACATTTACGCCGAGTCACCGGCGGCGGGCACGAGCACGCGGAAGGTCGCTCCCCCGCCGCGCGCCGGGTCGAGCTCGACCCACCCTCCGTGAGCGTGCACGATCGCCGCCACGATCGACAGCCCCAGCCCCGAGCCGCCGCCCTTGCCCCGGTAACGGCTCGTGTCGGCCCGGTAGAGCCGCTCGAAGACCCGCGGCGCGTGGTCGGCCGGCACGCCGGGCCCGTCGTCGGTGACCTCGAGGACGGCCAGCGCGCCGTCCCCCGCCGGCGCCGGACCGGAGACGACGCTGCCCGCCCCCGGCCGCCGGCCCGGCACCCGCCCCACCCGGACGGTCACCTGCGCGTTCGACGGCGTGTGCTGCAGCGCGTTGGCCACCAGGTTGGTGGCGACCTGCCGCAGTGCGTGCTCGTCACCAAGCACGGTGGCTGGTTCGAACGTGTCGTCGTCGTCCCGCAGACCGCCGAGCAGCACCGGCCGGTCGGGCACCCGGGCGTGCGCGTCGCGGATCGTGTCGGCCGCGATCTCCAAAAGATCGACCGGCTTGCGAGCGGGCGTACGCTGCTGGTCCAGCCGGGCCAGCATCAGCATGTCCTCGACCAGCACGCTCATCCGGCCCGCCTCGGACTCGATGCGGTCGAGCGCCGGCCCGGGCGTGACCCCGCCGCGCCGATAGAGCTCGGCGAAACCGCGAATCGACGTCAGCGGGGTGCGCAGCTCGTGCGAGGCGTCCGCGACGAACTGGCGCATCCGCTGCTCGGAGGCCGTACGCGCATCGACCTCGGCCTCGATCCGGCCCAGCATCGAGTTGAGTGCCAGCCCCAGCCGGCCGGGCTCGGTGTGCGGATCGGCGGCGGCCACCCGGCCGCTCAGGTTGCCGGCCGAGATGTCGGTGGCCAGCCGTTCCATGTCGTTCAGGGGCCGCAGACCCAGCCGGACGACGAAGGCCGCGACCGCGCCGAGCAGGCCCAGGACGAGCAGGCTGACCGCGGCGTCGATCAGCAGCAACCGGTCGGTGGTCTGCTGCATCTCGGCCAGCGACACCCCGGCCACCGCCAGCTCGCCGGTGCCCGCGTTCCGGACGGCGATCATCCGCCACTCGGCGCTGTCGTCGGCCGCCTCGACCGTGTACGGGCCGCCGGTCTCCGCCATCGCGGCGATCTCGGCCGCGGACGGGATGGCCGGGCGTGCGGGGTCCACATCCGAGCTGCGCGTGGTCAGCAGGATCCCGGTGCCGTCGTATCGATAGACCACCTGGTCCGGCCCGAGCCGGTTCTCCGGCGAACCGGCCGGCGGCCAGCAGGTCGTGCATCGCGTGGCCGTCGTGCCGGAGCCGGTTGCGGCCACGTTGTTCGGGCGCGGCCGGTCGACGGCCGGGTCCTTGGAGAGCATCCGGCTCATGCCGCTCAACTGGTCGTCGATGCGGTCGCCCAGATAGGTGCGGATCAGCACCAGGCCGGCGACGTTGGCCAGGATCAGGGCGACCGCGGCGAGGGCGCCGACCACCAACACGAGACGCGACCGAAGCGTCCAGTGCTCCCAGCGCCGCAGCCCCCAGGTCACTCGTCGCCGCCGCGCGGAAGTCTCAGCGCGTATCCGACGCCGCGAACGGTGTGGATGAGCGGCGGGTCGGTCTTGTCGATCTTGCGGCGCAGGTAGTAGACGTACGACTCGACGATGCGGCCGTCGCCGCCGAAGTCGTACTTCCAGACCCGGTCCAGGATCTGCGCCTTGCTGACCACCCGGCCCGCGTTGATCAGCAGGTATTTGAGCAGGTTGAACTCGGTCGGCGAGAGGTCGACGACCCGGCCCGCCCGGCGTACCTCGTGGGCGTCCTCGTCCATCTCCAGGTCGGCGTAGCGCAGCACTCCGCGCTCGCCCGGGGTCTCCAGGCCGGGCTGGCTGCGGCGCAGGATGGCCCGGATGCGCAGCACGACCTCCTCCAGGCTGAACGGCTTGGTGACGTAGTCGTCCGCACCCGCCGACAGCCCCGAGATGCGGTCCTCGACGCCGTCACGCGCGGTCAGGAACAGCACCGGGATCCGCGAGCCGGTCGCCCGCAGCCGCCGGGTCACGTCGAACCCGTCCAGGTCGGGCAGCATCACGTCGAGCACGACCAGGTCGGGCTCGAACTCCTCGATCGCGAGCAGCGCGCGGTGCCCCGTCTCGGCCACCGCCACGTCGAACTCGACCAGGCGCAGGGTCGCGCTGAGCAGCGCGGAGATGTTCGGTTCGTCGTCGACGACCAGCACCCGGGCGGAGCGCGCCGGGGAGTCGCCGAGGGCGATCGAGGAACGGGTTTCAGTCAGCACCCCGTAGGAGTATCAACGCCGCCTAGGAATTCCCTATGAAGTCGGCAGCAGTCTGCTGTGCCACCCATGAAGATCACCACGACCGTACGACCTGGTCGCCCTCCGCCAGGCCCGAGGTGATCTCGGTGTACTGGTCCCCGCGCAGGCCGACCACGACCTTGACCTGGGTGCCGCCGCGCAGCGCGGTGCCCGCAGCCCCGGCCACGTCGTGCACGGCCGTGCTCGGCACCCGCAGCACCTCCTCCTTCGAGCCGGTGGTCACCCGCACCGAGGCGCTCTGCCCGACCAGCAGATCCTTGGGCGAGGTGTCGAAGGCCAGCAGCACGCCGTACCGGACCATCGTGCCGTCGCTGGTGCCGACCGGGTCGACCTGCACGACGGTGGCCTTGAAGTCGGTGCCGGCCCGGTCGGCCAGCGTGACCACGGCCTTCTGCCGCACGGCGAGGCGATCGGCGTCGGCCTCGGGGAAGTCGGCGCTGATCTGCATGTCGTAGACGTCGGCCAGGGTGAGGAAGGCCGAGCCCGCGCCGACCTGGGTGCCGACCTTTCCGCTCACGGTGAGGACCCGGCCGGGAATCGGCGCCTTGATGCTCGTGCCGGCCAGGGCCTCCTCGGCGTTCTCGAGCGTGGTGGTGGCCTGGGTGACCCGCTGCTCCGCACTGAGGATCGCGTCCCCGCCGCTGTTCCCGCCGCCCTGCTGCCCACCACCGGTCGCGCCGCAGCTCGAGCCGCCGGAGGGAGCGCCACCGCCGGGCGTGCCACCGGTGGAGGTGCCGCCGTCCCCGGTGCGCCCAGGGGCGGTGGTCGTCGTGGGCCCGGTGGTTCTCGTAGGCGCGGTGGTTCTCGTGGGCTCGGCGGTTTTCGTGCGGGTCGGCGTGGCTGTCGCGGTCGCGGTCGGCGCCGGCGAAGCAGTAGCGCTGGGCGAGACGGTCGCGCTGGGCGAGGTGTACGCGGCCGCGACGTTCGAGCCGCAGCCCGAGGTCGTACCGGTCGAGGTGCTGGTGTCCTTGGCCTCGGCCAGCGCGTCCTGCGCGTCGTCGAGCGCGCTCTGGGCATCGTCGACGGCTTGGGCGGCATCGGTGTCGTCGATCCGGGCCAGCACCTGCCCGGCCGTGACCGTCGTCCCGGCCCGCACGGCGACGCTCTCGACCGTGCCCGCAACCGCGAACGACAGGCTGCGCGTCTGGGCCGGCTGCAGCGTCCCGGTCGTCGCGACCTCGGCGGTCACCGCGCCCCGGTCGGCCGCCACCGTGGCCGCCTGCTCCGGCTTCTCCTTGGCGTCCGCACTCAAGGCCCGGACGACCCCGAACGCGATCAGCGCGAGCACGACGACCGCCGCCGCGACCCAGAGCCGGCGCCGACGGCCGGTCAGTACTTCACCCATGGGCCGGAAGTGTGGCCGCCGCCCCTCGCGGCTGCCTCCAACCCACCTCGGAGTTGCGTCAGAGCCGGCGCTCCGAGCGAACTCCGAGGCGGCGCCGACGTTCTGGCGAGGTGCGGGGGCTTGGGTGGTGCGACGTCTGTCCCCCACAGACGTCCCCCAGCAGATCGCAGGCCGAGGAAAGAAGGCATCGTGACCAGAGCCGGTTCGAAGGCGTACCGCCGTGCGGCGGCGCTGCTCGTGGCGTCAGCCGCCGTCGTGCTCACCGCGGCCTGCGGTGGCGGATCGGACGACACGAGCGGTGGCGGGACCGACGGTGGCGGGCAGAACAGCGCGTTCGCCGCGTACACGGACTGCCTGCAGCAGAACGGCATCACGATCACGATGCCGTCGGGCGGGGTGCGCAACCGGCCGTCGGACGGCGCGTCCTTCGCGCCCCGGGACGGCATGCCCCGGCCCTCCGGCAGCGCCGGCCCGGGTGGTTTCCCGGGCGGCGGTGGTTTCCCGGGCGGCGGCATGTTCGGCAAGCCCGAGGGGGTCGACGACGCGACCTGGCAGAAGGCGCAGGAGGCGTGCTCCTCGCTGCGGCCGTCGGGCCGCCCGGGTGGGAACGGGAACGGCGGAAACCGGGGCAACGGGCAGAACGCCGCCTACACGAACTGTCTCAAGGAGAACGGCGTCGCCGACCCGTCGAAGCTGGACACCACCGACGCGACGGTCAAGAAGGCGGTCGAGACCTGCAAGGTGCTGCAGCCGGCCCCCAGCACCACCCCGACCACCTGACCTCACCCCGGTAATCCCGCGCCGGCACCGCCGTAACCCCCGTGACGGCGGTGCCGGTGCGGCCCCGCCCGTGCGCCGCGCCGGGCCGGTGGCACGGCCCGGTTGAGCAGCACCCACCGGCGCTGGGCGGCCAGGTCGTGGGTGGTGGCGGGCTGCCGCCGGCGACGGTCGAGGGCCGTGCCCACGACCGCGGCGGCGGCCCGGAACGCGGCGACCGCCACCCGTCTCACCGGCGCTCCTGCGTGTTGAGCCGGGACCAGCGGTCGGCCAGCTCGCGGCGGCGGCAGGCCACCAGGTGGCTGGCCAGGATCGCGGGCTGACCGCCCCGCACGCAGGCGTCGGCCCCCGCGGTCAGCACCCCGGCGACCAGCTCGGCCGGCGCCTCCTCGTCGACCAGGGCGACCACCATGGTCCGGGCCGGCAGCACCCGCCGGGCGTTCGCGACGTCGCGCACCTGGGCCCCGGCGAACAGCACGATCTCGTCCGGGCGCAGGTCGTCGAGGTCGGCGGCGCGGCGCACCGACCACCCGGAGGGCAGGTGCTGCGGCAGCCCGGCCACCCGGCCCGGGTGCCCGAAGCAGGCGACCGACGGCAGGGGGCCGCTGCGCGGCAGACCGCCCGGGTTGATCGGCAGGTCGGTCGCGGTGGCGGAGAAGTCGTGGTGACCGGTGTTGCGGTTGAGCTGAACGAGCATGGCGCTCATCCCCCTTCGGCGGCGGTTGGTGCACCCCTCACGATTCGCCCCCGGGCTGAGCCACTGTTGTGCTCTTCCTGTGCGTTTGGTGTCAGCTCGATCGGCCTAGACGGATGAGCGGGCCACCACCCGCACGATGTCGGCCGCCGGGAGCGTGGGCCCGGCCCGGCCGTTGAGGGCGGCGACCACAGTGGCGGCCAGGTGCGCGCCGACCACGGTCTGGTCGGTCGTCACCGTGGTCAGCGGCGGATCGGCCAGGCGAGCCGGCGGGATGTCGTCGACGCCGATCACCGCCAGGTCGGCCGGCGCGGTCAGCCCGGCCCGGCGCACACCGGCCAGCACGGCCAGCGCGACCTCGTCGTTGTAGGCGCAGACGCCGGTCACCCCGGTCGCCCGCCACCGCCGTACGGCCTCGGCGGCTGCCGCCGGATCGAGCGGGACCGTGAGCCCGACCGGGGTGGGCAGGCGCCCGGCCGTCGCCGCCGCCCGCACCCCGGCCAGCCGCGGCTCGGCGAAGAACCGCACCCGCTGGTCGTCGGGGTAGGCGTAGCCGAGCCGGGTGTGCCCGGCCTCGATCAGATGCGCCGCCTGGCGCCGGCCGACCAGCTCCTGCGGCACGGCCAGCTCGCGGCGGGCGACCGCCATCACCAGCGCGACCCCGGCCGAGCGCATGGCGGCGATCTCGGCCGCGGAGAACTCGGTGTATGCGATGACGGCGGCCGGGGTGATCGCCTTCCACAGCTCGCTCATCGGCCTGTCCTCCCGGCTGCCCGGGTGCACGACCAGGGTCAGGCCGTGCCGGGCCAGCGCGGCCGAGATCTGGCCGAGCATCGCCCCCACCTCGGGGCCGATCGGCCAGTCGGGCAGCAGGCAGAGCACCACGTCGGAGCGGCCGGTGCGCAGGGTGCGGGCGGCGGCCGACGGGGAGTAGCCGAGGCGGGCGGCGGCCGCGCGCACCCGGTCGCGGGTGCCGGCCGAGATGGTCTGCCGGGGGGTGTCGTTGAGCACGTAGCTCACCGTGGCCCGGGAGACGCCGGCCAGCCGGGCGACATCGGCGCTGGTGACGCGCTTGGTGGCAGACTCGGCCATGTGCCCTCCCGGCGACGGGGTGCTGACAAGCCCAACTTACACGTGTAACCATGAAGGCATGACCGCTGACCTCGCCGCCCTCGTCAAGTCGCTCGACCTCCCGGCCAAGGTGCGCCTGCTCACCGGGGCCACCGCGTTCACGCTGGCCGAGGAGCCCTCGATCGGGCTGCGCGAGATGCGCTTCTCCGACGGGCCGACCGGCGTCCGCGGGCTCAAGTTCACCGGCGGCCGGGTGGTCACCCTCTTCCCGAACGCGACGCTGCTCGCCGCCGCGTGGGACGAGGAGACGGCGTACGAGGTCGGCCGGCTGCTCGCCGAGGAGGCGATGGCGCAGGAGATCCACGTCGTGCTCGGCCCGACCATCAACCTGCACCGCACCCCGCTCGGCGGCCGGCTCTTCGAGGCGTACTCGGAGGATCCGCTGCTCACCGGCAAGCTGGCCGCCGCCTACGTGCGCGGCATGCAGGACAGCGGGGTCGCCGCGTGCCTCAAGCACCTGGTGGCCAACGAGTCCGAGACCGACCGCAACTCCGTCGACTCGGTGGTCGACGAGAAAACCTTGCACGAGCTCTACCTGCTGCCGTTCGAGATCGCCGTCGAGGAGGCGAACTCGTGGTCGATCATGGCCGCCTACAACGACGTCAACGGCGTGGCCGCGACCGAGCAGAGCTACGTGAACAGCGAGGTCGTCAAGGACGCCTGGGGCTACGACGGTCTGATCATGTCGGACTGGTTCGCCACCAAGACCACCGCGCCGGCCGCCAACGGCGGGCTCGACCTGGTCATGCCCGGTCCGGACGGGCCGTGGGGCGACGCGCTGGTCGCCGCGGTCGAGGCGGGCGAGGTCGACGAGGCGGTCGTCGACGACCACGTGACCCGGCTGCTGCGCCTGGCCGAGCGGGTGGGGGTGCTGGGCTCAGACAAGGAATACCCGGCCGACCTTCCGGTTCCTTCCTCCCACGTACGCAAGGAGCAGTTGACCCGGCTGGCCGCGCGCGGCATCACCGTTCTCAAGAACGACAATGATCTGCTGCCGCTGAACCGCGAGCAGAGTGTCGCGCTGATCGGGCGGCACGCGGTCGAGACGATCGACATGGGCGGCGGGTCGGCCGGCGTGAACCCGCCCTACCAGGTCAGCGTGGCCGAGGGGCTGACCGCGCTGCTCGGCGACCGGGTCCGGGTGATCGACGGGGTCGACGTGCGCACCCGGCCGGTGCCCGCGCGCGGCGGCTTCCTGACCGCGCCCTCCACCGGCGAGCCGGGCATCGACGTGATCCTGCTCGACGCGGACGGCCACGAGCTCGAACGGCGGTTCTGCGCCCAGGCCAAGACCATGATCGGGATGGACGACGACTTCACCGGGACGGTGGCCTCGGCCCGTCTGATCGCCGACGTGCACGCGGACGGGCCGGCCGAGCTCGGCGTGATGGGCGTCGGGGACTGGCAGGTCCTCGACCAGGCCTATCAGCTGCGAACCACGGGCGGCGGCATCGGCGAAGAGGTGCTGACCCCGCCGCTGGAGACGTTCGTGACGTCCGGTGTCACCACCCTCGAGGCGCGGGTCACGATCGACGGCATGGGGCTCTACGGGCTGATCGGCCACGCGGCCGCGCGCGAGACGGTCGACGTGATCGACGACGCGGTGCGGGCCGCGGCCGGGGCCGACGTGGCCGTGGTGGTCGTCGGGCTCACCGAGGAGCAGGAGACGGAGTCGGTCGACAAGACCACGCTGCGGCTGCCCGGCGCCCAGGACGCGCTGGTCGAGGCGGTGGCCGGGGCGGCCCGGCGTACGGTCGTGGTGGTCAACGCCGCGACCCCGGTGCTGATGCCGTGGCTGCCGCGGGTCGACGCCGTGCTCTGGGCCGGCCTGCCCGGTCAGGAGGGCGGGCACGCGGTGGCGGCGGCCCTGCTCGGCGACATCGAACCGGCCGGCCGGCTGGTCACCACGTTCCCGGCCGCCGACGAGGCCTCGCCCGCGTGGTCGGTGACCCCGGTCGACGGAAAACTGGCGTACGCCGAAGGCGCCTTCATCGGTTATCGGGGGTTCGAGGCCGGGCGGGCGGCCGCCGAGCCGGCGTTCTGGCTGGGCCACGGCCTCGGGTACGGCGAGTGGGAGTACAAGGACGTGCGGCTGGTGACCGGGGACGCGCCGTCGATCACCGTCACCGTCAAGAACGTCGGGCGGCACGAGAGCCGCGAGGTCGTGCAGGTCTACCTGCGGCCGGTCGAGCGCGACGAGCCCGTCCGCCTGGTCGGCTGGACCTCGGTGACGGTCGCGCCGGGCCGGGCGGCCCGGATCACCGTGCACACCGACCGGCGGCTGTGGCGCAGGTGGGACACGGCGGCACACACCTGGTCGGAACGACTCGCCGACGGCGGCGAGTTCCTGGTGGCGCGCGGTCTGGGCGACATCCGGGCGACAGTTTCCTGAGGATCGGCGACCACGCCTGGCATACTTCCTAGCTCGGGCCTGCCGGGCCCGGCGGCCTCTGCCGGGGTCGGCCCAGACGTACGACCCGCCGGGATGACGCCGTGACCGCTGCACCGGAGCGCCTCGAACTGTGGGGCCTCGAGCTCCACAGTGCCGTGCGCCCGGCGGGCATCCTGGCCGCCATGAAACGCGAGGCCGAGACGCACAAGGCGCTGCTGGCCGGCGGGCGCACGATGGTGCCCAACCACTACCGGGTCAGCCTCTCGCCGCACGACCACGGCCGCTGGTCGGCCCACGCGGCGCCCCTCGCCCAGGAGCTGGCCGTGCTGCAGGCCGAGCACATCGCCGAGCAGGCCTGGATCGTCTACGGCGACGTGTCCGTCGAGATCGACCTCAGCGACGTCCTCGACCCGGGCACGTTCCGGGTGGCGGCGCTGCTCGAGCCCGACCCCGCTCCCCCGGCGCCGACGCCCTCCGGGGTGACGCTGCGCACGGCCGAGGGCGTGGTGCTGGCCCTGCCGACCGGCATCTCGGTGCTGGGCCGCGACCGCGACGCGACGCTGCGGCTGCGCGACCCCGGCGTCTCCCGCCGCCACCTGATCTTCGAGGTGACCGACGGCCGGATCACCCTGACCGACCTGGGCTCGCACAACGGCACCCGGGTCAACGGCCACCCGGTGGCCACGGTCGACCTGCGGCCGGGCGACGTGATCGAGGTCGGCGGCACGGTCCTCACGCTGCGCCTGAGCTGACGCGCTTCTACGCGCGGCCGGCTACCACGTTTCCGGCCGTGCCGGGCAGGCGGAACGCCTCGACGGCCGGGATCACGAGCAGGATCGCGAGCACGACGAAGGCCACCCGGAACGAGGTCTCGGCGCCCTCGGTGAAGGTCCCGCCCAGGCGCACGAGCAGGGCGCCGACCGCCACGCCGAGCCCGGAACCGAGCTCCTGAATCGTCGACATCAGAGTGTTCGCGCTGGTCATCCGCTCGGGCGGCACGTCGGCGAACGCAACCGTGTTGTAGGTCGTGAAGCCGATCGAGCGGAAGATCCCGCTCAGCGCGAGCACGCCCAGGGTCAGGACCAGCGGCGTCGACCGGTCGAGCAGCGCGATCCCGGCCAGGCAGGCCGCCGAGGCCAGCACCGCGCCCAGCATCACCGCGCGCATGCCGAAGCGGCGCATCAGCGGGGTGGTCACCGGCTTGATGCCGACGTTGCCGGCGAACAGGGCGATCACCACGAGCCCGGCCTGCGCCGCCGTCCAGCCGAAGCCGAGCTGGAAGAACAAGGGCAGCAGGAACGGGATGGCGGTGATCAGCGCCCGGAAGACCGAACCGCCCAGCGCGGTGACCCGGTAGGTCGGGATCCGCAGGATGCGCAGGTCGACAAGGGGCCGCTCGGCACGTCGCAGGTACGCCACGGTGACGCCGAGCGCGACGGCGGCGAACCCGAGCAGCGCGATCGCCAGGGCCCAGTGCGGGTCCTGCCCGGCCACCGCCTCGAGCCCGGCCACGAGCGCCGCCGTCCCCGCCGCGACCAGCACGAAGCCGCGCCAGTCGAGCCGGGCCGGCCGCTCGGCCCGCAGATCGGGCACCAGGCGGCGGGCGAGCAGCAGCGCGACCAGGCCCAGCGGCAGGTTCACCAGGAAGATCAACCGCCACGACGCGTACGTGCTGAGGATGCCGCCGATCGCGGGCGCGACCAGCGGGGCGGTGAGCGCGGGCCAGGTCAGGTAGGCGATGGCCCGGACCAGGTCGGTCTTGGCCGTCGTCCGGATCACCACCAGCCGCCCGACCGGCACCATCAGCGCCCCGCCGACGCCCTGCAGCATCCGGGTGCCGACCAGCATCGGCAGGTTGACCGCGGCGGCACACCCGGCCGAGGCGACGGTGAAGATGACGATCGCGGCCATGAAGACCCGCCGGGCGCCGTACCGCTCCGTCAGCCAGCCGCTGATCGGGATGAACACGGCCAGGGTGAGCAGGTAGGCCGTGATCGCCACGTTGACCGTGACCGGCTGCACCCCGAGGTCCGCGGCGATGTGCGGCGCCGCCGGGGCGAGCACCGTGGCGTCGAGGATCTCCATGAAGAAGGTGCCCGCCACCAGCAGCGCGAGACCCCGGGTCGTCCTGTCCATCCCACGATCATGAGCCGCACCGGAGGGTCAGCGGTATCGGCCCCCCGGCAGGAACTGGGCCGGGCGCAGCGCGCGCTCGCTGATCCGCACGTCGCCGAGCCAGCCGTAGAAGCCCTGCCCGTATTTCAGGTCGAACGAGGTCGCG
The DNA here is from genome assembly GCA_965217855.1 of Actinoplanes sp. Lineage (GTDB taxonomy): Bacteria > Actinomycetota > Actinomycetes > Mycobacteriales > Micromonosporaceae > Actinoplanes. Next base: position 78,392 of record CBDCJN010000011.1, on the reverse strand, counting down.
CCCAGCACGAACGGCCGGCCGAGCGTGGCGATGCCGTGCGCGGGCTGGGTGGGGTTGCGGGCGATCTTCGAGCCGTTGACGTAGACGATCGACCGCTTGCCGTCGTTGACCACCGCGAGGTGCTGCCAGGCGCCGGTCGGCAGGGCGTGGCTCCACGAGGTGGGGTTGTGGTCGCCCTCCTCGGAGTAGAGCACGTACTGCAGGAACCGCTCCCCCGAGACGTTGAGGCTGCAGGTGGGTTCGAGCGGCGACCAGCCGCTGTGCTTGCCCGCGTCGCCGGCCCGGCCCTCCCAGCTCAGGATGCCCATCCAGGCGTGGTTGCCGACGAACGGCTCGGGCAGCTTGACGAACGCCTCGATCGTGTAGCCGGTCATGAACTTGGCGCTGTTGAGCGGCGCCGCGTCCGCGGTGTGCAGGATCGCGCCGCGGTCGGGGCCCTGCCCGCCGTCGAAGCGGAGGCTGGCGTGGGCCGGGGCGCCGACGGCGTGCTCGCCGGACAGGGTCAGCGTCTCGGCCGTGCCGCCGGCCAGCCGCCGTACGGTCAGGTGGTTGCCCCGCCCGCTGAGGTCGCGCACGGTCGCGCCGTCGGCCACCGACTGGCCCGCCGTGTCGAACCGCCAGTAGGCGGCGGTGTGCCGGTCGACCACCTGGGCCGCCGGTCGCGGCGCCGGCTTCGGGTGCGGGAAACGCGCCTCGAAGTCGAACTCCAGGCTGAACCGGTCGGCGTCGCCGGTCAACTCGATCGTCTCGGCCTCGAGCGGGGTGCGCTTCGCGGGATCGCGGGCCAGGAACCAGGGCGCGAACGTCTCGACGTCGATCCGGTTGCGGACCAGGTCGAAGTGGTAGAGCCGGATCATCGCGGCGCCGCCGTAGTAGCGGTCCTGGTAGTTGGTGATGTGGACGTGGACATCGTGGCCCGCGTCATTGGTCAGGGTCGTGCGCCCGGGCGGCCAGTAGTGCCCGTTCAACGTCAGGAAGACCTGGTCGTTGCCCTTGATCAGCTTGTCCCAGAGCCGCTGCCCGTGGCCCGACAGAGAGGCCTTACCGGCGTCGTCGGCGTACGCGAGGTCGTGGGTCGTGACGATCGCCGGCGTGCCCGGGTGCCGGTCGAGCTGAGTTTGCGCCCAGGCCAGGCCGCCGTCCGAGATGCGCCAGTCGAGAGCGAGGATCAGCCACTTGCGGCCGGCCGCGTCGAGCAGGTGGGCGCTGTTGTAACCGTCGGCCGACGTACCGAGGAAGGTCTTGGACTTGCGGAACCGCTCGGGGCCGAAGGTGGCCAGATAGGCGCTGGCGCCGCGCTGGTCGTCGGTCGAGCCGTTGATGTCGTGGTTGCCGGCCAGGACGCTGTACGGCAGCTTGCCGTCGATCCGCTGGAAGGTCTGCCCGGCCAGGGCGATCTCCTGCTCGGTGCCGTGCTCGGTGACGTCGCCCAGATGCGTCAGGAAGGCGATGTTGTCCTCGGCGCGCTGCTCCAGCAGATAGCTGAAGGTCTCCCGCAGGGGCGCGGGATCGGCGCTGTCCGCGTCGAACAGGTATTGAGTGTCGGGCAGGACGGCGAGCGCGAAACGCGGGCCGGCCGGGTCGAATGCGGGCGGGGCGGCCGCCGCCGGAGCGGCACTGATCAACGTTGCCGCCGGGGCGGCGACGGCCGCCCGGAGCAGATTTCTTCGTTCCACGCCCGTCAATATGGTGGGTGCCGGGCAACGGCGGGCGGCCCCGAGGCGAAGATCAGGCGTCGTTCCAGGAATCGATGGCCGTGCGCCCGTGATCGAAGCCGAGGATGGAGAGCGTCGCCGTGCCCAGCTTGAGGCGTCCGCCACCCTCGGCCGGGAGCTCGATCCAGCGGGCGCCGACCACCCGCAGGGCGTGGCCGTGGCCGATCAGCGCCACGTCGCCCCGGTCGAGGAACGTGCGGGCGTGCGCGAGGACCCGGTCGATGCGCTCGGCGATCTGATCCGGCGTCTCACCGCCCGGGGCGCCGTCCGTGAACAGCCACCAGCCCGGGTTGGTCTCGTGGATCTCGGGCGTGGTGATGCCCTCGTACTTCCCGTAGTTCCACTCGACCAGGTCGTCGGTGGTCTCGGTGACCGTCAGCCCGGCCAGCTCGGCGGTGCGCAGGGCCCGCCGGCGCGGGCTGGAGATCACGGCCACGAAGTCGCGGTCCTTGATCCGGGGAGCGACGGCCCGGGCCTGACGCTCCCCTTCCTCGGTCAGATCGAGATCGGTGTACGACGTGTGCCTGCCGTTGGCGCTCCACTCGGTCTGCCCATGCCGGATCAGCACAATCTCGCCCATGACATCGACCCCTTCGTCGGCTCGGCTTCTTTCTACCCCGCCGGGCCCGCTCATCATGCCCTTACAGGAGATCCTCGAAGTTGACGGTGAGGGCGAACGGGTCGGCCACCGTGACGGGCTCGCGGCGGTCGATCTCGAGGGCCAGCTCACCGGCGGCGCGGGTGATGCGTGAGCGCAGCAGGCCGTCGGCGGAGTCGGAGCCCCAGTCGTCGGTGGCGGCGAAGACCGAGGTCGGCACCGTCGCCGCGTGCAGGTAGGCGAAGAGCGGCCGCAGGGCGTGCTCGAGGGCCAGCGAGTGACGCGCGGTGCCCGCGGTCGCGCCGATCAGCACCGGCTTGTCGACCAGGGCGTCCTTGTCGAGCACGTCGAAGAAGGACTTGAACAGGCCGCTGTAGCTGGCGGTGAAGATCGGCGTCACGGCGATCAGGCCGTCCGCGGCGGCCACCGCGTCCAGCGCCTCCTTGAGGGGCTGAGGCGGGAAGCCGGTCAGCAGGTGGTTGGCGATGTCGTGGGCCAGGTCGCGCAGCTCGACGACCTGGACGCCGAGGTCGAGGTCGCGCTCCGCGGCGGCGGTGACCGCCGCCGCGGAGAGCTGGTCGGCCAGCAGGCGGGTCGACGACGGCTGGCTCAGGCCGGCCGAGACGACGACCAGGGTGCGCTGCTTCATGCCGCGACCTCTTCCTTCTTCGCGTCCGCCGCCGTCTGCGCGGCGGTCTTCGCGGCCAGCAGAGAGGTGTGCGTGGGGGCGTCCGGCACGTGGGCCGGCTTGAGGGCGGCGAACTCCTTGCGCAGGACCGGGACGACCTCGCCGCCGAGGAGGTCGAGCTGCTCGAGGACAGTCTTGAGCGGCAAACCGGCGTGGTCCATCAGGAACAGCTGGCGCTGGTAGTCGCCGACATAGTCACGGAAGCCCAGGGTGCGGTCGATGACCTGCTGCGGGCTGCCGACGGTCAGCGGCGTCTCGCGGGTGAAGTCCTCCATCGACGGGCCGTGGCCGTACACGGGGGCGTTGTCGAAGTAGGGCCGGAACTCTTTGACCGCGTCCTGGCTGTTCTTGCGCATGAAGACCTGACCGCCGAGGCCGACGATGGCCTGGTCGGGGTCGCCGTGCCCGTAGTGGGCGAAGCGCTGCCGGTAGAGCTGGATCATGCGCTGGGTGTGCGACGCCGGCCAGAAGATGTGGTTGGCGAAGAAGCCGTCACCGTAGAAGGCGGCCTGCTCGGCGATCTCGGGGCTGCGGATCGAGCCGTGCCACACGAACGGCGGGACCTCGTCGAGCGGGCGCGGCGTCGAGGTGAACGACTGCAGCGGGGTGCGGTACTTGCCCTGCCAGTCGACGACGTGCTCACGCCACAGCTTGTGCAGCAGGGCGTAGTTCTCGATGGCCAGCGGGATCCCGGCCCGGATGTCCTTGCCGAACCAGGGGTAGACCGGCCCGGTGTTGCCGCGGCCCAGCGTCAGGTCGACCCGGCCGCCGGACAGGTGCTGCAGCATCGCGAAGTCCTCGGCGATCTTCACCGGGTCGTTGGTGGTGATCAGCGTGGTGGCCGTGCTGAGCTGCAGCCGCTCGGTCTGCGCGGCGATGTAGGCGAGCGTCGTGGTCGGCGAGGAGGAGAAGAACGGCTCGTTGTGGTGCTCGCCGAGCGCGAAGACGTCGAGACCGACCTCCTCGGCGTGCTTGGCGATCGTGACGATGTCCTTGATGCGCTCAGCCTCGGTCGGCGTGTGCCCGGTCGTCGGGTCGGTGGTGATGTCGCTGACGCTGAAGATTCCGAACTGCATGATCCGCTCCTTCTCCACCGGGACTCCGTGCATCCCGTGTTCTGCCAGCCTCAACCTCTTTGATCGGTCAACTATTTCAAAATCAAAGAAGTTGTGCTGCGGCGCGGATCACACCACTGGACCTAGCTAAGCGTTTTCGAAACGCCTCTGCAGTTACGTGACGTTGCGTCACGTTGCGGTGATCCGCTGTGATGGAGTGAGCGGACCCAGGGGGACAAACTGTGGAGATCCTAATCAAAATCGTGGTCACCAGCATCGCGGGAGGTCTGACCTACCTCCTCACCAACGTCACCGAGCAACCGGAGGTTTGGCAGATAACAATGTCGGTCTTCGCCGCCGGCGTGGTTCTCGTAGTCCAGTTCCTCATTGAGGCGGCGGAGCAGTCCCGACAACTTGCCTTGGCGATACGCGTCGACGGCGCAGAACAATCTCGCAGTCTGATTGAATCAGTGCAGAAGATCAGCGCGGCCGCAACACACCTGGCCACCGCCGAGGAACGGCTCGGCGGCGACAGCCTTATCCGTCTGGTCGAGTCCGCCGGGCGGGTGAGCCCTACGGAGGAACTGCAGCTGCGGTTCGTCAGCCGCCAAGTCTCTGACCTTGCCAACCTTCTCGATGGACTCCGATCAGGCCGAGCCGAACACGAGGGCGAAAACCCTGACTGGTTGCTCGGTCTGACCGAAACGGCGACTATCAGTATCGACGCGACGAGCATGACGTCCTTCAACAGACATCAAGGCTTCGTCGATGAGGGCGGCTTCTGGGCCAGCGATCTGGGCTTACGATATCTGGATCGGCAGCGCAAGGCGATCGAGCGCAACGTGCGAATCCGCAGGCTGTTCCTGCTGACCGAGGATGCCACTGACGAAGAGCTGCTCGACAAGCTACTCACTCCGCATAGGATGATCAATGTGGAGGCCAGAGTTCTTCGCCCTGAGAACGTCTACTTTCTCCATCAGTATGATCTTGAAGACTTCATCCTGTTCGACCAGAAGGTGAGCTACGAGTTCCACACCGCACGAGCTCTCCGTAAGGACGTAACACCGTTGATCGCCAACGTGGCCCTGGTTGTTCAGCCTCTCCTCGTGAGTAAGCGCAAGGAGCGTTTCGAGGAGCTATGGGCAGCCGCCGACGGCACCGAGGCCGACAACAGTCCGTAGTTTGGACGGCGTAGGGCCAAGCCGCGCACGGTATCCTGGTTTCAGCCCACCGGCTGAACGACCACCACCTCAAGGGCTCGCCCTGATCGAGCGCCGACCATGCCTGCTGCCGACGCTGGAAGGACGATCAGTGGCCGAATCCGACCCACGTCTACTGTGGCCACCGACCAGCGTCGCCGCACCGTCGATGGGCAATGACAGCGTTGACTGGGACTCGTTCGACTCCGAGGCCTATTTCATGCACAACTACGGCAATCTACGCCCCGATGATGCGCGCATCATCGAGATCGTCGCCGACTACTTTCAGCGCGCCACCAGGGGTGCCATCAGCACGAGCAGGGCGATCGATGTCGGCTCCGGGGCCAACCTCTACCCAGCGATGATAATGCTGCCGTACTCCTCGCGGGTCACGCTGTTCGAACGCGCTTTCACTAACCGCGCATGGATGAAGGAGGAACTGCACCGGCCGCACGAGTCGTGGTGGGAATTCTGGAAGGTGATCGCGCCCGGCCGTAGGGCGTACGGGCCGATCAACAAGCCGCTCGACGTGCTGAACGGACGAGCCGTCATTGAGGGAGGCAACGTCTTCAGTCTCGCCCCCGACCAGTACGACCTAGGCACCATGTTCTTCGTCGCCGAGTCGATCACCACCCGCCTCGACGAGTTCCAGCGCGCCGCGCGCAAGTTCGTCAACACACTCAAGCGTGGTGCGCCCTTCGCCGCCGCCTTTATGCGTTACTCCTCCGGCTACCTCGTGGCCGGACAGCGCTTCCCTGCGTGCTCAGTGAGTGAGGTCGACGTAGCACGCGCACTTGCCCCGGTTTCGCGCAATGTGGACATTAACCTAGTGGAGAGCAACGACCTCCGTGAGGGCTATGGCGGGATGATGGTAGCCACGGGCCGAAAGAAGTGAGCGTTTGCCAGGAGCCGACTTGACCGTTCACGCAGTAGCGGGAACCGCTAGTCAGGTGCCGCCGCCTCGAGGCAACGCGTGCGCATGGGGACTAGCCTTGAGACATGGCTTTCGGGCAAGCAGATGTCGTCGTCGTCGGTGCAGGCATCATCGGCCTAACGACGGCCGTCCGACTGGCCGAAAGCGGCCTCCGAGTGGAAATTCACGCATGCCGCCGGGGTCAGGGGACTAGTTCATTCGCAGCGGGTGCGATCTTCGATCCGTACATGGCGGACCATGAGCATCTCGCCACGTGGGCCATGTCGACCCGGCAGGTACTCGAAATTCTGGCGAAGGACGATGAGATCCCTTGGGCACGACTGCTCACGGGGGTCGAGGCCTCACGTGCACCGCAGTCGTCCCCTTTCGTGAACTTGCCGGCAGGTTACACGGAGTGTCGTCCTAAGGAACTCCCGCAAGGATTCGCCGCGGGGTGGCGATATCAGGTTCCGCTTGTGGAGATGCCGCCATACCTTGAATGGCTGGAACAACGGTTCAAGAACCTTAAGGGAGAAATCCATCAAAGGCGGCTGCAAATACTCGATGACGCCTTCAACTTCGCTGAAGTCGTGGTCAATTGTACCGGCATCGGCGCCCATGACCTAGTCCATGACGACGGTTTGAGGCCGCTTCACGGTCAACTAGTGGCGATTCAGAACCCGGGCATACACGAATTCTTTGTAGAACACGCCCTTGGTCAGGATGTTCACGGGACGACCTACCTGCTGCCGCAGGGTGAGATCCTCCTTCTCGGCGGGAGCGCCGAGAAGGGAGGCTTCGAGCCGATTTTCGATCCAAAAGTTGCGGATGACATTCTCGCGCGCTGCATTGAGGCGTTCCCCCTGATCGTCGGGGCCAAGATACTGAACCATCGTTACGGGATCAGGCCGCAGCGCGGCAGCGTGCGACTTGAGCATGAAGAACGCGATCACGGTCACGTCGTGCATAATTACGGGCACGGCGGCTCAGGGGTGAGCCTGTCGTGGGGATGCGCAGATGAGGTGACCGGTATGGTCCGGCAACTTCTCCGGGCCGCATAGAACATAGGCGCAACGAGTTTCCGCACCAGTTCGCGAACAACCCAGATCAACGACAATCCGTCTCGCGGGTAGGTGACTGACATCCATGCAGATCCAACCACGCCAACAGCTTCTCGACGTGTGGCGCGCAACGGCGCGGGTGTCCTATCACGATGGTGAGTGGTTTCCGGGCGGGCGCAGCGGCAGCAACTCGATCAGCGACGCCGAGCAGTTGCTCTGCATCATGGCCCCGGCCACCGAGATCCCGCTGTTCCGCCTCGACCGGCCCGACGCGGTCGCCAACGACGTGCTCGACACGTTGCGCACGGTCGGCGACAACCTGCAGATCCCGCAACGGCTGTTGCACGCGCTGACCCGCTACATCGAGCGCTACACCGACCCCGACGGCACCCCGGTCTTCTCCGGCCACTCCTACTTCTCGGCCGAGGAGGAGGGCGCCGAGATCACGCAGGAGCAGCTCCAGCTCGACGTGGTCGACTCGTTCTCGATCTCGGTCACGTTGATGCTGGCCACCATCGGCTTCACCCGGATCTTCCGCCAGGTGGTCACCCGGGCCACGCTGATCAAGCAGGTCGACGAACTGGAGCGGATGGCCAACGTCCGGCTGTCGGCGGCCATGGCCGGCCTGCTGCGCAGCTTCACGGTCTACGTCTTCACCGCCGACAGCACCCCCGGCCGCGACCTGCTGCGCACGGTCAACCAGGAACGCCGCCCGGCCCATCAGGTGGTCGACGAGCTGCGCGAGGCGCTGCGCGAGATCAACGCCCGTCTGCGGGACGACGTCACGATCGGGTCCGGCGCCGCCGAGGGCAGCGAGCTCGACAACCCCAACCGGCTCTTCGAGTGCGGCTGGTCGTGGGGCGTGGTGCGCGAGGCGCCCGAGATCGAGACGACCGCCCGCATCGGCGAGCAGCGCAAGGGTGTTGCGCAGAACGCGCCCTACCTCTACTTCACCACCGTGGCGATGGACGCGATCCAGTCCCTCTCGTCGGAACGCACTCGCCTGCTCGGACTGCTCGATGCCGAGCAGTCCCGTCTCGCACAGTCGCTACAGCTTCGCTTCGAGCTGACCCGCTCTTACTGGGCGACGATCGCAACCTTCGGCTCTGGTCGTTGGCCGCTCGAAGATCTTCCGTGGCGTACCACCGATGGCATGGAGTTCGATTATTACAGCCTGCTGATCGGCGGCATGGTTATCCAGAAGATGCAGGTCGTGCGGGCCACCAACACCGAGCTGCGCCGGGTCGCCGACGTGCTCGAAGAGATCGCCAACCGCAGCCGCATCACCCGCCGCTCGACCGAGCCCGAGACCGCGATCACGGTGCATCACCCCGGCCTGCACTTTCCGCTGGAGGGCAGCGAAAACATCGGCGGCCCGCGCCTGGCCTGGACGGTCGCCGACATCGCGCCCACCCTGTTCAAGCGCTCGCTGACCCTGGCCAGCATGGTCAACGACGGCGCCATCCGCAGCCGCCTGCTCGACCTGGCCGACTCGATCTGGGACCACCTGCAGAGCCGGGTGCTGCGCGAGGGCGGCGATCACGGACTGTGGGACAGGCCGGCCGGGGCCTACAAATATCTTCCCGACGACGTACGCGACGTGTCCTGGTACTACACCAAGCGGGTCGTCGACTGTCTGGTGGCCGGAGCGCGCGCGATCAACGACCGGCCACTGCGCAGCGACCTGCTGACCCAGATCGCGGCAGACCTGCTCAACGAGGCCGATCACCTCTACGACCGGGAACTGCTCAACGGCACCACCACGCGCGGCGAGACGTTGCGGGTCGAGCTGGAGCGCATCGGCATCGAGCTGCGCCGGGCCCGCGCCGTCCGACGGGAACGACCCGGTGTCGCCGTGGCCGTGACCGAGGAGGTGCTGCGCAGGCTCGACCGGCTCTCCGCGGCCCGCCGGGCGGACAGCGGGGTGACCTGATGCTGCAGTTCGCGACCTCCGACAAGGGCGGCACCGGCCGCTCGGTGACCAGCAGCAACCTGGTCTACCGGCACGCGCTGCAAGGCTACGACTCGTGCTACCTCGACTTCGACTTCGGCTCGCCCACCTCCGGCGCGATCTTCGACCTGCCCGACGCGCTGGCCGGCGTCGAGGAGGGCGGCCTGCACAGCTATCTGATCGACGGCACGCCCGAGCCGCGGCGGACAAACGTGTGGGCCGACTCGCAGCGGGAGGCACTACGCAAGCGCCCGGCCGGCGCGGGACGGCTCACCCTGCTGCCGGGCGATGTGGGCCGCGGCGAGTTCAGCACGGCGCCCGGCGTGGTCGAGCGCTGCGTACGGCTGTTCCAGCGGCTCGATGAGGAGTACGACCTGATCCTGGTCGACCTGAGCGCCGGCCGTTCGTACGCCACCGAGATCGTGCTGGCCGCGACCGCCCACAAGGCACTGCGCGACGTGCAGTCGCGCTGGCTGGTCTACCACCGCTGGACGCGGCAGCACATCATCGCCGCGAGCGGGCTGGTCTACGGCAACCACGGCATCGTCGACACAGGCGGCCACCTGGGCCACGACCCTGAGTTGCTGCGCGAGTCGATCCGTTTCGTGCGCACGGCCGTGCTCGACCCGTCCTCGCCCGACCAGGCCGGCCTGCGCCCCGAGCAGCTCGCCTGGCTCGACGTGTGCAACCGCCGGCTGCAGGATCTGGCGTCCCGGCGGGGCGTCGGGCGGCTCAACATGATCGGCGAGGTGCCGCTCGACCCGGTGCTGCAGTGGCAGGAGCAGCTGATCTCCAACGACGACGTGTGGCTGCACCGCACGGCCAACGAGCGCACGGTGGCCGCGTTCGAGGAGCTCTCCAAGAAGATCGTGGACGAGAACGCGTGGGTCGGTCTATGACCACGGCCGACGACCTGGCGACCGAGCTCGGCGCACCGGCCGCGGCGGTCCGTTCGGTGGCGCTCTCGCACCTGTCGCTGGAGCTGGGCCACCTCTACACGGACGATTTCGCGGCGGGCGAGAAGCGTCTTCAGGAGCAGTTCCGGCGGGTGCGCCCGTGGGCCGAGACCGCCGTACGCCTGACCCAGGAGTCGATCACCCGGGGCCGGCCGCGGATCAGCACCTGCTTCCTGATCGACGACTACTTCACCCGATTCTCGTCGCCCCGCGAGGTGATCAAGATGTTGGTGGCGGCGGCCGGGGCGGCCGGGCTGACGATCGACTACGTGGCCCGCGAGTCGGGGTGCGCCCGGGCGGGCGACGTCGAGGTGGCCCGGCTGGTGCAGGACCACCTGGTCGACGAGCCGGCCGAGGGCGCCAACGGCCGCGCGGTGACCACGGTGACCGGCTGGCTGACCAACGGCGAACGCTCCCCCGGCACGTCGGCGTCGGCGATGGCCGCGCCCCGGCAGTGGCAGCCGCCCCGTGAGAGCGCCGTCCAGAACCACTCGATCTTCATGGACGTCGAGCTGTGGAGCGAGCAGCCGGACGGCGTACGGCTGTGGTCGTGCCCGTTCCTGGCCGCGGTGTGGCAGTTGCAGCGTCTCGGCCTGCTGCGCCACCACGGCCGGCCCGTCGCCGAGCCGGCCTCGTCGTCCCCGGGGGACGACTGGGAGCTCATGCCGCCGGTGGTCCAGCTCAACCCGGAGGCGGCGCCATTGCGCGCCTACCGCACCTTCACCGCGATGGACGCCCGCCTCCTGCCGATCGAGCACGCTGTGCGCACGATTCTGGGCAACGTGGCGATCGATCCGGCCACGGCCACGCAGGTGCGTGACCGGGCCCGGGGCGAGGGTCTCGACCTACCCGGCGAGACGGTCGGCCGGATCGGTTACGCGTTCCTCTGACCGTCGGCGACCGGCACAGGCGCCAGCTCGCGGGAGACGTCCCACAGCTCGCGGAACAGCTGGGCGCACTCCTTGACCCGCGCGTCGGTGAGGACCAGCCGGGTCTCGGCCACCTGGGCCAGGTTCGGGTCGGCCGTGGTGGGCGTGGTCTCGTAGGCCAGGATGTCGTCGAACACGATCAGGTCGCGCAACCGCACCTGCAGCGGGGTGGGCACGGCCGACCGGCTGAGCAGCCGTACGTCGATGCTCATCGACCGCTGCTCCTCGTACGCCCGGCGCAGCCCCGGATCGGCCTCGGCGGCCGGGTTGTCGAGCACGAAGATGCGCCGCACCCGGATGCCGGCCCGGGCCGCGCGGCGCTGCGCGTCGAAGTAGCGCTGGCCGATCTCGCTGTTCCACAGGTCGTGGTCGACCGCGGCCAGGCTGATCGCGTCGACGCTGACGGTGGCGTGCCGGGTCAGCCCGAGCAGCCAGTCGCGGTCCTCGCCGTAGTAGGTGACCGTGCCGCCCTCGGAGAGCTGCTTGAGGAAGTCCGACGTCTCTTTGATCTTGGCCTGGACGAACTGGTAGACGATCGGCGGCGAGTCGGGCGAGATCGTCGTCGAGTTGCGCACGAGCTGGGTGACCAGGTCGGTCTGCAGCGCCGACGCCTCGATCAGGCCGAACAGGGCGGTCGCGTCGCTGATCTCGTTGAAGGCGTCGCTGACCAGCTTTTTCATGTCGGCCATGCCGTCCTTCTCGAGCCTCTCGACAGCGGCCAGCCGCTTCTCGAACTCGACCAGAAAGCGGATCATCAGCACGATGCCGCCGACCAGGATCGACAGCATCATGCTGATCCCCGGCGACTTCAGCAGCGCGTTGGTGATGAGGTAGGTCGTGCCGCCGGTGAGGACCGTGATCAGGGCGGTGCGCAGGACGCCCTGACCCTCGCCGACCTGGCCTGCGTCGGTGCTCACTGCGGCATCGCCGCCGACAGCTTGTCGAGGGCGCCGAGGGCGAGTTGGTCACGTATGCGGTCGCGCAGCAGGCCCCACTGGCGGCTCAGCGACGAGCGGCGCTCCAGCGCGAACCACAGCTCCTGGGCCACCTCGCCCCCGCGGCCGCCGGGCAGCCACAGGTGCAGCAGATAGTCGACGGCGGGGCGCAGCCGGCGCAGTGACTCGGCGCGGGGCAGGGCACCGATCGCGGCCCGTTCGACCAGGCCGTCGACCGAGGTGAGCAGCCAGTCGTGCAGGGCCAGATCCTCACCGAACGCCACCAGCAGCCGCGGCTCGACGTCGGCGGGAGCCTCGACGCGCAGCACTCGCAGCCGGTCTTCGTGCACGGCGAGCCGGGGTGTGCCGGTCGTCCCGGCCGGCTCGACCACGAAGCGCAGCCTGGTGCGGGGCAGCCGCAGCCGCTCGCGGGACCGCCCGTCGGAGGGCACGGCGCTCTGCACCACGTCGGACGCGCGGCCCGCGATCTCGCCGAGGTCGAGCGTCCCCGGGGCCGGACCGGCGGCGGCGAACGCGTCAGCCAGCTCGCTGCCGCGGTGGCGCCCGACGGTCTCGATCACCCCGGGCCGGGTCAGGTAGTGCGACCAGGGCCGGCGAGCACTGCCCGCGGCCGGGATCAGACTCGCCCAGGCCGTGCCCTGCACGACGTGGCCGCCGGTGATCGCGGCCCGCTGCAGGGCGGTGCCGATGCCGCGCACCCGCCGGACGCCCAGCGGGCAGTCCACCCCGACCGGACGTTCGGGCGAGCGGACGTACGACCGGGGGCGCTGCAGCTGCAGCACCGGCTCACCGGCCACCAGGTCGACCAGCAGCGCCGCCTCGCTCGCGCTCATGGGGTCGCGACCGCGAAGCAGGCCGGTATGCACCTCACCCACGATGATCACGTCGGGAGTTCCTTTCTCGAGAGGCCGGGCGATGCGCGTTGCCGCCTGCTTTGCCCCCCGTCAATTGCATCCCCTTGGGCGACCAGATTGCAATGCCCGGACGACCGCCGCTAGCGTCAGAGGGTGACCTCCGACCGACCCGACGTAGTGATCGTCGGTGCCGGAGTCTCCGGCTTGACCACCGGCGTGCGCCTGGCCGAGAGCGGCGTCCGCGTCCGCATCCGTGCCGAGCAGGAACCGTGGGAGAGCGGCTCGGCGGCCGCCGGGGCGATCTGGGATCCGATCTACGCCCAGCATCCCCGCGTCGAGCACTGGGCCGCCCGCTCCTATGACGTGTTCGTCGAGCTGTCCCGCAACGGCATTCCCGGCGTACGGGTCATCGACGGCGTCGAGGCCTCCCGCGTCTCGATCCCCTCCCCCGACTGGGCGGTCGGCCTGCCCGGCTACCGCGCCTGCACCCCCGGCGAGCTGCCGGCCGGGTTCGTGAGCGGCTGGCACTACACCGCCCCGATCATCGACATGCCGCGCTACCTGCACGAGCTGCAAACCCGGCTGACCGCCGCGGGCGGGGAACTGATCTTCGGAAAGCGGCTGCTGACCCTGGGCGACGCGTTCGACGATGCGCCGGTGGCGGTCAACTGCAGCGGCGTCGGGGCGCGCGAGCTGGTGCCCGACCCGTCCGTGCAGCCCATCCGCGGGCAGCTCGTCGCGGTGCGCAACCCCGGGCTGAGCGAGTTCTTCGCCGAGCACACCGACGAGCTGGGCGAGATGACCTATCTGCTGCCGCAGGGTGACGTGCTGCTGCTGGGCGGCAGCGCGGAAAAGGGCGAGGCCGAGCCGGTGCCCGTCCTCGAGATCGCCCAGTCCATCGTCGAGCGGTGCAGCGAGATCTTCCCGGCCATCCGCGGCGCCGAGATCATCGGCCATCGCACCGGCATCCGCCCGTCCCGCCCCGAGGTGCGCCTCGAGCACGAAGACCTGGGCGAGCGCCACATCGTGCACAACTACGGCCACAGCGGCGCCGGCGTCAGCCTCTCCTGGGCCTGCGCCGACGACGTCGCCGACCTGGTTCTCCCGCTGGTGGGCTGAGAGCGGTTTCATTCCGACGGAACTGCCGGGAAGAGGATCGGGCTGAGCAGGTAGGGGGCGCGGTCGTCAGCCGGCTCGTTGGTCAGGGCGGGCAGGATCGCCTCGCGCATGCCGGCGATCAGGGCCTCGCGCTCGGCCGGGGTCAGCCAGATCGCGTGCTGGCGGTAACCGACCTGGTCCTTGGCCGGGTCGGCGGCCGGCGTGTTCAGGTAGGCGGTGAACTCGGCCAGCAGCACGGCCATGGCGGTGGCGAAGGCTCGGCGGTGGTCGTCGGTCGTGGCGCCGGCGGCACGGTCGGCGTCGATCACGGCGCGCTCGGGGCGCAGGCGGTAGCTGCGTTCCACGAAGCCGCGCACCCGCTGTTCGTCGGCGACCTCGATGATGCCGGCCTCGGTCAGCGCGCTCACCTGCCGATACACCGTGGCCTGGGAGACGTCGGGCAGGCGGGAGCAGATCTGGGCCGTGGTGCGGGCACCGCCGCTGAGGGCGTGCACGATGCGCAGCCGCACGGGGTGCAGGAGGAGCTCGACCGGGTCCATTCCGTAATGTTCTCACGGCTGCTAATGTTCGCAACTATGAGAGCATTCGTGTCGGTGGGTGGCCGGCGTGTGGCGATGCAGCGTGTCGGGGACGGGCCACAGACCGTGGTCTACCTGCCGGGCGCGGGGCTGGTCGGTCTCGATTACCTCAAGCTGGCCGGGGCCGGGGCGACCCACGTTCTTTACGACCGGGGCGGCACGGGCTGGAGTGACCCCGTCGACCTGCCGCGCAGCGCCGCCGACGTGGCGCGCGAGCTGCGGGAAATGCTGCGGGCCACCGGCCTGCGCGGGCCGTACGTGCTGGTCGGCCACTCGATGGGCGCGCTCTACGCCCGGCGTTTCGCCCAGCTCTTCCCGGCCGACACCGCCGGCCTGCTGCTGCTCGACCCGGGCCATGAGGATCTCTTCGAATACCTGCCGCCCGAGGCGGTGGCGCTCAGCGAGACGATGAAGCCCGACCCGGCGCAGCTGCCCGACCTGACCGACGAGCAGGTGACCGCGGCCCGGGAGGCGTACCGGCGGTTGCTCTCGGCCTGGCCGGACGACGTCCGCGAGGAGCTCGTCGTGCATCACCTCACGCATTGGCGCACCGGGCTCGCCGAGGCGGCCAACCTGGAGAGCGCGGTCCACGACGAGGTGCGCAACGGCGGCCCGGTGCCCGACGTGCCGGTGACCGTGCTCACCGCCGGGGCGGGAAATCCGGTGTGGGCGCAATACGGCTCGCCCGAGCTGGTGCGCCAGACCCTGGCCGGCATCAGCGAACTGCACGCCAAGATCGCCGCCTCGTTCACCGACGGCGAACACCGCACCCTCGACGGCGCGACCCACCAATACCTGCATATCGAACAGCCCGACGCCGTACGCGAGGCGTTGCGCGCGCTGATCGTCCGGGCCGGCGTTGCCGCGCCGGCCCGGCCGTGATCGTCAGCGGCCCTGCAGGCGCTTCACGTTGTCGCCGAAGGTCCAGCTGCGGGAGCCGTCCCAGTTGATCGACCAGGTCATCAGGCCCTTGATGGCGGGGACGCTGTTGTAGGCCTGGGTGACCAGGGCCGGGGTCATGTAACCACCGCCCGCGCCGGTCTGGGCGGGCAGACCCGGGACCTGCTTGTCGTACGGGATCTTGATGGTCGTGCCCTGGATGGTCAGGCCGTTGTTGAGGCACTGGGTCTGCACGGTGAAGCCCTGCACGGTGCCGGCGCCGTAGGAGTCGCCGGCGCAGCCGTACATCGAGCCGTTGTAGTACTGCATGTTGAGCCACCACAGGCGGCCGTTGTCGAGGTACTTCTTGATGATCGGCAGGTACGAGCCCCAGATCGAGCCGTAGGTGACGCTGCCGCCGGTGACGTAGGCCGTCTCGGGCGCCATGGTCAGGCCGAAGTTGGCCGGCATGGCGGCGAGCACGCCGTCGATGATGCGGATCAGGTTGGCCTGTGACGTCGACAGCTGGTTGATGTTTCCGCTGCCGGTCAGGCCGGTCTCGATGTCGATGTCGATGCCGTCGAAGTTGTACTGCTTGAGGATCGGCACGATGGTCGACACGAACCGGTCGGCGACCGCGGCCGAGCTGAGGTCGACGCCCGCGGTCGCGCCGCCGATCGACATCAGGATGGTCGCGCCCTGCAGCTTGGCCGCGCAGATCTCGGACGAGGTGGGCACCCGCACGCCGGCGTCCATGCCGTTCTCCCACAGCACCGTGCCGTCGGAGCGGATCACCGGGAAGGCCGCCATCAGCACGTTGTAGCCGTGCTGGGTGATCCGACTGTCGTTGATCGGGATCCAGCCCATCCCGGGGTGCACGCCGTTGGACGCGCCGTCCCAGTTCTCCCAGTAGCCCTGCAGGACCTTGCCGGCCGGGCGGCCCTTCGTGGCGCAGCCGCCGGGGGGCGTGGTGGTCGGTGGCGTCGTGGTCGGCGGGGTGGTGGTCGGCGGGGTCGTCGTGGGTGGAGTGGTGGTGGGCGGGGTGGTCGGCGGCCGGGTGGTCGGGGTGGTCGTCGGCGGGGTGGTGCCGCCGCCGGTGCACGCTCCGAGGTCGCGCCACAGCGACGGGGTCGCGGCCGGGTTCCAGCCCGCGCCGGGGTGCGCGGTGTGCGTGACGAGGGCCTGATAGAGATGGGCGTTGTAGGTGACCTGCTGGCCGGCGGTGTAGGTCGGGCCCTCCGACCAGGTGGTGCTCGAACAGCTCACGGCGGCGGACGCTGTGCCCCCGCCCGCCGCGACGAGGGCGAAGGCCCCGGCCGCGACTCCCAGCGCTGCGACCATGGCCAACAACCGACGACGGACACCCATGGCGACTCCCTCGATGCATACGTGACCTGCGTTACGCACATCATGGAGTTCACATGTTTAAATATCAAGGGTTCTTAACAGTCAGCGCCAGGCCGAGATAGGCCGCGAACGGCTCCAGCGCCGCGGCGGCCGAGGAACGGTCACTTGAGGTGAAGGTCGTCAATGGCTCGACGGTGGCGGTCACGCCCTTGCGGGTCAGCGTGCGCGTCCAGGTCGCCACCACGCGGCCCCGCCTGACCAGCGTGGACCGGAAGATGCCGTTGCCCCCGGGGACGATCGCCGCAAGGTCGGCCGGCGACGCCATCAGCGTGCGGTCCTTGTAGCCCAGCATGTATTCGTCGAAGCCCGGCAACGCGAGCCACTCCCCCGGGCCGAGATCGGGTGCGTCGGCCGCCATGATCATTTCGACGCCGTCGACGTCGACTGTCGTCAGTTGGTCGCCGGCGGCCGCGATGCCCGCGCGGCAGTCGCCCATCGTCAGACCCGTCCAGCCGACGAAGTCTTTCCGGGGCGCCGGGCCGTGGCTGCGGAAATAGCGCAGCGCGATGAGACCGAGCGCCTCCTCGCGCGACGGCCGGTTGGGCGCGGGAACCCACTCGTCGAGGAGGACGAAGGTCTGCTCCTTGCCGATGTGGGGGGCGATGGCCGTCACGCCGCGCTGGGACGCGTACCAAAGAAGGTGGTAACCCCGCTGACCGGCGACCTCGACGCCGCCCTCGACCATCGCGGTCATGCACTCGGCCCGGGTGAACCGGCCGCCGCCTTTCAGCGCGGAGCCGAGCACCTCGACCGCCTTGTCGACCGTCGCCTCGTCGAGGCCGAGGATCTCGCGTCGTTTGGCGACGCCGCTCAGGGCCCGAACACCCATCAGGTCGAGCATCCAGTGGGCGTCGGCGGCGGGGACGAAGTGGACGGTGCCGCGCATCGGCCACGTACGCAGAACGCTTTTGTCCTCGAGCGCCTCGTTGACCTGCTCGAGCGTCCGGCCCGGTAAACGGCAGCCCAGCGACCACAAGGCGCTGTTGACGTCTTGCGCCTGCATGGCGCCGAACCACTCGACGATGCTGGCAACGGACGCGGGCCCGGAAACGGACGCCGGCGCGTTCCCGCGCAGCAGCAGGCTCGTCATCCGCAGGCCCAGGGCCGTCGTCTCATCCATGACGACGACCCTAGAGCCCGGGTACGACAGAAATCAGCGGCCGCGCTGCGACCGGTACAGCTTGATCAGGTTGTTGGTCGACGAGTCGTCGTCATCGGCCGGCGCGGACGACGAGGTCAGCTTGGGCGCGAGCTGGTTGGCCATCACCTTGCCGAGCTCGACACCCCACTGGTCGAACGAGTTGATCTGCCAGATCGTGCCCTGGGTGAACGTGATGTGCTCGTAGAGCGCGATCAGCTGGCCCAGCACGGCCGGCGTCAGCTCGGTCGAGATGATCGTCGTCGTCGGGTGGTTGCCCTGCATCACCCGGTGCGGCGCGATCTCGGGATCGGTGCCCTCGGCCAGCACCTGGTCGAGCGTGCGGCCGAACGCCAGCGCGCCGGTCTGCGCGAAGAAGTTCGACATGAACAGGTCGTGCATCTCGCCGATGTCGTGGTTGGGCTTGCTGAACCCGATGAAGTCGGCCGGGATCATCTTGGTGCCCTGGTGGATCAGCTGGTAGAACGCGTGCTGGCCGTTCGTGCCGGGCTCGCCCCAGAAGACCTCGCCGGTCTGGAACGACACCGGAGAGCCGTCCAGCCGTACGGACTTGCCGTTGCTCTCCATCGTGAGCTGCTGGAGGTAGGCGGCGAAGCGGTGCAGATATTGCGAGTACGGCAGGACCGCGTGCGACTGGGCGCCGAGGAACGTGTCGTACCAGACGTTGAGCAGGCCGAGCAGCGCCGGGACGTTCGACTCCAGCGGCTGCGTGCGGAAGTGCTCGTCGAGAGCGTAATAGCCGCCGAGCAGGTCGGCGAACTGCTCCTTGCCGACCGCGATCATGACGGACAGGCCGACCGCGGAGGGCAGCGAGTAACGACCGCCCACCCAGTCCCAGAAACCGAACATGTTGGCCGTGTCGATGCCGAAGCCGGACACCCGCTCGGCGTTCGTGCTGACCGCCACGAAGTGCTTGGCCACCGCGCCCGCGCCCGCGTCGCCGCCCAGGCCGGCCAGCAGCCAGTTGCGCGCCTCGGTCGCGTTGGTCAGCGTCTCCTGGGTGCCGAAGGTCTTGGAGACGATGACGAACAGCGTGGTCGCCGGGTCGAGGTCGTGCGTCTTCTCGTACAGGTCGGTGGGGTCGATGTTGGAGATGAAGCGGCACTCGATCTCGGGCGTCTTGAAAGCCTTGAGCGCCTCGTACGCCATCACGGGGCCCAGATCCGAGCCGCCGATGCCGATGTTCACCACCGTCTTGATGCGCTGGCCGGTGTGGCCGGTCCACTCACCCGAGCGGACCCGGTCGCTGAACGCGCCCATCCGGTCGAGGACCTCGTGCACCTCGGCCACGACGTTCTGCCCGTCGACCTCGAGGGTCGCGTCGCGCGGCAGCCGCAGCGCGGTGTGCAGGACGGCCCTGTCCTCCGTGACGTTGATGTGCTCACCGGCGAACATGGCGGCGATCCGCTCCCGCAGGCCCGCCCTCTCGGCCAGCGCCAGAAGCGCGGTCAGCACTTCGTCGGTGACCAGATTTTTGCTGTAGTCGACGGTGAGGTCGGCGACCTGCGCGGTGAGGCGCTCCGCGCGGTTCGGGTCGCTGCCGAAAAGGTCGCGCAGGTGCACGGCCGCGAACTTCTCGGCGTGACCCTGCAGCGTCTGCCACTCGGCGCTGTCGGAAACGTGTTCGCTCATTGTCCTAGTCTCTTCCTCGAACCCGGACTCTCGACCTCATCCTGGCACGAATCGCGTCAGTGCGACGCCGGGGCCGCGGAGATCACCGAACGCACGATGCGTTGCAGGGCCGGCATCACCTTCTCCGGATCCTCCCCCGCCGTACGCAACGCCGCCCGGAAACAGCCGATCGCGACCTCGGCGGCGATCATGGCCACCTCGGGGTCGGCGCCCCGGCCCACCAGCACCCGCTCGAGCGCCTCGCCGATCCGCTGCATCTTGCGGGCCGACCTGTCCTTCAGCTCCGGCACGGCGGCGATGAGCTGCCGGCGTACGCCGAAGGTGGCCTGGTCGCCGATGATCAGGACGCGTTTCTCGTGGGCCAGGCCCCACAGCTGCTGCAGGGCGCCGGCGAGATCACGCGGGGCCGGCACCTGGGCCGGCCCGTCCGCGACGAACTCGTCGATCATCCGCTGCTCGTCGGCGAACAGGACCTCCTGCTTGTCGCCGAAGTAGCGGAAGAACGTGGTGCGGCCGACCTGGGCTCGCGCGGCGATGTCGGTCACGGACACCTGGGCGAAGCCGCGCTCGGCGAAGAGCGCGAACGCCGCCTCGACGATCTGGTCGCGGGCCCGCTGCTGCTTGAGCTCCCGGAGTGACATGGATCCACCTTAGCGGAGACGGTATCGAATCCCTTACGGTACTGAGTACCAATTCGGACTAAGTACCCGTAGGTACTCATGCCCACTTTCCTGATGAACGGGGCCAGCCGCGGCATCGGGCTGCACGCTGTGATCACCGGCAGCGACTCCCACTTCGGCACCTTCCGGCACAACCTCGGGCTCGTCCCCGCGCCGAGCTGGACCGACCCCGACCGGCTGGCCCGCCCCGACCCGCAGCTCGGCGGCCGGGGTGCCTACTCCACCAGCAAGCTCGGCGTCCTCTACCTGGTGCACGCGCACGCCCGGCGCGACTTGGACGCGTACACCTGGAACCCGGCCTTCACCCCCGGCACCGGTCTCGTCCGCGCCGACCGGATCGGCGATGTGCTGTTCCGGCGGGTGTTCCCGCTCTTCCCGGGCGTCAACACGCCGGAGCGGGCCGGCGCCCAGCTCGCCGTCGCCACCGGGCCGAAGCCGGGGCCGAGCGGCAGCTACATCGACCGCGCCACCGTGACCCGCTCGTCCGACGCGTCCTACGACGAGGCCCGCGAGGACGAGCTCTGGGCGCCAGTGAGCGCCTGACCTCATAGAACGCGCACAGGCACGCCACAGAGGGGGCGTAGCCGCAGGCCCGAGGGTTACCAACCATGACCACCCTGATGGAACGCCCCACGGCGGCCTCGCCCCACCCGGAACACGGGGCGCCGGCCGCGCGCCAGGATCGCAAGTGGCCGATCCTCGTCCTGCTCGCCGCGACCGCGGTGCTCTACCTCTGGGATCTGAGCGCCTCCGGGTGGGGCAACAGCTTCTACGCCGCCGCCGCGCAGGCCGGCGCGCAGAGCTGGAAGGCGTGGCTGTTCGGTTCGCTCGACGCCGGCAACGCCATCACGGTCGACAAACCCCCGGCCGCCATGTGGGTGATGGGCCTGTCGGCCCGCATCTTCGGCGTCAACAGCTGGGCCATCCTGGCCCCGCAGGCGCTGATGGGCGTGGCCAGCGTCTGGTTCCTGTACGCGGCGGTCAAACGCTGGTTCGGTACGACGGCCGGCCTGCTCGCCGGGGCGGCGCTCGCCCTCACGCCGGTGGCAGTGCTGATGTTCCGCTACGACAACCCCGACGCGCTGCTCGTGCTGCTGATGACCGCCGGGGCGTACACGACGGTCCGCGCGGTCGAAAAAGCCTCGTGGAAATGGCTCGCGCTCACCGGCGTACTGCTGGGCTTCGGATTCCTGACCAAGATGATGCAGGCGTTCCTGGTGCTGCCCGGCTTCGCGCTGGTCTATCTGATCGCGGCGCCCACCGGCCTCGGCAAGCGCATCCGTGACCTGCTGCTCGGCGGCCTCGCGCTGATCGTCTCGGCCGGTTGGTACGTGGCGCTGGTGTCGCTGTGGCCGGCCTCGTCGCGCCCCTTCATCGCCGGCTCGACGAACAACACGCTGTGGGAACTGGCGCTCGGCTACAACGGCCTCGGCCGCATCCTCGGCGGCTCCGGCGGCGGGGGTGGCGGTGGCGGTGCTTCCTTTGGTGGCGCCACCGGCATCGGACGGCTGTTCGGCAGCTCGATGGGCCTGGAGATCTCGTGGCTGCTGCCGGCCGCGCTGATCGCCCTGGTCGCCGTGCTCGCGGCCACCTGGACCAGCCCGCGCACCGACCGGGCCCGCGCCGCGATGCTCCTGTGGGGCGGCTGGGTGCTGGTCACCGGCCTCACCTTCTCGTTCATGAGCGGCACCATCCACCCGTACTACACGGTGGCCCTGGCCCCCGGAATCGCGGCGCTGGTGGGCATCGGCGGCCGGGTGCTCTGGCTCTACCGGGGCAAGCTGTGGGCGCGTGCCGCCCTGGCTGCGATGATCGGGGCGACGGCGGTGTGGGGCTGGGTGCTGCTCGGCCGCACCGACTGGATGCCCGTGCTGCGGTGGGCGTCGCTGGGGCTCGGGGTGGTGCTGGCGTTTGCACTGCTGGTGCCGGTCAAGCGGCTGCGCGGGGCTGCGGTGGTGGCGCTGGTCGCGGCCATCCTGTCGGCCGGGGCCGGCGGAGCCGCCTACGCGGCGGCGACGGTCACGGTTGCGCACACCGGGTCGATCCCCTCGTCCGGGCCGGCCGGTGTCAGCAGCGGCGGCTTCGGAGGCGGTACGCGGGGTGGAGCCCCTAGCGGCATGGGCGGCCCTTCCTCCTCCTCTTCCTCCTCCGGTACGTCTTCCTCTTCGTCTGGTACGTCTTCGTCTGGTACGTCTTCGTCGTCGGGCTCCTCGTCAAGCACCACCTCGGGCTCCTCCTCGGGCTCCTCCTCGGGCTCTACCTCGGGCTTCTCGTCGGGTGCCCAGCCGGGCGGCGGCGGTGGCGGTATGGGCGGCGAGACCGCCGGCAGCGAGGTGACCGCTCTGCTGGAGGCCAGCACCACGAAGTGGTCGGCGGCCATCAGCGGCGCCACCTCGGCCGCCTCCCTCGAACTCGCCAGCGGCACCTCGGTGATCGCCCTGGGCGGCTGGAACGGCAGCGACCCCTCTCCCACCCTGGCCCAGTTCCAGTCCTACGTAGCAGCCGGCCAGATCCACTACTACATCTCCGGTGGCGGCATGGGCGGCGGCGGAGGTGCGGGCGGCGAGTCCACCGAGGCCAGCCAGATCGCCAGCTGGGTGGCCGAGCACTACACCGCCACCACGGTAGGCAGCAGCACCGTCTACGACCTGACCCAACAGGCAAGCTGACCAGCACAAACCCGGAGTCCCGCGTCCCACCGGACGCGGGGCTCCGCCATGCCCCGGGCCGCCTGGATCGCGTCGGCCACGTCCGTGCTGTCGAGGTTGCGCTGGGCGCGCGATCTGACCGCTCTGAACGCTCTCGCACGGGGCGACCTCCCGGCCTTGAGCGCGCCCTTTCCAGTGAGCGCCCCCGTGGCATTGAGCGCTCTCCCATCACGGGTCGTCACAGCTCGGAGCGCCCCTGCCAACGTGCAACCTCACCGCACTCAACGAGCCCATCCACGACGAAGCCCCACTGCTCAGCGTGCGTCTCTCGGCAGGCGCTTCCACAGCTCAGCGTGCTGCTCCCGCCAAGCACTCTCACAGCTCAGCGCGCTTCTCCCCCCAGGCGCTCTCACAGCTCAGCGTGCCTCTCCCGCCAGGGGCACTCACAGCTCAGCGTGCCTCTCCCGCCAGGGGCACTCACAGCTCTGAACCCTCTTCCCGCTACGGGCTCCCACAGATCGGAGCCCTCTGGTGCCCCTACAGCTGCAGGGTCACCAGTTCGGACCGGGTCAGTGGGCTTCACGGGTCTGATCCCCCTTCTGCCCGCCCGGGTTCCACAACTCTGAGTGCTCGTTCCACCAGGACACGACTGCTCAGAGCGCTCCCGTCGCCCGCGCTGAACGCGGCCACCCGCACCCGCCACCAGCAGGGTCGCCGACGCCGGCCCGTCAGAACGTCCACGCTCAGAACGGCATCCAGCAATGGCCCGCCACCGAGTTGTTCCGTTCGTTCGTTGATCTTGCCGGTAGCGCCACCGCCTCCCCCGCCCACAGGGACGTGGGGCCGAAGCTACGCCCGTTCGCGGAGAGAGCGCCGACTTTATCCACAGGCGCGGAGCTCGACTCCGTCAGCTGTCCACAACCAGGCGGATGCGGTGTGGCTCATCCGCCGTTGGGCATCCTAGGAGGCTAGCCAGAATCTCTTGCCTCTCTGACCCGAGCGGTGTTCGTTGGCCCTGAGGCCAAGGCCTTGGAAAGCGCCTCCAGCTGGCGCGACAGGGCGGCCGCAAATTTCGCCCCACCAATTCATGACCGCCGCGATCATCAGAGGCTTCAGCATTCTTTTGAGCACCTTGTTTTGGTATGATCGAACAGTATTTAATTGGGGCGATATTGGGCGGCCTGGAGGATAATGAAGAAATGCGGCAGCTACAACTCTTTACCTCCTCTCAGCTGGCCAAAATGCGCGATCGAACGGCATCGCGAAACTATTCTGCCGAACGCGATGAGTTCCGCCGGGTGCACGAAAGGCACCGCGCGTGGGGCCTTACTCAGCGCCACGCCCAACGCCTCCGCCGCTTGCACGGTGGGTCGTCTGAGAGTTCGGAGTCGCGGTCAGCCACTCCACCATCAGCACCAGCCAAAGTCCCCAACCACGCCCCTGCTCCAACTAGCGCCGCCGCCGCTGCTTGCGCTGATGTCGCCGCCGCTGGTCCGAACGCGGCCGATCCTGGCACTGCTGGCGCTGGTCCTATCGCCCCTGGTTCCACTGGCGCAGACGCCGCTGGCGCTGTTGCTGCCGGCGCTGCCGCTAGCGCTGCTCCTGCTGCTGGCGGCGCTGCTGCTGGCGGCGCCCACTCTCCAGCTCCAGCTCCAGCTCCAGCGAGAAGTTCAGCTCGGATTCCTGCTCGGAGACGGGTCCGGATATTGACTGCGTGCCAGACCCCCACTCCGGCTCAGCCTTGGATCAGTCCCCCACCTCAGGAGCTGACCTCAGACCGAGCTCAGATCCCGACCGCAGACGCCCGCCAACGTCTCGGCCCTGGCCGAAGCCTCAACTTGAATCCAGCCCGATCCTGGAAACCTTTACCGACGGCCGATACGACAAGCGGGCAAATCTCGCTAGGCCGATCCGCACTTTACTGCACGATCGCAGATCTTGCGAGTCCGCTGATATAAAACCAGAACATCCGGGTCGGCTGCCAGACGATTCAAGTCATCCCACATGGCACCCCACTTCCACCCCCGAGACCGAAACACCAAGCGAGCACATTGATAGATATAATCTCGGAATACCAGACCCCATAAATCACCGGGAATTGTTCCCTCACGGCCCCGAGCGCAGGTCATACCGGGGAGCGTTTCCCAGCGTCCGGGTCAGGGGTCCGGCCAAATCTGGGCCGGGCCTGGCCGGATCGGGTCGGGTCGGCCGAAGCCGGGCCGGGCCGGCCAGAGCAAAGGCGGGCAGGACCCGCCAGGCAGAAGTGGCGGAGATCGCTTCGCTGACGGTCTCCCCGCGCCTGAACGGCTACGCCTAGGAACAGCACAGGGCAGACAACGCGACGTCGAAAGAGTGGGCCGCCGACGGGTCGGCGTGCCGTGGCAGGGCGAGACGGTGCGGCCGGCGGGAAAGGAATCGAGCGACAAGCCAACAGCAAACCCGCCCAGAGACGAAAGGCGCCAACGATCAGGCAGCGAAGGTGTAGGTGGGCAGGCCGGCTTCGAGCAGCCGTCCGGCCTCGGACGACGGCACGGGCCGGGACAGGTAGTAGCCCTGGGCGAAGTCGCACCCCATGTCGCGCAGCGCGGTCAGCTGGGCGCTGTTCTCGATGCCCTCGGCGACCGTCGCCATCCCGAAACGCTGCCCCAGCCGCACAATCGTCCGGACCAGGGTCTCGTCCTCGACGTCGCCCGCCCCCAGGCGGTCCACGAACGAGCGGTCGATCTTCAGCACGTCCATCGGGAAACGGCGCAGGTAGGCCAGCGACGAATACCCCGTACCGAAGTCGTCCATGGCCAGCATCACGCCCAGGGCTTTCAGGCCGACGATCCGGGACAGGTTCTCGTCGGTGTCGGTGAGCAGCACGGATTCGGTCATCTCGAGGCACAGCTGGTCGGCCGGCATGCCGGTCTCGGCCAGCACCTCGGCCACCGTCGCGGCCAGGTCGCCCGCCTCGAACTGGCGGACCGACACGTTCACCGCCATCTTCACCGGGCGGCCCCACGCCACCGCCTGCCGGCACGCCTCGGCCAGCACCCAGCGGCCCAGCGGCACGATCAAGCCGGTCGATTCGGCGATGCCGATGAACTCCAGCGGCGGCACCATCCCGCGGGTGGGGTGCTGCCAGCGTACGAGGGCCTCGAAGCCGATGATGTCGCCGCTGCGCAGGTCCACTGTGGGCTGGTAGTGCAGCACCAGCTCGTCACGTTCCAGGGCCAGCCTCAGGTCGTCGGCCAGTTCGAGCCGCTGCATCAGGGCGTCGTGCATCGACGGGTGGTACGACGCGTACACGCCGCCGCCGGCGTCCTTGGCCTTGTACATGGCCAGGTCGGCGTTGCGCTGCAGCTGCTGGATGTCGGCCGCGTCGGCGGCCGAGGCGATGCCGATGCCCGCGCCCACGTGCAGTTCGCGGCCGTCGAGCCGGAACGGTTCGTCGAGCCCGTCCAGGATGCGGGCGGCCAGCGCCTCGGCGTCCGAGCGGGCGTCGGGTGATTCGAGGATGACGGCGAACTCGTCGCCGCCCAGGCGGGCCACCGTGTGCGGTTCGGGCACGGCGGCGAGCAGACGCGCGGCCACGTGCACCAGCAGTTGGTCGCCGGCGGCATGGCCGAGGCTGTCGTTGACCTCCTTGAAGCCGTCCAGGTCGAGGAAGAGCACCGAGACGTGGTCGAGGGCGGGCTGCCCTTCGACGGCCAGGGCCAGGCGTTCGCGGAACTGGGCGCGGTTGACCAGGCCGGTCAGCGCGTCGTGGTAGGCCTCGTGGCGCAGCTGGTCCTGCAGTTCCTGGGCGTCGCCGACGTCGCGGGTGTTGAAGACCAGACCTTGCACGTACGGGTCGTCGAGCAGGTTGGTGATGGTCATCTCGGACGGGCGCCACCGCCCGTCGGCGTGGATCAGGGTCACCTCGAAGGTGGTGATGCCGCCGGGCCGGCCCAGGACGTCTTCGATGGCCGCCTCGATGCTCTCCGCGGCGCGGCGGCCGACCACGTCGACCAGGCGGCGGCCGACCAGCACCGACGCGGGGAAGCCGAAGATGCGTTCGACGGAGGCGCTCTGGAAGCGGACGGTCGAGTCGGCCTCGAGGATGGCCAGCGAGTCCGAGCTCTGTTCGACGAGGGCGCGGAAACGCTGTTCGCTGTTCTGCAGTTCGGTGGCCCGGGCGGCGACCCGCTCCTCGAGCCGGCGGGCGAGCTGCCGGTTGTCGAGCACCAGGATCAGTTCGCGCAGCACGATCAGCAGGATCGAGGCGAACCGGCACCAGGTGAAGACCGGCGACGAGGCGTGCCCGGTGGAGATCCACCAGGTGCCCGCGACGAGGGCGGACAGCACGGCCACGTACGGCAGGAGCAGGCTCGGCGTCAGCCTTTTCGCGGCCGTCCCGGCGGCCGGCTCCTCCTCGACGAGGCGGCCCATGGCGGCCGCGCGCAGGGCGGCGAGAAGGAGGAAGACGAAGCCGGCGAGCCGCGCGGCGTCGGGGATCGCGAGCCATCCCCAGGCCTCTTCGGCCAGCAGCCGTACGGAGATGCTGTCGCCCACCGCGATCAGGAGCATGCCGGCCCCGATGAGCACCAGCGTGGCCGAACCGCGGTAGCCACGATGCCAGCGGGCGAGCGCGGCCAGCGCGACGGTGCCCAGCACGACGTCGGAGAGGGGCTGGGCGATCAGGATCGGCACGCCGGAGGCCAGGGCCGGCCGCATCACGAAGTTCCAGCTCGTCATCAGCAGCGAGCAGGCGATCAGCAGGGCGTCGGCCACGCCGCGGATGCGCGCGATCCGGGTCTGCCGGGGCGACGGCGCGACGAACAGGGTGACGGTGACGATCGCGACCATGACGACGTGGGCCAGGCCGGGGCCGGTCGGGCGGGAGCTGGTGAGCGAGCCGTCGACCAGGACGCCGGCCGCGCTGACGAGAGCGCCGGCGCCGAACCCGATCCAGGCGGTGCGGGTGGCGGCTTCCCGGCGGCGGATGACGCGTACGGCGGCCACGGCGACGCCGAGGGCGGCCAGCCCGGTGAGCGCGGCGATCGTCGCCGGGCCGGCCGTGGTGGCCAGCACCAGAGCGAGGAGCAGCACCAGTACGGGAATCGCGGCGCCGGACGTCATCGCAGCTCCTCCCCGCGTGCCCGGTGCACGCCCCGTTCTGCAGAATCGGGTTTTCGGCGTGCCACCTGAGAAGTCGGTGCAAATGGTTACGGCGGCCCCTCCCAGTGGGGAGGAGCCGCCGCGCAGGAAGAAGTCAGCTCACTTCTTCTTCTTGTTCTTCTTGTCCTTTTTCTTGTCCTTCTTGGACTTCTTCGCCATTGGGTGCCTCCCTGAAAGACGTGGTCCTACCGGGCCGACCGTTAACGTTACGGAAAATCAGGCCTTACGGAAGACCGACGCAGATGAACATCCGCGCCCTGCGCCTCGCGGGTGGCAGTGGTGCGCAACGACCTCAGCCCAGCTTGACCTTGAAGATCGGGTCGACGGCGAGCTTCTTGAACGCGGCCAGCGACGAGGCGTTGCTGTTGATGCTGATGTCGCGGTCGCCCTGATCGTCCTTCTTCGTGTCGAAGTACACGATCGCCTTGATGGCCGGGCGCTTGGCCAGCTCGGCCAGGACGCTGTTGTAGACCGGCGACTTGTCGTTGGTCTTGCCGACACGGGTGTAGGCGCCCCACTCGGCGACCATCATCGGCTTGGCGGTGTGGTTGGTCGTCGCCCACTCGTAGAAGCCGGTGCCACCGCCGGTCGGCGCGCGGTCGAGCAGGTCGTTGAACTTGCCGTAGTGGTAGTAGCCGGGCTCGGCGCTGACGTACGAGTCGAGACCCATCCAGTCGACGACGTCATCGCCCGGGTAGAGGTCCTTCCACCAGCTCTGCGCCATCCACTTCTCGTTGCCCATGTAGGCCATCACGTTGACGACGTTGGTCACGCCCTGGGCACGCAGGCGCAGGATCGTGTGGCGGTACATCGCGGCGAAGTCCTTGGCCGTCATGCCCGAGCCGGCCGTCGCGACGACGTCGTTCTCCGGCTCGTGGTTGAGAACCAGGAAGAACTTCTTGCCGTACGCCTTGGCCCGCGCGGCGAACGCGTCGATCCGCTTGTCCTGCTGGCCCTGGGCGACCTTGGCCCACGTGGAGCCGTACGCGATCTTCCAGTTGGTCAGCAGCACCCGCGGCGCGCCGGCCTCGGCGGTCATCGCGATCTCGGACTTGGTCGGGAAGTTCTCGTCGCCCTTGTGGTACGTGTGGAAGATCGTCGAGGTGCGGCCGCTGACCTTCTCCCAGTCCCGCAGAGCCTGGTCGCGCGGCGTCTGAGTGAAACCACCGGCCGCGGCGCCCCAGAGCACGCCGCAGGTCGGGACGAGGTTCGTGCCGGTGACGCAGTTGCCGTTGGTGGCCGGCGTCGAGGGCACGGGCGGCGACACGTCGGTGTCGGTCTTGACCTCGAGAACCGGGGCGCCGGTCTTGGCCTCGGCCGAGCCGAAACGCACCGCCGCGCCGGTCGAGGAGAGCGCGAAGGCGTACGTGCCGGGGCCGGTCACGACCTTGCCCAGGTCGACGCTGAGGGTCGCGCCGGGGACGGCCGACGCCAGCACGGCGCCCAGGGCCGGGGCGGTGGCCGCGGTCAGCTTGCTCTCGGTCCAGGTGGTGTTCTGCACCCGGCGCACGGTGACGGTGCTCGAGGTGCCGGCGAGGGTGGTGAGGTTGAGGCGGGCGCCGGCGACCTTGGTGCCGGCCGGGACGGCGAACTTGAGGAACGAGGTCTTGGTCTCCTGGCCGGAGATGCCCGCCACGAGCTTCGTCTCGGCGCCGAAGATTGAGCCGGTGCGCACGGACGAGACGTACGCGTCGTCGCCGGCTGCGATCTTCAGGGTTCCGCCGGCGGCCTGGGCCGGACCCGCGGCCGCGACACCGGCCGCGCCGGCCAGCACTGCGGTCAGAACCGAGTATTTCTTCAGCTTGGAACGACGCATCGTCGGATCTCCCCCGCTCTGTCCGGCCGTTGTCGGCCGGGCATGGGAAGAGATTCCCGGGCGCGCGGTGCACTGCAAGTGCCCGTTGCGGTGCGGTCAGGTTGCGGGGCCCGTTTTCCTCAAGTCTTGCTTTTCCCGGCTTGCGGCGGGTAGCCAGAAGGCATGGAACCGATCATCGACGGGCACAACGACCTCCCCATGCAGTTGCGCGGGCGCTTCGGATACCGGGTCGACGGGCTGGACGAGCCGCGCCCCGAGCTGCAGACCGACATCCCCCGGTTGCGGGCGGGCGGGGTCGGCGGGCAGTTCTGGTCGGTCTACGTGCCGGGTGACCTGGGCGAGCCCGAGGCGGTGGTGGCGACGATGGAACAGATCGACGCCGTCTACCGGATGGCCGCCGCGTACCCGGACGACTTCGCGATCGCCTACAGCGCCGACGACGTCGAGCGGGCGATCGCGGGCGGGCGGATAGCGTCGCTGATGGGCATCGAGGGCGGGCACAGCCTGGCCACCTCGCTCGGCGTGCTGCGGGGGTTCGCGCGTCTCGGTGTGCGTTACGTGACCCTGACCCACAACGAGAACACCTCCTGGGCCGATTCCGCCGTACGCGAGTCGAAGGTCGGCGGGCTCAACCACGAGGGCCGGGCGGTGGTCCGCGAGATGCAGCGGATCGGGGTGCTGGTCGACCTGTCGCACGTAGCGCCGGTGACCATGCACGCCGCGCTGGACACGGCGTTCGCTCCGGTGATCTTCAGCCACTCCGGGGTACGGGCCCTGCACGACCACCCGCGCAACGTGCCCGACGACGTGCTCGTGCGGCTCCGCGACAACGGCGGCGTCATCCAGCTGACCTTCGTGGCGCCGTTCGTCTCGGCCGAGTCGCAGGCCTGGATGGCGGCGTCGGCCGCGGAGTGGCAGCGTCTCGGCCCGCCGCCGCGCCCCGCCGACTGGCCACGCGCCCCGCGCCCGGGCGAGAACCTGTCGTCGCTGCCGGACTGGCCGGGCCCCGACCCGCTGACCGTCCCGGAGTATGCCGCGTGGGTGGCCGCCAACCCGCGCCCGCCGGTGACCGTGGCCCAGGTGGCCGACCAGGTCGAGCACGCGCGGGACGTGGCCGGGGCCGACCACATCGGGCTGGGCGGCGACTACGACGGCACCACCGAGCTGCCGGACGGGATGGGCGACGTGTCGAGCTATCCGCTGCTGATGGCCGAGCTGTCGGGGCGCGGCTGGTCGGCGGACGACCTGGGCAAGCTGGCCGGGCGCAACATCCTGCGGGTGCTGCGCGAGTCGGAGCGGCTGGCCGAGGAGCCGCTCTGGCCCTTGTCTCCAGCCCGCTAGATGATCGATTCCAAGGGATGCGGTTCAGCGAGGAGACGCGAGGGCGTCCATGATCGGCGTTGCCTAGGCAACGAGACCATGGAGGCCACGTGCACGTCGATCTGGACACCCTCGCGACCGCACTCTACGTCAGGATCGACGACGAGATGAAGGCGTCCCCGCAGCTCAACCCGTACCGGCCGAAGGTCGGGATCACCCCGAAAATCACCGACGCTGAACTGATCACGGTGTCGGTCATGCAGGCCCTGCGCGGTTATCACAACGAGAGCCGCTGGATCCGCTACGCCCGCAAATCCTTGATCCACCTGTTCCCTGACCTGCCGAAGCAGCCCGGCTACAACAAACGCCTCCGTCGCCTGACCACCCAACTGACCCACTTCATCGCGGTGCTGGTCACCGACACCGACCTGTGGCAACATCCGATCCGGATCGCCGACTCCACCCCAGTCCCGTGCGGCATGTCCCGCGAGACCGCCCTGCGGTCCGACCTGGACACCTGGGCCGGCTACGGCTACTGCGCCTCACACTCCCGCCTGTTCTGGGGTTTACGGCTGCACCTGGTCACCACCGTGCACGGCCTACCCGTCGCGTTCGCGCTGAGCAACGCCAAGACCAACGAACGGGAAGTCCTCGTCGACCTGGTCTCCCTACAGCCGAGCATGTTCCACCACCCCGACGGGCTGATCCTGGTCGTGGACAAGGGATACCGCGACCGCGACACCGAAACCTGGCTCAACGACAACGGCATCACCGTCATCCGACCCGCCTACCGCACCGAACCCGAACGCCCCGGCCGCGGCCTACTGAAAGCCGTACGGCAGAGCATCGAATCGGTCAACCAGACCTTCAAAGGCCAACTCGACCTCGAACACCACGGCGGCCGCACCATCACCGGCGTCACCGTCCGAGTCCTGCAACGCGTCCTGGCCCTGACCGCCGCGATCTGGCACAACTGGCACACCGGCCAGCCGGTCCTACGATCCCTGACCGCGTATGACCACTGACCCCTTGGAATCGATCATCTAGATCGTCGCCGGCTCGCTAGACCAGTCCGGCGTCGTGGACCAGGATGGCGACCTGGACGCGGTTGTTGAGCTCGAGCTTGATCAGCAGCCGGGAGACGTGCGCCTTCACGGTGGCCAGCGACATGTGCAGCGCGGTGGCGATCTCGGCGTTGGACCGGCCCTCGGCCAGCGCCAGCGCCACCTCGCGTTCGCGCTCGCTGAGCTGGTCGAGCCGGTCGGCGGCCCGGGTGCGCGACGGCGGGGCGGGCGCGGCCACGTGCGCGATCAGCTGCCGGGTCACCGTGGGCGACAACATCGCCTCGCCCGCGGCCACCCGGCGGACGGCGTTGAGGATCTCGGCCGGTGGGGTGTCCTTGAGCAGGAAGCCGCTGGCGCCGGCCCGCAGCGCGCGCAGCACGTACTCGTCGGCGTCGAAGGTGGTCAGCACGATCACCTCGGGGGCGCCGGGGCGGGCCCGCAGCGTCTCGGTGGCCGACAGGCCGTCGACGCGGGGCATCCGGATGTCCATCAGCACCACGTCGGGCTGGTGCTGCGAGACCGCGCCCGGCACCTCGGCGCCGTCGGCCGCCTCGCCGACCACGGACACGTCGGGCGCGGCCGACAGGATCATGCCGAGACCGGCCCGGACGAGCGCGTCGTCGTCGACGATGAGGACTCTCACGTCGGCCATGGCAGCCATGCTGTCAGAGCGAACTCGTTCTGCGGCGTGCGGCCGTGGCTCAGCCGGCCGCCGGCCAGCAGGGCCCGCTCGGTCAGGCCGATCAGCCCGGTGCCGGTGCCGGGGATGGTCGCCGTGCGCCCGCCGACCGGCCACGGATTGCGGATGTCGATCAGCAGCCCGTCGCCCGCCGAGCCGGCCACGTTGACGTGCACGACGGCGCCGGGGGCGTGCTTGCGCGCGTTGGTCAGGCCCTCCTGCACGATGCGGTAGGCCGTGCGGCCGGTGCCGTCGGGCACCGCGTCCGGCTCGATGCTGACGTCCAGGGTGACCTTGGCCCCGGCCGAGCGGGACTCGGCCGCCAGCGCGGGCAGCGCGCCCAGCGTCGGCTGCGGCGGCTCGGGGGCGTCGTCCGCCCGTTCGGCCCGCAGCACCCCGATCACCTCGCGCAGATCCTGCAGGGCCTGGTGGGCGCTGGCCCGGATGACGCCGGCCGCCTTGGTCACCTCGTCGGGCGTGGCCTCCGGTTTGATCTCGAGGGCGCCCGCGTGCAGGCTCAGCAGTGAGATGCGGTGGGCGAGCACGTCGTGCATCTCGCGGGCGATGCGGGTGCGCTCGACCGAGCGGGCCTGCGCGACCCGCAGCTGCTGCTCGCTCTCGGCCCGCTCGGCCCGGTCGCGCAACGACGCGACGAGCTGACGCCGCGACCGGATCACCATGCCCCACAGGCAGATGATCACGATGGCGACCGACCCCCAGCCGATCGTCTCGGCGTACGACCCTTCGGCGTCGGGTCGCAGCAGCGGGAAGACAGCGTTGGCCGCGAGCGCCGCCGTGCCGAACAGGGCCAGGACCGTGAACCGGCGGTGCACGGCGACGGTGAACAACACGATCATGGCCGAGATCCCGGCGGCCACCGTGAACAGGCTCAGGGCGGCGCAGAAGACGGCGATCGGGATCAGCAGCGGGCCGCGCCGAAACCACAGGCTGATCGCCACGACCGTGCCGGCCGCGAAGTCGACCCAGGCCAGCCAGAGCGGGGTGTGCTGCCACTCGGGCACGAACGAGAACGAGTCGCTGAGCATGTCGTAGGTGACCAGCAGGGTGAAGCCGTAGCCGAGCACGAAGCAGATCGCGTCGACGACCCAGTCGCGGGTCGAGCGGCGGCCGGTGACCGCCGTCGGCCACAGCCATCGGTACTCCGGCTTGAGCTTTCCCACGCTCCGACTCTACGGACGGGCGGTGCGGGCCGGATACCTACCAAAGTCGGGGGTCGGCCCCCTACCAAGGTTCTGGGCCGCCTACCTCCGGCCGACGCGCCCCACCGGTCGCTCCCGGCACGCTGGACAGCATGATCACGGTCGAACGTCTCACCAAGAGGTACGGCACCCATCCCGCCGTCGACGACGTGTCCTTCACCTGCGAACCCGGCACGGTGACCGGATTCCTGGGCCCGAACGGCGCCGGCAAGTCCACCACGATGCGCATGATCTGCGGGCTCACCCCGCCCAGCGCCGGATCGGCCACCGTCGGCGGGGTGCCCTACCGCCGGCTCGGCAACCCCGGCCGTACGGTCGGCGTGCTCCTCGACGCCTCGGCGCAGCACGCCGGGCGTACCGGCCGCGAGGTGCTCTCGCTGGCCGCGATGACCATGGGCGTCGACCATCGCGAGGTGCCGCGTGCCCTCGAGCGCGTCGGGCTGAACGCGACGGCCGGCAAGCGGCGGGTGCGGGCGTACTCGCTCGGCATGCGCCAGCGTCTCGGCCTGGCCCTGGCCCTGCTGGGCGACCCGGCCGTCCTGATCCTCGACGAACCCGCGAACGGGCTCGACCCCGAGGGCATCTTCTGGATGCGCGGGCTGCTGCGCGACTACGCCGACCGCGGCGGCACCGTGCTGCTCTCCTCCCACCTGCTGCGCGAGGTCGAGGCGGTGGCCGACCACCTGGTGGTGATCGGCGGCGGCAAGATCGTCGCGAAGGGCGACAAGGCCGAGCTGCTGGCCCAGACCGGCACCCTGGTCCGCGCGGCCGACCCGGCGGCGCTGGCGATGGTGCTCGACCGGGCCGGCTTGACCGGGACGAGGACGACCGACGGGGGCGTCGTCGTTCCGGCCGGGTCCGAGGTGATCGGGCGGGCCGCCGCCGACGCCGGGCTCGTCCTGCTCGAGCTGCGACCGGCCGGCTCCGGTGGCCTCGAGCAGATGTTCCTCACCCTGACCGCCGGCGATTCCGTGAAGGAGGCCGTCCGATGACTGCCGTTCTCGACAAGACCCCCACCCCCGCCGTACGCCCGGAGACCGCGCGACTGGTGCCGCTGGGCCGGCTGACGGTGATCGAGCTGCGCAAGCTGGCCGACACCCGGGCCGGGCTGTGGCTGCTGATCGTCATCGCGCTGGCCACCGTCGCCACCTCGGCGATCATGCTGGGCTGGTCGGGCGACGACGAGCAGACCTTCGAGGGCTTCTTCGCGTTCGCGCTGTTCCCGGCGGCGGTGCTGATGCCGGTGCTGGGCATCCTGTCGATGACCGCCGAATGGTCGCAGCGCACCGCGCTCACCACGTTCACCCTGGTGCCCCGGCGCGAGCGGGTGGTCCTGGCCAAGCTGCTGGCCGGTGTGGTGGTGGCGATCGCCTCGACCGTGGCCGCCCTCGTGATCAGCGCGGCGGCCAACCTGCTGGGCGCGGCGCTCGGCGGCGAGGGCAGCTGGGACATCGCCGGCTCGCTGATCTGGCAGGGCGTACTGCTGCAGGTCGTCTTCATCCTGATGGGCCTGGGTTTCGGCGCCCTGCTGCTGAACACCCCGGCCGCAATCGTGGCCTTCTTCGCCCTGCCGATGGTCTGGGGCATCCTGGGCGGCACCATCAAGGCGCTGAACAAGGCGGCCGAGTGGCTCGACATCAACACCACCACCACGGCGCTGTCCGAGGTCGGCATGACCGGCGGCGAGTACGCCCGGCTCGGGGTGTCGGCCGCGGTCTGGGTGCTGGTGCCGCTGGGCCTCGGGATCTGGCGGGTGCTGCGGCGCGAGGTGTCGTAAGGAGCGCGGGCCGGCGAGGCTGGGTACGCTCGGGGTCATGCCCATCGGTGCCCAGCCGCCCGGCCGCCGCGGGACGGTCGAGGAACCGTACAGCCCGCTCAACCTGCGGCTGATCCTGGCCGCGTTCGGCTTCGTGGTCTGCACGGTGCTGGCGGTGCTGCTGTTCCGGTCGGGCTGGACGGTGCCGGCGTGGCTGCTGCTGGCCTGGGCGCTGGTCGCCGTGGTCGACATGGTCGTCGTGCAGTTACGCCGCCGGGCCCGCAAGCGGGCGGAGAGTGGCCAGGGGCACTCACTGTTCGAATAGGCGCGTTCCCGCAGCTCACGCACGGTAGCGTCCCTTTTCATGAGCCGCGCACCTTTTGTCGCTATTCTCGTTGTCGCGCTTCTTCACCCGGCGGCCGCCGCGGCCCACGTACCGTCGCCGGCTCCTTCTTTTTCTGACACCCGTGAGCTCACCCGGAAACAGCTGACGCTCCCCGAGCCCTCGTCGCCGCGGCCCCGGGCGCGGGTCGCCGCGAAGCCGACACCGCCGGTCGGGACGGTGCGCGAATGGGTCGGGCTCGACGACACGACCGGCAACCTCTACCGCAAGAACTACACGCTGCGGGCGATCGGCGAGCACATCGAGGTGTGGGTCGCGCAGGACCTCGCCTTCCCGGCCACCGACTGCCGGATCAACTCGATCGAGGTCAGTCCGGCCGATATCGCGGCTCTGGTCAAGGAGTTCGACGGCACGATCTATCCGAAGGAGACGGCGGTCTTCAGCACGCCGCCCGACCGCAACGGCGCCGCCGCGACGATGGCGGGCGACTTCACCGGGGACGGCGACAAGACGGTCACGCTGGTCGACAACATCCGTGACGCCAACTACTTCACGTATCCGAAGGCCGTCACGTACATCGCGGGATTCTTCTCGCAGCAGCTCAACGAGCTCTTCGACCGCAACGTGATGACCATCGACGCGTACGACTGGAAACACCGCCTCGGCGCGCGACCGGCCGACGACCCCACGGACGACATGTGCACCACCCGACCGGCCCGGCCCCGCATGTACGAGGCGACCTTCGCGCACGAATGGCAGCACCTGCTCGAGTACTACGCCGACCCGGACGAGGTGACCTGGGTCAACGAGGGGCTGTCCGATTTCGCGTCGACGCTGACCGGCTATGTGGACGCGCGGGCCACCGTCGACGAACCCGGGAACGACACGCATCTGATGTGCTTCCAGGGATACGGGCCGAGGAAGACGCGCTACAACGCCAACCCGCGCGACTGCGGCGGCCCGCAGAACTCGCTGAACCTGTGGGACGAGGGCACGCCGAGCGAGGTGCTCGCCGACTACGGCAACGCCTACCAATTCATCCTCTACCTGCGCGACCGCTTCGGGATGGCCACCGTCACGATGCTGCACCGCGACCGCCTGCGGCAAGGATTGGCCGGCGTGCAGGCGGCGCTGCCGACCGGGGTGCCGCTCTACGACGTGCTGCACGACTACCAGCTCATGACGCTGATCGACGGGGTGGCCGGCGAACCCGGCGGAAAGATCAAGGGGATCGCCGCGGACAGGGTGACCGCGGCCAGCCTGCGATCGACGGTCAACATCGGGAACGAGGCCGCGTACGACCTGCCGGGCGCTGCGCCCAACGGGGCCGACTACGTGCCGCTGCCGACGCCGCTCAAGTCGATCACGTTTCATGGCTCGACCCATCTCGCACCGTTGCCGACGGGCTGGTCGATCGCGGCCGGCACCCTCTTCTCGGGCAACCGGAACAACCTCGACTCGTACGCGGTGCTGCCGGTCACCATCCCGGTGGGCGCACCGGTGCTGTCGCTGGAGACGTCCTACGCGGCGGAGGAGCGCTACGACTGGGCCTACGTGATGATCTCGATCAACGGCGGCCGGACCTTCCACGCGGTCACCGGCGACAAGACCAGCGCCGGGCCGCTCGGGCCCGGTCTGACCGGCGCGAGCAACGGCGTGGTCAAGGTCAACTACCCCCTGACGCCGTACGCCGGGAAGGCCGTGCTGCTGGGTCTGCGCTACAAGACGGACGCCGCGGGGGCGAGTGGCGGCTGGCGGATCGGCACCATGACGCTGGGAGGTCGCACGCTGAGTGACGGCTCGACGCTGACCGGTTGGCGCTCCCCCACCGACATCAACCCGACCGCGGTCCACAACTGGCACGTGCGGCTGGTCGGGCTGGGCGCGGGCCGCGCCTCGGTGGTGCCGCTCGCAAAGTTCCGGCGCCTGGCCTCGTACCCCCGGATCGTGGCCGTCATCTCGCACGACGAACCAACCGAGGCCGAGACCCGATCCGCCCCCTACCGCCTGACCGCCAACGGCACCCTCCAACCAGGGGGTTCCCCCTTACCAGTCCCATCGTCCCCTGCCTCTACCCCCTCAGTCGCGCCGGCTCCGATCTCGCTGCCCGACCCGATCTCCACCCTCGTCGCCCCACCCGCCCCCTCAGGCGCCCCGCGCTAACCCACCCGCTCCCGTGACCTGCGCCAGCCCGCCACTCAGGCTGCCCGCGCAAACCCCACTCCCTTACGTGACCTGCCCACTGCCTCACGTGACCTGCCCGCTCCTGCCGTGGCTACGCCAGCCAGCCCGCTCGGGCGGCCCGCGCTAGCTCGCTCCCTCCCGCCCGCCTGCGCTAGCCGGCTCGCGTGGCCTGCGCTCGTCGGGGAGCAGTCCGTAGATCAGGGCGGTGGAGCCGGAGCCCGCGCGGTTGATCTGGCCGCCGCAGAGGATGTGGGCGCCTGTTTCCGGCAGGGACTCGAGGTTGGCCAGGATCTCGAGGCTGACGCGGTGGCGCTGATAGATCAGGTGCGACACCGTGTAGGTGGCGTCGGCGCCGATGTCGGGGCTGAAGGTGTCGGTGCCGGTGCCGCCGCGGTGGCCGACCCGGCCCGTGTCGATGAGCCAGCGGGCCGTCTCGACCGCGAAGCCGGGATGGCGCAGCGAGCCGTCGGCGCCGACCTTGGTGAACTCGGCCGTGCCCCACTTCGCGTCCCAGCCCGTCCAGATGATCACCATCGACTCGTCGGGGATGCGCCCGTGCGTCTGCTCCCAGCGCTCGAGGTCGGCGACGGTCACGGCGTAGTCGGGGTCGCGCGCACACTGCTCGCGCACGTCGATCTTGACCGCCGGCAGATGAAGGTCTTCCAGGTCGAGCTCGTCGGCCAGTGGCTCGCCCTGGTTGAAGTGGCCGGGCGCGCCCCAGTGGGTGCCGGTGTGCTCGCCCTCGCGGACGTAGCGCAAGTAATAGCCCTCCTTCTCGATCGTGGCGATCGTCTCGAGCTCGAACGGCGGGTCGCCGGGGTAGACCTTCGTCGTCGCGGGGTCGTTCACGTGGGACAGGCTGATCAGTCGCATCGGTCCGCTCACTGTATCTCATTGACAGTGTCACCATGACAGTGTCACAGTAGTCGGCATGTGGACGCTTGATGAGTTGGTGGAACGGGTGAGTGAGGCCCTCGAGGCCGAATACCCCGGCGCGCCCAACGGACGCGTCCGCGACCTGCCCGACCGGCGCGCCATCCGGTGGTATACGACGATCGGCCTGGTCGACAAGCCGCTCGGCATGCGCGGGCGCACCGCTCTCTACGGCCCCCGTCACCTGCAGCAGCTGGTCGCCATCAAACGGCGGCAGGCCGAGGGGCACACCCTCGCCCAGATCCAGGCCGAGTTCACCGGCATCTCGCCTGACAGCTTGACCGACATCGCGCTCGTGCCGCCGGGCATGCTGATCGAGATCGCCGACGGCGCACTCGATCGGCATGCGCCCGACCGTCCCCGCTTCTGGGCCGACCACCCGGCCGAGTCCAGCCTGCCCCCACCCGGCCTCCCCCGGATGAAGACCGCCATCGTCACCGAGCCCGAGACCCTCCCCGCCGACCGTCCCAGCCCCGTGCCTGACCGTCCCAGTCCCGCACCTGACCGTCCCAGCGCCGCACCCGACCGATCCAGCGCCGCACCCGACCGTCCCAGCCCCGCGCCCGCCCGGGCCGGCGCCGCGCCCGCCGCCCAACCGTTCACCGGTCTGGCGCTCGGCGGTGGCGTGCTGCTGCTCGTCCCGCAGGCCCTGTCCGATCGTGACCTCGACGCCATCGCCGAGGCCGCCGCACCACTGCTCGACCTGCTCGCCGCCCGAGGCCTGACCGCCGCCGAGGGCCTGATCGATGGGAGTCCGTCATGACCCTCTCCGTCACCCCGATGGATCCCGCGGAGATCAGCCGCATCCGGATCCTGCCCGACGCCGGCTTCGGCATGCTGCAGACCGACCGGGGCGCGCTGCCGCTCGACCGGCTCGACGTGCGCGCCCGCATCAGCGGCCTGATCGCCCGCACGGTGGTGCAGGCCGAGTTCGTCAACGTGCACGACGTCGCGCTCGAGGCGACCTACATTTTCCCGCTGCCCGACCGGGCCGCGGTCACCGGCATGACCATGACCGCCGACGGCCGCACGGTCGACGCCGAGCTCCAGGAGCGGGGGCAGGCCCGTGAGACGTACGACCGGGCGATCGCGGCCGGTCAGCGAGCGTCGATCGCCGAGGAGGAGCGGCCCGACGTCTTCACGATGCGGGTCGGCAACCTCCGCCCGGGCGAGCGTGTGACGGTCGAGCTGAGCCTGGTCGGGCCGCTGCCGTTCGAGGACGGCGAGGCCACGTTCCGGTTCCCGCTCGTGGTGGCGCCGCGCTACATCCCCGGCACTCCGCTACCCGGCGCGGGCGTCGGCGACGGCCGGGCCCCCGACACCGACGCCGTGCCGGACGCGTCGCGCATCTCTCCCCCGGTGCTGCTGCCCGGCTTCCCCAACCCGCTGCGGCTCGGCGTCACGGTCGAGATCGACCCGGCCGGGCTCGAGCTGGGCGAGGTGCGGTCCAGCCTGCACACCGTGGTCGACCGCGACGGCACGCTGACGATCGGCCCCGACGAGCGGGCCAACCGCGACTTCGTGCTCCGGCTGCCCTACGCGGGTGGCGGCCAGACCGCGATCGCCGTGACCGATGAGTCGGCCGACGAGCCCGAGGGCGTCTACCAGCTGGTCGTGCTGCCGCCGGCCGGTGCCGTGGCCGCGCGGCCCAAGGACGTGGTTCTCCTGCTCGACCGTTCCGGCAGCATGGGCGGCTGGAAGATGGTGGCCGCCCGGCGGGCCGCGGCCCGGGTCGTCGACACGCTGACCGCCGCCGACCGTTTCGCCGTGCTCACCTTCGACCACGACGTCGACCGCCCCGACGACCTGCCGTCCGGGCTGGCCGAGGCGACCGACCGCCACCGTTTCCGGGCCGTCGAGCATCTCGCCAAGGCCACCGCGCGCGGCGGCACCGAGCTGCTCACCCCGCTCGCCGAGGGCTTGCGGCTGCTGACCGCGAGCGAGGGCCGCGACCGGGTGCTCGTGCTGGTCACTGACGGCCAGGTCGGCAACGAGGACCAGATCGTCCACGACATCACGCCACTGATCGGCACGACCCGCGTGCACACGATCGGCATCGACCGGGCGGTCAACGCCGGCTTCCTGGGCCGGCTGGCCGCGCTCGGCGCCGGCCGGGCCGAGCTGGTCGAAAGCGAGGATCGTCTCGACGAGGCCATGGAACACATCCACCGCCGCATCGGCGCCCCCGTCGTCACCGGCCTGCAGGTCACCGCCGCCGGCCTCCAGCTGGTCGTCGACGACCGCACGCCGGCCCGCCTCCCCGGTCTCTACCCCGGCGTCCCGCTGGTGGTGAGCGGCCGCTACACGGGCCGCCCCGAGGGCGAGCTGATCGTCACCGGCCGCACCCGCGACGACCAGGAGTTCCGCACCTCGGTGCCGGTTCAGCAGCGCACCGGGCCGGCGATCGAGGCGCAGTGGGCCCGAGCCCGGCTGCGCGACCTCGAGGATGCCTACGCTGCGGGCGACCGCGGCCTCGAGCAGCGCATCGTCCAGACGTCTCTGCGCTACGGGGTGCTGTGCCGCTTCACCGCCTTCGTGGCCGTCGACAGCCGCGTGGTCAACGAGGACGGCGAGACCCGCCGCGTGACCCAGCCCGTCGAGTTCCCCGACGGCTGGGAGGCTCCCGGCGACGTCGCCCCCGCCATGATGCGCCTGAGCGGGGCGGCCGCCCCGCCCCCGCCTTCCGCCGCCCCGTCCGGCCCCGCCCGCTTCGCTCCCACCATGGCCGACGAGTCTGCAACCTCTCTCAGCTTCGGCGCTGCTGCCGGCGGCAGCAGCGGGATCCTCGGCAGCCCTGCCCCTGCCCCCGCCCACGCCCGCCGTCCTCGCACAGGCTTCGCCTCAGTCCCGGCGGCACTGCGCGCGGGCAAGGCCGTGGCCCCGTCCGGCGCCGAACCATCCCTCGACGACGTCCGCGCCCTGGCCGCCACCGAGGCCCAGCGTCTGCGCGATGCCGTCACCCTCCCCGACTGGGAGCGCCGCGAGCTTCTGGACGACCTGGCCAGCCGCCTCGACGTCCTGGTCGGCTCGCTCACCGACCCCGAGTTCGCCTCGCTGAAAGACCTGGTGACCAAGCTGCGAACCGACCAACCCACCCCCGAGAAATGGACGACCGCCACCGAGATCCTGACCGCGTTCGCAGCCGGCGCCCAGCCCGCCACCGCTTCCCCGAGTGAGCCCCCCGCCGACCCCGCCGCGGCCCCCGCCCGCAAGGCCTTCTGGAAACGCTGACAGCAGCGCCCCTCCCCACGGATCGCCCGCGCCCCGCCCAGGGGCGCGGGCGGCCCACCACCGCCCCACCCTGTCGGAGTCGCCGACGAGCCACCCGGCGGGACGATGCCAAGCCGTGAACAGCCACTCGGGCCCGCCTCCACACCGGAGGTTCCAAGCCGGGGGCGGCTCCGCGTTGCCGCCGGCCGGCGCCGCCCCAGCGCTCCGGACAACGCCAGGATCGTCATGGCCGGCAAGGCCGCGCACAAGCCTGACTAACGCCGCCTCAGCCTCCAGTAGTAGGGCGGATCTTCAGCTACAGCGACGACTCCGGCGCCCAACCGGTGTCGCGTGGCCCGCGAACGGGACGTCGCGGGCGATCCATCTCAGGTGCGGCATAGGGTGCCGCGTAACCGGTGTAGCGGGGTGCGTCCAACACGCCGACTCCTCTTCCGGCAGCGGTTCGGTCGCCAGACGAGACGGTGCGACAGTTCCGCGTCATGGCCAACCGATCGGCGCGACACCGAGCTGCGGTCAGCCAGTCGGCCGGGCGAGTCCCGACCGCGGACAAGCCCGGACAATACGGCCTCGGCCTCCAGATCTCAGGTTCGGTGGCGTGACACGTGAACGGGTCGACCTGGCTCAGCACACGATTCGCGGGCGGCACCGCGAGGCTCCGCTCGACGGCCGCCGGGTGGTGGCGAGCCGCGCGGGCACGTTCGTGTCGGCTTGAAACCGCGAGCCGGTCACCGGTCGGCGTGCGCTGTCTGTCCCGGGGTGGACCGGCGATGTGCTGAATGCCGGACATGGCAACGCCCCGCCCGCCGGTGGGGGCCGGCGGACGGGGCGTTGCTGTGGGGTGGGGTCAGCGGACGGGTGGGAGGACCTTCGGGGTGCTGTCGGCGGGGAAGCCGTGGGCGGCGATCTCGGCCGGGGTGGCGGCGTTCAGGTCGAAGGTGTCCTGGCTGGTCTCGTCGGGGTCGGTGCTCAGGGTGGTGCGGAACGGCTGCACGTCGCCCACGCAGGATTTGCCCTTGGCGGGGAGGGTGCGGGTGAGCAGGTAGCGGTCCATCGCCGAAGTCACGCAGGCCGACGTGCCGTAGGCGGTGTGGCCCCAGTTGGCGCTGGAGAGCAGGCGGCTGTTCGGCAGGAGCTTGGACGACTTCACGGCGTCGGCGTAGTTCGTGGCCGGGTCCCAGAAGCTGCCCACTACCAGGACAGGGT
Organism: Actinoplanes sp.; assembly: GCA_965217855.1. Taxonomy (GTDB): domain Bacteria; phylum Actinomycetota; class Actinomycetes; order Mycobacteriales; family Micromonosporaceae; genus Actinoplanes. The sequence continues at coordinate 34,524 of CBDCJN010000011.1, read as the reverse complement.
TCTTGGTGCGGCGGTTGAACAGGCCGGTGTAGGCGTCCTCGTCGCGGACCGTCCACGTGTTGCGGGCGCAGGATGCGCTCGCCCAGGCCCAGGCGCGGCCGAAGTACGGGGCGCGCTTGTCGGCCTTGGCACCGGCCTTGACCCAGTCGGTGCCGCGGGCGGGGTGGCGGCCGTCGGTGCACATGACGGCGGCGTAGGCGTCGAAGGAGTTGTCGTAGGGGAACGCCCGGCCCACGACCCGGCGGCGAGCCTTGGTCACGGTCGTCGTCGCGGCGGTCAGCTGCTCGGCGGTCGAACTGGCGCCGGGCGTGGTGAGACGCCACAGCGCGGCCGACAGTTCGGTCACGCCGGCACCGGCCTCGACGTCGTACAGGGCGCTGAGCACCATGCTCACGAACACGGCGTACGTGATCTTCTGGCCGCCGATCGAGAGCGGCTTGCTCTTCAGGCGGTTGGCGATGGTCCGGAAACGGCGCAGTGCTTGGCCGGAGAACTCGCACTTCGTGGGCCCGGCGACGTTGCAGCGGCGCATGATCTCCTGCAGCGCCTTCCACGCGCCGTCCGCCGAGCGCAGCCGGTCGTCCTGCACCTGCCCGGCCGTGCGGGACGAGCCCACCCAGGCCTGCGGGTCGACCACGCCGTCGACGGCGATCGCGCGGAAGCGGTCCGGGAACATGTTGGCGTAGTACTGGCCGAGGGCGGTGCCGTAACTGAAGCCGAGGTACGACAGCTTCTCGTCGCCGACCGCGCGGCGCATGACGTCCATGTCCCGCGCGACCTCGGCGGTCGACATCGCGCCGGCCAGCTCACGCCCGGTGGTCGAGCACGCGCGGCCCTGGGCGGCGGTCGCCTTCAGGAACGACTTCTCCTCCTTGGCCCCGTACGGGAAACCGATGTTGAGTTTGGCGAGGACCGGGCCTTGGGCGGCGGCGTCGTCGAAGCACATGACCGGGTCGCTGAAGCCGATGCCACGAGGGTCCATGCCGACGACGTCGAAGCGGTCGAGCAGGGTGTTGCTGAGGAAGTAGGGCGCGGCCAGCGCGAGCGAGACGCCCGAGCCGCCGGGGCCGCCCGGGTTCACGAAGAGGCTGCCGATCTTGTGCTTCTGGTTGCGCGCCTTCACCTTCAGCAGGGCCAGGGTCACCTTCTTGCCGTTCGGCCGGTCGTAGTCGAGCGGCACCTCCGCGGTCGCGCACTGGGCCCACGAATAGCAGGAGTACCAGCGCAGCTTGGGCGTGGGCACCGAGTCGACGCGGCGGCTCTCGGTCGCGCTGGTGCGCGCGGTGGAGGCAGCGGCCGAGACGGCGGCGGCCGGGCTCGGTGCGATCAGCGCACCGGCCATGACCAGGCCCGCAGCGCCGGCGGCGAGCAGGCGGGAGGGAAGCGGCATGCGGGGCCTTTCCTGATCAGCACGAGGCCCGGGTCGCGCCCGGATGATCAGAAAGGTAGGTTCGCGGGAGATCAACTCGGTTCTCCGCTTGGGAGCAGGAACGTTGCCGCCGGATCAACTGTCGCCAAGCCGACTGAACGTGGTCGTTCCCTGCCCGATCAGCCGCAACGGGCGGAAAGTCGGATCTTCGGACGAGGGTCGAACCGCGGAGATCACGGGTAACTTGGGCGGCCGATCGTCTCTTGGCGGCTCGATGGCGGCGGGTGAAATGTGACGGACGGCGATGTGGGCAACGAGCAGGATCCCTTGCTCGTGCGGCCGTTCGTGCTGCGCGATTCCGGCTCCCTCGACGACGAGGATTCGACCCATACCTGGCCTGCGGCCACCACCCCGGACGTACGCTCCGAGCCCGCACCCGACCCCGCCGACGCACCCACCGCGATCCTCCACCTGCCGTTCCGCCGCAAGCACGCCAAAGTGGGCGGCGCCGCGGGCGAAGTCGGCGGTGCCGGCAGACGCAAGCAAGCGGGTGGTTCCGGTAACGGCCGGCGCCGCCTGATCGTTCTGGCCGGCGTGGCCACGGTGATCGTGCTGGGCGCGGCCGCGGCAGGCTTCGCGGCACTGCGCTCCGACGTGCGCCCGACCGTCACCACCGGCATGCCCGGCCCGCTCCCCGCGGCAACGGCTCCGCTGCCCACCGCTTCGACGGCATCGTCGATCGGCACCGGCACGTCCGCGACCGAGGCCGGCCGCCCGGCCGGCACCACCAGCGCCACGACGAGCGCCTCCTCCCCGCCTAGCCGGCCCAGCGGCACCCCCGCCCAGCCGACCGGCAGCACCGGCGCCGGCGAACCGATCTCGATCAGCCCCGACCCGACCGGCGACGTCGGCAAGACGGTGGCGCCCGGCGCTCCCCAGCTCGTCGCACCCGAGGTCCCACCGGCAAGTGACCGGGTCGGCGTGATCCGCGGCCAGAACAGCCTGTGCCTCGACCTCAACGGCGCCGTCCCCGTCGATGGCAACCACGTTCAGGTCTACGACTGCAACAACTCGGTCGCCCAGAGCTGGACGCTGGCCACCGACGGCACCCTGCGCGTCCAGGGCAAATGCGCCCTGCTGGTCGGCGACAACACCGTGCAGATCATCACCTGCGACGACCGCACCCCGGCCCAGTGGCGCGCCTCCGGCCAGCTGCTCATCAACGCCGCCAACAACAATTGCCTGACCGACCCCTCCGGCGGCCGCACCTCCGGCACCGGTGTCACCGTCACCCAGTGCACCGGCTCCGCCAGCCAACGCTGGTCGCTCCCCTGACCCTGACCGCACACCGTGCGCTCGACGTCGCCCGAGCCGTCGCCGAGAGCGTGATGTTCGCTCTGACCAACAGCGAGCCAAACAGCGAGCCGGGCATGAAGCTGGATCATCGGCCGGCCGGGTCGCGCCCGAGGCAGCGGCGTGCAGGTGAGAAATGCGAGCGGGTCACTCCGGCAGGTCTGTCGAGCCTCGTTGTCGAGATCCGGGCGCCACGAGCTCAGGGTCGACTCACGCCAGACCCGTTACCGATGCCCCGTCGCGCTGGGCTTGACGGCGGCGATCAACTTCCGGCCCAGGGCTACATGGCAGGGTTTGCTGCCGCCAGTCCCGGTGGCCGAAGCCAGCCATCCGGGCCGGCGGTGCACGGCCAGACCGGTCGCCCTGTTGCGGTTGTCGACGGTGACAGTTGGCTTACCAGGCCTTGGGGTGGGTGGCCGGGCTTGTTACCGCCGTCATGGCGGCCAAGGGTCAAGGCCGGCCATCAAGCCCGACGGTAAGTGGCTGGGCGTGCTGCCGCCGGTCACTCTGGACGGTCGTAGAGGCGCTCTCCGCCCGTCACCGCAGGCGGTCGCGAAGGCCGGCGCCAACCACCCGACCACCGCAAACGAGCCCACGCGCCGGTAAGCCGAGGGGGGCACAGCAGGACCAGCGATCAAGCCGTGGGGCTCGATCCGGCTCGTCGAGATTCCGGACGATCAGGTCTGGGGCGGGACGAGGCCGGCGGTGGGTCAGAGGGTGCGGGAGAGGTGGCGGCCGGCGGCTCGGCCGCTGAAGAGGCAGCCGCCGAGGAAGGTGCCCTCCAGGGCGTTGTAGCCGTGGACTCCGCCGCCGCCGAAGCCCGCGATCTCGCCGGCTGCGTAGAGGCCGGGGATGGGGGTGCCGTCGGCGGACAAGGCCCGCGAGTCGAGGTCGGTCTGGATGCCGCCCAGGGTTTTGCGGGTGAGGATGTGCAGTTTGATGCCGATCAGGGGGCCCGCCGCGGGGTCGAGGATGCGGTGGGGGGTGGCGGTGCGGCCGATCCGGTCGCCGAGGTAGCGGCGCGAGTTGCGGATGCCCTGGATCTGGGCGTCCTTGCTGAACGGGTGGGCGATCTGGCGGTCGCGGGCCTCGATCTGGGTGCGCAGGCGGGCCGGGTCGAGCAGGGGCTCGTCGGTCAGTTTGTTCATGCCGGCGACCAGGTCGTCCAGGGTGGAGGCGACCACGAAGTCGGCGCCCTTGCGCTTGAAGGCTTCGACGGGGGCGGGGGCGCCCTTGCCCAGGATGCGTTCGCGCAGGAAGGCCCGTTTGTCGTTCGCGGTGATGTCGGGGTTTTGCTCCGAGCCGGAGAGGGCGAACTCCTTCTCGATGATCTTCTGGGTGAGGATGAACCACGAGTGGTCGTACTGCGCGATGTCGGGCGTCGTCCGCAGGTATTTCAGCGTGCCCAGGGTGTCGTAGCCGGGCAGGTAGGGCGCGGGCAGGCGGCGGCCCAGCGCGTCGAACCACATCGACGACGGGGCGGGCAGAATGCGGATGCCGTGGCTGGGCCAGATCGGGGCCCAGTTGCGGATGCCCTCGGTGTAATGCCACATGCGGTCGCGGTTGACCAGGCGGGCGCCGGCGTCGGCCGAGATGCCCAGCATGCGGCCGTCGACGTAGGCGGGCACGCCGGTGATCATCTCGCGGGGGGCCTGGCCGAGACCGGCCGGCCAGTATTGCCGGACGAGGTCGTGGTCGCCGCCGATGCCGCCGGCCGCCACCACGACGGCCTGGGCGGTCAGGCTGAAGTCGCCGGTGACGTCACAGGAGGACGGCTCGCCGCGACCAGTGTCGGACGGGGCCAGGACTGTGCCACGAACGCCGGTGACCGCGCCGTTTTCGACAATGAGCTCGTCGACCCGGTGGCGGTAGTGGAAGGTCACGAGCCCGCGCGCCGCGGCCGCCTCGATCGAGCGCACGAAGGGCGCGACCACCCCGGTGCCCGTCCCCCACGTCACGTGGAAGCGGGGCACCGAGTTGCCGTGGCCGTCGGCGCTCAGACTGCCGCGCTCGGCCCAGCCCACCGTCGGCAGCCAGGTCATGCCGAGCGACGAGAGCCAGGCCCTTTTCTCGCCCGCCGCGAACTCCACATAGGCCCGCGCCCAGCGCACGGCCCACGAATCCTCATCATCGGCGGACGACAGTCGGTCGAAACCGGCGCTGCCCTGCCAGTCGCTCCAGGCCAGGTCGAACGAGTCGGCGACGCGCATGCGCCGCTGCTCGGGGGTGTCGACGAGGAAGAGGCCACCGAACGACCAGAACGCCTGCCCGCCCAGGTTGGCCGCATTCTCCTGGTCGACCAGGGCGACCCGCTTGCCGGCCGAGGTGAGCTCGTGGGCGGCGGCCAGGCCGGCGAGCCCGGCCCCGACCACGATGACGTCTGCGTCCATGGTCCGGCAATGTACCGGACCGGACCGACAAAATGCCGGAGATCGTGAAGGAGTTTCAGGTTTTCCGGACGACATCCCGGAGCGAGCCGAACGCCGTCCGAACGTGCTCCTCGAGCGACCCGCCGGCCGCGATCCACCGGGCGAATGCCACCTTGAAGGCCGCCATCCCGCCCTCGGCCGCGATCGCCGCCGCCAGATCGTCGACGCCCCGCGCCCGCAACGCCGCGGCCATCAGCGCGGCGACCTGGTGCAGCTTGACCAGTTCCCGCTCCTGCAGCGCCGGGTTCTGGTCGATCACCTCCTGGCGCTGCCGCGCGAAGGTCACCGCCGGAAAGTGCTCGGCCGCCACCTTTTCGAAGGCCGCAGCCACCGACTCCCCCGGCGGCAGCGACGAGGACGCCACCGCGGCGACGAGCCGCTCCTGGAATTCCGAGGAGCCCGCGAAGAGAACCTCACGCTTGTCGGCGAAGTGCCGGAAGAATGTGCGTTCGGTGAGCCCGGCCCGCTCCGCGATCTCGGCGACCGTCGTCTGATCGAAACCGCGCGAGCCGTACAGCTCCATCGCCGCCTGCCGAAGGCGGGCCTGCGCGTTCGGCTCCCAGCGTCCCATGCACCCATCCTATTCGACGGCAGTCGCTGACATCACAAGCCGGAGCAAAGGCAAGCATGACAGCGGCTGACATCACGGTGCTACGGTCAATGTCAGCCACTGACATGGAGGAAAGAATGCGCGTATTCATCACCGGCGCCACCGGCTGGATCGGTTCCGCCGTCGTCCCCGAACTGCTCGCCCACGGCCACCAGGTCATCGGCCTGGCCCGCTCCGACACCAAGGCCGAGACCCTGGAGAAGAGCGGCGCCGAGGTGCTCCGCGGCGACCTCGACACCCTGGACGTCCTGCGGGAGGGTGCCCGGAACGCCGACGCCGTCATCCACCTGGCCTTCGTCCACGACTTCAGCAACTTCGCCGACTCGCTGACCAAGGACCGCGCCGCCATCGACGCGATCGGTGACGCCCTCGCGGGCACCGACCGGCCGTTCGCGATCGCCTCGGGCACACTCGGCCTGCTCCCGGGCCGGGTGGCCACCGAGACCGACCGGCCTGATCCGGCGACCGCCCACCCGCGCCAACAGTCCGCGGCCGCGACCCTGGCCCTCGAGGACCGGGGTGTGCGCTCGATCGTCGTCCGGCTTGCCCCGACCGTGCACGGCGAGGGCGACGGCGGCTTCGTCCCGTTCCTGATCAGCGTCGCCCGCGACAGCAAGGTCGCGGGTTACGTCGGCGACGGCAGCAACCGCTGGACGGCCGTCCACGTGAAGGACGCGGCCACCCTGTTCCGCCTGGCGATCGAGCAGGCCCCGGCCGGCTCGGTGCTGCACGCGGTCGGCGAGGAGGCGGTCACCGGGCGGGAGATCGCCGAGGCGATCGGCCGCGGCCTCGGCGTGCCGGTGGCGCCGCGCCGCCCGGAGGAGTTCAGCTGGATCGGCCCGATGTTCGCGATGGACAGCCCGGCCTCCAACAAGATCACCCGGGAGCTGCTCGGCTGGACGCCGGTCGGCCCGACGCTGATCACCGATCTGGACGCCGGCCACTACTTTAAATAAGTCTCGAACGAAGAGAGCGCTCTCCCGTTCCGGAACCTTTAAGAGAGACTTAAGTACGTCGATTTGTGCTTGACCGGGCTCTCCCGGGGTGGGAACTGTTAACTCACTTTCCGGTTGCCCACCCCCACCCCGGGAGAGCCCCTATGCACAGACGCGCCCTTTTGGCGGCGTTCACGGTATTAGTCGCGGCCGCCGCGACGTTCGGTGTCCGGCTGATAACGGCGGACGCCGCTCCGATCACGTTCCAACACCCCGGCGTCCTGGTCAGCCGGGCCCAGCTCGACTTCGTCAAGGGCAAGGTCAACTCCGGCGCCCAGCCCTGGTCGAGCGCCTACAGCCAGATGCTGGCCAGCCGGTACGCCTCGCTGTCGCGGACCCCCAAGCCGCGCGCCACGGTCGAGTGCGGCTCGTACTCGAACCCCAACAACGGCTGCACCGACGAGCGTGAGGACGCGATCGCGGCATACACCGACGCTCTGATCTGGTACGTCACGGGCAACGCGGCGTACGCGCAGAAGTCGATCGCCCTGATGGACGCGTGGTCGGCCACCGTCAAGTCGCACACCAACAGCAACGCCCCGCTGCAGACCGGCTGGGCGGGTTCGGTGTGGCCGCGGGCCGCCGAGATCATCAAGCACGCGTACGGCACGTGGCCCGACCAGGCCCGTTTCGCCACGATGCTGCGCACCGTCTACCTCCCGGTCGTCATCGGCGGCAGCAGCAGCAACGGAAACTGGGAACTGTCGATGATGGAGGCCGCGGTCGGCATCTCCGTCTTCCTCGACGACAAGGCCAGTTACGAGCGGGCGATCACCCGCTTCCAGGCGCGCGCGGCGGCGTACATCTACATCGCCGCCGACGGCTCGCAGCCCAAGTATCCGCCGGTCGGCAGCGTGGACACCCGGGCCGAGCTGATCAGCTACTGGCAGGGGCAGAGCACCTTCGTGGACGGCCTGGCCCAGGAGACGTGCCGCGACTTCGTGCACACCGGGTACGGCCTGTCGGCGATCAGCCACGTCGCCGAGACCACCCGCATCCAGGGCCAGGATCTGTGGCCCTCGCTGTCGGAACGGATGCGGCACGCGCTCGGCCTCCACACCAAATTCGAGAACGGGACCGCGGTGCCGTCGAACATCTGCGGCGGTTCAGTGACCAAGGGTCTCGGGCCGATCTCCGAGGTGGCCTACAACGCGCTCGGCAACCGCCTGGGCATCGCGATGACCAACAGCAAGACGTTCACCGACTCGCGCCGCCCGCAGGGGACGAACAACCTGTTCGTCGCCTGGGAGACGCTCACCCACGCCAACAACCCCGCGTAAGGAAAGACATGAAGCGGAAAATCATCACGAGCGCTGTGGTCGGGGCGGTAGTCGTGGCCCTGGGCGTGCTCGGCGTCACCAACGCGTTCGCCGCCACCACGGGATCGGTCACCAGCGTGGCCAACGGCAAGTGCCTCGACGTGACCAACGGCAGCACCGCCAACGGCAACCTGCCGCAGATGTGGTCCTGCGCGAGCGGGCCCAACCAGAGCTGGACGTTCGCCGACGACGGCTCGGTGCGCGGCCTCGGCAAGTGCCTCGACGTGGCCGGCGGCGCCGTCACCGACGGTGCGGTCGTGCACCTGTGGGACTGCTTCGCCGGGCTGACCAGCCAGCAGTGGACGCTGAACGCGGCCAAGGACCTGGTCAACGTCAAGGCCGGCAAGTGCCTCGACATCAAGGACAACAACCTCGCGGACGGCGCCAAGCTGCAGCTCTGGAGCTGTGGCGGGGGCGCCAACCAGAAGTGGAACTTCTCTTCAGGAACGACGAACCCGCCGACCACCCCGCCCACCACGGTGCCGCCGAACCCCACCAACCCGGACCTCGGCCCGAACGTCAGCGTCTTCGACCCGTCGATGACGGCCTCGACGATCCAGAACCGGCTCACCACCGTCTTCAACCAGCAGGTGCAGAACCAGTTCGGCACGGCCCGGCACGCGCTGCTGTTCAAGCCGGGCAGCTACAACGTCGACGCCAACGTCGGCTTCTTCACCCAGGTCGCCGGGCTCGGCCTCACCCCGGGCCAGGTCAACATCAACGGTCACGTGCACGTCGAGGCCGACTGGTGGCCGGACGGCTCGCAGAACGCCACCCAGAACTTCTGGCGCTCGGCCGAGGGCCTGACCGTGACTCCGCCGGACGGGCTCGACCGCTGGTCGGTCTCGCAGGCCGCGCCGTACCGCCGGATGCACGTCAAGGGCAACCTGGCGCTGAGCGACGGCGGCTGGTCGTCGGGCGGTTTCATCAGCGACACCAAGGTCGACGGTCAGATCCAGTCGGGCAGCCAGCAGCAGTTCCTCACCCGCAACTCGCAGATGGGCAGCTGGACCGGCTCCAACTGGAACCAGGTCTTCGTGGGCTCCCCCGGCGCGCCGGCCCAGAGCTTCCCGAACCCGCCGTACACGACGATCGGGTCGTCCCCGGCCATCGCCGAGAAGCCCTACCTGTATGTCGACTCGGCCGGGGCGTACCAGGTCTTCGTGCCCGCCCTGCGCACCAACGCGAGCGGCACCAGCTGGGCCAACGGCAACCCGGCGGGCTCGTCGCGACCGATCAGCACCTTCTACATCGTCAAATCCGGTGACACCGCCGCGACCATCAACGCGGCCCTCGCCGCGGGCAAGAACCTGCTGGTCACCCCGGGCGTCTATCACCTCAACCAGACACTCAACGTGAACCGGGCCGACACCGTGATCCTCGGCCTGGGCCTGGCCACCTTCATCCCCGACGGCGGCGTGAACGCCATGAACATCGCCGACGTGGACGGCGTACGGCTGGCCGGGGTGCTCTTCGACGCGGGCACGACCAACTCGAACATCCTGCTGCAGGTCGGCCCGAGCGGCTCGTCGGCATCGCACGCGGCCAACCCGACCGTCCTGTCCGACGTCTTCGTGCGGGTCGGCGGCTCGATCGCGGGCAAGGCCAACATCAGCGTCGAGGTCAACAGCGACAACGTGATCGGTGACCATGCCTGGATCTGGCGGGCTGACCACGGCAACGGCGGCACGGTCGGCTGGAACATCAACACCGGTCGCAACGGCCTGATCGTGAACGGCGACAACGTCACCTTCTACGGCCTGTTCGTCGAGCACTACCAGCAGTACCAGACGATCTGGAACGGCAACGGCGGCAAGACCTACTTCTATCAGAACGAGATGCCGTACGACCCGCCGAACCAGGCCGCCTACATGAACGGCTCGACCCGCGGCTGGGCGGCCTACAAGGTAGCCGACTCGGTCACCACCCACGAGGCGTACGGGCTGGGCAGTTACGCCTACTTCAACGTCAACCCGTCGATCGTCAACGCGCGGGCGTTCGAGGTGCCGGTCAAGTCGGGCGTGAAGTTCCGTGACATGGTCACGGTCTCGCTCGGCGGCGTCGGCACGATCACCAACGTCATCAACTCCACGGGGGCCGCGGTCAACAGCGGTCACCAGGTGACCAGCATCGTCAGCGGACCATAAAGCAGGTGACCGGCATCGTCAGCGGGCCGTAAGGCGCGATTCCGCCTCCATGGCCGGTGCCCGTCGCCGACCATGGAGGCATGCGTCGCCTGCTGAGGGTGGAAACGTGCCTCCCGGCCGCCGGGCTGGTCACGTTTCTGCTGGTCTTCGGTCTGTTCGGCGGGCCGTCGGATCCTGCTCCGGCGGCCCGCTGGGTCGGTCTGGGCGTTCTTCTCGCGCCCGCGATCTCCGTGTACGCCCACCGCGGCGCCGCCGCCTGGGCCGGCGTGCTCGGCGCGGTGCTCTGGACCCCGCTCGCCACCGGTCTGCCCACGGTGGTTCTGGTCTGGGCCTACGCCCTGGTCGCCCTGCTGGTCCTCCGGCTCGACCGGGCTCCGGCGGCGCTGCCCGTCCCGCACCGCCAACCCCCTTCCCCGTACGCCCTCCCGCACGTCGCCGCCCCGGCCGAGGTGGCCGGTTTCGCCCTGCTCGTCGCGGCCGCGGCCGGCGTGGTCGGGGTCGGCGTGAGCGACGCCGCCGTCCCCTGGCTGGCCGCCACGGTCGCCTCCTTCGCGCTGGGCTGCGCCCTCCTGGCCCGCGCCGTCCGGGCCCAGGCCGCCCTGCGCAAGCTCTTCACCGTCTCCCAGCCCGTGCACGCGGTGCGCGCCGTCGAGCAGGAGGGCTACGTCCACGTGCTGCTCCCGGCCGAGGACGGGCGCACCGCGTTGGAGTTCGCGTTCGACGTCGCCGAGCCGGAGCCCCGCCACGACGAGGACGACGTGCACACCGAGGCGGCCGTCCTCTACGGCGAACCGCGGACGGGCGCCTGGTGCGCGCTCGAGGTCGGCGACCGCCTGCACGTGCCGGTCGGCCCGGTCGGCGAGATCATCGAGGTTCCCTACGACGTGGTCGAGGGCCTGCCCCGCGAGATCGAGGACGACGAGGAGCAACTGGTCGACCCGGAGGCGCTGCGCCCGGCCGACCGGGACGCGGACGCGTTCGTTCCCCGCGAGCACCGGATCGCCCCGCAGCGGGCGTGGACGGCCACCGTCGCGATCGGGCTCGGCGCATCGCTGGCGGTCGGCGAGCTGGCCAAGCTGACCGGTCTCGACGGCCTGGCCCTGCTGGTGCCGGCCGCGGTGGCCGGGGCGGGCGGACTCGAGTACGGCTGGCGGTCCCAACTGCGGCCGCGGCTGCGCTGGCACGCGGGCGGGATCGCGGCGGCCGGCTTCCGCGGCGTCAACCGGGAGCCGTGGGCCACCGACAGCGCGATCGTGCACGACGACGACGGCACGGTGGTGCTGACCGCGGGCGAGGCCGTGCTGAACGTGCCGGTGCCCGCGCCCTGGCCGTCGAAGGCCCATCAGCGCACCGCCGACCAGCTGGTGGCCGCGCTGCGCGACACCCGGATCCGGGCGCTGGCGCTGAGCCCGCTGCCCCCGCCGCCCCGGCTCGAGGAGCCCCGCCGCCCGTTCCTGCTGGTGGTCGCCTGGCTGGCGGTCACCGCGGCCACGATCATGATCTTGAGCTGATTCGAAACACTCGACGCGTAACGTGCATCTGTGGACCTGAACACCGTCGCCGAAGTGATCAGCCCAGCTCAGGTGGGGCAGTGGCGGCCGGGCGACGCGTGGCTCGGTGGCGGCACGGCCCTGTTCGGCGAGCCCCGCCCGCACCTGCTGCGGCTGCTCGACCTGACCACCTCGGGCTGGCCCGCGCTGACCACCCGGGCCGACGGCCTCGAGATCGCGGCCACCTGCACGATCGCCGAGCTGGCGGCGAGCGGCTACGACATCGCCGAGAAGTGCTGCCACGCGTTCCTGGCCTCGTTCAAGATCTGGAATGTGGCAACGGTCGGCGGCAACCTCTGTGCCGCGCTGCCGGCCGGCCCGATGATCGCGCTGGGCGCCGCGCTCGACGGCACCGTGCTGCTGCAGGGCCCGGCGGGCGAGCGGAGGGTGCGGGTGGCCGACTTCGTGACCGGCGAGGGCACGACCGTGCTGCGCAACGGCGAGTTGCTGCGCTCGATGCATCTGCCTGCCTCGGCTCTGGGCGCCGTCACGGCGTACCGGCAGGGGTCTCTGCATGCCCACGGACGCTCGGGCGTGCTGGTGATCGGGCGACGCGACGAGGACGGCCGGGTGGTGCTGACCGTGACCGCCGCCACCAAACGACCGTACGTGCTGGTCTTCCGGTCGATGCCGAACGCCGAGCTGGTGCAGGTCGCGCTGAGCGAGCGGATCCCGATCGAGGCCTACGTCGACGACGTGCACGGCCTGCCGGCCTGGCGGCGCCACCTGACCCGGGCGTACGCCGAGCAGATCCGGTCCGAGCTGGCCGGTGCGGCATGAAAATCAACGGCACGGAGCACGACCGCGCGCCCCGCCCCGGCCAGTGCCTGCGCACCTACCTGCGCGAGGAGGGCTGTTTCGGGGTCAAGAAGGGCTGCGACACCGGCGACTGCGGCGCCTGCACCGTGCACGTCGACGGCACGCCGGTGCACTCCTGCGTCTATCCCGCCTTCCGCGCGGCCGACCGCAGCGTCACCACCGTCGAGGGCCTGGCCGGCGAGGACGGCCTGCACCCGGTCCAGCAGCGGTTCCTCGACGCGCAGGGCTTCCAGTGCGGCTTCTGCACGGCCGGACTGATCATGACGACCGCGGCCCTCACCGACGACCAGCGCACCGATCTGCCCCGCGCCTTCAAGGGCAACCTCTGCCGGTGTACGGGCTATCGCGCGATCGCCGACGCGGTGGCCGGCGTGGTCAACGTGCGCGAGCCCGAGGCCGGTTCCGCGGTCGGTTCGAGCCTGGGCGCGCCGGCCGGCCCCGAGGTGGTCACCGGGACGGCCCGCTACACCTTCGACCTCGACGTGCCCGGCCTGCTGCACCTCAAGGTGCTGCGCTCGCCGCACCCGCACGCCCGCATCCGGCGGATCCGCACCGAGGCCGCGCTGGCCGTGCCCGGGGTCGAGCTCGTGCTGACCCACGCCGACTCCCCGGCCGCGCTCTTCTCCACCGCCCAGCACGAGCACGCGAGCGAGGACCCGGCCGACACCCGGGTGCTCGACGACGTCGTTCGGTTCGCCGGGCAGCGGGTGGCCGCGGTCGTCGCCACCAGCGAGGCCGCGGCCGAGGCGGGCTGCCGGGCGCTGGTCGTCGACTACGAGCGGCTGCCCGCCGTCCTGACCGCCGCCGCGGCCCTGGCCGAGGGCGCTCCCCAGCTGCACACCGGCGCCGCCGGCAACGTGGTGGCCGAGCTGCACGCCGGGCTGGGCGACATCGAGGCGGGTTTCGCCGAGGCCGACGAGGTCTACGAGGAGACGTTCCGGACCCCGCGGGTGCAGCACGCCAGCCTCGAGACGCACGGCGCGGTCGGCTGGCTCGACGACGACGGCCGGCTGGTGCTGCGGTCGAGCACGCAGACCCCGTTCCTCACCCGCCGGGCCGTGGCCAAGCTGTTCGACCTGCCCGAGACCAGGGTGCGGGTGATCGCCGGGCGGGTCGGCGGCGGGTTCGGCGGCAAGCAGGAGATGCTGGTCGAGGATCTGGTGGCGCTGGCCGTGCTGCGGTCGGGGCGGCCGGTCAGACACGAGTACACGAGGGCCGAGCAGTTCACTTCGGCCACCACCCGGCATCCGTTCGAGGTCACCGTCAAGCTCGGGGCGCGGGCCGGCGGCGACCTCACGGCGCTGCAGATCACGGTCACTTCGGACACCGGGGCGTACGGGAACCACGGGCCCGCCGTCATGTTCCACGCCTGCCACGAGTCGATCGCGGTCTACCGCTGCGCCAACATGCGGACCGACGCCCAGGTGGTCTACACCAACTCGGTCCCGTCCGGCGCGTTCCGCGGCTACGGCCTGGGGCAGGTGTCGTTCGCCGTCGAGTCGGCGCTCGACGAGCTGGCCCGGCGGCTCGGCGTCGACCCGATCGAGCTGCGCGAGCGCAACATCGTGCGAGCCGGCGACCACCTGACCGCGCCCGGCGACCACGCCCAGGATCTGACCATCGCCTCGTACGGGCTGGACGAGTGCCTCGGCCACATCCGGGCCGCGGCCGCCTCGCCGGCGCCGGCCGTGCCGGACGGATGGCGGGTCGGCGACGGCATGGCGATCACGATGATCGCGACCGGTCCGCCCGGCGGGCACTACGCCGACGCGACCGCGACGCTGCTGAGCGACGGCCGGTTCGAGATCGCGGTCGGCACGGCCGAGTTCGGCAACGGCAGCACGACCGTGCACGCCCAGATCGCCGCCGACTCGCTCGGCACGACCACCGACCGGATCACCCTGCGGCAGTCCGACACCGACGTGGTGCGGCACGACACCGGCGCGTTCGCCTCCACCGGCGTGGTCGTGGCGGGCAAGGCGGTGCTGCACGCGGCCCGCGGCCTGCACGCGCTGCTGCGGGCCGAGGCCGGCGACCGCGAGCTCACCGAGGCGGTCCTCAAGGAGCTGGCGGCCCGGGCCGTCCGCCCGCTCCGCGCCGAGGGGCACTGGGGCGGCAGCCCGCGGTCGGTCGCCTTCAACGCCCAGTGGTTCCGGGTCGCGGTCGACCCCGGCTCGGGCGAGCTGCGGATCCTGCGCAGCGTGCACAGCGCCGACGCGGGCACGGTGATGAACCCGCTGCAGTGCCGCGGCCAGGTCGAGGGCGGCGTGGCCCAGGCGCTCGGGGCGACCCTGGCCGAGCACGTCGACATCGGACCGGACGGTCAGGTCACCACGGCCGGGTTCCGGCAGTACCACCTGCCGACGTTCGCCGACGTGCCGCGGACCGAAGTGATCTTCGCGAGCACCGACGACGCGATCGGGCCGCTCGGCGCCAAGTCGATGAGCGAGAGCCCGTTCAACCCGGTCGCGCCCGCGCTGGCCAACGCGTTGCGGGACGCCACCGGGGTGCGGTTCACCGACCTGCCCTTCACGCGCGACCGGATATGGACGGCGCTGCGAGAGGCATAGGCTCGGCCGGGCGGACGAGCGGCAGGGTCACCGTGAAGGTGCTGCCCCGGCCCAGCTCGGAGCGGGCGGTGACCGTACCCCCGTGGTCGTGGACGATGGTGCGCACGATGGCCAGGCCGAGCCCTTTGCCCTGCACGACCTGATCCATCGCGTTGGCCGCCCGGTGGAACGGCGTGAACAACCCCGGCACGTCGTCGGGCGGGATGCCGATGCCGGTGTCGGTCACGGTCACCACGGCCTGGTCGTCGGCACAGGCCAGGCGGCACTGCAGGCGGCCGCCGGGCGGGGTGAACTTGATCGCGTTGTCGAGCAGGTTGCGCAGCGCCCGCTCGAGCTGGACGGCGTCGCCGCGCACCCAGGCCGGCTCGGCCGCCAGCTCGCAGATCAGATCCTTGGCCCGGGCGGCGATGCCCAGCGTGCCGTGCACCTCGGCCACCAGCCGGGCGAGGTCGACCGGGATGGTCTCGGAGCCGATCCGCTCGCTGGTCCGGTCGAGCAGCAGCAGGTCGGTCACGGTGGCCTCGAGCCGGTGCGCGTTGCGCAGGATCGCCGCGAGGCCGCGCTGCTGCATCGGCGACAGGCCGGCCGTCTGCTCCTCGTCCTCGGCCAGCATCTCGCTGTAGCCGAGGATGCTGGTCAGCGGCGTCCGCAGCTCGTGGGTGACGGTGGCGACGAAGACGTCCTTCTGCTCGTCGAGCATCCGCAGCTCGTTGATCAGCTTGGCCTGGCGCAGCCGCAGCCGCTCCTGGTGCGCGGCGTGGTCGATCTCGCGGGCCAGCCCGATCAGCAGCCGGCGCTCCTCCTCGGACCACTCCCGGCCCCCGTCGCGCACCACACAGATCAGCCCCGGCGGGCAGCCGGCGTCGCCGCTGAGCGGGATGACCAGCACACCGGCGAGGCCGGCGGGCTCGAGCGAACCACCCGGCCCGCACGACCGCGCCGACTCGACGATCGCGGCGTCGAGCGGGACGGCGGACGGCGGCCAGGTCACCGCGATCGGGACGCCGGCCTGGATGGTGATCCGGCTGTGCACGGCCTCGGCGCCGAGGGTCCGGCCGATCAACTCGGCGATCCGCCGCGCGGTCTCGCCCTGCCCGACGTTCTGCTGCAGCTGGACGGTGACCGCCTGACGCAGCTCGCTGCGGGCCACCCGGGCCTTCTCGGCGCTGATCAGCCGCTCGGTCTCGCCGGCCAGGTCGTTGAGGGTGCCGACGACCGCGCGCAGCTCACCCGGGCCGGCCGGGACGGCCCGGGCCGAGAGGTCACCGTCGGCCAGCCGGCGCAGGGTGAGCCGGATGTGCTCGAGCGGGACGAGCAGGTGCCGCTGATGCAGCATCGCCAGGCCGAGCCCGGCCAGCACGACCAGCGCGGCGAAGAGCAGGGCGGAGAGCTGGGCGTCGGCCCGCTCACCGTCGCCGACTGTCTGCTCGTAGGTCTCGACCGCGGCGGAGACGTCGGCATTGGCCGTAGGGACCCGGTCGAACAGGTCCTTGCCGCGGGCGGCCCGGGCCGGGTCGTCGTCGGCCACCCCGGCGTTGACGATCGGGATGGCGTACCCGTAGAGCCAGCTCTCGGCCGCCTGCTTCTCGACCAGCAGGAGCCCGGCGGTCTCGGCGTCGAGCGGGGTCGCGGCGAGCCGCTCGACGGCGCTGAAGGCACCCGCCCGGCCGCTGGTGTAGGGCTCGAGGAACGCCGTGTCACCGGTGATCTGGAAGCCCCGGATGCCGGTCTCGGCGTCGGTCATGTACTGCAGGACGTCACGGTTGGTGTCGCGGGCCACGTCGATGCGCTGGGTCTGCGACTCGTGCCGGGCCCGCTGCCGCTCGCTGACGGCGAAGTGGGCGACGATCAGGACGAGGAAGAGCAGCAGCAACACGGCGAAGCCACCCGCCACGCGGTATTTCAGCTTCGTGATCGCGAGCCGCGCGAAGATCACGACACGGCCACCGCGGCACCCGAGACCGGCAGCGTGAAGACCACGGTCGTGCCCCCGCCGGGTGTCTCGGCGGCGGCGATGTGCCCGCCGTGCCGGTCGACGATCCGCCGGCAGGTCGACAGGCCGACGCCGTGCCCCTTGCCGGCCGCCGGGTCGACCTGGGTGAACATCTCGAAGACCCGCTCGCGCTGCGCCCGCGGGATGCCCACCCCGTTGTCCCGCACCGCGATGCGCCACCGGTCGCCGTCGCGGGTGGCGCCGACCTCGACGCGGCACGGCCGGTCGGAGCGACGGTATTTGAGGGCGTTGCCGATCAGGTTCTGCAGAAGCTGGCGGATCAGGGTCGGGTCGGCCTCGACCACCGGCAGCCCCGGCTGCACCACGACGGTCGCCCCGTCGAGGCTGCCGCGCAGGTCGGTGAGAGCCTGCTCGGTGAGGTCGTGCAGCGAGGTCGTCTCGGCCCGGCACGGCCCGTGACCGGCTCGGGCGTAGCTGAGCAGCGCGGTGATCAGGCGCTGCATCCGGCCCACGGCCCGGGTGGACTGGCCGATCCAGCGGGCCGACTGGCCGTCGTCCGGGCCGATCCGCTCCTCGAGCAGCTCCAGATAGCCGTTCACCACGGTCAGCGGGGCGGCCAGGTCGTGGCTGACCACACCGGCGAACTGCTCCAGCTCGGCGTTGGAGCGGCGCAGCTCGACGATGGTGGCCGCCCGTTCGGCGTGCGCGACCTCGAGCTCCTGGTGCTGCTGCTGCACCTCGGCCGCCAGCTCACCGTTGATCCGGGCCTGCCGGCGACGCTCGAACAGGGCCATCGTCACCTGGGCCAGATCGGTCAGCCGCTCGATCTGCTCGTCGGTCAGCTCGTGCCGCTGGTGGTGAAACACGCAGAGCGAGCCCAGCGCGTACCCCTGCGGTGTCACCAGCGGTGCCGAGAAGTAGAACCGCACGTCGGCCAGCAGGCCGGTCACCCACGGATTGAAGGCGTACGCCGGGTCGAGGGTGGCGTCCGGCAGGTACGTGACCCGGCCGCTCTGGAACGAGACGGCGCACATCGAGTCGGTCCGGGCCGAGTCGCCGCCCTCGAAGCCGTGGGTGGTGAGCTGGCACTGGCGGTTCTCGTCGATCAGGTTGAGCGTCGAGTTGGGCACGCCCGCCACCATGGCCGCCACCCGCACCACGGCTTCCAGCTCGTCACCGGCCGGCACGTCGAGCAGCTCGTACTCGTGCAGCGCGGCCAGGCGCCGCAGCTCGTGGGCGGTCACAGGGTTAATGTCGGCAGATAACCCCCTGACACTGAATTTCTCCCCATGCCGGCCACGAACGCCTGGTCCTCCGGACGGCGGGAGAACCCGGCCCCTTCGGGGCAATCACCCGCCGTAGGCCGCTTCGGTGCTCGGTGGGGTGAACCCCTCGTAGCCGTCGTTGCCGACCGCGGCCCGCAGGGTCTTGGCGACCGCGGTCACCACGCGGGCCTCGACCGCGCTGCCGACCAGGTCGGACGGGTTGGCCGGGTCGTTGGCGATGCCGGCCGCGGCCATGGTCGGGGTGAAGCCGACGAAGGTCTCGGTGCGGTTGTCGTTGGTGCTGCCGGTCTTGCCGGCCACGTCCAGCCCGCCGAAGATGCTCGCGACCTGGTTCGCCGTACCGCCGTTGCAGGTGTTGTAGGTGCTCTGCTGCCCCACCGGGCACCGGGCCGCATCGGTCGCCGCCCGCGCCACCTCAGGGTCGAGGACCTGCTTGCAGCTGCTCGGCACGGCCACCCGCTTACCGTCCGAGCCGGTGATCGACTCGACCGGCTGCGGAGCGCAGTACTTGCCCTCGGCCGCCACCGTCGCATAGGCCGAGGCCAGCTCGAGCGGGGTGGTGTCGATGACGCCGAGGGTGAACGAGCCCCACGAGCCGGCGCCGGTCTCGGCCATCTTGGCGTCGGCCGGCGCGCTGAAGCTGATCCCGAGTTTCTTGGCCATGGCCACCACGGCGGCCGGGCCGACCTGCTCCTCGAGGTGCACGAAGTACGTGTTCACCGAGCGCCCGAACCCGTCCCACATGGTCCGGTAGCCGTCCATCCAGCTCGGGTTGGCGTTGCCCGGGCAGTATTGGCCGTCGCAGTTGCCGGGGCCGGAGTCGGGCCACTCGGTGACCAGTTTCGAGGGCGAGTCGAAGCCGGTGTTCAGCGGCAGGCCGGCCTCGAGCGCGGCCAGCATCGTGAACATCTTGAAGGTCGAGCCGGACGGATAACCGCTGACGCCGCCGCCCCCGGTGACCAGCGGGTTCACCGTGTTGGAGATCGTCTTCGCGGTGCCGTAGGTGCGGTTCACGGCCAGCGCCAGCACCTTGCCCGTGCCGGGCTGGACGACCGCGATGGGCAGCGTCTTCTTGTTGTCGCGGGAGTAGACCTTCCGGGACTGCTCGGCGGCGACCTTCTGCACGGCCGGGTCGAGCGTGGTGACGATGGTGTAGCCGCCGCGGCGCAGGGCGTCGTCACGCTGGGTCTTGGTCGCCCCGAACTGGGTCTGGGTGTCCCACCAGCGCTGCACGTAGTCGCAGAAGAACCCCCAGCCGTCGCTGCGCCCGGTGGCGTCGACACAGCCGTTGGGCTGGGCCTGGCCCGAGTAGGTGAGCTTCTCCTTGACGGCGGCGTCGTGCTGCTTCGGCGTGATCATGCCGGCCTTGAGCATCGCGCCGAGCACGTACAGCTGGCGCTCGCGGGCCTTGGCCTGGTCGCCGCCGATCGGGTTGTCGACGTCCGGCGACTGAACGATGCCGGCGATCAGCGCGGACTGGGCGAGGTCGAGCTTGGCCGGGCTGACCCCGAAGATCCGGCGGGCGGCGGCCTCGATCCCGTACGCGCCGTCGCCGAAATACACGATGTTCAGGTAGTTCTGGAGGATCTGCTTCTTGCTGACGCGGGTCTCGAGCTCGATCGCGTACTGGATCTCGCGCAGCTTGCGGGCGGGGGTGTCCTCGGTGGCCGCGGCGCGCTCGGCCGCCGTCAGGCTCGGGTCCTCCTTGAGGACGTTGCGCACCAGCTGCATGGTGAGGGTCGACGCGCCCTGCGACGCGCTGCCGCTGCTGGCGTCCTTGACCAGGGCGCGGGCCACACCCCGGGCATCGACCCCGCCGTGCTGGTAGAAGCGGGTGTCCTCGGCCGCGACGATCGCGTCCTGCATGACCGGGGCGATCTGCGCCAGCGTGACGTCGTGCCGGTCCTCGTCGTAGAACGTGGTGATCAGCGTCTTGCCGTCGTTGGCGTAGATCCGGGTCAGCTGGGCCGCCGGCGGGTTGAGCAGCTGTGCGGGCAGCTCGGCGCGCTGTTCCTGGCTCCAGCTGGCGCCTGCGGTCAGGGCCGTGCCGACCGGGATGGCGATTACCCCGACCAGCGCCGCGATCAGCACCAGCACCCCGCCGAGCCGGCCCAGGGCACGCGCCGGACCTGCCGGTTTTCTGGTCTTGCGGGAGATCATCGCGGGTCCTCCGGTGCTTGCGCGGTCAGCGTCCGATCAAGTCGATAGCACCGCTTCCTGGGAGCAACCTGGGTTCCGTTACCGATCAGCGGGCTGAACGCCGGGCGGCCCACGCCTCGACGACCGCTTCGGCGTCGAACGGCCGGAGGATCACGGGCGGCCCGTCCATCAGGCCGACGGTGGCCCGGCGGACCCGCTCGTTGAGGTCGGCGACGTAGTCACGCACCTCGCGCTCGGTGGGCAGCCGGTCGACCTTGGCCTCGAGATCCTCGGTCTCCCGCCGCAGGGCGAGGGTCGGCGGGATGACGCCGGCGGTCGCGCCCTCGCGTTCCAGCCAGTCCTTCACCCACCAGTCGTCCTCGTACTCCTGGCCGTGGCCGGGCAGCGGCTTGCCGAGGCCGGAAAGATTCTCGAACTCGCCCCGTTCGGCGGCCTCACGGAGCTGCCGGTCGATGGACGACTCGTACCAGTGCGCCATGCACCAAGCATAAATTCGGCTGTGCCTCGGCCCAAGCCTGGTCCTCCGGACGGCTGGAGCACCAAATTCGGGAGGTGTGGCGTAACTTGGCAGCAGTTCAGTGTCTGTCCTCCGGAGGTCTCCGCCGTGTGCCGCAACATCCACCAGCTGCACAACTTCGAGCCGCCCGCCACGCATGACGAGGTCCACGCCGCCGCGCTGCAATACGTTCGCAAGGTCGCCGGCAGCACCCGCCCGTCCCAGGCCAACCAGGCCGCCTTCGACACCGCCGTGGCCGCCGTGGCCGCGGCCACGGCCGAGCTGCTGGCCGAGCTGACCACCAACGCCCCGCCGAAAAACCGCGAGGAAGAAGCGATCAAGGCCCGGGCCCGAGCCGAGAAGCGCTACGCCAGCTAGCGCTGGCTCAGCTCCCACTGCATGGACATGCCGGTCACGGCCCGCTCGGTGCGGATCTCGAGCATCGTGCCCAGGATGGTTGCCCGGTCGGCCACCAGCGCGCGGTCGTCCAAGCCGTAGGTGACGCGTTCCGACAGGAACGCGGGAGTCGCCGCGGGCTGGCGCAGCAGGGCCGCGGTGGCCGGGTCGAGCGCTCCGGGGCGCACCGACTCGCTCGCGCGGTGGACGGCGACGCCGTGATCGGCCAGCGCCGCGTAGAGCGACGTGCCGCTCAGGTCGGTGCGGGCGAGCGCCGTGCCGCGGATCCACGACACCTGGTGCACGGCGGGCAGGCCGGAAAGCAGACGTAGCCGCTCCAGGCGCAGGGCCGGGGCGGTGCCGCCGAGGTGCGCGGCCGCCCAGCCCGGCGGCTCGGCCACGGTTTGGCCGAGGATCTGGGTCGCGATCACATGACCTTGCGACCGCAGATCCTCGGCGAAGCCGCGCAGCGAGTCGAGACGGTAGGCGGCCCGCGGCTCGGCGACGAAGGTGCCCCGGCCGGGCTGCTGGGAGAGCAGCCCATCGGCCTCCAGCTGCTGAAGGGCCTGTCGCAGCGTCGCCAGCGTGACGCCGTAGCGGGCGCTCAGCTCCTTCTGCGGGGGCAGCGCCGAGCCCGGCGACAACTCCCCGCCCCGGATCTTTGTGCTCAGGTCAGCCGCGATGACCTGATATTTCGGCGTGCGCGGTGCGGTCAGCGGAGGCCTCCTGGTCGCAACGGTCGAGAGCGGCGCGCAACACCGCGACCTCGGCACCCAGGTCAGCCGGCGTGGCCCCGTCCAGCACCCTACGCATCAGCGCCGACCCGACCACCACACCGTCCCCGGCGCGTCCCGCCTCCGCCACCTGTTCCGCCCCCGAGACCCCGAACCCGACCAGCACCGGCAGCCGCCCGGCGGCCGCGCCCTGGGCGGCCCTGATCCGGGTGGTGAGGGTGGCGGCGGAGTCGGCCAGGGAGGTCTGCTCGCCCGTCGTGCCCATGCGGCTGATCGCGTAGATGTAGCCGCGGCTGTGGGAGACGATCTCGGCCAGGCGGTCGCCGGGGGTGACCGGGGCGGCCAGCAGGGTCAGCTCGATGCCCGCCTCGGCCGCCGCGCGGGACACGCCGGCCGCCTCGTCGAGGGGCAGGTCCGGGACGATCAGGCCGCGGAAGCCGGCCGCGGCCAGGTCGCGGCAGAACGCCTCGGGGCCGGGGCGGAACACCAGGTTGGCGTAGATGAAGCCGATCAGCGGAATGTGCAGCCGGTCGCGGACGCCGCGCAGCTCGCCGAGAATCGAGGCGACGGTGACGCCCCGCGCGAGTGCCCGGTCGGAGGACTGCTGGATGGTGACGCCGTCGAGCATCGGGTCGGAGAACGGCAGGCCGATCTCGATCGCGTCCGCCCCGGCCGCCTGCACCGCGAGCAGATACTCCAGCCAGTCCGCCGTGACCCCGGCCGTGATGTAGGGGACGAGAAGCTTCCGCGTCGGCGTGGTCATGCGACCTCTCCCAGCGTGGCCATGTCTTTGTCGCCGCGGCCGGAGAGGGTGAGCACCACGCGGGAGCCGGCGGGCAGGGTGGGGGTGCCGGCCTCACGCAGCACCCAGGCCACGGCGTGGGCCGACTCGAGGGCGCAGATGATGCCCTCGGCCCGGGCCAGGCGGCGGACGGCCGCGACTACCTCGGCGTCACCGACGGTGTAGTACTCGGCCCGGCCGACAGCGCCCAGGTGGGCGTGCTCGGGGCCGATGCCCGGATAGTCGAGCCCGGCCGCGATCGACTCGGCCTCGGCGACCTGGCCCTCGGCGTCCTGCAGGACCATCGAGCGGGCGCCGTGCACGACGCCGACGGCGCCGTTGGTCATCGCGGCGCCACCGGCCGCCTCGACGCCGACCAGGCGGGCCGGGGTGTCGACGAAGCCGGCGAACGTGCCGGCCGCGTTGGAGCCGCCACCCACGCAGGCGACCACCACGTCGGGCACCCAGGGGCTCTGCCGGCGGGCCTCCTCGCCGATGACCCGTTGCAGCTCGCGGACCATGAACGGGTAGGGGTGGGGGCCGCCGACCGAGCCGAGCAGGAAGTGGGCGCCGTCCACATCGGCCACCCAGGCGCGCATCGCCTCGTTGGTCGCGTCCTTGAGCGTGCGGCTGCCGGTGGTGACCGGGACGACCTCGGCCCCGAGCGTGGTCATCCGCAGGACGTTGAGCTGCTGGCGCTCGATGTCGCGGTCGCCCATGTAGATCGTCGCCTCGAGGCCCAGCAGGGCGGCGGCGGTGGCCGCGGCGACACCGTGCTGGCCGGCGCCCGTCTCGGCGATCACCCGGCGCTTGCCCATCCGGCGGGCGAGCAGCGCCTGGCCCAGCACGTTGTTGATTTTGTGGGAGCCGGTGTGGGCCAGATCCTCCCGCTTGAGCAGCAGCTCGACACCGAGGTCGGCGGAGAGGTTGCGGGCCGGGGTGAGCGGCGTCGGGCGGCCCGCGTAGACCGCGAGCAGCTCGGCCAGCTCGGCCCGGAAGACCGGGTCGGCCCAGGCCTCGGTGAAGGCCGCGGAGAGGGCCGCGCAGGCCGGCACGAGGGACTCGGGCACGAAACGGCCGCCGAAATCGCCGAAGCGACCGGCGGCCGGTTCACGCATCAACGGGTGGTCGAGCACCGGAACAGACATCACAGCCTCCAAAGTTCTAGAACTCTCCACCCGAGTGTGGCACAACGGGGCGGAGAGTTCTAGAACTATTGGAGCGTTACTTCTTGGCGGCCGCCGCGTACAGCGTGTCGGGAGCGACCGCGCCGGCGAACACCCGGCCGTCGTCGGTGATCAGCACGCTGAACAGGGAGCCGGCGAAGATCCGGCCGCTGCCCCAGGTGCCGCTCGCCTTCGGCAGGATGGTGAGCAGAGCCTGCGCGTCCGGGCCCTCGGCCTTGGTGCCGTCGGTCTTGGCGCCACCCGCCTTGGCCTCCTGCGGCAGCTTCGCCGTCACGACCGAGGCCCAGCCCTCCCCGATCACCTCGGGGCCTTCGCCCTTGGTGACGGCCGCGGGCGCCTGCTTCTCGTGCTCCTTGGCCGCCTTCTCGGCGTCCTTCTCGAGCTGGCCGGCGTCGGTCTCGTTCACCTTGGTGCCCGGCGGCGGGTTGAAGGCGAACTGCTGGGCGTCCGGCGTGTCAAAGCTGATCTGCTGGAACGCCACCCGGATGGCCGGGCTGGTCGCGTTCTTGGCATAGACGTCCACGCGCAGCGGGATGTGCTTCTCGGCGTCGACGGCCAGGCGCACCTGCCCGATCAGCGACTCCTGGGCCCGGGGGCTGAGCACCAGCTCGTACGCGTCGCGCCCGGCCACCTTGGCCGCGCCGGTGGTGCTGACCTTGGTGGTGTCGTCGATCGCGGCCAGGGCCGCGTCGGCCGCGTCCTGCGGCGTCGAGGGCACCCCGGTCGGCAGCGCCTGCTGCCGCTTGCCCGCGTCGGCCGGCACCTTGAGGTGGGTGGCGGTGCTGTCCTTGCTCTGCCACAGCCACACGTCGGCGCCGTTGCGGATGACGTCGGTCTGCGCGCCCGTCCCGACCAGGGACAGCCGCATCTTGTCCTCACCCGCGTACCACACCCGGGCGGTGTTGCTGCCGGTGATGAGGCTGGTGAGATCGGCCCCGCCGGACGCTCCGGACAGGCCGGAGATCTGCGGCAGACCGAGATCGGCACTCTGCACGATGGTGCCGGAGAGCCCGTCGACCTTGGCGCTCTGCAGGTCGACGAGCAGTTGAGCCGCGCTGCGCTCGGGCAGCGCGGGGTCGGCGCTCGCCACGATCGTCCCCGCCGCGGCGCCGCCGCCGATGACGACCACCGCCGCAGCCGACGGTACGAGCCAGCGCAGAGCCGGCCTTGACCTGAACACGGACACGATGTCCACCTCCCGTTGATCTGCCACCAGAGTGCGCCACCACCGCTGTGACCGGGCTGAGAGCCGCCCCTAAGGGTTGTCCCTTCCATGCCAAGGTAAGGGGGTGCGGTTGCTTGTGGTGGAGGACGAGGCGCGGCTTGCGGCCGCGCTGCAGCGTGGACTGCAGGCCGAGGGCTTCGCGGTCGACGTGTCAGGTGACGGTCAGGACGGGCTCGAGATGGCCCGGCACGGCGGTTACGACGCGATGATCCTGGACGTCATGCTGCCCCGGCTCAGCGGTTACCGGGTGGTGCGGCAGTTGCGGGCCGAGCAGAACTGGGTGCCGGTGCTGATGCTGTCGGCCAAGGACGGTGAGTACGACCAGGCCGACGGGCTCGACTGCGGCGCCGACGACTACCTGACCAAACCCTTCTCGTACGTGGTGCTCCTGGCCCGGCTGCGGGCGCTGCTGCGGCGCGGGGTGCACGAGCGGCCGGTGGTGCTGTCGCACGGTGACGTCGAGCTCGACCCGGCCGAGCGGCGGGTGATGGTGGCCGGCGACGAGGTGACGCTGACCGCGCGCGAGTTCGCGCTTCTCGAGTATCTGATGCGCCGCCCGGGCGAAGTGGTCAGCAAGATCGAGCTGCTCGACCACGTGTGGGACGCGGCCGTGGAGACCGCGCCCAACGCCGTCGAGGTGTACGTGGGCTACCTGCGCCGCAAGATCGGGCGGGAACGCCTCGAGACCGTGCGCGGCGCGGGCTACCGGCTGGCGGCCCGCTAGATGCCGCGGCGCGCCTCCCGAGCGAGACGGCCCCGCCGGTGAAGCAGCCGCGGGAGATCAGCCTGCGGGCGCGGCTCATGCTGGTCGCGGTGCTGGCCCTCACCGCGGGGCTGGCCGCGGGCGCGGTCCTGCTGGTCGGGGTGCTCAACTTCGCGCTGCTGCGGGCGGTGAACACCGAGGCGCAGGACACGGCGACCAACGTGGGCAAGCTGGTCGACCAGGAATCGCTGCGACCGGACCAGACGATCCCGGTCAATGCCTCCATGCAGGTGCAGGTCATCGACGCGCAGAGCAAGGTGCTCGCCTTCTCGGCCGGCGCCGACCAGATGACCCCGATGCTCTACGACGACGAGCTGCGCGGGCTGGCCGACGGCGGGGTCCGGCAGATCCGCGGCTCGCGGATCGGGCTTGAGGGTGAGGCCCGGGTGGTGATGAAGATGGCCGGCCCGCCCACGAACCCGGTGCGGGTGCTGGTCGCGCGGTCCACGAACGACGTCAGCCAGGGCGTGCACATCCTGCGGCTGACCCTGCTCATCACGTTCCCGGTGCTGGTGGCGCTGATCGCGGTCGTCCTGTGGCGGGCCCTGGGGGCCGCGCTGCATCCGGTCGACGCGCTGCGGGCCGGGGCCGAGGAGATCACCGGGGGTACGCGGGAGGGCCGCCTGCCCGTCCCGGAGTCGCGCGACGAGATCCATCGGCTCGCGGTCACCCTGAACGGCATGCTGCACCGGCTCGAGTCGGCCCGGGTCCGGCAGCGCGCGTTCGTCGCCGACGCCGCGCACGAGCTGCGCAGCCCGCTGACCAACATGCGGACCGAGCTCGAGGTCGCCCAGCGGCTGCCGGACACGGACTGGCCCGCGCTCTCGACCGACCTGCTGACCGATGTCGACCGGCTCAGCCGTCTCGTCGACGACCTGCTGCTGCTCGCGCGCGCGGACGACGGCGGGGGCCGGGCCGTGTCGGCGCCGTTCCGCCCGGTCGACCTGGGCACGCTGGTCGGCGACGTGGCCGACCGCTATCCGTCGGTGACCTATCTGCGGCCGTCGGCCCCGATGGAGGTGACCGGCGAGCCGGATGCGCTGGGCCGGATCGTGGCCAACCTGCTCGACAACGCGGTGCGGCACGCGAAATCCCGGGTGCAGGTGACGGTGAGTGCCACCGCCACCTCGCGGATGATCACGGTCACCGACGACGGGCCGGGCATCCCACAGGCCGACCGGGAACGCGTCTTCGGTCGTTTCACCAGGCTCGACGATGCCCGCGCGCGGGACGCGGGCGGGTCCGGCCTCGGGCTGGCGATCGTCCGGGAGCTGGTGCGGCGGCACGGCGGCACGGTGACGTTGGGTGATGCCGCGCCGGGGCTGCGGGCCGACGTACGGCTGCCGGCTCTGCTGTGAACAGATTCGCGGGAACTTTGTGGCGCCGGGGAACGACCAACAGGGAATGCCCTGCACCCGGGGCGGATCCCCCACGGAAGGTTCGACAGAGGATGACCTTGTTCAAGCGTTCGGCACTGGTCGCCGCCACCGTCACCGGGCTCACCCTGGCCCTGGCCGCCCCGGCCTCCGCGCACGTCACGGTGAACCCCGACACCGCGACCGCGGGCGGCTACGCCAAGGTCACCTTCCGGGTGCCCAACGAGTCCGACAGCGCGTCCACCACCAAGGTCGAGGTCAACCTGCCGGCCGACAACCCGGTCGCCTCGGTCTCGGTCAAGCCACTGCCCGGCTGGGACGTGGCCAGCACGATCTCGAAGCTGGCCAAGCCGCTCGAGGCGCACGGCGCGCAGATCACCGAGGCCGTCTCGAAGATCACCTGGACGGCCAAGGCCGGGTCGGAGGTCAAGCCGGGCCAGTTCCAGGAGTTCGACGTCTCGATGGGTCCGCTGCCCGCGTCGGGTCAGATGGTGTTCAAGGCGCTGCAGACGTACTCGGACGGCACGGTCGTGCGCTGGATCGACGAGCCGACCACCGACGGCGCCGAGCCCGAGAGCCCGGCCCCGGTCCTCAAGCTGACCGCGGCCGCCGCCGGCTCCGACACCGCCGCCGCAGCGGCGCCGGCCGTCACGGCCGCTGCCGAGACCGCCCCGGCCGACGAGGGCGGCACGGACGCCTTCGGGATCGCCGGGCTGGCCGCGGGCGTGCTCGCGCTGATCGTGGCGTTGCTGGCCTACGCCCGCTCGGGCCGCCGCCAGGAGACTGCCGCCGTCGCCGCCAAGCCGGCCGCCCAGGAGGCCTCGGCCGACAAGTAATCCCGGGTCAGGTGGGTGAGTTCCACGCCTCGCGCAGTTCCTTCTTGGTGGTCTGCCACCAGGCGCGGAACTCGCCCGCCAGCTTGCGCAGCGCATGCCGGATGCCGGGGTCCTCCAGGCCCGCGCCCAGCATCTCGGCCAGGCCCAGCACCGCCAGCACCGGGGTCAGCGCGAGAGCGATCACCGGCAGCGGCCACCACGGGACGGCCGCGAAGAGGACCAGCAGCGCCACCGCGACCCCGGTGACGACCAGTCCCGCGATGTCGGCCCGGCGCATCAGCCTCGGCAGCAGGCGCAGGCAGCGCCACGGCAGCCGGCCCGCCGGGATCAGGATCCGGGCCGCGAAACCCACCATCACGAAGGCCAGCACCCCCGACACGATCCGGCCGAACGTCCCGGCCGGCGGCCACCACCAGTGCGCCACCAGCAGCAGGACGCAGACCAGGCCCGCGGCGGCGGCCAGGCCCCGGCGCAGCCCGCTCAGCACGCCGCGAACGGGCCAGGTCATCGAGACGACGTCGGTCCGGGCCGGATTGTCGCGGGCCACCTCACGCAGGGCCCGCATCGAGCGCCGCACCTTGAGCCGCTCGGCGTCCAGCATCGCGAGCAGCCACCGGCCGTAGGTGTCGTCGGGCGCGAGAGCCAGCGCCGCCTTCGCCGCGGCCCGCGCGGCGTCCCGGTTGCCCGCGTCGCGCTCCACGTCGGCCACCGTGAGCAGGCCCTCGACCGAGCGCGGGTCGAGCCCCCGGCCGCGGGCCACGGCCGCCCGGGCCGGTGGGAAGTCGCCCGCCGCGGCCAGCGCCCGGGCCAGCACGAAGTGGGCCGACGCCATCTCCGGGTCGAGCCGGACGGCTTCCCCGGCGGCCGCGACCGCGTCCCGCGAGCGCACCACTACGATCAGACTCTCGGCCCGTTCCAGGTGCGCGTCGGCCAGCTGGGGCGCGGACGCGATGGCCGCCTCGGCCGCGATCAGAGCCGCCGCGTAGTCGCGCCGCAGCCGCAGCACCGAGGCGAGCAGGGTGAGCAGCCACCCGTCGGCCGGTGACTCGGCCAGGCCCTCGCGGGTGATGCGTTCGGCCTCGTCGTAGTGCCCGACCTGGGCCAGCTGCTGCGCCCGCCAGTACGCCCCGGGCGGCGACGTCACCGGCTCTTGCGCTTTTTCAGGTACGCCGCGAGGTCGTCGTACTCGCCGGACTCGTTGGCGAACATCGCCACGTTGCGGGCCGTGGCGAACCAGCCGTCGGTCGACGGGCGGACCTCGCGGGCGGCCGCCAGCATGTCCTGCTGGTTGATCATGCGGATGTTTCCGCTGGTGATGGAGTCGCGCATGGCGAACTCGGCCGCCGTCTCGCAGACATGCGCGAGGTCGGCGCCGGAGTAGTGCTCGGTCGCGTCGGCCACCTGGCCCAGGTCGATGCCGGCGACCGGGCGGTCCTTCAAGTGGTATTGCAGGATCGCGGCCCGGGCGGCCTTGTCGGGCGGCAGCACGAGCAGGGTGCGGTCGAGCCGGCCGGGGCGGCGCAGCGCCGAGTCGATGTCCCAGGGCGCGTTGGTGGCAGCCAGGACGAAGACGCCGTCGTTGTTGCCGTCGACGCCGTCGAGCTCGGTCAGCAGCTGGTTGACCACCGTCCGCATCGAGGACGAGTTGAGCTGGCTGCGCTTGTGCCCGAGCGCGTCGATCTCGTCGAGGAACAGCACGCACGGGGCGTGGCTGCGGGCCGAGTCGAACAGGTCGTGCAGGTTGCGCTCGGAGCTGCCGACCCACATGTTGAGCACGTCGGTGATCGACAGCGAGATGAACGCGGCGCCCATCTCGCCCGCGACGGCCCGGGCCAGGAACGTCTTGCCGCAGCCGGGCGGCCCGTAGAGGAGCAACCCGCCGCGCAGGCTCTTGCCGAACAGCGTCCGCAGCTTGGGGTTGCGCAGCGGGCCGAGGAACGAGATCTCGAGCCGCTTCTTGACCTCCTGCATGCCGCCCACGTCGGCCAGGGTGATCGTCGTGGAGGTCTCGACGTCGAACGCCCGGTCGTCGTGGCCCTGGACCGGCTCCTGCTCGTGCGAGAACCGCGGCGGCACGATGTCACCCAGGTCCTGCTCCATGGCCGCCCAGTCGACGCCCGCGGCGGGAGCGGGCGCGACCGGAGCGGGCGCGACCGGAGCGGGCGCGACCGGAGCCGCCGGGGAGCCGCCCAGCGCCGACGTCATCAATTTCTGCGCGGCCGCGTTGCCCGGCTCGCGGGCCAGCACCTGAGCGGCGTGCCCGATCGCCTCACCCCCGCGCCCCGCCCCGACCAGCAACTCGGCGAGATGCAGGCGCAGGGTCAGGTCGTCGGGCCGGGCCTCGACGGCCGCGGTCAGGCTGTCGATCAGGGGCGAGTCGCTCATGACACCGAATTATGCCCGCGCCGCCCAAGCGCACGGAGAAAGGCCGCCGGGGACGATGCCCCGACGGCCTTTCGCGAGAAGCAGGTGGATCAGCCGGGCCGGCGGTAACCCGCGATCGGCCCCCGGTCGATCGTCGCCATCCGCACATGGTCGCCCGTGTGCGGAGCGTGCACCACCATCCCGCCACCGATGTAGATGGCCACGTGATGCAGGCTGCCCGGGTAATAGAACACCAGGTCACCGGGTTGCAACTCGCTCGCCGAGACCGCCTTGCCCTGGTTCCACTGGTCCTTCGTGTAGTGGTCCAGGTGCACGCCCACGCTGGCCCAGGCCTCCTGGGTCAGCCCCGAGCAGTCGTACGAGTTGGGCCCGGCCGAGCCGAACACATAGGGCAGCCCGATCAGGTCGCACGCCTTCTGCGCGGCCCGTCCGCCCTTGTCGTTCGTGTAGTCGACGGGACACGGACCGGTCTTGAACGGGCCGTCGTCGGCGCCGGCCGATCCGTACGCCTGGATCCGCAGTTTCTGCAGCGAAGTGATCTTGGTCTCGATCGCCTTCTTGCGCTGGGACAGGTCGACGTCGCGGGCCGCGACCGACTTGGTGACGACGTCCAGATCGGCCTTGGTGGCGGCGAGCTTGTCGCGCAGCGCGGCCACGTCGGCGATCTGCTCCTCCTGGTGCCGCGCGAGCTGGTCCAGGTACATCAGCTTGTCGGTCAGGCCGGTCGGCGTCCCGCTGATCAGCATGGCGTTGAGCGCGTTGGGCGCGCCCTGCTTGTAGGCGTCGACGGCCATCCCGCGTACCTGGGAAAGGGCGACGTTGACCTGCACCTCGAGCGGCTTGAGCTGTTTCGCCAGCGATTTCTGCCGGGCCTGGTTCTTGAGCAGCTTGCTGTGCACGTCGTTGTACTGCTCGATGACCGGCTCGAGATCGTTCCACTGCTTGTCGATCTGGGCCTCGACGCTGGACGGCGAGGGGGTGGCATGCGCAACGGCGGGTCCGGAGAGAACGGTCCCGACCGCGGCGACGGCGCAGAGCAGGCTGCGCACTACTGCGGCGCGACGCACGTAGGTCTGTTGTCCTTTCTTCCCTCAGCCGCCGGTCGGGTCAGCTGACGGGTGCGGGCGGGAAGCGCGCCCGGCCGCGACGGATCGCGGCTTGACCCCAACTGCTCGGTTCCCCGGCTCGCGCATGGCGATTAGGCGGTAGTCCGTCAGATCGCCCGGTCGGACGATGGGGGGCTGCCGAACCGTGCAACACCGTACTCCCGATCAACCATCGAACTGAAGCCACATCCGCGACGAAACTGCATGCGCACTTCGGCATACGCAGAGTGACTACAGCGGCCATGCTTCCAGGGCACGGTCGAGCCAGGGCACCACCAGGATCACAGTGGGTAACACCAGCAGGCCAACCGCGGCGGCGCCGGCGACCACGTTGAGGGCAACGGACGGCCTGTGCGACGCGGTGAGCCGGTCGAGCCGTCGGCGACGTGCGTCACCCCGCGGGTCGGGCTTCACCTCCTCCGCCAGAGGGACGGCGTCGGTCAGCCGCTCGAGCGCCGCCCGCAGCGGAACCGCCCCGACCCGGCTCCGGGCCGCGTCGTCGGCGATCATTTCGAGCAGCAGGTGTACGGCGTCCAGCGGCGCCCGGCTACGCAGCGGCCGGGGCACCGCGCGGTAGAAGGCCGTGAACGACTCCATGACGACCTCGTGCCGGTGCCGCAGGTGGGTCTGCTCGTGCGCGAGCACGGCGTCGACCTGCTCGCGGTCGAGCACCTGGAGCACGCCGTGGCTCAGCACGACCCGCGGCTCGCGCCCCGGCACGCAGTAGGCGAGTGGCAGCGCGCCGTCGAGCACCCGCAGGTTTTCCGGGCCCAGCTCGCGGTGCTGCTCGGCCCGGTCGAGCAGGTCGACCAGCAGCCGGTGCCGGGCCCGGCGGGCGCGCGACCGGCGGCTCACCCCGGCCAGCGAGAACAGCAGCCGCAGGATGATCAGGGCGGCCACGGCGAGCGCGGCGATCAGGGCGGCGGTCGCGACCGGCTTGCCCGAGCCGGCCGCGCGGGTGAGCTCCTCGGGCGCGGCCAGCACGACGCCCAAGGCGGCCAGCACCGAGCTGAGCGTGATCGACTGCCAGAGCGCGACCGCGGCGGCCGGCGCCCGGTCGGGCCAGCGCGCATGGGCCAGGACGCCCGGCACGACCAGCGACAGCGTCAGGCCGAGCGCGCCGAGCAGGAGCGCGGTCACCGCTCTTGGCGGGCGGCTTCGATCGCGGCCCGGAGGGCGTCGGGCGGCAACTGCCCGACGAAGTACGCGAGGGCGGCGTCCTGGTCGGGGCTGGCGGTGAGCGCGTCGAGCATGACCGCGGCGGTCATCTCCTCGCGGGTCTGCGCCGGGGCGTACTTGTAGGCGCGGTCGGCCTTCTGCTGGGTGACGACACCCTTTTTCGCCAGCCGGTCGAGCACGGTCATCACGGTCGTGTAGGCCAGATCGCGCTGACGGCTCGGTGGCCCACGAGGCGCTCACGTGGGCCTGGGACCGGATGGCAGCGGCCGCTCAGGCCGCCGCCATCAGCGTGGCGACCCCCGCCGCGCCGCTGGCTCAGGCCGCCGGCGGCCGGTAGGTCGACAGCAGCTCCACCAGCGTCCGCACGCCGAAGCCCGTGCCGCCCTTGGTGATCCAGTCGTTGTCGCCGCCCGCGTCCGACGGCCCGGCGATGTCGAGGTGGACCCACGGGATCCCGGCCACGAACTCCTGGAGGAACAGGCCGGCGGTGAGCGCGCCACCGCCGCCCGACATGGCCCCGGCCGCCGTGCCGCCGATGTTCTTCAGGTCGGCCACGTCGGAGTCGAGCAGGCGGCGGTAGTCGGTGGGCAGGGGCAGGGGCCACATCGGCTCGTCGGCCCGCTCGGCCGCCGCCGCCACCTGGTCGCTCCAGTCCTTGCTGTTGCTCATCAGCCCGGCGATGTTGTGGCCCAGCGCCACGATGCAGGCACCGGTGAGCGTGGCGACGTCGATCATGGCGTCGGGCTTCGACTCGGCGGCCAGCGACAACCCGTCGGCCAGCACCAGGCGGCCCTCGGCGTCGGTGTTGAGCACCTCGACCGTGGTGCCGTTGCGGGCGGTGTAGACGTCGCCGGGCTTCATGGCCGTGCCACTGGGCAGGTTGTCGGTGCACATCATGTAGCCGGTCACCGCGGCCTTCACCCCGAGCGCGGGGAGCAGCGTCATGGTGGCCAGCACGGTGGCTGCCCCGGCCATGTCGGTCTTCATCGTCATCATCCCCGGACCGGTCTTGAGCGACAGGCCACCGGAGTCGAAGGTGATGCCCTTGCCCACCAAGGCCACGTGGCCGCTGGAGCGACCCTTGGTCCGGTACGTCAGCTTCACGACGCGTGGCGGCTCCACCGACCCCTTGTTCACGGCCAGCACGCCACCGAGGTGCTCCTCGGCGATCTTGTCGATGTCCCACACCTCGACCTCGACCCCGGCCCGACGGGCCCAGTCGGCCGCCACCTCGGCCAGGTCGCTGGCGTTCTTGAAGCCCGGGGGCTCGTTGACGAGGTCGCGCACCTCGCGCACCGCGTCGGCGATCATCCGGCCACGCTCGGCCCCGGCGGTCAGCTCGGTGTGGGCCGAGGTGGGGCCCACCAGCTGCAGTGAGGCGATGGTGGGCTGCTTGGCCTTCTCGGCCTTGTGCTTCATGTAGCGGTAGGTGGCCAGCGACACGCCCTCCACCACCGCCTGGGCCGCCGCCGCCGGGGCCACCGCCGAGGTGTCGGCCA
>CBDCJN010000010.1:0-394080 GCA_965217855.1 Actinoplanes sp. | reverse complement strand
CCGGTCGGCCCGCCGAGCGGGCCAGCGCCAGCGCTCGTTCCAGATCGGCCGGATCCTCCGACTGCTCGAAGCGCACGCACCACGTCGTGACCAGGCCGGCCTGAGCGGAGTCGCGGAACGCCCCGAGTCGCGGCTCGGCGAGCGCCCGCTGCCACAGCGTGACTGCTTCGTCCAGGTCGTCCGGGTCGGGGGCGATCGTGAAGCGGGACGTGAGCGCGGACGCGAGAGCGCCCCATCGTCGGCTCCGCCCGTCGGGGCCGGTGTCCTCGCGGATCGCCTCCCGGGCCAGTGCGACTGCCTCGTCCAGGTCGTCCCGGCTGCTCCGGTGTTCGCCCTGCACCAGCAGCTGCCGGCTGAGACCGGTCAGGCAGGTCGCCCGTACGGGGGACCGGGCCGGCGCCAGCCGCAGCGCCTCGCGGCCCAGCCCGACGGCCGCCTCGAGATCACCCGGGTGGCCGACCAGCTCGAAGATGGCCAGGCGTGCATCGGCCACCGTGATGAGCAGGCCGACGCGGCCGGCGGTCTCCGCGATCCGGGCCTGGTAGGCGGCCTCCGCCAGCGTGGAGCACGAGCTCAGGTCGTCGAACGAGCCGGTCAGGGAACCGCGGGTGTAACGCGCCATCGCCAGCGCGCCGTAGTAGGCCCCGCGCCACTGGCTCCGGCGGGGTGCGGTCGCCACCGCCGCCTCGGCCGCGGTGATCGCCTCGTCCAGCACGGCTCGGTCGCCGGTCAGCTCGTACCGGTGATGCAGGCCGATCGCGAGCACGAACCAGCACCGGGCCGTGAGCCCCGGCCCGATCGAGGGATCGGCCGCCCACTGCCGCAGGCCGGCTGCCGCGGTGTCGAGCGCGGCCAGGTCGGCGTCGCCGGTCGCCCGCGTCATGGCCCGGAGCGCGAGGTGAACGGCCAACCGATCTCGCAGCACCGGGCCGCCCTCCTTCCCGGCGGAAGCCCCCGCCGGACCATTGAGGACAGCATGGCCGATTCGGCGGCCCGGCGGCAGGTAGCCTCGGCTGATGTTCTCGCCCCGGGGTCCGTCGCTGCGTGAGCTGGCCGTGCAGGCCATGTCGTCGGTCGAACGCGGCTACGACCTGCTGGCTCCGAAGTTCGACCACACCCCGTTCCGCACGCCGGAGAGCATCCTGGGCACGACGACCCGGGCGCTGGCCGGCCTGGGGTCGTACGAGCGGGGGTTGGACGTCTGTTGCGGCACCGGCGCCGGGCTGCAGGTGCTGCGGTCGGTGTGCGGGGGAGGGATCACCGGCGTCGACTTCAGCACGGGCATGCTCGCCCAGGCCCGCAGCGCCCACGCGGAGGCGACGTTTGTGCGAGCGGACGTCCGCGCTCTGCCGTTTGCCGAGGGTTTTGATCTCGCGGTCACGTTCGGGGCGCTCGGGCATTTCCTGCCGGGGGAACGGCCGGCGCTCTTCGACGGGGTCTTTCGGGCGCTGCGGCCGGGTGGGCTCCTGGCCTTCCCGCTCGGCGAGGCGCCTGTCACCTCGGTCGCGCACTGGGCCGCGGCCGGTTTCGACCTGGCCATGCGCGTCCGCAATGCGGTCTGGCGCCCGCCGTTCGTCATGTATTACCTGACCTGCCCGCTCCCCGCCGTCACCGGCGACCTGACCGCGGCCGGTTTCACCACGACGACCGTCGCGCTGCCCGACCTGGGCCCGCGTTACCGGCTCATCCTGGCTCGGAAACCCGCTTCCCCCGCACGATGACGGCCCGCGGCCGGGCGAGCTGACCGAGATCCTGGCGCGGGTCGGCGTCGAAGACGACCACGTCGGCCGGGGCGCCTTCGGTCAAACCCGGCAGGCCCAGGTACGACCGTGCCGTCCACGACGCCGCGGCGATCGCGTCGTGCGGGGAAACCCCGGCCGCGACCATGGCCCGGACCTCCGTGGCGATGCCGCCGTGGGGCCGCGAATCGGTGCCGGCCAGCACGGTGACCCCGGCCTCGACGGCGGCGGCGGTCAGCCCGGGGTGGGCGCTCGCTCCCGACACGTACCACCGCTTGCGGGGTCCGTCGGGGTCGTCGGCGAACCGGGCCAGCGATTCGGTGATCACCGAGAGCGTGGGGGTCAGCGCCGTGCCCTGCTCGGCCATTCGCGGCAGCAGCGCGGGGTCGAGGCCCATGCCGTGCTCGATCGAGTCGACCCCGGCCTCGACCGCGATCGTCCCGCCCTCGGGATGCTGCGAGTGCACGGCGAGACGACCACCCGCCGCGTGGACGCGGATGACCGCTTCCCGCAGCACGTCGAGCGGCAGCACCGGCTCGCCCACCCGCCAGTCGATCACCACCTTGGCCCACCCGGTGCGGCCCGCCTGCTCGGCCGCGACCGCGGGCAGGTCGGCCGGCTCGGGACGGCGGCCCCAGCCCTCGAAGAACTGCCCGTGCTGGGCGATCCACGGCCCGGCGTGGAAGGCGCGCGGGCTGTCATCGTCCGAGCCGAACCAGTCGGGCGGGTCGTCGGCCAGCCCGGGGGAGCGGATGAGGGTCACCCCGGCGGCCAGGTGCGCCCGCAGATCGTCGCGCAGCACGGCCGGATCCAACGGCTCGCCCGGCGCCTCGGCCCCCGGGTGTGTGTGCGCGTCGACCAGCCCCGGCAGCAGCCAGCCCTCGGCGACCAGCTCGGCCCCGGCCACCGGATCCGTCGTCCACCGATCGCCGTCGGCATAGAGATCAACCGGCTCGCCCTCGGGAAGAGCAAAGCCCCGTACCCGGAGAACCGCCATACCTGCACCCCCGCGCTCGGCCCGATCGAGAGCCGTCATCATGCCGGCCTGGCATCATTGCCGGGTGCCGAAGATGACCGAGGACGAGTACAAGGCCACCATGGCGCCGCACCCCGTCGAGGTCGGCGATGACGAGGCGCCGCCGTTCGACTTCTGGCCGTATTTCGACGCCATCGATCCGGCGGACTTCGGCGGCCACGACTTCTCCGAGGGCGATGTGTCGCACGCCTGGAGCATGCCCGGCGGCCCCTACCAGCACGTGCTGATCCGGTGCGAGGAGCCGAACGTCTTCCTGGTCCTCGTGCTCGACCTGGACGAGGAGTCGGTCACCGGCCATCATCTGCTCGACCTCAACACCCTCTACGGCCTCGGATGACGGGCAAGCACCACGAGATCTACCTGAGCGACGCCCGCCGGGTCGCCCCCGGCAGGCTCCGCACGATCCTCAGACAGCCGGTCGCAGCCTGAGCGGGTCGCGCTGGGGTGAGGCAGCAGGTAAGCATGTCGCATGCGGGTTTTCCGGGACGGGTACGGCGTTCCTCATCTGCGGGCCGACACGGTCGACGAGCTGGCGTTTCTGCAGGGGCGGGTGGCCGCGCTCGATCGGGGGCGGCAGATCGAGGTCGAGCGGCGCCGGTCCGAGGGGCTGCTGTCCGACCTGATCGGGCCGGACGGGCTGGGCTGGGACAGGTTCGCCCGGCGGGCGCGGATAGACGACACGGCCCGGCGGTGCTTCGCCAACCTGGACGGGCGTACGCGGGAATGGTTGCGGGCCTACGCCGAAGGGGTGCGGGCCGGCGGTGTCACCTGGCATCCGTGGTCGTCGCTCGGCGTCTTCCTGGCCCGGCACATCATGTTCGCGAGCTTCCCGGCCAAGCTGTTCAACTCGCACGTCGAGCGCACCCTCGGGCCCGGCGCGATCGGTTGGTTCTCGGCCGAGGCAGCCGCGTCCAGCGGCAGCAACGCGTGGGCCGTGCCGGGCGAGATCGCGGGCGACCCGCACCGGCTGATCGAGCTGCCCGGCGTCTATCAGCAGGTGCGGCTCTCCTGCCCGGAGTTCGACGTGGCCGGGCTGACCTTCGCGGGCGTGCCGGGCGTGCCACATTTCGGGCACACCGGCGGCGTGGCCTGGGCGGTCACCAACGCGATGGCCGACTATCAGGACCTGTTCGTCGAGGAGCTCCGGGACACCCCGTCCGGGGTCGAGGCCCGGGGCCCGCGGGGCTGGGAGCCGGTCGAGATCCACACCGAGACCATTCCCGTACGCGGCGGGGGCAGCGAACTGGTCGAGGTGGTCGAGACGGCGCGCGGGCCGATCGTCGACGGCTCGCTCAGCCTGCGCACGCCGACCCGGGCCGGGTTCGATCTCGGCTTCAGCGCCCTGCTGCCGCTGCTGCACGCGTCCACGGTGGACGATGTCGCGGCCGCGCTTCAGAGCTGGGTCGAGCCGGTCAACAGCATCCTCACGGCCGACACCACCGGGCGGGTCCTGCAGCTCACCGTGGGCCGGGTGCCGGTGCGCGACGACCGGAACGGCGTCGTTCCCGTGCCGGCCTGGGATCAGACCTACGCGTGGCGGCCGGTCTATCAGCCGATGGTGCGCGAGGAGGTGACCGGCAGCGCCGTGAACGCCAACGACCGGCGGCCGGACACGGAGGGGTACGGGAACTCTTTTGCCTCGAAGGCCCGGGCGAAGAGGATCCGGGAGCTGATCGACGACGGGGTGCCGTCGGCGCGGATCCACATGGACACGCCGATGGCGGCCGGCAGCGTCGAGGCCGGGCGGCACGCGGCGTGGCGTTCCGAGGTCGCGCGGCGCCTGCACGAGCATCCCGCGCTCAAGCCGCTGATGCAGCCGCACGGCTTCGACCCGCTGTTCGACGGCTGGACCGACCCGCGGGGCCGGATCGGGACGATGCTCGACGGGGTGCTCGCGGGGCTCGGACTGACCGCCGCCGACGTGGTCGACCCGGCCACCATCGAGTCGGGCCCGTGGGGTTCGAGGCACATTCTTGATCCCGTACGCCAGCCCGGTCTGACCGCCGAGATTCCCAGAACCGAGCTTTCGGGTGAACGGGATTCGGTGCTCTGCCTGTCGAGCGTGCCCGGGGTGACCGACGTGTGCTCGCGCGGCCCGGTCGCCCGCTATGTGTGGGACATCGCTGACCGGCAGCGCAGCCGCTGGATCGTGCCCTTCGGCGCCTCGGGCGACCCCGGCTCCCCGCATTTCCTCGACCAGCTGCCGCTGTGGGCCGCCGGCGAGCTGATCCCGCTGGTCACCGACTGGTCCGCCCTGAAGGAGGAAGAACTAGGCTGATCGACATGAAGTTTCGCGCGGAACTGCAGCGTACGGGGGCCACGACCACCGGGTTCGAAGTGCCGGAGGAGATCGTCGCCGAGCTCGACGGCGGTGGCCGTCCCAAGGTCGTCGCCATCGTGAACGACTTCACGTTCCGGTCGACGATCGCCAAGATGGGCGGCAGTTACTGGCTCGGGGTCAGTGCCGAGCGCCGTGAGGCGAGCGGGCTCAGCGGCGGCGAGACCTACGACGTCGACGTGGCGCTGGACACCGCTCCGCGCGCGGTCGAGGTGCCTGACGATCTGCGGGCCGCTCTGGACGCCGAGCCGGCCGCGCGCGACTTCTGGGCCACGCTCTCGTTCTCGAACCAGCGTTACCACGTCGACCAGCTCACGTCGGCCAAGACCGCCGACACCCGGGCCCGCCGGCTGGCCAAGTCGCTCTCGCTGCTGGCCGCCGGCCAGGCCCGCTAACCGGCCGGGCGGAAGGCGACCTCGGGGTCGAGCAGGCGGGTCCAGGTCGGTCGCCAGTTCGGGGCGCGGCCGTCCATCTCCTCCTGCAGGTTGGTGCGCCACGGGCCGGAGACGCCGTCGTCGGCCCACCACGCGGGCCACGAGTCGTAGCGGCGCTCGACCAGGATCCCGTCCGGTGCCGTCTGGATGCGCAGGAAGAGCCACCGTCCGTAGCGGGGGTCCGACTCGGCCCGGCGCAGCCCGCGCACCAGGTCGCTGACCTCCTGGAACATGCCGAAGCGGGGCTCGCCCGGCCGTTCCACGGGCGGGTGCTGGCCGGCCTGCACGCTGAGGCTGGTCGCGTCGGCGTAGACGAGCACCGTGCAGCGCCCGTCGTGCGCCGGCGACCGGTCGCGCATCCACGCGGCCAGTGATTCGAGCTCGGCCGTGGCCGGTGGTTCGGGCCGGTTCAGCTCGCTCGCGTCGTGCATGGCCGCCCACACCAGACGGTCGTGCTCGCCCTGGCTGAGCCGGCGGACCCGGCGCATCGGCGGCCGCTCGCCGGGCTGGATGCGCGGCGGCCGGGTGCCCGCGGTGATGCCGCCCCGGCCGGCCGCGAACAAGGCGGCCCGCAGGTCGAGCGCCGGTTCGGTGAGCCGGCCGAGCAGCCGTTCGAAGGCCGGGGCAGTGACCTCGCCGCGAACGGCCGCGGTGACCAGATCTTCGGCCGCGTGGCGGACCTCGTCGCGCTCGGCCGGCGTCCGCAACTCGTGCTGGCCCCACTCGGTGACGATCTCGGCCAGCTCCTGCAGCGTGTTCTCGGTGCTGAGCACCGGACCCACGGTCTGCACCAGGCCATCGCCGATCCCGTCGCGATAGCGGGTCCGCGACCAGCGGCCCTCGGCGTGCCAGGCCACGAAGCCGAGGCTGTCGGTCTCGGCCAGCTCGGTCAGGTCGTCCCAGGGCAGCCAGCCGGGCGCACCGGTGAGCACGTCGATCGGCGGGTCGGCGTCGGCGGTGGCGCTGTGATCGCGGTCATAGCCGAACAGCACCGCCCGGGCGCCGTCGAGCAGGGCCATGCGGGCCCAGCTGCCCCCGTGGTCGTCTCGGTGGGCGCCGCGGTGGTCGACGAACCACACGTCGGCGTAGCCGATCCCGGTCATCGCGGCCGAGAGCGTCGCCCAGCGCGTCCAGAGGAGTCCGGGCGCGGGCAGGTCCACGTCGGTGAGCATCTGTCCACTGTGCCAAATGCCTCCCGGGCTATGTCACCCCCCTCTTGCCCCATGCGAAAGGTTGCCATCGGGGCGCATTCGGTTGCGGGTCGGTGGCAGGCGGTCAGGCCCTCGGGGAGCCGGGCGATGGGAACCGTGGCCGCGGATCTTGACGATGCGCGGCGGACCCTGACCCCGACCCGAGACAGGATCATGCTTACCCACGCCCTCGGCCTCGTCGCCGCCGCGCTGTCCCTTTCCCTCTCCTGGCCCCAGGTCTACAAGTCGTGCGTTCAGCGTCGCACGAACGGCCTGCCCGCCACGGCCTGCGCGCTCGGGGTGGCGATGCCGCTCGGCTGGATCACCTACGGCCTGCTGAGCGGGGAGCGGATCCAAGTGCTGACGAACGCGGGCACCGGCCTGGCCGGACTGGCGATCCTGATCGCGCTGCTGGTGACCCAGCCTCAGCTGCGCACGCGCCGCGCCCTCCGGGTCAGCGCGGGCAGCGCCGGTGCGGTCGTGGGGGCGGCCCTGATCACCCTGGCCGCGGCGGCTCTGCCCGGCGTGAGCGGGCATGCGGCGGCCTCGGTGCTGGGCCTGCTGCTGGCCGGCGTCTCGTTCCTGTCGGCCATTCCGCAGCCGCTCGCGCTGCTGCGCGACCGCAACCTCGACATCTCGGGCCTCTCGCCGCTGCGCTGGCGGATGGCTGCGGGAGCGTGCGCCTCCTGGCTGACCTACGGCGTCCTGACCGGCCAGCCGGCCGTCTACGCCTCCGCGACCATCGGCCTGATCAGCGCCTCGATCGTCTGCACGGTGCTGCACGTGCGCCGGGAGCGTCCGGTGGTCACCGAAGCTTCCCTGCCCACGGGCGTGCGCTGGCGGGATTCGATCACTACCCGTAACCTCGCGATGGTCGGCGTCTGAATTTTCCTCGCCTTTAGTGGCCGATCGACCCGATTGTCATGATCACTCTGCGTGGCATCGACTTTCTACAATGCCGTGGGTCGCGGCATCGCAGCCGCGGCCCGATCGTCAGAAGGGTCGTCCGTATGCCACTGAAGACGCACCGACTACTGACCGCGGCGCTGGCCGGAATCGTCCTGACCGGGCTCGGCGCCGCACCGGCCGTGGCCGGGGGTTCGTCGTCGGAGAGCAAGCTCGTCGACGCCGTGCCCACGCCGAAACTCGGCTGGTACAAGTGCTACGAGATCGCCGAGTGCGCCACCGTCCGGCTGCCGCTCGACTATCGCAAACCCAAGGGCAAGACCACCGAGATCGCCGTCCTGCGGGTCAAGGCCAAAAATCAGGCCAAGCGCATCGGCAGCCTGTTCGTCAACCCGGGTGGCCCGGGCGGGTCGGCCACGAGCTTCGCGCTCGACGCCCCCTACTTCCTGAGCGACTCGCTGCTGCAGCGCTTCGACGTCGTCGGCGTCGACCCGCGGGGCATCGGCGCCAGCCAGAACGTGCGCTGTTTCCCGTCCGTGCGGGCGCAGACCGAGGTGCTCAACCTGATGAACGTCCCGTTCCCGGTCACCGCGGCCGAGGAGAAAAACTACATCACCGGCTCCAAAAAGCTCGGCCAGGCCTGCTCGACCACGGGCCGCCCGCTCACCGCCTCGTCCTCGACCGCGGAAGTTGCCCGCGACATGGACGTCGTGCGCCGGGCCGTCGGTGACAAAAAGCTCAGCTACCTGGGCTTCAGCTACGGCAGCGCGCTGGGCCAGTACTACGCCAACATGTTCCCCGACCGGTTCCGCGCGCTCGTCGTCGACGGGGTGCTCGACCCGACCGCCTGGGTCGGCAACGATAAGCAGATCCTCGATCAGCGGTTGAGGTCCAGCTCCGGCGCGTACAAGGCGCTGATCGAGATCCTGACCCGCTGCGACAAGGCCGGCCCGACGAAGTGCGTCTTCTCCGAGGGCGACCCGGTCCGGCACTTCGCCCAGGTCGCCAACCGGCTCAAGACCGATCCGGTGGAGTTCCCGGACGGCGCGGGCGGCACCATCCAGGTGACGTACGCGATCTTCATCTCGGCCGTGCTGGGCACGCTCTACGGCACCGAGGCCGGCCCGGGCGTCACCCAGCTGGCGGCCGAGGTCGCCACGGCACAGGAGGGCGGCACGACGGCCCCGCTGCTCAAGCGGGTCAACGCGGCCAAGGCCTCGAGGGCGTACGACTTCCCGTACGAGAACGGCCTCGACGCCGGCAGCACGGTGATCTGCACGGACGGCAAGCACCCGGCGAACGCGTCGGCGTGGCCGGCCGCCGTGGACAGGCGTGACCGCGAGGCGCCGTACTTCGGTCGTTCGTGGGGCTGGATCGACAGCCAGTGCGCCACCAAGACCTGGACGGTGCGCGACACCAACGCCTACACC
Source organism: Actinoplanes sp. (assembly GCA_965217855.1). Classification (GTDB taxonomy): domain Bacteria; phylum Actinomycetota; class Actinomycetes; order Mycobacteriales; family Micromonosporaceae; genus Actinoplanes. The sequence goes on along the minus strand of CBDCJN010000010.1, from coordinate 385,007 downwards.
GGGCCGTTCACCCGGCGTACGGCCAGCCCGGTCCTGGTCGTCGGCAACTTCTGGGACCCGGCGACCAACTACGCGGGTGCGGTGTCGTCGCGCCGGCTCCTGCCGAACGCCAGCCTGCTCTCCAGCAACAACTGGGGGCACACCGCGTACGGCTCCGGGGTCTGCGCGACCACGGCGATCGACAACTACCTGCTGACCGGTAAGGCGCCGGCCGACGGCAAGACCTGCACCGATGCGGTGCAGCCGTTCGTCGAGCCGTTGCCCGCGCCGGCCGCCTCCACCTTGGCGACCGCCGGGGCGACCGCCAAGCGACGGCCGCCGGTGGCGACGCCGATGCCGGACTCGATTCTGATCCCGGCTCTGTAGTGGCGGACGGGGCTTCCGTCAGGGATGGCGGAAGCCCTCGTCCGAAGGCTTCCAGTCGGCGCTGTCACGGGTGTCCGTGACTCGGCCGGTGATCGAGGCGGCGAGGATGACCAGGAAGAAGATTGCCAGTGCGATAGCCATGACCTGAGCTTCGTCCGGCTGCTCCAAGGTCGACAGTGGCAGTGATGCCATACACCTTCAAAATCCTGCCAACCGGCCGTATGCTCGGTCACATGCTGCGCAACGTCGCCGTCATCGCCCTGCCCGACGTGGCCGTCTTCGAGCTCGGCGTGCTCTGCGAGCTGTTCGGTTACGACCGCACCGCCGAGGGCCTTCCCGCGTACGACTTCGCCGTGTGCTCGATCGACGGCGGCCCGGTGCCCAGCCGCGGCGGGTTCGACATCGCCGTCCGCCACGACCTCTCCCGGGCCGAGGCCGCCGACCTGGTCGTCGTGGCGCCGTTCGACAATCCCGACTTCGAGCCGCCCGCGTCCGTTCTCGACGCCCTGCGCCGCGCCCACGAGCGGGGCGCTTGGGTGATGAGCGTGTGCACCGGCGCGTTCGCCCTCGGCGCGGCCGGCCTGCTCGACGGTCGTCGCTGCACCACCCACTGGCTGCACACGGCCCGCCTGGCCCGGCTCTTTCCGGCCGCGATCGTCGACCCCGACGTGCTCTACGTGCAGGACGGCCGGGTGCTGACCAGCGCGGGCACGGCCGCCAGCATCGACGCCGGCCTCCACCTGATCCGCCAGGAACACAGCACCGCGGTGGCCACGATGCTGGCCCGGCGCATGGTCGTCCCGCCGCACCGCGAGGGCGGCCAGGCGCAATACATCGAGACCCCGCTCCAGGCGATCGAGTGCGCGACCCTGCAGCCGGTGCTCAACACGGTGATGGCCACCCTCGATCAGCCGCACACGGTCGACACGATGGCCGAGCTGGCCCACATGGCGCCGCGGACGTTCGCCCGTAAGTTCCGCGACGAAACCGGCGCCACTCCGCACGACTGGTTGATCAGCCAGCGCATGCTGCTCGCCCGCAACCTGCTCGAGGATTCCGACCTGGGCGTCGACACGATCGCCGAACGGGCCGGGTTCGGCAGCGCGGCCACGCTGCGGCACCACTTCGCGCAGCGGCTGTCGACGACCCCGCAGGCGTACCGGGGAACGTTCCGGTTGTCACAGCCGGTGTGAGCCGCATCGTTCGGGGGCACACCGCTGGTCATGGCGAAAACTCCTGGCCCCACCGTGTTCGTGCTCTTCGGGGCCACCGGCGACCTGGCCCGGCGGATGGTGTTGCCGGCCTTCTACACGCTCGCGACCGAGGGCCTGCTGCCGAAGGACTGGATCCTCGTCGGCAACGGCCGCGGCGACGTCTCCCACGAAGACTTCCAGGGCCATGTGCATGAGGTTCTGGACAAGCCGGCCGCGGGCCCGTGGAAGGACTTCGCGTCCCGGCTGCGGTTCGCCGGTGGTGGCTTCCGCACCTCGGACCCCGGCAGCCTGCTCGACGTCATCGAATCCGCCCGGCGCGAACTCGGCGGCAACCCGCAGCTGGTGCACTACCTGGCGATTCCGCCCGTCGCGTTCGAGGAGACCACCAAGGCGCTGGGGGAGCACGGCCTGGCCAAGGGGGCGCGGGTCGTCTTCGAGAAGCCGTTCGGCACGTCACCGACGACCTTCCGCTCGCTCAACCGGCTCGTGCACCGGGTGCTCGACGAGGATCAGGTCTATCGGATCGACCACTTCCTCGGCAAGGAAGCCACCCAGAACCTGCACGTGGCCCGTTTCGCCAACGAGGCGTTCGCCTCCATGTGGAGCCGCGAGCACATCGAGAGCGTGCAGATCGATGTGCCCGAGACGCTCGACGTCGACGACCGGGCCCTGTTCTACGACGCCACCGGCGCGGTGCTGGACATGCTGGTCACCCACCTCTTCCAGGTGGCCGCCGAGGTCGCCATGGAACCGCCGGCCAGCCTGGGCGCCGAGGATCTGCAGACCGCCCGCGAACGGGTGATCCGGTCGTTCCGGCCGCTCGACCCGGCCGAGGTGGTGCTCGGGCAATACAAAGGCTTCAAGCAGATCAAGGGCATCAAGCGAGGATCGACCACCGACACGTACGTGGCCGCGAAGCTCTGGATCGACAACCCGCGCTGGCGTGGGGTGCCCTTCCTGCTGCGCACCGGCAAGCGGATGGCGGTCGGCCGGCAGGTGGTGAGCCTGGTGCTGAAGACGCCGCCGAAGCCCTTCCCGAACCTGCCGCCGCAGGGCAACGTGCTGACCTTCGACCTGGCCGGCAACGGCGCGATCGACCTGTCGGTGCTCGTGAAGCGGCCGGGCGTGGCGCTGGAACTGGAGCCGGGCTCGGTGGGGCTGCCGCTGGCCGAACTGCCGGACGCGGAGCCGCTGCCGCCCTATTCGCGGCTGATCCACGACGTGCTGATGGGGGACCGGTCGCTCTTCACCCGGCCCGACGGGCTGAGCGCGACCTGGAAGGCCGTGGGTCCGCTGCTCGACCACCGGCCCAAGGTGGTGCCCTACGACCAAGGCTCTTGGGGCCCGGCCGCAGCCCGCAAACTGGCCGCCCCGCACCGCTGGCTCCTGGGTCAGTGACTGTCCCCACCACAGAGCCCGCCCTCCCTGAGGGGGGCCACCTCCACCGGGACATTGTGACCGAATTTGCCGATCACTGCGGCTCGGCCTGTGGACAAGTCGGCGCTGTGGATAACTGGGGGAATTCCTTCAGGTAAAACTGGTCAGTTTAGACTGAAGGAATTACAGTCGGACGGGTGACCGACATTCCCGAGTCCGCCGCGCGCGCCGCCACCGACGTCCGCGTCGTCTTCAGCCGGCTGCGGCGCCGGCTGCGCGAGGTGGCCGCGTTCGGTGACCTCACGCCGTCGCAGACCTCGGTGCTGAGCCGCCTCGACAAGGGCGGCCCGGCCTCGATCAGCGACCTGGCCGCGGCCGAGCAGGTGCGTCCGCAGTCGATGGCGGCCACCCTCGCCGCCGTCGCCGAGCACGGGCTGATCGAGCGCCGGCCCGACCCGTCCGACGGCCGCCGCCAGCTCATCTCGCTCAGCGACGACGGGCGGGAAAAGATCGCCTTCTCCCGCCGCAGCCGCGAGGAGTGGCTGGCCCGGGCGCTGGCCGACGACTACTCCGAGGCCGACCGGCAGACGATCATCGAGGCGATGGCCCTGCTCGACCGGCTGGCCGACCGATGACGACAGCCACCGCCACGTTTGATCGCAAGCTGATCGCCCCGATGGTGCTCGGGTCGGTGCTCAACCCGGTCAACTCGTCGATGATCGCGGTGGCCCTGGTGCCGATCGGGGTGGCGCTGCACGCCCAGCCCGCACAGACCGCGTGGCTCGTCTCCGGCCTCTACCTCGCCACGGCGACCGGCCAGCCCGTCGTCGGCCGGCTCGTCGACCGGTACGGTCCCCGCCGCCTCTATCTCGCCGGCAGCGCCCTGGTCGGCATCGCCGGCGTGATCGGCCTGCTCGCCCCCACGCTCGGCGTCCTGGTCGTGGCCCGAGTGCTGCTCGGCCTGGGCACCTGCGCCGGCTTCCCGGCCGCGATGTATCTGATCCGCCGCGAATCCGAGCGCACCGGCGTCGACAGCCCCCGCGGCGTCCTCACCACGCTCTCCATCTCGGCCCAGACCATCGTCGTGGTCGGCCCCAGCCTGGGCGGCCTGCTGATCGGCGTGGCCGGCTGGCGGGCCATCTTCGCCGTCAACATCCCGCTGGCCATCGCCTGCATCATCCTGGCCATGATCCGCCTGCCCCGCCCGACCCCCGTGGTCTCGACGGAGCGGCTCGACCTGCTCGGCATCGGCCTCTTCGCCGGCATGCTGACCACGCTGATGCTCTTCCTGATGAGCCCGTCGATCGGCGAACTGTGGATCCTGATGCTGGCCGTCGTCTTCGGCGCCGCCTTCGCCCGCCGGGAGCTGCGCATCGCCGACCCGTTCCTCGACCTGCGCGTCTTCGGCGGCAACGCTCCGCTGATCGCCACCTACATCCGCGCCCTGCTGGCCCAGACCGCCGCCTACGCCTACCTGTACGGCTACACCCAGTGGCTCGAGGCGGGCCGCGGACTCAGCCCCTCCCACGCCGGCCTGATCCTGCTGCCGATGTCGCTGCTCGCGATCGGCGTCTCGGCCTACAGCGGCCGCCGCCCCGGCTTCCGCGCCAAACTCCTGGTCGGCGCGGGCGGCCAGCTCGTGGTCAGCGCACTGATGCTGCTGCTGACCGACGACAGCCCGATCTGGTTGCCGATCCTGCTGTCGGTCCTGTGCAGCCTGCCCCAGGGCCTCAACTCGCTGGCCAACCAGAACGCCCTCTATTTCCAGGCCGACCCGGCCCGCATCGGCGCCTCGGCCGGCTTGCTGCGCACCTTTACGTACCTGGGCGCCATGGTCTCGTCCGCCGCCACCGGCATCTTCTTCGCCCACGGCGTCGACTCGTCCGGCCTGCACGGCCTGGCCGTCTTCCTGATCGTCATCGCAAGCCTGCTGATCGTCATGGTCGTCGCCGACCGCTCCCTGACCCACCTCGGCTCACCCCGCTCCACCCCATCCCGCTCCGGCTAGCCCCACTCCGGTTCGCGCCGCCCAGACTTCGCCCGTCCTGACCCGCCCGTCCTGACGCCCGCCCTGATTCGCTCCGCTCCGGCTCGCCTCCGCCCTGACTCGCTGCACCCCGACTCGCCCCTACCCTGACTCCGCTCCGTCTTGACTCGTTCTGCCTTGACTCGCTTCACTTCGGCTCGCCGCCACCCTCGCTCCGCTCCGCTCCGCTTCGGCTTCACGCCCAGACCCTGACTCGCCCTGCTCCGGCTAGCCCCGTCCTTCGCACATGCGGTTGAGTGACTTGCGTTGCGGACGTACGGCTGGTTCGTTGTTGATCTATGGGTGTATCGAACGGGCCTCGACGGGTAACACGGCGGCCTCGGGCGCAGGTCGCCGCGGTGGGCCGGGTGGCCAAGCAGCTGGGATCGCTGCCGGTGATCGCGGATTTCTCCCGCCGGTTGGACATCGCAGGTGTCGTGGACCGGGCCTGCCCGATACGCGATGTCGCCCCTGTCAGTCACGGCCAAGTCATCGAGGCGTTGATCGCCAACCGGCTGACCAGCCCGAAGGCGATGGTCGCCGTGGCCGACTGGGCGCATGCATGGGCGGTGGAAGAGGTCTACGACATCGAAGCGGACCTGCTCAACGACGACCGGCTCGGCCGGGCCCTGGACGCCCTCGCCGGCCAGGCCGACCAGGTAGTCGGTTCGATCGGCGCGAACGCGATCGACGTGTTCGGCATCGACGTCACCCGCTGCCATTGGGACATGACCTCGATCTCGCTGTACGGCGCCTACGACCGCATCGACGACGAGCACCCGGCCCCGGCTTATGGGCACCCGAAAGACCGACGGACCGACCTCAAACAGATCCAGGCGGGTATCGCCGTGTCCGCCGACGGCGGTATCCCCGTCTTCGCCCGGGCCTACGACGGCAACGCCGCCGAGATCGCCCAGGTCACCGACACCATGCGCGCCCTGCAAACCCTCGCCACACCCCGCAGCTTCCTACTGGTCGGCGACTCGAAACTCATCTCCCACACCAACGTCACCGCGATGAACACCGAACAGGTCACCTTCATCGCACCCCTGGCCGCGTCCCGGGTCCCCGACGGGCTGTTCGCCGGCCTCGACCCCACCCAGGCCACGTTCGTGGACTACATCGCCGAACGCGACGAAGGCAGCCGACAAATCCTGCCTGACACCTACCGAGTCTGCGAAGACACCATGGACCTGGCCGGCCCCCGCAAGAAAGACCCGGTGCACACCCTGCGCCGGATCCTGGTGTACTCCACCGCCAACGCCACCGCCCAGGCCAAAGCCCGAGCACTCAAACTCGCGAAGGCCCGCACCGACCTGGACACCCTCACCCGCACCGCCGGCACCCGCCACCAACCCACCACCGAGGCCGTCACCGCGAAGGCCACCGCGATCGCTCGCCACCGCCGCGTCGCCGCCTACCTGCACACCACCATCACCGTCGACGACACCGGCAAACCGGCCTTCGCCTGGACCTTCGACCAAGCCGCCCTCGACGCCGAAGCCGCCGCCGACGGCTGGTACGCCCTGCTGACCAACCTGCCCGCCGACCACACCGCCACCGACGTGTTCCTGCAATACAAAGACCAACCCACGGTCGAACGCCGCTACAGCGAGTTCAAAGGCCCCCTCGCCGTCGCACCGATCTTCCTACGCAGCAACCGCCGGATCACCGCCCTGATCACCGTGATCTGCCTGGCACTACTGATCTTCTGCCTCATCGAACGCGAAGTCCGCGCCAACCTCGCCCCCGACACCGAGATCCGCGGCTTCTACATCAACGACCGCCGCCCCCGGAAACCCACCGGACGACTCATCCTGCAAGCCCTCGGCGAACTCCGCCTCATCCCCGCACCCCGCAGCGAACCCGCCACCATCCCCCAACCCGGCTACCTACAAAACCAACTCCTGCAACTACTCCGCGTCGACCCCACCCAACCCCGCTGGCCATGACCGGCGCGGCCACTCAACAGCATGTGCGAACGACAGGGCTAGCCCATCTCGCCTCGCCCAGGCTTGTCCCGCCCCGGCTCGCCCGAATGAAAGGCCACCTCTCCGATGTCCGTGACCACGCTCGACCCCCGGACCGCCCTGGTCGTGATCGACCTGCAAGCCGGCATCGTGTCGGCGCCGCTGTCCCCGATTCCCGCGGCCGACGTCATCGCCCGCTCGGCCGATCTGGCCGACGAATTCCGCAAGCACCGACTGCCCGTAGTCCTGGCGCACGTGAGCGGCCGCCCCGACGGCGCCGACGCCGTGCCCGGTCGCGTCGACAGGGGAGCCGTGCGCCCGTCGATCGCGCGCCCCGACGGCTGGGACGAACTGATCCCCGGAATCCGCGCCGAGGCCGACATCGTGGTCACCAAGCGCAACTGGGGCGCCTTCTACGGCACCGATCTAATTAGACCTTCAGCTACGCCGCCGAGGCGTCACCCAGATCGTCCTCACCGGCGTCGCCACCAGCATCGGCGTCGAGTGAACGGCCCGAGCCGCCCACGAACACGGCTACCACCTGACGATTGCGGTAGACGCCGTTTTGCGACCGTGGCGAAGTCACCCACCGTCACAGCATCGACCGCATCTTCCCCCGCGTGGCCGAAACCGGCACCACCGCCGACATCCTCGACCTCCTGGCCAAACGCCCACCCGCCCAACAGAGCTCCCACGGGGTCCACAGCCGTGGACGGCTGTGTTTCCGCTTGAGGGAGACCCGGGAGAAAACGCCCGGGCCGGTAGCGATGCGTCACCATCCGGCAGCGCGTGCAGATGCCCATGCCTCTCGTTGCGGCTCGGTCGGCGAGATGCAAACCCGCAGGCATGATCGCCAGCCCGCAGCCCGCAGCCCGCAGCCCGCAGCCCGCAGCCCGCAGCCCGCAGCCCGCAGCCCGCTTCGAACGGAAGGTGCCCACGACAAATTGCGCGCCGCGGTAAATTGCGTATACGGCCGCAGGCCGAATCGTAGCGGATCCTGACCTATTGGCTGCACCAGTCGGGTCCGGCCGTCGTTGCGGTAAATTGCGCGCCGCAGGTGTCCCTTCACCGTGCGGATATCGGTTATCCGGGGATTGGCAGATGTGGCGACTCGATTGCTGGTCCCGCGTCATGGCAATTCTTCCCGAGCGATTCGATCCGCGATAAGCCAAGGATTGATCCTGACGGGACGGAATAGGAGTCCTACGTATTAGGAGATTGGGCCGTTTCAGCCTCGACCGGGTGTGACTCTTCCGCCGATGTTCTCGGTCCGCCGTGTGGTGTGTCAGCGCTGGTTGCCGCGGGCGCAGGGACGGTGGGTTCTTGGTGGAGCGCAGGTGTCGCGGCGCCGAGTCTCTTCCCGGGGCCAAGATGCCCGAACCCGCCGGACCGGGCGGCGTAACCGGGCGGGTGGCGGCAGCTGTGTGCATGCGCGTTCGCGTCGCGCCGGGCGATCTGGTGGCGGGGCGGGTGCCTGGTGCGGATTCTCGCCAGGCCGCTTGGGCCCCGTGCCGCGCGGTTTCGTTTCGGCGGGGTGGGGTTTCTGCCGTGCGGTTCTCGTCCTGACGGGATCGGCCTGCGGCGGCGTGGCCTTCTGCCGTGCGGTTCTCTCGCGGGGGTGGGCCTGCGGTGGCGAGGGTCTCTGCCGGGCGGCTCTCGCATGGGTGGCCCTGTGGGTGCGAGGGTCGTTTGCCAGGCGATTCTCTCCCTGGGGTGAGCCTGCGGTGGGGCGGCTCTTCTGCTGCGTGACTCCTGTCCCGTGGGGACGAGGCGGCGGCGGGGTGGGCTGTCTCGACGGCGATGGCGGTTGTCCGGCAGGGGCAGGCTTGCCCGATTGGTGCCGGAGCATGACTAGGGACAGGAGCAGTCACGGGAGCGGGTGTCCGAGCGGGCGTCAGAGCATGAGCCGGCGTGGGAGCGGGTGCTGACATGGGAGCGGCTGTTGAGGCGGGTGCGGGCGTTGGGTCAAGGGCGGGAGTGGGTGTGGGCGCTGCGGCGGGCGTGTGAGGGGGAAGCTGGTGGTTGTGGCGTTGATCGGGTTCCTGCTTTATGGGGAGGTCGTGGTGGCTGTGTGCCAGCGATCCGTCTTTCTCGACGACGGTGCCCTCACGTAGTTGGCGTAGACGCTCGGCATGGCGGCGTTTCAAACCCCAATAGCGTCGGCGCTCGTGGTCGCGACGGAAATTTTCGCGGTCGGGAGAATAGTTGCGGGCGCGTGTGCGGTCACGCATGGCCGACAATTCTGCCCGGGTGAACAACTGCTGTTGTTGGTGCCGCATGAATCAATTATCGCCGCTGACCATTGCCGGATGTCAGTTTTCGATCATGCCACTTTCGAGCAATTTCCGGAGGGCTGTAGGTTGACTTATCAGGTCAGCGATCTCCTCGGGCAGGCCGGGTTCATCGAGATGCAAAGCGGCAGGTTCGTATTGTCGGGAAGAGGTGGTTGGGGCGGTGTCGGCGCGAAACGCGATGGTCGTGATCTGCTGCATCGATCCCCGTCGGGTAGCCCACCGGCCACTCCGCCAAGATCCCCTTTCGCCGCACCGTGGCCGGCGGCGGCAGCTTCATGCCCACGGCAGACTTACGGTCAGCCCGGAGCGAGCTCCCCGAGGGCGGGCTCGGCGGTGGGGTGCGCGCCTTGATCGTCAGGTGTTTGAGCTGTCCGAGGGCCAGTCAGCCACGGATTCGGACGTTGTGCGCTTATCAAGCAGTTCGACTATCTCGGCGACCGAGGTCGGGGCTGTGGTGAGGATCGGCGGGCGGTCGATCATCACCTAACCGAGCAGGTCGACCGCCTCGGCGACCGATGCCGCGGTCTGGGCTGTGGCGGGGATCGGCGGGCGGTCGATCATCACCACGGGGATGCCGCGCTCGCGGGCGGCGACCAGCTTGGCGTCCGGGCCGCCGCTGTCCTTGGTCACCAGCATGTCGATGCGGTGCTCGGCCAGCAGCCGCCGTTCGCCCTCGAGCGTGAACGGCCCCCGGTCGAGTACCACCTCGATCTCCGGCGGCATCGGGGGCGTCGGCGGCTCCACCGAGCGGGCCAGAAACCATGCGTCCACCCCGGCGAACGCAGAAATCCCCTGCCGACCGGTCGTCAGGAAGACCCGCCGCCCGAGTCGGGGGATCAATGCAGCGGCCGCACCAAGATCCGCCACGCGATGCCAGTGATCACCCGGTTGCGAGACCCACCCCGGCCGCCGCAGTACGAGCAACGGCACCCCGGTCACTGATGCCGCAGCCGCCGCGTTGCTGCTGATCTGCGCCGCGAACGGATGCGTCGCGTCCACCAGCACGTCGATCCGCCGCTCGCGGAGGTAGGCCGCCAGCCCCGGCACCCCACCGAACCCGCCGATCCGCACCTCACCCGCGGGCAGCAACGGAGCCGACGTGCGCCCGGCAAGCGAGCTGATCACCTCGACCCCCGAAAGCGACGCCGCGAGGGGGCCACCGATTGACTCGCCGGACGATCCACCGAGCGACCCGTCGGTCGATCCAGCGAGTGGTCCGTCGCCCGGTCGACCGAGCGACCCGTCGGACGATCCAGCGAGTGGTCCGTCGGGCGTTCCAGAGAGCGATCCGTCGGCCGATGCACCGAGTGGCCCGCTGGCCGATCCACCGGGTGGCCCGTCGCCCGATCCACCGAGCGATCCGCCGGGCGTTCCCGAGAGCGGGCCGGGCGATCCAACGAGTGGCCCGCCCGGCGACCCGAAGAGCGACCCGGCCAGCGCGCCGGCCAGGGCTCGGGCCTCGGTGGTGCCGCCGAGGATCAGGATTCGGCGCGGCAACGGTCCGCCGAGTAGAGGTGGCTGTCGGGGAACTGGGCCGCGGTCAGCGCGGCCCCCACCACGATCACCGCCGTACGGCGAATGTCCGCCTCCTTCACCCGTACGGCGATGTCGCCCAGCGTCCCCCGCACGATCAGCTCGTCCGGCCGGCTGGCCCGCGCCACCACGGCGACCGCGCAGTCCTCGCCGTACGACGGAAGCAGCTCGGCCACCACCGCGTCGATGCGTTGCACGGCCAGGTGCAGCACCATCGTCGAGCGGCTCGCCCCCAGCGTGGCCAGGTCTTCGCCGTCCGGCATGGCAGTGGCGCGTTCGGCCGTCCTGGTCAGGATCACCGTCTGGGCCACGCCGGGCACGGTGAACTCGCGGGCCAGCGACGCGGCGGCCGCGGCGAAGGCCGGCACTCCGGGGGTCACGTCGTAGGGCACCCCGGCCGCGTCCAGGCGCCGCATCTGTTCGGCGACCGCGCTGAACACCGACGGGTCGCCCGAGTGCAGCCGGGCCACGTCGTGCCCGGCCTCGTGGGCCGCGACCAGTTCGGCGGTGATCTCGTCGAGGTTCAGCCCGGCGGTATCGATCTTGCGGCAGCCGGGCGGGCACGCTTCCAGCAGCTCGACCGGCACCAGACTGCCCGCGTAAAGACACACCGGCGAAGCCGAGATCAACCGCTGCCCTCGTACGGTGATCAGGTCGGCCGCCCCCGGCCCGGCCCCGATGAAGTGGACCGTCATCGGGTCACCGACCAGATCGTCACCGGCATCATGGTTCTCCATCCCGTGAACCCGCCCACCGGCGAGCCCCGGCTCACCGAGAGCCTGGTCAGTTCGCCGCCCAGCTTCGCGTACGCCGCGGCCAGCACCGCCTCGGACTCCACGGTGACCGCGTTGGCCACCAGCCGCCCGCCCGGCCGCAACAATTCCAGACAGGCGTCGAGTACGCCGTCCCGCGTCACACCGCCCCCGATGAAGATCGCATCCGGCGTGGCCAGGTCGGCCAGCGATTCGGGCGCGGTGCCCACCACGACCTGAAGACCGGGCACGCCCAGCGCGAAGGCATTTGTCCGAATGGAATCAGCGCGCAAAGGTGAGGACTCGATGGCGACGGCCCGGCACGAAGGGTGACTGCGCATCCACTCGATCCCGATGCTGCCCGACCCCGCCCCAACGTCCCACAGCAGCTCACCCGGTACGGGAGCGAGCACGGCCAGGGTCACCGCCCGCACCTCACGCTTGGTGAGCTGCCCATCGGTCTCGTACGCCGAGTCGGCCAGCCCCGGCACGATTGAGGTGGCCGGCCCGTCCGCCCCGCAGTCGATCGCGATCACGTTGAGCGCGTCCCCCGCCGGGTGCTCCCACGTGACCGCCGTCCCGGTGACGATTCGTTCCGCCGGGCCGCCCAGCTGCTCGAGCACGGTGATAACGGCCGAGCCGAAGCCCGCCTCGGTCACCAGCGCCGCCACCGATCCGGGCGTCGACGCGTCCCGGGCCAGCACCAGCAGCCGCCGCCCCGGGTTGAGCGCCCGCCGCAGTACGGCCGGATCGGCGGTCACCAGGCTCACCACCTCGGTCGTCGGGAGCGGCCACCCGAGCCGGGCGGCGGCCAGCGCGGCCGAGGACGGGTGGGGCAGCACCCGGACACGATCGGCGCCGAGCAGCCGCACCAACGTCACGCCGATGCCGTGGAACATCGGATCGCCGCTGGCCAGCACCGTCAGGCCCCCGGTCGCGGCGTGTTCCGCCAGCAGGCCCGACAGCGCGGGGAGCAGCGGCGACGGCCACGTGATCTGCTGGCCCGAAACGGAGGCCGGGAGCAGCGCGAGTTGCCTGGAGTTGCCCAGGACTACCTGGGAGGACTGCAGCGCTCGTTTCGCCGTACCGCCAAGTTCTTCGAAACCGCCGGCGCCGATGCCGACCACCGTGACCAGGTCGGGGTTGTCGGCGCTCATGCGCCGAACCTACCGCCCGCCCGACCGGCGAGATTTTCCGCCTCAGTTTGAGCGAAGCCGGTGCCGGGTGCGTACAACAGCCAGACGGCTCCCCGAGACCGGGTCGTCACGTCGGCCGCAGGGGGTGGCAGACGCCGCAGACCGACCGCTGAACGGATGAGGATCATGGCGCAGGGACCGCCGGTGTTCCAGAGCCCTCAAGATCAGCGCTTTGTGCCGGACGAGGACGAGCAGTACTTCGCCGGTCTGCGCTCCGCACCCGCCGACGACGAGCCGTGGCCCGCTCAGCCACAGCAGTCCGCGCGCTACGAAGACGACTACGACGACCGTTACGAGGCCCCGCGGCAGGACGACCGTTTCGAGGCCCCGCGGCAGGACGACCGTTTCGAGGCCCCGCGGCAGGACGACCGTTTCGAGGCCCGCCAGGACGACCGCTACGAGGCGCCCCGTCAGGCCGATCCGTGGGGTGACCAGGGCGAACCCGAGTGGCGCGACGATCCCTATCGGCGCAGCGACATCCTCGTCGAGTCGCAGACCGACCCGACCGGGTGGAAGGCGGCGGGCCCGGCCCAGCCGCCGATCCCGGACGACCGCCCGCCGGCCGAGGCCATCTCGGGCAACCGCCTGCTGACCGTCCTGCTGTTCTTCGCGGGCCTGGCCACCAGCGTCTCGCTCTGGCTCTTCGAGACGCAGGCGGGCGAGGTCAGCGACACCGCCTCGCTGATGCTCGCGGCCGGCCGCATCACCGGCCTGATCGGTGGCTACCTGCTCTTCATCCAGTTGCTGATGATGAGCCGGGTCAGCTGGCTCGAGGAGTGGGTGGGGGCCCGCGACCTGCTGCGCTGGCACCGCTGGCTGGGCACCTCGCTGACCGTCGCCGTCCTGACCCACGTCGTCTTCATCGTGTACGGCTACGCGCTCACCGCCGAGACCGGCGTCGTCGAGCAGGGCTGGACGATCATCACGACGCTGCCCGAGATGCTCAGCGCCACGGCCGCCACGATCATCCTCGTGGTGATCAGCCTGATCTCGATGCGGGCGGCCAAGACCCGGCTGCCGTACGAGTTGTGGCACCTGATCCACCTCACCGGCTACCTGGTCCTGCTCCTCGGCTACGGCCACCAGGTCGCGACCGGGGCCAACCTGAGCGGCCCGTTCGCCTCGATCTTCTGGCCAGGCCTGACCGCGCTGGTGATCTCGGCGCTGGTCTGGGGCCGTCTGGTCGAGCCGGTCTGGCTCAACCTGCGGCACCGCTTCGAGGTCGCCGAGGTCGTCTCTGAGGGCGGCAACACGTTCTCGATCTACATCGACGGCAAGAACCTCGACCGTCTGCCCGCGCAGGCCGGCCAGTTCATGCGGTGGCGCTTCCTGACCCGCAACGGCTGGTGGCAGTCGCACCCGTTCTCGCTGTCGGCCGCGCCCAACGCGCAGTGGCTGCGGCTCACCGTGACCGCGGTCGGCGGGCACACCCAGCGGCTGGCCGAGATGAAACCGGGCACCCCGGTCTGGGCCGAGGGACCGTTCGGGGTTTTCACGGCCCAGCGGCGTACGCGTCGGCGGGCCCTGTTGATCGCCGGCGGCAGTGGCATCGCGCCGATCCGGGCCCTGCTCGAGGACATGCCGCCGGACACGATCGTGATCTACCGGGCCGGCCGCCCCGACGAGCTGGTGTTCCGGGGCGAGCTCGAGGAGCTGGCCGAGCAGCGGGACGCGTGGGTGCGCTACATCGTGGGCGGGCGCAACGATCCCGGCCCGAAGCGGCTGTTCACCCCGCCGGGCCTGCTGGGCCTGGTGCCGGACGTGAGCCGGCGGGACGTCTATCTGTGCGGCCCGCCCGGGCTGGTCGAGGCCGCGGTGGCGACGCTGCGCGAACTCGACGTCCCGGACAGCCAGCTGCACCTGGACCCGTTCGAGTTCTGACCCATTCTTCTAGGAGAGATGTTCGCGATGCGACGTAGTACCGCAGCAGCCGTCGGCACCCTGACCGGAGCCGCCCTGATCATCGGGGTGCGACTGAGCGTGACGCCGCCCGAGGCGCCCACCGCCGCCTCGCAGGTCTCCGACCTGGCGAACAGCACGCCCGCCCCGACCAAGAAGCCGGCCGCCAAGCCGACGACCAAGCCGGCCGGCTCGGGGGAGAAGGCAGCTGAGAAGGAGGCCGCGGCCCCGCCGAAGAGCGGCCTCAAGGACGGCATCTTCAAGGGCAACGCGGCGGCCAACCCGTACGGAAAGATCCAGGTCTCGATCAAGGTCGAGGGCGGGGAGATCACCGGCGCCGACGCGTCCTACCCGACCGCCAACGACAGCGGAACGATCAACCCGCCGGCGATCGCCGCGCTCAAGCAGGAGACGCTGGGCGCGGTCAAGGCCGAGGACGTTTCGGCCGTCTCGGGCGCGACCTACACCAGTGAGTCCTACCTCAAGTCTTTGCAGGCAGCGTTGGACGCCGCAAAGGCGTAGGGTCACGCTCCGTGCGCCATGTCGAGCAGGTGATGGGGACGGCGGTCAGCATCGAGCTGGCCGAGGACCGCCCGGACGACGAGCTCCGCGCGCTCGTGGACGGCGTCTGCGACTGGTTGCACGAGGTGGACGTGCGGTTCAGCACCTACAAAGCGGACAGTGAGGTCTCCCGGCTGGGCCGCGGCGAGATCCGCATCGAGGAGTGCTCGGCCGATCTGCGGCACGTCCTCGAGGTCTGTGCCGATCTCTGGCGCGATACGGACGGTTACTTCGACGCGTACGCATCGGGGTCGCTGGACCCGTCGGGCTATGTGAAGGGCTGGTCGGTCGAGGTCGCCTCGGCCCGGCTGGCGGCGGCCGGCTCGCGCGACCACTACATCAATGCGGGCGGCGACATCCGGATGCGCGGCAACCATCCCGAGGGCGGCCCGTGGCGGGTGGGCATCCGGCACCCGTGGGAGGCCGACAAGGTGAGCTGGGTGCTGGCGCTGACCGACGGCGCGGTGGCCACCTCGGGCACCTACGAGCGGGGCGACCACGTGATCAATCCGCGGACGGGGCGGCCCGCCAAGGGCCTGCGCTCGGTGACCGTGGTCGGGCCTGATCTGGCCGTGGCCGACGCCTATGCGACGGCGGCGCTCGCGATGGGGGAGGGCGGCATCGCCTGGCTCGCCAAGCGGGCGGCGGACGGTTACGACTCCGCGGTGGTGACCGACGACGGGCGGGCGTTCAGCTCGTCCAACCTGCCAGCCGCCGTCTGATACCACCATTTCAGGGGACTCGTCCGCGCTGTGGACAGTCGCCCGGCCCGTCCGTGCAGTTATCCACAACCGGGTGAAACTGGGCGGCGTTCATCGACCCCGATGAGGCAGCATGGCGACGTGGACTTACGGGGACCGGCACGTTTTCTCTTATGGTTGGGGCGGCACAACAAGGGGCGGGTGGGGCTCGGGGCGCTCTTCGGCTCGCTGTGGTTTCTCAGCCTGGCCTCGACACCGTGGCTGCTCTCGCAGGCCATCGACCACGGCCTGAAACCGAAGGACACCGGTGCGCTGATCGCCTGGGCCGCGGCGGTCATGGTGGTCGGCGCGGCCAGCGCGGGCCTGGGCATCATGCGCCACCGCAGCATGACCAAGCTGCGCCTGGCCGTCGCTCTGCAGACGGCCGATCTGGTGATGACCCACGCGACCCGGCTCGGCTCGGCGCTGCCCCGGCGGGTCACCACCGGCGAGGTCGTCACCATCGGCATCTCCGACGTGTGGACGATCGGCCGCGCCATGAACGTGGGCGGCGTCGGCGTGGCCGCCACCCTGGCCGTCAGCGTCGTCGCGACGGTTCTCTTCCGCGTCTCGCCCATGCTGGCCGTCGTCGTGCTGATCGGCGTGCCGGTGCTCGGCCTCTTCGTCGGCCCGCTCCTGCAGCGCGGCCAGCGGGCCGGCCTGACCTATCGCGACCAGCAGGGCGAGCTCAACGCGCGCCTGGTCGACGTGCTGGGCGGTCTGCGCATCCTCAACGGCCTCGGCGGCAAGCAGACCCACCTCGATCGGTACGACCTGCAGTCGGCGCGCCTGCGTGACCAGGGCTACCGGGTCGGCGGCCCGTTCAGCTGGATCGGTGCGCTCGGCGACGGCCTGCCCGTGGTGTTCCTGGCCGTGGTCGTCTGGCTGGCGGCCCGGCTCGCGGCCGCGGGCGAGCTGACCGTCGGCGAGCTGGTGGGCGTCTACGGCTACACGGCCATGCTGGTCATCCCGGTCAACGTGCTGATCTTCTGCTCGTTCGACGTGACCCGGGGCCTGGTCGCCGCCCGGCGCGTGGTCGATTTCCTGCGCCTGCCGTTCGACGATCTGACCGGCGCGCCCGCGCCCGACGGCCCGGCGCTGCTGCGCGACCCCGAGTCCGGGGTGGTCGCCGAGCCCGGCCGGCTGACCGCGCTGGCCGGGGCCCGCCCGTCCGACGCGGCCGAGGTGATCGACCGCCTGGGCCGTTACGGCCCGACCGACGCCACCTGGGGCGGCCGGCCGCTGACCGAGATCGCCCAGCCCGAGATCCGCGCCCGCATCCTGGTCGCCGAGCCGGGGGCCGACCTGTTCGCGGGCGAGCTGCGCGAGGTGGTCGCCGGCCGGGACGACCCCGACGACGACCGGGTCCGGGCGGCGATCGCCACCGCCGTGGCCCACGACGTGGCGGCCGACCTCGACCGCCCGATCGAGTGGTCCGGCCGCAACATCTCCGGCGGTCAGCGCCAGCGGGTGCGGCTCGCCCGCGCCGTGCACGCCGACCCCGAGATGCTGCTGGCCGCCGAGCCGACGTCCGCGGTGGACGCGCACACCGAGGCCGCCATCGCCGAACGCCTCACCGCCAACCGCCAGGGCCGCGGCACGGTCGTGGCCACCACTTCTCCGGTGCTGCTCGACCGGGCCGACGTGGTCCACTACCTGGTCGACGGCCGGGTCGCCGCCTCCGGCACCCACCGCGAGCTGCTGGCCTCCACCCCGGGCTACCAAGACCTGGTGACCCGCACGTTCGGGGAGGACGCGTGAACCTGCCCGCCGCCGATCAGCGCCAGGTCGGCCGGGCCGCGTGGCGTCTGGTCACCGCCGACCGCCGCTCGGTCGTCACCATGATCGTGCTCAATTCGCTCGCCGCGCTGGCTGCCCTGGGCGGGCCGTGGCTGCTCGGCCGCATCATCGACCAGGTCGCGGCCGGTGCCGGGGCCGCGGCGATCGACAGGCTGGCGGCCGGCGTGCTGGCCTGCGCGGTCGTCCAGACCCTGCTGTCGCGGCAGTCGCTGGGCATCGCCTACCGCTTCGGCGAGCGCACCGCCGCCCGCATCCGGGAAAACTTCCTGCGCCGCGCGCTCAGCCTGCCCGCCGCCGTCATCGAACGGGTGCCCGCGGGCGACCTCGCCGCCCGGGGCACCACCGACGTGGACGCGGTGGCCAACACGCTGCGCGACATCCTGCCCAACATCCTCATCGGCGTCGTGCAGATCATCTTCATCATCATCGCGGTGCTGGTGCTCGACCCGCTGCTCGGCATCGTCGGCGTGCTCGGCCTGTCCGGCATCTGGTTCGTCACCCGGTGGTATCTGCGCGTGGCCCGAGCCGCTTACCTGACCGAGGGCACGGCCAACTCGCGGCTGGCCGACGAGCTGTCGGCCACCACCTCCGGCGCCCGCACGATCGAGGCGTTCGGGCTGGCCGAGCGGCGTCTGGAGGCCGGCCACGACGCGATCGCCGAGACCCGCCGCACCCGGCTCGCGACCCTGAGCCTGCGCAGCGTCTACTTCCCCTCGGTCGAGCTGTCCTACGCCATTCCCACGGTCTTCGTGCTGCTGGTCGGCGGGCTGTTCTACATCGACGGCCGGATCACGCTGGGCACGGTCAGCGCGGCCGTGCTCTACCTTCGTCAGCTCGTCGGGCCGCTCGACAGCATCCTGATCTGGATCGAGTCGTTGCAGAGCAGCAGCGCGTCGTTCGCCCGCATCGAGGGGCTGGCCGCGCTGCCCGCCGCGCCGCCGGTCGCCACCACCCGGCCCACCGACGACCGCATCGAGATCTCCCAGGTCCGTTACGCGTACGACAACGGGCGCGACGTGCTGCACGACGTCGACCTGACCGTGCGCCCCGGCGAGCGGCTCGCGATCGTGGGGCTCTCCGGGGCGGGCAAGTCCACCCTGGGCCGTCTCATCGCCGGGGTCGACCGGCCCGGCTCGGGCTCGCTGACCGTGGGCGGGGTGCCGGTCGCCGACCTGCCGCCCGACGTGCTCCGCCGCCAGGTCGTCCTGGTGACGCAGGAACACCACGTCTTCCGCGAGTCGCTGCGGGGCAACCTGATGATCGAGGCCTCCGACGATGAGCTGCGGCGGGCCCTCAAGACGGTCGGCGCCGACTGGGCCGACGACCTCGATCGTGACCTGGGTTCGCAACCGCCGGATGGCGCCCAGGCCCAGCAGCTGGCCCTGGCCCGGGTGGTGCTGGCCGACCCGCACACGGTGATCCTCGACGAGGCGACGGCCCTGCTCGACCCGACAGCGGCCCGCACGGCCGAGCGGGCGCTGGCGGCGGTCCTGCACGAACGCACCGTGATCGCGATCGCCCACCGCCTCCAGACGGCCCACGACGCCGACCGTGTCGTGGTCATGCAGGACGGCCGCATCATCGAGGTCGGCACCCACGACGCCTTGGTCGCCGCCAACGGCCCCTACGCCGCCCTGTGGCGCTCCTGGCACGGCTGACCCCGCACCCCGGCCGGGCCCCCGCACCGCGGCTCGTTCGCGGGCGCGCCTCGCGTGGCTCCCGCTTCGTCGGGGGTCAGGCCGCGCGGAAGACGCCGTCCAGGGCCAGGTCGATGGTGCGGTCGGCGGCGGCCTGCACCTCGGCCTCGCCGGTCACGCCGTCGATCGTGCCGGCCAGGATGCCCTCGACCATGGTGAAGATCAGCACCAGGTCGCTCGGGCGCAGGTCGCCCCGCACGAAGCCCTGCTCCTGCGCCCGGTGCAGCGGCTCGGAGAGGAGCGCGACGATCCGGCGCAGGTAACGGCCCTGAACGGCCGGTTCGAGCCGCCGGGCCAGGCTGACCAGCGGACGCATGGTGATCTGGGCGTGCAGCACCGCGTCCAGGATCGGACGGAACGCCGCCGGATGCTGGCGGCTCGCGGCGACACAAGCCTCGAGCCGCTCGACCTGACAGGCGATGACCGCGACCGTCAGGGCGTACCGGTCGGGGAAATGCCGATAGAGGGTCGCCTGGCCGACGCCCGCACGCCGCGCGATCTCGGGCATGCCCACGGCGTCGCGCCCGCTGGTCATCAGATCGCAGGCGGCCTCGACGATCGCCACCCGGTTGCGCAGTGCATCACGGCGCCGTGGCGTCTGAACCCCGTACATCATCGGCCCGCTCCCCTCGAGCCGGTGAGGGCCCTCGAAGTGACCTACGTTACTGACAAGTAACGATAATGTCATGAAGTTCAATTTCTCGGAACCGGCTCCTACGCTGCGGGAACTGGAGCGCTCCAGCCCTCCCACCGCGAGCCCCGAGTTTTGTCCACCTCCCTCGGGCTTCGTCCT
The DNA here is from genome assembly GCA_965217855.1 of Actinoplanes sp. Taxonomy (GTDB): domain Bacteria; phylum Actinomycetota; class Actinomycetes; order Mycobacteriales; family Micromonosporaceae; genus Actinoplanes. Next base: position 364,789 of record CBDCJN010000010.1, on the reverse strand, counting down.
TGCTTGCCCGAGGAGTGCGCATGGAGCTACGTCATAAGGTCCTGCCCAGCATCATCCTGGCGTTGTCGATGGTCGGTCTCTCGTCGGCACCCGCCCTCGCCGCGCCCGACACCGCCGCCGTCGGCTCTGTCGCGGCCGTCGCCACCACCGGGTACAAATTTGTCGATATCGCCGGGGCCGGCGTGGTGCTCAAGGCCAACGTGATCGCCCCCTCGGCCGCCGGCAGCTACCCCACCGTGATCCTGCCCGCGAGCTGGGGTCTCAACGACCTCGAATACCTGGCCCAGGCCCGCAAGTTGGCCGAGGGTGGCTACGTCGTCGTCTCGTACACGCCGCGCGGCTGGTGGGCCTCGGGCGGCGAGATCAACACGGCCGGCCCGCTCGACATGGCCGACCTGTCCAAGGTGATCGACTGGGCGATCGCGAACACCGCGGCCGACCCGTCCCGCATCGGCACGGCCGGCATCTCGTACGGCGCCGGGATCAGCCTGCTCGGTGCGGCGTTCGACAAGCGCATCCGCGTCGTCGCCATGATGAGCGGCTGGACCGACCTGGTGTATTCGCTGTACGGCGACTCCACCCGGCACCGCCAGTCGGCCGGCCTGCTCGAACTCGCCGCGTCCCTGCTGGGCAACCCCGGCCCGGAGCTGAGCGGGACACTGGCCGACTTCAAGGCCGACCGCAACGTGGCCGAGGTGATGGCGTGGGCGCGGGTCCGTTCACCCGCCACCTACCTGCCGCAGCTCAACGCCAACGCGCCCGCCGTGCTGATCGCGAACGCGTGGGGCGACTCGTTCTTCCCGCCCAACCCGCTGGTCGACTTCTACCGTCAGCTGAGTGGGCCGAAGCGCCTCGAACTGCGCCCCGGCGACCATGCGATCGCCGAGCTGGGCGGCGTCTTCGGCTTCGAGAACGACGTCTGGACGAGCGTACGGTCCTGGTTCGACCAGCACCTGGCCGGCGCGGCGACCCCCGGCACCCCGCCCGTCCTGGTGAAGCCCGACAACGCGGCCACCGAGTCGTACGCCGACTGGTCGTCGATGAGCACGGCGACGACCCGCTACGGACTGGGCCGCATCCGCACCCTGGACGGCACCGGCCTGCTCGGCGGTGAACCCAGCACCGGCTGGACCAAGGCCCTGCCCACCGACCGGGACACCATCGCCGGCGGCGGCCTGGTCCTGCTGACCAACGGCGTCGCCGCCTTCACCAACCAGCGCCCCTCGATCTGGCTCCCCACCGTCGACCGCAGCCGCGCCGGCGTCTGGGCCGCCGCCCGCCCGAGCACCCCGCTGAAGATCCGCGGCATCCCCCGCGTCCACCTCAACGTGACCCCGTCCGCAGGCTCCGCCGTCGTCTACCTCTACGACCTGGACGCCCTGGGCACGGCCCGGCTGATCACCCACAACCCGGTGACCTGGGCCGGCACCGGGTCGGTCGACCTGGCACTCTCCGCGGCCGCCTACGACGTCCCGGCCGGCCACTCGCTGACCGTCGTGATCGACACGGTCGACCCGCTCTACTACGACGCCAACCCGTCCAACGCCAAGGTGACCATCACCGGCGGCTCCTACCTCGACGTCCCCCTCCACTGAAGCCGCGCTACGCCCGCGCTACGCCCGCGCTACGCCCGCGCTACGCCCGCGAGAGTTCAACTCTCGCGGGCGTGGTCACTCGGGGCCGCGGGACAGGATTGCCTTGCGGGCGCGCCAAGCCATCACCGAGCCGATCGAGACCGCCGACAGGATCGACCCGATCGACAGCCACGACCCGATCGAGGCGATCGACCCGAAGGACCCGATCGACCCGATGGACAGCGCCGACCCGGTGGACCCGATCGACAGCACCGACCCTTTCGAATAGACGCTCAGGACGGAGCCCTCGGACTTGTACGACAAGATCGAGCTGTCTTTCATCCCGTGATTATCCCCCTCGCCAGCGCTAGAAGTCGGCGCAGATGTAGGGCATCTGACGCGGGAACAGACTCGCCAGCGGCGCGATGGCCGAGGCGTCGACCTGACCCAGCCCCCGGAGCACCACCTCGACCGGGTCGAGCACGCCCCACAGCAGGCCACTGAACCCGCCCACCGACAGCGTCGCCGCCGGAGCCGCCGTGCCCTTGGTCACGCTCAGCCGGCCACCCTCACCGACGAGCCGCCACACTCCACCCACGTACGGGTCGTCGGGAATCTCGATCGTCACGTCCCCGGCCCCGGCCGCGCTCCCGGTCAGCGCCGGCATGTCGAGCACCCGCACCATCGCCCCGCCGTGCGACGGGAGGTTGACCTTGCCCTCCGTCGTCACCGCAAGATCCGTGCCCCACAGCTCGGGCACCTCGTCGGCACTCACCCGAACGTGGACCCGCGCCACCTGATCGACGTGCCGGCTGAAGAACTGCAGCAGCAGCGCCCGCCCCAGCGCCCCCGTGGTCAGCAGGTCAGACCCGTAAAGATCCCCGCCGTACGCCGCCACCCGGTAGTCGACCGCCCCGACCACCTCGCCGTCGACGCGGGCGATCGCCATCCACCGCTTGTCCTCCCGGAATTCGGCCGCCCGCGTCTCGTCGAACACCGCGAACCCGTGCCGCTCGCCGAGAATCCGCTGTTGCAGCCCCTGCCACTCGGCAAACCCGTCCCGCATCGACAGCCGCTCGACCTCACCCGGCAGCTCGGCCCGAACCAGGTGAGACAGGCCTTCGGGAGCAAACGTGGCAATCCGGTGCCGGGGCGTCCCCACGAACCCGAACCGGGCGTAGAACGAGGGCCGGAACGGATAGAGCGCGCTGACGGTGTGCCCCTCGTCGCGCGCCTGCCGCAACAGCCGCTCGAGCACCCCACGCACCAACCCCCGCCGCCGCGCCGAGGGATGCGAGGCCACCGACGCGACGCCGGCCATGTCGTGCACCTTGCCCCGCACGTTCTGCCGCATGCGAAGCGCAGCCCCGCAGGCCAGCGCCTCCCCACCCTCCTCGGCCACGATCGAGATGGAGGTCTCGAAATACTTCATCCGGCGCCGGTAGTGCGCCTCTTCCTCCTCCGGCCAGGGAGAAGCCACGAACGCATAACTCTGAAGCGGAAACATGGTCCCCGTACGCTCCGCCGCGCTGATCTGTCGGAACTCCATGGCCTCATCCAACACCGCGAGGCCCGTCGCCCGCCCGCCAGATTTCGAGCCTGTGGATAACCGGCGACCCCCTGGTGAACCCCTCATCGCGACGCGCCGGGGTACCCCGGTTTGGCAAGGCCCCTGGTGACCCGCTAATGTTTCTTCCGTCGCCGGGGAAGCCGGGCGACACGCGGACGTAGCGCAGCTGGTAGCGCATCACCTTGCCAAGGTGAGGGTCGCGGGTTCGAATCCCGTCGTCCGCTCGGAGAAGGCCTTCACAGGATCACGTGTGGGTCCAGCTCGGTGGAGTGGCCGAGAGGCGAGGCAACGGCCTGCAAAGCCGTCTACACGGGTTCAAATCCCGTCTCCACCTCGGCAAGACTGTGCAACACCCGAAGGGCGATTGGCGCAGCGGGAGCGCGCTTCCTTGACACGGAAGAGGTCACTGGTTCGATCCCAGTATCGCCCACCACCGATGGCAGTGCGCGAACCATCTGGTTCGGGTCACAATCGGTCAGGGTCAGCCCCTCAGGGGCTGGCCCTTCGCCGTTTCCGGCTAGCGGGAGTTTGAAGACGGGCCGGACGGCGTCGTCCGCGATGATCGTGACTTCCTGGATCAGGGCCTCGAAGAGGCTCTTGCGGAGCATGTGATTGTCACTCGTGAGGGTGTGCTGGATCTCGGTGCGGATCTCAGCGAGGTCGGCCGGGCCAAGTGGCTGGGGTGCTTGGTCGAGTTCGAGCTCGAGTTCGGCTTTGCGGGCGCGTAGTGCTTTGGCCTGGCTCTTCAGGGCGTCCAGCCGGACGCGGATTTCGGGTGCGTCGTCGTTGAGGGTGCCGCGCTCGAACGCGGTGAGGTAGCGGTCGACGGCGGTGGCGTTGTCGCGGAGTTCTTTCTTGACGGTGGCAAGTTGTTCGCGTTTGGTGCCGGTTGAGGCGGCGTGGGTCTGCTGGAAGCGGGTGATTGCGTCGGTGATCAGCTGGTGGCCGGTGGTGAAGAAGTCGAGCAGGGCGTCGCCGATCGCGGCTTCTAGTTCGTCGGCGTTGAAGCGGTGGATGTCGCAGCCGGCTTTGTTGCCGTAGCGGGCTCTGCTCCAGCAGGTGTAGTACCGGTAGGTCTTGTGGCGGCCTTTGGCTGCGGTGCCGATGTAGCCGCGCCCGCATTGCGGGCAGCGGATCAGGCCGGTGAGGGTGTAGGCGGAGGGGTTGGCGGCTCGCTGGCCGATGTGGGCGGAGCGTCTGGCGAGGATGCTCTGGGCGCGGTCGAACTGGTCCGGGGCGATGATCGGTTCGTGGGCGTTGGGGACGACGATGTCGCGGAAGGTCTTCTCGCCGAGGTAGATCCGGTTGGTGATGGTCATTTCGACGGTGTGCTGTGACCAGGGTTTGCCGAGCCGGGTGCGCAGCCCTTGATCGTTGAGGCGACCGGCGATCGTCTTGGTGCCGAGTCGGTCGATGGCGTAGAGGTCGAAGATGGTGCGGACGGTGGCTGCCTCGGTTGTATTAGGAACGAGTTTGTCGAGGTTGCGGTCGATGTTGTAGCCGAATGGGCGCGGACCGCCGGTCCAGAGCCCTTTGGCGGCTTTGCGTTCCATTCCGGCGATGACGCGGTCGATGATGGTTTCGCGCTCGAACTCGGCGAACACGCCGAGCATTTGGACGAGCATCCGGCCGACGGGGGTGGCGGTGTCGAACGGCTCGGTCGCCGACCGGAACACGACGTCGGCGTCAGAGAGCTCGTCGAGCAGGCCGGTCAGGTCGCGCAGGCTGCGGGAGAATCGGTCGACGCGGTAGACCAGCAGGGTGTCGAACAGTCCGGCCCGGGCGGCTCGGAGGGCCTTTTGGAGCTGAGGGCGGTCGGTGCTGGCGCCGGAGGCGTCGTCGGAGTAGACGGCGACGATCTCCCAGTCGCCGGGTTGGGACTCGACGAAGGCGCGAAGTTTGGTTTCCTGGGCTTCGAGGCTGAACGGCTGGTGGTCCTCGTCGGTGGAGCGGCGCAGGTAGATCGCGATCCGGCGGTGGGTGTCGTCGATGATCTGCCGGACGCGGTGGGGTGTGCGGGTTCGTTTTGCCATGATCATCACCTCAAGATCATTTACGGGTCGGATCGATCGTCAGTCCATCCGCGTTGCTGGTCAAGCCGCGTATGCGGTCCAGGAAATGGAAAAGCCCGGCGCCGGACGCTCTGTCAGTGAGAGCGTTCAGCGCCGGGCTCGGCCGGGTTAAGGCGGTCAGGTGTCGAGGTCGGATTGGTGGTCGTGCCACCAGATGGCGATCAGTGCAGCGAGCGCGGTGACGGCTTGTTCGTAGTCGTCGGTGTTCATGGGAGTTATCTCGGGCGCAAGCACGCGGATGGTGGGTGTTCGCTTGCGAGGCTGTCGTTTGTTGGGGCCGTTCGGACGAGTCGCTTGTTCAGCCATAGGCGGCCCGACGGCTTCGCGACCCGGGCGGGTTGCGACGGTGTGTTTCGGTCGAGTTCGTCATCGTGAAACTCCTTTCGACAGGCACAGCAACGCCCGCCGAGTTTCTCGGCGGGCGTTCCTGCGGCAGTTGTTCTGCTCGCTGAACGGTTCAAGTGCGAGCGAGCCAGCGGGTGAATGGGTTGTCGGGGAGGGCCTCGTGGACCGTGTGGGCGGTCGCGGCGAGGTGCCACCAGACGAGTGCTACCACATAGGTCGCGACCAGGTAGCCGATGGTGTTCACCGTGACGACGAAGGTGTAGCCGGGAATCAGGACGAGGCTGAGTGCGATGCGAATGCTCAGGTGATGGGTGACGGTGGCGGCCGTGGCGAGGCCGAGTAGCGCGGCGCCGACCGCTGCGGTGAGGCCCGGGAATCCGATGACGTCGGAGGGAAAGGTCAGGGTGTAGGCGGCGCGGACGAGGTACGCGCCGGCGGCGGCCGCGGCGATGGGCCAGATCGGCGGGCGCATCCGCGGTAGCCATTCGCCGAGCCCCGTAGCGGGGATCCTCGGGGAGACGACGGCGACGACGACCGCGCCGATCGCGATCGGCGTGGCGGCAGTCAGCGCCCAGCGCAGATACTGCGGGTCGGTCCAGCCAACGCCGACACCGGTACCGATGCCCCAGAGCCCGGCGAGGGCGAGGCCGGCTGCTGCTGCGGCGAGGTACGAGCGGCGCAGCAGATAGCCGGTAGACGCGGGATCGCTCATGCCTTGCGGGGAGAGCCAGGTCGTGGGCGCGAGCTGGGCTGCTGTGGTGGCTGCGGTTGCAGCGATGGCGGCTGCGAGGGCGAGATTGGTGATCGGCAGGCGCACCCCGACGACGCTGGCCGAGATGGTGTAGATGTCTGCCGCGTTGACCGTCTGAAGGAGCAATAGCACCGAGACGGCAGCGAGCACCGCGACTGCGGTCAGGCTGCCGATGGTCAGCCGGGTCCGTGGCAGCCGGGTCGTGGCGGCTGTCGGTGCCTGGTCCGCGTGGGTCGTTCCGACGAGCCTCGCCGCGCCCGTCGCGACTTGGTCCGGCTGCGTGAGGGTCACACTCGGCGCGAAACCTGCGTCGGCGAGTGCACCTTGGGCTGCCGTGGCCGTGGCGTCGTACGCGACGAGCACGGTCGCTGCGACATCCGGTTGGCTGATGTCGGCATCGGCGAGCGCCTGGGCCAGCCCCGATTCGAGTTGATCGAGGTGGGGCCGGGCAGCCTTGTCGAGATCGGCCTCGTCGATGACGACCGGCTCGGTATGGCCGGGCAACAGCACCGGGGTTCGCGTAGTGCCGAGCAACGCGGTACGAGCTCGATCAATTTCGCGAGCAGCCCGCCACTCCAGCCCGCCCGACAGCTCTTCCGTACCGCGAGAGCGTCGCCGAATTGAGTCGGCCAAGGCGTGGGTGATCCCAGGAGCGTTGGAATCTCGGACGGGAACAGCGGCAAGCTGGGTGTACTGGTTGGCGGTGTCCAGCACCGTGAGCTGTGGGTAGTCTTCGCCGACCGTGCAGACGAGCAGGAACCCGCCCGCTGCTTCGTTGGTGGCCGCCATCGCCGCTGCGGCAGCCGCAGCGGTGACGATGGCCGGTTCGGGCAGCCCGGCGGCAGCGGCCGCCTGAACGAGACGTTGCCTCGACCTCGGCCCCCACGGCTCGAGCGTCGTCACGGTCAAGGTCGCCACGGCGGTATTCGCCTGCATGGACGCGGCGTTCGCCACGTGCGCGAGCAGAGCCGAAACCGCGCCTGCGGGCCGCGGGTCAGCCTCAGCGGCTGTGGTTCGCAGGGTGCCGGCCGGATCGGCGAGATACTCGTCAGGATGCGCAGTACTGGCGGTGAGACCCCCTACGCCAACGGTGACGCTGCCGGTGTGCGGATCGGTCCAGACCCCGCTTGGCAAGCGAGCCTGACCATCGAAGGTCACCGCCCAGGTCCGGCCACCAGCCGTGGCGACCGCCGCCGTCCACAGCGCTCCGACATAGACGCTCAGATGAAGATCCGCCGTGGCCATGGCGGGAAGTGTGCCGCGCCTCAACCGCTAACACGGCCCGATTTACGTCTGGCCGGGCAAGATCTTCGCATCGTGAAATATCGATGCTGCGACGTAGCCGATTGTGATCGCCGGCCGGTATCGAGGATGGTTTCAGCCGATCCTCGGGGGAATCGAACCGATGGAAGACGAGCACATCTCGGAGGAAGCCCGCCGACGCGCCGCACGGTTGGCCCGGCAGCCCTCCCTCTGGGCCGCGCCAGAGCCACCACGACCACACGCACGGCAACGGCCGACACAGCTTCTTCGGACAGCGCTCTCATCCGTCATCCTTCTCTGCGGGCCACCGTGGCTGCTCTGGACAGCCTTCGGCAACCCCACGACCGTCTGGTCCTCGTGGTGGTCCACCAGCCCTCTGACCGCATCCTCGGACGCGCCAGCCACCGCCGGACTACGAGTCCTGCTCATCTGGGCGGGCTGGCTGGCGTGGGCTGTGGTCGCGACGCTGCTAACCGGCAGCATCCTCGGCGTACTCCGCGGACGTCGACTTCCGCGCTGGCATCTACCGATGCCGCTACACCGCCTGGTCGCCGGGCTCGGCGGCACCGCGGCCGTCGCGGTCGTCACCGCGCCCGTCACCGCAGCCTTCGCAGCTCCAGCGGCTCACGCCGCATCGGCTCCGACCACCGGAGACGAAGCCTCGACGAACCAGCCCCTTACGGCAACCACAACACCAGCATCGGACCTGAGGTCCACCGGCGATCCGGAGATGGCAGGCAACCGAAGCGGCCCGTTCACCGTCGCCGTCGGGAAGGCCCGATACGACCACCAAGTCCGCCGGGGCGACACCCTGTCCAAAATCTCCAAGACGTGGTGGAATGCCGCGCGTTTTCCGGACAGTTCTTTTAGCGTGTTTTTACGCCGCTAATGTGTCGTCCGTGCGTCCACTGAGAACCTCGAACGGCGTCTTGTAACCGAGCGCCGAGTGGATCCTTTGGCGATTGTAGTACAGTTCGACGTAACGCACAATGGCGTCTCGGGCGTGAGCTTTCGTCGGGAAGGCCGTCCGGTTGACCATCTCATTCTTCAGGCTGGCGTTGAACGATTCCGCCAGGGCATTATCCCAGCAAACACCCGTCCGGCCGACCGAGGACCGCAGACCCAGTTTCTTCAGCTTCCGGCGATATTCGTGCGACATGTATTGACTGCCGCGATCAGAATGGAAGATCGCACCTTTCGGTATGCGGACGTTGCGGGCCGCCATCTCGATAGCGTCGATGACCAACTCGGTCCGCATGTGGTCCGCGACCGCCCACCCGACGACAGCCTTCGAGTAGCAATCGATCACCGTCGCCAGGTACATCCAGCCCTGCCACGTGTGCACGTACGTGATGTCCGCGACCAGCTTGGCGCCGGCGACGTCCGCGGTGAAGTCCCTGCGAACCAGATCCGGCACGCGGGCCGCGGCCTGTTTGTCCGGGCGGGTCGTGACCTGCCACTTGCGCGGTTGGGCGGCCCGCAGGCCGGCCTGGGCCATCAACTGACGGACCAGTTCCACACTGCACCGCCGACCCTGACGTCGCAGGACCTCATGGACCCGCCGGTGGCCGTAGCGGCCCTGATGGCGGTGGAAGATCGCCGTGATCGCGGCCAGCAGGACACCACGACGTGCCGCGGTCGCCGACTCCGGACGGTCGCGCCACTCGTAGTAGCCCGACCGGGACACCTCCAATTCAGCACACATCATCACGATGGGAAACGCAGCCTTCTCGGCATCGATAAGCTCGTAGACGTCGCTTACCGATGATCCTGGGCGAAGAAGGCCGCGGCTTTTTTCAGGAACTCATTCTGCAGCCGCAACTCCCGGTTCTCACGTTCGAGTTCCTTCAACCGCGCCTGATCCTGCACGGCCAGGGGCTGTTCTTCCACGGGGTGACTCTTCCTGTACGCGCTGACCCAATTACCGAGAGTGCCGTCCAGCAATCCAAGTTCCCGCGCGACGACCGCGATCGGACGTGACGTCTCGATCACCATCTTCACCGCCTCATCGCGGTACTCCTGCGAATAAGTCCGCTTCTGCCGTGCCATGCACATCTCCATTCCAGACCGAGATCATATTAGATCCCCTGTCCGGAAACTTCGGGGCACTCCACGGCTCGGCGATCCGGACCGATGGCCTGAAATCTGCTCCCTCAACAAACACCACCACGTCGCTGACGACCAGAAACTGACCGACTGCAACCTGATCTACCCCGGCTGGACCCTACGACTGCCCGCAGACGCCATTCCACCGCCCGACGCCACACCCCAACGCGTCCCCCGGCCTCGGCCCGAACCGGCCTCACCGCGCGACCAAGACCGGCCCGGACCTGACGAACGACCAATTCCCCGTCCGACCCCGACAACGGCGAGCCCCCAGGCTGACAGCTCGACCAGCCCAGCAGCACAGACGCATGATTCAGCTGAGGACGCGGGCCGGCGCGAGACTGCCGGCCAGGACCTCGTTCTGCCTGACGGGAACGTCATTCCCTGGGCGCTGGCCACTGCAATCGCGGCGACCGCCGCCCTGGTCTGGCTCCAGCGTCGTCGTCGCTACCAGCCGGGCACCGACGAGGAACTTCACGAGCTACCCGCCTCCGTTGTCGCCGCTCAACGGCACACCCGGCACGCAATCGCAGCGGCTCCGGCCGAGCCAAGCCCGATACGGCCACTGCCACCCGGCGCAGTCAGCCTCATCGGCTCCGGCGCTGACGCCGCCGCACGCGGGCTGATCATCACCGCGCTCACCACCGGCACACCAACCGACCCTGCCCAGCACACAGAGGTCATCGTCGACCGACCGACCCTCGTGGCACTCATCGGCAACGCGCCGATCGGCCGGTGGCCCCGCCTGAACATCACCGACGACCTCGAACAGGCACTCGCGCTACTCGACACGCACCTGCTTCGACGAGCTCGCATCCTCGACGAACACGGCCTGACCGACGTCGACACCCTGCACGAGGCCGCACCAAGCGAACAAGCCTTGCCACCGCTACTGCTGATCACGCGAGCCGAACAAGCCGCCGGGAGCAACCGAGCCCGCGTCACGTTTGGCCTCACCCAAGGTATGGACATCACCACCCTCGTCCTCGGCCACTGGGCCCATGCCACAGCGCTCTCCGTCGACGACGACGGCAATGCCCAACTCCAAACCGAGAAGGCGGACACCGACAGGCGACTCGCAGTCCTCGACATCTCAGCGACCCGCGACTTCCTCGTCACCGCGCGCGAGGCACAAACAGGAGAAGCCGCACCCGCCAGCCGACCGACGACTCAGCCTCCAGCCAACACAGCCGAACCCGCCAAGCAAGCCGCATCGATACCGCTAGAGGTCAGCCGTGTCGACAGCGCCGCAACCGACACCACACCATCCACACCCGGAGCGGTGAAACGCGCTCGGCTCGCCGTGCTAGGCAAGCCACAGATCGAGGACATCACCGCGGAAGGCCGGCCGCTACGGGCCAAAGCCCTCGAACTCGCGGTGTACCTCGCCGTTCATCCCGACGGCGCCAGCACCCGCGGGATCGGCGAATACCTCGAGCCCGACGCCCGTATCAGCCAATCCGACCAACGCGTACACACCAACGCCTCAAACCTGCGCCACGTCCTCAGCCGCGCCGGCACCGCCGAGGCCAAGAACGCCTACGTCATCAAAACCAACGGCAAATACCGACTCGACCCCGACACCGTCGAGGTCGACGTGTGGACCCTGCGCGACCTCATGCGAAGCGCAACGATCGCCACCCAACCTCGACGCCGAGAACTACTGACCGCCGCTTGCGACATCTACACCGCACCCCTCGCAGAAGGCCACGACTACGAGTGGATCCAACCGCACCGCGAGGCGGTACGACGGTGGGGTACCGAAGCCCACCTGCTACTGGCTGAAGACTTACTCGAGATCGACCCGCGGGCCGCATCCGACCTGCTTGACAAGGCTATTGTCCTAGATCCTTACAACGAGGCGCTCTACATCAAAGCCATGTATGCGCGCCACGCGCTCGCCGATCCCGACGGCATCCGCACCCTACTGCGCGCCCTGACCAAGAAACTCGCTGACCTGGACGCCGAGCCCCACGAAGACACCATCAACCTGGTGCAGCAACTGCAAGAGCGTTAGAAGCCAGACGTAATCTCGAAGGCGTTGCTGGCCCGATTCCGGCGTTCGACCGGAGCATCGGGCCAGCAAACGAATTCGAGCTATCTACATTCGGCCACCTTGGCGATGATGCCCTGAGCACCGGCCATCATCTGCATCCCTATCACGAGGTGACGGCGAGCATCCTCCGCCAGCTCACTCGCGCGTTCCAGCGCTTCCCCGACGTCCGTCTCCTCGTCGACAGGTGGCGGCGTTACCTCATGCAGCAGAACCACGGTAATCTCATTGGTGACGGCGGCGGTATCGAGCATCGCCGCGAACAAAGCAGGATCGCCTTTGGCAAGCAGCGGACGACACCACGTGACCGCATCTCGGATGGCAGCCAGCGCGCCCGTCAACGGATGTGGATCTTGAACGGCAGGTTGGGTCATGATCATCTCCCTAGTGCCATGATCGATTCATGGTCGGACGCCCGCGATTCCCACTCCATTCGGATACGCGGTCAAGCCCCCATCTGCAAACCTGACACCGTCCCAGAAAACGCACGCAATAATAGAATCCCGGGGCACGCGGTTTACCCCCGTGACCCGGCATAATGATCGGGTGTTCCGTATCTACCGCGCCGATCACACCGCCCACATAAGGGATCGGTTGAAGAAGCAGGCACTTTACTTCGCTACCGGGGCGATCATCTCGGTACTGAGTGCCGCATTTATCGCCGTCGTCCTTCTCGCCCAACTGGCCGTCAGCAACCGTACGCTGGCCGTCATGGTGTGGGGGCTTGTGATTGCGATCGCCGTGGTTTCAGGACTCGGTCTTGCGCTAACCGGCGTTCAGTACCTCGCCTATCGCCGCCGTCGTGCCGAACTCGACGCCGAAGGCGCGGAGTTTATCGGCGAGTTGCACCCACGCCTTCACCGGCCAAAGGATGAAGCCTGAACCACGCCGCGTTCCGTGTTAGGAGGAGGATCGGTCACCGACAGGTCAGGCGCCGCGCCTCGGCCGCGTCCGGAGACGGGACACCTCGCCGCTCAGCCTCGCGCCCGACGGGAAATCTGACGGTGAGCGCTGGCTCCTGAACGGCTACAAAATATAACCGCTGCGGGTGCGACTTTCGCGATTAAACCCACGGGGACCGCTCGGTACGGCATACTGCTGTACGTGAGCAGCGACATTGAATTTACGAAGAAGAAAAGTTTTGGAATGTATGTGGCACACTTCATGAGAGAGGATATCCCTGTTTCCGGGGACAGGAAGCTCAGCATTCCCAATCCGGTGGAGCCCGACAAAGATGTCGTCGTGAAATTTCTTTACCCAGACGGCGAGAGCCTTGAAGTAAGCTACAGCCCAAAGCCCGACCGGATTGAGATCCATTTTGACAACCGAGGAGCCGGATCTCTACCCGATGGCGCTTATACCGTAATCGTGATCGGCTAAAGATCAGCGGCGCGGAGTTCTTAAGCGTGGCATATGTGATCGCTCGGCCTCCGGCGCGGCGCACTAAGCTCGGCAATGCAGAAACAGGAACTGTTGCTGGTTTGCCGGGGAAGTGCGGGTATTCCAACGTTCTGAATGAGTCGGGCTGCGAGGCCGACCTCTCGCCGGTTCGGGCTCGCTGTAGCCGCAGGAAGCTTTCTGTAGCCAAAGTGTCACTGCGGGGATCGCTGCCATACGGACCAGCTCCGCCTTCCACGAGGCCACAAGGGGCTGCGTCGCTGAGTAGAGCCGATGCTGCTGGGAGGTCCGGTATTCCTCCGCCTCGGGGAGCAAGGCGATGCGAGGTGTCGTCCCCGCAACCACAGCTACGACCCTGCCGGTAGGACTACACGTCCGTGAAGCTGTCCCCCACCTGTCAACATGGCCCATGGGCGACCTCACCGCCGAGGGCGTGGCGGTCGTCGGCGAACTGTTTGCCAGGGCGCATCTACCAGATCCGAGCTGTGACGCAATCGGCTAGCTCGGTACCGCGGAAGGCGCGGCATGCCGTTCGCGCGACCCGGAAGCCCACTAGATGTCCCTGCCCGCGTGCCGCACCCTGGTCTGTATGCGCGAAGGGCCTAACCTGACCCTCGTGGATATGGTGGAATTCGCCAGCGCGGTCGGTCAGGTCGCCAGCGCGGTCATCGCAATACCAGTCGGATTCATCGCATGGTTCACCTACCAGGCGTCACGAAACGCGGCAACGTCCGCCGACAAGCTGACTGAGATTGAAGCTCGCCGAGAGTGGGCGGACCGGATTCCGCAGTTCGAAATCGAGTTCCAGCGGCAGACGGCTACGTACGGCATTCTCCGCGTGGAGCTTGCTGGACCCCTGATGCTTGACGGCCTCGACGCCATCGACATGATCGTGCGCGACGACTTCCATGAACGCCGAGGGTCCGGTCTCGGCGGCGCCCGCACTGACGAGGAGATCGCCAACCACGTGTGGGGACCCTTTAGGTTCCGTCCCGGCATCGATGGGGCATCGAGCAACGGGCGCTCGGTAGCGACCTTCGCGCTGCCGCTAGGCGAGGGCATGAAGTTCGCGATGGACCCGCAGGACCCGCCGCATTGGAGCACACACGCCACGACGGACTCATGGGCCAAGGAGTACGAGGGTCAACCCATCCGCCTCCTACTACGGTGCAGGAAAGCCGGATTCGAGCCATGGACCGTGCCGGTGGAGGTGTTCCCCGAAGCGGCCCCAAAGGAGATTCTGCCCCGACAGCTCCCCGCCCCTCAGCTCGAAGCCGCCGCCGGCGGCGGTGCAAGCGAAGGCTGACTGGTGCTGGGGGACGCCTCCCCTCACCGGCGCTCGGCTAGCGGTAGGACAATGGCCCGGTGACGGAGAGCGCTTCGCAGAAGACCAAGCCCATCTCGCACAGGAAACCTGACCTTGCGACCGTGCGAGAGCTCTACGGAACCGCGTTCCGGTGCGGCAAACCCGACTGTGGTCGGCCGCTGTACACGATGAACAACGACACTGGTGAGACGCTTCTCAACAGCCACGTGGCCCATATCTGCGCACGCAGTGAAGGCGGTCCGCGTTGGGATCCAATGATGAGCGAGGCGGAAAACCGCAGCTCGTCGAACCTCATGCCGATGTGCCTGGAACACGCTCGCGAGATCGACGTTACGCCGGAGCACTACCCGGTCGACCTTCTTCGCGAGTGGAAGCGGGACCAGGTCGCTGAGCACTTCAAGGTGCAGAAGGCGTGGCCGCTGACCGACGACGAGGCTGCGCAGGTCATCGAGGCGTCGTTCCAGCCAGATGACTATGGGATCGCCATCGCAGCGGCATCCAGCGTGACGGGTGCGGCACGAGCGGCGGGGCACCTCGTCGAGTCTGCTCGCCAGCAGCGGCGGGTGCCCCGTGAAGCCGCAGCTTCGTGGAACGTCATGAGGATTGGTGTTCAGCGCAGCATCCCCCGCGGCTGGGACGCTGAGACAGGTGACCTCCTGCCTCCGGCTGAGCCATCGCACGTCGAGACGGTGCCGTTCGCTCAGAACCTCGAGCTGGCCCTCAGGCAATCGGAAGAGGCGCTGCTACCCCTGGTTGCGACGCTCGTGGCCGAGCTGCACGCGGTCCGCGCCGCGGCTCCGGCAACCCGACCATGGTGTGACTGGGTGGAGAGCATTGCAGGAGTGGTCCTCCGGGCGTCTGGTCGATGGCCGGGACGTCCGCCCGAGGAAGACGACGACATCCTTGGCGAAGCGATTGCGGAGCTGCTGCGCAGCTCTACGGCCCTGAGTGCAACATGGAGGGGCCAGCCAGCCGACCAACCTCCGGAGCCGGCAGCACCCTCCCCTCAACCCACTGAGACTGAAACGGCACGTTTGGCACGCGAACATTCAGAACTCCTAGATCGCGCCCGCCCCTGGGCGCGGGTGGATACGCGCGCATTCGACCCCACCCTTTACGCGGAACTGGTTGAGGCCGCCCGATTCGCCCTCAACTTTCCTCCGTTAATGTCGTTCCTCACCGTTGAGCTAGGCGCAACAGCCAGATTAACGGCCAAGGTCGCACGAAACGCGGACGACGCTACCTTCGAGAAACTGATTGACGAAGCATCCACACGACAGCCGCTGGCTGTCGCTGTGCACCTTGCCCGTGCACTGATGTTCGTCGCAAGAGAGGCTCAGCGCGCCGAACTAGAAGCAAAATCGCGAGACCAAGCTACGCACCTGCTGACGACTGCCGACTGGACCGAGGCCGAGGCCTGGTCCACTAACCGATTCCATATTCGCCCGTTACTGGGATGGACTGCGTCCATTCAGACCGATGACGAGGTACGGGATCGCGTTGCCGCGGCACTTGCCGATCGTCCTGAGCTGCTTGAACCGATCATCGTCGGCCTAGCTCAATACTCCGAACAGTTGGATCGGGATGACTTTAGTCGGACCGTCAGCATCGGGGTGCATGTTGAAGAAATTCCCGCCTGGGTTCCACTGCAGGAGCTTACCGCCGAAATCCGCCGCCGATTTCCGGATCTGAAGGCTTCCAGCCGAGATGATCGGCCGGCGCATGAGGATGAGACGCAGCAGCTTGCAGCCCACATCCTTTACATCGCGTCGCTCTCGACATGAGTGAACCCACAGCCTAAATCAGTATCTTTGCAGAGCGATCGGCCAAATCGCAGCATAAGTTTGCCGGGGCAGTGTGGATATTCCAACGGTCTGAATGAGTTGGGCCGGGTGGCCGATCCCTCGTCGGTCGGACTTCTCCGTAGCCGCAAGCAAGCTCTCTGTAGCCGAGGTGCGACTGTGGGGCCCCTGCCGGCGGACCAGTCCGCACCGACGAGGCGACAAAGAGCTGCGTCGCTGCCGGGGAACCGGTGCTACCAGGGAGGTTCGGTATTCCTCCGCGTCCGGGACCAAGGCAAGGCGAGGCGTCAGTCCGATTGACCACAGCAACGACCCTGCCGGTAGGTCTACGCGTCGGTATAGCTGTCTCCAGCTGTCTACCTGGCTCGTAGGGTGGCGGCCGTACCGGGCTCGACGGCCCTGTTCACCAAGACGTCGGGCCCGGCTTGCCGTTCCACCTTCTGCTTCAACCCGGCGTAGCCACGGGTGGGCCTTTCGAGTCACCAAGGGGGTGGCTACGGCCCAATACGGCTACCGCCGGGCTCTGGTGGCACCCCGAAGACCCTGCTACTTTTCGACGAATGTCAGACATCGATGCTGATCAAGGTACTTTAACGGCCGGCATCTCCTGGCAGTCGGTTGTCGAGGCCGGGCTCGTCGCAGCCGCCGTCGGGTTCCTCTACTGGTGCCTACAGGCCGGCTTTTGGGGCGCCTTTAGCGTGGGGCCGGCCGAGGTCGGCATCGACGTGGGTACTCCTACGGAGTTGGCCATCGGGTATGCCTACGTCGGCACCGCGCTCGCTGCCGCCTTCACTCTTGCGATGATCGTGGTCCGCATCTTCCATCGACGAGGCAAGTGGCAAGGGTTGAGCCCGCGCGTTCCGCTCTCGCTGCTGACAGCCTCCTTCTTGATCCTGGGACTCGTCGGTCAGGCCGTCGTCGACGGCGCGTTGAACGAGAGGCGAACCGCGTATCCGGTGATCGCCATCGTCATCGGCGCTCTGCTCGTCGCAGTCGGTCGATGGCCGGCGGCCACGCCGCCGACATCGCACTCGAACGTTCCTTCCCCAGAGCCACCGCTGAAGAGCTCACCGGCGACGGAGGCTCCTGATCAACACGGCTCGGCGGAAGACGTCGCCACGGATGAGTCGGCGACCGGCAACACGCCTGCGGCAACGCGCCCGGCCGCCGCGCCCTATTCGCAGGACGCCAAAGAAACCTCCGGCGGCAAGCCGCCGCCGAGTTTCCCCGTCGTGGCCGTGATCGTCACGTTCTTGGCTCTCGCCGCGAGCGGCATGGCCATCAACAGCTGGGGCTATCACGTTGGCCTTCGTTTCCGGACTGCGGACCCCAGCTTCGCGACGTTCCTTGTCGGTCGCACGCCGACCTGCTCCTTCGTGCGGTGGAACGAGAACAGCTCACCCCCGGAAGGCTTTAACACGGAAGAGCGGTACAAGCTGATCTTGCTCGCCGAGTCCGACGACGGCTTCCGGCTTTACGAACGCCCCTTCGATCTCGAAAAGGCCGAGGACGACTTGGACACCTGCTCAAACAGCGCTCCGAAGACGGAGAAGAAGCGTCTGGCAGACCTGGTTTACAAGGTGTCCGCCGAGGACGTTCAGGTAGACCGGATTCCCAAAGATAGGGTCTCCGGCGACACACAGAAGTAAAGGTCCACTATGCCCAGAGCTATCAATGTTTTACTGGGGCAGTACGAATATTCCAACGGTGTGAAATGGGTTGGACTCAGCAGGCCGACGGCCGTCGCCTAGTTAGCGCGTGGCAGTACGGGCTCGATACCTTCCAACCTCTGCCGATCATGCCATCGAAGATCGATCAGTGGCTAGCGGCGACGGCAGCATGCCATCCTGCCGCCATGGACTCACAGCCGCACGGAGAAGACTTCGACGAGTACCAGCCGGGAGGCGATCCCAGTCCCGAGGAAGCGCCATTTGGCGCATGCTGGGAGGGCCTGGGCGATCACTATCGGCCCCCGGACTTTACTAACCCATATATCTCCGACGAACTTACGCAGGTTCCGACAAGCCGATATGACGCCGATGACTCGCTAGAATCATCTCTTGAGCCCGAGGTCGACCTACCGCTGGCAGCGGACGAGCTCGCCAGACTGCTAACGAGTGATACTCGAGTAGGATTTGCACGTAAAGCATTAGAGGTTGCGCAAGCGAAATTTGAGGACAATCGCTTAAATCCTAATCTTGAAGAGCAAAGAAATGCTGCATTGCTACGCTACGTGCGAATCATCGGGGAGTCAATCGGCGACAGCCCGAGCGGCTTAAGCACGAGCATGTACTGCGCCGAGGAGATCGTTTCTTCTCCCGACGCTACACAGGAAACCAGGGATTTCATCGCCAAAGGACTGCTTCTCATTGGTGTAGCTGTGGTTGCTTCTTTGGGGGCTGGAGCTATCGGCGCCTTAGTTGTCAAGGAGGCCGTATGGAAGGAAGTCATTAAAAGCGCCATCGGGGCTTTTGTGACGGGAGTGGCAGCTCTTGCAGCAGAACGGTTCTGGCGTAAGCGGCAGCCGGAAAGAGGCAACGACTGAACGTTACGGGCAGCAGGACGCGGCACGAGGTGCGCCGCACCTGGAATATCAACCGCCCGAACAGCCACCACGGCCCCTTCATCAGGAGAATGGATCCTTCTTCTAATGAAAGGCTACGCGACGAAAGTCCTGTTCGGACAGGAGGTCAGGCCCTCCACGGCCTCATCGGGTTGGCGCTATAGTTTCCGCTGGTAGAGCCGGTGCGGCCATTGGCCTAACGATGCGAATGCATCATCTTATGAAACCTTTGTCAGAATGGTGACGACGCTGATGTGGACGTGGTTGGTGTGCCATCCGCTCGGGTCGTCGCCGCCGAATGGGTTGTTGTAGGCGCGCCAGCCCTCGGTCTGGGTCCAGATCATGCGGAACCAGATGACGTACATGATGCCGAGGCGATCGGCGTTGGAGACCGCCCACGCGGCCATCGCGTCGCCCTCAGCTTTCTGACTGCCGGTCGCCTCACCGCCGGAGGTCATCATCCAGTCGCAGGCGCGCCCTTTCGGGTGTTCGCCGTGGTCATCGACCCGGTAGCAGCCGGGCTTGCCGAAGCCGGCGGCGGTGGCTTGCTGGATCAGGTGGAGCAATCGTGGGGTGATGCAGCCGCTGCCTGTGGTGGGATCAGGGCGAATAGAGCAGGTCTCCTGCGGCCACGACCCGTCAGGGTTACGGGGCGCCGGTTCGGCGCTGCCGAAGGCGTTGACCGGGCAGCCGAGCGCTGATCCTCCAGGGCCGAGGCGTTCGACAAGGCTGAGAGCATCGGCGGTCCACTTCGCGTAGGCATCGGGATACGCCGAGACCTGCACGGCCTGGGCGGCGCGGGTGAGCGACATCGTCTCCCAGCCGGGGATCGTGATGAGCTTCTGGTAGAACTTGTCCGCCTGATAGGCAGGGTCCGCCAATTGTTCGGGCGTTCCCCAGCCTTGGCTCGGGCGTTGCTGAAACACGCCGATGGAGTCGTGATCATTGTCGCCGCCGAGATGCGGCAGGTTCCGCAGGCGGGACTCTTGCATGGCGACGGCCAGGGCGATGGTCTGGCCCCAGCTACTGACGCCGTTGGCTTTTCCTCGGTTGATGATGACGGTGGCGATGCCGAGCTGGTCGGTGTCCCATTGCTCTGTCGGGGTTGCAGACGCCGAGGCGGAGGCGGGTAATCCGACGGTCACGCATCCGCCAGGTCCGCCGCCCATCACGCTGGACAGCAACAGCACGGGGACGCCGAGACAGGCGACGATGACGACGGCAACAATGCCGATTGCGGCTTTGGTCATGGGTGACTGGCCTTTCGATAAGCGCGAAAAGGGCCGGTCTCCGCGCGTATGCGCGGCCGGCCGCAAAGAAGGGAAAGTTGCTTCTCGGTCAGAGGCGATGGGTGAGCGGGAGCAGCGCGGTGTGGGTGTCGCGGAGGAAGCCGGTGATCAGATCGGTGGTTTCGGCCAGCGGATCGCCAGGCGTGACGGGGGCGGCGTAGCGCCAGTCCCAGTGGCCAGGCTGAAGGCCGGGCACGTACCAGAGAGCGTCATGACGGTCGAGGAACAAGGCACCGCCGATATGGGGTGCGAGCAGAGTCATCGGCTGGCTGGCACAGGTGGCCAGGCAATGGCAACCGGGGTCGTTGTAGACGCAGCGTTGCTGACCGTGGTGGTTAGGGCAGCGGCAGTCGCAGGCACGGTCGTAGGCGGAACCAGTGGTGCGGTACATGACTGTTCTCCTCACGGTGGTGAAGCACGAAAAGGGCGTGGGCCGCCCACGTGGGCGGCCCACCTTGGCGGAATGTGGTTAGACGCGGCTGCTGGTGAGGATGTGCGTGGCCGTGCGGAGCAGGTGCTCGATGGTCACGCTGGCGTCGTAGTACTCGGATCGGCTGTCGATCTCTCCGGCGGCCTCCCAGGCCCAGGCGCCGTTGGGTAGTGCTGGGACGTACCAGAGGTCGCTGTTGGAGTCGAGGAACAGGGCGCAGTCCCAGCGGTCGGCGAGCAGGGTGAGGGGCTGTGTGGCGCAGGTGATGGCGCAGCCGCAGCTGGAGTCGTTGTAGGTGAGGCGGTTCTGTCGGTAGTGCAGGGTGCAGCCGCAGTCGCATTCGCGCTGCCACGGCGGTGTGTAGCCAGGCATCAGGACTCCAGGTCGTGGATCGGGGGTGCACTGCGGCCAGGTGAGGGCTCAGTAGCCCGCGCCGCACGCATTCGGGATGAGGTGGCGTCAGGCCGATGGCGGGGTGATGCCGCCGGGGCCGAGGAGCGCGTCGCGCTGGATGCGGAGGGTTTCTTCGACGGTGAGCAGGTGGGCCGGCAGCCGGGGTATGGCTTCGCGCCAGGCGCGGTAGAGCCGGTGGACGCCGTCGATGAGCAGGGCGGCGGGCGGGAGGTTGTTGATGGCGAGCTGGCCGAGGATCACGGGCTGGGTCAGGTCGGTGGTCATCGCGTAGTCGCGGTCGACGGCGTCGCGGGTGGGGCCGATCAGGTTGACCGACGTGGGCTGGCGGTCATCGAGGCGGGTGATGCCGTACGCGGTGGCCCAGGCGGTGACGTCGAGGTCGAGTCGTTCGTGCGGGGCGGCGGCGATCAGTGCCTCGGCGGCGTCGATGGAGAACACCCATGGCCCGAAGTGGAACCATTGCGGGGCACGGCGGCCGGTCATGTCCGGCTCCGGTTTGCCGGGCGGCCGGTGCAGCTCGGCGGGCGGGGTTGCTTGAGTGCTCCCGGGGGCGGTGCGAGGGTGGTGGGTCATCGGCTCGGGTCCGTTCGTGGGACGTGCCGGGGCATGTTGGCCCGCGCGGGCCAGCATGCCCCGGGCGGGTGGGAGGGGTGGAGGTGTCAGACCTTCAGCAGGTCGAACGCGGTCAGCTTGAGCTCGCCGGTGGTGCCGGTCAGGACTCGGTTGGCGCGGGCGGTGTCGTCCTTGGCGGGTTGGAAGTGGTCGAGGTATTCGGTGATGGCCTGGTATCCGGCCCACCTGCTCCCGGCGATGGCCTTCTGGGTGTCGGCCTCCCGGATCAGGTATTTGAGCGTGCCGAGCCGCTCCTTGGCGTTGCGCTGGGTCTTCTCGGAGGCGTTGTCCTTGACCGGCCACACCTGCTCGACGACCTGCTCGAACTCGCGCATGGTCAGCGCCTCGTGGAGCATCCGTTCGGCGGCCTGCTCGAAGGCGCCCATGTACTTCCACATCAGACCGAGGGCTTCGCGGGCCTGACTGATCTGGGAGCCGACGTTGCTGGTGTGCCGGAAGGTGTAGTGCCCGACGGCGTGGGCGAACGCGGCTCGCTGGGTGTTGGCGCACACCACCCGGATCGGGCTGGCGTCGACGCGTAGCGCGGCGGTGCCGTCGTGGCTGGTGGTGCCGATGAGGTAGAGGTCCATCCGGTCGACTCCGGCGATGGTCATCGCGTCCGGCAGTTTGAGGGTGACGAACACGCTTTTGCCGCGGCGTAGGCTGCCGGCGGTCTCGAAGTGGGCGCCGCCGACCTGGTCCACGAGCTGGTCGAGCATGTCAGCGCATTGCTCGTTCTGGACCACGGTGTAGTCGGTGCCGACGATGCCCAGATACTCGGTGGTGCCGGTGACCGGGTTGCGGCGCACGGTCATCCGCCGGTCGTCGGCGGAGATCCGTACCTCGGCCCCGTCGACGATGTCGATACCGACGGCCGGGATCGTGCGTACGCCCCAGTCACCGAGTTTCGCGGCGGCCATGATCTCTTCGGCCTTCATGGTGTGCTGGGTGACGGTGCCGAGCCGGTGCCAGGCCGACAGGCGGGCGCTGGCGAACGCGGTGGTGCCGTCTGTGAAGGTCTCCAGTTCGTGTGGCACGGAAAGCTCCTTTCAAATGGGGTTGGTTAGCGAGTCGGTGATGGTGCTGGGGTTCACGAGGGTTGATTCGCCGCGGTGACGCCGTTATCGGTGGGCTGGATCAGTCCGGCGCGTTGCAGCAGGGGCAGGCGGCGCAGCACCGTCCGCAGCGGCAGGCCCGTCCGCGTTGCCAGCACTTGCGGGGTGGTCGTGCCGTGTTCCCGTACGACCTCCAGCAGCCGGGCGGACTCGGGGTCCAGCGAGCCATGGTGGTGCTCGGCTGCGACATGAGGCCGGCTGCGGCGGGCCAGTGCCTCCAGCACGTCGGCCGCTCCGGTGACCAGTTCCGCTTCCGGCTCCGAGCGCAGCAGGTCGTGGCAGCCCGTCGACATCTGCGAGGTGACGGGGCCGGGGACGACCATCACCGTTCGGCGTAGTGACAACGCGCGGCGCATGAGCTGGATCGCGATGCTGCGTGAGGTGGCCTCGGTCAGGACCGCGCCGAGGGTGGCCGCGGCGGTCAGCCGGTTACGGATCAGAAACCGGTGCTTGAGCGGCTCGAAACCGGGCGGCCATTCACTGACCAGCAGCCCAGTCTCGGCGATCTGCTCGAACAGTGCCGCGTTGCCCGCCGGGTGGGGCCGGTCGACACCGCAGGCCAGCACCGCCACCGTCCGGCCGCCCTCGGCCCGCGCCGTGCGATGTGCCGCCGTGTCGATACCGAATCCGCCACCGGAGACGATCGTCCAGTTCTTCGCGCACAGCCCGGCGGCGATCTCCATAGCGACGGTTACGCCGTAGGGCGTCGCGGCGTGCGCACCGGTGATCGCCACCGACCGGTGCAGCGTCTGCGCCAAGGGCCATGACCCGCGTACCCATAGGCACAGCGGTGGGCGAGTGTCCTGGTCGAGCCTTCCCGAGGTGCCGGTTTCCAGCGTCGCCAGCTGGTTGATGCGCCGGGGCCATTCCTTGTCGGAGGGCACCACCAGGCGGGCGCCGACCTGCTCGGCCCGGTCCAGGGCGGTGTCGGCCACTCGTTGCGGGTTGATTCCGTTGGCTTTCGCCCGAGCGATGGCCCCTGCCGCGGTTTCCGGCTCGTCGCCGGTGAGCAGCCGCTCGAGCGCGGCCGGCGCCCCGTGCGACTGCACCAGCGACCAGATCGAACGGTTGCCCGGCTCGGCGAGCCAGGTCAGGGCGATCCGCGCCGTCCGGTCGGCCGCGTCGCCTGCCTCGTTTCGGGTGGGTTGACTCATCGTCGTTTCTCCCTCTTGTTGCGAACGGGTGCGGGGCCGCAGCGCATGCGCTGCGGCCCCGCACGGTCGGGATGGGTCAGGACTGATCGGTCTCGCCGAGGTTCCCGTCGGGCTCGGCGGCGGTGTCGGCTTCACGCTCGGTGTCGGCGGCGGGCTGCTCGCCGTCGACCTCCTTCGCGTCGGCGTGGCCGCTCTCGGGTGCCGGGAACATGAACGCCAGCGGGGCGTCGGAGACCAGCTGGATGCTGCTACCCGTCGCGGCGGCCTTGGTGCAGTTGTTGCGCACCGCACCGGAGCTGACTTTGCGGCCATCGAGCTGCGCGCTGATGGCGGTGGCGATCTCCTGCGGAGTCATCGCTCGGCCCGGGTTGGCGGCCAGGACATCGATGGTCAGTCGTTCCAGTTCGCCGCGAGCGAAGGGCTGGTTGCCATCGGCGTTGACGCTCTGGTCGCCGCGCTGTCCGATGGTGCTCGGGCTGGCGTTAAGCGAACGCGGAGGCAGCCGGGTGGGCAGGGCCACGACGTGGGTCTGATCGTCGGGGCCGACGACGTGCAGGGTGCCGTCGGGGCGGATCAGTCTCTGCACCGCCGCTACCGCTTCCGGGGTGCTGGTGACGCCCCGGATGACCTGGAAGCACAGCGCGCAGCGTGGCGGCTCCGGGTTGGGGTCGACCTCGGAAGCCTTGGTCGGCCCGCTGATCCACCGGTGCTGCAGGCCGGGCAGGCGGCGGGCGGCGTCGGCCTGCTCCATCGCGGCAAGGAGCCGGATGGTGGTGGGGTGACTGATGCCGCTGTCGGCGACGATCATGTCAACGGTCGCGCCGTCCTCGCCGTGATCGGCCAGCACGCCCTTGATCGCCATGACCTTGCGGTCGCCGGGACGCGACGCCGCAACGACCGGCGGACGCGGGCCTACCTCGGCCAGGGCGTCGGTGTCATCCTGGTCGTCGGGCTTGCCCTCGCTGTCAGCCGTGTCCTCGTCGGACGGTTCCTGGCGGTTGTCGGGCTCGTCGTTGGTCCGGCTGTCGTCGTCGCTGAGCGGGTCGTTGTTGCCGTCGTCCGGCTCGTCATCGGTCACGCCGGAACCAGGGTTGTCGCCGGTCTCGTCCAGGCCGGCCATGGCCTCATCGGTGAGGTCGGCGGTGCCCAGTGCGGCGGCGGTGTCCTCCGACAGGGTCCAGCGGGCGGGCGTGCCCTCGGCCGGGTCCGCGCCGAGGTCGACCTCGACGATCAAGCCGGCCTCGGCCAGGGTCCGGATGGCCTTGTCGGTCGTCGACCGGGCCTTGCCGGACTTCTCGGCCAGCTCGTGGACGTTGCCCTGGCCGAGTTCGGCCAGCGCCTTGAGGACGGCCTGCGTCGCAGGCGTCAGGGACTGCAGTTCCATGGGGTTTCCCTCCTCGGGAAATGAAGTGATGCCAGGCACCGGATGCGCCGGGCAGTGGTGCGCCGGTCGCGGGCCGCAGCGGCACCAGGCGAGCGGGCTAGAAATTCGCCGCCCGGTCGGGGCCGCAGCCGCGTCCGGAGATTGGGGGGTGCGGCGCCGTGCTGTGTGTTCAGCGGCGGGAGATCCGCCGTTCGCCGGTGGCGCGCAGGACGTAGAGGCGGGCTTCGGGATCGCGGTAGATCCCGGCGAGTCCGTACGACAGGCGAACCGGGCCGGGGTATTCGGCGGGGTCGAGTTCGACATCGGACGTGTTGATGTGCGCCCGTACGGTTCGCCCGGCGATCTGCTGCCTGCGCAGGTACTCGTGGTGCGGCAGGACGATCAGGACGGTGTCGCCGGGGTTGACGTAGCGCCGATGAACCGGCTGCACCGGGTTCGTGGCGACGTGCACCGTGCGGTCCGGGTCGTTGAAGAGCGTGTCGAGGTGGACGCGGGCACTCTCGTACTCGTTGACGTGATCGCTGAGCTGCGTCAGCGTGGCGGTCAGGGCGGTGGCCGAGCCGGTCAGGTCGTCGCCGTTGATGAGCGCGGTCCGCCACTGGTCCACCGCGCGGAGCAGTACCTCGCGGGCGAGGCGCAGCGCATCGGCGGACGCCGGTAGCGCTGCGGCGGCCGGGACGGGATCGGCGGCGTGCTGATCGAGGGTCCGGCCCGTGGTCCGCCAGATCCACCTCTCCACCAGGTCGACGTACATGGGTGTCTCCTTTCGCGTGGCGTGGGCACGCCGAAGACCGGTCGCAGCAGGGCTGCAACCGGTCTTCGAGGCGTTCGGTTTAGGTGGGGTGTCAGGCGATGGTGACGGCGCACAACCGGGCGCGGTCGTTGAGCGACCGCAGGTACATGCAGGCGTCGTTGAGGAACCGGAACCGGTCGGCCAGCGAGTTGCTGGCGGGCCGCATGATGCGGTTGTCGGTGGTGATCAGCGCGTCGCCGATCAGGGCGGTGCGCCAGTAGAGCCCGGCGTAGGTGGCTTCACCGGCCTGGTACAGCGACAGCTCGTAGGGGTCGAAGACGTACCCGCCGGCGTGGGCGAGCATCGCCAGGACGCGGGGCTGCTGCTCGAAGCGGCGGCGGGCCTCGGCCAGGCTGACCTTGTCCGGGGCGGCGTGGTGCTGGGCGAGGAAGTCCTCCCAGACCCGGGCGGGTTTGGTGGTGGCGTTGATGTGCAGGTGCCAGGCGCGCCACCGGGCGGTGGCTTCGTTCGCAGCGATCAGCGACATGCCGGGCAGGTCCAGGCGGCTCTTGCGGCCTCCGGCCGCGAAGGTGACCGCACCGAATTTGCGGGCGGCGTCGAGCAGGTAGTAGCCGAAGAACCGGGTGAGCCAGCCGATGAATCGGCGGTGGCGGATGCGGAAGCGGCGGGCAGGGGTGCCGTTGGCGTCCATGAGGTCGTTGACCTTCTCGCTGGCGGCGAACCAGTCGGCGTCGTCGCCGGGGTTGAAGCAGACGGTGACGACCTGATCGGTGAGCGGGACGGATGTGGGCATGACGGTGCTCCCTTCACGAAAGCGGATCGAGGGTGTGGTGGTGCGGGGTGGTGCCACCGGATCGCGGCGTCTGGACCGGCGGGAAGGCTGCCGAAGGTGCGCGGGGCGCAGATCACGAGCCGACCGGAAAGGTGGGCTATGGGGTGAGCTGGGCCGGGCGCGGGCAGTCCCGCGAGGCGGGTCGAGACGGGCGGCGGTGCGAACAGAGAAAAAAGAGGAAGCCGCACCGTAGCTTTGTGACCTGACAGGGCCGCCTCTGTCAGGAATGACGATCACGCCTGTGACCTGGTCTGACAGGTTCGCCTGTGGAGCTGTCAGCGGCTGTCAGGGAAGAAGAAAGACGCCGTCGTCGTAATTCGGGTTGGCTGCCACGGCTTGGCCGTGGTCGCTGGGCAGCTCGGCCAACCGAACCCGGCTGGTAGTCCCGCGCAGGAGCCAGACCCGGGCGGCGGGATCGGCGGCGTGAGTCGCAGTGGCGACCGGGACGGTGGTGTGCTGGCCGGGCAGCAGCCGGTGCAGGTGCTCTTCGCGTTGCTCGCTGCCGAGCCAGAACAGCACCGGATAGCGGGCGCCGCCACCGCGGATGAGGTCGCCGTACTTGGCCAGTTTCGCCACGACCCGGCTGCCGAGGGCTTCACTGCCGGTGTCGGTCTCCAGGAAGAACCCGACCGTGACGCCGCTGGTGGTCCAGAGTCCGTGCCCGTCGGCGGTGATGGTCCGGAACTGCTTGTGCGTGACCGGCTCGGACCACCACCGGTCGAGGGAGGCTTCGTCGTGCCGGCGGGCGTGTTCGGTCAGCCGGACGAAGAACTCGTTGGTGAGCACCAGGTGCGCGAGGTGCGGGTTCGCCGACAGCCGCTGCACCGTCTGGTTACTGGCTCGTGCGGTGGGTTCGGGCCGTGCGTGGGCGGCGGCCTGGAAACGCCGCCCGTGGTGGCCGAGTGTCCAGTGCCAGGGCTGGCTGCCGCCGCCGTCACGGGAGAACCGGAACCGCTCGAGAAGGCCGAGGGCGGCCAGCTCGGCCAGCCGTAGCTGGCAGGTGCGCCTCGCGGAGAACAGCATCCGGTGGACCTGACCGGTGGTCAGGACCTGATGGTCGTCGAGGAAATGGAGCAGGAGACGGTCACGGCTGGTGATGTGGGGATAGAGGGACAGCAGGCTGGCCGTCCGCGATAGCGGCATAGACGTCACCCCCGGTGGAGAAGGACACCCTGTAGGGAGTCTGGATGTGTGGATCTTGGAGTCGGGATGGCCGTCAGCCATGTCTGCCCAGTTCAGGTACCTGACAGGTGATGGGCAGGGGGCTCGTCTGGGGCCTCGTGTCGCCGACACCCCCAAACGAGCCCCCGATACCGCCCCCAGGCGAGCCCCCGACCGCATGAGGCTTCAGCTGTTGTTGCGGTCTGACATTCGCCGCTTCATCGCGGTGCGGGCGAGCTGCTGCATCGGTGGTTCTTCCCCGGCAGGCCGGTTGGCGGCGGCACACGCCAGCCGGATCGCCGTCGGTTCCCCGTCCGCCGGGGCGGGCGGGTTGGTGACGAACGTGAACGCCGGTAGTTCCCGGTTGCCGACCAGCAGCCGGGCCGTGGCCGTGAAAACATCGAGATGGGCGAGGTCGTGCTCGTCCACCTCGGGTTTGGTGTGCCGCGACAATTCGCGGGCGTCGGCTGGGTCAACGTTGAACACGACCTTGGAGCGGGCGTTGGCCGAGATCGCCGCGGCGACGTCCTTCGGGAGCTGGGCGAGGTCCTGGTGGGCGAAGGCCATGCCGAGCCGGTAGCCGCGCGCCTCGGCGAGCATGTCGCCGACGCTGCCCGGCAAGGTGAGATAGTTGTGGACCTCGTCGATGTAGAGACAGGCGTCCCTCCGCTCGTCCTCGGGGATGGCGGCGCGGGCGATGGCGGCCTGCCAAACCCTGGCCACGATCAGCGAGCCGAGGATCCGGCTGGTCTCCTCACCGAGCTGGCCTTTCGGCAGCCGGCACAGCAGCACCCCACCGTCGAGGACTTTGCCCATGTCGAACGAACTGTGCGCGTTGCCGATCACGCTCTTGACGAAGTCGCGAAGCAGGAACGCCCGCAGCCGGGCGAGGACGGGGGCGATAACCTGGCCCCGGAAGGCTTCGTTGATGCCGTCGTACCACATCCAGAACCCGCCGAGCCCGTCCGGATCGTCCAGGCCGTGGGTGAACCGGCCCCGGAATTGCCGGTCCTGCAACAACGACGGCACCAGACTCAACGTCGGTTTCGCGTGCCGCATCAGCGTTAGACACGCCACCCGCATGGTGTCGTCCATCCGCGGCCCCCACTGGCCTTGGAAGATCTTCGCGAAGATGCCGACCAGGTTGTCCACCGCCAAATGGGGATCGCCCTGGTCATCGAGAGGGTTGAAACAGCCGGGGTTTTCCTGGTCGGGGTCGATGATGACGATCTTGTCGGCGTAGGAGGCGGGGAGCCGGTCCAGGATGTCGTTGATCAGGTCCCCGCGCGGGTCGATGACGACCGTTCCGCGTCCGGCTTTGATGTCACCGAGGATCAGGTTCAGCAGCAGGGTCGACTTGCCGACGCCGGTCTTACCGACGATGTGCATGTGCTGCCGGGCATCCACGACCTTGAGGCCGACGCTGTGATGCCCGACCTGCGAGCGGCCCAGAATCTTCACCCCTCGCCCGCCGCCGGGAACCTGCACCGGCGCCGGCACCGCCTTGGCCCTCGCCCGATCCAAACCAGGCACCGCCACGTCCTGCGGCAGCGCGGCCAGGGCCGCGAGCTCCGGCACGGTGGCCAGGAACCCGCGCCGCAACCGCCGCCCGGCGAGAGCAGCGACCGGATGCGGCATCTTCATCCGGCGCAGCCGGTTCGGGCCGGTGTACGCGGCGGCGGCCGAAGCGATCGTATGACCCAGCCCGGCCAGCCGCCGCTGAACCTCCGTGGCCCGTTCCGGGGTCGGGGAGTGGTTATCCGGCTGCGCAGCGACGGCGAACCGGACCGCGATCTCGAAGTGCGGCACCCGTACCGCTTTGTCGACCACCGTGCGCGCCTCGGCCCCGGCCACCGGATCTCGGACCTCCGGTCGCGAGGCGGGCCGGGCCGCTGTGGTGGAGCGCGAGGGGCCGGGAAGGAAAATCTCGAGCAACCACAGCAGCGGCTCGATCGCCAGCCGGGCCGCCCCGGCGGCGGCACGGGTCGCCGGATCGGGCCGCCAGTGCGGGTGGCTACCCGTGGTAACCGCCGACCGGCGGGCCGCCCGTATCCGGCGGGCCGACGCGGGCCGGGCCAGAACTTGGACACACGCGTACTCGCGATGCCAGACCTCGGCTCCGGCGGCCAGCAGCGCCCGCAACGGGTCCGCGTCGTGCTCGACCCGCAGCGGCAGCACATCGGCGTGCTGGGGCCAGTGCGCTCCGCCCGCCTGCTCGCCGACCGTGGCCGGGATCGGCGCGTCGGCCTCTTCGGTGGACATGGTGGCGGCGGGCCAGGCCGCCCGTACTGCGGCTTCGACCGCGCCGGGCGGCACAGGGCCGGGCACCCACACCCGGATGGTCAGGGCGCGGCCGGTCCACGTGTACTCCCAGCCGACGTGCGGATAGCCGTACAGCCTGCGCCGCCACACCGAGGGCGTGAGCACCCCCGCCAGCGTCGTCCAGAACGCGGCAGCAGCCTCAGCCGTCACCTCCGGCGGCGCGGCGATCGTCACCCAGCGCGCGCCGGTGACGAACCGGCGATGACGCCAGGCGAGGAGCTGATCATTGCCGACGACCCCGGCCACCACGACCGCGGCAGCGACCACAGCGAGCCAGGGCCGGGCGACAACCCAGTGCCCGAGGTCGGCGGGCCACGTCTGCGTGGTCACTGGTCCACCTCCCCGATCCCCGTGACGGCGATAGTGTGTTCGGCGGCCGAGCCGACACAGCGAAACGGGATCCGGGACCGCCCGGCAACGAGTAGACCCTCGCCGCGCGGCGCCGACAGCAGCAGGCGCGCTTCCCCGTCAGTGAGGCTGAACGCCTCCTTCACCTTCTTGATGGACTGTGTGGACTGGCGCATCAGCACCTGCGTCGCGGCGTTGGACACCACAGCCAGGCCCAGATCGGTCGAGAGCACATCGGCGGCGTCCTGGGTGACCACACACAGCCCAGCGGAACGTTTGCGGGCGGCCTTGCTCATCCGGAACAGGAACCGTGCGCCTTCGCCGTCGCGCATCAGCAGCCACGCTTCGTCGACCACGACGAGCTGCCGCCGCCGGCGTCCCCGAGCGGTGGGGGCGTCGATGCTCGACCAGATCGCATCCAAGGCCAGCAGCGTGCCCACCGTGCGCAGCTCGTCGGATAGGCGCCGCAGCGACCAGACCACGAGGTGACTGTCCGGTGTGGTGGTGGTCGGCCCGTCGAACAGGCTGGCGAAGTTCCCGGTCGTCCACGGGGCGAGCCGGGCGGCGAGCTGCCCGGCAGCCGGATCGTCGTCGGCAGCCAAAGTGGCGGCGAGGTCACGCAGCAGCGGAGCGGGTCTGCTCCAGGTGCCCGGATCACCAGTGATCCCCGCCTGGCTGTAGGTGCCGGTGATGGCCCGGTCCAGGGCAGCTCGTTCGGCCGGCGGTGGGGGTGCGCCGAGCATGACCGAGATCAGGGTATGCAGGAACAAGCCGCGCCGGGTCAGCGTGTCGGGCCGGTCATCGGCGGGCAGGTCGAACGGGTTGACCCGCACCCCCGACACACCGAGCTGGACGACCGTGCCACCGACGTGTTCGGCCAGTGGGGCGTATTCGTCTTCGGGGTCAATGACCGACACCGCGGTGTCCTGGTAGAGGTTGCGCAGGACTTCCAGCTTGACGAAGTACGACTTACCGGAACCTGAGCGGGCCAGCACCACACTGTTGTGGTTGTCCTGCGCCCACCGGTTCCACAACAGCACGCCGTTGCTGGTGGTGTTCACCCCGTACAGCACCCCGTCCGAGGTGGGCACTGTGCCGGGTACCGGGGCGGACAGGTCGGCCGAGGCAAGCGGGAACGCCGCGGCCAGGGCGGTGGTGTCGAGGATGCGGCGCTGGCGCAGTGGGTCCACCCCAACCGGCAGAGTGGCGATCCACCCCTGCTGGTGGCGAAACGTCGCGGGTTGCAAGTCCAGCAACACGCTCGCGGCGGCCGACTTCACCCCGGCCGCGACCGTGGCCAGCTCGTCGAGGGTACGGGCATGGATGGTGACGTAGATACCGGTGTCGAACAGCTTCGCCGCGCCGCGGGCCACCCGCTCGGCCAGGTCGGCGGCATCGGAGGCCGCTGCTTCGGTCATCGGGTCACCGAGGCGGCCGACCTCGGCGTCCAGCCGGCGCGATGACTCCAGGCGGGCGCGCTGGCGTTTGAGCATCGGCGCGGCCAACTGCGACACGACCGGGGTGATGTGGACGGCGACGTCGACCCGGCCGGGGTAGGACAGCAGCGGGTCGAGCCAGGCCGGGCCGACCTCGGCCGGATATCCGCACACGACGAACGTCGCGGTGTATCCGTCGCCGACCTGCACATGAGCGGGGCTGGCCGACAGCGCGGCTGGAGCGGGCATGCCCTGTGCGGCTGTGCCGGTCTTCGTGGACTTCAGGAGTTTCATGGATTGCTCCGAGCGGTGATCGGGGCGCCGGGCACCGCGCGGGGGCCAGGCACCGGGGGACAGAAGGGGTCGACGGCGGCGGCCAGGACCGCCGTGACGGCCGGGCCGTCCAGCGCGGCGGCTTCGACGCCGAGGCCGGACAAGGCGCGCACGGCGGCGTCACCGGCGTGTTCGCCGGTGACGACCGCGAGGACCTGGCGGTGCAGCGGGTCCCGCTCGGCGTCAAGGTCGAGCAGAAAGCGGGCGTAGTCGTCGGCGGCGGCCTGCAAAGCCGGGTGCGGCAGACGCGGCGCGAAATCGGCGGTCGTCTGCGCGTACGTGCTCAGGTCGTGGCGGTGCGCCGCGACGAGCAGTTGCGCCGGGCCGGTCAAGCTGTTGAGGAACCGGCCGAACCCGTCCAGCAAGGCGGCCTGTTCGCTGCCAGTGCGCAGGTGAATGTTGGTGGTGCCACAGGCGATCAGCCTCTTGGCGCGGCCCTCGCTCGTGAGCACCCCGGCACCGCTGATGCTGGTGACCGGTGAACGCAACGGCGCCGGGATCCTTGGTTTGCCGGCCACGACGGCGACCGAGCTGGCCCGCGCCGCTCCGGGAGCAGAGGTGCGCGGGCCGCGCGACAAGGCGAACCCGTGGCGCAACCACACATCCAACGGCAAGCCGTCACGGCGGCCGATCGCCACGACCACCGCGACGGCGAACACGACGATCCCGGCGACGATCCACACCGCAGGTGGCAGCAGCGGCCCGTAGGTGCGGTAGCAGCCGAACCCGGCCAGGCCGGTGCCGCCGATGATGGCGAGCTGCCGGAAGGTCAGCCCGAACGCGATCCGGTCCGCTTCCGCGATGTTGGCCGGAACCACGGCGTGTGGGGTGGTGGTGTGCTGCTCGGTCATCGCGCACCCCGCAGCAGCGGCACGTGGCGTGTGATGCCCTGGACGAATACGGTACGCAGCGCGATGGCTCCGATGTTCGGGGCTCCCCGGCTGGTCACGAACCGGCGCATCATCGCCGGGATCCGCACGGTGACCCCGAGTACCCCGACCACCAGCAGCAGGTTCACGATGTCCGAGCCCGGCAGGCCGAGCAGAATCGGCAGGTTCGCGTCGGGGTTGATCAGCAGATCGATACCCGTGGTGAAACCGACGGCTTGCAATGCCGGTGTGGCCAGAGCCCCGAGCATGGTCCGCCACCACAGCTGGGCTGCACCCTGCGTCCACGGGGTGGCGTAGCAGGCCAGCGCTACGGGTGCGATCCCGGCGAGGAGCAGTAGTACGCCGAGGCGGGCGAGCCAGGTACCGACGAGCATGAACATCAGCACGACGATCAGCAGTCCGATGATGGCCGTCAGCAGTGCGGAACCTTCGTCGGACAACGCCGCATTGATCCGCGCTTGGACAAACTTCACCGTCTCGGTGGTCGGCGCGCTGGTGCCGGTCATCGACACCGTCAGGGCGTTGGCGATGCTGATCAGCTCGCCGGTCAACGGCACCGAGAACGCGGACAGAACGAACCCGACGACCAGCCGCGGGATCAGCTCCTTGACGCCGTAGCGCAGCTGTATCGAGTCACCGGCCATCGTGGCGATGCCGACGGCGACGATGGCGAGGACGAAGCAGGCGTTAACGATCAGCGCGCTCTTGTCGGCGATCGATTTGACCTGCGGCAGGACGGTGACGTCCGGCGATACGAACAACGACGAGGCCAGCAAGGTCAGCAGCCCGCCGAGAAGGTCGACGACCCTCTCAGCGAGCCAGCTGACTAGGCCGTCCATCAACCAGTCAGTCATGGCCGATCAGCCGCCGACGATGCCCTGCAACGCCTGCAGGATCACGGGGGACAAGACGGCCAGGGCGTAACCGATCAGGGCGGACTTGAAGTTGCCTTTGGCCTGCTCGACCTGGGCTGGGTCGCCTCCGGCGGACATGTAGCGCAGGCTGCCGAGGGTCAGGAACAGCGTCGCGACCAGCGCGATGATGCCCATGATCCAGCCGGTGAGACCGTCGATGACCTCGGGAATGGGCTTCGGGGTGGGCGCCGCCAGCGGCTGGGCAGCAGCCGTGACAGCAAGGTCGGAGAGAACTGACAGAGTCGTGAACATGCGCGGCGCTCCACAGGAGTTCTGCGGGCCGCCGCGGCGGGAACCAGAGCGAAGGCAGGACAGGTCCGGTGGGGGCGCTCCTCCTCGCAGGTGGCGAAGGGTTGCGGTGTCAGTGCGCCGCGCCAGCCATGCCGGACCGTGTGCCTCGCCGGATGGGGTTGGTCCCCGCCGGGCGGGCATGTCGTGGATGACATGCACCGCCCAGATCCGGGCTGTCAGGCCGATCGAACTCGGCCGCTACCTGTCACACCCTGACCAGACCGGTCAGCAACTCTCCGGGTGCGCGGACCGGGTAGGACTGACCGCTAACAGAGAAAAGGGCCGCACCGGTGGGGATGCCGGTGCGGCCCTGTCGTTCTACTGGCACAAACGCTATGCGGCAGCCTCGCCGCTGAGGTTGCTGTCGTGCCCTCGTCGGGGGCCGGACAGATCGCCGCGGGTGACGGCGGCGGCAATGGCCCGCTCGGCGCGGCGGCGGCGCATGCGCAAGGAGGCTGGGGTCACGCCCTGCTCGGCGGCGAGCTGTTCGATCAGGGTGTCCCCGAGGCGAGTGGCGCTGATCAGTTCGGCGGCCTCGTCGGTGATCAGGCCGGCGGCGGCGGCCCGGCCGAGCAACAGGTCCGGGTGCCCGTAGGGCATCCGTGGTGTCCGGGAGCCGGTCGACAGATCCAGCGGCAGCTCCTCGCCCTCGATGTCTTTGATCACGGCGACCCCGGCGCGCCAGGCCGCCCAGCACAGCCGCAGCCACAACCGAGGGGCTTGCAAGTCAGCGGTGCGCAGTGCCAGCAGGAACGCGGCGAGGATCTCGGAATCGACGTCGTCGGCCAGCCGGGGGTAACCGCGGCTGATCTTCGCTGCGAAGTGGGTCAGCGCCGGAACGGCGACGCCGATTGCGCCGACCACCCAGGCCGGTCCCCATTCGCGGGCGTGGCGGGCGAGTTGGCGCCACAGCGCGTCGGTGGTGCCGGCGTCGTAGCGCTCGAACACCAGCATCTCCCGCAGCTCGTTGAGCGGCAGGGTGGTGTCCGGCAGGCCCGGCACCGGCCGGCAGTCGAAGGCCAACGGTGCGGGCTCGCAGGTGAGCAGGTCGAATGCCTTCTCAGCGGCGGTCAATGCAGTGGTTGTCATCGTGTTATCCCGTCGAACTAGGTGCCTCCGCCTAGCGCGAAGACCCGATGGCTCCGATTGGGACAGCCCGACCTGACACGAGAAGCGATTGTCGGACCGAGACAGGTCGTGACCGGTCCGGACAGGTTTGCCCTGCTCACGGGCCTGTCAGACCGGCCCCGCTGACCGGTCCTGTCAGGGTGGGGCCGAGTTCGATCGGCCTGACAACGCCGATCTGTACATCGTCAGTGCGCCCGCCGGTCCGGGGGCCACCCTGCCATGACCGACGACACCCGCCACCGCGCACCGGTCCCCGTGGGGGACACGGTGTCCGGCGACCCACCCGTACCCATCACCGTCTGGCCGGTACCCGCCCCCACCGTCGGCGACACCATGTCCAACGCGATGGGCGTACGGCTGGTCCACAACTTCACCCACCCGGCCGATCTGATCGTCGATCTCACCGCCGGGCCACACCTGGTCCGCGCGATCATCGCTGCTCGCCGTCGCAGCCACCTTCAAGACCCCCGCCCATTCGGATGGGGATGGCAGCAAGCGGCCCTGATCGTCAGCGGGTGGCCCGCCGACGACCCCGACCAGTTCTTCAGCCGATGCCGCACCAGCCTGCTCCCGGGCGGTTGCGTCGCGGTGCTGCTGCCGCACGGCGACGTCGTGCCGCCGGTCGACGTCATCATCGCCGCGAAAAAGGCCAGGCTCGCCTACCTGCAACACATCGTGGCCGCCGACCGGACACCGGTGCGGGGCCAGCAGATCTCGCTCGACATCCACACCGACGTGCTGATCCTGACCCGCAGCGCATCGGAGAACGGAGGCAACAATGACTGACACCACCATGCCGGTCACCTCGGTCTGGCTGACCTGCCAGACCCTCGCCCGGGAGCAACGCCGCGGCCGCTACGTCCCGCAGACCTCCAGCCACCCCGGCAAGATGCTGCCTCACCTAGCAGCTCACGCCATCTCCTCGTTCACCGCACCCGGTGACCTCGTGTTCGACCCCATGTGTGGCTCCGGCACCACTCTGGTCGAAGCGATGCACCTGGGCCGGGAGGCGATCGGGATCGACATCGAACCCCGCTACGCCGATCTGGCCGCCGACAACGTCGCCCTCGCCGCGTCTCAAGGCGCGGCCGGCGCGGCGAAGGTTCTGTCCGGTGACGCCACGGGGCTGCTCGATCTGGTGCCCGCTTCCGCGGTCGGCCGGGTCGGGCTGGTGCTCACCTCACCGCCGTACGGGCGCGGGACTCACGGCCTCGTGCGGGCGGACAGTACCGGGGTACGCAAGCGGGACCACCTGTACGGGGACCGCGAACGCGGCAACCTCGCCTATGCGGGATGGTCCCGCTTGCTCGACGGGTTCGCCGCGATCCTGACCGCTTCCTATCAACTGTTGCGTCCCGGCGGGACCGTGGTCATCACCTGCCGACCGGTACGCCGCCAACGCGACGACCTGATCGACCTGCCCGGTGAACTCCTCGCCGTCGCCCAGTCGATCGGGCTGGTCCCGGTCCAGCGGTGCGCGGCCATGCTCGCCGCCGTCCGCGACGGGCAGATCGTGCACCGCGCGTCGATGTTCGGGCTCATGGCGGTCCGCCGCGCCCGCTCCGAAGGCGTACCGGTCCACCTCATTGCCCACGAGGATGTCCTGGTCCTACGCCGCAGCTGAAACACGCTGACAGACGCGGATCGCATGGCATCCGGGCAGCTCAGCCAGCACAACAGTTGGTGGCGAGTTTAGCGGGCGATGAGACATGACCTGTCAGCGGACATCGCGCCGCGGCACGTGTCGGCGAAGGAGGTGCGAGGTCTCGCCCGTGGCCCTGCCGCCGTCAGCTCAGGGCACGCTGATCGGTGGATGTCTGCCGCCGGTGAACGGTTGGTATCGGTGAGGGCGAGTGCCGGTCTACGCTAGCGGGACTGGCGGTAGGCCGGGACTCGGGTCGAGTCCCTCTTGTGGTCCCGTTTCGCGTGCGGGACTCGCAGCGGGGCCTGCCGGCTGTCCGAAGGTCCCGCTCGAGCGGGACGCGATGAGCGTTCCTCCTGAGTCCCGATCGATCGGTGCGGGACCCAGCGATCGGTACGGCACCTGACAGCCGGTGCGGGACCTGACAGGGGCCGGAGCGGGACCTGACAGCAATGGGGGACCCGCTGCGCTGTCAGGTCCCGCCAGACCGGCGAACCTGACAGACCCGGCCCCAGGCCCGGCCTCGCGCCTAGGCTGAAGGTTCTCCTTCTTTCTTCCTGTGCCTGTGATCCCTGTATCGCGCGACGGCATCGCGCCCACCATCACGGTCGGCCGCCGCCACCGAACCCGGATCTGGCACTCGAACCGCTCACGCCCTCTGCCTGTGCGATCAGGGCGCGGTGCCTCACACCCACTTCCCGCTGGCGGCCCACCACCTGGTGGCCGCCTTCTTTGCTGTCCGAAGGAGGACGACATGCTCCAACCCGGCTGGTACCTGCCCCACATCGACTGGTACGCCCAGCTGCCCGACGCTCCCCAACTCAACGAACACGGCCAAGCCGTCATCGGCCAGCTCGCCCGGTTACTCAGCGCCGAGTCACCCGTCGGCCCGGCGGCCACCATTGCCGCGACCCACGTGATCCTGCTCGCCGTCGAGCACCTCGGCGACACCATGACCCACGCCGCTGAACTGCACGACCTCACCGACCTGGCACGGCTGCTGTGCGGCCTCACCCTGGCCCAGGCCCACCTGACCCAGACGATTCAACGCATCGCCGCGAACACCGACGCCCGCGTCTACCCCGGCACCGCTGACATGCCGGGCGAGGTTCTGCGAGCCATCACCGACAGCCTCAGCGCCGCCGGCGCCAACAACGAACTCCTCGCGGCCTACCTCAAAGAGGCACACCTGCTGCTGCACCGCCTCACGCAGTGATCGGCGCAGCTGCGCCCCCATCACGCCGCCACGCATTCCGGCGGCATCACTCACCCCAGCCCCTGTCTCAGAAGGACGACTGATGAGCCTGTACACCCTGACTCCGCGGCCTGGCTTCGAGCGCTACACCGTCGAGGTCGGCTGGAACCCGCACCGCACCCTGTTCTGCACCGTCGCGGTCTTCAACTACGACCCCGAGACCAATCCCGACAACCCGCCGGACTTCCTCGACCTCGGACTACTGGAGAAGGTCCTCGACCCGACCGTCGTGGTGGCCGCCGTCGAGCCGTACGCACTGATCCCGGACGACCTGGTCGATCGGCTGCGCACCGACATGCAGAGCCACCCCGTCCGGCGGCCCCCGTATCACCCCTGATCACGGTTCCGGCTCCGTGTAACCGCTCGTAGCACCCCTTCTCGGCCGTGCCCGGCCGACCGCGCGAACCCGCGCATCCCTCCGGGCACGGCCGACAGCCGTGCCCGGATTCCACCTCATGGACGGAGGAATCCATGCATCACCCCGGCACGACACAGCAGCATCCAGGCACGTCTTCTCGCCGCCGGCACCCCGAAGTCACCCCGCACATCCTCGCGCTACTCGATCGCGCCCAGCACGGCGACCGCGACGCCTTCGCCGAGCTCTACCTAACCTTCCGCGAGCCGGTCACCCGTTACGTCGCCGTGCGCCTACGCGGCCGCGACCGTGACGCCGTCGCCGACCTCGTCCAGGAAACCTTCACCGGCGCCCTGGCCGACCTGCCCGCCGCATTGCTCGACGTCCCTGGCTGGTTCATCTGGCACGCCGCGAAGGCATGCAACCAGCACGACTGGTCCCGGCGCCGCTACGTGCGCGCCGCGTACGCCGTCCGCGACCACGAGCCCGCGCCTGCTTCCCCAGACACCTCGGAGCCACCCGCGCGGCTCGGCCGGATCACCTTCGCGCACGCCATGGCGCGGCTGACCATCGCGCAGCGCCTCGCGATTCAACTGCGCTACCTCGACGGCTACCCGCGCGACGCCGCCGCCCGGCTCATGGGCCGCAGCACCGAAGCCGTCAGCGGCCTGGAACGACGCGGCCTGCGCCACCTCCAAGCCGCCCTCACCGCCCCACCGATCCCAGCATGACCAGCTACGAACTCTTGCGCCGAGGTAACCATGCATGATCACCCCTGCCACCAGCACCGTCCGGGCCACCACACCGACCAATGCCTGACCGGAAACTGCGGCTTCTGCGGCACCACCCTCACCAGCGTCGCCTCCGGTGAATGCCGTGCCTGCCTGCGCATCGTCTGCGAGCTATGCGACGGCGGATACCAACCCGAACTCGGCCCGATCTGCCAGCCCTGCGCACCGTCCACGCCCACCAGCTCGACTGCCGATGAAGGCGAAGAGCAGTACCGGCTGTGCGTGTTCGAGTTCGACCTGTCCTGCGGCCACGTCGTCACCGTCGCCCTGACCGGCTGGTATCCAGTCGTGGTCGCCTGCTGCGACCGGCTCGGCGGCACCATCCTGCGCGGCAGCTACGTGCCCTACGCCTCCGACATCGACTACGTCCGGGTGCTGTCCGAACGCTACGAGCTGCGCCCGAAGGGAACTCCACGCGGCTCGGCCCGGATCATCGGCCGGCGTCCCCGCACCGATCAGCCATACCAGCCCGACCTTCCCGGTTTCTACGGGTCTGCCGGACGCTACCCGGCATGCGTCGGCGCCACCTGGAGCCTCGACCGCTCGACCGCGAGACCAGCAGCCCACTGATCCCAGCGACTGCCTCCGACACAGGCAGCCCAAAGCACAAAAGCGGCCCGCCAACAGGCGGGCCGTCGTCGTATTTGGAACCCGGGACGCTCCGCC
The DNA here is from genome assembly GCA_965217855.1 of Actinoplanes sp. Lineage (GTDB taxonomy): Bacteria > Actinomycetota > Actinomycetes > Mycobacteriales > Micromonosporaceae > Actinoplanes. The sequence continues at coordinate 324,449 of CBDCJN010000010.1, read as the reverse complement.
TAGACAACGCGCGTCCCGGGTCTCTCCACCAGAAATGGAGGAACCCAGTGTTCACCACACCCCTCGTGATCGCCACCGTCGTGGCGGCCACGTTCGGCGCCGCTATCGGCTTCCTGATCAGCCACGCGATCTCACGGCCGATCATTACCCGGCTGCGCGCCGAGCTGGCCGACGTCATCTGGAAGCTGACACACGACCCGCTCACCGGCCTGCACAACCGCACCGGCCTGCGCGCCGTTCACGCCGCCGCCGCAGCCGCCGAACCGCAGCCGCTCGTCGCCGTGCTGATCGACCTCGACCTGTTCAAAGAGATCAACGACGACCATAGCCACGCCGCCGGTGACGTAGTGCTCAAGGCGACCGCCGAGCGGATCGGGCACCTCAGCGCCCTCTACGGCGGACACGCCGCGCGGCTCTCCGGCGACGAGTTCGCCGCCATCATGCCCCTGGGCCGGAACCGGCTCGCCAGCATCGCCGAACAGATCACCACCGTCATCGCCGAACCCGTCGAGGTCCACACCGACAGCGGCCCGATCACCATCGCGATCACCGCCAGCCTCGGTGTCGCCGTCACCTCCAGCACCGAACCGCTGGAAAGCGTCGCCCTGCACCACGCCGACCTGGCCATGTACCACGCCAAACAACAAGGCGGGAACCGGCACGTCATCCATCAACCCGGCATGACCATGCCCCATCACCAGCGGCGAAACGGTCCGCGTCTGCGCGACCTCCGGCACCACCAGCGCGGGAGTGCCGAATGAACCTCACCACCATGATCGCCTGCGCCACCTGCCGGTTGGCACTCACCGAGCACCACGACGGCGACCGCGTCATCTACCGGCACCCGGTCTCCGACGACACGCACGAAGCCGTCCCGATCGACGCCGGCCTCATCCAGCCGGTCTTCAACCGCTGCCACACCTGCACCAGCGCTCCGCCGATCTGGAACTACCGGACCGGCGACATCCAGATCGTCTCGCTTGAGCAGGGCACCGGTCAAACGTACAACGACCAATGGCACGTCTGCTTCCGCTGCGCACAGTTCATCGAGGCTGACGACTCCGACGCACTCACCGCCCACTGCGCCGCCTACATGCGATGGCATCCCGACAGCACCGAGTACGCCATCCTTCAGACGCTGCACCGCGGCATCATCCTCAGCCGCGAAGGCCGCACACTACTCACCAGCACTCAATGGCGACCTGCCCGGATAGTGGCCGAGATGCTGCCGAAGATCCGAGACCGGTTTACCAACTTGCTCCGCAGCACGGTAGACCTGCCAGTACCTATCGGCAGCCGCGGGCAACGCCGAGGCGTCGCCGAGCAACTCGACCTGGCACCGATGTACTGGGTCAACGACGATTTCACCGAGATGATCCAAGTTGTCAGCGGCGAACAACCGACCGCGAGAATCACCGATGACGTCGTCCCCTCGCCCGCCGGACTTCTCGCCTGGTCTCAACCCGTCGGCGGCATCCGCCAACTCGCCGCCGTCTCCTGGACACCGCATACCGACGGTTGGCAACTCACTGGCTATCGCAGTATCGGGACAGCGGTCGATCAAGATCTCATGCCCACGCTCCGTCACGAGATTGGCTGGCTGATCCCCGCTCACGTGGAGCACATCAGCCGGCGGGCCGCGCTTAACGGCAGCCATACATTCGGGCCACTCATTACCACCTGGCTCCTGATTGGCCAGCAAGTTGCGGAATTCGCACCGGCTAAGCTACCGAGGAAGATCGTAGCGGCATCTCAGCGCAATCAAAGACGCAAACCAGACGTACGCATTGTGGTGATCAAGTCACGACCTGCCGCTATACCTGAGCTGCGTAGTGAGACAGCGACGAGGCGCGGTCAGGCACGGCCTGAATTTCGGTTTTGGGTATCCGGGCACGAGCGCCAGCAGGCATACGGACCGGGCCGCAGCCTCCGGAAAACCATTGACATTGCGCCTTTTCTTAAAGGAGACAAGTCGTTGCCGATTAAGTTAAGCACGACTGTGCGCATCCTTCGAAGCGCGGAGGCGAACGAGGACAGTACGGATTAGGTCAAGGCAGCCGGGTGGGCGGGCTTACGCCCCGCCCACCCGGATTCAATGTATGCGCGCTACGTGCCTTAGCGGCCTCGACCATATGCGTCCCTGCCAACCGGGAGCTCATGGTCAGTTGCTACCCACAAAACGGTTGCAGCGCTTGGGCTTCGCGCCGGCAGCCGACGGTGGTCAAGCCGAAGAACAAGTTATCGCAGCGTCGCTACCAGTTCACGGGCGAGCCTCGGACCTCCGGCAGCAACGAACCGTTGCCGTCGGTCCATCGCATCGCCGATTTCAGCGAACGAGCCGAAATTGTAGTCCAAAGGCACCGGATTGCCGTCCAGGTCGAGAACTACTCCTCCAGAGGCATGAAGGATGTAGTGCCCCGGAGCTAGATCCCATACGGCGAAACCCTTGGCGAACTCGAAGACTGCTTCTGTCATACCGGCTGCTACGTGGCACAGGCTGACCGATCCGAAATCGACCCCGATTCTACCCCGGCTCTTTCCGTCCGGGCTCGCCGCGCTCAAGGCGTCGAAGAGCTGAGTTTTCTGTGAAAGGGGGATGAATCGCTCGCTCGGTCGCATCAAGAAGTTGGTCACCAAGGACTCCGAGAGGCTCTTCTCGCTACGCTGGCGAAGCTCGAAGATTTGAGAGTCGGCGGTGACGATATAGGCGTGATCGATGCCTTGATCGTCTCGGGCTCCTACGTAACACTGGAGGTGGTGGAATATGTCTCCCACGACGGCGACGATAGGCCGTGCCAAAGACCGAGAATAGACCATGACGTGGGTGTATCCAAGCAGTGCCCGCACTGCAAGCTCGCTCGTGTCAAGAGGATCCACGAGCACGCACAAGTCGGGCTCCGGATCGTCTCCGATAACTTGAGGGTCTGCTTCCTCGGAGGCGTACACGAAAGAACCGAGGATTGGTGTGAGCAGCTCCAGGTAGCGTTGATGTGCCCACATGTCATGGACCGACAAGAAGTTGTCCTCGTGGCGATCGTTCTTGCTTTCGCCGCGTTGCCCGGTCAATGCGGCGTCGATCAGGCGTGGACGCAAGTCGAGCATCACCTCCTTCACAGCCTCCGACACCTTTACGGCGAGCTCCGGGACTGACGTTGTCGCATCCATCGTTATTCTCCATCTCTTTATCGGAGTTCAAGCGGCGGCTCTATGCCGGGAGGGCTCATGGTTGCGGCGATAAAGACGGCTTCAAAGTCTGCCGACTTCATGATTTTTGCGCCGGTTAGTTCGTCGAAGTCTCCGACTTCCAGGTCGCTGCCTTTCGTCATCGCTCCGAAGACAGCTAAGTACAGTTCGGCGCCGGGATAGCGTTGACGCAGCTCTCTCGCTACCGTGCCCACCACATCGGCATGCTTTACCTCGAAGTCGCATATCACTATCCTGGGTGATTCGGCCAGCTTGGGATAGAACGAGTCGGGTGTGAAAGTAATGTCATTTCGTGATCTGTTGCATCTTAGGTACCCAATCGGGCAGCGGCCAAACTGTGCGGATGACAAGAACGTGGCCATAACCAAGCCGGCCTCGTTGATCCCGAAGCAGGCATCTGCGTCGAGTCGCCGACCCAAGCTCCTAATTTGCCGCATTAAGCGTTGCACGCCTAGCCCGAAAGTATTCCAGGTGAGATCAAGCAATTCGCCGGGTTGCGGATTGGGAAGTGAAAACACGCAGATTTCAGGATTTCCGTTGTCGATTGTTGGAACCAGCAGGTTGAAATCACGACCAATTGAATTGTCACTTCCGGTTGGCGGGGCGACCACGGCGTTTCGGCGCCTTGGCGTATCGCCGGGTGACGGGTTGGGCCTCCGCTCAGATGCCATCCTCAGCGCGTACTGGTCCTCGGGCGGTAGCTTCTCGTAAGCTTCGGACACGAGGTCACCCGGCGAGACAAACTCGTCTGCCGTACCGAGTGGGCCGCGGCCGTAGGCCGACGCCAAGAGCAACAGGCTCGCGAACGAGGGCGGTGATCCGCTCCCGGCTGCACCTCTAGCTCGTGCCCAGGTCTCCCATGCATTGATAGTTGTCCCGCCCAGGGTGGTCTGACCGCCAGCGACCTCGTTGTATCGCGCAGCGGCCTGATCCTGCGATAAACCAGCGGCGTACCTGAATGCCTGAATGCTCGGTAGATCCTGATGAAGATTCATCAGCTCGCGAGCCGCCAGCTCCACTGAACCGTACTCCCGATACAGAGCTTTGCCTCGGCGTGCCAGTTCTCGCCCGCGCGCTTGGGGCGAAAGGTTGGTCGCTTCGTCAACCATGCCGGCCTCTCCGTCGCCGCAGTGCAAGGGCTGACATGTCGTCGCCCCGGTTCAAGCAGCCTACTGTTGCCCACTGTGGTGGGCAAAGTTGTCGACGGATGGGTGGCCCGCTGACCGTCGCTACCCAGACATCCGGTCGCTATTGCACAGCCAAGCAGGTGTGCGGGCTCTTGGGTGATGCCATCGTCGGTTCAAGCACGACTTCGCAGGTCGTCCGTCAGAGTGTCGGTGCATATTGGCGCTGCTCGACGCGTGCATGACCCGCGCGGAATGTGGTGATCGCTTTTGCCTCCAGGGCGGGCCCGATGTGAGGAGCACTGTGGCGCCTTGATCGAGCCTGCTGTCAGGGCCGTGATCGTCCGGGCGCGCCCCGTCTCGCGCCTTGCCTCTCGTTTGCTTATTCGCTCGTTTGTAGAAGGGGTTGGTCATGCCGTCAGCGGAGCCGATGCGGCTCACCGACGATTTGTGGAATGCCGCGCGTTTTCCGGACAGTTCTTTTAGCGTGTTTTTACGCCGCTAATGTGTCGTCCGTGCGTCCACTGAGAACCTCGAACGGCGTCTTGTAACCGAGCGCCGAGTGGATCCTTTGGCGATTGTAGTACAGTTCGACGTAACGCACAATGGCGTCTCGGGCGTGAGCTTTCGTCGGGAAGGCCGTCCGGTTGACCATCTCATTCTTCAGGCTGGCGTTGAACGATTCCGCCAGGGCATTATCCCAGCAAACACCCGTCCGGCCGACCGAGGACCGCAGACCCAGTTTCTTCAGCTTCCGGCGATATTCGTGCGACATGTATTGACTGCCGCGATCAGAATGGAAGATCGCACCTTTCGGTATGCGGACGTTGCGGGCCGCCATCTCGATAGCGTCGATGACCAACTCGGTCCGCATGTGGTCCGCGACCGCCCACCCGACGACAGCCTTCGAGTAGCAATCGATCACCGTCGCCAGGTACATCCAGCCCTGCCACGTGTGCACGTACGTGATGTCCGCGACCAGCTTGGCGCCGGCGACGTCCGCGGTGAAGTCCCTGCGAACCAGATCCGGCACGCGGGCCGCGGCCTGTTTGTCCGGGCGGGTCGTGACCTGCCACTTGCGCGGTTGGGCGGCCCGCAGGCCGGCCTGGGCCATCAACTGACGGACCAGTTCCACACTGCACCGCCGACCCTGACGTCGCAGGATCTCATGGACCCGCCGGTGGCCGTAGCGGCCCTGATGGCGGTGGAAGATCGCCGTGATCGCGGCCAGCAGGACACCACGACGTGCCGCGGTCGCCGACTCCGGACGGTCGCGCCACTCGTAGTAGCCCGACCGGGACACCTCCAATTCAGCACACATCATCACGATGGGAAACGCAGCCTTCTCGGCATCGATAAGCTCGTAGACGTCGCTTACCGATGATCCTGGGCGAAGAAGGCCGCGGCTTTTTTCAGGAACTCATTCTGCAGCCGCAACTCCCGGTTCTCACGTTCGAGTTCCTTCAACCGCGCCTGATCCTGCACGGCCAGGGGCTGTTCTTCCACGGGGTGACTCTTCCTGTACGCGCTGACCCAATTACCGAGAGTGCCGTCCAGCAATCCAAGTTCCCGCGCGACGACCGCGATCGGACGTGACGTCTCGATCACCATCTTCACCGCCTCATCGCGGTACTCCTGCGAATAAGTCCGCTTCTGCCGTGCCATGCACATCTCCATTCCAGACCGAGATCATATTAGATCCCCTGTCCGGAAACTTCGGGGCACTCCATTGTGGCTCACGGCGTACGACAACGTGAGCGGTAGGCCACGCATCGGTGATTGGCCGTTAGGCGTGGGACTGGCGGCGGGATTGATCGCTGAGCTGATCGACGGCCGGTTTGTCGACTTGCGTGAAGGGGAGCTGTTCCGCACCGGGGCCGCACCGCCGGATGATCCGGCGTTGGGTCCTGTGCTGGTCAAAATGCAGGCAGAGGAACAGGGCCGGGCGATTCCGGCTCCCTCTGCGATGGCCAGCAGGCATGCGTGGGCGTTGGGCCAGCCGATGGTGACCGGTGAGGGCTCGGTGTGGTCTCCGCGGCAGCGGGACGGCCAGAACGCAGGGCGGCTGGACGCAGACGAATCCGTGGCATGGCCTGCGAACCTGCGCACGCAGCAGCGGTACCAACCAGACACTCGGCATCGTCAGCTTGGCCATGAGCTGCGGATGTGGCTGTCGTATCTGGCGTATGAGGGCCGAGCGGAACGGCGGGTCCTTGACCGGCTGACCCGGACCGGCCTGGTCCGCAGAGAAGAACGCCGCCGGCTGCTGGGCGGTACGACGGTGCGGTTCGAGCCGTGTGACTCGGTGGCCGCCGCGACCCCGGCGAACAAACTGTGCGTCGCCGTGCAGAGGCGGCACCGTCTCACCGAGAAACAGCTAATGCTCGCGGGCCTGTACCTGGCTTCGGGCCTGCACCACCATGCCTTGGCTACCCTGACTCCGGCCGAGTGGTCGTGGCTGACCGACGAATTGAGCCGCCGTCTGCACGACGCCTGGCGGGAACTGCTGCGCGCTGCGGACTCCGCTGTCGGCGAGGCCGCCATGCGCTGACTCCGCCCGAAAGCCACCCGCGCGTTTCGTGGCGGTACAGCCCTTTGCGCTACTTCCCACACCCCTCTGTTGGTTGGCCCCTTCATCCCTCGTTTGTGCAGGAGGACCTCGTAGTGCCCGTCACATCTACCCCTGTTTCCGCGCAGGGCAGCGTGTCGCACGCGCTGGCCCGTAACCGGCTGGGCCCGTTCGCGATCGGTTCGGCTATCGCCTCGTCGGTGGCGCCGCTGACCGTCATCACCTTGGTCGTACCGCTCTCGCTGGCCGCGACCGGGCTGATCGGTTTTCCGATCGCGATCCTCGCCGTCGCCGCCATTTTGATGATCTACGCGGTTGGGTATCTGGCAATGGCCCGGCACATCCCGAACGCCGGAGCCTTCTACGCCTATGTCGCTCACGGCCTCGGTCGCCCGTTCGGGGTCGGCACATCGTGGCTCGCGCTTGCCACCTACAACGCCTTTCAGTTGTGTTGTTACGGCGCGTTCAGCGCCGCGATCGGAGCCCCGCTACTGAGTGACTGGACTGGTCTGCAGGTCCACTGGCTCATCCCGGCGTTGCTGGCTTGGGCGCTGGTCGCGGTCCTCGGCGCGAACGAGGTCAAGCTCTCCGGCCACATCCTGGTGCTGCTGGTAGTCGCCGAGACGATTCTGGTGGTCGTCGACAGCATCGCGATCATGTGGAGTCCTGGGTTCGCTTTCAACTCCGCAGCGGTGTCGATCAGCGACTTGTCCGGGCCGACCTTGGGTGTGCTGATCGTGCTCGGCGCGACCTCGTTCGCCGGGATCGAACAGTCCGTGGTGTACATCGAGGAAAGCAAGAACCCGAAGCGGACCATCCCGGTGGCCACTTATGTCACGGTGGCGGTCATCGCCGCGGTGTACGCGCTGGCCTCGTGGGTGCAGATCTCCGCCGCCGGCCCGAACCCGGTCGAAGCCGCGAAGAAGCAAGGCCCGGAGCTGTTTTTCAACCAGGCCGCCGTGGTGCTCGGCCAGGGCTCGATCACCATCGGCAAGATCCTGCTCGGCACCGGCACGTTCGCGGCGGCGTTGGCCTTCCACAACGCCATCACCCGCTACACCTTCGCCCTGGGCCGCGAAGGTGTCCTGCCCCGGCTGTTCGGTCGGACTACGGCCAGAAACGCCCCCCGCAACGCCTCCCTCGCTCAAACCGCGCTCGCCTTCGTGGTGCTGATCGTGTTCGCGGCGGCCGGCTGGGACCCACTAGTTCAGTTGTTCTACTGGGGCTCCACCACCGGAGGCCTCGGCGTTCTACTGCTCTACACCCTGACCAGCGTCGCCGTGCTCGCCTTCTTCGCCCGCAACTCCCGGGGCGAGAACCTGTGGCAACGCCTGATCGCACCGCTGATCGCCTCCGCAGTCCTGCTGATCGTCTCGGTCCTGTCGCTGGACAACCTGGCCCTGCAATACGACGTGGATCCCGGCACCGGCCCGGCCCGAGTCGTGCCCATCGCCGTCCTGACCGTTTTCGCTGCCGGGACCTGTTGGGGGCTGATCCTCAAACGCCGCAAGCCCGAGGTCTACGAGGGCATCGGCCGCGGCACCCGCAGCACCACCGCCACGACCGGTCTGTCCGCCATCCTCTGACCCGAAGGGCATCATGTCGTGAACACCACTGAAACGGCCGGGACGACCAGCGGCACCGCCCCCGCGCTGCGGATCGCCGGACCCGACGACATCGACACCGTCGCCGACATAGTCACCGAAGCGTTCGCCCACCTCGAGGTCATCCACTTCCTAGTATCAGACGCGCATCGGCGCCGCGTAGCCGTCCGGGACTGGTACCGGCTTTACATCGCTCACGCCATCAGCGGGGCCGGGCAGGTCGTCATGACCGACGACAACACGGCCGCCGCTGTCTGGTTCGACCGCACCGGCCAGCCGAGCGAACCGGACGGCTATGCCACACACCTGGCCGAGCTCGCCGGTGCCGACCTGCCTCAGTTCCAGCACCTCGACGCGCAGATGGACGCCCACCATCCCAGCGATGCGCACTGGCACCTGCTGTTCCTGGCCGTGCGCCCCGCCCGGTGGAGTCAAGGCTTGGGCGGCCGGTTGATGGACTACACCCACAGCCGTCTGGACACCAATGCCATCCCCGCCTACCTGGAGGCCACCGGCAAACAGAACCGGGCGCTGTACCAGCGGCACGGCTACACCGATATGAACCCGCCGGCCATCCCAGTCACCGGCGACACCGTCCTCTACCGCATGTGGCGACCCGCCAGCCACCCAGAACCTCAGCCCACCCGATAAGGGGAGGCCACCCGGACGCGTGTTGTGCCTCGCGCCTGCCCGGTCGGCCCAGCCGCGTGGTCCGACGTTGTGACCCCGCACCCGGGCGGTGCACCGACTTCTACCCCACGCCCTGCGGTGCACCGCCCGGCCCTGACACGCATCACTCACCCCACGAACGGATCGGCTGCCCGGCACCCGAACCGAGCGCACCTACCAATTTCCGCTGGAGACCGTGAGTTCGATGGCATCTGACCGCAACACCGACCTGAACGACGAGGCAACGCCAGCCCGGCTGACCGACCTTCCGTCTCCGGTGGCACCCGCAGAGTTCGACAGCAGCATCGCGAATCCCGCCCGCCGGTACAACTACTGGCTCGGTGGTAAGGACAACTTCGCCGCCGACCGCGCCTCCGGCGACGCCATCCAAGCGATCTATCCCCAAATACGAACCGCTGCAGTGGAGAACCGCCGATTCCTGCGCCGCGTCGTCCAACACCTCGCTAAAGAAGCAGGCATCCGGCAGTTTCTCGACATCGGCACCGGCCTACCCACCGCCGACAACACCCACGAGGTCGCCCAAACCATCAACCCGTCCGCCCACGTCGTCTACGTCGACAACGACCCCCTCGTGCTCGTCCACGCCCGAGCACTGCTCACCAGCCACCCCGACGGCCGTACCGCCTACATCGAAGCCGACCTGAGAGAACCCGACCGCATACTCAACAACCCCGCACTCGCCGACGTGTTCGACATGCGTGAGCCCGTCGCCCTGCTCCTCATCGCTGTCCTGCACTTCGTGCGCGACAGCAAACAGGCATACGACGCCGTCAAGACCCTGGTTGATGCGTTGCCATCGGGCAGTTACCTCGCCGCGTCACACGCCACGAGCGACTTTGTACCCCCCGAAATCGTCAAAGCCTTCGCCGCCGAGCAAGTAGCCGGCGCCGACGACTTCACCAGCCGCACCCGCGACGAATTCCTGCGCTTCTTTGACGGCCTGAACCTCAACGCCCCGGGCGTCGAGGTAGTCAGCCGATGGCGCGCCGATCCCGCTGATGGCCCGCCACCTGAGCAGGTATCGGTCTACGGCGCCGTGGCGGTCAAGCCATAACCGGCGAAGCGGCGTCAACGCCCTTGACCGTGCCAGCACCGCCGTCCCCATCCCGTACCAGTCCCCGAAGGAGAACCTGATGACCATCGCCTCTGCCGCCCCGGTCACCTTGCCGACGGACGTGGCCGCGCTGCAGCGCCTGGACCCTGGGCTGGTGGAGCGGCTGCGCCACGAGGCGCTGACCGTGCCGCAGGACTGGGTCGTGGAGTACGGCGACTACCAGAACGGCGGGTGGCACACGCTGTCGCTGCTCAACGACTCCGGTGACCTGCAGGACGTGACGATCCGCGACTGCCGAAAGGCCCGGCCAACCACCCTGCTGGAGCGCATGCCCGCCGTCCATGACCTGATCAGAGAACTTGGGGTGCGGGTCATGTGGGCGCGGCTGGCCAGGTTGGATGCGGGCGCGTTCCTGTGGGAGCACCGCGATTACGGGGAGCTGACCACGGCCGAGCGGCACCGATTGCACGTGCCGCTGGTATCGAACCCGTCGGCTTATCTGGTGCTCGGCGGCATGAAGGTGCACATGGGTGTCGGCCGGATCTGGCGGCTGACACCGACCAGCCCGCACGGGGTGTGCAACCGGTTCGGGCCGTCGCGGATCCATCTGATCATCGACTGCTATGCCGACGACCCGTTCCAGGAGCTCAACCGCGGCGAAGCCCCGGAACCCGGCGACGGCGAACTGCTGCCCGAACCGGAGCAGGCGCATGTCGACGAGGCTGTGGCGACCGCGACTGGCCTGGCGGAGCTGGGCTACGACCACGCCGCCGAGACGACGATGCTGGAGCTGTTCTACCAGTACGCGATCCCGGAAGGCCGGGCCTACGACCTGATCAGCGGCATGTACACGGCGCTGCACCGCGACGAAGACGCGCAGCGCTGGCAGTCCAAGCGCGACGTGATGCTCGGCCGCGCCTGACCTGCCGTACCCGGACTCCCGTACTTCGCCCGCCTGGAGGTTCTGCTGTGAGTACTCGTCTGCTCGATGATGTGGCCGCGGTCAACCTGCCGCGCCAGTTCGGCCTGTTGGAGAAGGCGGTCGAGGTGATCGGCCGCAGCGACGCGGTGCACTCGCTGCACGTGCGCGGCTCGTTGGCGGCCGGCACTGCCGACCGGCTCTCCGACCTCGACTTCATCGTCGCCGTGCACGATCCCAGCTTCGGCCCGTTCATCCGGGTCATCGACACGTTGATGAGCGCCGAGCTGGGGGCGCTGCTGCCTGGGTGGCGCGACACCATCGTGGCCCGCATGGGCGGGCTCGGCTACGTGTTCCTGCTCCCGCACGAAGGCACCTTGCAGCAGATCGACCTGTACGTGGTGCCGGTCTCGCGGCTGGACACCGTGCTCGCCCAGACCAAGGCTATGCCGGTCTACCAGGCCGACGGCGAACGCAGCCGGCGGCACCGCCAGCAGGTCGACTGGCTCATCACCAGCACACTCGAGCGGCCCTACACCACCCAGGAACTGCTGGTGGAGATCCTGGTCCTCGGCCACATGATCCACAAACGCATCGCACGCGGGCAGCGCTACGTGGCTTACGCGGAGATGTTCGCATTGCACACCGCCGCCAAGAACCTGATGAAGGTGGCGCTGGCACCCGGATCCGGGTTCTACGGCTGGTATCAGCTCGCCGAGGAGATCGGCACCACCCCGATCGGACGGCAGTGCCTGGCCGACCTCGACAGGCTGATCGGCGCCAACCCCATCCCCACCTCCGCCGACCTGAGCGCCGCGCTCACCACAGCGCTGGAGCTGGCCGAACGAGCAGCTCCGGATGCCGTGGCGGGACTGCGACCGGCGATCACCGCGTACTGGCACTACCTGGAGCAGATGTGAGCCCCGCCGGCCGCACCGCAGTGTTCTTCGGCGGCTGCGCCACCGTCTCCCTTGACGAGGAACACCTCGCCCACGACATCGGGGTCCTGCTGGCCGCGAACGGGTTCACGCTGCGCCACGGCGGCTACAACGGGCTGATGGAACACGCCGCCAAAGGCGCCGCTGAACACGGGGCGCCGGTGGTCGCAGTCAGCCTGCACGGCATGGCCTGGGGCGGGTTTAACCCGCACGTCACCGACACCATGCTGCTGCCCACCATGGGCGAGCGCATGCACACCTTCCTCGACACCGCCGACATCATCATCGCCATGGCCGGAGGCGTCGGTACCCTGCACGAACTGACCGCCGCCCTCTGGTACGCAGGCAACATCCGGCCCGTGCCGGTCGTCGTTGCCGGGGCAACCGCGCAGCGGCTGACAGCGTTCCTGCGCGCCGAGCGGTGGATCTACCCTTCGCCCACCCGACCGTTGGGCTTTCTGCACGAGATCAGCGAAGCCGCCGACATTGTCCCCCTCCTCGCATCGGGGACTGGCGCGGATCGGGGCACGTCGTGACGGCCGCGACCACCGACCTGGCGGAGCGGGTCCTTGCCATCGGCACTGTGACCGGAAAGTACGCCCTGCCGACCGGCGGCGTCCTGCGCAGCTACTTCGACGAGTACCGCATCGCCGCAGACCCGGATCTGCTGGCCCGGACCGGCCGAGCCTTGGCCGACCTGCTGCCACCGGACACCGACGTGATCGCCGGACTGGAACTCGGTGGGGTGCCCTTCGCTCTGGCGGTGTCCGCCGCCACTGGGCTGCCCGCCGCGCTGGTCCGCAAGACGATCAAGCCGTACGGCACCCGCCTGCAGGTGGAGGGGCAACCTGCACGGGGTGCGCGGGTGGCGATGATCGACGACGTCATCCGCTCCGGGCGGCAGATCACGGTCGCCGCGTCCGCGCTCCGGCACGCCGGGACCGACCCGGTCACGGCAGTCGCCATCCTCATCCGACAGGGGAACGCCAGGGCGCTGCTGCACGGTCACGGGATCACCGTGGACGGCATCGTCGACGAAACCCGCAATCCCGCCACCGCAGCGGGGGCACGGCCATGATCCATGCCGTGCTTTACGACCTCGACGGCGTGATCCTGGACAGTCAAAACACGGTGGTCGAGGCGCTGCGTGAGGTCGCCGGCCTCGCCCTCGGCACTGCTCCGGAGGGAGGGCAGGTGCGTCCCTTGGCATACCTGCCGCCGGTGCAGGCCCTGACCGCGCTGGGTGTCACCGACGCGGCGCGGGTGTTCGACGCGCACTTCGACACGGCCTACGCCCGGCACGCCCATAGATCTCGGCTGGTGGCCGGGGTGACCTCGGCGATGTGGCGCATCCGCATGGCCGGACGCAGGCAGGCCATCGTCACCATGCAGCGCCGTCGCCGCCTCACCTTGCTCCCGCTCGGCGAAGTGCACGACCTGGTCGACACGATCGTGTGTTTCGAGGACGCCACCCCGAAACCGGCACCTGATCCGCTCTGGCTCGCCCTGGACCGGCTACACATCGACCCGAACGAGGCGTGCTTCGTCGGTGACACCGCCTCCGACATGCAGGCGGGACGCGCCGCCGGGGTGACCACCTACGGCGCGACGTGGGGCTACCGCGACGCCACCACGCTGACCGACGCAGGCGCGCACGAACTGCTCACTACACCGGAGGAGATCGTCAGTGTGGTCCTGGATCGCCCGCCGGTTACCGTAGGCTACGATTCCAGAGCATCGGGCATGACCGCGCGTTCCGGCAGCCGCCGGTGAACAGCGCGACGATCCGCAGGACGGAAGCAGACTGTAGGCATGGGCATGGTGGGGCAGCGAGCTAGCCGCGCCGAGCTGGGGAACGAGGACCGCGTCCTCGCCTGACCCCCTCGGCCTGGCTCGGCGTGACCTGACACCCGCAGTACCCCACCGCTGTCTTCTGCGCGAACCTGCCTGGACGGACACCGGCGAGGACCCCCACACCCCTTCAGCACCGCCCACAGGTCGTGCTGTCTTCGGTGTGGGGGCGCCAGGTGCGTTCGCCGCCCCGCTTGCATCCTGTGAGGCCATGTCATGCGTTCCGCCGACATCCGCAACATCTTCTTTGACTACTTCACCGACCGTGGCCATACCCGCGTGCCGTCCAGCCCGCTCGTGCCCGACGATCCGACCCTGCTGCTGGCCAACGCGGGCATGAACCAGTTCAAGCCCTACTTCCTCGGCGAAGTCCCCCCGCCCTACCCGCGGACCGTCTCGGTCCAGAAATGCGCGCGGACCTCCGACATCGACAACGTCGGTAAGACCACCCGGCACGCCACGTTCTTCGAGATGCTCGGCAACTTCTCCTTCGGCGACTACTTCAAAGCCGAGGTCATCCGCTACGCCTGGGAACTGCTCACCGAGCATTACCGGCTCGACCCTGACAAGCTGTGGATCACCGTCTACCTCGACGACGACGAAGCGTTCGAGCTGTGGCGGCAGGTCGGCGTACCCGCCGAACGCATCCAACGCCTCGGCATGGACGACAACTACTGGTCCATGGGCGTGCCCGGCCCCTGCGGACCCTGCTCCGAGGTCTGCTACGACCGCGGCCCCGCCTTCGGCCCCGCCGGCGGCCCGGAAGCCAACGGCGAACGCTACCTGGAGATCTGGAACCTCGTCTTCATGCAGAACCTGCGCGGCGAGAGCGTGGGCGGCGGCAAGGGCGACTTCCCCATCATCGCCGAACTGCCGAACAAGAGCATCGACACCGGCCTCGGCCTCGACCGCATCGCCGCGATCCTGCAAGGCGTCGACACCGTCTGCGAAACCGACCTGCTCGCCCCCACGCTGGCCACCGTCGAACGGCTGGTCGGCCGACCGTTTCCCGGCCGCGACGGCAGCGACACCTCCGTGTCGTTCCAGGTCGTCACCGAACACGCCCGCTCCATCGCATTCCTGATCGCCGACGGCGTCCTGCCCTCCAACGAGGGACGCGGCTACGTGCTGCGCCGCCTGATGCGCCGCGCCATCCGGCATACCCGGTCTCTGGGCGTCGACCGGCCCGTGCTGGCTGAGATTGTCGGCAGCGTCATCGACAACCTCGGCGGGGACTGGCCCGAACTGGTCACCCAACGCGAACTCATCACCGCCGTGGTCACCCGCGAGGAAGAGACCTTTGGCGTCACCCTGCGGCAAGGCACCCGGCTACTTGACGCTGCCATGACCCGTACCCGCACCACCGGAACAACCGAGCTGGCCGGGGAAACCGCGTTCGAGCTGCACGACACCTACGGCTTCCCGATCGAGCTCACCCTTGAAGCAGCCGAAGCCGCCGGCCTGACCGTCGACCGCGACCGCTACGCCGCCCTCCTGGACGAGCAACGCCGCCGCGCGAAGAAGAGCGGCAAGGCCCAGACCGCCACCGCGATGCGCCGCCAGGACGCCTACCGCACCATCCTGGCCGAACACGGCCGCACCGACTTCATCGGCTACACCGACACCACCGCCGACACCCAACTCGTAGCGCTGCTCGCCGACGGCCAACCCGTCCCGGCCGCCCACGAGGGCCAACAGGTCGAAGTCGTCGTCGCTCGCAGCCCGTTCTACGCCGAATCCGGCGGGCAGGTCGGCGACACCGGCACCCTCACCAGCAGCGACGGCACCACCATCGAGATCACCGACACCCGATATGGCCTCGACGGCTTCCAAGTCCTCACCGGCCAGGTCACCAGCGAAGAGGCCCGCACCGGCGCCACCGTCCACGCGATCGTGGACGCGTCCCGCCGCGCGGCGATCGCCCGCTCCCACTCCGCCACCCACGTCCTGCACGCCATGCTGCGCCGCAGCCTCGGCGACCACGCCCGCCAGCAAGGCTCCCTCGTCGCCCCCGGCCGGCTCCGATTCGACTTCGCCCACTTCTCCGCCATCGACCCCAGCCAACTGCACACCATCGGCGCCCTGGTCAACGACTACCTCCTCGACGACCCCGACGTCCGCGTCTGGCACGCCACCCGCGCCGAAGCCGAAGCCGCCGGAGCCACCGCCTTCTTCGGCGACAAATACGGCGACACCGTCCGCATCGTCGACATCGGCGACGCCTCCCGCGAACTCTGCGGCGGCACCCACATCGGCCACGGCAGCCAAACCGGCCCCGTCCGCATCCTCGGCGAATCCTCCATCGGCGCCGGCCTACGCCGCATTGAAGCCCTCACCGGCCACGACGCGCTCCACCACGCCGACCACGAACGCCGCCTCCTCGAAGACGTCACCCAACTGATCGGTGGCCGCCCCGACGACGTCATCGCCACCCTGACTAAACGCCTCGCTGCGCTCACCGAAGCGGAGAAGACCCTCGCCGAGCACCACCAGCGCGAACTCGACACCATCGCCGGGCAACTCGCCGGGCAACGCCGCGTCCTCGACAGCGGAACACTCGTCGCCGCCCAGGTCGCCAACACGACGGCCGCTGACCTGCGCACGCTTGCCGCCGCCGTTCTCCACCTCCTGCCCGGCGAGACCTGCGCGGGTGTCGTCCTCGCGACTGCCGTCAGCGACAAAGCCCATCTCGCGGTAGCGATCAATCCTCAGCTTCGCGACCAAGGCACCGAGGCGCGGCAACTGCTCACCGAGGCGGCCAGCACCATCGGCGGCGGCGCAGGCGGCACCGGACCGGTCGCCAGCGCAGGCGGACGCAACACTGCAGCGCTCAGCGCAGCATTGGCGCAAGTCACCACCGCACTCACTGCCGCCATCAACCGGTAGAGACAGGCCCCGGGGCAGGCCGTCAGGCTCCGGACTGGGGGCTGCGCCGACAGGCTCCCGTCATGCGACTCGCATGACGGGAGCCTGGTCTCCAATCACCATGCCGATTCGCTCTGCTGCCGATTTCGCAGCCCAGCAGGAATCTCGATCCGAGAAGATGCTCGCCCTCAGGTGACAAACAGATCGTCCGTGCGAGGACGTTCACCTTGAATGCCTCGTACGGTACGCATCCTCACCGCTCGCCTTCGCGCGACGTCACCTGGCAGCGGCCGAAACCCGCCGACCACGACACCGACTGGCGCAACTAGCGACGCCGCCTCCAAGCCCGAGCCCGATCGTTCTACCAGCGGCATCCTGACTCAGCCGAGAGTATTCCCTGCCCAGATAGCAAACGGCGGCTGCCGTACTGGCTACTTAAAGCTCCTAACACGATCTGCTGAATCGACGTTGATCAGCGTTGCGAAGTGAAGATCAGTCTCGTTCCGGTCGTCGTGGGCAAGGCGTGGGTCATCGATGACGAGTTGTGGACACTGATCGAGCCGGTGCTGCCGTCATGGCCGGCGAAGGCGCCAGGTCCTCGGCCCGTGCCGGACCGGTTGTGCTTGCAGGGCATCCTGTTCGTGCTGCATACCGGCATCGGCTGGGAGGACCTGCCGCAAGAACTCGGGTTCGGCTCCGGAATGACCTGCTGGCGGCGGCTGCAACGCTGGACCGAGGCGGCCGTCTTCGACCAAGTCCACCAAATACTGCTCGCCAAGCTGAACGCGGCGAACCGGATCGACTGGTCAAGAGCGGCGATGGACGCGAGTCACATCGACGCGAAAAAGGGGGTGCCGGAACAGGCCCGTCACCGGTCAACCGCGGCAAACCCGGCTCGAAACACCACCTGATATGCGACGGGAACGGCACCCCGATCTACGTGCTGACCAGCGGCGCCAACGTGCCCGACATCAGCCGCGCACTGGATCTGCTCGACTGCTACCCGCCGATCGCTGGGCGGCCGGGCCGGCCCCGGCGCCGCTTCACGACCCTGCTGGCGGACAAGGCTTACAGCAGTGCCGCGTTCCGCCAGGCCTGCCATGAGCGCGGCACCGATCCAATCATCCCGAAGCCCAAGACGCACGGTGTCAAAGGTCTGGGCAAGCTGCGCTACGTCGTCGAACAGACCTTCGCCCTGTTGCACCAGTTCCGCCGACTCGCCGTGCGCTGGGAACGACGCCTCGATATCCACGACGGCCTCGTCAGCCTCGCGTGCGTCTTGATCTGCTGGCGCCGACTGATCAACTGGACCAGCTAGGAGATCGTGTTAGGAGCTTTTAGGAGTAGTCGCCCCCATACTTCTCGTACAACGGTTTGATATCGGCGTCCTTGTACTTCTGAACGGCGTCGCGCACAGTCGCAGAGCGAACATCGAGGGCCTTGAACTTGCCCCCGATCTCAGCCACCGACTCCATCCGGTGATACGCCTCGAAGTGCACCGAAGCGTATTCAACGAGCCCTTTTAGCTTGCCGAGTGCGTCAGACAAGTGAGGGCCGTGGGGGTCGATGAGCGACGCCTTGATGCCTTCGTCAGTCTGATGGAACATCACGAAGTCGGGGTACATCGAACGGTCGAATTTGCCGCCGTCCCATGGCACTCGGACGGCGCCGGTTCCGCCCGTGGGATTGCGATACCAGCCCACAAGGTCCTTGTCCTTCAGTTCGTGCTCGAGAACACGGTGTTCCCAGGATTTGCCGGTGAACGGGTAGGTGCCATCCGGACCTGCCAACACGTGATGCGTCCAGTGGTCCACCTGGTCTGACACCGTCATAGATGTGGGCAGGATAAGGTCGGTTAGCTCAGGTGTCCGGGTCTCGCGCTTGACCGGCTCGTACAGCGCCTTCTTGGCGTCCGGGAGCTTCGAGATGGACTTCTGGTGTTTGCCCAACCAGTTGCGGACAAGTTGTTCGGCCGCAGCCTCGACAGCCTCGATGACCTCTGAGTGCAGCGCAAGCACTGCCGTGATGGCCTTAGCCTCGGTGGGGTCGTAGTCATCATCGTTCTGACTTTCGATGACCTCGTTCCAGTAGTTGGTCGCTACGCCCTCGGGCAGCTTACGCTTAGCCACGCGGAACAAGTCCTCGATGTTGTTGTCGTCGCGCTCCATAACATGGTCGTCGTCAGGCGGCAGGTCCTCAAGCTTGTCAACGGCCAGCAGTACGTACGATCTATCGATTCTCAGACTCCGGACGCGTGCGAGCGCCAGTTGGAAGCTGCCGTCGTTCTCCAGTCGAGCGCGCTCAGACTTCAGCGCCCCAACCATCGCGATTCGGGCTTGGGCAACGGCGTCTTCCACGATATGGTCCCCGCTCAGCAGTGCTGCGAGGGTGTGCAGCCGGCTGATTTGGGTCCGGTAGATGCGTCCGGGCACGACATAAGTCGGCAAAGATTGCAGGAGGTCCGCCACCTCATCTGGGACGGCGGGGTTCCGCTCCAACACGATCGGGTTGACGACAATTTCCACTGGGGGCTCGTCACTCTTACCCTCGGCGAAGCGAGCCACGATGCCATTCACCTGGTCCTTGTTGAATCGAGGCAGGTAGCAGTGGACATCGTTCAAAGTGTGTTTGCTGGGAATGCGCCGGGCGAGTGGCGTGCGAACCATTCGGCCGATGAGTTGGGCGATGTAGGTGTAATCCTGCGCGCCCCTCATGGATACGAGCACTTCAGCTCGGGGGCAGTCCCAGCCCGTCGAGATAGCGTCCTTGCATAGGACCACCCGAATTGAGTTGTCATCCTGAATGTCTTGGGGCGCCATGTACTGTATTGTGTGACCTCCAGCGCTCAGGGCTACGTGTTCGCCGAATGTGTTGACCACATTGCTGTCTTTGAGCCCGTCCCAGGCGTCGAAAATGGCGTTAAGCCACTCCGCTAACTCTGCTTCGGTCGGAGTGTTTGGGACCTGGACGACAAAAGCCGGAACAACCGGAGGTTCGTTCTGGGTGACGGTGTACTGCTGCCAGGCATCCTCGAACGCCAATATTTGGCGGACACCGCGCCGCAGCAGCGTAGTGTCGCTCTGCATCTGGCCCTGCTGGGGATTGTCTAGGACGATCTTGTCCTTGATTAGCCCGGAGGCCCGGACCTCGTCCAGCGGGACCGTAATATGCTTGTTGGTCCTCTGCGTGCCCCACTTGGCGATCGCCTCATTGAAGCGCTCCGGAGTAGCGCTGATGCCCCAGACAATCGGAGCAGGCGGATTAATGTTCGGCTGTCCGTTGATGATCCGGGCGACGATCGTCGGACGGTCACTATTTTTTTTCATGCCGCGATGAGCCTCGTCAATCACGACGTAATAGTGAGCGCCGATGGAACCGATGGTATTTGAGATGGTGTCCCAGAGGGAGTAGGTGCGACCGTCAACGTTGCTGCGTGACAACGAGTTGGTGCGGGCCAGCTTCTGAATGTTTAGGAAGTAGACCTTATTTGGCTCGAACGCTTCCTGATCGAAGTCCGAGCGGATGGCGATCAGCCGATTCGGCCCTAGCTTAGACGACGCCTGGTTCATGTTGCGGATCGTCTGGGCGTTCAAAGCCGGGTCGTCCGTGACCCATAGAACGGTGGCCAAAGGATCGGCCGAGAAATTGCCGCCACCGTCGAAAAGCGTTTCGATCACAGCGGAAGCGATAACGGTTTTGCCTGCACCGGTGGGAGCACTCAATGCGAGCGAAAACAGATCATTAGGATCGTCCTTGTACTGTTTTCCTGCATTCCGGAGGAATTTGGCGAGCTCCGTGACGGCCGTCGCTTGGTAGTTCTTCAGAGCGAAGTTCACGAGCGGCCCTTCGTGTTGATCTCGAAGGTGTCCAGGTAATTGCTGTAGAGCTGAGTTGCTCTGATGCCCGAAGGCAGCTCTGTCAGTATCTGCTGGAAGGTCGAGGTCGACTCCGTGGCAGCGAAGATGTGCGTCACTGTGCCCTGCCTGCCTATCACCGCGTCGACAAAGTCCCGCCACTTGTCGTCGTTGAACAACACACCGTACACGGCCTTGTCCGGCAGGGACCAGTCATCGACGGGCTTATCGATCCGCTCACCGACGCCGCCTGCTGTCAGCCAGAGGACGGGCGCCAGCGCCTCGAAGCGCCGGCCACGCTCAATCTGATCCCGGTCCTCGTAGGTCAGAGTGAAGAACTCTGCGTTCTCCTCGAATCCCCCTGCCATTGGGCCAGGGTCAACGATCTTGTAGTCGCCGCCGATGGGGCTACCCTCAGGTGTCCTACCGGTTATGACGGCTTCGACTCGAGGCTTCGTCACGTGTTCGCAGATGCCCACTGCTTCCCACTGAGGGTCGCCGGGGTGAAATCCGGCATTCTGGAGACGAGCTGTCTCGGCATCGGACACCTCGTTGTTGGTCACGCAGATCGACCGACGCCTGCCGCCGTCCTGCCGGTTCAGCCTTGCGACGGCGTGCATGGTGGTACCTGAGCCGGCGAAGAAGTCGAGAACCGTAGCGTTTGGCTTGTCCAATACGAAGAACCGGAGGGCGTCCTCCACTGCGTATAGGGACTTCGGGAACGGGAACCGACGACCAGGGATGACGGCTCGCAGAAGGTTGCTACCCCCTGGGCCGCCTGCCTCGTGGGAAGGGATACGCCACTGTGTGCCGGGAACGAAGATCGGCGTGTACTCGGAACCGTCGACGACGATGGAGCCGTCAACACGGCGGTCGATGATGGGAAAAAGGCCATCCTCAACCTTCTTCTGCTCGCCGCGCTTCAGGTAAGAAATGGAAGTCCGCTGTTCGCGCCAGTTCCCGATTCTCGCATAACCTTTGGCGATTAAACCTCGAAGAGCCGCTGGACTGAGTTGCCAGTTGCCCTCAGAACCATCGGAGCGAATCGGCCAAACAGCAACGGTTCCCTCTGGTGCTTTGACTTCGCTCAGATCCTCGCCAAGGTGGAACTCACCGACTGAATGGAAGACGGGCCCATCACCTGTGTTGCGGAGGAAGATTGGATAAAACAGCTGTTGTCGATCAACGCGCCGAGCGTTGGTTCCTGCGCGAAGCAGCTCAGCCCACCGCAGTCGCTCCGAGCGTAGGTCACGGACGACCTTCCACTCATTGCCAAGTTCTGCGGGAAGGGGCGACGCATTGCCAAACATGACGAAGTAAATGTACTCGTCGGTTCTGTAGAAAGCCGATGGTCGCGAGGCGCCCTTCGGGTTGATTACCGTGCTCACCATCTGGATGCGAGCATTACGAAAGGTCTGCTCAAGGAGGAGCCCAAGCCTGAGGTATTCCTTTTCGTCGATAGTTACGATCAGGACAGAGTTCTCGGGATTGAGCAACTTCTCAGCGATTTTGAGTCGGCGCTCCATCATCGCCAGCCACTTGCTGTGCACGTAGATGTCGTCGCCGTCAACGTAGTCGTTGTTGTATTTCCAGTCCTTGTCGCGGGTGTTGTACGGTGGGTCGATGTAGATCGCGTCGATCTTGCCGAGGTGTGAGTAGAGCAGTAATTCCAGGGCATGGAAATTCTCGGCGTTGATCACTAGATGGGCGGGCTTTTCCCCGCCGCGCTCGACCTTGCCCGTGCTTTTCAGTCCCGGGTAGATAGGGTCGCCGAACTCTCGCACGACGACAAGGTCATCGAGTCCAGTCTCCCGCGACTCCGGCTCATCTGTGAGCGACGTGATCGTGGCTCGGCCACCCTTAACCATGTCGACTCGGTACAGTGCGTCGCCCTCTTCGCTCAGGACGCGGACCTTGCAGTTCTTGTGGACTCTATGGTTGTACAGTTCCACGGTCTCTGGCTTGTGCTGTTGAAACACTAAACCGAACTGTTGCTTGCCGAGAAGTAGATCAACTTCCTTGCGCAAAGCGGCACGCAACGACCGGTCCGTGATCTTGTCGATCAGGGCGTCCACCAGCGCCATGCTGATAACCTCCGAACACTATTTGCCCAGGCCAAACCCCCTTAACGGGACCTGCCCTCGTTCATCCGCAGGCTACCGGGGACCTGTGACAGTTCGGCGAGTGGCCCTCCGAGGGAGAGCTGACAATTCGTGCCAAGCGGACCTCAGGTGTGATCTGCTCCTGCGTGAGGTCAGGATCGCAGAGGAGGTTGGAGAGACTGTGTCCGGTCCGGCTGGGCGGAAGAGGCGAATTGGGGTCCTACCAGGGTCTACGGGCCGAACAAGCGCCGCCCAGTCAACTGCCGGAAGGTGATCCCGGATATGCCGATCGCGTTGAACCGAACCTGGATCAGCAGGTAGTTCAGGACCAGTCATGGTGGGGATCCGTCCTGTTCGTACAGCAGGATTCCGACCCATCAGCACCTGGCGCGCGCCGGAGCCGGAGGCTGACCATCAGCGTGATGGTCCGCGTACCGGCAGACCGATGCCGCGCTGTGGTGGATGTAACGATCAGTCCGCCGTGCCAGGACTTACGGCGCGATGCCACCGGCGGCCGCGCACTGATCGAGGTGCTGCTGCACCGGTAGCGCCGTAAGCCGCAGGAGCCCAGGACGGCACCCATAGTGACCGAGGGTCAGCAGCAGATGGTCACCGGCATGGCGCTCTGATCCACGACTCATGCTCTGGTGTCTGGTGGCGCAGCCTCGATGCATCACGGATCGGATTCATCCGGCGACGCGGCGGCGGATTGGCTAGGGGTGAGTCGTTCAGGACAAGCGGCGGCGTACCGCTGGCAGGGCACGATTGGTCCCTGAACAGCATGAATGCGGTTCGGGTTGTGCCACATCCGGTCCAGCCGGGTTCGAGTCCCCACGGGCACGGCCGGGTTCGAGTCCCGCCCCGGATTTGCGATCCGGGCGGGACTCTCAAGCTTGATCGACAGATCACGGCCGAATCCGATGCCCACGCCCGGCCGGCGCCCAGGTACCGTCATCTTCATTGCCGGTGGTTGCACTCTCATGCCGACGAGCGGTCGTCACTCCCACCTGTTCTTGTCGGTCCACCGAACCTCGGGATACGACGGCTTGGGGATGGTGCTGAACCCCACCGACCGGCGACAGTACCGCGGCAGCCGGCTGAGGACGGCCAAGTCCGAGCATCGTGCGTCCGCGTGCCGACCGGCGCAGACGTGGGCGTGAGCCGGCGGACGTCCGCGTGAAGGAGCGAAACGGCACGACCGGGCGCCTGCGGGGGTAAGCGTCCGGGCCCACCACTATAAGGGCAGGCCATCGGCATCGTCATTCGTCGAGACCGCCGACAGGTTCGACGCCGCGCCGATCCGGCCGCGCGGACGTGCTCGCGAACGACGAGACCGTCTGCTCGTGTGCGACCTGTGTGTGATCGCCACTCCGGCCGACGTCAACGACGCCGATCGGCGGTGGACCAAGCGGCCAACATGAACCGGTAGGACGAGATTGCCGTTACGAGTTTTGGGGGCCGCCGATCGGGCTCAGGGCAGTAGAAATCCCCCGGTCGTTGACCGGGGGATTTTTATGTCTTCTCACCTCCGCTCCGACTAGGGCGCCTATCCTTCTGGCGCTTCCTGGTCGCAGACGGAGGCGGCAAAGCTTTCTTGGCCGCACCCTCTACGGGCTGTTGGTCTGCTACCCCATCCCCAGGGTCGGGAACTGGACCGGTGTTCCCTGGCTCGATGTGGACTTCACCAATACGGCGAACGATGACCCTCGTTCGAACTCCGTTGTCTGCATGCCGCAACGCTCGACATGCGATCCAAAGGAATCCACCGAACATCAACAGGGATGTGATCGCCGGGACGATGTACGCCCACGGGCTGATCTCTCCCATCCACTCAGAGCTTTACTTGACCTGCTCGGCCATGCGCCCTGGCCCCTTCCTGTCGCGCAGCCCTTTGCGTCAGTTGCGTTTACCATGGTCATCGCCGAACGGCATGCGATGTCTGTCGCCGATTCCCGAAAATTGACCCCCTGGGGGTTCGGGAAAATTGACCCCTCTGGGGTTAGTTTCGGCTGTCGCGGTTTTCTTTGGTGAGTAGTTCTCGGCGTTGGCGGGTGCGGTAGGAGTCGCCGGTGAGGGTGAGGACTTCGGCGTGGTGGACGAGTCGGTCGATCATGGCTGCGGCGACGACGTCGTCGGAGAAAGTCTCGCCCCAGCGCCCGAACGGCAGGTTCGAGGTCACCATCACCGAGCCCTGCTCATAGCGTGAGGCGATGAGTTGGAAGAACAGGTTCGCCGCGTCGTGGTCGAACGGGATGTACCCGACTTCATCGACGATGATCAGCCGGTAGCGGCGGATCTTCTTCAGTTCGGCTTCCAGTCGTCCGGCGTGATGCGCTTCGGCGAGGCGGGTGATCCAGTTACTCGCTGTGTCGAACAGCACGGAGTGTCCGGCCTGGGTGGCTTTGACGCCGAGACCGATCGCGAGGTGGGTCTTGCCGAGGCCGGGCGGGCCGAGCAGGATCACGTTCTCCGCTTTCGCGACGTAGGTGCTGGTGGCCAGATGGGCCAGGACGTCACGGCGCAGTGAGGGCAGGTGGTCGAGGTTGAAGTCCTCCAAGGTCTTCACCGTGGGGAAGTGCGCGGTGCGGATGCGCATCACGGTGCCTTTGGACTCCCGGTCGGCGACTTGGCGTTGCAGTAGGGCGGCTAAATATTCTTCGTGGGACCAGTTCTCGTCGCGGGCCTGACCAGCGAGTTCTTCCCAGAATCTGCCGATGGTGGGGGTCTTCAACACGCGGGTGAGGTAGGCGATCATCGACGGCATCCCGTCTTTGGGTGCGCCGGCCGGGCCGGTGGCGGGCGGTTTCGCCTTCGTGGTGGTGCTCATTGGTTGCTCGCTCTCGTCGGGGAAGGGTCGAAGTCGACGCCGAACAGGGCGTCGTAGTCCGGCAGGGCCCGCAAGGTGACCGGGTGCCCGTCGCCGTGATGGCGGGTAGCTTCTTGACGCCGGCGGCGGTCGTCGGCCAGGGCGTGCCGCATCACCTTCGCGGTCGCGGCGTGCACCGCGTCAGTGATCACCCCGTGTTTGGCCCAGGACCGATCGTGGCGGGCGACCAACTGCCCGTCGCAGCACACGGTGACCTGGTGCGCGGACGCGGTGACCTCGACGAACCGGCCGATCGAGCGCGGGTCGACCGAGTAGTCGACGGTGTCCACGCGCACGTAGTAGTCGCGGCCGAGCCGGATCCGCTGCTGCAGCCCCACTTGGGGACTGACCGGTGGCAGCGCCAGCATGGACAGCAGTTCGGTGGCCAGCAGGTCCACCGGCCGGGCTTGCAGTGCGCGGACGGTGCGGGCGTTGGCCCGCGGCAGCCAGTCGCCGAGCTGGGTGTTGAAGTCGGTGGGTGAGGCGAACCGGCGGCCAGGCAGAAACGACGTCTCCAGATAACCGTTGGTCCGCTCGACCATGCCTTTGTGTTCCGGATCCCGGGGCGGAGCCAGCTCGATCTTCGTGGCGAGGGTGCCGGCGAACGCCGCTGCCGGCGCGCTCAAGCGCCCGGTCCCGCCGATCGCGGACTCCCGGTCCCAGACCAGGGTCTTGGTGACCCGGCCGACTTCGCGGATCAGCAGCCACATCCCGGACAGGATGTCCCCGGCCTGCCGGGTCGGGATCATCGTCGCGGTCATGAACCTCGAGAAACCGAGCGTCATCACCAAAACCGGCAACATCCGGTCCTGCCCCGCGGCGACCGGGATCCTCGGCTCCGGGAACCACAAGTCACACTGCGTGATCTCACCCGGCTCATAAACCGTCCGGTCGACCGGGTCGACACCGACATACTCCGGCCGGATCTGCGTCAGCCGCTTCTTCAACGGCGACAACGAGTACGGCCAGCCGATCCGATCCGCGACAACCGGGGCCGGCATCCGCGGCCACTCAGCCAGCAGGACCCTGATCCGCGCCTCGAACGCATCCGCCACCGACCCGCGGGCGACCCGCTCGTACTGCGGCACCCGGTCCGAGGCCAACGCCGCCCGGACCGTGTTCCGGGCCACCCCCAACCGGCGAGCGATCTCCTTGATAGGAACGCGTTCCGCTCGATGCAAACGACGGATCTCTGCCCAGTTCTCCACAGTCAACACCCTCCAAGATCACAGAAAGGAGGGGTCAAATTTCAGAAACCCACCGGGGGTCAGTCTTCAGGGAGCGGCGACAATGTCTGCCAACTCGACTTCGTTCGTGACCAGGTAGGCAAGTCGCACAACCTCATCCCTTGGATGACGTCGAGCCGATACTTGCCCGCTGACCTCAGCCCTTGGCCGAGGCTTTCCACTTCAAGTCTGCTTTCGCCCCTGGGGGCTAGTAGCTTTGCTATAAGTGGAACGCGTGCACTGATCTTCCCATGAGGGCGCAAGGCGGGCAACCATCCTGGGTTCGGCCCGCTGCCGCGATGACCACTCGCACGGACGCACCCGCTCCAGTTGGCCTCCGCGACCTGCAGATCGCTGCCTGGTACGCCGACCCCAAGAATACGATGCGCTACGACCGGGCCCGCAGGAACCTCAGCCGGCACCACGAGGCCCGCCCGCCGGCGAATACCTGGGCAGGCGGGTCTCGTCCCCGGTCAACGACCCATCCCATCACCCGTGGACGAACGTCTGCTCCATCATCGGACACAATCCGCCGTACGCGGATCTATCCGATGTTGGTGCGCTTGAACACGGCATGGAAGCGCGCGACGAGCCGACCGCGATCGAGTACTGAATATCCGTGTGGCCAAGCCGGCGCTACGCTCTACCCCGGCTTGACAACGGTGGCGGGGAGAACTGGCGTGGGAAATCCGGTTTACGGCCTTGCTTATGCCCGGGGCAAGAGCGATGGCGTCGTCGAGGCTCTGGCGAAGGTGGCCCAGGAAGCCGCGTCAGCCAAAACTAGCGGCAGATGGCAGGGTGCCGTCGGGACGCTTGGGGTCGCCGGCGTGTTAGGCGCCGCCACCTATGGAGTTCTGAAGTTCGATCCCTGGGGCATTGCCACACGCACCCGCAACCTGCTCACCGGCGAGCAGCCTTCTGCCATCCCCGACGAGGACCCGCCGACCACCGACGAAACGCAAAGCGTGTAGGGCTATATCGGCTCTTCGAAGTTGGCGGGGGTTTGGGTGTCCTGAGTGGACCCCGGGATGAGGGTGCCCGTGGCTCTCGGTGATCATGCCTGTTGTCTAGGCAAGCCGATCACTGCAGAGAAACCACGGGCATGGGTGAGGATACGACGCGGCTGTTGGGCCTTGACGGGCTGGCCGTGGTGAAGGTCGACGATGGCGTTGACGGACCGGTCGTGCATCTGGTCACTGCAGATGAGCAGGCCAGATACTGCCCGGATTGCGGGACGTAAGCACCGAGGTCGAAAGGCAGGCGGGTTACCGGGCCGCGTGATCTGCCGATCGGGGGTCGAAGCCCGCAGTTGCGGTGGGTCAAACGGCGGTGGCGCTGCGACGCGCAGGCGTGTCCGCGCAGGTCGTTCACCGAGGCGGTGGGTCAGGTCCCGGCCCGGCACCGGGTGACCGTACGACTGCGGGCGGCGGCGGGCGCCGCTGTTGCTGACGGTGGCCGCACGGTCGTGCAGGCAGCCCGTGATCATGATGTTTCGTGGCCGGTGGTCGCGGCGGCGTTCACCACGCACGCCCGCCGTGGTGCTGCCCGACGAGCCCGACCCGGTCGAGGTCCTGGGGATCGACGAGAACCCGCCGGGGCCGGCCGAAGTGGGTGTTCGACCAGGTCAGCCAGGCGTGGCAAACCAGCGTGGAACGGTGGCACGTCGGGATGTGTGACCTGTCCGGCGGCCAAGGCCTGCTCGGGCAAGTCGAGGGACGCACCGCTCAGGCCGTCGAAGACTGGCTCGGACAACGTAGCCGGGCGTGGCGCGCCCAGGTCCGCTACGTCGCGATCGACATGTGCACGATCTTCAAATCAGCGGTCCGTAAGGCGCTGCCGCACGCCACCCTCGTCGTCGACCACTTCCACGTGGTACAACTCGCGCGTCAGGCCCTCAACGAGGTCCGCCGCCGGGTCACCGTACAGATCCGGGGCCGCCGGGGCCGTGCCGGTGACCGCGAATGGGACCTGCGTAACCGGCTGACCCGCTCCGCGCGGCGGGATGCACGCCGAACGCGTCGACACACTCTGCGACGACATCGCCGCACTACCCACCAGTATCAGCACACCGATCCTGACCGCGTGGAACGCCAAGGAAGACCTCCTCGACCTCCTCGACCTACTCGCCCTGGCCCGAACCCACCCGAACCGCGAACACGTCGCCCGGCTGCTGCACCGCTTCTACCAGCGCTGCGCCGACAGCGGCCTGGCCGAACTCGCCCGCCTCGCGACCACCGTGCAGACCTGGTGGCCCCAGATCCTCGCGTTCCTGCACACCGGCATCACCAACGCCGGCAGCGAAGGCACCAACCGCGTCATCAAAACCGTCGCCCGCGACGCCTACGGCTTCCGCAACCCCCGTCAACCAACGCCTACGAACACGCTGCGCGACCACCCGAAAAAGCCGCGGACACCTCGACCCCCGCTAACTTCGAAGAGCCGCTATATCGAATCCGATTCTCAGCTACCGCGGATGTAAGAGGCCGCATCACGCGCACTCATTTAGCCGCCGATAAGGCGCGTGGGCGAGGCCTCTTCGCGCTAGGTTGTGCCTACGCGTTCGCCGGAATTGAACGCCGGAGTTACTCACCGTGACGGCTCCATCTGATGGCCTCACGACTGTGCTGGTGTGGCGCGAAAACGAACCGCCGGGACGCCTACAGATGGCCCCTGAACAGGGAAAACGTGGTTCTTATTCTGCCATGTTCGGTCCACCATTCCTGCTCCGGGGGCGACCCCCGGACACCCCCACGGCGCGGTGGCCGCGCTCAGCGGCCCTGTCGGGGGGAGCATCTCAGAACGGGTTTCGGGGCTCACGTCTCGAGGCCCGTTTTTTGGTTCCTACAGGTCCGCCGGCCGCCACGAGTCCTGCCCTCTCGTTCCGTGCCGGCGTCGAAATCGGGCCACGCGCCACCGCGACGAGGGCAAATGGGCCGCCGGGTTCGTCACCGTGCCGGCCGGTGAGTAAGGGCGCCGGAAAATGCCTGCGGCACGACGTCGCGTTCAGTAATGATCGGACGATGGGCAGATCCAAGGTGCGGGCAAGAGCCTTGGTGGCTTTCCGGCTTGATCGGGCGCTGCGCGAGCGCCGGCTGGTAAGACTGCGGCGCGGGATCGCGCGGGCGGACAAGCTCGAGGGGTACGTCGTGATGCTCGCTGACTCGTGGCTGTTGATGGCCGTCGTGGATGACGGGATCCGTCTCAACGGCTTCGCGGCGCTGCGATCCGCCGACGTCGTCGCCGTCAAGCCGCGTCCGGCGGACGGCTTCGTCGGCAAGGCTCTCGCTCTGCAAGGCACTTGGCCGCCCACCGCGCCACCAAATGTGGATCTGACTGATGGTCGAAGGCTCCTCGCGTCGGTTGCCGAGGACTTTTCCTTGGTTACCCTGCACCTGGAAAAGTCCATCCCGGATGCGTGTTTCATCGGCCGTCTCGTCGGCTTTCGCCAGCGCACCGTCGGCATCCGGGAAGTGAGCCCGCAGGCAACGTGGAATCGTGAACCCACGAAGTGGCCCCTGCGGAAGATCACCAGGATCGATTTCGGCGGCGCGTACGAGAACGCCTTGCACACCGTGGCCGGCGATCCGCCGCATGGCTGACGGACCAGCGATAGGGTCCGCGTCCATGGACATGCTGCGAAGCGAAAAGATCGCCGAGGCCGGCCTGAGCGACTGGCGCAAGCTGGCCCAGGGGCTGCATGCCCGCTACCTGGTCGACGACTTCGGTGTGGGGGCGCGGTTCGTCGTCGCGGTGGGGGAGGCGGGCGACGCGCTCGGTCATCACCCGCGGGTGGCGATGGGGAAGGGCTACGTCGGCCTCGAGCTGGTCAGCGACGACGCCATCTACCGCGAGGACGACGGCACCGAGCATGTGGTCGAGTGGGTGACTCAGCAGGACGTCGACCTGGCGCGGCAGATCACCGGGATTGCCGCCGATCACGGGCTCGTCGCCGATCCGGCCTCGGTCTGTGAACTCGAGCTCGGCCTCGACACGGCCGACTCCGCGACGATCGCCCCGGTGTGGGCCGCGCTGCTGACCGGGAGCGCCGCCTCCCGGGGCCGCGGGAGCCCCGGCGACGAGATCCGGGACGCCTCGGGACGGGTTCCGAACCTGTGGTTCGGGGACGCCGACCAGCGTCAGCGGTTCCACCTCGAGGTCTACCTGGCCCCCGAGGCGGCCGGCCAACGGATCGCCGACGTCCTGGCCGCGGGCGGGACAGTCGTGGACGACAGCAACGCGCCGGGGCTCACCGTGCTCGCCGACCAGGACGGCAACCAGGGAGTCGTGTGCGTCGACGTGGCCGCGGCTCGAGCGGATTCGGCGTGAGCCGAAAGGCTTCCGGGAGCGTCGGGGGGTTCGTACGGTCGCCGGCATGACTACTCGCACCATCACGATGACCGATCCACTGCTCGACTACGTCGCCGCGCATGACAGCGGGCGGGATGCGCTCACGGCCGAGCTGATCGCGGAGACCCGGGCGGCGCTGCCCGAGGAGTACGACATGCAGGTGTCCTCCGAGGAGGGCGGTCTGCTCACCATGCTCACCCGCATGATCGGGGCCCGCGACGCGCTGGAGCTCGGCACTTTCACCGGTTTGTCGTCGCTGGCCATCGCCCGGGGGCTGCCCGCCGACGGCCGGCTCGTGTGCTGCGACGTCTCGGCCGAGTGGACCGACGTCGCCCGCCGCTACTGGGCCCGGGCCGGTCTGGCCGAGCGGATCGAGCTGCGCCTCGGCCTGGTGGCCTGATCGTCGTCGACAACGTGCTGCGTGGCGGCGAGGTGCTGGAGCCGGTCGACGAGGCCGGGCACACCGTCGCCGCGTTCAATCGGCAGGTGCTCGAGGACCCGCGGGTCGATTCCGTGATGGTGCCGGTCGCCGACGGCATCACCATCGCCCGGGTGCGCTGAGCGCGGCTACGGCTCTCCGGTGATCAGGATTCGGCTCGACGGGCCGGCGCTCGCGAGCACGCGCCTGGCGATCAGCCCGCTGCACGAGCTCGTCGGCGCCCTTCACCTGCTCACCCGGTGTCCGCGGGACGTGCCCTGGCCCTACACCGACTGGGCCGGGCGCGCCCGCGCCGCCCTGCACCACGATCCAAGACTCCAGATCTACGGCGCCATGTACGGCCGTGAGCACGCTCGCACCACCCCGGACGTCTTCACCCCGAGGCCCCCGTCGGCCGGCCCGAGCATCGCCGACGAGCTCGAGGCGCTGCGCGCGACCCCACCGGCGACGGTCCGCGAGCAGCTGGCCAAGCACTACCCGGAAGGCGTGCCGCCGTTCCTGATGCCGTACCGCGAAGACCCGACGGCCGCTCTGGCCACCGCCTTGGACGCGTTCTGGCAGACCGCGATGGCCCCGTACTGGCCGGCGATGCGCACCGCGCTCGACGAGGAACTGCTGGCCCGTTCCCGCTCGCTGGCCACCGCCGGCGCCGGCACGGTGCTGGGCGAGCTGCGCGGCCGGGTGCGCTGGGAGCCGCCGATGCTGGGCCTGGTCAAACCGGCCGAGTCGGCGGTCGACGCGACCGGGCGGCGGCTGCTGCTCGTCCCGGTGCTCTTCGCGCAGGAGGTCCTGACGTGTTCGACCGACGATCCGGGCGTGCTGATGGTGACCTATCAGGCCCGCGGCGCCGGCGTGCTGGCCACGCGGCGAGCCGGACCGCCGTCGAGGAGCCCCCTGACCCTGCTGGCCGGTTCGGCCCGGGCCGCGGTGCTGCAGGCCTTGGCCGAGCCGGCCACCACCACGGGCTTGGCGCGGCGGCTCAACCTGGCTCCGAGCACGTTGTCGGAGCACCTGACGACGCTGCGCGAGGCCGGGCTCGTGCAGCGCCACCGCACCGGCCCGAGCGTCCTGCACACCCTGACGCCGACCGCGCTCGCGCTGCTCACCCTGCTGGAGCCCACCACCTCAGATGGGCCGCCGCCTGCGCCACCGGCTCGATGATCTCCCACGCCTCGGCGATCAGCCCGTCCTCGATCCGGCGGATGTCGACGACCACGATCTCCGGCCCCGCGGGAAGCCGGCGCCGCGAATAGACCACGACCCGATCGTCGTCGCCAGCATCTGCAGCAGCTCGACCTGCATGGCCGCCAGGGGCACCTGTGCCGTACGTGCGGAGGTGAGCCAGTCCGTTTTGGATTTGTTGTCGGCAATTCGGCCGGTGATGGACGAAGTCCTCGCTCAGGAATTGGGCGAGCGCGTCGACGTCGCCTTGTCGATGAGTGCGCCGAATGCATGCTGGACGATCTTCTTGTTCTCCGCAGTGATGGAAGAGGGCTCAGCCAGCTCGACCTCTCGATCGCCGCCGACGTCTCGGCCCGTCACGTCAGCCTGGTCGAGACCGGCAAGTCCCGCCCGAGCCCCGACATGATCCTGCGGCTGGCCGATCAGCTCCATCGATCGCCGCTGGAACATCGTGATGACCATCCGAGCCGTCGACCCGTTCCTCGCCCACGTGGCCCCCGACCTGCTGTGCCCGCCGATCAACCTGGTGCGGCTGGGCCTCGGCCCGCGCGGGCCGGCCTCGCTGGTGGCCAACCTGTCCGACGTACGCGCGGTGTTCCGCACCCGGATCACCCGCCAGGTCGCCGTCGCCCCCGACCCCGAACTCACCGCCTGTACGAAGAGCTCCTGACCGAAGATCTCCCCCCTCCGGAAGGCTGAGGGGCCGGGGCGTGGGTGCGCCCCGGCCGGCGACTCATTTGCAGCGTTTACTGCGGTTGATGCAGGCGACGATGGTGGCCATCTGCCTATTCGAGTTGACGTTGATGAAGTCGTTGTGGTCGGAGAACGGGTTGTGGTTCTCCTCCGGGAACGAATCGAGGGCGAACTGGCCCCGCGCCTGAACGTCGCTCGGAATGTCGTAGGAGATGGTGATCCGCAGCTGCGGGATGGCTTTGAAGCCCTCGGGGCAGGCGCCCGAGGACTTGTCGGCGAAGGCGAGATGGGCGCGGTGGTTCTCGCTGTCGATGTCCTTGCCGTTCCAGCAGCCGGGGAAGTCCTGCACCCGCTGCACCTGGCGGCCGGCCGGGCAGATCGGGTATTTGTCCGACAGCCGGTCGGCGAAGCCGGAACAGGTCCAGGTGGCGCGGGCGTTCGCGGGGCCCCGGCTGGTCGGTTTCGCGTCGCCGGTCAACGCTCGCAGGAAGCGGGGCATGGCCGTGACCTTGCTGGTCGGGTTGCCGCGGTACTGGATCTTCACGGCGGCCGGCCGCACGATGCCGCCGGTGTTGCCGGGCAGCTCCAGGTCGGGGCCGCTCGGATCCGGCAGGGCCGGCGCGGCGGCGGTGTCCTGGCCCTTGCCCACCGTGCAGGCCGCGAGCTTGTCCAGACCCGCGGGGCGTGGCGCGGTGCGGCCGACGGCGATCACGATCCGGTCGATCGTCGCGGACCGCTTGGCCTGCAGCGCGCCCAGCACTCCGCGGTCGTTCGGAGCCCGTACCAGGCGTTCGTCCGCGTCCGCGATCTGCTTGTCCAATTCGGCCAGATTGCGGTTCACCTCGGCGACGGCCTGATCCGGTACCCCGGGAAGCTTGTCGCGCAGCGAGGGGCACCGTACGGACGGGTTCGCCACGCTGCGGGTGCTCGCGGTGCTGTGCCCGGCGTGCATGCCGTCATAGCTGACCTCGCACTCGACCAGGGAGACCAGACCGGCCGATCCGCCCAGCAGGCCGCTGATCTGCCGGAGCGTCCGGGCTCGCTCGGCCCGCAACGGGGCGATCACCGAGTCGTTGAAGCCCGCGTCGATCCGGCCCCGGCCCGCGGCGATCCGCTCGTTCGCGGTGGCCTGCGCCTGGTCCAGCTCGGCCAGCCGGAGGTCGACCGCGGCGCGGGCCCGGGCGGGCACTGCCGGAAGGTGGCGGCGCACCTGCGGGCAGGACACCGTCGGCGTGGTCGCGGCGAGAGCGGCCCCGGTGTCGGCGCGGACCGACTTGTCGATCCGGACCACCGGCCAGAAGTACGAGGATTTGTCACCGTTGCGGCACGTCGTCCCCGAGGCGGCGAGAGCCTCGTCCGAGGTGTCGGCCGTGATCGCCTGGTTGCCCACGAAATCGTGCACATGCTCGGCGCCGTTCTTGATGCCGGGCTGAGCCACCGGGTTGTCGGGGCTGAACTTGCCGTTGCCGTTGGTGCCGCAGTCCACAGTGAAGACACCGGAGGACGCGCCTCGGCGAGGCTTGATCCGGACGACGTTCGGCGTGACCCTCTCGATCGGTACGAAGTCGGCGAGGCTGGTCGCGGCGGACGCCTCGCCCTTGCCTCCACTCGACACGAAGTACGCGGTGGTTGCTCCGGTTACGACGAGCGTCGCCACCATCGCGATCACACGTCCTGTCCTGGCTCTTCTACGGGCCTGCACGACGGTCTCCTTTGCCGGGGAAGCGCTTGTGGGCCGGAGTACGCGCGTCGCAGCGGGCCCGATCAGCCTCGGGAAGGCACGTCATCGATCAGTAAGATCTGGCGACTGCCGGTCACCGTGAAAGGCCGTTTCGGTGGCACACGGGCACGAAAGAGGCCATGCCCGTCGACGGTCATGGCCTCCCTGGCGGCGGTCAGCCGGCTCGGTAGGCGAACCAGACCAAGGTCATCCGGATGCTCTGGCCCAGCGTGAAACGGTCCAGGCACGGGTCGTCGCCGTAACTCATGAAGGTGTGCACGGGGTCGCGCCCGGGGGCGTACAGGTGTCGTCGGACTCGAAGATGTTGTCGCCGTCGGCCTGGTAGGGCGTGTCGAAGACCGCGTCACCCGGAGCCGTGCACCCGTTATCGAAGGTGTGGGAGAGCCCGAACCAGTGGCCGGCCTCGTGGGTCAGCGTGTCGCCACTCCGTTCACCGGCATCGTGACCAGCGCCGCCCCCAGGACGCCGATCGCGGCCAGGCTGGCTCGCCTTCGTTGCATGAGCCAACGACACCCACCGATACCACCCAAGCGGCCCAGCCTCGTCTACGAAGGCACGTCGAGGATGGCCGCCCGGACGAAACAGTCCGATTGCCGGTGCTCCGTCTCGATGCAGGGTCAGGCCTGCAGCGTCTCGACCTTCTGGCCCGTGATCTCAGCGATGAGATCGAAGTCCTTGTCGACAGCAAGGACGGTCAGGCCGGCCTTCTCGGCGGTCGCCGCGATCAACAAGTCGGGAATCGAGGGGGCGCGGTGCCGGCCCTGGTCGGCCAGGAGCATCTGTACTTCGAAGGCTCTGTCCTCGATGGCCGGTGTCAGGTGCTCGGTCGGCATCAAGGACAACGGTGGGAGGGTGAACTGCCGTCGGCCGGCGTCCCCGGAGCGTGCCGAGAAGCCGATTTCGAGACGGGTGATCGTGGAAAGTCGCACCAGCCCACGGCTGATACGTGTGCTCCACTCCGCACGGTTCCCTTGGCCGAGCTGGAGCCGCACATAGGCTGACCTGTCGATCAGCCAGCTCGTTACCGCCACGCGGCGTCCATCACGGTGGGGTCGGCAAGGTCGGCAAAAACCTCCGCCGAGCGTTGCCAGTCGTCGTCGGTGATCTCGCGCTCGCCGGGCGCCCGCGAGTCTTCCTCGAAACGGCGACGCAAATATTCGTTGCGAGACAGGCCGAGATTCGCGGCTGCGGCATCGATGCGGTCGACAGCGTCTTGGCTCAGGTCGCGGATAAGGATGTTGGGCATCGGCACCTCCGGAAGTCAGCGTGATATCACGATATCACTCAATCTCGGGTCGGCCGAGCCTCTGTGCGCACGGGTACGCCGTTGGAGCGGCTCACCGAGCAGGCCGTTCGGGCCGTCAACGCGGCGTCGTCCGGTTCGTCCTGGTTCGGATGGTCTTGCTGGCTGTGCGCCAGGAGTACAGGGGTCTTTAAAGATAGTACTTGCGATCTTTATAGATCGGGTCTACAACTGAGACATGGCAACTGTGACGATTACCTTCAACCCTGACCTCGAGGGGGACATCGAGGAAGCTCGTTCCATTCTGGACAGGCTGAGTGATAGCAGCGCCGAGGCCTCGGTCGACCCCGAGGTTCTCCGGGAGAAGATCGTTGCGCTGCTGCGCGGCTACGGCGAGAAGCGCACGGAATACATCCGGCAGGTCGCGCTGGCCGCGCCGGGCCGGGCGTCGTTCGCCGATCTCATCGCGGTCGTCGGGTCGGCCAAGGCGATCGGCGGCACCCACTCGGCGATCGAGCGGGCGTGGCGGGCCAAGGGCATGACCACGACCTTCATCTCGACCGACGCGATCGGCGACGCGTGCATGGAGCCGCACCTGGCCGCGATCGTGCTCGAGGTGCTGCACGACCAGGTCGACGAGCCCGACCCGCTGCGCAGCGCCCGCTTCTAGCACACACACACACACACACACACCGAAGGGCCCGCTTCTTCCCGGGAAAGACGAGGGAAGACGACGGGCCCTTCGAACGTGAGATCAGGCGCCGGCTTCCTCGGCCAGCGCCCCGCAGCAGGTCTCGATGATCATGCCGGCCACCACGTACGGGTCCATGTTGGCGTTGGGGCGGCGGTCTTCGAGCCAGCCCTTCTTCGCCTTCTCCACGGCCCACGGGATGCGCACCGAAGCACCGCGGTCGGAGGCGCCCCAGCTGAAACTGTCCCAGCTCGCGGTCTCGTGCGCGCCGGTCAGGCGGTCCTTGATGCCCGCGCCGTACGCCTCCACGTGCGCCTTCGCGTTGCGGCCGAGCGCCTCGCACGCGGTGATGATCGCGTCGTAGCCCTGCATCGTGGCCTTGGTCGAGAAGTTCGTGTGCGCCCCGGCGCCGTTCCAGTCACCCGGCATCGGCTTGGCGTCGAACGAGACGACCACGCCGAAGTCCTCCGCGATGCGGTGCAGCAGCCACCGGGCGACCCACATCTGGTCGCCGATCATCGGGGCGGGCAGGACGCCGATCTGGAACTCCCACTGGCCCATCATGACCTCGGCGTTGGTGCCCTCGATCGACAGACCGGCCTTCAGACAGGCCAGCGTGTGGGCCTCGACGATCTCGCGGCCGACCATTTTCTCGCCGCCGACCCCGCAGTAGTACGGGCCCTGGGGCGCGGGGAAGCCGTTCTCCGGCCAGCCCAGCGGGCGGCCGTTCTGGAAGAACGTGTACTCCTGCTCGATGCCGAACATCGGTTCCTGGTCGGCGTACTTCTCCGCGGCCGAGACGCAGAACGCGCGGGTGTTGGTCGGGTGCGGGGTGAAGTCGGTCAGTTCGACGTCACACAGCACGAGGATGTCGCCCTCGTTCCGCAGCGGGTCGGGGCAGGTGTAGACCGGGCGCAGCACACAGTCCGACTGGTCGCCGGGCGCCTGGTTGGTGCTGGAACCGTCGAACCCCCAGATTTCGGGTTCTTTTCCGTCCGCGACGATGCGGGTTTTGTTCCTGAGCAACGGTGACGGCTTGGTGCCGTCGATCCAGATGTATTCGGCCTGATACGGCATACCGCAGCTCCCTCGCCGGTCCTCTGGTGGCGGAGCAAACGTTTCAGTACGCGAAGTCGATACGCGTTGCCGACATATGACGGACCGGTAAACGCGCTGGAGATCATGCTGATGCGGTGTGCCGCCGCAGCAGGCCGTCGACGCTGTTGGGGGCCACTTCGTGCAGGACGATCGAGGTCGAGGTACGGACCACGCCGGGGGCCGACACCACCAGATTGGTGATCCGATAGAGATCCCCGGTGTCTTTGGCGACTATTCGCACCAAAAGGTCGCCGTCACCGGTCGTGGCGAGGATTTCCACCACTTCGGGAATGCGAATGATCTGTTGTGCCGCCAGGTCGCCCTCGCGCTGGCTCAGCGACAAAGTCATGAAAGCCATCAGCGGGTAGCCGAGCGACGAGGGCTCGAGCCGCCGCGAGTAGGCGCCCAGCGCGCCCGACTCGCGCATGCGGCGCAGACGGGCCTGGACGGTGTTGCGAGACATGGACAGCCGCTCGGCCAGGGCCACCACGGTGGCGTCGGGGTCGGCGTCGAGCGCCAGGAGAATGCGCGCGTCGGTGGCGTCCAGAGATCGCATCGTTGCATCCTCCCCGTCGCCACCCATTGTCGTGGGCAATCCGCCCCTGAGCAAGGAAAAAGGGGCGCAGGATGCTCAGCCGGCCTGCCAGTCGGGGAGCGACCGGGTGTCCCGGCGTTCGATGACCGGGAAGACACTCGAGTACGCCTGCCAGGCCGGGCGGGGCGGGGCGGGCGACATGGCCAGCAGGCGGGCCAGGGCGTGCAGCGCGTCCTGCAGGGCCTGGTGCAGCCGCGGGTCGGTGATCAGGCCGTGGTGGTCGACCGCGCCGGGGTCGATCGGGATGCGGATGCAGGCGGCCCGCAGCACCTTGGCGTTCGCGTGGCCGAGCACGGCTTCCAGGGTGGTGCGGGCGCCGAAGTCCTCGCCCTCGCCCGAGACCGACAGCCACGCGACGGGTTTGCCGTCCAGCAGGTTGTCCTCGATCAGCCAGTCGAGCAGGTTTTTCAGGCTGCCGGGCATCGAACCGGCGTACTCGGGGGTGCTGATCAGCACGGCGTCGGCGATGCGCACCTGGTGGCGCAGCAGGACGACGGTGTCGTGCGGATGCCGGTCGCCGGGGAGGTACGCCGGCACACCGCGCAGGCCCTCGAACAGGCCGGCGTTGATGTCCTCGGGGGCGACCCGGGCCGCCGTCCGCAGCGCGGCCGTCTGCAGCGAATCATCGCGGGTGCTGCCCGAGATCAGCAGAATGCGGGTCATGCCGCCGAGCCTAGAACCCCGGCGTTACGGGCCGGCGCCCGACGCCCGTCGGAGTCCTTGTCGCGCTCGGCGTCGTTCCGGCACGGGTTGAGTTCATTCGCCTTCTCGTAGGCGTCGGGCATGCCGTCGCGGTCGCCGTCCCTCACGGCCTGCGGCTTCTTGTCGGCCGTGGGCGGCGCGGCCAGCGCCGTGCCCGAGAAGGAGAAGGCGGTGACGGCAACGGTGGCCGCCACCAGAATCCGGCGAGCGCTCATGCAGGGGGTCCTTTCGGCGCCCGGTGCGGCGGGGGTGACGCACCGGCTCATCCTCACGGTAGGTCACCGCCGGGTCTGCGGGCCCGTCCCTGAACAGGTCACTCCCGCCCTGCTCCCCGTGGCGGTTCAGGAACGGAAGACAGCCAGCCGCACGGCCAGCACGGGGTCGATGTTCTCCAGCGCGGCCGTGCGCCGGCCGTCGTCGAGCGCGTCCAGCTGGCGTACCAGGTCCCGGATCTTGCCGTCCCCGGTCTCGGCCGCGTTGATGATCCCGTGGAAGGCGCGGACCAGCAGGTCGTCGTCGAGGGTCTCCATGTGGTCGCTCAGCAGCATCCACATCGGAGCGACGGACGAGCCCAGCGCCGTCACCCGCGGGGTGAGCAGGTTGCGGAGGGCCAGCTCGGCGCCGCGGGACGAGGCCACCCGGCCGTGCGCGATCAGCACCCGGGTGACCTCGACGACCCGGTCGGGCGGCAGACGGTCGGCGTCCGCGCGGAGGGCGTGCATCAGCAAGGTCACCGCGTCCTCGACCAGCGACATGCGCTGTTCCGCGTCCGACCCGATCGCCGTGATGGCCGACGTCACCCGCTGGTAGTGCCCGTGGAGCAGTTCGGGCGAGGTCTCGAAGGCGGAGGCCAGCCACAACTCGATCAGGCTGCGGACCAGCGACTCGTCGCCGCCCCGCTCGCGCAGCACGAAGGTGGTCAGCGCCTCGGGCATCTGCTGGATCAACGGTTCCAGCGCGTGCACCAGTGTGTCGTCGCTGAGGGCGTGACCGAGATGCATGGATTGAGCGCCGGCGAGAATGCGAACTTGGCCCGATAGACCGGCGCGGGTTCCCGTTCCGGCCCGAAATCGTTGAACCAGCCGACGTCCAGCGGGCGCGGATTGGTGCCCGTCCATCGGGGCGCGTAAGCCACGACGACATCCCGCCGCCATTTGTGCCAGACTCGGGCGACGTCGAGGACCTCCATCGCATCCATCCACATGTCGCTCGGAATCGCCGCCTGCCATTGCAGAGCGGAGTTGCGCATCCACCGCGCCGGGTCGTCGGTCGTGGTGAAAAGTCATCGTCGTTCGACGGCCCCAGACGCAGGGCCAACGTGCTCGCCGCCTTGCGCGCCTCGGTGTCGCGAACGGACTGCACGACGAGCCGGGCCACCAGATATTCGCCGAAGGTCGCGTGCAGGAATTCGTATGTCTGCAGGGTCTGATCGTCCCGGACGGCCTGGGCCCGCTGGATGAAGAAGAAGCGCCGACCATTTCCTGGCCCGCGGTCAACGCGGCGAATCCGGCCAGGTGCAGTTCCATCCGATCGGCCGCCTCGGTGAACCAGGCCTGCAGGCGATCCAGGAGCGCGGCGTACGAGAGAGGGGGTGCCGGCAGTGGGGTCGGGGTCGACGGCAGCCGGCGCACGATCGTGCCGTCGCTCTCCTCGGCGGCGAACCGGAGCTGGTCGTCGCGGCTGAACCCCGGACTCTCGATGGCGACCGAGGTCAGGCACTCGTCGAGCGCCTCGAAGAACGCCGTGACGACCAGCACCGCGTGAGCTGCCTGCAACCGCTCGCTGCGGTCGTGCCGCCCCAGGCCGCGTACTTTTTCATTGATCTTGGCCGTGACCAGCCCACCCAGCCGGACCACCTCGGTCTTGGCGTCGAACAGGCTGATCGCGAGATCGCTCCCGCCCGCGGTGGCCACCGACAACACCCCGCCGAGCAGGTTGTCGGCGATCGCGACCAGCGGCCCTTTCCCGCCCAGGATCCGGACGGCGTCGGCATAGGACAGTCCTTGCGGCATCGTTTCATCATGGCCCAGCCCGCAAAATCCCCGATAAGCTCGGCGGCATGGACGAACGGGACTGGGTGGTCATCCTCTACCGGCGCAGCGGCGCACCCCGCGGCGCGTGGGACAAGGCCTGGACGGACTGACTGCGCGGCTGGGGCATCGACTGGGACCCGTTCGACGGCACCGAGGTGCGCATCGAGTGCCTGCGCGTGCAGAAACTCGACGACTCCGGGGCCGAGGGCATGACAGTCTGCCGCATCAAACGCTCCGCCCTGCGCCGCCTCGGCATCGGGCCGCCCGAGCAGCCGGCC
The DNA here is from genome assembly GCA_965217855.1 of Actinoplanes sp. GTDB lineage: Bacteria > Actinomycetota > Actinomycetes > Mycobacteriales > Micromonosporaceae > Actinoplanes. Next base: position 282,541 of record CBDCJN010000010.1, on the reverse strand, counting down.
GTCTGAGTCAGGAGCGGCACTGCCAGGTGCTGGGGTCGTAATAGTTGTTGAAGCGTTCGACGGTGGCGGCCGTCACCGTGTAGGCGCAGGCGGCCTGGATGTCGACGTCGTAATAGGTCGGGCCGCTCCGGTTGTAGGAGACACAGCGCCAGTCGTAGGCGGTCGTGCCCAGCAGAGCGGCCGCGCTGTGGCCGGTCGAGGTGCAGTAATTGGTGAAGTCGGGCGCCACGACCGTCGGGGTGACCCGCCAGCACGACACCGAGCGCGGGTCGCGGAAATCCCCGATCCGGTCGACGGCGTCACCGGTGGAGTAGGCCCAGCGGCAGGCGGCCTCGAAGGTGAGGTCGCTGCGCCGCCCGTCCCCGCCCACGCAGTGCCAGTCGTAGGCGGTCGAGCCGTCCAGCGCGGCGTCGGCCGCACCCAGCGACCGGCAGTAGGCGCCGAGGTCGAGGCCCCCGAGCCGCTCCGGAGTCGCGGCCGCCGCGGCCGCCGGGGCCGCTGCGGCCAGGATGCCGCCCAGAATGACGAGCGGAACCAGCAAGAACTTGCAGAACGATCGCACGATGCTCCCGTAGGTCTTTGACGTGGTGCTTCGTCATGGATGTCCTCAAGGGACAGGGCATCGACAGCCTACGAAGTCTGCGGGACATTGCAAGAGCTTGCAATGAGACCGAAACGGCATTCATCAGATGGTCACGCTTGCAGGAACGTGAGGCCCCCTCCGGGTCGGGGCGGCAGCCGGCGGCTCGTGATCGGGCCGCCGGCTCCGACTTGTCAGGACGTGGTGGTCGGCGCGGGTGCTCCACTTTCGGAGGGCGCCGCCGGGGCCCCGCTCTCGGAGGGCTCCGGGGGGCCGCCCGGGCCGGGGCGGCCGTGTTGGCCGGGGCCTTCGCCGCGGGGGCCCGGGCCGCCCTTGCCCTCGGGGCGGTCGGGGCGGTCGGGGGCCAAAGTCACCGAGGTGGCGTCGAGCGAGACGCCGTCGGCGTTCACCGCGCCTTCGGCGTGGACCCGGGCGCCGACCTTGACGTCGGCCGGCACCGTGGCGATGTTGATCTGCCGGGTGAAGCCGTCGCGGTCGACGATCAGGATCTTGCCGCCGTCGATCGATTTGACCGTGCCGGCCAGGTGCGGCTGGTGCTGGCGTTCGGCCGGTGCGGGGGCGCCGGCCGCGGGGGCGGAGCTGGACGGGGCGGGCGACGGGTCGGCGTGTGCCAGGCCGGCGAGGCCGAGGGCGAGACCACCGCCGGCGGCGACGGCGATCGCGACCCGGCTGAACCGGCCGGCGTTCGTCTGGGAGTCAGGCAGGGGCAGCTTCAACGTCAGTGTCTCCTCTTCCGGGGCGCCGCCGTGGCCGCGGCGCCTGATCGCAGCCTGGTCCGCGGGTCTGAAGACGACCTGAAGCGGGGCCGGTCTTCAGCCGGTCTTCAGCTTCGTGAGGGCCCGCACATAGGTGACCGGGCAAAACTGGGCCGATGGTGGCCCGGGTGCTGGTGGTGGAGGACGAGGACGCTATCCGCGATCCGCTGACGGCCGCGTTGCAGGCGGCCGGTCATGAGGTACGCGCGTGTGCCGACGGCGTCGGGTTCGAGGAGCTGGTCGACGCGTTCCGGCCCGACCTGGCGCTGCTCGACGTGCACCTGCCCGGCGGCCGGGACGGCTTTGCGCTGGCTCGCGCGCTGAGCAGCCGCAGCGACTGCGCCGTGCTGATGGTGACCGCCCGGGACGCCGTGGCCGACCGGATCACCGGGTTCGAGGCGGGGGCCGACGACTACGTGGTCAAGCCGTTCGCCACCGTCGAGGTGCTGGCCCGGGTCGCGGCCATCCTGCGGCGGCTGGGCCGGGTGCCGTCCACCGTGCAGGTCGCCGATCTGGTCGTCGACGAGGGCGCGCAGATCGCCGCCCGGGGCGGGCAGACCCTCGACCTGACCGGTACGGAGTTCCGGCTGCTGGCCTATCTGACCGGGCACCGCGGCCGGATCCTCTCCAAGACCCAGCTGCTCACCCAGGTCTGGGGCTACGACGAGTACGACCCCAACCTGGTCGAGGTGCACGTCAGCGCGCTGCGCCGCAAGCTCGAGCAGCACGGGCCGCGGCTGATCCACACCGCCCGCGGCCTGGGCTACGTGCTGCGCCCGTGAGGACCGGCTCGCTGCGGGGGCGGATCACCTGGGGAGTGCTCGCCCTGCTCGCGGTCATTCTCGTCGTGCTGTTCACCGCGGTCGACCTGGTGCTGTCGGCCCGGCTGCACGCCGACGCCCGTACCCGGCTCACCGACCGGGTCGCCCTGGCCGAGCAGTTGCAGGGCACGCTGAGCGGGCAGCGCCTGGCCGACCGGCTGCGCGGCGACGGCGTGGTCGTGCGGCTGTGCACGGCCGACGGGTCGACCTGCGCCACGGCCGCCTCCGATCCGCCGCCGCCCGGGCCCCGCCCGGCCCGTCCGGGTGGAGCGCGAGCCCCACGACCGACCGCCACGGTTCCGGTCGAGACGGCGGGCAGCGTGATCTTCGTACGCTCGGCTCTGCCCGGCGACCAGATCCTGACGCTGAGCCTGGACACCACCCAGATCACCGAGGCGGTCAACCGGCTGATCGTGATCGAGGCGGCCGGCGGCGTGCTGGCCCTGCTGCTGGCCGGTCTCGCCTCGGCCCGGATCTCGCGCACCGCGCTGCGCCCGCTGGAGGACATGACCACCGTGGCCCGGCAGATCGCGGCCGGCGACCGCGGCCAGCGGCTCGACGTGCCTCGATCGGACACCGAGCTGGGCCGGACGGCCGCGGCCTTCGACGCCATGCTCGACGAACTGGAGGCGGCCGAGGTGCGGATGCGCTCGTTCCTGAGCGACGCGTCGCACGAGCTGCGCACCCCGCTGGCCGGCCTGCAGGCCAACGCCGAGCTGCTGCTGCGCGAGAACCCGGACCGGGAGCAGCGGGAACGGATGGCGGTCGCTATGGTCCGCGAGTCGCGCCGGGCCGCCCGGCTGGTCGACGACCTGCTCACCATGGCCCGCCTCGGCCAGGGCCTGCCGCTGGTGATCGAGCGGGTCGACCTGGCCGCCCTGGCCGGGGCCGAGGTGGAGCGGGCCCGGGCCCTGTCACCGGGCCTGACCTACGAGGTGATCGGCGCGGCGGGCACCGACCAGGACGGCGACCCGGGCCGGCTCGGCCAGATCATCACCAACCTGCTCGACAACGCCCGCCACGCCACCCCGCCGGGCGGCACGATCACGGTGCGGGTCTCCCACCACGGCCCGCAGGCCCGGCTCGAGGTCAGCGACACCGGGCCGGGCGTCCCCGAAGCCGAGCGCGCCCTGATCTTCGAACGCTTCGGCCGCGGCGACGCCTCCCGCTCCCGGCACACCGGCGGCGCCGGCCTGGGCCTGCCCATCGCCCGGGGCCTGGCCCAGGCCCACGGCGGCGAACTGACCTACGTGGACACCGGTCCCGGCGCCACTTTTCGCCTCGACCTGCCGCGTAAGTGACGGTTAAGGACATAAGGCGAGCTTTGTGACAATGACCGACGCCTGCGAGGTTTTCGGGATGCCGGCGCCGGCGGGCCGCAGGCGGGAAATTGCTACTTACGGTGATGGTGGACTGGGGTCGCGCGAGGCCGATCGGGCCCCCTTTTCCTTGGTGATCTTTCGCCCCTTGATCGTTGATCTATACGATGATCAGGAGTGGCGATCCTCCATTATGGGCGACGATCAGGGGCCTGGACCTGGAGTAATGCGCACGGTGCTTAGTACTCCTAGGCCTGAACCGATTGCTGAATCGACGGACGAATCTATACTCGCCATTGCAACTTGCACACCAAAACGGTCAGTCGGCGCGTCCGGTAGATGAATTGGCACATTCAATCGGCCAACACGCATTGTCGTGCCCGGGTGACCCTTCGTACTCTGATGGTCAACAATCATCGATCAAGATGAGTGCTAGCAGCGGGCCGACCTGGCGGCGGCCTGCGGGGGAGCCGAGCATGCTTATCAAAGTCATCGACCGGATCACCGACGAAGCGCGCCACGAGTCAATGTGGACCATGTACCGGGATGCTTTCGAGGAGCTGAACACGCTGGCGGTTCAGCGGCATCTCATGTTCCGGAACGAGTTCGACGCGGTAATGGCGGACACGCGGGTCGACAAGTACCTTGCCCTCGATGACGACGGCACGATGTGCGGCGTGGCGACCTATACAAATGATCTCGATGCGGTGCCGCTGATCGCCCCGCAGTATTTCGAGCGTCATTGGCCCGAGCACTACGCGGCTCGCAAGATCTGGTACATCGGTTTCGTCGCGGTGAGCCCGCACGCGCAGGGTCGCGAGGCGTTCGCCCAGCTCGTCGAGCAGATGTACATGGTCGCCTCGGCCCAGAACGGCATGGTCTGCCTCGACATCTGCAACCACAACGACGACGTGCGGCGCATGTCGCGGGTCTTCCGGATGATGGTGAGCCGGCTGTCGGACACGATGAAGTTCACCCGCATCGACCAGCAGTCCTACTGGCTCTACGAGTTCCCCACCGCCGCCTAGGCGCGGCCTTGACATAACGCGGCAGGCCGTCGGATAAATCTGACGGCCTGCCGCGGAGCTGGGGGAAACCTTCAGTTCATAGGCGATCTCCTTCGTCGTGTGGGGGGCGTAGGCCCGTCGGGAGTTCGATCACGGACCGGACCTGGAATCCGAGTCGGATGACTTGATCGACAAGGTTTCGGTCAATAGGGATAGCCGCTGCGGGCGCCCACCGGATCGGCGTGCAGGGCCCGCAGCGATGAGCTGTCAGGGGGCACGATGCTCACCCTGCCCTCGGTTCCGCGGCCGATCTGGGCATAGACCTCGGGCCGGGCGGCCCGCATGATCACGGCCCAGATGAAGCCGACGACGGCCACGGCCAGATAGAGCGCCGGGATCAGCCATTGGAACGGCGAGTCGCCGTCGACCTGAAGCAGTTCGCCGAAGCCGATGCACGTCGCCACCAGCACCACGGTCAGCAGCAGGAACGCGGTGGCCGGAGCCACGTACGCCTTCCAGATGCTTTCCCTTCGCCGGTTTCTCATGAAGAAGGCGAGCACCGCGGCCGACGCCGCCCACATGAGAATCAGGACGCCGAGACCACCGATCGTGGTGAGCCAGGCGAACACGAAGACCAGCGGGTCGGAGCCGACCATGGCGTACAGGCTGAGCACGATGATCGCCAGCACGCTCTGCGTGATCGAGCCCAGCAGCGGAGCCCCCGTACGCGGGTGGGTCCGTCCCCAGGCCGCCGGCAGCACGCCTTCGCGCCCGAGGGCGAACTGGTAGCGCGAGACCGCCGCGTGGAACGCCAGCAGCGCGGCGAACACGCTGGTCAGGAACAGCACGTAGCCGAGGTCGATCAGGACGCTGGGCAGGTGCGGGCCGACCAGAACGAAGACCAGGTCGGTCTGATGGGCCGCGGCCTTCGCGGCGATCTGCTCGGGACCGGTGTTGACCGACATCGCCCAGGCCGAGACGGCGCACAGAATGCCGGCCAGCACCACCGCGATGTGGGTGGCCCGGGCGATCGTCCGCTTCGGGTCCTTGGCTTCCTCGGAGAGCACGACGGTGGCCTCGAAGCCGACGAAGCCGGCGATCGCGAGCACCATCAGGACGCCGACCACCGGGGTGGCCAGGGGCGCCGGGGAGAACTGCGAGAAGGTCACGTGGCCGTCGGCCGGGTTGGTGACCATCACGAAGTCGTAGATGAGCACGATGCTGATCTCGAGCACCAGCAGGACCGCCAGGACCTTGCCGCTCAGGTCGACCCAGAGCAGGCCCAGCACCGCCACCGCGAACCAGGCGGCGATGGCGCACGCGTACCAGGGCACGGTGAAGCCGAACGCGGCGAGGATGCCGCTGGCCACCGAGCCGAACAACCCGAACAGTCCTATCTGCATCAGGGAGTAGGCCGGCAGGGCGACGAACGCCGCCCCCACGCCGATTATTCGGCCCAGCCCATGACTGATGTAGGCGTAGAACGCGCCCGTGTTGACGATGTGCCGGCTCATGGCGACGAAGCCGACGGTGAACAGGGACAGGAGGCCTGCCGTCACCAGGTAGGCGATCGGGACAGCGGTGCTGCCGATGATCGCGTAGATCGTCGTGATCGACCCGATGATCACGGTAAGTGGAGCCGCGCCCGCGACGCCGAAGAACACGACGGACGGTACGCCCAGTCGGTTCTTGGCCAGCGCCTTCGAGACGATGTCCGGTTCCTCGGGTTCCATTCGCGCCACTAGCATCCTCCCGGCCCAGTGATCTGAGTTGTTGTGCCGGAGGTGGTGGCGCCCGGTGCCGCTCACCGCCGGCCGACTGTAACCACCGAGCCGACAGAGGCTTCGGTGTATTCGACGAGCTCCCGCAGATCTCCCGGGAGCGATCCGACGGCGCTGGGCAACGACTGGAACGCGTGCCGGTGCGCCTCGAAGTCGTAGAGCACGTGACGGGTGAGCCCGGTCGCGGCCACAAGGCCGATCAGCACCCGGTCGCTGATGCTCATGCCGACACCGCGGACCAGCAGATTGGCCAGCCGGGCGGGTGCCCAGGCGGCCGCGTTGCGCTGCGCCGCACTGTTCGGCATATAGAGAGTCTCGGTGGAGAGCATCCGGCGCCGGGTGACCGGCTCGACCGCGCCGAGGCGGGAGAGCCTTTCCCCGACACGCACCGCCGAGTCCTGCGAGAGGAAAGCCAGCCAGATTCTTACGTCACGGTGTTGCGGCTGGGCCACCAACAGGTCGAGGATGTCGTGCGCGAGGGCATCCGACGGGGGATGCCGGTCAAGGATGATCAGATCACCGTCGGAGACGCCGATCCGGCCTTCGAGGATGAGCTCCCCGAGCAGTGCGGCGGCCAATCCGAGGCCGGTCGCACGTGGATGGAGACGGGACCGGCCGGTGCGGTCCTCGTGTGCGATGAGGAAGTACTGGTCAGCCAACACGCCGCCACGCCCCTTAGACAACGTCTTGATGGTCTTGGTCGGGTTCAGCAGTGATCACCATGGCCGTGATGATCACTGTGGGTACAAAATGGTGTGACTCGATGTTCGCCGCATCATGTACCCGGGCGAAGGGCCAATACAAGAAGGCTAGTACTTTTTGTTTGGTGCGCCGTGTTTGGATCATGAAGGCCAGGGCCGTACTATCGGTCGCATCAGGACCGAGGGAGTCCAGGTGTCCGTAGATGAAGGGCCAACCCTGCGCCGCCGCCGTCTGGGCGCGGAGCTCAAGCGGTGCCGCGAGGCCGCAGGGCTGACGCAGGAAAACGTCTCAAGGCATTTCGAGTGGCATGCCGCCAAGGTCACGCGCATCGAGACAGCGCGCGTGGCAGTGACCCCACGCGACGTCAAAGACCTGCTCACGCTGTACGGCGTGGGTGATCAGGACTATCGCGAGGCGCTGGTCGAACTGGCCCGGCTGTCGCGCGAGCGAACATGGTGGACGGATTACCGGGACATCATGCGTCCCGGCAACTTCGTCGGCCTGGAGGCGGCCGCCGCCTCGATGCGCACCTGGGAGCCGATCATCGTGCCCGGGCTGTTGCAGACCGAGGCCTACATGCGCGCGCTCATCCGCACCGGGCGGTCGAACGAGTCGCCGATGCAGACCGACCGCCGCGTCTCGTTGCGGATGACTCGCCAGGGCCGGCTGCGGGGGGAACGGCCACTCGAGTTGACCGCCATCATCGACGAATCGGTGGTGCGCCGGGTGGTCGGCGGTGACGAGGTGATGAACGAACAACTTCGTCATCTTATCGAGGTCGCTCAATTACCCAATGTGATGCTGCAGATTTTACCCTTCAGTGCCGGTGAACACACGTTCCTCGGCGGGTCAGCGGCCCTTTTGGAGTTCCGCGAGACCACCCATTTGGATGTTGTCTATCTTGAAGGTCTTGCGGGAGACTACTACGAAGAGCAACCGGCTGAGGTTGTTCGATACCGACAAGAGTTCGAACGATTGAGTGCCATGGCGCTCGATCACCGAATGACCATCAAGATGATCGAGAGCCTGCTCGTCGCGTAAGGCTCGCGAGACAACAACATATTGAAGGGGGGTGCTTGAGTTGCTCACGCACCAGCTCAACGCTGTTCTCACCGACGCGGTCTGGCGCAAGGCCAGCCGCAGCAACGGAAACGGCGGAAACAACTGTGTCGAGGTCGCCTACCTCGGCGCGGGCGTCGCTGTCCGCGACAGCAAGGACCGCTCCGGTCCTGCGCTGATGTTCACGCCGGCGGAGTGGACCGCCTTCGTGGACTCTGCCAAGAATGGCGAATTCGACCTCAGCTCCTGAGATCAGAGTCTACCGATAGGCACGCACCGATTCCAAGTGCCTACGCAAGGTCAACTTTTCGGGTGCGTGGTTTCACCGGGTGCCGTGGCCCTGATTACCGGGCGTCGCGGCACCCGTACTCTCCAATAGTTTCCGCACCCCATAGTGGTGCGGTATTTTTTCGTGCTCGTCACCCGTGCCGGTGAATGGTTCCGGCCCCAACAAATGGTGCGCGCTAAACTCCCGCCCACCATGTCGCTGCGACCAGTTCGGCGACCAGGGTCTCGGTCATCAGGCGTACGCCGAAGTCGTCGTCGTGCCGAAAGCGAACCGTTCTCGCGGCGCCCGGCACATCGTCGCCCACCGATACCACGGTGGACTCCCGCTGCCGCAGCCAGTCGAGCGCCGGCTCGTCATAGCGCGACCCCGGAAACAGCAGGGCGCGGTATCGCAGCGTCTTGGTCAGGTAGACGTCCACGTGCGACCAGTCGCCGGTCTCGCACCCGTCCGCAGCCCGCCGGGGCCCCTCCCGGAACATCAATGCCGACTGCAGAGCGGACGAGATCCGGTCGACCGGCGCGATCGGATAGACGCCGTCGCCGCCGTCCAGCAGCTCGACGACCTGGGGCAGCCAGGCGTCGCGCCGCTCGAGCAGGTCGGTCGTGGCCTCGGCGGTGCGCTCGGTCAGCCGGGTGCCCGCTTGTCCGGTCAGCTGCCTGGTCAGCGCGTCGAGCAGCAGCAACGTGTGCTGGAAGGTGCGGCAGGCGACACCCCCGGTCTCGACGCCGGCGTGCATCGGGACAACGTGCGTGGCCAGCTCGGCCAGCGGCGACTCCGGGTCGTTGGTCAGGGCCACGAACTCGCGGCCGGCCACGGCGTCCAGCGTCTCGCGGCTGGTGCCCGTGGCCGAGATCGCCACCAGCAGCGTCTCCGCCGGCGGGAAGGCCGCGACCTCGGCCGAGGCGTACTCGGCCACCGCGTCGACGCCGCCGAGGCGGAGCTGCCGGGCGGCGACCAGGGCGGCATAGCGTGAGCTGCCCATACCCACGAGGACGACCCGGCGCGGGGTGCCCGCGGAGGCCCACGGGTCGGTCTCGGCGAGGTGGCCGGCCAGCGCGCGCAGGGCGGCCGGCTTGGCCTCGAGGTCGGCCAGGAACAGAGCGGGATTCACCAGGATCACCCGTACCAGGAACGCAGGACACCCAGTGGCGCGTATCGCCAGCGGGGGAGGAACCGGGCCGCATAGACGAGATCGCGGCACTGCTGCTCGACCTCGAACGGGTGCAGCAGCCCGGGGTCGAACAGATCGGCCCGACCGCGGGCGGCCAGACCACCGGTGTACGCGGTCAGCAGCTCACCGGTCGTCCGGCGACCCCAATCGACCAGCTCAGCGCGGTGCCGGCCGTCGGTGCGACGGTTCACGATCTCGGCCACGTGCAGCACGCTCGTGCGCAGTTGAGCCACATCGCGCGCCACCGGCTCGGCCCGCGCGGCCAGTGTCGGATTTCCGTCGAAGTCGATGACCGCGTACCCGTCCCGCCACCGCAGAATCTGGCCGACGTGCAGGTCACCGTGCAGATGGATGGCCTTTCCGGCCCCCGATCGGGCGAGGTCGGCGGCGAGCCGGGGCCGGATCGAGCGCAGCCACTCGGCACCGTCCCCCTCGGTGGCCAGAGCCTCGTCGAGCACCTTGGCCCAATCCTCGGCCCGATCCTCGGCCCGATCCTCGGCCGGGGCGGGCAGGGTGGCCAGGGCCGCGTGCAGCTCGGCGGCGAGCGCGCCCAGCTCGGCCCCGAAATCAGCCGGCGGGCCCCCGTCGAGCGCGGCCAGCAGGTCGTCGACGCCCCAGTCCCAGCCGTCCTGCCCGTCCGGCAGGAACGCCGTCACCAGCGCGACCAGGTCGTCCCCGCGGAACAGGGCGGCGTGCGGGGTGGGCATCCGGCGGAACCCGTTCGCGGCCAGATGGGCCAGCAGCGGGGTGGATCTGTCCGGCCCCGGCGTCCGCATCCACTTGACCACAACGCGCTCGCCGACCACGACCGACCGGTTGGTCTGGTCCACCGTGATCGGCCGCTCGGTGAGATCGAGGCCCGCATCGAGGGGGACGAACACCCGCAGGTCGGCCGAGCCACCGGCGATGATCGCTTCGACCAGCGCCGCCGATTCCCCGGTCACGAGGCGGCCAGCGGGTTGCCGGTGGCCTGCCGGGCGTACGAAATGATCAGTTCGAAGGCCGTGGCGGCGTCGAGCGAGGGGTGCCGGGCGACGATCCGATAGCCGTACGCGTCCTCGAGCGCGACCAGGTTGCGGCCGATCGACTCGGCCTCGGCGGCCAGGGTGAAGACCCCGCGGGCCGAGCCCAGCTCGAGGATCGTCTGATACATCGAGACCTGGCGGTCGAACAGCGTGGTCAGCAGCGACGCGTAGACCCGGTTGCGCCCGGCTGCCCCGCCCAGCTCGCACAGCAGCCGGACATCGGCGTCGTCGGCGTCGGCCGGCAGCCCCGAGCGGATCGTGACGACCAGCTTTTCCACCGGGTCGGTCAGCCCGGCCAGGCGGCGCATCCGCTGCGCGTAGAAGCGCTCCATGCCGGCCTGGTTGGCCTCGAGCAGCAGGTCGCTCAGGTCGGGGTAGTGGTAGAGCACGGCGCCCGAGGTCAGCCCGGCCTGCTCGGCGACCTGGTTGAGCAGGACGCCGCCCGGGCCGTGCTGGATCATCGCGCGGCGGGCCGCCTCGACGAGGTCAGCGCGGCGCTCGCTGCGGGTCTTGCGGGTGGTCACGGCGGTTGTCTTTCTGTGGATCGTCAACTTCGGAAGGCAACCATAGGCTCTGCCTATTGACCTCGCGCAAGCCCGCTTGTTGAATTGCCCTTCAACAAGCGGGACGCGGGAGTCTTCATGCCTCTGACGGTACTTTTCATGCCCGAGAGCGCTTACGGGCCGACCAACAACTGCGTGGGCATCGGCGACGTGCTGCGCCGCCGTGGCCACCGCGTGGTGTTCGCGGCCGAGGCCTCCTGGGCGGGCAAGCTGACCGCGCTGGGCTTCGAGGAAGACCTCGTGCACCTCGCCCCGGAGCCGGACACCCCGCAGGACGCCGGGCAGTTCTGGAAGGACTTCATCCGCGACACCGCGCCCGAGTTCCGCAAGCCGACGATCGAGCAGCTCGACACCTGGGTCAAGCCGGTCTGGCAGGAACTGATCGACGGCGCCAAGTTCTGCCAGCCGACCCTGACCGAGATCATCGCCCGGGTCCAGCCGGACGTCATCGTCGAGGACAACGTGGTCGCCTTCCCGGCGCTGACCACGGCCGGGGTCCCGTTCGTCCGCATCGTCTCGTGCAACCCGCTCGAGATGAAGGGGCCGAACATCGCCCCTGTGTTCTCCGGTTACCCCGAGGCCGACCGTGCCGGCTGGGACGCCTTCCGCGCCGAGTACGACCGCACCCACCGTCCGATGTGGGAGGACTTCAACGCCTGGGTGGTCGAGCAGGGCGCCGAGCCGCTGCCCGACCTCGAGTTCATCGGCTCGGGCGAGCTCAACCTGTACGTCTTCCCGGAAGCGCTCGACTACACCGGCGCGCGCCGCCTCGGCCCGACGTGGCAGCGGCTGGAGTCGTCGGTGCGCGAGACCGACGACACGTACGAGCTGCCCGAGGGTTTTGCCGACGGCCGCAAGCTCATCTACTTCAGCCTGGGCTCGCTCGGTTCGGCCGACCTCGAGCTGATGCGCCGGGTGATCGCCGCGCTGGCCACGACCGAGCACCGCTACATCGTCTCGAAGGGCCCGCTGCACGCCGAGATCGAGCTGGCCGACAACATGGTCGGCGCCGAGTTCCTGCCGCAGACCAGCATCCTGCCGATGGTCGACCTGGTCATCACGCACGGCGGCAACAACACGACCACCGAGGCCGTCCACTTCGGCAAGCCGATGATCGTGCTGCCGCTCTTCTGGGACCAGTACGACAACGCGCAGCGGGTGGACGAGACGGGCTTCGGCGTACGGCTTGATCCTTACCGCTTCACGCCGGAGGAGCTGCACTCGGCCATCGACCGGTTGCTCGGCGACGAGGCGCTGGCCGCCCGGCTGGCGGCGGTGAGTGCTTCGGTTCGCGCGGCGGACGGGCTGCGGCTCGCGGCCGACGCGATCGAGAAGATCGGCACGGCCCGCGCATGACCTCGTTGATCAACCCGGCCACCGGAGCTTCCCTCGAGGACGTCCCGGACAGCGCCGTCGCGGACGTCGGCCCGGCCGTGGCGCGGGCCCGGGGTGCCTTCGAGCAGTGGCGCGAGGCGACGCCGGGGGAGCGGGCCCGGGTGCTGCTCGAGGTGGCCGACCTGGTGGAACGGGATGCGGCCGAGATCACCCGGGTCGAGGTCGAGGAGACCGGCAAGCCGCTGCCGGTCATGCGCGACGGCGAGCTGCCGTTCGGGGTGGACAACCTGCGGTTCTTCGCCGGGGCGGCGCGGTCGCTGGACGGCACGGGCGCGGGCACGCTGTCGGCCGGCTACACGTCGATGCTGATCCGGCGGCCGATCGGTGTCGTCGGCAGCATCGCGCCGTGGAACTTCCCGCTGGTCATGGCCGTGTGGAAGATCGGACCGGCGGTGGCCGCGGGGAACGCGGTGGTGATCAAGCCGGCGCCGCAGACTCCCCGGAGCACGATGGCCCTGGCTCGCCTCTTCGAGGAGGCGGGGGCACCGGCCGGGCTGGTCTCGGTGGTGACCGGGGGCGCCGCCGTCGGGTCGGCCCTCGTCCGCGACGACGGGGTCGACATGGTCAGCGTGACCGGCTCGACGGCGACCGGGCGCGAGGTCATGCGGGGGGCGGTGGACGGGCTGAAACGCGTACACCTGGAACTGGGGGGTAAGGCGCCGGCGGTCGTCTTCGCCGACGCCGATCTCGAGGAGATGGCCGGCGGGGTGGCCATGGGCGCGACCTACAACACCGGGCAGGACTGCACGGCGGCCACCCGGGTCTACGTCGAGCGGTCGATTTACGGGCCGGCGGTCGAGGCCTTGACGGCGGCGCTGGGGCGGGTGCGAGCAGGCGATCCCTGGGACTCGGGGACCGACATCGGGCCGCTGATCTCGTCGGCGCACCGGGAGCGCGTGGCCGGCTTTGTGTCGCGGGCCGTGGCCGGCGGCGCGCGGGTCGCGGTGGGCGGGAAACCCTTGGACGGGCCGGGGTTCTACTTCCCGCCGACGCTGGTGCTCGACGCCGACCAGCGCAGCGAGATCGTGCAGGACGAGCTCTTCGGGCCGGTGATCGTGGTCGTGCCGTTCGACTCGGAGGACGACGGGGTGCGGCTGGCCAACGACACCCGCTACGGGCTGGCGTCGTCGATCTGGACCAGGGACGTGGGGCGGGCACTGCGGGTGGCGCACCGGCTGGACGTGGGCGTGACCTGGATCAACGACCACCTGCCGATCGCCTCGGAGGCGCCGCACGGCGGGGTGAAGGGCTCGGGTTTCGGCAAGGACATGAGCCAGGAGGCGGTCGGCGAATACTCGGTGACCCGCCACCTCATGATCAAGCACGCCGTCCCGGCGGCGCGAGACTCGTTCCGGCCCGCATAGCTTCGCGTACGTCGTCCCGGGTCTCGTCCCGCAGCGCCTGCGTGCGGGCCTGGCCGAGCACGTCGTCCACCCGCTCGGTCCGCCCGCGCGGAAGCCCGCCGAACCGCTCGGAGCGGAAGAACGTCGTGCCGACCGTCCCGATCCGGCCCAGCCGCGCGGTCATCTCGCGCAGCGCCGCCAGCTGCGGGTTCCACCGGCGGGACTGGCTGACCATGAAGAGCTCGCCGGTGACCTCGGCCGCGGCGGCCAGCGACAGGGCGCGGCTCACGGTCTCGGCCACCGGTTTCTCGCCGAGCACCGGCAGGCCGGCGAAGAGCGCGGCGGTGGGTCACCGGATGATGCGCCTCCGGGACGGTCACGTTGATCAGCGCCTGGGCGCCGGTCAGCCGGGCCAGCTCGACGGCGTCGGGGCCGGCCGGAAGACCGACGGCGGCCTCCCGGGCCAGGGTCACATTCAGGTCGGCGACACCGACGAGCTCGACGCCGGGCGTGGTCGCGATCGTCCGGAACGTCACTGATCGGCCCCGCGTAGCCCTGGCCGTCGAAGAACTCGCCGGTGGCGTACCGCAGCAGGACGGGCGATGTGCGCTCCGGCCGATCGGTGCGAGCCCAGGCCACGCCGTTGGCGATCACCCGGCGTACATCCCGGTGGTGGTAGGTGGGGTAGGCCTGGTCCCCGGGCCGGAAGTAGAAGATTTTGCCGTGCCCGCGGCGGAACGTTCAGCCGCTGCGGAACACCTCGCCGCCGCTGAACGAGCTGACGAAGACGAGCTCGTCGGGCGCCGGGATGTCGAAGAACTCCCCGTACATCTCGTCCTCGTCGATGATCAGCGGGTGCGGCACCCCGGCCGCGATCGGATGGGTGGGGTCGACCGTCCAGATCAGCTCGCGGTCGTGCTCGTCGCGCCAGCGCAGGGTGCAGCTCGTGCCCATGAGCCGGGTGAAGATCTTGGACCAGTGGCCGGAGTGCAGCACCACGAGCCCCATCCCGGACAGCACGTGCCGGTGCACCCGGTCGACCACCTCGTCGGCGACCTCGTCGTGGGCCGCGTGCCCCACCAGATGAGCACGTCGGTCCTTTCGCCGAGCCGTCGATGCGCTTCGACGATAACAACGCCACATGCCGTACGGCCTGAGCCGTACGGCATGTGGTTGGTTGACGGGTCAGACGCGGCCGAAGTCCTGGGTCCAGTACGGGGCTCCGCCGGAGGTGTAGGCCAGGCCCACGCCGACCGCGGTGCTCGCGCAGTTCAGGATGTTCTTGCGGTGGCCCGAGCTGTTCATCCAGCCGGTGACGACCTGCTCCGGCGTGCGGTAGCCGTAGGCGATGTTCTCGGCCGACGCGCCGTTGCGCGGGTAACCGGCGCGGACCTCGCGGGTGACGAAGTTGCTGCCGTCCGAACCGGTGTGGTCGAAGAAGCCGGCCTTCACCATGTCCGTGCTGTGCGCGCGGGCGGCGGTGACCAGGCGGCTGTCGATCCGCAGGGCCTTGCAGCCGTGGGCGAGGCGCTCGGCGTTGGTCAGCTTGACGACCTCGGTCTCGTACGCGGCCCGGTCGACAACTGCCGCAACCTTCTTCTTCGGCGCCTCGGCGGTGCCGGCCGCGAAGGCGGGCGCACCGAACAGCGTCGGGATGGCGATGAGGGCGGCGGTGGCAACGGCACGGCGGACGAAACGCTTCAAGGTGGAGCCCTTCTTTCTGTCGGCTGCTGTCAGCGTTCAGTTCGGGGCGCGCGGCCTCGGATGAAGAAGGGGACCCCTTAAGCAACGCCGGGCAACGAAGCCGCTACCGGAGCGGGACGTTTGGGGCCGGTGGTGCGCAAGAGAAGCGGGGGCCGGCCCCCGAAGGGAACCGGCCCCCGCCGCAGGGGTGAAGCGTCAGACCGTCAGGGTCCAGGTGTTGATGTAGCCGGTGTCCTGCGAGTACACGTCCTGCACCCGCAGCTTCCAGGCGCCGTTGGCCGCCTCGCTCGACAGGTTCTTGGTGTACGTCGTGACGACGTTGTCCGCGCTGTCGCTGGAGGAGGACGCCTTGAGGGCGTAGACGGTGCCGTCCGGGGCGACCAGGTCGACCCTCAGGTCACCGCGGTACGTGTGCACGATGTTCACCGCGACGGTCGAGGTGGCCGAGGCGGCGCGGGCGCAGCCGCTGATCGTGATGGTGCTGGTGATCGCCGCGCCGGCGTCCGGGATCGTGACGTCGGTGGCGTTGGTCCCGGCGCAACCGGCCGGGTTGGTCGGCGGGGTGGTGGTCGGCGGCGTGGTGCCACCGCCGGTGCAGGTCGGGTCGGCCGACTGGGCGGGCACGCTGACCGCGTCCCAGGCCGCCTTGACCGTGTTGAACTCGGTGCAGCCGCTGGGGAAGAGGTTCTTCGCCGCGGTCAGCGTCCAGGTCCGGTACTTCACGTACGACGAGGTCGACGTCTTCATCAGCATCGCGTTGTACATGATCTTCATGGCGTTCTGGATGCCGAGACCGGTGACCGTGCTGCTGTTGCAGGTGGTGCTGGTCGGCTGGCCGGAGCCGCCGCCGCTGGTGCCCTGGGCGAGCAGGTAGAACCAGTGGTTGCCGGGGCCGGCGGCCGAGTGCACCTCGGAGCCCGGGGTGCTGCTCGAGTAGCAGTTGGCGTCACCGGCGAGCGACGGGTTGTACATGTACCGGATCGGGCCGCTGCCGACCAGGTTGACCTCTTCGCCGACCTGGTAGTCGGGGGCGTCGTTCGGGTTGTTGGCGTACCACTCGGTCGCCGCGCCGATGGTGTCGGCGACGAATTCCTGGGTGCCGCCCTTCGAGATGCCGCCCGGGGTGGTGTCGTCGATGCCGTGGCCCAGCTCGTGGCCGACCACGTCCGCCGAGGAGATCCACTGGCCGGCGGTGTTCTTGCCGATCTGGATCTGGGTGCCGTCGTAGTACGCGTTCTGCTGGTTCAGCCCGACCCGGATGGGCCAGGCGCCGCCGCTGCCGTTCTGGCCGTTACGGCCCAGCCACGACGAGAGCATCGCGTACTGCTTCTGCGCGACGTAGAAGGCGTCGACGCAACCGGTCTCCCTGTTGGTGCCGGTGCCGTTGCCCCACACGTTGTCCGAGCCGCTGAACGTCGTGTTGGTCGCCGCGTCCTGGCAGCGGATCGTGGTGTGGCTGGGGTCCTGCATCGTGTACGTCGAACCCGACTGGGTGGTGTCGATCGTGACCGAGCCGTTGATCCAGCCGGTGCCCGTGCCGGCCGCGTCGATGACGCGCTCGGTCGTGCCCAGCACCGTGCCGGTGATCGCGTCGACGTCGACGGTCAGGCGGCTGATCCCGTGCGCGTCCGTGCCGTTGACCGTGGTCTCGTAGGCCAGCCGGGCCGCCTTGCCCTCGGCGGCGACCACCACCAGCTTCGTACCCTCGACGCTCTTGACCGTCTTGAGCTGGCCCTTCGCGGTCGCGGCGGCCGCGGTGCCGGTGATCTTGGGGGTGGTGGAGAGCTCGCCGATCGGGCTGCTCTGCGCGACCGAGGTGTACTTCGTGGCGCCGGCCGAGTCGGTGACCACGACGAAGTCACCGCCGGTGACCGGCAGACCCTTGTAGTTACGCGTGTAGGGCACGAAGTTGAGGCCGGAGGAAGTGATGACCTTGCCCTGCCGGAACGTGTCGTTCGAGCTGGCGTGCAGGATCGACGGCCGGCTCGCGACGAGGGCGTCCGCCTTGTCGGCGGCCAGCGCGGCGGAGGCGGCCGGATCCTGGGGCGCCGCAGTGGCCGGCCCGGTCACCGCGACCATGGCGCCGGCGACTGCGGTTCCGGCCGCCAACGCGATGACCAGAGGGGTTCGACGTTTCACGCGGGTACTCCTTCCCCGCCCGGGGGTTTGGGGCGGGCTCAAGGTCCGATGGACGATGGGTCACATCAGGACGACTTGAGGTGAGACGCTAGGCATCGATGGACGTCACCGAAACAGGGAAAACCCTTGCGTACGTCAGAGGGCGTATTCGAGTTGTCGTCCCTGGTCCGACGACGGCCGCGGCAGCGGGCGCGACGATCGGGGCATGACTGAACGCAAGTTCCGATTCGGTGTCGTCGCGGGCCGGGCGGCCAACGGCGACGAGTGGGCCGCGACGGCGAGAAGGGCCGAGGAGCTGGGGTACGACACCCTGCTCGTCCCCGACACCCTGAACACGTTCGCGCCGTTCGCCGCACTGGCCGCGGCGGCCGCCGTCACCACCACCCTGCGCGTCGGCAGCTATGTGCTGAGCGCCCCCAACCGCGCGCCCGGGCTGGTCGCCTGGGAGGCCGAGACCCTGCAGACGCTCAGCGGCGGGCGCTTCGAGCTGGGCCTCGGCGGCGGGCGGCCGGGCGCCGAGAACGACGCGGCCGCGCTGGGCGGCGATTTCGGGACCCCGGCCGAACGGCTGGCCCGGGTGGCCGACACGATCGCGGCCGTCCGCAAGCTGCCCGACCCGCCATCGGTGCTGGTCGCGGCCAGTCGCCCCCGGATGTTGCGGTTGGCCGCCGAGCAGGCCGACACGGTGGCGCTGGGCCTGCCGCCGGAGTCGACCGAGGCCGACCTGGCCCGGACGGCCGAGATCCTGCGCCCCCGGCTGGGTTCGCTGGAGCTGCACCTCAACGTCACCGCCGTAGCCGCCTCGCCCGAGGAGGTGCCGCCCTGGGTGAGCCGGATGGTCGGCGGGGACCCGGTCACGATGGCCGCGGCCGGGGGCATCGCCTTCCTGACCGGCACGCCGGACGAGATGGCCGGCCTTCTGCGGCGGAGAAGGAAAGATTTCGGCATCTCGTACGTGGGGGTCAGCGCGCTCTTCATGGAGCAGTTCGCGCCGGTGTTGACGCAGCTTCGGGCATGATTCACGGAGATGAACGATGATTCAAGTAAACGTTGCGTAATCTGATGAGTTCGTAAAGTGACATCGCCGACCCTGGCAGGGTTGTTACCGGTGGGGCATCATGACCGGACAGCGTCCCTTCAGGAGAGTGTGTGATGACCTCACAGCTCGAACTCGCGGCCCGCACCGCGTTCGCCCAGGTGCTCACCGACTGGCGCACCCGGCGCGGCCTGTCCAAGAAGCAGCTCGCCGCGTCGATGGGCTACCACCCGTCGTACATCAGCCACGTGGAGAGCCTGCGCCACCACCCCACCTTCGAGTTCGCCTGCCGCGCCGAAGCGGTCCTGGCGAGCGCGGGTGACCTCATCGCGCGGTACGAGCAGTGCCGGCTGGCCGCCGGCGAGCCCGCGCCGGCTCCCGTCTTCCGCAGCGACTACGAACCCAGCCCGATGCTGCCGGCCACCCTCGTCATCGAGGAAGAAAACGCCACCCTGACGTACGCCGACGGGTGGTATTCGGCGCGGGTCGAGCGCGTGGTCCGCAACGTGGGGGACAGGCCCGTCACGTGCTTCCCGGTGCGCGTCGACGTCGACCGTTTCCCCGACCAGCCCGGGGTGTCGCGGCGGCTCTACGCCGAGAGCCCGCTGCAGCTGTCCGACCTCGACTTCTCGGCCTTCGCCGCGTCTTCCCTGGACGACCGCTCCGAGCCGATGGAGGTGCGGGTGACGCGCTCCTCCGACGCGTACGTGAAGATGGTCCTGGTCTTCGGCAACACGCGGGCTCGGTTCCCGCTCTACCCCGGCGAGCGCACGCGGGTGACCTACTCCTACCGCGTGCCGGCCAGCCTGTGGGGCCAGTGGTTCCAGCGCGACATCCGCTTCCCGACGCGGGCGCTGACCATGTCGGTGCGGCTGCCGGCCGCCCTGGCCGCCGAGGTGAGCGCCGAAATCCTGTCGTACGCCGGCATCAAGGGCTTCTCCCCCACCGAATCCCCCGGCGACAACGGCACGGTCCTCTACACCCTCCGCCTGCGCGAGCTCCTGCTGACCAGCCAGATCCGCATCCGGTGGCGCTTCGCCGAACGAGCCCCCACCGGCTGGACCGACCTGGCCGCCTGACCCCCCCACATTCTCCCGGCCTGGCTGCTTGCCCGGCTGTGTTCTGCCGCCTGGCTGCCTGACCCCCGCTGTGTTCTGCCGCCTGGCTGCCTGACCCCCGCTGTGTTCTGCCGGCCCGGCTGCTTGCCTAGCCGCGCTCTGTCCGCCTGGCTGCCTGACTGCGGCCACTTTTTCCTGACCTGGCTGCCTGACCCGCAGTGCTCTGCCGACCAGGTCGCCTGACGCGGGTCGACTGCCGCGGCCTTCCGAGCCCGTTGTCTGGCGGCGACCCATTGGCGCCGGCTCCCGACCCGGGCTGTTTGGCGCCGGCCGATTTGGCGCGGGCTTCTTGTGGCACAGGTCTGGCGGGCTAGTCGCCTGACAGCGGTCGGACGGCGGAGTGCCGTGCTGGTTCAGGCGCGTCCGCGGACGGCCCAGGCGGAGGCAGTGAGCGGGATGGTGCCGCTTGGCGGGGCCGGGCCATCCGGTGGGGGTTAGCCAAGCGGTGGGCCGGGCTGTCTGGCCGGGCCGGGCCGGGCCGTGCCGTCCGGCCGGGCGCGCCACCCGGTGGAGCTGGACCACCCGGTGGGGCCGGACCACCCGGTGGGGCTGGACCACCCGGTGGGGCCGGACCACCTGGTTGGGCCGGGTCGGCCGGTGGCGCTGGCCGACGTCGGAGCTGAGAGGGCAGCGGGGCCGGCCGGAGGAGGGCGGAAAGGGTCAGATCTGGCGGTCTCGGCCGGCGTAGAAGCCGGCGATGATCTGGGGGAGGATCAGGCAGAGGACCAGGGCGAGGGGCGCGCGCCAGCCGCCGGTGGCGTCGTGCAGGGCGCCGACCAGGAACGGGCCGGGGATGGCGAAGATGTAGCCGACGGACTGGGCGAAGGCGGAGAGCTTCACGACCGTGGCGGGGGTGCGGCCGCGTAGCGCGATCAACGTCAATACCAGGGGGAACGCGGTGTTGACGATGCCCAGGAAGATCGCCCACAGCCAGGGGGCCGCGGCCGGGTCCCACCACAGGCCGCCGTAGCCGGCGAAGCCGAAGACGCCCAGGCCGACGGCTATCCAGCTCTGGCTGCGCAGGCGGCCGGCCAGCGCGGAGAGGCCGAAGCCGAGCGGCACTCCCAGGAACGACGTGACGGCGAAGAGCACGCCGGCCTGTTCGGCTGAGACGCCGGCGTCGCGGTAGATCTGCGGGAGCCAGCCGATGATGACGTAGGCCGAGGTCGACTGCATGCCGAAATACACCGCGAGCGCCCAGGCGACCGGGTTGCGGCTCACGCGTACGGGGGCGTCGGTCTTGATCTCGTCGGCGGTGGGCCGGGTGAACGGCTCGCGGGCCAGCGGGAGCCAGGACGGG
The DNA here is from genome assembly GCA_965217855.1 of Actinoplanes sp. GTDB lineage: Bacteria > Actinomycetota > Actinomycetes > Mycobacteriales > Micromonosporaceae > Actinoplanes. Next base: position 261,413 of record CBDCJN010000010.1, on the reverse strand, counting down.
ACGGCCAGGATCGCGATCAGCGCCCAGCAGGCCAGCCCCCAGCGCCAGTCGCCGCCGAACGCGTGCTCGGTGAGGGGGACGGTGGCCGCGGCGGCGGTGGTGGCGCCGACGTTGAGCGCGACCGTGTAGAGGCCCGTGGTGGCGCCCACCCGGTCGGGGAAGCGGTCCTTGACCACCGACGGCAGCAGCACGTTGACGACCGCGATGCCGGCCAGCGCCACCAGGCTGAGCAGCAGGAACACGGCGGTGCCGGGGGCGAAGGGGCGAACCGCCAGGCCGGTCGCGAGCACCAGCAGGCCGACGATGATCACCCGGGGTGCGCCGAAGCGGCGGGCCAGGCGGGGTGCGGTGAGGCCGACCGCGGCGAAACAGATCACCGGTACGGAGGCCAGCAGCCCGGCCACGGTCGAGCTCATGCCGAGGCCGGCGCGGATCTCGTCGAGCACCGGGCCGACGCTGGTCACCGCCAGCCGCAGGTTGACCGCGGCCAGGAGCAGCGCCACCAGGGCGACGAGACCGGTGCGCCGACGCTTCTTGGTCAGGTCTTCTTCGGCAGTCACCACTTACACATCATCGACTGCCCGAAGAATCAGGTCACGACTGGTCCTGCTCCTGTTCCACCTGCTGGTTCCAGTCGCGCTTGGAGGACTGCCAGCCGTCCTCGTTCATGCCGCGCCGCCAGTAGCCCGAGATCGACAACTGATCCATCGGGATGCCGAGCTCGACCTTGAGGTAGCGGCGGAGCTCCTTGACGAAGGTCGCCTCGCCGTGCACGAACGCGTGCACCTGGCCGGCCGGGAACTCGTACCCGCGGACCGCCTCGACCAGCAGCTCGCCGACCGGCCGGTCACCGCGGTGCAGCCAGGTGATCTCGGCGTCGCCGGTCTCGACTTTCTGCTCCTCGTCGGCGTTCTCGATCTCGATGAACGCGCGGACCCGGGCGCCGGCCGGCATGCCCTCGAGCGCGGCCGCGATCGCCGGCAGGGCGCTCTCGTCACCGGCCAGCAGGTGCCAGTCGGCATCGGCGCTGGGCGCGTAACCGCCGCCGGGGCCCATGAAGCGAATCACGTCGCCGGGCTGGGCCGCGGCCGCCCACGGGCCGGCGATGCCCTCGTCGCCGTGCACCACGAAGTCGATCCACATCTCGGGGATCTCGGGGAACCACTTGCGCACCGTGTACGTACGGACGACCGGGTGGTCCTGGCGCGGCAGCGTCTCGCGGATCGCGCCCATGTCGAACGGCTCGGGATAGGTCACGCCGGGCAGCGGGAACAGCACCTTGACGTAATGATCGGTGTACGACCCGGCGACGATCGGCCGCAGGCCCTCACCACCGAGAACGACGCGGACCATGTGCGGGGTGAGCTGCTCCACCCGGGTGACGACCGCCTCGGTCGCCGACCTTGCCGGCCTGTTCGCCATGCTGAACCTCTTCCATCGCCGCTCGGCACGCTTCGGCGCCGTCGGTAAGGCTACCCTCAGCACGCGAAAGGGGCGGCCCGCGTCGGCGGGCCGCCCCTTTTCTGCGCTTGCCGGTCGGCTATTCCCAGGTGTTGCCGGGGAGCCGGCGGCGCCGGGTGAGCGCCATGATGATCAGGCCGATCATCAGCAGGACCGCCGCTCCGCCGACCACCGCGACCGTGTTGTTGCCGGTCAGGGCGAGCAGGCCGCCGTTGTCCTTGCTGGGCGCGTTGGCCTGCACCTCGGCCACCTGGTCGGCGACCGGGGCCTCGTTGCCGGAGTTGAACTGGCCATCCTCGTACGTGTAGTCGGTGCCACCCGCCGCGGCCGCCTTGCTGCTGCTGGCGCGGGGCTTCGGAGCCTTGGTCACCGGCGGGACGGCGGTGTCGTCCTGCTCGTCCTGGCTGCCCGACTCGGTCGACTCCGTCGAGCCGGTGTTGGGCTTGGCCGGCGCCTGGGTGGTCGGCTTGGTGGTGACCGGCTTGGCCGGGGTGGTGGTGGCCGGCTTGGTCGGGTCCGGGGTGAAGTCGTCCTTCACCGTGGGAGCCGTGGTCGGCGTCGTCGGGGCCTTGGTCGGCTCGATGGTGGTGTTCGGGTTGCCCGGCGTGCCGCCGTTGTTCCCGTTCCCGCCCCCGTTGTTGTTCCCGCCGCCGCCGTTGTTGCCCCCACCGTTGTTACCGCCACCGGTGTTGCCACCGCCAGTGTTCCCGCCGTTGTTGCCGCCGCCGTTGTTCCCGCCGGCGTTGCCCACGGTGATGCGGACGGAGTCGATCGCGGGAGTCTGGTTGGCGCGCACCATCATCGGCGTGCGGTGTGAGCCGTCACCGGCCCACGAAGCGCACTGGGCGGTGCCGTCGGTCGGCATGCCCGGCACCTGGATGGTGACCTCGTCGGGCGTGGCGTCGCCCTTCTGGTCCTCGGTGGCCACGAAGAACGCCGGCACCGGGTCGGGCTGAGGCGCCTCGTTGGTGGTGGCGAGCATCCGGCAGGCGGTGTGGAAGTGGCCGCGGACGATGCCGTTCTTGAGGACCGAGCTCTCCACGTAGTACCCGCCCTTGCCGGCGGCCAGGAAGCGGTCGCGGATCAGGTTGCGGGTGCTGACCTTGAGGGTGAACGGCGTGTTGGCCGCGACCCGCTCGGGTGCCTCGGTGATCAGCAGGCTCGGGTTGTCCTTGGCCTCGCCGACCTCACCGAACTCGGTGGAGATGCACCGGCTGCCTTCCTGGAAACCGTTGTGCGGAGTCAGGTTGCTGTCGATGCACGTGTCGGTGAGGATCACCTGCCCGTTGACGACCTTGCCGACGCCGCTGCCCTCGGGCCGGTCGTTCTCGGCGGCACCGGAGATCTGGGCGAAGCCCACAGCTGCACCGAGAGCCGTGATCACAGCTCCGATGGCGAACAGCCGTCGGTTGCGTCCCGACGGCGTGGCGGCCGCGCGGCGGTAAGCAGACCTAGCCATGCGTGATACCTCTTCTTCGAAGAATCCACCCGGCCCACATTCACAACCGGCTCCCAGACGGTAAGAGTCACTCCGCCGGAATGCAATTCCGCCAGCGAACTTGATGAATTCTTAGCCCAAACTTAAAGAAAAAATATGAGCCGGCCCTCGAACCCCGGACATCCCCCGAACGGATGATGTCGAGAGTTCAACCAAGATCGCAAAAACTTCGCTGAGCTGCCACTTTATCGCGGGCCCTCCCGAGGGCCGTCGCCAGGCCCCGGGCGCGGCCGGGTGCGCGGCCGTCGGCAAGAAATGTAAAGCACGGCTGGCTCGATGCACCTTAGAGCAACCTGGGAATACGTTTACAGCAGCTTATTACCGGGTTTCCCTGGCGCTATGCCGGCCAGAGGCCGCGGGCGCGGTAGACGTCACGCAGGGTGGTGAGGCGGTCGGACATGATGCCGTCGACGCCCAGGTCGAGCAGGCGGCTCATCTCGTCGGGGTCGTCGATCGTCCAGACGTGCACCTGCAGGCCCAGGCGGTGGGCCAGGGCGAGGAAGCGCCGGTCGACCACCGGCACCCGGCCGTGGCGGGGCGGCACCTGGGCCGCGACGACCGACGGGGGCAGCCGCAGCCGGAGGCCGGCCAGTGAGGCGAGCCGGAGCCGGGTCACCCCGCGCAGGCCCAGCGAGGTCGCGATCGACGGGCCGGCCAGCGCGCGCACCCGGGCCAGGCGCCGGTCGCTGAACGAGGCCAGCAGCACCCGGCCGTCGGCCCCGGCCCGGCGCACCGCGTCGATCGTGGGGGCGACGCTCGGGTCGGCCTTGACGTCGACGTTGAAACGGATCTCGGGCCAGGCGTCCAGCACCTCGTCGAGGCGGGGGACGGCCGCCGCGCCGCCGATCCGTACCGTCCGGAGGTCGGCCCAGCTCATCGAGGAGATGCGGCCCGAGCGGCCGGCCACCCGGTCGAGCGTGGCGTCGTGGAAGACGACCGCCACCCCGTCCGCGGTGGCGTGCACATCGGTCTCGACGTAGCGATAGCCCAGCTTGACGGCGCGCTCGAAGGCCTCTGTCGTGTTCTCGTCGCCGTCGGCGGCACCACCCCGGTGGGCGAAAGCCAGCGGAGTGGGGACGTCGAGGAAGGCCACGAGGGGATCCTAAGGCGCGGTGGAACACTGCGTGCTTTGTTGCACAGAGGTAAAAGTCCGTCGATGACATTGACCCGCGCCACCGCGGCTGATGATTCTTTGTCATCGGCGCAGTCGTCGGCGACCGGCGACGCGACGGAAGGTGGCGCAAGCTGGAAACGATCGAGTTCGACGTGGTCATCGTGGGCGGCGGAACGGCCGGCTCGGTCGTCGCGTCACGGCTCTCCGCCGATCCTGACCTGCGGGTCTGTCTGATCGAGGGCGGTCCCTCCGATGTGGGTGACCAGCGCGTCCTGCGGCTCCGCAACTGGATCAACCTGCTCGAGACCGAGTACGACTACGACTATCCGATCGTGCCGCAGCCGCGGGGGAACTCGCACCTGCGGCATTCCCGGGCCCGGGTGCTGGGCGGCTGTTCGTCGCACAACACGATGATCAGCTTTCTGCCGCCGCCGGCCGACTTCGCGGACTGGGTCGAGGCGGGCGCGGCCGGGTGGTCGTACGACGAGATGCTGCCGTTGTGGAAACGACTGGCGGTCACCATCACCCCGGTCGCCGAGCGTGATCGCAACCCGCTGACCGACGACTTTGTCACGGCGTGTCACTCGGCGCTGGGTGTCCCGATCCACGAGAACTTCAACGCGGCGCCGTTCGCCGACGGCGTCGGTTTCTTCCCGGTCGGCTATCACTCCGAGACGGGCATCCGCTCCTCGGCCAGCGTGGCCTATCTGCACCCGCACCTCGACCGGCCCAACCTGACGATCCTCACCGAGCACTGGGCCTATCACCTCGACCCGGAGAACGGCGTGACGGTGCGGAGCAGCACCGAAACCAAGATCATCAAGGCCCGGCACGAGTACGTGTTGTGTGCGGGCGCGATCGACACGCCGCGACTGCTGATGCTCTCGGGCATCGGCCCGGCCGCCGATCTGGAGAAGCTCGGCATCGAGGTGCGGCACGACCTGCCGGGGGTCGGGGAAAACCTGCTCGACCACCCCGAGTCGCTGATCCTCTGGGAGGCGAGCCGCCCGATCCCGCCGATGTCCGCCATGGACTCCGACGCCGGGCTCTTCGTGCGGCGCGACCCCGGCGCCGAGCGGCCCGATCTGATGTTCCACCTCTATCAGATCCCGTTCACGTTCAACACCGAGCGGCTCGGCTACGACGTGCCCGAGTACGGCTTCGGGATGACGCCCAACGTGCCGCGCCCGCGCAGCGTCGGCCGGCTGACCCTGGCCGACGCCGACCCGGCGACCAAGCCGCTGCTCGACTTCCGCTATTTCACCGACCCGGACGGCTACGACGAGCGGACCATCGTGGACGGCCTGCGCCTGGCCCGTGAGGTGGCGGCGACCGAGCCGTTCGCGTCGTGGATCAAGCGGGAGATCGCGCCCGGGCCGGCCCTGCGGTCCGACGAGGAGCTTTCGGCGTACGGCCGGGCCGCCCACCACACCGTCTATCACCCGGCCGGCACGTGCCGGATGGGCGCCGAGACGGACGCGGCGGCGGTGGTCGATCCGCAGCTGCGCCTGCGGGGCGTGCCCAACGTCCGGATCGCCGACGCCTCGATCTTTCCGCTGATGCCGTCGGTGAACCCGATGGTGACGGTGCTGATGATCGGGGAACGCGCGGCCGACCTGATCAGTGCCGAATTGACCGGACACTAGGGCCCAGGGGGACCGGGGATGGCACCGATGATCGCGGTAGCGGATCTGTGGAAGGTGTTCGGTCCCCGGGCCGAACGGATCGTCGGCTCGCCCCTGGCCGACCTGCCCCGGGCCGAGCTGCGAGCCCGCACGGGTTGCCTGGCCGCCGTCCGGGACGTGAGTTTTGACGTGCAGCCGGGCGAGGTCTTCGTGGTGATGGGCCTGTCCGGCAGCGGCAAGTCGACCCTGGTGCGCTGTCTGACCCGGCTCATCGAGCCGACCAGCGGCGACATCAGCATCGGCGGGGAATCGGTGCGCGCGATGAACCCCAAGCGGCTGCGGGATCTGCGCCGGCGCCAGGTGGCCATGGTGTTCCAGCATTTCGGGCTGCTGCCTCACCGGCAGGTGCTGGACAACGTCGCCTACGGCCTCGAGATCCAGGGGATGGCGCGCGCCCAGCGGCATGGCAAGGCCTCCGAGATGCTGGCGCTGGTCGGGCTGGACGGTCATGAGCATCAATATCCGGACCAGCTCTCGGGCGGCATGCAGCAGCGGGTCGGCCTGGCCCGGGCGCTCGCCGCCGACCCCGAGGTGCTGCTCTTCGACGAGCCGTTCAGCGCGCTCGACCCGTTGATCCGGCGGGACATGCAGGCCGAGGTGCGCCGGTTGCACGCCGAGGTGGGCAAGACGCTGGTCTTCATCACGCACGACCTGGCCGAGGCGCTGACCCTGGGCGACCGGATCGCCGTGCTGCGCGACGGCGAACTCGTGCAGGTGGGCACGCCGGAGGAGCTGGTGGGCGCACCGGCCGACTCGTACGTCGCCGATTTCGTGCGCGACGTGCCGCGCTCGGACGTGCTGACCCTGCGCTGGATCATGCGGGACGCCCAGCCGGACGAGGACTGTGAGGACGAGCCGCTGAGCCAGCGCACGGTGATCCGCGACGCCGTCGACCGGGTGCTGCGGGCGGGCCGGCCGATCGCGGTGGTCGACGGCACCCGCCGGGTGGGCGTGATCGACGCCGACCAGTTGCTCCCCGCCCTCGTGAGCCCTCACCGCCAGGTCCCGGCATGACCGACTGCACCGGAGTGAGCGCAGCGGTCGTAGGGCCAGGAGGGCATGCCATCAGGCTCGGCATGACCGACTGCACCGGAGTGAGCGCAGCGGTCGTAGGGCCAGGAGGGCATGCCCCAGGAGGCTCAGCGTGACTACTACCTTGCCGCCGGCGGCGTTGCGGGCCGGACGGAGCATCGAGATCAGCCGGAGGCGGGGGCGTCTCGGGACGCGAACGGCGGCGGCGGTCTTGATCGTGCTGGCGGTGGTGGCCTATCTGCTCTTCCGGACGGACGGCGCGGCCGACGACAGCGACGCGGCGGCGTTCCGCTTTTTCGACAGCGTGCGGAACTGGGTCGACGGGAACCGCGACACCAGCCCGTTCTTCCTCTACGGCCTCAACTATGTGCGGCTCGGAGTGCGGCTGCTGGTCGACGCGGTGCAGGCCGGGTTGTACGGCCTCGGTTTCGCCGGGCTGGTCTCGGCGATCACGGCGATCGCACTGGTCTTCGCCGGGTGGCGCACCGGGCTGCTCGCGTTCGGCGGCTTCGTCGCCTTCGCCGTGCTGGGGCTGTGGGCGGAGAGCGTCGACACGCTGGTGCTGACCTTCTCGGCGGTGCTGCTCTCGATCGCGATCGGGGTGCCGTTGGGCGTGCTCGCGGCCCGGGTGCGCTGGGTCGGCGCCACGCTGCGGCCCGTCCTCGACGTCATGCAGATCATGCCGACCTTCGCCTACCTCGCCCCGATGACGCTGCTCTTCCTGATCGGGGCGCCGGCCGCGGTGATCGCCACGATGATCTATGCCGTGCCGGCCACCATCCGGATCACCGCGCTCGGGATCAGCGAGGTCTCGCCGACCGCGGTGGAGGCCGCGACGGCGCTGGGCTCGACCCGGTGGCAGCTGCTGAGCAAGGTGCGGCTGCCGATGGCCCGCACCACCCTCGTGCTCGCGGTCAACCAGACGATCATGCTGGCGCTGTCGATGGTGGTGATCACCGCGCTGATCGACGCGCCCGGCCTGGGGCAGAACATCGTGAACGCGCTGGAGCGGGTCAACGTCGGCGCGGCTTTCGACGCCGGGCTGGCGATCGTGATCCTCGCCGTGGTGCTCGACCGGATCACCACGAACGCGGCCCGCCGCGCCGGGGCGCACGTGAACCGGCGGAGACGGTGGATCAGTCTCGGCGTCGCCGTGGTCGCGGTCGCGGTGCTGTCGCTCGTCACGATCAATGTCGAGGACCTGCCCGGGTACTCCTTCGCGGCGCCGGTCAACGACCTCGTCGGCTGGATCGAGCTGCACTGGTACGACGCCACCGAGGGCCTCAAGAACGGGATCAGCGCGGGCGTGCTCGACCCGCTCGAGACCGTGCTGGTGACCACGCCGTGGTGGCTCTTCGTGGCCGCCGTGGCCGCTTTCGGCACCCTGATCAGCGGCTGGCGGGCGGCCCTGATCGCCGCGCTCGCCGCCGCCGGTCTGGCCGGGCTCGGCCTGTGGCAGCACTCGATGCAGACGCTGGCCACCGTGCTGGTCGGCATCGCGCTGACGATGGTGATCGGCGTGGCCACCGGCGTTTTCTGCGCCCGGCACGACCGGCTGGCGACGGTGATCCGGCCGCTGCTGGACGCCGCGCAGACCATGCCCTCGTTCGTCTATCTGCTGCCGGCCGTCGCCCTCTTCGGCGCGAGCCGGTTCACCGCGATCGTGGCCGCGGTCATCTTCGCCGTCCCGCCGGTCGTGCGGCTGGTCGAGCGCGGCCTGCGCGACGTGCCGGCGACCGTCGTCGAGGCCGCCACCTCGGCCGGCTCCACGCCGCGGCAGCTGCTCTGGAAGGTGCAGCTGCCGATGGCCCGCGGTGGCCTGCTGCTCGCGGCCAACCAGGGGATCGTCATGGTCCTCGCGATGGTCGTGGTGGGTGGCCTGGTCGGTGCGGGCGCCCTCGGTTACGACGTCGTGGCTGGTTTCTCCCAGCGTGAGGATTTCGGCAAGGGGCTCGCCGCGGGCCTCGCCATCGTCCTGCTCGGCATTCTGCTCGATCGGCTCACCCAGGGTTATCACAACTCGAAGGGACCTCGTTAGATGCGAACACTCCGGACGGCCGCCGCCGCGGCCCTCATAGTCAGCCTGACCGCCTGTGGCGGCGCCACCTCGGGCGCCGGGGAGGAGCCGGCCGCGAGCGCCGGCGCCAAGGGCACGGTCAACCTCGCGATCAACCCGTGGGTCGGGTACGAGGCGAACGCCGCGGTGATCGCCTATCTGCTCGAGAAGAAGATGGGTTACACGGTCGAGAAGAAGGAGCTCAAGGAGGAGATCTCCTGGCAGGGCTTCGAGACCGGCGAGGTCGACGCGATCGTCGAGAACTGGGGTCACGACGACCTGAAGAAGACCTACATCGAGACCAAGAAGGTCGCGGTCGACCTCGGCCCGACCGGCAACAACGGCACGATCGGCTGGTATGTGCCGCAGTGGATGGTCGACGAGCACCCGGACATCACCGACTGGAAGAACCTCAACAAGTACGCCGGCCTCTTCAAGACCTCGGAGTCGAAGGGCAAGGGGCAGTTCCTGGCCGGCGACCCGTCGTTCGTGACGAACGACGGCGCCCTGGTCAGCAACCTCAAGCTGAATTACACCGTCGTCTACTCCGGCAGTGAGGCGGCCATCATCAAGGCGGCCCAGCAGGCCAGCAAGCAGAAGAAGCCGCTGCTCTTCTACTTCTACGAGCCGCAGTGGCTCTTCGCCCAGGAAAAGTATGTGCGGGTCAAGCTGCCCGAATACAAGACCGGGTGTGACGCCGACCCGAAGAAGATCGCCTGCGACTACCCGGATTACGTGCTCGACAAGATCGTCAGCAAGAAGTTCGCGGACACCAACAGCACTGCGTTCCAGATGATCAAGAACTTCAAGTGGACCAACGACGACCAGAACCTCGTCTCGGACTACATCACCAACCAGGGCATGGACGACGACAAGGCGGCCGAGAAATGGGTCAACGAGCACGAGGCCACCTGGAAGCCGTGGATCCCGGCCGGTAGTTGAGCGATGGCCGGACCGAAGGTGGTGATCATCGGCGCGGGCATCGTGGGCTGTGCCCTCGCCGATGAGCTGACCGCGCGTGGCTGGAGCGACGTCACGGTGCTCGAGCAGGGCCCGCTCTTCGTGACGGGCGGGTCCAGCTCGCACGCGCCGGGCCTGGTCTTTCAGACGAACCCGTCGCGGACCATGGCCCGGCTGGCCCGTTACACCGTCGAGAAGCTGACCGGGCTGGGGTGTTTCCGCCCGGTCGGCAGCCTCGAGGTGGCGACCACCCCCGAGCGGCTGGCCGAGTTGCACCGCCGGTTCGGTTTCGGCCAGTCGTGGGGCATCGGGTCGGCGATGGTCGACCCGGCGGCCTGCGCCGAGATGATCCCGCTGCTCGGCCGGGACATGGTCGTCGGCGGCCTGCACGTGCCGACCGACGGCCTGGCCCTGGCGGTCAAGGCGGGCGAGACGCAGGCGTTCCGAGCGGAAGAACGAGGTGCCCGCTTCGTCCCCCATGCACGCGTCACAAAGATGATCAAGAAGGCGGGCCGGGTCGCCGGGGTGCGGACCGAGGACACCACCTACGACGCCGACATCGTGGTGAGCTGCGCCGGGTTCTGGGGCCCGAGAATCGGCGCGCTGGCCGGCGTCACCGTCCCGCTGCTGCCGATGGCCCACCAATATGTGCGGACCGGCCTGGTCGGGGCCGACGACGAGATGCCGATCCTGCGGCACCAGGACCGGGATCTCTATTTCCGGGCCCACGGCGAGAGCCTGGGCATCGGCTCCTATCTGCACGAGCCGATGCCGGTGAGCCTGGACGAGCTGGCCGAGGGGGAACATCCGTCGATGCTCCCGTTCACCCCCGACACTTTCGCCGAGTCGTGGGCGGCGGCCACCGAGCTTTTGCCCGCACTCAAGGATGCCGAACGAACGGACGGCTTCAACGGCGTCTTCTCGTTCACCGCGGACGGCTTCCCGCTGCTCGGCGAGTCCCGCGAGCTGCCCGGGTTCTGGACGGCCGAGGCGATCTGGGTGACCCATTCGGCCGGCGCCGCCCGCGAGGTCGCCGAGTGGATGGTCACCGGCCGTCCGAGCCTCGACCTGCACGAGTGCGACCTCAACCGGTTCGACCCGGCCCAGCTGGCCCCGGCCTACGTGCGGGAGCGCTCGATCCGCAGCTTCGTCGAGGTCTACGACATCGTCCATCCGCTCGACCCGCCCTCGATCCGCGACGTCCGGCTCAGTGCCTTCCACCCGCGCCAGAAAGAGCTGGGGGCGGTCTTCGGTGAGGCGGCCGGCTGGGAACGACCGCTCTGGTACGAATCCAACGCAGCCCCCGAGAAGGCCACGACGAGGGACGCGTGGTCGAGCCGGCACTGGTCGCCCATCGCCGAGACCGAGGCCAGAGCGACGCGGGAGAAGGTGGCGCTCTACGACATGACCCCGCTGACCCGGCTCGAGATCCTCGGCCCGGTCGGCTTCCTGCAGGACATGACCAGCAACAACGTCGACAAGAAGGTCGGCTCCGTGGTCTACACCCTGCTGCTCGACGAGCGGGGCGGCGTCCGCAGCGACGTCACCGTGGCCCGCCTCGGCGAGGAGCGTTTCCAGGTCGGCGTCAACGGCCCGCTCGACCTGGACTGGCTGCTGCGGCACGCGCCGGCCGGGGTGAGCATCCGGGACATCACCGGCGGCACCTGCGGGCTCGGCGTCTGGGGTCCGAAGTCCCGCGAGCTCGTCGCGCCGCTGACCGACATCGACGTGTCGAGCGACGCGTTCCGTTACTTCCAGGCGCGCGAGGGCTATCTGGGCACCGTCCCGGTCACCCTGCTCCGGCTCTCCTACGTAGGCGAGCTCGGCTGGGAGATCTACACCCGGGCCGAGTACGGCCTCAAGCTGTGGGACACCCTCTGGTCGGCCGGCCGCGACCTCGGCCTGATCGCGGCGGGCCGGGCGGCGTTCACCAGTCTGCGGCTGGAGAAGGGCTACCGGCTGTGGGGGGCCGACATGAGCGCGGAGGACGACCCGTACGAGGCCGGGGTGGGTTTCGCCGTGCGCCTCGATTCGGGTGACTTCGTCGGGAAGGACGCGCTGACCGGCGCGCCGCCCGGGAGGATGCTGACCTGCCTGCTCGTGGACGAGAAGGACGCGGTGCCGATGGGCCGGGAGCCGGTCTACTCGGACGGGCAGCCGGTCGGCTTCGTGACCAGCGCGGCCTACGGCCACACGATCGACGCCCCCATCGCGTACGCGTGGCTCCCGGCCGCCCTGGCCGTGCCCGGCACGCCGGTGGCGATCGGGTATTTCGACCGCAGGCTGGACGCCACCGTCGCCGCCGAGCCCCTCTTCGACCCGAAACACGAACGACTCCGCGGTTAGGCGGTCCGAAGGAGGCACCTTTGTCGGCGTACGACGTCATCGTGGTCGGTCTGGGCGGCATGGGCAGTGCCGCCGCCCAGCAACTGGCGGCCCGCGGCCAACGGGTCCTGGGCCTGGAGAAATACGGACCGGCGCACGACCGGGGGGCCAGCCACGGCGGTTCCCGGGTCACCCGGCAGTCGTATTTCGAGGGTCCCGAGTACGTTCCGCTGCTGCTGCGCGCCTACGACCTGTTCGACCAGCTCGCGGCCGACTCGGGCCGGGACGTGATCACGCTGACCGGCGGGGTCATGGTCGGCCGCCCGGAGAGCCGCACGGTCGCGGGCAGCCGGGCCAGCGCCGAGCTGTGGGGTCTCGAGCACGAGATCCTGGACGCCAAAGATCTGCGCCGGCGGTTCCCGACGCTGGCGCCGAAGGACGACGAGATCGCGCTGTTCGAGGCCAAGGCCGGTTTCGTCCGCCCCGAGGCCACCGTCGCGGCCAACCTCCAGCTCGCCACCAAGCACGGCGCCGACCTGCACTTCCACGAGCCGATGACCAGCTGGGAGCCGATCGGCGACGGGGTGCGGGTGACCACCGGCCAGGGCAGCTACACGGCGGGCCAGCTGGTGATCACGCCCGGCCCGTGGGCCCCCGAGCTGCTGGCCGACCTGGGCATCGAGTTCCGCATCGAGCGGCAAGTGCAGTACTGGTTCCAGCCGCGGGGCGGGGTCGAGCCGTTCCGGCCCGACCGGCACCCGATCTACATCTGGGAGGACGCGGAGGGCGGCCAGATCTACGGCTTCCCGGCGATCGACGGCCCGGCCGGGGGTGCCAAGATCGCGTTCTTCCGCCGGGGGACGGCGACCACGCCGGACACGCTCGACACCGAGGTGCACCCGGCCGAGATCGCCGAGATGGTCGAGTACTGCGGGCAGCGGCTGCCCGATCTGCCCGGCCAGTTCCTGCGCGGCGAGCCCTGCATGTACAGCACCACGGCGGACGAGCATTTCGTCATCGCGCGCCACCCGGCGCACGAGGCCGTGACCGTGGCCTGCGGTTTCTCGGGTCACGGCTTCAAGTTCGTCCCGATCGTGGGCGAGATCCTGGCCGATCTCGCCACCTGCGGCGCCACCGTCCACCCGATCACCCTGTTCGACCCCCGTCGGTTGATGACCCAGCCGGAGTGAGCCATGCCCGAATCGTTGATCCCCACCCTGGCCGGCCACTACTACACCGATCCGTCGATCTTCGCGGCGGAGCAGGACCAGATCTTCGAACGGATGTGGTTCTGCACCGTCCGCAGCGAGGACGTCGGCACGCCCGGCGCCTTCCGCACGGTGCAGGTCGGCCGGGAGAGCGTGCTGATCACCCGCTCCGCCGACGGGCGGGCGCAGGCGTTCCTCAATGTCTGCCGGCACCGGGGCGCCCAGTTGTGCGCCGAGGAGTCGGGCTCGGTGAAACGGACCTTCAAATGCATGTACCACGCCTGGGCGTACGGGCTGGACGGCAAGCTCGTGGCGGCGCCCAACCTGGTCAAGATGCCCGACATCGACCGCGTCGAGTACGGCCTGAACCGGGTGCACGTGCGGGAGTGGCTCGGCTACGTCTGGGTCTGCCTGGCCGATGAGCCGCCCTCGTTCGAGGCGGACGTGATGGGCGCCTGCACCGAGCGCCTGGGCGACCTCGACTCGATCGATCGCTACGGGCTGGACTCCCTCGAGGTGGGCCGCCGGATCCGGTACGACGTCCGGGCCAACTGGAAGCTGATCATCGAGAATTTCATGGAGTGCTACCACTGCTCGACGATCCACCCGGAGCTGGTTCACGTGCTGCCGGAGTTCGCGGGCGGGTACGCCGCCCAGTACTACGTCGGGCACGGCGCCGAGTTCGGCCGGGACGTGCAGGGTTTCACCGTGGACGGCAGCGCGGGTGTGACCCCGATCGGCACGCTCGCGGCCGAGCAGGACCGGCGCTACTACGCGATCACGATCAAGCCGCAGGTCTTCGTCAACCTGGTGCCCGACCACGTGGTCTTCCATCGGATGTACCCGCTGGCCGCGGATCGCACGATCGTCGAGTGCGACTGGCTCTATCTGCCCGAGGTGGTCGCGTCGGACGCCGACCTGAGCCGCTCGGTGGAGCTGTTCGACCGGGTCAACCGGCAGGATTTCGAGGCCTGCGAGCGCTGCCAGCCGTCGATGTCCTCCCGGGCGTACGCGAAGGGGGGTGTGCTCGTGCCGAGCGAGCACCACATCGGCGCGTTCCATCAGTGGTTAACGGACCGACTGCGTCCGAATCGGGGTAATTAGTCCCGTCTCGCTTACGCGGCTCTGCGCATTGTCCTACCTTAGGCCACGTCCTAGTGGGGCAAATCATCCGAATTGGAGCGCAGAGCTGTGTTTTCTTCACGTTCCGCGAGGCTGGCCAGAGGTGGCGTCGTGGCCGCCCTCGCCCTCTCGATAGCGACCGCGGTCGCGCCGGTCGGCGCCTCGGCGGCCACCGACGACCCGCTGATCGACTACCCGACCTTCAAGGGCGCGGCCCAGAACCTGGACCGCAACGGGGCCGCCGACTTCATCCTGTCCGCCGGCGACAAGACGAGGCAGAAGATCCTGCGGCTCACCCCGGGCGGGTTCCGGCAGGCCGGGTCGGCCTGGTCGACGACCAAGCTCGACGTCACCGAGTCGTTCGAGTCGACGTTCAAGGTCTACCTGCACCACTTCCGGCCGGGCGCCGACGGCATCGCCTTCGTCGTCCAGTCCCAGGGCCCGCGCGCCCTCGGCGGCTGGGGTGGTGGCCTCGGCTACCGCGGCATCAAGCCGAGCCTGGCCGTCGAGTTCGACACCTTCCAGAACTCGTACGACCCGAGCCGGAACCACCTGGCCGTCGTGCTGGGCGGTAACCCGGACTACCAGGCCGACACCCAGGAAGCGCCGATCCCGCTGTTCGGCAAGCCGTTCCTGGCGCGGGTCGTCTACGACGCCGACGACATGATGCTCGACGTCTACGTCAAGGCGCTGAGCGCGGGCTCGCAGGAGAAGCACGTGCTCACCCACGAGATCGACCTCGCCGACCACGTCGACGACTCCGAGGCGTGGGTGGGCTTCACCGCGGGCACCGGCTCCGGCCTCTCGAAGCAGGACATCTATTCCTGGACCGTCGACGGGTCCGGGGTCTGACCAGATAGTTCGCCGGTGCCGGCCGGGTTGGCCGCCGGCACCGGCGGCACCGGCACGCCGTAGCGAGTCGAACCCACCGAGTCTTGGAGAGAAGTATGTCAACGGTCCCCTACGCTCGCCCGGAGGCTGGAGCGGGAACCGAGCTGCCACCCCCGGTGGTGATCGGCGCGAGTGAGCCCCTGGTCAGCATCATCATCCCGGCCCTCAACGAGGCACTCAACCTGCCGCACGTGATGGCCGCGCTGCCCGAGGTCGACGAGGTCATCCTGGTCGACGGCGGGTCGACCGACGACACGGTCGACGTCGCACGCCGCCTGATGCCCGGCGTGCGCGTCGTCCAGCAGAACCGCCGGGGCAAGGGCAACGCGCTCGCCTGCGGGTTCGCCGCCGCCACGGGCGACATCATCGTCATGATCGACGCGGACGGCTCGACCGACCCCCGGGAGATTCCGAGCTTCATCTCGGCTCTGCGGGCCGGCGCCGATTTCGCCAAGGGCTCGCGGTTCAGCGGCTCCGGCGGCAGCGCCGACATCACCGGGCTGCGACGGGCGGGCAACCTCGGCCTGAACCTGATGGTCAACATCCTCTACCGGACGAAATACAGCGACCTCTGCTACGGCTACAACGCTTTCTGGGCCCGGCACCTCGACGTCTTCGACCTGGACAGCACCACCGTGGCCGACGGCCGGCTGTGGGGCGACGGGTTCGAGATCGAGACCCTGCTCAACCTGCGGGCGGCCCGGGCCCGGCTCCGCATCGTCGAGATCCCCAGCTTCGAGCAGCAGCGCATCCACGGCGAGAGCAACCTCAACGCGTTCACCGACGGCCTGCGGGTGCTGCGCACGATCGCCCGGGAGTGGCCCCGCCGGCGGCGGACGTCCGAGGACCGGGCTCCGGAGCAAGCGCGGTGAGGATCGGCGTCGTCACGAGCGCCTACCACCCGGACATCGGCGGTGTGGAGACCCACGTCCGCAAGCTGTGCGCCGCACTGGTCGCCACGGGGGACGAGGTCGAGGTGCTCACCCAGCACTGCGTGGGCTCGACCGAGTCGATGGACGGCGTGCTGGTGCGCCGCTTCCCGCTGACCGTCAACGCGGCCAACTACCGCTTCTCGGCCGCGCTGTGGCACTGGCTCCGGCGCAACGCCGGCCGGTACGACGTGCTGCACGCGCACAGCTACCACGCGCTGGCCGCCTTGCCGGCCGCGCTGACCAACCGCACCCCGCTGGTCTTCACGCCGCACTACCACGGCACCGGGCACAGCCGGCTGCGCGCGGCGCTGCACCCGCTCTACCGCCCGCTGGGCCGCCGGATCGTGGCCCGCGCGGGCCGCGTCATCTGCGTCACCCGGGCCGAACGGGAGCTGCTGATCAGCCACTTCCCGGAGGCGCGGGGCCGGATGGTGGTCGTCCCCAACGGCACCGACCCGGCGCCCGACCTGGTGCCCAGCCCCGAGCCGGGGCGCGGCATCCTCTGCGTCGGCCGGCTCGAGCGCTACAAGCGGGTCGACCGGGTGATCCGGGCGATGACCCAGCTCAGCGCCGAGCACCGGCTCGATGTGGTCGGGGCCGGACCGGCCCGCGACGAGTGGGAGCAGCTCGCCCGCCGGCTCGGCCTGGGCCCGGACCGGGTGGTCTTCCACGGCCGCCTGTCCGAGGGCGCCTTCCACGCCCGGCTGGCGTCGGCCGCGGCCGTGGTGTCCGCCTCGGAGCACGAGGCGTTCGGGATGGCGGTGGCCGACGCGCTGACCGCCGGCCTCCCGACCGTGGCGTCCTTCATCCCGGCCCACCGAGAGCTGGCGGCCATGGCCGCCCCCGGGGCGCCGCTCTGGCTCGTCAACCCGGACGACGAGGCCGCGCTGGCTCAGGCGCTGCGAGTGGCGGCCGGCACGCCGCGGGCCGAACACGGTCGCAACACCCTGCCGACCTGGAGCGACGTGGTGCTGGCGACCCGCGAGGTCTACGCCTCGGTGGCGCCGCCGGTGCACGTGATCCAGCAGGCCGGGGCCGGGGCCGGAGCCGGCGACCGATGACCCTGACCCAGCCGGTCGCCGACGACCGCCTGAACCTCGTTGCTCCGGCCGGCACCGCCCCGAGCGGGCCCGAGGCGACCCGCCGCCCGGCCGTCCTCTGTGCCGCCACCCTGGTCGTCACCGGCGCGGCCGGGGCGGCGCTGCTGGTGGCGGCCAACCGGGCCGCCGAGCGCGACTCCGCCGACCGGTTCGGGTTGTTCTGGCTGGGCCTGCTGGTCTTCACGCTGCCCGCGGTGGCCTGGCTGATGCGCCGCGGCACGAGCCCCCGGCTGCGCGTCGCGATCCTGGCCGCGTACGCCGGGTTCACCTATCTGCCCAAGCTGCTGCGGACCCCGGACGGACCGCTCTATCACGACGAGTTCGCGCACTGGCGGCAGGCGCAGGAGATCCTGCAGGACGGCCGGCTGTTCGAGCAGAACCCGATCGTCAAGGTGGTCGGCGACTTCCCGGGGCTGCACTCGACGGTCGCCTCGATCTCGGCCCTGACCGGCGTCTCGATCTGGCATGCCGCACTGTTCGTGCTGATCACCGCCCACCTGCTGGTCGTGCTGGGCGTGGCCGTGCTGGCCGAGGAGATCTGGCACGACTGGAGGATCGCCGCCGCGGCCGCGATCATCTACAGCCTGAACAGCTCGTTCCTCTTCTTCGACACCCAGTTCGGGTACGAATCCCTCGCCATCGCCCTGCTGGTGTGGACCCTGGTCGCCCTGCTCCGGGCGATGCGCGGCCCGGCCGGTCGGGTCCGGCTCGGCTGGTCGGCCGTCACGCTGATGCTGACCTCGGCCACCATCGCCACCCACCACCTGACCGCGATCGGCCTGATCGGCGTGATGCTGATCCTGTGCGCGGTGGCGACCGCCCGCGCGCTCAAGCGGATCAACCCGCGCGCCGTGACCTGGACCGCCTGGGCGCTCACCGGGATGGCCGCGGTGCTGGTGGTGGCCTGGCTCTCGGTGGTCGCGCCGCGCACCGCGGGCTACCTCGACCCCTACCTGGCCCGCGCCCTCGACCAGTTCGCCGGGATGGCCGGGGCCGGTGGGGGCGGCAGCCGCACCCTCTTCCGCGAGTCGGTCGCCCCCTGGTGGGAGCGCTGGGCCGCGTTCGGTGCCCAGGGCGTGGCGGGCATCGCCATGGCGGCGGCCGCGTGGCGTCTGCGCAGCCGGTGCGACGGCGACGCGGTCTCCCGCAGCGGCGCGCTGGGCATGCTGGTGCTCGGCTCGATCTACTTCCCGGCCGCGCTGCTCATCCTCACCCCGTCGGGGGCCGAGGGCGCGCGGCGCTCGTGGGCGTTCAGCTATCTGGGCATCGCCCTGGTCGTGGCCCCGCTGGTGGTCGCCCTGCTCGACTTCGGGGCCCGGCGGGCGACCCGGCTGATCACCGGCAGCGCCCTGCTCGGGGTGTGCGCGGTCGTGCTGGTCGGCAACACCGCGGCCGGGATGAACCCGTCCTACCGCTTCCCCGGCCCGCCGGTCTTCGGCTCGGACACCCGCTCGTCCATCCCCGAGGTCTCGGCCGCCTCGGACTGGCTGCGCGCCACCCACGGCCGCGACCTGCGGATCGTGGCCGACCGCTACTCCGGGCTGATCTTCGGCTCGTTCGGCGGGCAGCGGCCGGTCACCGGCTCGGTCTCGTTCCCGACCTACGACCTCTACGTCGCCCAGCCCGGGAACGACGTCAACCCGCAGCTGATCGAGCAGCTCAGCGCGTGGCGGTTCACCTATCTGATCGTCGACCGGCGGATGGCCCGGGAGGTGCCGGAGATCCAGATCTACTTCGAGACGAACGAGCCGCTCCCGCACGACGGCAAACCGGCGTTCACGATCGGCCAGCTCACCAAGTTCGACGGGACGCCGTGGACCATCAAGATCTACGACAGCGGCAACATCGCGATCTACCGCTTCGACTTCGGCTCGCTGAAGCAGCGGGTGCGCCGGTGACCACGCCGCGGCTGCTCGCGGCCCTCTTCGCCGGGCTGCTGGTGCTCGACCTGGGTCACGGAGTTCCCTGGCTCTTCTCGGCGCTGTGCCTGGCCGTGCTGGTCGCGCTGGGCGAACTGTGGTTGCGCGCGCTGACCGGCGAGGCCATGCCCCCGGCGACCCGGATCGGCCTGGCCGCCGCGGCCGGGCTGGTCAGCCTCCCGTTCGTGGCGATCGTCCTGCACGTCGCGGGAATTCTGATCCGCCCGCGCTCGGTCGTCGTCGGGCTGGCCGTCCTGGTCGCCGTGCTCGGGCTGGTGGTGCTGCTGCGCGAGCGCTCGGGCGCCGCCCCGGCCGATTCGCGACTGCCGCGCACGATCGGCGCGGTGGCGATCCCCACCCTGCTCACCGTGGTCGCCGGGTTCCTCGCCCTGCAGGTGTACGACCGCCTGCCGCACCCGCCGCAGCCGGGCTACACCAGCCTGGCCCTCGACGGCTGGGCCGCCGGCATCGACCGCCCGGTGGCCATCCCGGCCCGCGGCGTGCACGTCCCGCTGCGGGTGAGCAGCGAGGGGCTGCCGGCCGCGACCGAGCCGCTGCGCGTACGGATGGGGGCCCGGCTCGTCTCGGGCCGCGCGCTGGCCGTCGCGCCCGACACGACCAGCTCGGTCGACGTCTTCGTGCCGGCCCCGCTCGACCAGTGCCTGCACCGCATCGAGATCAGCCTCGGCGCCACCAGCACCGTCTTCTACGGTCGCGGCCCGGCGGCACGCGGAGCCGCGGCATGCTGAGGACCGTCACGCGCGACTCGCTGGCCCGCAACAGCGTGCTGATCATGGCGAGCACGGTCGGCACGGCCGGGCTCGGCTACCTCTACTGGCTGCTCGCCGCGCGTGAGCTGGCGCAACCCGCGATCGGCACGGCGACCGCCCTGATCTCGATCGCGACCGTGCTCAGCCTGGCCTCCAACCTGGGCATCGGGCACATGTTCATCCAGCGGCTGCCGGGCACCGGCCTGGCCGACTGGTCGCGGATCGTGGGTGCCGGCCTGCTGCTCGGCGGCGGCGCCACCACGGTGGTCTCGTTCGCCGCGGTCGCGGTGCTGCCCTCGGTGTCCGGCAACTTCGGTTTCCTGCGCACCTCGTCCGGCGCCGCCGCGCTGATCCTGACCGCGGTCGCGCTGACCGCCTCGACCCTGCTCGACTACGTCTTCGTCGCGCACCGGGCCAGCCACGGGATGCTGACCCGCAACGTCGGGCTGGCCGTCGGCAAGCTGGCCACGCTGGCCGTGCTCACTTGGGCCGGTTACGGCGGAGCGGGCGTCGTGCTGCTCGCCTGGACGCTCCCGTCGATCGCGGTCACCGCGTACACCCTGGTCTCGATGGTGCCGCGGCTGCGGCCGGGCGCCCGCTTGACGGGCGCGGGGGTCGGCGGCGAGCTCCGGCACATCCAGGGCTCGCTGAGCGGCCACCACCTGATCAACCTGGCCCAGGCCGGGCCCACCGCGCTGCTGCCGGTGCTGGTCACCGCGCGGCTCGGCGCCGAGGCCAACGCCCACTTCTACGTGGCCTGGATGACCGCGTCGGTGCTCTTCATGGTCTCGCCCGCGGTCGCGTCGGCGCTCTACGCCGAGCGCACCAACTCGGCCGCGGCCGGTCTGCCCCGCGCGGCCGCGGTCGTGCTGGCCGTGACCGCCCCACCGGCCCTGCTGCTGTTCTTCGCCGGCGACCGGATCCTCGGCCTGTTCAGCGGGGGCTACGCGGCCGAGGGCGAGATGCTGCTGCGGATTCTCGTGCTGGCCGCGCTGCCCGACGCGATCACCAACCTCGCCGTGGCGCACTGGCGCTCGCTCGGCCAGTTCCGCCGCTGCCTGCGGCTCAACCTGCTGATGGCCACCGCCTGCCTGACCCTGACCTGGCTCTGGCTGCCCGGCACCGGCATCGAGGCGGCGGGCATCGCCTGGCTGGTCGGGCAGAGCGCGGGCGCCGCGGTCGTCGTCGTCCGCTCCCTTCTCCCGACCCGGAAAGAGGCCGCCGCCGGATGAAGATCCTGCACCTGTCCAACCTGTACGCCCCCGTCATCGGCGGGCTCGAGCGCAGCATCGCCACCAGCAGCGAGGAGCTGGTGCGCCGCGGGCACGAGGTCACCGTGCTGACCCTGGCCACCCCGTTGGCCGACCACGACGAAGCCATCAACGGCGTACGGGTGAAACGCGTGCGCAGCGTGGCCAACAGCCTGCTGCCGAGCATGAACCAGGACTCCGGCAAGCCGTTCCACCCGACCACGGCCGACCCGCTGACCACCGCGGCGATCTACCGGGTGCTGCGGGACGGCGACTACGACGTGGTGCACAGCCACGACTGGATGATGTACAGCTACCTGCCGCTGCGGTTCGGCCGCGGTGGCCTGCCGCACGTGCACACCGCCCACGATTTCGGCTTCACGTGCGTCAAGAAGACCCTGGCCCGCGACGGCCGTACGTGCGGCGGGCCGCGGCTCGGCCGGTGCGTGCCGTGCGCCTCCGAGCAGTACGGACGGCCCAAGTCGGCGCTGCTCACCACCGCGCTGCGGGCCCAGCGGCACCGGGGCATCGACGCGCTCACCGCCATCTCGCCGGCCGTCGCCGAGGGGGTCGGCCAGGGCCGGGTGCCGGGCGACCGGCCGGTCCAGGTGATCACCTCGCTGGTGCCGGACGGGCTCGACGAACTGGCCCGGAACACGCCTCGCCCGTCGTGGCTGCCGGACGGGCCGTACCTGCTCTTCGTCGGGCAACTCGGGTTGCACAAGGGCATCGACGTGCTCTTCACCGCGTACGAACGCCTGGTCGGTTCGTCCGAGAACCCGCCGGCGCTGGTCTGCCTGGGCACGCCGCGGGCCGACACCCCGCCGATCCCGCCCGGTGTCATCGTGCGCCACAACGTGCCGCACGCCGAGGTGATGGCGGCCTGGCACGGCGCCGCCGCGGGCCTGGTGCCCTCGGTGCTCGAGCCGATGGGCCAGGTCGCGGTCGAGGCGCTGCTGGCCGGCACGCCGCTGATCGCCACCGACGCGGGCGGCCTGGCCGACATGATCCGCGACGGCGAGACCGGGCTGCAGGTGCCGGTGGGCGACCCGGACGCGCTCGTCACCGCCATCCGCCGGCTGCTCGGCGACCCCGACCTGACCGCGCGGCTGCGCTCGGCCGGTCACCGGCGTGGGCTCGACTACACCGCCGCCCGCGTCGTTCCGCAGATCGAGGAGGTCTACCGTGCCTGCATCGCCTCCGCCGCCCGCTGACGGCCGCACCCGGGTGGTGGTCGTCGGCTCCGGCTGGCGGTTCCTCTCCGGGATCAGCTATTACACCTGCCGGCTCAGCAATGCCCTGGCCGAGCGGTACGACGTGGGCACGATCCTGATGCGACAGCTGCTGCCGACCCGGCTCTATCCGGGGCGCGAACGCGTGGGGCAACGGCTCAACCAACTGTCGTACGACGAGGGTGTGCAGGTTTTCGACGGCGTCGACTGGTGGGGGGTGCCGAGCCTGATCCGGGCCGTGCGGTTCCTGCGCCGGTTCCGGCCCGAGGTGCTGGTGCTGCAGTGGTGGACCGGGACGGTGCTGCACTCGTACCTGGTGCTCTGCCTGGCCGCGCGGCTGGCCGGGATCCGGGTGGTGGTCGAGTTCCACGAGGTGCAGGACACGGGGGAGGCCCAGCACCGGTGGGCGTCGCTCTACTGCCGGAAGCTGATCAAGCCGCTGCTGCGCCGGACCGACGGGGTGGTGGTCCACTCGCGCTTCGACCGGGTCGCGCTGCGGGCTACGTACGACCTGGACGGAGTGCCGGACGAGATCGCGTTGCACGGCCCCTTCGACCACACTGTGCCTACTCCTGAGCCTGGTCCTACGGACGGCTGGACAACCAAAGATGAGAGTCGCCCGCCGGTCTCGCCGGTCCCGCTCGTCCGGGGAGCCGGTGACCGGTGCCGGTTGCTGTTCTTCGGCACCATCCGGCCGTACAAGGGCCTCGAAGATCTGGTCGAAGCTTTTGGGCAGCTGCCGGCGCACTACACGCTGACCGTGGTCGGGGAGACGTGGGAGGGGTGGACGTTGCCGGCCGAGATGATCGCCGCCTCGCCCGCGGCCGCGCGGATCACCTTCGTCAACCGGTACGTCGCCGATGCCGAGGTGGACGGGTTCTTCGCCGACGCCGACGTGGTCGTGCTGCCCTATCGGCGCAGCTCGGCCAGCGGGCCGCTGCACATAGCGATGAGCCACGGGCTGCCGGTGGTGGTCACCGCGGTGGGCGGGCTGGTCGAGGCGGCCGAACGTTACTCCGGCACGACTTTTGTGGCCGCCGGGGCGCCGTCCGCGCTGGCCCTCGCGGTTACGGAAGCGGCGGCCAACGCCGGAAGGCGGCACACCGACCCCTCCTCGTGGGAGCAGTCGGTGGCCGCCTTCTCGCGCCTGTTCGCCCGGATGGGCGTGCCCGTCTCTGTCGCGCCGGCTCAGGAGCCGGTGATCACGGCGTCGTCGAACCAGACCGTGCCGGTGTTCTCGCCCGACTTGAGGTGAACCTGCAT
Source organism: Actinoplanes sp. (assembly GCA_965217855.1). Lineage (GTDB taxonomy): Bacteria > Actinomycetota > Actinomycetes > Mycobacteriales > Micromonosporaceae > Actinoplanes. Next base: position 237,595 of record CBDCJN010000010.1, on the reverse strand, counting down.
GCTGACCGAGCCGGCCGGGGCGACCCCGTCGACGGACAGCTTGGTCCAGCCCGTGGTGCCCGCCGGCAGCCCCGCCGAGTTCGCCCCGCCGAGCCACTTGTCGTTGATGTCGAACCAGCTCAGCGCGATCTGGGTGGAGCCGGTGGCCGCGTTGCCGCGGGCCCACACCTCGCCGTGCCACTTCTGGCTCGCCTTGACCGGCATGATCGGGGCGACCCGGAAGGACGGCGAGCCCGAGGCGGTCTTGCCGGTGTTGGTCATGCTGACCGACCACTTGCCGGTGCGGGCCATGCTCTGCGTCTTGACCGCCAGGCCCAGCTCGGGCAGGTAGGCCCGCCACGGGGTGAGACCGACGCCGGCCTCGAAGCTCGGGTCCATGACACTGGCCGGCATGGCGGTGTTGTTCCAGCCCGCCTTGACGACCGCGGCGGCCGGCTTGGCGCTGCCGTTGGTGCGGTAGAGGCCGTAGCTGTACTGAGCGGGCATGCGGGACACGGCCGACGAGGGGATGGCGCCCTGGGCGAAGTCGTTGAGCGTCCACGGCGCCACCGAGTTGACGCCGGCCGCCTCGGCCGCCTCGAAGACCCGGGCCAGGAACGCGGCCTGCTCGCCCTCGGTGTTCTGCAGGGTGTTCAGGCCGACCTCGCCGATCACGATCGGGGTGGGCGCGACCGCGGCCTGGGCCCGCTTGATGTTGGCCAGCGCCCGCTCCGAGTTGCCGTAGAAGTGGAAGTCGTAGTAGTCGATCGGGGTGGCGGCCAGGACAGACCTGATCTTGGCCATGCCGGCCGAACCGGCCACGCCGTCCACCGAGAAGGTCAACGGCATCGTCGGGAAGGACGTACGCATCGCCGGGACGAGCTTCTTGGCCCAGGCGACCGCCTTGGCGTCGTTCGCGTTGAACTCGTTCTGCAGCTCGAACGCGATGACCCGCTTGTCGTCCTTGTAGCGAGTGAGCACGGTCTTGGTCCAGGCGACGCTGTCGTCGACGTCCTCGTAGGCGTCCCACCAGTCGAAGAGGGTGAACTTGACGGTCATCCCGCGGGCCGCCGCCATGTCGACGAAGGTGGCCAGCCGGTCCTGGTAGCCGTTCCACGGCTTGGGCCAGCCGAACGTGGTCGGGAAGATGATGATCCGCACGTTGTCGGCGCCGAGCGCGTCGGCCTTGGCCAGGTCGGCGTCGATCTTGGCCGGGTCCCAGCTCGTCCACATCTTCGACCAGCCCGCGGCGGACGGGTAGTAGTTGATCGTCTTGGCCGACTTCACCGCGGTCAGGCGGGAGGCCAGCGTCGGGGTCGTGACGGTGGCAGCAGCGGCCTTGGCGGTCGCGGTGGTCGTCGCCTTGGCGGTCACCTTGGCGACGGGCTTGGCCGCGGTCTTCTTGGCGGCGGGCTTGGCCGCGGTCTTCTTGGCGGCGGGCTTGGTGACCGTCGTCTTGTGGTGGGTAGCGGCGTCTGCCGGGGAAACCGGAAGGGCGAGGCCCAGGAGCAGCGTCGAGGCCAGGACGGCGGCGCAGCGGCGAGGCGAGATCACGTGGGTCGTGCCCTTCATTAGGCGAGGCATCAGGTCGGCAGTGGCCCTCATTTCGGTCGCGGAAGTGTCGGACAGCAGGAAGTGCTGATTGCATCCCCGGTGCGGCGGGGAGCGGACAGGGTGCGGCGGCCCAGCGCCCTGCGGGCGCTCGGTTGTCTTCGCGGCGGAGAGTTACTCGGCGGGGTAGGTGCGGGGGGTGTAGACGAAGGTGCTGCCGTCCGCGCGGGGCACGGCCCGGGTCTGCGAGGAACCGACGATCAGCAGGCAGCGCATGTCGATCGTCGCGGGGTCGAGCTCGGCCAGGGTGGTGACGCGCACGGTCTCGGCCGGCCCGCCGACGTCGCGGCCGACGACCACCGGGGTGTCAACGGCCCGGTGCTCGAGCAGCAGTTCGCGGGCGTGGACGAGCTGCTCACGGCGTGATTTCGAGGCCGGGTTGTAGATCGCGATCACCAGATCGGCCTGGGCGGCCGCGGCCAGCCGGCCGGCGATGACCGGCCAGGGCTTGAGCCGGTCGGAGAGCGAGAGCACGCAGAAGTCGTGGCCGAGCGGGGCGCCGGCCCGGCTGGCGACGGCCTGAGCCGCGGTGAGACCGGGAACGACCCGGACGGGCACGTCCTTCCACTGCGGGTCCTCGCTGACCTCCAGAACGGCCGCGGCCATGGCGAACACCCCCGGATCCCCGGACGAGACCACGGTGACCCGGCGGCCGCGCTTGGCCAGATCGAGGGCGAACGCGGCCCGCTCGGCCTCGACCCGGTTGTCGGACGGGTGCTTGCGCTGGTGCGGTCCGGTAGCGACCCGGTCGAGATAGGGCTGATAGCCGATCAGGTCGTCGGCCTGGGCGAGCGCGGCTCGCGCCTCGGGCGTGAGCCACAGCGGATCCCCCGGCCCGAGCCCGACCACAGTCACCCGCCCGGCCCGGCCGGCCACTTCGCCGTCGCCGTCCCTTTCGCCGTCGCCGTCCATGAACGCGGTGGCGGCCGGGCTGGGGAGGAGGGCGAGGGAGAAGTAGGGGACCGTCTCGGGGTCGACGTCGGCCAGGCGGGCGTGGCGTTCGCGGTCGGTGGTGGCCCGCTCGACGTACCAGGCGTCGTCGAGGCGACCGGCCTTGGCGAAGGCCTCGCGGACGCCGTCGAAGGTGCGGCCCAGCTTCATGACGGCTGCGGAATCGGTGCCGGCCAGGCGAGCGGCCAGTTCGGCCGGTGTCAGGGTGCCGGGCAGCACGGTCAGCGTCTCGTCGCGTTCCATCAGCGGGCGGCCGAGCACGGCGGAGGCGCCGCTGACCGAGGTGACGCCGGGGACTACCTCGGTCGGGTAGAGGTGGGCCAGCCGCTTGTGCATGTGCATGTAGGAGCCGTAGAAGAACGGGTCGCCCTCGGCCAGCACGACCACGACGCGGCCGGCGTCGAGATGCGCGGCGAGGCGGGCCGCGGCCTCGGCGTAGAACTCGTCGATCGCACCCTGATAGCCACCGGGGTGATCGGTGGTCTCGGTCGTGACGGGGTAGATCAGCGGCTCCTCGATCTGCCCGTTCCGCAGGTGGGCAGCGGCGATCGCCCGGGCGTTGCTGCGCCCGTGCCGCGCCGCGTGATAGGCCACCACGTCGGCCGACTCGATCAGCCGGGCCGCTTTCAGGGTGATCAGCTCGGGATCGCCCGGCCCGACACCGACGCCGTAAAGCCTGCCGCCCGTGCTGCTCGGGTGGCTCACATCGGTCGTACCGGTGGCATTGCTCGACGCGGTTTCGGCGCTCGTACCCGGTGTTTCGCTCGTGCTGCGGGTCGGGTCGAGTGATTCGGGGGTCGGGCTCATCTCGGTCACTCGGCTTCCGAGGAGAGGGCGTTGACGGCGGCGGCGGTGATGGCGCTGCCCCCGCGGCGGCCGCGGACGATCAGGTGCTCGAGGTCGGAGGCGGCCAGCGCGTCCTTGGACTCGGCGGCGCCGATGAAGCCGACCGGGATGCCGAGGACGGCGGCCGGGCGCGGGGCGCCGGCGGCGATCATCTCGAGCAGGCGGAACAGGGCGGTGGGAGCGTTGCCGATCGCCACCACCGAACCCTCGAGGCGGTCGAGCCAGAGGTCGAGGGCGGCGGCGCTGCGGGTGGTGCCGAGGCTTTCGGCCAGGGCCGGCACCCGGGAATCACGCAGGGTGCAGACGACCTCGTTGGCGGCGGGCAGGCGCTTGCGGGTGATGCCGGAGGCCACCATCTCGGCGTCGCAGAGGATCGGGGCGCCGCCGAGCAGGGCCTTGCGGGCCACGGTCGCGACCTGCGGGCTGAACGCGATGTCCCGCACCAGGTCGACCATGCCGCAGGCGTGGATCATCCGGACCGCGACCCGGGACACGTCGGCGGGCAGGCCGGCCAGGTCGGCCTCGGCCCGGATCGTCGCGAAGGAACGCCGATAGATCTCGGCGCCGTCCCGCTCGTACTCCATCAGTCAGTTCCTCCTCGCGGCGGCGACGGCCGGTGCCGTGTCGCCGGTGAATGTCTCCCCGTCCGGCTGCCGGGTCACGGCGTAACCGGTGGGGGTGGCCTCGACCCGCACGTGCGGGTCGGACGGACTGCCGCACCCGCGGGCGCAGCCGATCCAGTGCACGGGCAGCCCGCCCGCAAACGTGCTTGTGCTATCGGCATCGGCCCGCACGTCCGCCAGGGATTTGGCGCAACCGGGCCGCCCGGCGCAGGCGGTGACGCCGGCCCAGCGGGAGGTGGGCTCGACCGGGAGGCCGGCCTCGGCGAGCGCGTGCGCCCAGCGGCGGGCGGCCTCGGGCGTCAGATCCGGCACGATCACTCCGCGCCCGGGCGTGACGACCAGCCGCCGGGCCCCGGCGAGCAGCCGCAGCGCCTTCCCCCCGAGCCGCCCCAGCGGCACGAGCGCCCCCACCGCCACCAGACCGTCCAACTGCCGCAGGATCCCAACCACCGCCGGTGCCCCGGCAGACTCCGGGCCCGAGCCGTCGTGGGCGGCGGCGAGGGCGGGCGACGCAGCGGAAGGGAGGTCGAGGGTGGTGGCGGTTCGGGTGGCGATGGTGGCGGGGCCGTTCGGCAATTCGTGCAGGCGCCACGCGGGGGCAGCCTGGGTGGCGCCGGCCCGCTCGGCCAGGAAGGTGTGGGCGGCGGTGAGCAGGGCTTCGACCACGCGGGTGGCGGGGACGCGGAGGCCGGCGTCGTGGCCGGCGAAGAGGATGGCGAAATCGGTGCCGTCGGGGAGCGCGGCCAGGTCGGCGGCCAGAGGCACCGCGCCGATGGCGAAGAGGAAGCGACCGGGCAGGGCGGCCAGCGCCGGGTCGGCGCAGAGGGCCTGGTCGAGCGACGCGACCAGGCCGCGGAGGGTGGCGTCGGCCAGCGGCGGGGCCACAATATTGCGGACGGTCTCGTGGGTCTCGGACGGCAGCAGGTCGGCGGCCGAGAGCCGGGCCGCGAGGATCGTGGGGTCGGCCTCACGCAACGCCCTGAGCTGCACATTGGCTCGGGAGGTGAGCTCCAGGTGGCCGTCGCCGAAACTCGTGGCGAGATCGTCGAGCACCGCCAGCTGCGCGCCCGTGATCATGCCGCCGGGCAGGCGGATGCGCGCGAGCGGGCCGTCGGCCGCGGTGTGCAACCGCAGCGCGCCGGGGCACGCATCGACGTCTGATGAACGGGCAGCCACGGCCCGGATACTACGTTCGCCCACCGGTCGCACCGCATCCTCGGGTCGGGATCGTCACACCGTTCGAGTTGTTGCCGGGTGCGCCTCGGGTGAGATCCGGCTCTGTGGTCGGGATCGTCACACCGCCTACCCCGCCTTGACGGCGCCTACGGGCGCCGGGGAGGGTGGGTGGTCACGAGCGGCGACGCCGCGGAGGAAGCCGGTGCGAGTCCGGCGCGGTCCCGCCACTGTCACCGGGGTGAAAGCCCCGGGAGCCAGGAACTCCGGTCGCCGTGATCTCTACTACCCGGGGCGCGGACCCCGAGGGGAGCTTTGCGTGTTCCTGCTGCTGTCGACCTCCGACACCGACCTGCTCAGCGCGCGTGCCGGCGGTTCGCCGTGGCGCCTGGCCAACCCGGCCCGCACCGGCGTCGACGACCTGCCGGCGCTGCTCGACGGGGTCGACCTCGTCGTGGTGCGCATCCTCGGCGGGCGCCGGGCCTGGGAGGAAGGGCTCGACGCGCTGCTCGCCGGGCCGATCCCGGTCGTCGTGCTCGGTGGCGAGCAGCTGGCCGACGCCGACCTGATGAAGCTCTCCACGGTTCCGGCCGGCGTGGCCGCCGAGGCGCACGCCTACCTGGCCCAGGGCGGCGCGGAAAACCTGAGCGCGGTACACGACTTCCTCTCCGACACCGTGCTGCTGACCGGGCACGGCTTCGCCCCGCCGCAGGCCGCCCCCGACTGGGGCCACCTGCACCGGGAGACGGCGCCTGACCAGGGCACGGCACACGACCGGAGTGCCGCGACCGGGCCGACCGTGGCGGTGCTCTACTACCGGGCCCACCATATGGCCGGCAACACGGCGTTCGTCGAGACGCTGTGCCGGGCGATCGAGGCCAAGGGCGCGCGCCCGCTGCCGTTGTTCACGTCCTCGCTGCGTACCGCGCCGGAAGATCTGCTCGTCGAGCTGCGCAAGGCCGACGCGCTGGTCGTGACCGTGCTCGCGGCCGGTGGCACCCGGCCGGCGACGGCGAGCGCGGGTGGTGACGACGAGGCGTGGGATGTCGGCGTGCTGGCCGACCTCGACGTGCCGATCCTGCAGGGGCTGTGCCTGACCAGCAGCCGGGCGACGTGGGAGGCGAGCGACGACGGCCTGTCCCCGCTCGACGCCGCGACCCAGGTGGCGATCCCCGAGTTCGACGGCCGGATCATCACGGTGCCGTTCTCGTTCAAGGAGATCGACCCCGACGGGCTCTCGGTCTACGTCGCCGACGAGGAACGGGCGCGCCGGGTCGCGGGCATCGCCGTCTCGCACGCGCGGCTGCGGCACATCCCGCCGGCCGAGCGGCGCATCGTGCTGATGCTGTCGGCCTACCCGACCAAGCACTCCCGGATCGGCAACGCGGTCGGCCTGGACACCCCGGCGTCGACCGTCGCGCTGCTGGCCGCCCTGCGCGAGCACGGCTACCGGATCGGCGACTTCGGCCAGTACGACGGTGACGGCCTCATCCACGCGCTGATCGCGGCGGGCGGGCAGGACCCGGACTGGCTCACCGAGGAGCAGCTGAGCGAGAACAAGGTGCGGATCTCCGGCGACCGTTACCGGGCGTGGTTCGCGACGCTGCCGGAAGATCTGCGGACCGGTATGGAGCAGCATTGGGGTGCGGCGCCGGGCGAGCTCTACGTGGACGGCGGGGACATCGTGCTGGCCGCCCTGCGCGACGAGAACGTCGTAGTCATGGTGCAGCCGCCGCGCGGGTTCGGGGCCAACCCGGTCGCCATCTATCACGACCCCGACCTGCCGCCCTCGCACCACTATCTGGCCGCGTACCGCTGGCTGGCCGACGAGTTCGGCGCGCACGCGGTGGTGCACGTCGGCAAGCACGGCAACCTCGAGTGGCTGCCGGGCAAGAACGTGGGCATGTCGGCCTCGGACGGCACCGACGCGGCGCTGGGCGACCTGCCGCTGATCTACCCGTTCCTGGTGAACGACCCGGGCGAGGGCACCCAGGCCAAGCGCCGGGCGCACGCCACACTGGTCGACCACCTGATCCCGCCGATGGCCCGGGCCGAGTCGTACGGCGACATCGCGCGGCTCGAGCAGCTGCTGGACGAGCACGCCAACATCGCGGCGCTCGACCCGGCCAAGCTGCCGGCCATCCGGGCCCAGATCTGGACGCTGATCCAGGCCGCCCGCATGGACCACGACCTCGGCCTGGACAACCGGCCCGGCGACGAGGAGTTCGACGAGTTCATCCTGCACGTGGACGGCTGGCTGTGCGAGATCAAGGACGTCCAGATCCGCGACGGGCTGCACGTGCTGGGCGCCGCACCAGTGGGGGAGGCGCGGGTCAACCTCGTGCTGGCGATGCTGCGGGCCCGGCAGATGTGGGCCGGCCAGGTCGCGGCCCTGCCCGGTCTGCGCGAGGCCCTGGGCCTGGCCGAGGAGGCGTCCACGGCCGAGACCGACCGAGTCGAGGCGATCGCGCGTGAGCTGGTCGGCGCGATGGAGGAGAGCGGCTGGCCGGCCGACCCGGCCCGCATCGCCGAGCTCGAGCCGCTCCGCACCCTGACCGACGTGCCGGATGTGGATCGGGTCCGTGACGTGCTGGGCTTCGCGGCGCGGGAGATCGTGCCGCGGCTCGCGCGGACAACCGACGAGCTGGGCAACCTGCTGCATGCGCTGGACGGCGGTTACGTGCCGGCCGGGCCGAGCGGGTCGCCGCTGCGCGGGCTGATCAACGTGCTGCCGACCGGGCGCAACTTCTACTCCGTGGACCCCAAGGCGATCCCGAGCGCGCTGGCCTGGGAGACGGGCCAGGCGATGGCCGAGTCGCTGCTCGCGCGGTACAGGGCCGACTACGGCGACTGGCCCCGGTCGGTCGGCCTGTCGGCCTGGGGGACCAGCGCGATGCGGACGGCGGGGGACGACATCGCCGAGATTCTCGCGCTCATCGGCGTCCGCCCGATCTGGGATCCCGCCTCGCGCCGGGTCACCGGCCTCGAGCCGATCGCGCGCGAGGAGCTCGGCCGCCCCCGGGTCGACGTCACCGTGCGCATCTCGGGCTTCTTCCGCGACGCCTTCCCGCACGTGGTGGCCATGATGGACGACGCCTTCCGGATGATCGCCGACCTCGACGAGCCGGACAACTACGTTCGCGCGCACGCCCTGGCCGACCGGGACGACCACGGCGACTGGCGGCGGGCCACCACCCGCATCTTCGGCTCGCGCCCGGGGGCGTACGGGGCCGGGATCCTGCCTTTGATCGACAGCCGGAATTGGCGGGACGACAAGGACCTGGCCGAGGTGTACGCGGTCTGGGGCGGCTTCGCCTACGGTCGTGACCTGGACGGCGTGCCGGCCCGGCCGGACATGGAGAACGCGTACCGCCGGATCGATGTGGCGGCCAAGAACATCGACACCCGCGAGCACGACATCGCCGACTCGGACGACTACTTCCAGTACCACGGCGGCATGATCGCCACGGTCCGGGCGCTCACCGGCAAGGCCCCGGCCGCGTATGTGGGTGACTCCACCAACCCGGACGCCACCCGCACCCGCAGCCTGACCGAGGAGACGGCCCGCATCTTCCGGGCCCGGGTGATCAACCCGCGCTGGATCGCCGCGATGCGCCGGCACGGCTACAAGGGCGCCTTCGAGCTGGCGGCGACGGTCGACTACCTGTTCGGCTTCGACGCCACCGCGGGCGTGGTCACCGACTGGATGTACGAGCAGCTCGCCACGACCTACGCGCTCGACCCGGAGAACCAGAAGTTCTTCCAGCAGTCCAACCCGTGGGCCCTGCACAGCGTCACCGAACGCCTGCTCGAGGCGGCCGAGCGCAAGCTCTGGGAGTCGCCCTCACCCGAGACGCTGAACGCCCTGCAGCAGCTCTACCTGGAGACCGAGGGCGACCTCGAGGAGCACTGAGGGGGTAGGGTCCGCGGCCGTGAGCGAGATCGATCAGCCGCGGCCGTCGCGGCGACTGCTGGTACTGGTGGCCGTGGCGGCGCTGCTCGCGGGGGCGGTGGCCGCCGCGTCCGCGGTGTTCCTGCTCGGGTGGCGTCCGCCTCAGGAGCGGCAGTACGTCGTTTCGGCCGTCCTCGAGAAAGACGTCACCGCCCAGCAGAAGGACGCGGTGGAGCAGGCGCTCGGCGGGATCCGGTCCGCGGGCACCGTGCGTTTCCTGAGCCGGGCCGACACGTACGCCCGGTTGCGGGAGGCGCTGAAGAGCAACCCGGAGCTGCTCGACAAGATCACCGAGGCCGCGGCCTTCGAGTCCTACGAGGTCACCTTCCGGGACGCGGAGTTCACCTGCGACGGCGTCACCACCATCGGCAAGCTGCCCGGCGTGGACCGGCTCAACGTCACCCGCAAACCCACCGCGAAGGAACCCGGTGCGACGGTCGCCTGCTGACGAGGGATCGGTATCGTCCGGCCCCGTGAGCGAGGCGATGATCGATGACCCGCCGGAGCTGTCCCGACCGGACGGGTCGCGGCGGCTCCTGAACGTGGCCGTGGTGGCGGTGGTCTCGCTGCTGATGGGGTCGGCGGCGACCGTCGCCGCGGCGGTCGGGCTCGGGTGGCGGCCGCAACCGGAGCGCGAATACCTGCTCCAGGTCTCCATGAAGGCCTCGGCCACCGCCCCGCAACTGGCGGCCGTCGAGAGCGCCCTCGGCCACGTGCCGAACGTGCGTGAGGTGCATCTCTGGACGCGCGCCGAGGCGTACGCCCGGTCGAAGGAACTCTTCAAGGACAACCCGTCCATGATGAGCTACCTCCGCGAGGACACCATGCCGCAGAGCTTCGACGTCACGGTGATCTCGGACGATTTCACCTGCGACGGCATCCCGAACCTGCGGACGCTGACCGGAGTCGACCTGGTGCGCGTGGCTCAGGCCTGGAGCACGGACGAGCCCGGCGCCCAGATCAACTGCTGACCCCGTCTAGCCCCGTCGTTCGCACATGCGGGTGAGTGACTTGCGTTGCGGGCACGCGACTGGTTCGTTGTTGATCTATGGGTGTATTGAACGGACCTCGACGGGGACCACGGCGGCCTCGGGCGCAGGTCGCTGCGGTTACTCGGATGGAGAAGCAGCTGGGATCGCTGCCGGTGATCGCGGATTTCTCCCGCCGGTTGGACATCGCAGGTGTCGTGGACCGGGCCTGCCCGATACGTGAGGTGGCCTCGATCAGTCACGGGCAAGTCATCGAGGCGTTGATCGCCAACCGGCTGACCAGCCCGAAGGCGATGGTCGCCGTGGCCGACTGGGCGCACGCGTGGGCGGTGCAGGAGGTCTACGACATCGAGGCGGACCTGCTCAACGACGACCGGCTCGGCCGAGCCCTGGACGCCCTCGCCGATCAGGCCGACCAGGTCGTCGGTTCGATCGGCGCGAACGCGATCGATGTGTTCGGCATCGACGTCACCCGCTGCCATTGGGACATGACCTCGATCTCGCTGTACGGCGCCTACGACAGCGTCGACGACGAGCATCCGGCCCCGGCTTATGGGCACCCGAAAGACCGGCGGACCGACCTCAAACAGATCCAGGCGGGTATCGCCGTGTCCGCCGACGGCGGTATCCCCGTCTTCGCCCGGGCCTACGACGGCAACGCCGCCGAGATCGCCCAGGTCACCGACACCATGCGCGCCCTGCAAACCCTCGCCACACCCCGCAGCTTCCTACTGGTCGGCGACTCGAAACTCATCTCCCACACCAACGTCACCGCGATGAACACCGAACAGGTCACCTTCATCGCACCCCTGGCCGCGTCCCGGGTCCCCGACGGGCTGTTCGCCGGTCTCGACCCCGGGCAGGCCGCGTGCGTGGACTACTACGCCGACCGCGACGACAACAGCCGACAGATCCTGCGTGACAGCTACCGGGTGTGCGAAGACACCATGGATCTGGCCGGCCCTCGCAGACAAGACCCGGTGCACACCCTGCGGCGGATCCTGGTGTACTCCACCGCTAACGCCACCGCCCAGGCCAAGGCCCGAGCACTGAAACTCGCCCGGGCCCGCACCGACCTGGACACCCTCACCCGCACCGCCGGGACCCGCCACTACCGCACCGTCGAAGCCGTCACCGCGAAAGCCGCCGCGATCGCCCGCCACCGCCGCGTCGTGGCCTGCCTGCAAACGACGATCACCGTCGACGACACCGGTAAACCTACCTTCGCCTGGACCTTCGACCAGCCCGCACTCGACGCTGAAGCCGCCGCCGACGGCTGGTATGCCCTGCTGAGCAACCTGCCCGCCGACATCACCACCACCGAGGTGTTCCTGCAATACAAAGACCAACCCACGGTCGAACGCCGCTACAGCGAGTTCAAAGGACCGCTCGCCGTCGCACCGATCTTCCTGCGCAGCAACCGCCGGATCGCCGCCCTGATCACCGTGATCTGTCTGGCCCTGCTCATCTTCTGCCTCATCGAACGCGAAGTCCGCGCCAACCTCGCCCCCGACACCGAGATCCGCGGCTTCTACATCAACGACCGCCGCCCCCGGAAACCCACCGGACGACTCATCCTGCAAGCCCTCGGCGAACTCCGCCTCATCCCCGCACCCCCAGACGAACCCGCCACCATCCCTCAACCCGGCTACCTACAAAACCAACTCCTACAACTCCTCCACGTCGACCCCACCCAACCCCGCTGGCCATGAAAACGCGGCCACTCAATCGCATGTGCGAACGACGGGTCTAGCGCTCGGACCAGGCCGTCCAGGCGGCTTTCCAGTCGGCGCTGTTGTTCCAGGCCTCCTGGGCCGCCCGGCTCGGCACGTCGGGGGCCAGCCGGGTGCCGTAGAGCAGGATCTCGGCCACCGCCCGGCGGCGGAGCTCGTCGTCGTCGCGGAACCAGGCGGCCTCGTGCTGCAGGGTGCCCAGCTGCGACATCATGGTGCTGACCGACTCGTTGGCCTGCGCCTCGGGCTCGCCGCTCAGGTCGCACTGGCGCTGGACAGCGGCCTGCCACAGGGTCGACCAGTAACCGGGCAGCACCGGCTCGGGGCCGCCCTCGGCCCGCCACTGCGCCTGCTCGGCCGAGCTGCGCAGCACCGTCGCGGCCAGCGCCTGGTGCGGTTCCAGGCTCAGGTCGGCGGGCAGTGGCTCGGCCTCCCGCGGCTCTCTCCGCGGGCGCTCGCTCTGCTGCCCGAAGAACCCGTCACGCCCGATCGTTCCGCCGAACTCCATGCCCCAGTGTCGCAGGCTTTGTCAGGCGCGGAGGAATGTCAGGACGGCCCGGACCCGCCGGTGCTCGCGTTCGTGCTGGATCAGGCCCAGCTTGGTGAAGATCGAGGTGACGTGGGCCTCGACGGTTTTCACGGCCAGGTGCAGGTCGGCCGCGACGGCCGCGTTGGACAGGCCCTGGGCCATCAGGGCGAGCACGGCCCGCTCGCGGTCGGTCAGGGCATCGAGCGGATCGCGGACGCGGCGCCGGGCCACCAGCCGCGCGACCAGCTCAGGGTCGATGACCGTCTCGCCGCGGGCCACCTTCCGCACGTCCGTGCCGAACGCTGCCAGGTCGGAGACCCGGTCCTTGAGCAGATAGCCCACCCCGCCGTCGAACTCGGTCATCAGCCGCAGCGCATGGTGCACCTCGACGTACTGGGAGAGCAGCATCAGCCCGACGCCGGGGGCCGTCGCGCGGATCTGCGCGGCGGTGTCGATGCCCTCGGAGGCGAAGCCGGGCGGCATCCGCAGGTCGATCACGGCGACGTCGGGCGGATCGGCGCGCACCAGGGCGGCCAGCGCCGGGCCGTTCCCGGCCTGACCGGTCACGGTGAAGCCCACGTCGGTCAGGATGCGGGCCATCCCCTCGCGGAACAGCACGGCGTCGTCGGCCAGCATCACGCGCACGGGATCACCGTCTGCAGCCGGGTGCCGCTGGGGTCGCTCTCGACCAGCAGGCGGGCGTCGAGCGTGGCCAGCCGGTCGGCCAGGCCCTCCAGCCCGCTGCCGGGCCGCACTGCCGCACCGCCGCCGCCGTCGTCGCCCACCTCGACGGCCAGCCCGCCACCGGTGACCCGGACGCCGACCTCGACGGTGGTCGCGCCCGAGTGCTTGGCCGCGTTGGTGAGCCCCTCGCTGACCACGAAATAGGCCGTCGACTCGACCTCGGCGGCCAGCCGTCGCCCGACGTCCACGGTCAGCCGGACGGGCAGTGCCGAGCGGTCGGCCAGGAAGCCGAGCGCCGCCTCCAGCCCGTCCTGGGTCAGCACGGCCGGGTGCAGCCCGCGGGCCATCTCGCGCAGCTCGGCGGTGGCTTCGAGCAACTGCCGGCGTACGTCGTCGGCCCGCGCCGCCACCTCGGCCGCGCCCGTCTCCGAGGCCTGCCGGACCACCGCGCCCAGCTCCAGCGCCACGGTCACCAGCCGCTGTTGAGCGCCGTCGTGCAGGTCGCGCTCGAGCCGGCGGCGCGCCGCATCCCCGGCCGCGACGAGACGCTGGGCGGTCGCCCGCAGCTCCAGCACCAGCCCGGCCTGCGCGGCCAGATCGCCGACCACCCGCAGCTCCACACTCGACAGCTCCTGGGCCATCGTGATCGCGCCCCGGACCCGCCCGTCGTGCCGCACCGGCACGGCCGCCAGCTCGGTCAGCTTGCGGGAGCCGGCCGGCAGCGGCGTCCCCGGCGGCCACACCGACATCGCACGGAGATCGTCGGCGTCACCGGTCCAGAGCACGACCTCGCGCGCCCCGACGGCGTCGGCGACCGTGGTGCAGATGCCGTCGAGCAGCCCGCCGGCCGGCGCGGTCAGGTGGGCCGAAAGGCGGGCCAGGGCCTCGTACGGCGTGGCCCGGTGCCCGTAGACGAGCCGGTCGGCCAGCCGCTGGGCCCGCCGCCGCACCGGCTCGAACAGTACGGCCACGATCCCGGTGGCGATCAGCGACAGCAGCGTGCCGTGCCCGTAGACGAGGCGGCCGATGCCGGTCACCACGACGGCGTAGCCCAGCGTCACCACCGCGGCCATCGCTCCGAGGACCAGCGACTTGTTGATCACCGGGTCGATGTCGTACAGCCGGTATTTGAGGATCGCGGCGCCGGCCGCCACCGCGATGAGCGGCGTGGTGAGCGTGCCCGGCACCGGCGACTGCCAGACGGCCAGGCCCAGCAGCATGACGGCAGCGGTGACGGTGACGGCATAGAGGAACCAGCGCAGCTGCCGGGCCTCGTCGCCGCGCGCCCGCCGGACGCGCACGACGACGCAGGCCACCCAGGTCAGCTGGAACAGCAGGTATCCCACGGGGCGCGCGACGGCGTAGAACCCGTCCGCGTTGCCGGGGAGGGCGAAGGGGTGCCCGGCGACCAGCCCGGTGCGGGCGTACTCCACCGGCCACAGCGCCGACACCGTCGAGAGGACGAGCCCGACCGCGGCCAGCACGACGACGACCGGCCGCCACCCGGGCGAGGGCAGGCGGCCGGTCGGGAAGCACATCACGGCCACGCCGACGAGCACGAGCACCAGCGGCAGCGGCCAGACGCCGAGCCAGCCGATCCAGGGCGCGCCGGGCAGCGGGCCGGGATGCAGGCCGTACTGGCGCCCGGCGAACATCACGGCGTGGGCCAGGCCGACCGCGACGAACAGCCGGCCCTCGCGGGGGCCGGGGCGGCGGTGGACGACGTACAGCCCGACCGCCGTGAACGACGCGGCCAGGAGACCGTTGTGGACATTTCCGACATGCAAGCCGAGGGAGAAGCCGCCGATCACCGCGGCGGCGGTCACCGCGCCCGCCGCCCACCCCAGCGCCCTCACGCCGTCATCGTGCCAGCCCGGACGGCGTACGGGGACCAGGGTTAACCCGGCAATGCCGCCGGGCCGGCCCGGATGTCCCCGGCCGCCGCGACGGTCACCGTGAGGGCATGCCTCTTGACCGCACGCTCACCGCGTCGCTGATCGTCGCGCCCGTCGTCTACCTGATCGCCGACATCCTCTATGCGACCCGCGGCTGGGACGATCCCGCCGCCGCTGTTTTCCACATCCTCGGCGCCACTGCCTACATGGTGCTGCTGCTGCGTCTGGTGACCCTGGCCGGCCACGGCGTCGCGGCCACCGTCCTGCTGCTGGCCGGTGTGCTCGGCGCGGCCGGCAACGTCGCCTACGGCTTCAACACGATCCACGTCTCGCTGGGCGACACCGACCTGGTCGACGCGGCCGGCGCCGCCGTACTGATCAAGCCCCTGGGTCTGTTCTTCCCGCTGACCCTGCTGCTGGCCGCCGTCATCCTCCGCCGGCTGATCCCGACCTGGACTGCGGCCCTGCTGGCGGTGGCCGCGATCGCCTGGCCGGTCGCCCACATCGCCAACATCGGCTGGCTCGCCGTGGCGGTCAATCTGGCCCTGGTCGCGGCCTTCGGCGCAGTCGCGATGTCTCGCACCGCAACGGTGCCGGCGGACGTGAAAACCGCATGATGAAGGGGCCGTCGCAACGACGGCCCCGGCCTGAAGGTCGGATGTCAGCCCGGCTGCTGCTCCTGTTCGGGGGAGGACTCGGGGGTCTCGGGAGCGGCGTGGCGGCCGGTGGCCTGGCGCTCCAGGGCTTCGTCCTTCTCCAAGTACTTCTTGATGTTGACGGTGGAGCGTGCCCCGAGGTCGTCCTGCTTGGCGGCGTGGCGGCCGGTGGGCTGGTTGGTGTCGGTCATGGCCGGAAACTGTACAGCCTTCGGATTTCGTACGAAGTCGCGTGCTTGACGGTTCCGGAACCGTCAGGCGGCCCCGCGGGTCATCCGGCCGTTCACCTGCGTCTATCCCAAGAGCGCGTTCGAGAAAGCGCTTCCCGAGCCTCTACCAGGCATTGACACGCATTGAGGTGCCGGTTCACAGTGTCGTCACAAAGAGCGCTTTCACAAGCCGTTCCCCCGGCCGAAATCGCCCTGACACATCCCCGAACACGTACATCCCCCAACACCCTGGAGTCCCTCCATGACATCCCCGGTCCTGGACGGGCTCGGGACGCCGCGCAGACGGCTGTCCCCGGCCCGGATTCTCACCCTCGGCGCGGCCCTGTTCGGCCTGCTCGCCGCCTACTTCGTCATCACCACCAACCCGGCCAGCGCCGCGGAGGTCGTCGTCTCGCAGGGCAAGCCGGCCACGGCGAGCTCGACCGAGGTGGCCGGCGCCTATCTGCCCGGCGAGGCCGTCGACGGCAACAACGGCACCCGCTGGGCCAGTTCCTACTCGGCCACCCAGTGGTGGCAGGTCGACCTCGGCACGCCGACGGCGGTCAGCCGCATCGCGATCAACTGGGAGGGGGCCTACGCCAAGGGCTTCACCATCCAGTTCTCGACCAACGGCACGAGCTACACCCAGGCGTACGCCACCACGACCGGCGCCGGCGGCCAGCAGAGCATCGCCGTCACCGGCACGGCCCGGTACGTGCGGATCAACCTGACCGAGCGGGCCCTGGCGATCTACGGCTACTCGTTCTGGGAGTTCCAGGTGTTCTCGGGCGGCACGACCCCGCCGACGAGCACCCCGCCCACCAGCACACCGCCGACCAGTACGCCGCCAACCTCGAACCCGCCGGGCACCGCGCGCCTGCTGTCGTACAACAAGCCGGCGGTCGCGAGCACCTGGCAGAACGACGTCAACTGCAACCCGTGCAGCCCGGACAAGGCGTTCGACAACGACCCGGCCAGCCGCTGGGCCACCAGCTCGACCAACGGATGGGTCGACCCGGGCTGGATCTCGGTCGACCTCGGCGCCACGGCGCAGATCAGCCAGGTCGTCCTGCAGTGGGACCCGGCCTTCGCCCGGGCCTACCAGATCCAGGTCTCGAACGACAACGCGAACTGGACGTCGATCTACTCCACCACCACGGGTGACGGTCTCAAGGACGTCATCAACGCCACCGGCACCGGCCGGTACGTGCGGATGTACGGCACCGCCCGGAGCAGCGCCTACGGCTACTCGCTGTGGGAGTTCAGCATCTACGGCACCGGCGGCGCCCCGACCGCACCGCCTGCCAAGCCGGCCGACCCGAGCTTCCCGGCCACCCGGCTGGTCTTCTCGGACGAGTTCAACGGCGGGGCCGGCGCCAAGCCGGACACCGGCAAGTGGACGTACGACCCGGGTGTCCCGCAGAACGGCGAGGTGCAGTACTACACGCCGAACAGCGAGAACGCGGCCATGAACGGCAACGGCTCGCTGGTCATCGAGGCCCGCAAGCAGGACTACCAGGGCCGCCAGTACACGTCGGCCCGGATGAACACGGGCACGAAGTTCAGCGCCCAGTACGGCCGGTTCGAGGCCCGGATCAAGGTCCCGAAGGGCAACGGCCTCTGGCCCGCCTTCTGGATGATGGGCGAGGATTTCCTCAGTGGACGCCCGTGGCCGTACAACGGCGAGATCGACATCATGGAGGTCCTCGGCCGCAACACCAACGAGATGTACACCACGCTGCACGCCCCGGCCTACAACGGCGGCGGCGGGTACGGCCAGAAGAACGCGGCCGGCGTGGACCTCTCGCAGGACTACCACGTCTACGCGGCCGAGTGGGACAGCAAGGGCATCCGGTTCTTCCTGGACGGCCGGCTGGTCTTCGACGCCAACAAGGAGACTGTGGAGAACACCCGCGGCCCGTGGATCTTCGACCACAAGTTCTACCTGATCCTCAACCTGGCCGTCGGCGGCGACTTCCCCGGTCCGATCGACGCCACCACCCCGTTCCCGTCCCAGATGCTCGTCGACTACGTGCGCGTCTACCAGTGAGTGCCGGCCGGGGGCGCAAGCCCCCGGCCCCTTCCCCCCAAAGGACGGCTGATGAGAAAGAAAGCTCTGTTCGCCGCGGCGCTCCTGGTCACCTCGCTCGTCGCGGTCGCCGCGCGCGCCAACGCCGCTGACTCCCTGATCTCGCAGGGCAAGACCGCCACCGCCTCGTCCTCCGAGTCGGCCGCCTTCCCGGCGTCGAACGCGGTCGACGGCAACCTCGGCACCCGCTGGTCGAGCGCGTTCAGCGACCCGCAGTGGCTGCAGGTCGACCTGGGCGCGAGCGCCACGGTCTCGTCCGTGGTGCTGAACTGGGAGGCGGCGTACGCCCGCAGTTTCAGTGTCAAGGTCTCGGCGACCGGCTCGTCGTGGACGACGCTCTACAGCACCACGGCCGGCTCCGGCGGCCGGCAGACGATCACCACCACCGGCACCGGCCGCTACGTGCGGCTCGAGACCACGGCCCGGGCCACCCAGTGGGGCGTCTCGCTGACCGAGTTCCAGGTGTACGGCAGCGGGGGCGGCACGACCACGCCGACCATCCCGCCGGGCGCTGTGCGGGTTTCGGAGTTCCTGGCCGACTGCCCGTTCAGCCACCGCCTGCCGGACGACCCGATCGTCTTCCCCAACATGCCGGGCGCCTCGCACATGCACAGCTTCTTCGGCAGCACCGTGACGAACGCGCACACCACCACGCAGGACCTGCTCAACGCGAACAGCAACTGCAACCCGTCGATCGACAAGTCGTCGTACTGGATCCCGACGCTCTACAACGGCGACACCCCGGTCGAGCCGACCACCGGCATCTTCTACTACCTGGGTGAGGGCGTCCGCGACGATCTGATCGCCCAGACCCAGCCCTTCCCCCTGGGCCTGCGGGTCGTGGCCGGCAACGCCAAGGCCACCGGACCGGCCGACAACACCATCGCCCGCTGGTCGTGCCTGCACGCCGGGGATGCCGGGTCGTCGTCCGACTTCGTGACCTGCCCGGCCGGCACCATGCTGGAGTCCTATCTGGACTTCCCGCACTGCTGGGACGGGGTGAACCTCGACTCGGTCGATCACAAGAGTCACATGGCCTACCCGGTGAACAACGCCTGCCCGCCCAGCCACCCGGTCGTGGTGCCGAAACTGCGGCAGGTCATGCGTTACCCGGTCAACGGCAACCCGGCCAACTTCCGGCTGGCCTCCGGGCGGGGCTACACGATGCACGGCGACTTCTTCAACGCGTGGCCGGTGGACGAGCTGGCCCGCCGGGTGAACGACTGCATTCGCCCGATCGTCAAGTGCGGCACCGACGGACGGCCCTGAGATGACCACGGGTGCCGCCGGCGCCGCACGGGACGGCGGCGGCACCCGTTACCAACCTGCACTTTCGCGAATTCGGCCCGGTGCTATAACGGACCGCATGACAACCCGGCCCGCTCGCGGTGGGCACCATCCGACGATGGACCAGGTCGCCGAGGCGGCCGGGGTGTCGCGGGCCACGGTCTCCCGAGTGATCAACGGCGCCCCCAGCGTCGACGCGAAGATCCGCGAGATGGTCCAGCGGGCGATCGCCGACACCGGGTACGTGCCCAACGTGGCCGCCCGCAGCCTGGTCACCCGCCGCTCCAACTCGGTGGCCCTGGTGATCAGCGAGCCCGACCGGCCCGACAACCACTCGTTCCTCAACCGGATCTTCACCGACCCCTACTTCGGCCGGATCACCGCGGGCGCCACCGGCGCGCTGCGGCCGCACGACATCCACCTGGTCGTCATCCCGACCGACTCCACCGACCACCACCAGGTGATCCGCTATCTGCGCCAGGGGCACGTCGACGGCGTCCTGCTGATCAGCAGCCACGAGCAGGACACGCTGCCCCGCCAGGTGCACGAGCTCGGCATCCCGGCCGTGGTGTCGGCCCGGCCGACTTCGCCGATCGCGGTGAGCTTCGTCGACGTCGACCAGCGGCTGGGCGCCCGGCTGGCCGCCGAGCACCTCATCGAGCGGGGCTGCCGCAAGCTGGCCACGATCAGCGGGCCGCTCGACATCCCGTCCGGGCTCGACCGCCTCGACGGCTTCCGGTCCTACCTGGCCAACCGTGGCTTCGGCGACGTGCCGGCGGTCGAGGGCGACTTCACCCGGGCCGGCGGCGAGGCCGGGGCCCGGCAGCTGCTGGCCGAGCACCCCGACCTGGACGGGCTCTTCGTGGCCAGCGACCTGATGTCCGAGGGCGCCCTGCGCGCGGTGCAGGATCTGGGCCGCCGGGTGCCGGACGACATCGCGGTGGTCGGCTTCGACGACAGCAGCGCCGCGCTCGACTGCCGTCCGCTGCTCACCACCGTGCGCCAGCCGGTCGAGGAGATGGCGGCCGAGATGGCCGAGGTGCTGATGGCGCACATCGGCACCCCGGGCCGGCTCCCGCGCTCGGTGACCTTCCAGCCCACCCTGGTGATCCGCGACTCGGCCTAAGGTCGAGGCATGGACATTCTCGTTGCCGGCGGTCACGGTCAGATCGCCCTCCGCCTGCTCAAGCTGCTCGCCGACCAGGGGCACACCGCCCGCGGCCTGATCCGTAAGCCGGAGCAGGCCGCCGACCTGCAGGCCGTCGGGGCCGTCCCGATCATCGGCGACCTGGAGAACGAAGAGTCGCTCGCCGCCTACGTCAAGGGGGCCGACGCCGTCGTCTTCGCGGCCGGCGCCGGGCCGGTCAGCGGGGCGGCCCGCAAGCGGACGGTCGACCTCGGCGGGGCCGTCAAGCTGGCCGACGCCGCGGTCGACCAGGGCGTACGCCGCTACGTGATCATCTCGTCGATCGGCGCCCAGGATCCGACGTCGGGCGGCGAGTCGATGAGCGCCTATCTGCAAGCCAAGGCCGAGGCCGACGAGTACGTCATCTCGCGCGGCCTCGACTACACGGTCGTCCGCCCCGGCGGGCTCACCGACGACCCCGGCACCGGCCTGGTCACCGCTTCTCGCGAGCTGGGCCACCGCGGGCCCGTCCCGCGCGACGACGTCGCCGCCGTCGTGGCCGCCTGCCTCACCACCCCGTCGACCATCGGCGTGACCTTCGAACTGTTCGCCGGTTCGACCCCCATCGATGAGGCACTCGACTTCACGGGGTGACGCCATAGCGTGATCGCGAGATAACGTAGCGCTCATGGGGAGCGAGTCGACCGCGGGGGCGCTGCTCGCCGCGGGCAACGAAGCGATGCTCGAGGCCGCGTTCCGCACGGGCGACTTCCTCCCCGCGTGGCAGATGCTGGAGGGCGCCCGCCGGCGGGCCTGCGAGGAGGGCCGCCCGGTCGAGGAGGCGGCCGCGCTGACCCGGCTGGGCATGCTGGCGCACTTCGCGGCGATCGGCGGCGACCTGGCCCGCGCCGACTGGGCCACCGAGGAGGAGCTCTTCATCGAGGCGCTGCGCATCCAGCGCGAGGTGGGCGACGCGGCCGGCGCCGCCGAGTCGCTCTTCGGTCTCGGGCTCGTGCATCAGGTGCTGCGGGGCGACTGGGCGACCGCCATGCCGTTCTATACGGAGGCGCTGGCGCTGGCCGAGGGCTACGCCGACGAGATCGTGCGTTCCGAGGTGCACCGGCACATCGGCTTCTTCCACGTCTTCGTCTCCGGCGACACCGAGCGCGGGCTGCGCCACCTGCGCATGTCCCAGGTTCTGCGCGAGCGCTACGGCGATCCGCGCCGGGTCGCCGCGGGCACGCTCGCGCTGGGCGAGGCCGAGCTGACCGCGGGCAACGTGGGGGAGGCGCTGCGCCTGCTGCGTGAGGCCGTGCAACAGGCCCGCACGGCCAACCTGTCGCCCCAGCGGATCGGCTGGGCCGAGCACGCCCTGCGCGACGCCGAACGAGCAAGTGCCTAGAGGTCCTTCACCATCTGCTCGGAGGCGACGTCGAGGCCGAGCCGGGCCGTGAAGGCCTCCGCGCCGGGGCTGGCCGCCGAGATCCAGAGCCCCATCCGCGGTACGCCGTGACGGGCGAACTCGGCCTCGGCCGCGGTGACCGCGGCCCGGCCCAGCCCGAGATGGCGGTGGGGCTCGTCGATGTGGACGTAGTGGACCGTGCCGGTGCTCGGGCGGTGCGGGTTGGGCAGCGAGAACCAGACCCAGCCGACCGGGCGGCCCTCGGCGACGACGCTCCGGACGAAGACGTTGCGGCTGTCCACGCCGTCGGGGGCGAGCACGGCGGCCACCTCACGGGCGCGTTCCCGGGGGGCGGTCGGGTCCCGGGTCAGCGTGGTGTGGTTGGTGGCGATCAGGTGGTCGAGGCGGTCGGCGTAGTGCTGGGGGGTCATCGGCTCGAGCGTGACCGGGCTGCCCGGGGCGCCGACGTGCCGGGTGCGCAGCTGGGCGAGCATGCGGTAGCCGAGCCGGCGGTAGAGGTTGCGGGCGCCGGTGTTGGCGCCGAAGACGTGCAGGCCCACCCGGTGCACGCCGCGCTCGACGAGGTCGGCCTCGCCGGCCAGCAGCATCGCGCTGCCGTGACCGCGGGAGCGATGCGCGGCCGCCACCTCGATCTCGGCGACCCAGGCCATCGACGGGTACGGGTTGCCCGGCATCGAGATCCACAGGAAGCCCACCTCGCCCCCGTCGGCCATTCCCTTGCGGAGGAACTGGCCGGGAGTGTGCACGCCCTGCGGCAACAGGCCGTCGGTCTGCCGCAGCGCCTCGGCCTGGGCCTCCTCGGCGGAGACGCCGTAGTTCTCGATCATGAGGTCGGCGTAGGAGGCGATGAGGTGTGGCCGTCGGTGGGCGAATTCCGTCGGCGTGAGATCGGCGAGTACGAGTCCCATGCCCTCCAGCCTTCCACCTCGCGGGCCGGGGTGCGGAACCCCTGTCCAGCCTCAGTCGGATGTCCGACGGATCGATCGTGGTCAGTTCTGTCGGGTCTTAGTTTGACTTTCAGAGCAGAGTTAGTGCTGGTCTCGGGGGGCGGCCTTGACCGAGCATCCGTGGTTTCATCGTGTGGTCGGGATCGATCTCGGCACCAGCTCGTGCGCGGTGTCGGTGTGGGACGGGGCCAAGCTTCTGATCGTCCGCGGCCCGACCGGCTCGGCGACGCTGCCGGCCTCGGTCGGTCAGGACAGGGCGGGCCAGGTGGTCGCGGGTGTGTCGCCGGCCGACGACCCGGAAAACGTGATCGCCGGCATCAAGCGGCAACTCGGCAGCGGCGACCGGGTCCGGTTCCGCGGCCGCGCCTATCAGCCCCGCGAGATCTGCGCGTTCCTGCTCATCGAGCTCAAGCGGCAGGCCGAGGCCTTCGTCGGCGAACCCATCCACGACGCGGTGATCACCGTGTCGGCCGCGGCCGGCGAGCCGCAGCGGCGGGCCCTGCGCGAGGCGGCCGGCCTGGCCCAGCTCAACGTGCGCCGGCTGGTCGAGGATCCGGTCGCGGCCGCGATGGCGCTCGGGGTGGACGCCAGCCCGGGCATCTACGCCGTCTACGACCTCGGCGGCGGCACCTTCGACGCGTCGATCGTGCGGGTCGCCGACGGCACGGTCGACGTCCTCGGCACGGCGGGCGACCGGCGGCTCGGCGGCGACGACTTCGACGAGCTGATCGTCGGCTTCGCGCTGCGGCAGATCCGCGAGCGGCACCACGTCGACCTGAGCCAGGACGCGTCGATCCGGCGCCGCATCCGGTGGGAGGCCGAGATCCGCAAGCGGGAGCTGTCCGAGTCCGACACCGCCACCCTCGAGCTGCCGGTGCTCACCGCCACGGTCAGCGCCGGGGTGCCGCTCACCCGCCGCGGGTTCGAGGCGATGATCGAGCTGGACGTGCAGCGCTCGCTCGACCTGCTCTCCGAGGCGATCACGGCGGCCCGGGACGCGCACGGCGTGGGCTGGGGCGACATCGACCAGGTGGTGCTGGCCGGCGGTTCGACCCGGATCCCGGCCATCCGGGACAGGCTGGCCGGCTACTTCGGCTGGGGCGCGGCCCGGATCCGGACGGACGTGGACCCGGACGAGATGGTGGCGCGCGGCGCCGGGCTGGTGGCCCGCGACTACGAGCCGGCGTCGCTGTTCGAGGGTTCGCCGGTCGGGCTGCTCAGCGCCAGCCTGCGGTTGCGGGCCGAACTGGCCGGCCCCGCGGAGCCGCCCGATGTCGCCGGGCCCCCGGCCGCCGAGCGCGACCCGCCCGGGCTGCTGGTGCCGCCGGCCGAGACGCCGGCCGACTTCCGCCGCGTCGCCGACGCGACCTATCTGCTGCTGACCCAGGACGGCCGCCACGCGAGCCTGTCCTCGGCCTACGGCGACTTCATCACCGCGGTCCAGGCCGCCGCGCCGGACGCCCGGCTGACCGAGCTGGGCGAGGCGCTCGCTGCCGAGTACCGGCAGACGGCCGGGATACTGTGAACGCCATGTTGATCAGTTGTGGCGCTCCGGTGGCGGGGGCGTGGGCCGATCCGGTGACTCTGGGCGACTTCTCGGCCCGGGCCGAGAAGCTGGGCTATCACGGGCTGTGGTCGTTCCAGCGGCTGCTGGTCGGCGAGGGCCAGCCGATGCAGCCGGTCTATCGCCGGGTCCTTGACCCGATGATCGCGCTGACCTGGGCCGCCGCCCGGACCCGGACGATCCGGCTGGGCGTCGCGGTGATCAACATCCCGTACGTCTCGCCGACCTATCTGGCCAAACAGGCGGCCACCCTCGACGTGCTGTCGGGCGGCCGTTTCGACCTGGGGCTGGGCACCGGCTGGTCGGAGCCCGAGTTCGTCGCCACCGGTTCCGACCCGAACCCGCGGGGCAAGCGCGTCACCGAGTATCTGCGGGTGCTGTCCACGCTGTGGAACGACGAGGTGGCCTCCTTCGACGGCGAGCTCTACACCGTCCCGCCCAGCACGATGGCGCCGCCGCCGGTGCAGGCGGGCGGCCCGCCGGTGCTGCTCGGGGGCACGGCCGACGTGGCGTTGCGCCGGGCCGGGCGGCTGGCCGCGGGCTGGGTCAGCAGCAGCCGGCTGACCTACGACGACATCGCCCGCGGGACCCAGATCGTGCGGCAGGCGGCCGAGGAGGCGGGCCGCGACCCCGACGCCGTACGGATCGTGGTGCGCGGCGTCGTGCAGCCCGGCCGGCGTGACGAGGCGATGCCGCTGTCCGGCGACTGGGAGCAGATCCGGGCCGGTGCCGAGGAGTACGCCCGGGCCGGCGTGACCGAGCTGTTCTACGACCTCAACTGGGACCCGCTGATCGGGTCGCCGGAGGCCGATCCGGCCGGGGCGCGGGAGCGGGCCGGGGAGATCCTGGCCGCCCTGGCTCCGCGCGCCTGATACACACCGCGTAGGCCCGGCTGCG
This sequence comes from Actinoplanes sp., assembly GCA_965217855.1. Classification (GTDB taxonomy): domain Bacteria; phylum Actinomycetota; class Actinomycetes; order Mycobacteriales; family Micromonosporaceae; genus Actinoplanes. The sequence continues at coordinate 212,432 of CBDCJN010000010.1, read as the reverse complement.
TAGCGCCACGGCGGGCATCGGGGAAGACGGGCTTCGAAGTGTTGAATAGCTTCGAATAGAGGGGTGATTCGTTATGGAAATGGCCGCCGTCTTCCTATGCCGCCCTTTCCCGGCCCTACTGGGCGTAGCCCCGATGACACGCCGGGAGCGCGGAGATCACCACGGAACCGTGTCCCGGAACGCGGGATGGCCGTCGATACGGCCCCGGGGTGAGCCTCGGGCCGAAGATCTTGCGCCACCTGGGCCTCTGTACCGGAGAAACCCACGGAGGCCCTCCGCCAAGATCGACACCATCGTGAAACCACACCGAAACGACTGGCCGCCAGCCCCCCGGCGTGACTTCGATAACTTTGCGCAACAGTACGATTGCCCTCTGGCTTTCCATAACGGACATTGGAGGCAGGCTTGATCGTCGTTACGGGCGATTTGTATGATGGAGGGGCGCTTCGAGCCCTCCGGGGACGGGGCCGGTTGTGACGTGGGCCATCGGGGGCTTTCAGCGGGCCGTTATTCATTCGATGCGTCAACTCATTTCCTCTCGCTCATTTCCGGGCTACCTTCCCAACCGCAGGATCCGAATACCTCTCGCGCACGACGCATGTGAGGTGTGCCGTTCGATGGAGGTGACCGACGCGTGGAACCGCTGATCGAAGAGGCCGAGCTCGCCCGAACGGGCGCGCCGACCAACGCGATGGCAGCTCCGACGGATGAGTCCGAGAAGAAGGTCAGCACCCGGCGAAAGTCGCCGACCCAGATCGCCCTCGCGCGTCTGCGCAAGGACAAGGTCGCCGTGATCTGCGGGAGCATCTTCGTCTTCTTCCTGCTCGTCGCGATCTTCGCGCCGCTGCTGGCCAAGCTCGAGGGTCAAGATCCGACGACCCTGCACCAGGACCTGATCGACCAGTACGGCTACCCGCGCATCGCCCCCAACGGCGAGCACTGGTTCGGTGTCGAGCCGCGACTGGGCCGCGACCTGTTCGCGCGCTGGGTCTACGGCGCCCGTCCGTCGCTGATCGTCGCCGGCTCCGTCACGATCGTCACCACGATCATCGGCGTGGTCGTCGGTCTCATCGCCGGCTTCCTGGGCGGCTGGATCGACCGGATCCTCTCCTGGATCATCGACTTCGTCCTGTCGCTGCCCTACCTGCTCTTCGCGATCGCCGTCCCGGCTGCGCTGCTGTCGGTCTTCATCGGAAACCGTGAGACCGCCGACAACAACCAAGTCGCTTCGGTGCGCTTCTACGCCCTGATCATCGTGCTCTCCTTCTTCGGCTGGGCCAGCCTCGCGCGTCTGATCCGCGGCGAGGTGCTCACCCTGCGCGAGCGTGAGTTCATCTCGGCGGCCAAGGTGCTGGGCGTGCCGACCCACAAGGTGCTCTTCAAGGAGCTGCTGCCCAACCTGGTGGCGCCGATCGTCATCTCGGTCTCGATGGCTCTGCCGAGCTACATCGTCACCGAGGCGGGCCTGACCTACCTCGGCGTCGGTCTGACCGAACCGACTCCGTCCTGGGGTCTGACCATCGCTGCCGCCCAGAACTGGTACCGGGCCGATCCGCTCTACCTGTGGATCCCGGTGGCCGCCATCACGATCCTCGTGCTAGCGCTGAGCCTGCTCGGCGACTCGATTCGTGACGCATTCGATCCCCGCACCCGACGGTGACGTGGTGACGCCCAGTATGAGAAGAGGAGCAATGGCAAGGCGATTTAACGTTGCCGTGGCGGCCACCGCCGCCCTGGCGCTTGGCGTGGCCGGCTGCAGCAGCCCGTCGTCGAACAACGACTCGCCCCAGGGCGGGTCCGACTCGAACGGGATCACGCAGCAGTCGAACGCAACCGACCCCAACGCGAAGGGTCCGGCCAAGGACGTTCCCGGTTCCCGCCCGGGTGGTGTTCTCAATGTCGTGGCGCAGACCACGCCGAACACCTTCGACCCGACGGACATCTACTATGTCGACTCGAACGAGATCGGCAAGCTGCTGTTCCGCACGCCGACCCAGTTCGACATCCGTGACGGCAAGCCCACGCTCGTCCCCGACCTGACCGACCTCGGCACCGCGTCGGACGACAAGCTGACCTGGACCTTCAAGTTGCAGGCGGGCATCAAGTACGAGGACGGCACGGACGTCAAGGTCGAGGACCTGGCCTACGCCATCAAGCGGTCCTTCGCGCACGACGTCTACGTCAACGGCCCGACGTACCAGCAGCAGTACTTCAAGGACGGCGACAAGTACAAGGGTCCCTACAAGGACGGCGACACCTACTCCGGCGTGGAGACCCAGGGCACCGACACCCTGATCATTCACCTGGCCCGCCCGTTCCAGGACCTGCCGTTCTACATGACCTTCCCGATGTTCACCCCCATCCCGAAGGCCAAGGACAACAAGCAGGACTACAAGAACAAGCCGCTGGCCACCGGCCCGTACAAGTTCAAGACGTACGCCGCCGGCACCTCGCTGGTGCTCGAGAAGAACACCAACTGGGTGGCCGACACCGACCCGGCCCGCCACCAGTACCTGGACGGCTACAACTTCCAGTGGGGCGGCGATGCGGTCAAGTCGCAGCAGGCGGTGCTGAACAGCAACGGCCAGGACGCCAGCTCGATCAACTACGACGAGCTCGACGCCTCGCTGATCCCGCAGCTCACCGGGGACAAGAAGGCTCAGCTGGTCCAGGGCCAGAGCTCCTGCACGATCGTGTGGCAGCTCGACAGCCGGAAGATCCCGCTCGAAGTCCGCAAGGCCGTCGCCAAGGCCTACCCGAACGACGCGATCTACAAGGCCGCCGGTCTCAACGACTACGTCGCCGAGGCGGCCAGCACGGTCATGCCGCCCTCGGTTCCGGGCTACGAGAAGTACACCCCGGTTGCCGACCTGACCGGCACCGGTGCCGGTGACCCGGCCGCGGCCAAGGCGATGCTCGAGGCCGCCGGCAAGCCGAACTTCGAGGTCAGCTGGTACTTCGACAACAGCAAGCCGGTCACCCAGCAGGTCAGCCAGATCCGCTCGGACGCTCTCACCAAGGCCGGCTTCAAGGTCAAGGCGATCGGCGTCTCCACCGCCGACCTGCGGACCAAGAAGGGCGACTACGACGCCCCGGTCAACATGGGCCAGAGCCCCGGTGGCTGGTGCTCCGACTGGCCGGCCGGTGGTTCGTGGTTCCCGGTGCTCTTCCAGACGCACAGCATCGCCGACGGCCAGAGCTGGGGCATGCTGAGCGACAAGGCGCTCGACACCGAGATCGACACCATCGCGAACCTGCCCGCCGAGGAGTCGACGGCGAAGTGGGCCGCGCTGGACAAGAAGATCCTGGAGCAGTACATCGCGGTCCCGCAGTACTACGACAAGCTCGCGGTCGTGCAGGGCACCAACGTGGGCACCACGGTGGGCGACCCGACCATGGGCATGCCGCTCTTCGGCTCGATGTACCTCAAGAGCTGAACGCGGTAATCAGCTAGAAACCGGGGGTGGTTCCGGCCCGCCGTAAGCGGGCCGGACCACCCCCGGCGCAAGAATGAGAACCCTCCGGCGCTGCGGCTACCGACGTAGGCCGCGATCCACTTCCCGGGAAGAACCCCGGCGCCGTGATGAAAGAGGAGCAAGCGGTGCTGCTGTACATCCTGCGACGCGTCCTGAGCGCGATCTCCGTCGTGATCGTGACGCTGGTGGCCAGCTTCGCGCTGTTCTTCTTCGCACCCACCGATCCCGCCGGCGTCATCTGCGGCCCCCGCTGCACCCCCGAGCGGGTCACCGACATCGAGCAGAGCCTCGGTCTCGACCAACCCAAGATCGAGCAGGTCGCCCTCTACATGAAGGGCATCGTCGTCGGGCGTGACTACACCACCGGCGGTGTCCTGCGGCACTGCGAGGCGCCCTGCCTCGGTTACTCCTACACGCTCGGCCAGCCGGTGACCAAGCTGATCGGCGCGGCCCTCCCGGTCACCATCTCGATCGTCCTCGGCGGCGCCGTCGTTTACCTGATCGTCGGCATCCTGACCGGCACGATCGCGGCCCAGGTGCGCGGCACGTCGGCCGACCGGTTCGTGGTCGGCACGACCCTGGTGGTCCAGGCCATTCCGTATTTCGTCTTCGCCCTGCTGGTCGCCCTCTACGCCACCTTCCTACCCGACTCGGGCTATCACCCGTTCCTGGACAATCCGGTGACCTGGGCCGGTGGTCTGCTGGCGGCCTGGCTCTGCGTCGGCATCACCAACGCGGCGGCGTACACGCGCTACTCCCGCGCTTCCATGATCGAGGCGCTGGGCCAGGACTTCGTGCGCACCGCGACCGCCAAGGGCATCAGCCGGCGTCGCGTCGTCTACCGCCACGGCCTACGCGCCGGCCTCACCCCGGTCGTCACCATCTTCGGCATCGACCTGGCGTTCCAGCTCACCGGCGCGATCTTCACCGAGAGCATTTTCGGCCTGCCCGGTCTCGGCCAGCTCACCCTGCGGGCCTTCGGCCAGTACGACCTGCCCGTCCTCATGGGCGGCGTCCTGATCGGCTCCGTGGTACTAGTTCTGATGAACCTCGTCGTGGACATCGCGTACACGTTCCTCGACCCCCGGGTGCGGCTCGGATGATCCCGGCCCGCCCCCAGTTCTCCCCACCCCGCAGCACGAAGGCGGCAGCATGAGCGACCAGACGACCCGGGCCCCGCACACGGTGACCCGCGTTCCCCGCGAGCAGGCGGCGAACGAGGAGGCCTACCTCGAGGTCAACGACCTGCACGTGCAGTTCCCGACGGCGGACGGTCTGGTCCGGGCCGTGCAGGGCCTGAGCTACTCGGTCCCGCTGCGGCGCACGCTGGCGATCGTCGGTGAGTCCGGCTCCGGCAAGAGCGTCTCCAGCATGGCCGTGATGGGCCTGCACGACCGCCGGGTCGCCCGGATCACGGGCTCGATCAAGGTCGGCGGCCGTGAGATCATCGGCATGAGCGACAAGGACCTCGAGGGCTTCCGGGGCGGTGACGCGTCGATGATCTTCCAGGACCCGCAGTCCTCGCTGCACCCCTACTTCACGATCGGCAACCAGATCGTCGAGGCGTACCGGGCGCACCACAACGTCAGCAAACGTGCGGCCAAGGAGCGGGCGGTCGAGATGCTCGGCCGGGTCGGCATCCCCAACCCCCGCCGTCGCGTCGACAGCTACCCGCACGAGTTCTCGGGCGGCATGCGGCAGCGCGCGATGATCGCGATGTCGCTGGTCAACGACCCCAAGCTGCTGATCGCCGACGAGCCCACCACGGCCCTCGACGTGACCGTGCAGGCGCAGATCCTCGACCTGATCGCCGACCTGCAGCGCGACTTCGGCAGCGCCGTCGTCTTCATCACCCACGACCTGGGCGTGGTGGCCGAGATCGCCGACGACATCCTGGTGATGTACGCCGGCACGGCCGTCGAGCACGGGCCGGTCAACAAGATCCTCGGCGAGCCCCTGCACCCGTACGCGTGGGGTCTGCTCGAAAGCATCCCGGCGCTCACCGGTGACCCGCAGCCGCTGCACCCGATCCCCGGCTCGCCGCCGAGCCTGCTGGCCGTGCCGACCGGGTGCCCCTTCCACCCGCGCTGCGAGTTCAAGGACAGGGTGCCGGCCGACATGTGCACCACCCTGCGGCCCGACCTGATCCCGCGGACGGCGGACCAGGGTCGCACCTCCCGGTGCCACCTGAAGGAACCCGACAAGATCTTCCAGACCGAGATCCTTCCCCGGCTGCCTTAGGACCACTGCGATGACCGCTGCTACCACTCCCGCCAAGTCCGGCGTCCGCTCGGTGCCCGGGGCCCCGCTGCTCGAGCTCGAGAACGTCAAGATGCACTTCAAGACCAAGGGTGAGGGTTTCTTCGCCCGCGAGACCAAGTGGGTGCAGGCCGTCGACGGGGTCGACCTGACCCTCAAGCCGGGCGAGACGCTCGGTCTGGTCGGCGAGTCCGGCTGTGGCAAGTCGACGACCGCGCGGCTGATCACGCGGCTGCTCACGCCGACCGCGGGCGAAATCCGCTATCAGGGCGTGGACATCGCGCACATGTCCGAGCGTCAGCTCCGGCCCTACCGCCGCGAGATCCAGCTGATCTTCCAGGACCCGTACTCGTCGCTGAACCCGCGGCACACGGTCGGCACGATCGTCGGCACCGCGCTGCGCACCCACGGCATGGTCGCCAAGAGTGGCGAGCTGTCCCGGGTGCAGGAACTGCTCGAGGTCGTCGGCCTGAACCCCGAGCACTACAACCGCTACCCGCACGAGTTCTCCGGCGGCCAGCGTCAGCGCATCGGCATCGCCCGCGCGCTCGCCGCCCGCCCCAAGATCATCGTGGCCGACGAGCCGGTCTCGGCGCTCGACGTGTCGATCCAGGCCCAGGTCATGAACCTGCTGGAGAACCTGCGCAAAGAGCTCGGCATCGCGTTCGTCTTCATCGCGCACGACCTCGGCGTGGTGCGGCACTTCTGCGACCGGGTGGCGGTCATGTACCTCGGCCGGGTCGTCGAGGAGGGTCCGCGCGACCAGCTCTACAACGCGCCCCAGCACCCGTACACCCAGGCTCTGCTCTCGGCCGTGCCGGACATCGGCGTGGTGCGGGGCGTGCCGCCGAAGTCGCGGATCCGCCTCGTCGGCGACGTGCCCAGCCCGGTCGACCCGCCCTCGGGCTGCCGGTTCCGCACCCGCTGCTGGAAGGCCGAGGACATCTGCGCGACCAACGACCCGTCCCTCGAGGAGAAGGCGCCCGACCAGCGGGTGGCCTGCCACTTCGCCGAGCCGCCGGCCGATTCGTTCGTCGCTGAGACGGTCTGACCTTGGTCGTACGGCCGCCCGCCCCGTCCGTCTATCGCACCAAGGCCCACCGGGTCCGGCAGCGCTCGCTGATGGCCCTGGCCGGAGTCGGCCTGGTGCTGGTCGGCTATGGCATCGGCCGGTGGCGGGACAGCCCGGCGCCGGCCGCGGCCCTTCCGCCCGCCGGCCCGGTGTCGGCCCCGAGCCCTTCGGTGGCGCCTACCACGAGCGAGCCGCCGACGCCGACGGTCTATCCGAAACTGGAGGCCGAGGCGGCGAACGGGAACGTGGGCATCCAGGCGCAGGAGACCGAGGACGAGGGCGGCGGGCAGAACGTCGGCTGGATCGCGAACGGCGACCAGCTGCGGTTCGACGACGTCGACTTCGGCCCGGTGGCGGCGACCAAGCTCGACGTGCGGGTGTCGACGGACGCGGACGGCGGGCGGATGGAGATCCGGCTCGACTCCGCCGACCAGCCGGCGATCGGCACGCTGCGGGTGACCCGCACGGGCGGCTGGCAGAACTGGCGCACGGACGAGGTCGACATCAAGCCGACCACCGGCAAACACACGGTCTACTTCGTCTTCGTCCGCGAGGACAGCAACGAGTTCCTCAACGTGAACTGGCTGCAGTTCGTGCATTAGCTACCGATGCCTGGTCTTCGGACGGCACGGAGAAGCTGTGCAACCGTGGGGCGTGGGCTGGGTACTGAAAAGCCGCGCTCTTCGGCGCGGCTTTCTCAGTTCGGTCGGGGGTTAGGCTGCGGCCCCGGCCAGCTCACTCGACCGGGGCTGGACGACGACCGGGATGTGCAGGGTGAGCACTCCGTTGTCGCATCGAGCCTCGAGCCGATCGGTGTCCAGGTTCTCGGTGGCGCTGAGGTCGACCTCGCGGGTCACGATCTTGTCCTCAGGCTGGTCGGTCTGACCCTCGGCCGCGCGACGTTCCGCGCGGATGGTCAGGACTCCGTCGTCCACCGAGACGTCGATACCGGCTCTGTCCATGCCCGGCAGGTCGATATCGACATAGAAGGTCCCGTCGATCCGGTACGCGGAGAGCCGCGCCCCGGAACTGCGGGAACTGTCGAACACGCGGCAGGTGAGCTGATCGAGCTCACGAACCGTCGCGCCGTGAGGCAACATGGTGGTTCCTCCAGCAGGAGTTTCTGCGAAGGATCTGAGCGGGGTGGGCCCAGGTCCGGTCTGACCAACGGAGATTCTTGCTTCGGAATTCCCGTTTGGACATGACCGGCGTCACGATCCAGCCGAATAGTTCGTTACGATCTGTTGTCGTCGAGCCGCCAGTCGTCGAACTCGAAGCCCGGGGCCACGACACAGCTGACCAGCACGAATTCCGTGCTCGTGGGCTCCGCGGCCTGCCACACGCCGGACGGGATGAGCACCTGCGGGTGGTGGCTCTCGCCCATACCCAGCGTGACCGTTCTCTCCTCGGCGGGGTGCTCGCCGTCACCCCCGAACCGCAAGCTCAGCGGGCCCCCGGCGTGCCAGAACCACAACTCGTCCGAGCGCACGACATGCCACGCGGACTCCTCGCCCGGATGCAGCAGGAAATAGATCGCCGTGGCGGCCGCGCGCTCCCCGGCGTACCCCTCGGGGTGGAAGGTCCGCGACGACTTGAACGTCTGCCGGAACCAGCCGCCCTCGGGATGCGGCTGGAGATCGAACTGCTCGGCCAGGGGTGGTCGCGTCATGCCTCCGATTGTTGCCCCCTTGTGGCGGCGATCGTTAATCGATGGACGGCCCGCTCGGCGATGCGAGATCATCGCGCCATGACAACTGCGCGCGGCATCGCCGCCTCCTCCGGTGCCTCTGTGTCGCCTGCCGGGCTGATGACCCTCTAGCAGCAGCACACAGCCGTACGGCACCGGGCCTGGTCGATCCCGGAGCTTCCGCATGTCGTCATATCGCCTTTACCTGCTCATCTGTGGTGTCGGCTCGTTCGCGGCCAAGACCGCCTTCACCCTCAACCTGATCTATCAGGCGACCGTCGTCGGGCTGTCGCCGCTGCAACTCGTCCTCGTCGGCACGCTGATGGAGGCCGTCTGCTTCGTCGCGCAGGTGCCGACCGGGGTGATCGCCGACCGGTACAGCCGCCGGCTCTCGGTCATCGTGGGCTACCTGCTGATGGGGGCCGGCCTGCTCGTGTGGGGGCTGCTGCCGACGTACGCCGCCATTCTCGTCGCCAACGTGATCTGGGCCGTCGGCGCGGTCTGCGTCGACGGCGCCGAGGAGGCCTGGGCGGCCGACGAGATCGACCCTGACGTGGTCACCCGGGCGTTCATCCGGGGCGGCCAGTTCGCGCAGGCCGGGGCGCTGCTCGGCATCGTGGCCGCGGTCGCGCTGACCGCGATCACCCCGGCCCTGCCGATCGTCGCCGGCGCCGTGCTCACGCTCGGTCTCGGCGTCCTGCTGACGGTCGTCATGACCGAGAATCGCTGGACCCCGGCCCCGGTCGGGTCGTGGCGCTCGATGCACCGCCAGGTCGCCGACGGCGCCCGGCAGGTGCGGCACAGCGCGATCCTGGCCGCCATCGTCGCGGGCACCCTGTTCGCGGGCATGAGCAGCGAGGGCTTCGACCGGCTGAGCCAGCCGTTCCTGCTCCCGTACGTCGGTCGATGGCCCGTCGAGTACGTGTTCGGCGCGCTGGCCGCGGTGGCCGCGCTCGGCTCGATCGTGGTCACCGGGCTGGCCGGGCGGTGGATCGACGTGGTGCGCCCGCAACGGGTGGGCCGGGTCCTGGCCGTGGTGCAGGCGGGCACGGCGGCCGGCATGATCGGCCTCGGGCTCACCGGGCGCTGGTGGGCGGCGGTCGGCCTCTATCTGGGCGTACGCCTGCTGCGGGACACCGCCGGACCGATCCTCAACGTCTGGCTCGTCTCGGCCACCGCACCCGACTCCCGGGCCACGGTCTTCTCGATCGTCTCCCAGGCCGACGCGCTCGGTCAGGTGGCCGGCGGCCCACCGGCGGGCGTGGTCGCCCAGCGCGGCTCGATCGGCCAGGGTATCTCGGTGGCGGGCCTGTTCGTGCTGCCCGCCGTCGCCCTGTACGCCCTGGCTACTCGCTCTCGGGCGGTCGTTTCAGCAGATACGTATCCATGATCCAGCCGTGCTGCTCGCGGGCCTCGGTGCGCGTCTTGACGATGTCGTCGCCGACCTCGGCCACCCGGCCCGCGCGCAGGATCTCGTCCTCGGTGCCCACGTAGGCGCCCCAGAAGACGTCCACCTCGGGAAAGGCGGTGAAGGCGTGCTGGGCGTCGAGCATGACAACCACGTCGTCGACGCCCTCGGGCCACCCGTCCTCGGCCAGCCGCCGCCCGGTCGTCACCTGGTAGGGCCGGCCGACCCGGTTCAGCGGCGTGCGGTGCTTGGCCGCGAGCGCCGACACGCTGCTGATGCCGGGGATCACCTCGTACTCGAAGGCGATGGCGCCCCGGGCGAGCACCTCGTCGAGGATCGCGATCGACGAGTCGTACAGCGTGGGGTCGCCCCAGACGAGGAACGAGCCGACCTGGTCCTCGCGAAGGTGCTCGACCAGCATCTCCTCGATCACCAGGGCCCGCCGGTGCCGCCATTCCGCCACCGTGCCCTGATAGTCGGCCGGGGTGCGGTCGCGGTCGGGGTCGCGGCCCTCGATCATGCGCCGGGTCGGTTTCGAATACCCGCGGATGATCCGCTCCCGCAGATCGATCATGCTCTGCTTGGTCTGGCCCTTGTCGAGCAGGAAGAAGACGTCGGTACGCCCGATCGCCTTGGCCGCTTGCAGGGTGAGGTGGTCCGGGTCGCCCGCGCCGATCCCGATCAGACTGATCTTCCGCACCCGCACCAGTGTGCCTCAGGCCCGCTCGGTCCCGACGCTCAGTGGGCGAGGTGGCTGATTTCCTTGATTACCTCGGGCCAGAGCGGGCGGGGCAGGTCGTGGCCCATGCCGGGGAAAGTGACCAGGCGGGCGCCCGGGATGGCGTTCGCGGTGGCCTGGCCGGCCTTCGGTCGCATCATGCGGTCGTCCTCGCCGTGCAGGACGAGCGCGGGGAGGCGCAGTTTCGCCAGGGCTGTGCGGCGGTCGCCGGAGGACGCGCTGGCCCAGGCCGCCGGTCGGGTCGTTGCGGTGCCGTTCGTAGGAACTGCGGCCGGTCTCGCCGATCATCTCCTCGTCGACGGGATAGCCGGGCGATCCGATCAGGCGGTACATCGCGATCTCGCGCCGGGCCGCGCGTCAGTCCGGGAGGATGGGGACCGACGGGTTGAGCTCGCGGCCGACGGTGGCGGCCCGGGTCAACAGCGACGAGCCGAACCTGTCTCGTACGGCGTCCATCGCCACGTCGAGGCGGTCGTCCTCGGTGTCGTCGAAAAGAGACGGCTGGACCTGGCCGTCGCCGTCGAGGTTGCTCACCGCGACGCCGACCAGGGTCAGGCCGCGCTCGGCGATCAGCGGGCGGGCCTCGGCCAGCAGGCGCCGGGCGGTCGACGCGATCGCGCGGGTCTGCATCGTGGCCTTGAGCAGCGACCGCGACCGGGTGGCCCGGCCGAAGTCGTCGAAGCGGAACCGCACCGTCACCGTGCGGCCGGCCCGGTGGGCGCCGCGCATGCGTCTGGTCACGCGGTCGACCAACGCGTCCAGGGTGGCCTCGATCTCTTCGAACGGGCGCGACCGGCGGCCCAGGGCGCACTGCGCACCGATCGAGCCGCGGCGGTGACCCACGCGTACGCGCCGGGGGTCTCGGTTGTGGGCCAGCGAGTGCAGATGCCGCCCGTAGCCCGGGCCTAGCAGCGACACCAGTGCCGCCTCGCCGATGCGGGCGACGTCGCCGACCGTGTTGACGCGCTGGGCGCGCAGCTTGGCCGAGGTGACCGGGCCGACGCCCCAGAGCCGCTCGATCGGCAGCGGATGCAGGAACGCCAGCTCGCCGCCGGCCGGAACCTCGAGCAGGCCGTCGGGTTTGCCGACCGCGCTCGCGACCTTGGCCAGGAACTTGGTGCCGGAGATGCCGACCGTGATGGGCAGGCCGACCTGGTCGCGGACCTCGGCCCGCAGCCGGGTGGCGATCTCGCGCGGGGTGCCGCTGACCCGCAGCAGACCGCCCACGTCGAGGAACGCCTCGTCGATCGAGATGCCCTCGACCAGGGGTGTGGTGTCACGGAAGATCTCGAAGACGGCCTTGCTGGCGGTGGTGTAGGCCTTCATGCGTGGCGGCACCACGATCGCGTCGGGGCAGAGCGCCCGGGCCCGGCTGATGCCCATCGGGGTGCGGACGCCCCGGCGTTTGGCCTCGTAGCTCGCGGCGAGCACGACGCCCCCGCCGACCAGCACCGGACGGCCGCGCAGGGCGGGGTCGTCACGCTGCTCGACCGACGCGTAGAAGGCGTCGAGGTCGGCGTGCATGATGGTCACGGCTACACTATAGAACACATGTTCGAACGATGTCAGGACCTTTCGACCCGGTGAGCCGAATCACTCAGATGGTTCCCCGGTCGTGACTTCCGGCAGCGTCGGCATCGGCTCCAGGCGGGTGACGGTGCTCGAAGAGACGTAGCAGAAGAGGGGAGTGCCGACGGACGCTTCCGGCTCGCGAGAGGGCTTCCTGGGCTGCGGGGTCATCCGGGCGGGTCTTCGTCCGGCCCTAGCGTGGGGCCATGGTTGAGCCACTGCCCCGGCGCCTCGGAGCCGCCGATCACGACTTGAGCCGGGGGCGCGACGCGGCCCACGCCATCGCGGCGGCGACGCTGGGTCGCGATCCCGGCCCGATGACGACGGCCGCGAGCATGTCCCACTACGTCTATCTGGGCGCGGACGTCGCCGTGAAGCTCGTCGACGCCGGCGGTCACACCCGGCTCGACCGGGAGATCGCACTGTCGCCTCACCTGCCCGCGGGGCTCGGGGCGCCGCTGCTTGCGAGCGGACGCTTCCGGGCGGAGACGTGCGAGGTGCGCTATGCCTGCTTCACCCGCCTGCCGGGAGTGTCGGCCGGGGTCGGGTTGCCCGGCGTGGAAGCGGTCACGGCCCGGCGATGGACCGAGCAGGCCGTACGGCTGCTCAATGATCTTCACGGCTGGAAACCGACCGGCGATGCGGAACGAGCGCTGGCCGCTTTTCCGGCGCACGAAGGGTTCACCAGCCGGTCCGCGATGATGGCCGACATCGAACGCCTCAGCGCCCTGCCCCGCCACCTGATCGACGGTCTGCGGAGGATCGCCGACCGCGCGCCGCTGCACCTGCGGGCCGAGGTGCCGGTCCACGCCGACGGCGACTGGGGCAACTGGCTGGCCCACGAGCACGACATCACCGCGCTGATGGACTTCGAGCGGGCCCGGATGGGCGAGCCGGCCGACGACTGGGTCCTGCTCGCTCTCGGCAGCGGGCCGCATGTCGACCTGGTCCTCGACGTCATCGCCGAGGCCACGGCGACCGACCCGGAAGCTCTGCGGGCCGCCTGCGAGCTGCGGGACGCGGCCGTCATCGCCGAGGACCTTCGTTCCGCGCTGGAGCAGTCCGACCCGCCCCCATCAACGGCCGACCTCGAGCGGCTGATCACCGGCCGCTTCTGGTGGCAGCCCACCCGCCTCCGGTCATGACAGGGCCGGGCCGGGTGGGGTGGGCTCGGGTTCGTCTCTGGTGCCGGGGATGTGGACAACCGGCCGCTGTGGACAACTCGGGGTGAGCGCTTGACAAGCGCGTAGCGTCTGTCGCACCCCGGGCGGGTGGGCCGGCCGGGGGGTGTTCACGGGGCGGGCCGCGTTCAGCTGTGGGCGGGCCGGCGGAACAGGTGCGGGGCCGTGGTCAACCCGGCCCAGAGGACCAGCGTGATCGTGCCCAGGATGAGGGCCGCGCCGCTGGCGGCCATGCCGATGGCGGGGGTCGCGACGAGCATCGGGAGCAGGCGGACGGAGATGGCGCCGCCCATCGCCCGGACGGCGGCGCTGTAGGCGAGGTCGCGGGTCAGGGCCTCGGGCTTGGCGTCGGCGGCCACCCGGGCATCCATGTCGCCCTCGAAGGCGGTCTGGCTCAGGCCCGCGGCGAACTGGGCCAGCAGCACCATCGGGGCGTAGGCCGGCGCGATGATCCAGCCGGCCAGCATGCCCAGGCCCCAGAGCGACCAGCGCAGCACGGCGGGGAGGTGCAGGCGGCCGATCGCGGCGACCGCGCGGGTCGAGAGCAGGGTGCCGATGCAGAAGGCGATGGCGGCCACGGCTACCCAGTTGTCGCCGTGGAGTTCGGCGGTCACCGGCACGGCCAGCAGCGTGGGGCCGGAGGCGAGCAGCATGATGCCCCCGCCGGCCAGCAGCAGGCGGGGCTGGGGGAGGCGCCACCCGGCCGGCGCCGGGGACGGCGTGGCCGCATGCCGCCACCGCGTCCCGGCCGAGCCGGAGACGTCGGAAGCGGAAGCGGACGCGGCAGCCGGAGCGGACGCGGAGCCGACCGGAGTGACCGCGGGGCTCGGGCAGGGGCCCAGGTGGGCGGCGGCGCCGGCGGTGGGGCGGGCGAAAGTGGGGGCGATGCGGGCGCGGCGGGCGGTCAGGACGGTTGGGAGCAGCGAGCCCAGGTAGACGACGAAGACGGTGGTCAGCAGCCAGCCGGTGGGGTAGCCGCCGGCGCCGGTGGGGAGCAGGGCGGCGAGGGCGGTGCCGGCCGCCTCGACGCCGGCGATGGCTACGGCGTAGCGGGTCATGGAACGGGCCGAGGCGTCCACGGCGGACACCTCGGCGCGCATGCCGGCGAACCCGGCCCAGGCGGCTGTGTGCTGGAGGGTGACGAGCAGCGCGACCAGCCAGGCCGGCCAGCCCGAGATCAGGCCGTAGAGGGTGCCGAAGCGCAGCAGCACCTCGATGCCGGCCGCGCCGCGGAGCAGGGTCCGGCCGTCGAAGCGGTGCGCGAGCCAGCCGGTGACCGGCGCCGACAGGACGACGCCGACCAGCATGGCCGCGTTGTAGAGCGCGGCCTCGGCCAGGCCACCCCGGTCGGTGGCGATGAGGACGACGAAGGTCCAGCCCAGGGCCATGCCGAACGAGTCGATGACGCCCGAGAAGACGAGTTCGCGCAGGCGCCCGGCCCGGCGCATGCCGCCGGGACCGGCCCGCCGGTGGCCCCGGCGGAACGGCGGAGGCTTCGCGACCTCAGCGATCGTCACGCGGGCGGCCCGAGCCGAGGAACAGCGGGGTGGGCGGGGCGAAACCGTTGAAGTTCGAGGCGTACGCCAGGGTGTAGCCGCCGGTGCTGCCCAGGTAGAGCACGTCCCCGGTGGTGAGGTTGGCGGGCAGCATGATGCCGTACCCGACGGTGTCCGTGCTGTCGCAGCTGGGCCCGGTGATCGTGTACGGGACGAGGTCGGTCGAGGCCGACGACGTCCGGATCGGGAAGTCCCACCCGCCCGGCGTCTGCAGCACCTCCATCAGCCCGTTGTAGGCGCCCACCTCGAGGTAGAGCCAGTTCTCGTCGCCGCGGAACTCCTGCCCGATGACGGTCGCTGCGATCACGCCCGCCTCGGCCACCAGGTGCCGGCCGGGCTCGGCCACGAGCAGGCCCGGGCGGTACGGCAGGGCTTCCAGCGCCTCGGTGGTGACCGCGCCGATCTGCTCGATCGTCGGCACGTCGTCCGAGGTGTAGCGCGCCGGGAAGCCGCCGCCCAGGTCGAGCATCTCGAGTTCGATGTCGTCGTGCCGCAGCCGGTCCATCAGCTTGGCGGCGACGTCGACCGCCTCGGCCCACGCGTCGGGGCGGGTGCACTGCGAGCCGACGTGGAACGTCACGCCGTACGGTCGCAGCTCGAGTCGCCGGGCCAGCAGCAGCAGGTCGTACGCGTCCTCGACGTCCGTCCCGAACTTGCGGGACAGCGGGAAGACGCTGGTCGTGTCGTCGACCCGCAGCCGGACGTAGACCGCCGCACCGGGCGCGTGCTCGGCGATCTTGGCCAGCTCGTTGGGGGAGTCGAAGCTGAAGCGCCACAGCCCGGCCTCGTGCGCCGCGGCGATGTGGGCCGGCGGCTTGACCGGGTTGCTGTAGAGCACGTCGGCCGGGTCGACCCCGATCGCCTGCAGCATCCGCAGCTCACCGAGCGAGGCGATCTCGAAGCTCGCTCCCTGGTCGTGCAGGGTGCGCAGGATCGACGGGGCCGGGTTGCACTTCATCGCGTAGTGGACCCGCACCCCGGGCAGCGCCGCCCGGAACGCCGCGTGCCGGTCGGCCACAGTGTCCAGATCGGTGACCAGATAGGGCGTCGGCATGTCGATCGACTGGAGCAGGTCCGGGCTGAGCGGGGCGGGCCACGAGGCGATGGTCATGCGGATCTCCAAACCAGGACAGGGACGGGGGTCAGAGGGAAGCGCCTTCGAGGAACAGCTGGCCGGCCTCGGAGGCGGGGACCGGGCGGGAGAAGTAGTAGCCCTGCGCGAAGTGGCAGCCCATCTCGCGCAGCGCGGCGAGCTGGCCGAACTCCTCGATGCCTTCGGCCACGGTGGCCATGCCGAGGCTCTTGCCGAGCTGCACGATGGTGTCGGCCAGCGCGGTGTCGTCGGTCAGGGCGCCGAGCCGCTCCACGAACGAGCGGTCGATCTTGAGCGTGTCGACCGGGAAGCGCCGCAGGTAGGCCAGGGACGAGTAGCCGGTGCCGAAGTCGTCGATGGCCAGCGTCACGCCGAGCGCCTTGAGCCGTACGAGCTGCTCGAGGTTGTCGTCGGTGTCGGTCATCAGCACGCTCTCGGTCATCTCGAGGCAGAGCTGGTCGGCCGGCATGCCGGTCTCGGCCAGGATGTCCGCGACGACCTCGACCAGGTCGATCCGGTCGAACTGGCGTACCGAGACGTTGACGGCCATCTTGACCGGGCGGCCGCCGGCCTGGCTCCACTCGACGGCCTGGCGGCAGGCCTCGCGCAGCACCCAGCGGCCCAGCGGCACGATGAGCCCGGTGGCCTCGGCGATCGGGATGAACTCGGCCGGCGGGATCAGGCCGCGCTCGGGGTGGTTCCAGCGGGCCAGCGCCTCGAACCCGATGACCTCGCTGGTGGCCAGGTCGATCGTCGGCTGGTAGTGCAGCTGCAGCTGGCGGCGTTCCAGGGCCACCCGCAGGTCGGCCTCGAGCTCGAGCCGGGCCACCAGACCGGACAGCATCTCGGGGTCGTAGCTGGCGTAGCCGCTGCCGCCGGCCGACTTCGCCTTGTACATGGCCAGGTCGGCGTTGCGCATGAGCTGCTCGGCGCCGTCCTGTTCGCCGTCGGCCAGCAGACCGGCCGCGGCCAGGCCGATGCTGGCCTGCACGTGGATGTTGCGGGTCTCGCTGGCGAACGGCTCCTCGAGCACGTCGATGATGCGCTGGGCGACCTGCTCGGCCTCGTCGCCGTCGAACGGCGACTCGATCAGCACCGCGAACTCGTCGCCGCCGAAGCGGGCCACCAGGTCGCCGTCGCGCACCGAGGCGCGCAGCCGGTCGGCCACCTGGACGAGCAGCTGGTCACCGGCGAGGTGGCCCAGGCTGTCGTTGACCTCCTTGAACCCGTCGAGGTCGAGGAAGAGCACGGTGACCTCGCCGCCGTCGGCGCGTCGGCGCAGCGCGTCGCCGACCCGCTCGCGGAACAGGGCCCGGTTGGCCAGCTGGGTCAGCGCGTCGTGGTAGGCCTCGTGGACGAGCTGGTCCTGCAGCTCCTTGCGCTCGCTGATGTCCCGGGTGTTGAGCACCAGGCCGGCCACGCTGGGGTCGCTGAGCAGGTTGGTGATGGTCATCTCGGCCTGGCGCAGCCGCTTGTCGCGGTGCCGGACGGTCAGCTCGAGCACGGTGGTGGCGTACGGCCGGCCGGCGACCTGCCGCAGCGCCTGGGCCAGCCGCAGGCCCGACTCGGGGTCGATCAGCTTGGTCAGGCGGCGGCCGGTGAGGGCGTGCGCGGGGTAGCCGAAGACGCGCTGCACCGACTCGCTCTGGTAGAGCACGTCGGCCTCGGGGCTGACCACGGTGACGACGTCCGAGCTGTGCTGGACCAGGGCGTGGAACCGCTGCTCGCTGGCGAACAGCTCGGCCGTGCGGGCGGCGACCCGGGCCTCGAGCGTACGGGTGAGGTTGCGGTTCTCGCGCAGCGTGAGCAGTTGGCGCGACACGATCAGCAGGATCAGGGCCGAGCGGGTGTACGCGACGACGAGGTTGGTGTGGCCCGTGGCGGCGTACCAGATGACCGAGGTGAACAGGGCCGCGAGCACCGCCACGTACGGGAGCAGGATGCCGACCGGCTGTCCGCCCTCCTCGGCCGAGGTCTCCTCGGTGCGGCGCACCGGCATCAGCGCGGCCAGCAGAATCAGCGAGAAGCCGGTGAACCAGCCGATGTCGGTGACGCCGCCGGACTGGTAGCGGTCGAGCAGGTTGAGGTAGGCGTACGCGATGTCGGAGACCGCGAAGGCCACGATGCCGACGCCGACGAGGGCGAGCTGGTTGAAGGTCCCGCCGTTGCGGCGCTGCTGGGCCAGCATGTAGAGCACCATCGTCACGATCACCACGTCGCCCAGCGGGTAGGCCAGGCTGACGAAGAGCGCGAGCGCCGAGTTCTGGCCGGCGTCGAGCAGCGGCTGGACCACGAAGATCCAGGCCATCAGGACGAGCGAGGTGGCGACCATCAGGCCGTCGATCACGCTGCGGACCCGGCTGGCCAGCGCTTGGGTGCGGCTCGGCAGCACCAGCAGGCCGATCGGGGTGAGCACCACCATGCCCAGGTAGCCGACGTCGGCGTCGGACGGCAGCTGCACCTCGACGCCGAGGACCGTGCTCGACCAGGCGGCCACGGCCTGGCCCAGCCCCCAGCTCAGCACGCCGAGGGCGATCAGGGTCCAGCCCCAGCGCATCCGGCCGGTGAAGACCCGGGCCCGCCACAGACCGCCCGCCGCGGCGGCGATCGCGGCCAGGCACAGGCCGAAGTTGGAGACGACCAGTCCGAAGCCGGGGCCGCCGATGCCGAGGCTCAGCACGACTGCGAACGTGACGACCACCGTGCCGACGAGTCCGCAGAGCTGAGCCCAGCCGAGTCCGGCCGTACGGTTCTCTGCCATCAGACGTGTCTCCGGTCCGCAAAGACGACAGCCCCGGGCGGGCAGTCTTAGTCGAAGATCGGGCCGCCGGTCCTGGCCTTGAGAGGTTCGGCCAGGCACTCGGGTGCAAATCAGGTGCGATGCCAGTTCGAACCAAGCCATTGACGTACGTCTCTATTTGGTGACAACGTTGTCAAGGCCCGATCACGCCGGTCACGGGAGGTTCATCCATGCACGTGTTGCTCAGCGCTGTCCTGGCCGCTTCGCTGGCCGCGGCGCCGTCTTCGCCGGCCGACGAGCCCGTCGATCTCGTACGACCGTTCGTGGGCACCGAGAATTTCGGCAACACCTTCCCCGGCGCCGGCGCGCCCTTCGGGATGGTGCAGGTCAGCCCCGACACCGGCGGTCAGGGCGGGTACGACTACCGGCAGTCCACGATCTACGGCTTCAGCCAGACGCACCTGTCCGGGGTCGGCTGCGGGGTGGCCGGCGAGCTGCCGATGATGCCGACGACCGGCGCGGTCAGCAGCGTCGACCCGAACGTCTACCGCTCGCCCTACAGCCACGACGACGAGGAGGCCTCGCCCGGCTACTACCGGGTCGGGCTGTCCAAGTACGGCGTCCGGGCCGAGCTCACCGCGACCGAGCGCACCGGCTGGCAGCGTTACACGTTCCCGGCCACCGGGGCGGCGAACGTCCTGTTCAACACGGGCAAGGCCAACCAGTCGGTCTTCGACTCCGAGATCCACGTGGTCGGGGACCGGACGATCGAGGGCCGGGTCGAGGCCGGCAACTTCTGCGCCGGCAAGGACGACCACACCGTCTACTTCACGGCCTCGTTCGACCGGCCGTTCGCCTCGTTCGGCAGCTGGCGCGGCTCGACGGTCTCGGCCGGCGCCCGCGACGCGGCCGGGTCGGGCTCGAACGGCGCGTACGTCACCTTCGACGCGACGGCCGACCGCGACGTGGTGGTCAAGGTCGGGCTGTCCTACACGGGCCTGGCCGGTGCGCGGGCCAACCTGGCCGCGGAGACGTCGGATTTTGATTTTGCGGCGGCCCGGAGCGCGCTGCGGGCCAAGTGGGTGACCGCCCTCGACAAGATCAAAATCGGCGGCGGCACGACCGAGAGGCGCGCGGCTTTCTACACGGCGCTCTACCACTCTCTGCTGCACCCCAACCTGGCCGGTGACGTCGACGGGTCGTACGTCGGCTTCGACCGGGCCGTGCACAAGGCGGAGGGCTATACGCCGTACCAGAACTTCTCGCTCTGGGACACGTACCGCCCGCAGAACCAGCTCCTCGAACTGCTCACCCCCGACGTCGCGCGGAACGTGGCGCTCAGCGTGCTCGCGATCGGCCGGGACGGCGGCTGGCTCCCGCGCTGGGCGCTGGCCAACAGCGAGACCAACATCATGACCGGCGATCCGGTGACCCCGTTCCTGGTCGAGGCGTGGTCCAAGGGGCTGCTGCAAGGGCACGAGAGCGACGCGTACGCCTTGTTGCGGGCCAATGCGCTCAGTGAGCCGCCCGCGGCGTCGCCCTACAACGGTCGTACCGGAAGCAGGTATTACAACGACCGCGGCTACATCCCGTCCGGGCTGCGGCTCGGCACCGACTGCGTGCACAAGGGCGGCGACAACGACTGCGCCCACCCGGCCTCGGCGACCCTGGAGTACGCGGCGGCCGACGCGTCGCTGGCCCTGATGGCCGCGGGCCTGGGCAAGACCGACGACGCGCGGCTCTTCGCGGGGCGCGGCCAGTGGTATCGCAACCTCTGGGACGGCTCGATCAAGCACTTCCGGCCGCGGACGACGGCGGGCACCTGGCTCACCCCGTACGACCCGGTGGCGGCGGCCGAGCAGTTCCACGAGGGCGGGGCGTACCAGTATCAGTGGCTCGTGCCGCAGGACCCGGCCGGCTTGGTCGGCCTGATGGGCGGCCGTTCCGCGACCCAGAAGCGGCTGGACGACTTCTTCGTCTACCCCAAGCTGCTCACCGACCCGGCGGGCACCGCGCGCACCGACTGGATCGCCAGCCCCTACGACTACTACGCCAAACCCACCTACAACCCGAACAACGAGCCCGACCTGCTCGCGCCGTACCTGTATCACTGGGCCGGTGCCCCGGCCAGGACGGCGACCGTCGTGCGGGCCCAGATGAGCCTGTTCACCACCGGCCCCGACGGCATGACCGGCAACGACGACCTGGGCACGATGAGCGCCTGGTACGTCTTCTCGTCGCTCGGCCTCTATCCCACGATGAGCGGCGCCAACTTCCTGGCCGTCTCGTCACCGCAGTTCCCCTCGGCCGCGGTCTCGGTGGCCGGCCGGACGCTGACCATCACCGCCCCCGGCGCCACCGACGCCAACCGTTACATCCAGCGCGTCCGGGTCAACGGCTCGCCGCTCACGAAGAACTGGATCCCGTGGTCGGCGATAGGCGCGGGCGGGACCATCGCCCACACGCTCGGCACGTCGCCGTCCTCGTGGGGCACATCGGCCGCCGCCGAGCCGCCGTCGATCAACCAGGCGCCGCTCGACAACCGCACCAAGCTCGACGCCGCATTGCGGCCGGCGACCGCCGCGCTGTCGCCCGGAAGCAGCGCGACCCTCGCGGTCGACCTGGTCGGGCAGGCGCCGGGCACGCTCCGGCCTCAGGTGTCGGCCACCGTGCCGGCCGGGTTCACGGCGACGGTGCGCCAGCCCGGCCCGATCGTCTCCCGCCACCTGCCCACGTCGGCCACCGCGACGGTGACGGTGACAGCCCCGCCGCGGGCGGCCGCCGGGACGTACCCCGTTGCCGTCGCCGTCTCCGACGTGCGCCTGTCGGCCAACCTGGTCGTCACTACGCCGTCGGCCTGCGCGTCCTCCTCGTCGGCGGGCCAGTGCGCGGTGGCCCTGACCCCGACGCGCGACGGCACGGCCACGGTCGCCGCCTCCGATCAGGGCGACTTCGACGGCGGGGGCTGGAGCTACGACGCGGCCCTGATGCCCGCGGCTGGCCCGGTGACGTGGGGCGGCGTCACGTACGACGCCCCCGACCCGATCGGCACGGCGCCCAACTTCGTGCCCGCCACCGGTCAGACCCTGCTGCTGCCGACGGGCTCGTACTCGGCCGCCAACCTGGTGGTGACCAGCCACAACGGCCCGGTCAGCACGGCCGTGACGATCGGGTACGCCGACGGGACGTACGAGGAGAAGCCGTTGACCGTCGCTGACTGGTGCGGCACCGCGGCCTCCGGCACGACGGCCGTCCTCGCCCTGCCCCACCGCATCAAGGCCGGCCAGGGCGTCGACGGCCCACCGATCTCCCTCTTCGGCGCCCGCTTTCCCCTGGCGTCCGGCAAGCAGATCCGCTCGCTGACCTTCCCCGCCGACCCCCGCGTCTACGTCTATGCCCTGACCCTGGCTTAGACCGTGTGTCAGTTGGAGTTGTTACTGGTCAACAGGTTGAGTCGGACTGCGCGGCGGTAGCAGATGACAGCGCAGGCCAGGCGCAGGAATCCGAGGAAGTGGGAATCCAGCTTCTCGTAGCGGCGGACCAAACGCCGGAACCGGGTGGTCCACTCCAGGCAGCGTTCGATCACGTAGCGGTACTGACCCAGCCGGGTCGAGGACTCGATGCCCTTACGGGCGATCCGCGCGGTGATGTTGCGTGCGCGCAGCAACTCACGGCAGATCGCGTAGTCGTAGCCCTTGTCACCGTGCAGCTTCAGCGGCCGTTTCCTCGGTCGGCCGGCCGGCTGACGTACCGGGGCGAGACCGTCGACCATTTCCTGGAACATCAGATGGTCGTTGAGGTTGGCGGCGGAGATATCCACATGCAGTGGCAGCCCGCCACGATCGCTGATCGCGTGGATCTTGGAGCCGGGCTTGCCCCGGTCTACCGGGCTGGGTCCGGTCAAGTTCCCCTTTTAACCGCCCGTACATGCATGGCGTCGATGCTCGCCCTCGACCAGTCGATCTGGCCGGCCGCACCAAGCACGTCGAGTACGGCCTGGTGCACAGCGGTCATCACCCCAGCCGCGACCCACTGGGCGAACCGGCGGTGCGCGGTACGCCAGTGCACCGGGAACGAAGCCGGCAGCTTGCGCCACGAACAGCCGGACTCCAGCACGTACAAGATCGCCGCGAGCGTCGCCCGATCATCACTGCGCGATCGCCCGCCGCCTTGGTGCCTTTCCGGACACGGCGGCAGCAACGGCTGCGCGAGACGCCACAACGCCTCCGGGCAGTACTTCTGAACGTCATCCACACCCGGTCAACGAATGACCTTGCACTTCAACAACCCCAACTGACACACGGTCTTAGTGCGCTCCCAGGGTTATCTGGGTGGTGCGGGACGGGACGGCGTCGAGGGTGATCTCACCGACGGCGATGTTGGCCTCCAGGTGGGCGACGCTCGCGGTGCCCAGGATGAGCAGGACGTTCGGCGCGTGGTGGAGCAGCCAGGCCAGGCCCACCTGCGCGGCCGTCACCCCGAGGGCCGCGGCCGCGTCGTGCACGGCCGGCTCCTCGGTCACCTAGGGCATGCCGCGCCCGCCTGAAGAACGGCGTCGACGTCACCATGGAAAAGGCCGGCGCCGAATCATCACCAAGACCGCACCCTTGCTCGCCGCAGCCGTCGAACGCCACCTCACCAGCCGCCTGACCCCCGCCCAGCAGGAAGCGCTACGGGAAATCCTGGAAAGCCTGCGCTGAGCCAGGCCGGCAGGGGCGCTACGGGGGCCCGGTCGCCCACGAAGGTCGCCGAGGCAGCCGCCGAAGGCGGGGTTCGGGCGTGGTGCGGTTGGGGGAGGAGAGGAGGCGTACGTTATCGGGTTTTGTCCCAGGCGTTTTCGGCGTCCCAGCGGTGGATGTCTCGTAGCCAGGCGTTGGCGTTGCCGTCGGAGGGGGCCCTCCAGTCGCCTCGGGGGGAGAGGGAGCCGCCGGCCGAGACCTTGGGGCCGTTGGGCATGGCGGAGCGTTTGAACTGGGCGAAAGCGAAGAAGCGGCGGCAGAACGTCTCGAGCCAGTGGCGGATGTCGGGGAGGTCGTAGGCGACGCGTTTGGGGTCGGGGAAGTTCGGGGGCCAGGCGCCGGCGGCCGGGTCGCGCCAGGCGTGCCAGGCCAGGAAGCCGATCTTCGAGGGGCGCATGCCGTAGCGGAGCACGTGGAACAGGGCGAAGTCGTGCAGGGCGTACGGGCCGATGGTGCTCTCGGTCGACTGGAGGACGTCGCCGGGGACCAGTTCGGGGCTGATCTCGGTGTCGAGGACGGCGCCCAGCACCTCGGCCACCTCGTCGTCGAAGAGCTGGCTGCTCACCACCCAGCGGATCAGGTGCTGCATCAGCGTCTTGGGGACGCCGCCGTTGACGTTGTAGTGGCTCATCTGGTCGCCGACGCCGTACGTGCACCAGCCCAGCGCCAGCTCCGACAGGTCGCCGGTGCCCAGCACGATGCCGCCGCGCTGGTTGGCCAGGCGGAACAGATAGTCCGTACGCAGCCCGGCCTGGACGTTCTCGAAGGTGATGTCGTAGAGCGGCTCGCCCGCCGCGAACGGGTGGTCCATCTCGCCCAGCATCAGCTTGGCCGTGGCGGTGATGTCGAGCTCGGCCGCGGTGATGCCCAGCGCGCGCATCAGCCGGTGCGCGTTGTCCTTGGTGTTCGCGCTGGTGGCGAAGCCGGGCATGGTGAAGCCGAGGATGTCGCTGCGGGGGCGGCCGGCCCGGTCCATCGCCTGCGCGGCCACCAGCAGGGCGTGGGTCGAGTCGAGACCGCCCGAGATGCCGATCACGACCTTGGGGTTGCCGATCGCGCCGAGGCGTTGCTGCAGACCGGCGACCTGGATGTTGTATGCCTCGTAGCAGTCCAGCGCGAGCCGGGCCACGTCGGCCGGCACGAACGGGAAGCGCTCGACCCGGCGGCGCAGCCCCAGATCGGTGGTGGGCGGGTCGAGCTTCCAGCGAACGGTCCGGAAACCGTCCGTACGCCCGGCATGCGTGCGCCGGTTGTCGTCGAAGCTGCCCATCCGCAGGCGTTCCTGGCGCAGCAGGTCGAGGTCGACGTCGGCCACCGCCATGCGGTCGTCGAGCGGGAAGCGCTCCGACTCGGCCAGCAGCCCCCCGTTCTCGTAGATCATGGTCTGCCCGTCCCAGGACAGGTCGGTGGTCGATTCGCCCAGACCGGCGGCGGCATAGAGGTACGCGGCCAGGCAGCGCGACGACGCCGACTTGCACAGCAGCCGCCTGTCCTCGGCCCGGCCGACCGTGATCGGGCTGCCGGACAGGTTGAGCAGCACGGTCGCCCCCGCCAGCGCGGCCTCGGCGCTGGGCGGGATCGGGACCCACATGTCTTCGCAGATCTCGGCGTGCACGACCAGCCCGGGCACGTCCTCGGCCGCGAAGAGCAGGTCCGTACCGAAGGGGATGTCTTCGCCGTTGAACGTCAGCATCCCGCCGCGCTCGTCGTCGCCCGCCGCGATCTGCCGCTTCTCGTAGAACTCGCGGTAGTTCGGCAGGTACGACTTGGGGGCGATGCCGAGGACGCGGCCGCGGTGGATGACGACGGCGCAGTTGTAGATGCGGTTCCGGTGGATCAGCGGCGCGCCGACGACCAGCATCGGCAGCAGGCCGGCCGAGCCGTCGACGACGCTCTGCAGGCCGGTGCGTACGTCGTCGAGCAGCACGTCCTGCATCAGCAGGTCTTCGATCGAATAGCCGCAGAGGCCGAGCTCGGGGAAGAGCGCGACGGCCACCCCCTGCTCGTCGCACTCGCGGGCCACCCGCAGGATCGCCTCGGCGTTGGCGATCGGATCGGCGACGACGGCGTGGTTGGTGCACGCGGCGACCCGCGCGAACCCGTGCTGGTAGATCGACCGGAAGTTCACGACCCCATCATTCCCTTAGCTCGAACACAAAATCTTGCGGAGTCGGCCACCACACACCCCCGCCCACCCAGGGGCTGTCAGGTTAAGCGACCGCGCAAGTGCGTGCCGCCGGGCTGTGGACAACGGTGTCAAGAGGCTGTGGACAAGCGAGCCGACCTCACTTTCGTCAGGGGTCGGTCGTGACGATCGCCAGCGGCGCCGGGCGCGGCCGATTCCTAGGTTCGACTCGTGCGAAAAATCTGTCTGACGGCCCTCACCCTGTTCCTCTTCGTCGCCTGCCCCTCGCCGCCCGCGTGGGCCGGGAGCACGGACATCGACTCCTACCTCAAGGAGGCCTTCGACTCGACCGGGTTGCCAGGAATGTCGGCGGTAGTCACCCAGGGCGACCAGATCGTGCACGCGGCCGGGTTCGGGCGCGACTCGGCCGGCCGGCCGGTCACCGAGGACACCCTGATGCGGGTGGCCTCGCTGAGCAAGTCGTTCACCTCGGCGGCGGTCATGACGCTCGTGGACGACGGCCGGGTGGCCTTGGACCGGCCGGTTGCCACCTACCTGCCGGAGTTCCGGATGGCCGACGAGCGGGCGGCCCGGATCACCGTGCGGCAGCTGCTCAACCAGACTTCGGGCTTGTCGGATCGGACGGTCGACATCGGCGCGACCCGGCGCGCGTCGACCCTCGCCGGATACCTGGCGGCGTTGCGGCCGGGCAGGCTGGCCGCCGATCCCGGCACCCACTGGGAGTACTGCAACGTCAACCATGACGTCGCCGCCCGGCTGGTCGAGGTCGTCGACGGGCACGGGTTCGCCGACGCGATGCGTGAGCGGGTGTTCGGGCCGTTGGACATGAGCGCCAGCACGGTCGGGGACGGGCCGGCGGACGGGTTCGTGTCCCTCTACGGAGCGTGGGTGCCTCGGGCCGAGCTGCCGGGGTTACGAGGTGGGGCCGGTGGCGTGGTCACCACAGCGTCCGACCTGGGTCGCTGGCTGATCAGTCAGGCCGGGCACGGCCCCAGGATGCTGACGTCGAACAGTCTGGCCACTCTCCACGAGCCGGCGGCGGGCGAGAACTACGCCATGGGCTGGGGCGTGGAGACGGTGGAGGGACGAAAGCTGCTGGTCCACCCGGGCAATCTGTTCACCTACACGGCCGTCCAGGCGATCGACCCGGCCACCGGCTCCGGCTTTGCCGTCCTGACCAACAGTGCTTCGCTGTACGACGACACCTACAACATTCTGGCCGGACTCGTCGCGCTGGCCGAGGGCCGAACGCCGGAGGTGCCGGGCGGCGAACGGCGGATGATCGAGCTGGCCCTGGCTGTGATCACCGTGGCCGCACTGGGCCTCGGGATCGTCGGGGTGGTGCGATCCGGCCGTTGGGCGCGGCGGCGCGCCGGACGGGCCCGGTGGTGGACCGCTCTGCGGCTGGCCGGGGTGCTGGCGCCCGCGGCCGTGTTCGTGACCTGCCCGCAGTGGGTGTCGTTCCTGTCGAACGGCCGTACGGTCACCTGGGCCCAGATGACCTACTTCGCGGTGCCGTTGACGATCACCCTGGCCGTGGCGGGTGCGGCCGGGCTGGCGACCGCGACGGCCCGGCTGGCCCGGGTCAGCCGGGAAGGTCGAGGCCCAGCCGCAGCCACTGGGCCAGGCTGTGGATCTCGGTGAGGACCGCTCGGGAGGTCGCCGCGTCGAACGGTGAGTCCTCGTGGATGGCGTCGACGCGCAGGACGCCGCGCTTGCGGTCGGTGGTGGCGTCGAGCTTGCCGATCAGGCGGTCTCCGCTCAGGATCGGCAACGCAAAGTACCCCCAGCGGCGCTGGGCGGGCGGCTTGTACATCTCGAGGTTGTAGTCGAACTCGAAGAGCTCGGCCATCCGCCGCCGGTCGAAGATCAACTGATCGAGCGGGGAGAGCAACGCCGTACGCCCCTCGAACGGCTGGTCGAGCTGGGCCGCGTCGAGCCGGAAGAGGCCGCGTACGCCCTCGACCCGGGCCGGGACGCCGAGGTCGGCCGGATCGTACATGTCGGCCCGGCGCTTGTGGGCGAGGCCCATCGAGCGCAGCCACCGCTCGGCCCGCAGGCGCCGGGCCTCGCCGAGCGGCACCACGTCGTCGGGGTAGACCCGGCGGGCCAGGTCGAACATCCTGTCCCGGCCGTCGCGGTCGGCCAGCGCGATCTCGCCCAGCACCACCAGGCAGTCCAGCATCTTGCCGACGTTGCGGTTGTTGCTCCAGCCGGACGAGCCCCACGGCACCTGGGACGTGTCGGGGATGGCCGACTGCGGCACCGGGCCGTCCACGTCGAGCAGGGCCAGGATGTCGTGCCGGAAGCCGTCGTTGGCGTCGACCCAGTGCCGCTGCCCCTCGTAGAGGGTGTCGGGGGAGGCCATCTCGGCCCGGTACAGTGCCACGTCCTCCATCGGCCGGATCAGGCCGCGGAGCTCGACGAACGTCCGGTCGGCGAGCCCCTCGGCCAGCTCGGACGGGCGGTAGGAAGGGCCTATCCGGCTCCACGCGACCAGGTCGGCGTTGGGTGCGACCGCCGCCGTCTGGTCGTACTGCAGGAAGGTCAGCCGCTGCACCATGTCGTCCAGGTCGGCCGGGCGATGAGCGTCGAGGAGCTGGGCGCGTACGGCTATCCGCCGCGCCTGCTCCCGGGTCAGCTCGACGGTCAATCGGTCACCCAGCCGTAGAGGTGCTCGACGTGGACCCGGACCACGAGCCGGCCGTCGGCGACCATCGCGCGGCGGTAGTCGTCCCAGTCGGGGTGCTCGTGACCGGCGATCAGCCGGTAGACCTCGATCAGCTCCTCGACCACCTCGTCGTCGAGCCGCCAGGCGACCCCGCTGAGCTCGGCCGTGCCCTCGGCCACCGCGTAGCCGCTGCCGTCCCGCGCGCTCACCTTCATGCTGATCCGGGGGTCGCGACGCAGGTTGTGCACCTTGGCCAGGCTCGTCCGGGTGGAGAACCGGATCAGGCCGGGCAGGGCGATGTAGCTGACGTCGGACAGCTGCGGCCGCCCGTCCTTCTTGAGGGTCGCGACGGTGCCCAGAGTCCCCGCGGCGACGACGCCCCAAAGTTTGTCGTCTGACATGGTCTTGACCTTACTGATGTAAGGGGCGGCGGGAGTGCCCCGCCGCCCCTTATGTCACAACTTCGAGCACTGCCCCAGGCGCAGGCCGGTGCCGGCGTTCTTCAGGCCGTTGTTCACCGGCGCCGGCTTGTTCCCGGTGCAGGTCAGCGGCCCGTTGATGGTGTTACCGGCCACCACGGTGGCGGACTTGCCGGTGGTCAGCGTGACGAACCCGCGGACCGTCGAGCCCTCGATCGCCACCGGCCCCGACCCGGTGGTCGTCACCGCGCCGGTCACGTTGGTGCCGAGGAGCGAGACCGTGCCCGCGCCGGTGGCGGTGAGCGCCGCCTTCAGGGTCGCGCCCGTGGCATACAGGGACGCCCCCTTGCGTACGGTGACCAGCCCGGTCACCGACGAGCCGGGCGCCAGGCAGGTCACGCCCGAACTGACCGTGAGCGCCCCGGTCACCTGATCGGCGATGGTCGTCGTGCAGGCCGGCGCCGGGTGCCCGAGCAGTTCGACCTCGGCCAGCGCCCCCTCGACGACCAGCGAGTAGTGCTTGTACCGGCCGGGCGACGCGATCTTGAACGGCCGGGTCTGGAGCCGCGAGGAGAACGTCTCGCCCGAGCGGGTGTCGATCGTCGTCCAGGTCGTGCCGTCGTACGAGCCGCGCAGTTGCCACGACGCCGGATCGGCACC
Organism: Actinoplanes sp.; assembly: GCA_965217855.1. Taxonomy (GTDB): domain Bacteria; phylum Actinomycetota; class Actinomycetes; order Mycobacteriales; family Micromonosporaceae; genus Actinoplanes. The sequence continues at coordinate 183,017 of CBDCJN010000010.1, read as the reverse complement.
GCTGGCCGCGCCCGAGGTCAGCGTGTAGAAGGTGGCCTGCTCACCGGCACTGGCGAACTGGTAGTCGAACGAGCCGGTGACGGTGGCCCCGGTGGCCGTGGTGTCGTCGACCAGCGCCGGAATCGAGGCCGTCCCCGCACCCGGCCCGGTCAGGTCACGCAGCGGGTTGGCCACCGCGCTGCCCTTGGTGATCGACTCCGGCGGGGCGTCCGCCCCCCACGTCGACGGGTTCGGGCCCATCGCGAAGTCGAGCACGGCCCCGTCGGCCAGCGCCGCATGGGGGATCGAGGTCCCGGCCGCGACGCCATTGATCTTGAGGTTCTGGACGTAGACGTTCTGGTCGGAATTCGAAGGGGCGTTGATGACGATCTTCTTGCCGTTCTCCAGGTTGACCGTGGCCTTCTTGAAGAGCGGCGACCCGACCGCGTACGCCGGTGAGCCCATCTGCAGCGGGTAGAAGCCGAGCGCCGTGAAGACCTGCCAGGCCGACATCTCGCCGTTGTCCTCGTCGCCCGGATAGCCCTGGCCGATCTCGCTGCCCAGGTAGAGCCGGGACAACGCCTCCCGCGCCAGCTTCTGCGTCTTCGAGGGCTGACCGGCGTAGTCGTACATGTAGATGATGTGGTGCGACGGCTGGTTGCTGTGGCCGTACTGGCCCATCCGCACGTCGCGAGCCTCGAGCATCTCGTGGATCGTGCCACCGTACGAGCCGGGGAACGTCGCCGTCTCGGGCGTCGCGAAGAACGTGTCGAGCTTCTTCGCCAGCCCGGCCTGGCCGCCGTAGAGGTTGGCCAGCCCCTGCCCGTCCTGCGGCACGTGGAACGCCATGTTCCAGCCGTTGGTCTCGGTGTAGTCGTAACCCCAGACCCGCGGGTCGTACGATCCCGGCGGCTGCCGCCACACCCCGGCCGAGCTCTTGCCCTGGAAGAAGCCGACCGACTTGTCGAACATGGTGACGTAGTTCAGCGCCCGGTTGCGGAAGTACTCGGCCTCCTCGGCGTACCGCTTCTCGCCGGTCTTCTCGGCCAGCGCTTCCGCCATGCCGGCGATGCCGAAGTCGTTGATGTAGCCGTCCATGGCCCAGCTCATGGCCTCGCCGGTGGCGTCGCTCGGGGTGTAGCCCTTGAAGATCGAGCTGGCCAGCCCCTTACGCCCGACGTTCTGGTTGGGCGGCGTCACCGTGGCGTTCTTCACCGCTGCGGCGTAGGCCTCCTCCGCATCGAAACCCTTCACACCCTTGCGGTACGCGTCCGCGAACGCGACGTCCGAGCTGGTGCCCACCATCAGGTTGGCGTAGCCCGGCGACGACCAGCGCGAGATCCACCCGCCGTCCCGGTTCTGCTGGACGAACCCGTCGACCATCTCGCCCGCCGTCTTCGGCGTCAGCAGCGAGTACGCCGGCCAGGTGGTGCGGTACGTGTCCCAGAACCCGTTGTTGACGTACACCTTGCCGTCCTTGACCGGCGCCCCGGTCTCGGTCGGCGTGCTGGCCGGGCTGGTCACCGCCGACTGCACGGTGTGCTTGTAGGCCGGTGCCGCGGCCGTGCCCGTGTTCTCGAAGGCCGAGTTCGGGTAGAGGAACAACCGATACAGGTTGGAGTAGAGCGTGACCAGCTGATCCTCGGACGCGCCCTCCACCTCGATCGTCTTCATCTTGGCGTCCCACAGCTTCTGGGCGCTGTCGCGCACCGACTCGAGCGTGGCGTCGGCCGCGATCTCGAGGTCGAGGTTGTGCTTGGCCTGGGCCACGCTGATCAGCGAGGTCGCGATCCGCATCGTCACGGTCTTGTCGCCGAAGCTGACGTAGCCGGTGGACGGCCGGTTGCCCGAGGCCAGCGAGCCGCTCGCAGTCACCTTTTCGTCGAACGTGGCGTAGACGAACATGCGCGTCCAGCCCGCCGACAACCCGCCACTGTTTACATCGGACCAGCCGCTGATCGCATTGCCGGCGGCGTTGATCGTCAGGCCCGCGTTGTTGTTGACGTTGTCGAGGATCAGGTTGCCACCGTCGCCGGGGAAGGTGAACCGGTAGAGGGCGGCGTGATCGGTCGGGGCCAGCTCGGTCTTGAGCCCGTTGTCGAAGGTGACGCCGTAGTAGTACGGCTGGGCGACCTCGTTGTCGTGGCTGAACGGCAACGCCCGCGCGGTGCGCGACGGGTTGAGCGCGGTCGACGGCATCACCTGGAACGTCTGGCGGTCACCCATCCACGGGCTGGGCTCGTGGCTGGCCGAGAACGCCTGGATCGTGGGCTTGTTGGCCGCGTTGTTCTGCCGTGACCACTGGTAGAGCCAGCTCGTCGAGGCGGCGTCGGTCACCGGCGTCCAGAAGTTGAAACCGTGCGGGACGGCGGTCGCCGGGAAGTTGTTGCCCCGCGAGAAGTCACCGCTCGACTGCGTTCCCCGGCGCGTGTCCGCGTACGCGGAAAGGTTGGCCCTGGGCGCTGCCGGGGCTACTTCGCCGATCGTGATGTCGTCGAACCAGGCGCGGAACGTGGTGGGGCCGCTCGGCTTGTCGTAACCGACCAGGATCCGGTCGATGGTCTTGCCCCGGGCAACCGTGCCGATCCGGCTCTTCTTGAGGTTCCACTGGCCGGTGTAGAGGGATTTCGACTCGCCCTGGCCGGTGGGCGTCAGCGTGAAGCCGTGCTGATCCTTCACCGACAACTGCGACAAGTAGGTGCCGTCGGTGAAGGCGAGATCGACCGCGGTGTACGTGGCCGGGTTGCTCAGGTCGGTCCGGTTGAACTCGGGGAACACCAGATAGCTGAGCTCGGTGTCGTCCTTCACGTTTATATCGGTGTCGAAAACCTTGTTGTACGCGTACGCGCGACCCTCGGTCGTGTGGCGCCCCGCGATCTGGAACGCCTTGACGCCGGTGTAACCCGCATTCGCCTTCGCCGTGGGGGAACTGGCCGGTCCGCTGCCGAGGCGGCTCTGCATCGGGCCTTCCGCGGGCGGGGTGGTGTTGGCGTCGGCCAGTTCGAGGTCGGCCAGCTGGGTGAGGTTGCCACTGCCGTGCGCGGCGATGCTCAGGCGGTAGATCTTGAAGCTGCCCGGCGTGGCCACGTCGTACGTCTTGGTCTGGAACCGGTCGTCGAAGGTCTCGCTTTCGCGGCTGTCGACCGTGGTCCACGTCGTGCCGTCGGCCGAGCCCTGGAGGGTCCACGTGCTGGGGTCGCGCTCGGGAGAATCATTGGCGCTGGTCAATGCGTATTTGACGACCTCGGCCGGCGCGTCCAGCGTGTATCGGGCCCAGCTCGTCGGGGTGTCGACCAGCCACTTGGTCGCCGAGTCGCCGTCGTTGAGGTTGGTGGCGCCCTCGTTGGCGTTCGGCTCGGCGTTGACCGCGATCGCCGTGACGCGGCCGCGGAGGCTGCCGGGCATGCCCACGGCCACGTCGCCGTCGACGCCGCTGCCCCGCTCGGTCGTGTCGGTCCAGTCGGGCTGCGGCTGACCCGTCTCGAACGAGGACGCGAAGTCGGGCGCGGCCGCGTGCGCGGGCGTCCCGATCATCATCGCTCCCACCACTGTCAGGGGCACTACCGCGACTATCCACCGTGGTCGGCGCATGCGGCCTCCTTCAATCGTCCACGTAACGTGCGCGACACATCGTTACCTGTAAATCAATCAATGGGCAAGACCGGATCGCACACAATCGCGCAGCCACTGACATCGATGTCAATGCACCCCTTGTTTCCCGTTCTGCCTCGCTATATGGTCAGTCCGGGCGGTTGTGATCTATGCTTCACGTGTTCAGAAGTGTGCGTTTCTCGAGACGCCATTCTCGGGCGCACCCGTGGGCTTGGGGGCACCGTGGACATCGCTCTTGTGCACGCCTGCCGCCGCGACGGCCGGGGCGGCAGCCCCACCGCGGTCCTCTGCGAGGCGGACGCCCCACCCGACCTGCCGTCCCGCTGCCGCCTGGCGTCCCGGGTCGGCGCCTCCCACGCGGTGCTCGTCGCCGGCCACGGCGACGTCGTCGGCCTGCGCTTCTACACCGCCGCCGGCGAACTCCCGGCCTGCGGCCACGGCACGGTCGCGGCCTTGGCCTTCCTGGCCGCCCGCTCCGGCGTCCCCGACCTGAGGGTGACGCTCCGCATCGCCGGCCGCCTCCTCGCGGCCCGGGTCACCGGTGGCATCCACGCCGTCTTCGAGGAATCCGCCGTAACCCTGCGCCTGGCCACCACAGCCGAACAATCCGAGGTCCTTCCGGCGCTCGGCTTCCCCACCTTCCTCCCGCGCCTGGCCGTCGACCCGCCGCCCGCTGTCGCCGCGGCCCCGGCGCCCGGCGAGGTCCGACCGGTCGTGCGCGGTCGCACGGATGCCGCGTCGCCCGGTCGTGCCGAAACCACAGCGCCCGGTCGCGCCGAAACCACATCGGTCGGTGACGGGGAGGATGGGCCGGCGAGCGACGAGCGTCCTGGGCTGCCGGTGGCCGAGCGAGCTTGGCCGCCCGACGGCGAGGAGACCGAGACGGCCGGTGGCAGCGGCCCGGGTCTGCGTGGTGAGTTTGGAGCGACGCCGGGCGGTGCTGGGTCGGGCGGCGCTGGGCCGGGCGGTGGGTTTGGAGCGACGCCGGGCAGTGGTGCTGGGTCGGTCGGGCGGCGCGGTCGGGGGCCGTCGCTGGGGATTCCCGTGGGGGTACTGGCCGCCTCGACCGGGCGCTGGCGGCTGCTGGTGCCGGTCGAGTCGCGGGCGGCGCTGGCTGCAATGACGCCCGACCTCGACCAGCTGCGGGACGCCTGCGAGCGGCTGGGCCTGCTCGGTTGCTATGTGCACACTCCGCCCGACTGGTCCGGCCGGCTGGCGGCCCGGATGTTCGCCCCCGCGATCGGCGTCCCCGAGGAAGTGGCCAACGCCAACAGCACGGCCTGCCTCGCCGCCGCCATGCCCGGCCGCGAGATCGCGGTCGACATGGGCGACTCCCTGGGGATTCCGGCCACCGTGATCGCCGCCGCCCGCCCCGGCGGCACTGTCGAGGTCGGCGGAGAAGCCGTAGTGACCGAAGTCGTCCACCTGGCCTGTGGATAACCGTCTAACTCACTTCAGCAAGCAATAGGATCGTGCCGACCCCCGGGCGGGTGGGCTGGCAGGCTCCCCCTACGGCGAACCCCACCAAGATGGCTGCTCGTAATCCCTTCGCGTTCTTGCCCGACGATCGATCTCAAAAGGCCGGTCGCCAATGCGAACAGCGCGCTCTGGCTACCGCCATGTCCAGCCGGAAGAACGCCATCGACGCCGGGCCGGCCGGGCGCCCCGCAGCCCGCAGCCCGCACCGTCTTTCAGACGCGCATGAACGGCTGACACCTAGAGAGATGTCAGGTGCGGCTGTCCACCCGGGGCAGTGCGGCGAGCCACCGTTCCACCTCGGTCGTCGAGTGCAGCAGCACCGTTTCCGGGAAGTCGGGGCTCGAGTTCCATAGCCGCATCCGGCGGCGTTTGCGGGCGAACGACCGGAAGTGCCACGCCAGGATCGATTCGCGGTCGAAGAGGGATCCCCGCCACGTCTCGTAGTTGCCGTTGCAGATGGGGGTGCGCTGCACGATGCGGGTGACGGTGCGCCGCACCAGCCGGCCGAGCGAGCGCCACCGGGGCAGGTCGAGCCCGACGATGAGGTCGACCCGGTCGAGCACCAGGTCGTGCCACATCCCGTACGCCGAGTCGATCACCCACGCGTCGCCGGCCAGCACCTGGCCGATGCGGTCGCGCTGCTCGGCCTCCGGCACCGCCACCCAGCCGGGCTCCCACGTCAGGTCGTCGATCGAGTGATAGGTCAGGCCCAGCCGCTCGGCGACGCGGGGCGCCAGGGTCGACTTGCCGGAGCCGGTCACCCCGTAGACCAGGATCCGTTGCATTTCGTCACGATAGCGGCCCGGCCAGCCCGTCCTCGAACGCGATGATCACCAACTGCACCCGATCGCGTACGCCCAATTTCCCGATCGCCCGGGTGATGTGTGTCTTGGCCGTCAGCGGGCTGATCACCAGCTCCCGGGCGATCTCGTCGTTGGAGAGGCCGGTCGCGACGAGACGTACCACCTCGCGTTCCCGTTCGGTCAGCACCGCGAGCCGGTCGCCGCCCGCCGCCGCGACCGGGCGGTGCGCGAACTGGCCCACCACCCGCCGGGTGACGCTGGGGGAGAGCAGCGCGTCGCCCGCCGCCACGACGCGCACAGCTTGGCGCAGCCCGTCCGGGCCGATCTCTTTGGTCAGGAAGCCGCTCGCCCCGGCCGCGAGCGCCGCGAAGACGTACTCGTCGGTCTCGAACGTGGTCAGGATGATCACGTGGGTCTCGGGCGCGAACGCGAGGATCTCGCGGGTGGCGGCGATGCCGTCCATGCCCGGCATCCGGATGTCCATCAGGATCACGTCGGGGCGCAGCGTGCGGGCGGCCCGCACGGCCTCGTCCCCGGTCGACGCCTCGCCGACGACCGTGATGCCCTTGTCCCGCCGGAGCAGGCTGCGGAACCCGGCTCGCACGAGGTGCTGGTCGTCGGCGAGGAGAACGGAGATCATCTGAGCGAGCCCCTCAGAGAGCAGTGATCGGAATGGTCGCCCGTACGGTGAACCCGGTCTTGCCCGCACCCGCCGTGAGCGCCCCGCCCAGCGCGGCCACCCGCTCCCGCATGCCGGCGATGCCGTTGCCGTCGACGACCTGGCCGGCGCCGTTCCCGTTGTCCTGCACGTCCACCACGACGCTGGTCGGTGCGTAGCGCAGCGTGACCACGACCCGGGTCGCGCCCGCGTGCCGCACCACATTGGTCAGGGCCTCCTGCACGACCCGGTGGATCGCCGTGGCGACCGCGGCCGGCACGCCCGACCGCTCGCCGAACTCGTTGAGCGACACCGCCGGCCCGGCCCCGCGCACCTGCTCGGCCAGCCGTTCGAGACCGCCCAGCCCGTCGGCCGGCTCGGCGATCGCCGGCGCCCCGCCCTCGCGCAGCACGTCGACCAGCGACTTCAGATCGGTCATGGCCTGCCCACGGACGTCCTGGGCCAGCCGCAGCGACGAGCGGGCCTCCTCGGGGTCGGTGTCGAAGGCGTCGAGCGCCACGTTGAGGTGCACGCCCACCACGGCCAGCGTGTGCGAGACGACGTCGTGCAGGTCGCGGGCGATGCCGACCCGTTCCTCGGCCCGCCGGCGGCGCGCGTCCAGGTCGCGTTCGTGCTGGTCCTGTTCGAGGCGCAGGGCCATCTCGGACTGCCAGCGGCGGGTGCTCAGGAAGGCCGCGGCGGCGGCCAGCACGGCGGCCAGCCACAATGCTTCGCCCCCGACGTGCACGAGTGTCCACTCGGCGCCATGATCCAGGACGACGAAGCTGTCCCAGGTGGCCCCATACAGCAGGGTGAGCGTGCCGGCGGCCGCCGCGAAGCGCAGGTGCCCGGCGAGCACGGCGGCCACGAAGGCGGCGCTGGCCGGCCAGGCCCAGCCCGACCCGATCAGGTCGGAGCCGCGCAGGGCAATCACGATCAAGAGCGAGGAGACCAGCGCCGTACGCGGGAATCTCGGTCCGAAGTAGGCCAGGACGGCGAGCCAGAAGGCCAGCGAGAGGGTGAAGACGGTGTTGATGCTGCCGCCGGTGACCGTCAGACCTGCCGGCACACCGACCAGGGTGACTGCTGGAGCCAGAAATCTCTTCATGACCGGGACGCTATTTCCGGAGCTGGGCCCGGCGCGTCGTCCCGCTGCGGACACTTCCATCGACGCCTCCCGACTACCCGGCTGCACCACATGGAGTATCCCCGCCGATAGGCTGACCGGGTGACCGCCGCGGAACTGCTGGCCGGCTCCGGCCGCTTCTCCCTCGCCCCCGGCCTGACCGACGCGGAGTTCACCGTGATCGAGCACGAGTTCGGGTTCGCCTTCGCCGCCGACCACCGGGCCTTGCTCGCCGCGGGCCTGCCCGCCGGCCGGGGCTGGCCCGACTGGCGCGGCCCCGACCGCGAGGCGTTGCGCGAGCGCCTGGCCTGGCCGGTCGAGGGCGTGCTGTTCGACGTCACGTCCAACGATTTCTGGTACGAGGGCTGGGGTCCCCGCCCCGCCGAGGCCGACCAGGCTGTGGCGGCCGCGCGCACCCACCTGCTGATCGCCCCGCGGCTGGTGCCGGTCTACTCCCACCGCTATCTGCCGGCCGCCACCACCGGCCACCCGGTCCTGTCCGTCTACCAGACCGACATCGTCTCCTACGGCAACGACCTCATCGATTGGCTGCACCGCGAGTTCGGCCTCGGCACTCCCGCGCCCACCCTGGCCCGCCCCACCGTCCCGTTCTGGCGCGACCTGGTGTCTTGACAACATGCAGGCGTTTGCCTGCATAATTCGGCGTGAGCTTGGACCCGGTCTTCAAGGCGCTCGCCGACCCCACCCGGCGGCTCCTGCTCGACCGCCTGCGCGAGCAGGACGGGCAGACGCTGGGGGAGCTGTGCGAGCGGCTGGGCATGGCCCGTCAGTCGGTCACCCAGCATCTCGACCTCTTGCAACGGGCCAACCTCGTGACCGTGGTGCGGCGTGGCCGGGAGCGCTTGCACTACCTGAACCCGGTGCCGATCCACGAGATCGAGGAGCGCTGGATCTCCGGTTTCGACCGGCCCCGCCTGCAAGCGCTCAGTGCCATCAAACACCAGGCCGAGGAGTACGCCATGACGACCGTGCCGACCTATGTCTACGTCACCTACATCCGAGCCGGCGCCGCGCAGGTCTGGCAGGCGCTCACCGATGCCGACCTCACCGCCCGTTACTGGGGGCACGCCAACGTCTCGGACTGGCAGCCCGGCTCGGCCTGGGAGCACCGCCGCACCGACGGGTCGGGCGCCGTCGACGTCGTCGGGCAGGTGATCGAGGCCGAGCCGCCGACCCGGCTGGTCATCACGTTCGACGACGATCCCGCCGTCGCCGGGCAGCGTGAACCGTCGGTGGTCACGTTCCTGGTCGAGCCGTACGAGGAGATCGTGCGCCTGACCGTCACCCACGAAAAGCTGGCCAACCAGGAGATGCTCGGTGGCATCTCGCGCGGCTGGCCCGCCGTACTGGCCAATTTGAAGTCTTTGCTGGAAACCGGCGAGACCCTGCCGCAGGCGCCGTGGACGATGCAGCCGAAGGCCGTCCGATGACCGCGCTGCCCGACGCCTACCGAGCCCTGCTCGACGCGGCCACAGCCGGCTCCCCGTCCGCGCCGCCACCCGGCGAATGGACCACCGACCAGATCCTGGCCCACGTCACCCTGGTCAACGTCCTCACCATCAGCGCGGTGGCCGCCGTCGCCGCCGGTTCCCCCGCGTCGTACGACAATCGCTCGTCGCAGGACCCGTGGACGCTCGACCGCATCATCGTCCGAGCCGGTGGCACGCCCGGCCTGTGCGACCGGATCCGCCGCCAGGGCGAAGCCCTCTGCGCCCTCACCGACGGCCGGGCCCTGAGCGACGCCGAGCTGGACACCCCCGTCCCGGCCCTGCTGCTCTCCGGCGGCGCGGTGCTGGTCGACCAGCCGCTGCCACTGCGCGACCTGCTCGCCGGTCTGGCCGAGGTCGAGCTCCCCGGCCACACCCGCCAGCTGCTGGCCCTAGCCTGACTCCCCGGCCTCGCGGCGGGCCTTGGCGCGGCGCTTGCCCTCGTGCATGGCCTGCACCCGGGCGACCGGGATGGTGCGGCCCTCGTCGATCAGGCCCTGGTCGAGCGCCTGCGGCCCGGGCATGGCGTCGGCCCAGAGATCCCGGCCCGTCAGCAGGCCGGGTGCGGTTTTGATGGTGAAGTCGGCCGGGGTCACGTCGTCGAGGTCGTCCCAGGCGACCGGGAAGGAAACCGGGACGCCGGGACGCGCTCGCGGGCTGTAGGTGGCCGCGACCGTCGCGCCACCCGAGCGGGTGGCGTCGAGGAAGACCTTGCCGTGTCTGTCGCCCCGGATGAACGCCGTGGTGGCCAGCTCGGGATCGAGGCGCTCGGCCCGCACGGCCACTGCCCGCGTCGCCGCGGCCACCTCTTCGGGCCCGGATTTGCCGTCGAGCGGCACGAAGACGTGCACCCCCTTGGCGCCACTGGTCTTGACCGCGCCCGCCATGCCGGCACCGGCCAGAGCCTCCCGCACCAGCCGGGCGGCCGCCACGGCCTTCGCGAAGCCGCCGCCCTCGGGCGGATCCAGATCTATGATCAGGTGGGTCGGGTGGTGATCGCCGGCGAGCATCAGCGCCGGATGGAACTCGAGGGCGCGCTGATTGCCGAACCACAGCAGCGTGCGCCGGTCGTTGCACAGACCGTAGGTGACCTCGCGATGCGAAGCCTCGGCCCACACCACGGTGCGCGGCACCCACTCCGGCGTGTATTTGGGGAGGTTTTTCTGCATGAACTTCTCCTGCCCGCGCAGCAGGCGAATCACCGACAACGGCCGATCACGCAGCACCGGCAAGATCTGCTCGCGGACCGCGTCGAGATAGTCGACCAGATCCCGCTTGGTGGCGCCCGCCCCCTCGAACAGCTCCTGATCGAGGTTGGTCAGCGCGACCCCGGCCCGTTCCTCGCCCTTCTCCGCCATCCGCCCATCCTGCCCTCAACGGCCGAGCTGAGCGACCCGTCCCGCCTTTCTTCAGCCGAGCCGGGCGACAAACGCGGCGGGCAGCACCATCAGGAGCGTCAGGACGACGTACGCCGCCCCGAGCCCGAACCGCCGCCCGTGCGTAGCCAGAACGGCCGAGACGAACGGCAGCAGCACGGTGAGCAACGCCGCCACGGAGAGCACGTTGGCTTCGCGTTCACGCCCCGTGATCCCATAGCCGACGAGCAGCGGAACGATGACCGCCCACCCCAGCGTGAGAGCGGTGACCCGCAGCTTCACCCGGGTGCGGCGCTCATCCTCGGCGGAGTCTTTCTGGCGTGCGTACGCCATACGATCGGCATAGCTGGGCCCGGTGCGCGGCAGCCGCACGTCCTCGGTGGTCACGTGCCCGAGCCTAGAGCTGATCACCCTTCCGGGCCTCACTCTCCCGGGTGATTTGACCGAATCGTCATCCGCTCGTCCCGCTCCCCAGCTCGGCATTCACCAAAAGCGCGCCCAACGCCCGTCCCAGCCCCGCGACCAACTCGATCGCGCCGGCCAGGGCGCGCCCGACCACCCGGCCCATTCCACCGCCCGGCCCATTCCACCGCCCGGCCCATTCCACCGCCCGGCCCGCTCTACCGCCGGCCCGCTCCACCGCCCGGCCCGCTCCACCGGCTCAGGCCGTCCCGACGGCTCGACAGCGAACAATTCGGCCAGTCGATCTGCATCGTCCTGTCTCGTGCCCCGCCCGCAGCGCGCACCAGACCAGCTCTCGCCATCGAACAGCAGCAAGCGGGCTGCGTTGCCGCGTAGGCGGTGAACTCGTCGCGGCACCCTAGTCACGGAGACGTGCTTGCCGCTCGACGAATCCACAGGGCCGGCCCCCTGTGGATAACCCTCCCAACCGCCTTGACAGGGCGTAGGTTCTCTTCCGTTCCCCAGGGCGGGTGGGGGTTAGGGATGGCGCTTGCGGCTGAAGATCACAAAACCGATGCCGAGAAGTTCGCCCTCGTTGATGTCGGCACCGTCATCGCCCTCGAAGCCGCGGCCACCTTCGAGAAAGGCCACGACGGGCTCTTGCGCGAAACGGTGGCCACCACAATCAATAACCGTCGATTGACGTGCCGCGGAATGCGTTGTCCCCGGCACGCCGTTCGGGCGTACCGGGGACCCGGCGCCGACTCTTGACCGGCCCGGCGTTTCGCGGCTGCACCAGACCCGTGCCGGCCTCCACCAGACCCGTGCCGGCGCTGCCGGAGCGAGCCTGCCTCAGCTCTTGACGGAGCCGGCCATCAGCCCGCCGATGAACCAGCGGCCCAGCAGGATGTAGACGATCAGCGTCGGCAGCGACGTGATCAGTGCGCCCGCCATCGAGGCCGCGTAGTCGGGGGACTGGGCCCCGGCCAGAGCGTTCAGGGCGATCGTGATCGGACCATTTCTGGTGTTCGACAGGAAGATGGCGAACAGATAGTCGTTCCACGCCGACGTGAACTGCCAGATGACCGTGACCACGAAGCCGGGCATCGAGATCGGCAGGATGATCCAGCCGAACGTGCGCAGCAGGCCGGCGCCGTCGACACGGGCGGCCTCGATCAGTTCCTCGGGGACCGTGGTGGCGTAGTAGTTGCGGAAGATCAGCGTGCAGATCGGGATGCCGTAGACGCAGTGCACGAAGACCAGCGTCGAGATGCCGGGCGGGATGCCGATCGTGGTGACGATCTCGCGGAGCGGAATCATGACGGCCTGGTACGGGATGAACATGCCGAACAGGATCAGCGTGAACACCACGTCGACGCCGGGGAAGCGCCAGCGCGACAGGACGAAGCCGTTGGCCGCGCCGATCAGGGACGAGATGATCGCGACCGGGATGGCCAGTTCGAAGGTGCGGATGAAGGACGGTCGCAGCGCCGTCCAGGCCTTGTCCCAGGAGGCCATGGTCCACGTCTCGGGCAGGTTCCACTGGCTGGTGACGCCGATGTCCGAGCCCGACTTGAAGCTGGTCACGATCAGGACGTACATGGGCATCAGCACGATGATCAGGAAGAGGAACGCCAGGGCGTACTTGATGATCGAACCCGGTCCGAACGAGCGCGGGGGCTTGGCCTTCGGGGCCGGCGTCTCAACACTGGGAGGCGGAGTCGCGAGGGTCGTCATGCCGAGCTCCCCTTACATGCCCTCCTGGCCCTACGGACGCTTCGCTGACTCCGGTGCAGTGCGGTCATGAGTTCTTCTCCGCCCGGTTGGTGTAGATCAGGTACGGGACGATGACGATGGCCACGAGCAGCAGGAGGATGATCGAGATCGCCGCGGCCTTGGCGTAGTCGCTGGTCAGCAGCGTCTGCCAGACGTAGATCGCGGGCACCTCGGTCAGCCACTGCGGCCCCGAGACACTCATGATCAGGTCGAACATCTTCATCGACATGTGCCCGAGGATGATCAGTGCGGAGAGCGCGACCGGTGTCAGCTGCGGGAAGATGACGTTGCGGTACAAGCGGTAGGTCGAGGCGCCGTCCATGGCCGCGGCCTCGCGCAGCTCCTGCGGGATGCCCCGGAAGCCGGCCAGGAACAACGCCATCACATAGCCCGACAGCTGCCAGATCGCCGGGACGGCCATCGACGCCATGCCCCAGTTCGGGTTGGTCCACCAGGTGCTCTGGGCGAAATCAAGACCCAGCCCCCCGAGTACGGCGTTCAGGCCGCCCGCGTTGTCGCCCTTGTTGGGGTTCATCAGCCAGCGCCAGACCACGCCGGACGCGACGAACGAGACCGCCATCGGGAAGAGGTAGACCGTACGGAAGAAGCCCTCGGCCTTGAGTCCGCGTTCCAGGATGAACGCCCAGAGCAGGCCGAAGAACATCGAGCCGACCAGGAACACCACCGTGAACAGCAGCAGGTTCTTGAGCGAGTGGGTGAACCGGTCGTTGATGTCGTCGGTGAAGAGTTTCGTGTAGTTCTCCAGGCCGACGAAGCCCTTCGACCCCAGAGCGTTGTGCTCGTCGGAGACGGAGACCTTGGTCGTCCAGGCGATCAGGCCGTAGACGAAGACGGCGAGCAGGATCAGCGAGGGGGAGAGCAACAGCAGGCCCGGTCCCCAGTGCCGGAGTCGGCGCATTTCTTGGAATCGCCTCCTTTCAGGGCTCCTCGTTACGCACCATGGGCGGGACGGCTGACAGCCGTCCCGCCCTGGCGACTTTGAGACTTACTTCTTGACGAACTGCGCGGCGGCGGAGGCGAGAGCCTTCTGCAGCCCGGCGACGTCCTGGTTGGTCGAGAACGCGCCCAGAGCCGAGTTGGCGGCACCCTGCCAGCCCTGCGAGCAGGCCGAGCCGTGGGCGCAGGACGGAACCTGCTTGGCCGACTTCCAGTCAGCCATGGCGGCCTGCTGGTACTTCGGGTAGTCGGCCGGCGTGGCGTCCGTACGGGCCGGGATCGAGCCCTTGACCGTGTTGAAGGCCTTCTGGCCGGCGGCCGAGCCGACGGTCTTCAGCCAGCACTTCGTGCCCTCGGCGTTCTTGGCGCCCTTGGGGAGCACGAACGAGTCGGCGAGCCACTGGAAGGTGGTGCCGTTGCCGGGGAACGTGAAGTAGCCGTAGTCGGTGAACTTCTTGGCGTCCAGGTCGGCCGCCTCCCAGTCACCCATCAGCTGGTACGCCGCCTTGCCGTCCATGACGAGCTTCTCGGCGTCGGTCCAGTCGAGAGCGTCACGGTCGGTGTTGGTGTACGTGAGCAGCTGCTTGAAGTCGTTGATCGCCTTGGTGACGGTCGGGTCGTCCCAGCTGGTCGCCCCCGTCCACAGGCCGGTGAACTTGTCGGCGCCCAGGTCCGTGATCAGCACCGACTCGAACAGCATGAGCTGCGTCCAGTCCTTGCCGACCGCGAGCGGGGTCTTGATGCCCTTGGCCTTGACCTTGTCGAGGTCGGCGATGAAGCCGGCCAGGTCGGTCGGGTCCTTGGTGATGCCCGCGTCGGCCAGGACCTTCTTGTTGGTCCAGACCACGTTGGCGCGGTGGATGTTGGCCGGAACCGAGTAGATCTTGCCGTCGACCGTCAGGTTGTCGATCAGACCCTGCGGGAACGCCTGCTTGAGGCCCCACGAGTCGTAGTCGGCGCTGAGGTCCTCGACCTGCCCGGCGTTGATGTAGTCCTGAAGCTCGGCGCCGGCGTGCGCCTGGAACGTGTCCGGCGGGTCGCTCTGCTGCAGGCGGGACGCGAGCACCGACTTGGCGTTGGCGCCGGCGCCACCGGCGACCGCGCCGTTCTCGAACGTCTGCCCGGCACAGTCGGTGCCGAACTGCTTGACCAGGCCGTCGAGGCCGGCCTTCTCGCCGCCGTCGGCCCACCAGGTGAAGACCTCCACCTTGGTCGAACCGGACCCGCTGCCGCCGTCGTCACTGGACCCACAGGCCCCGGCGGTCAGGAGCGCGGCGACACCGACGACGGCCAGCGCGGCTCGCCGAGTTTGGAGGCGCATATCTGTCTCCCATCGAGATATTGACATCGTTGTCACGCGATTGGGGAGTACCGTGCCGCCTCAACCGCACAGGTGTCAACGGCTGTTTCCGTGTCGTTACGTGCGACCCATGTCGTAACCTGAGTGGAAAATCGTTTGACCTGCATCAATGCGGCCATACGGGATGGTGTCGCTCGGCGTGTCGGCGGGGCTACCGCTTTCAAGACCGTCGAAATGGGACCGAAGGCAGCGCGGGCAGGGGATATTTCGGGCGCCTCCCGTCCGTACCGCAGGCTCTTGTCTGTCGCTTGTGTTCATTTGTGGTGCGTCACCGGCGCGCACCGCACACACGCGTTATCTCGGCGGTCGCTCGCCGGAGCCGCGGGCAATGATAGAGGTGGATATCACGATCGTCCGGGCGGGGCCGGTGTGCCCGCTGATGCGCTCGTAGGCCAGCCGCGCCGCCTCGCGCCCGAGAGCGGTCATGTCGTGCGCCACGACGGTCGTGCCGAGCACGTCGGCCAGGTCGAAGTCGTCGAACCCGACCAGCGCCGGCGGATCGGCCAGCCCGCGTACGCCCCGCAGGGCCCCGGTCGTCAGCCGGTTGTTGGTCGTGAAGATCGCGGTCGGCGGCTGGTCGAGGGCGAGCAGATCGCGGACGGTCCGCTCGGCGTGGCGGACGTCGTGCACGTCGGTCCGCACATACGGCTCCCAGGCGTCGTTGCCCGCGGCGCGCATCGCCCCCACGAACCCGTCGATCCGCCCCCGCTGCGGCGCCATCCGCGCCAGATCGGCGACCAGCGCGATCCGCCGATGACCCGCGGCCAGCAGATGCTCCCCGGCCGAACGCGCCCCGCCCGCGTTGTCTATCAACACCGCATCCGCGGCCAGCCCGTCCGGCGGACGATCGAGAAACACGAACGGAACCCCGCGGTTGCCCTCGATGGCCAGATACTCATGATCGTCGGCGCTGGGAATGACGAGCAGAGCGCGGACGCGTCGCTCGAGGAAAGCGTCGACCAGGCTCCGCTCGAGGACGGCGTCCTCGTCGTTGTTGGCCGTGATCAGCAAGAGCCCGTGCTTCCGCAGCTCCCGCTCGATGCCACTGGCCACAGCCGAGTAGAACGGGTTGGTCAGATCCCCGCTGACCAGCCCGACCAGCGCGGACGTGGCCCCCCGGCGCAGCTCCCGGGCGATCCCGTTCAGCCGGTAGCCCAGCAGATCGGCCGCATCCTGCACCCGCTGCCCCGTGGAAGGGGCCACGTTGGGTTCCTGGTTGAGGGCCCGCGAAGCCGTCTTGAGGCTCACCCCGGCCAGCGCCGCCACCTGAGTCAACGTGGGCCGGCGAACAGTCACATCGTCGACGGCCATAACGCTCCGAGCTCTTTCAGCGACTGGACGCCCAAGTATGACATCGACAACAGTGCGTCCGCCCAGCACACAGCCCACATTCGCGCCGAGCTCGCGGCCGCGCGCCCGATCTGGCAGTGGAACTGGCGCCGGAGCCTGCCCGCCCGCCCGGGGCGGGGACGACCCTACGCTTTGCGGGGCGGGCAAACGCAGATATCCACAGGCCGGACGTTGGGGCGGCCGTGCCCCGGGCGCCCGGTCGGCGTGAGTGTGGGGCCGGGCCGGGGCACGGCCGCGGACCCGCCACCAGTGACGTCGGAGAGCCGGGGCGGGTGGTGCGGCTCGGCCGGGAACTTGTGAGAGTTGAGGGCCGGTGCCGAGAACAGCCAACCAGGCTCGCTTAGGTTGGAGCTGTCAGCTACCTGTGCGGATCTTGAAGGTGGGGGCGGCGATGCCGACCGTTGCGCTGGTCAGTGCCGGATTCATGGGCTCGGGGCTGGGGGAGGCCCTGCTTCGCGGAGGCGCCCGGGTGGTCACCACGCTCGACGGGCGGTCGAGCCGGACGGCGCGGCTCGCCGCTGGCGCCGGGCTGGAGGTGCTTCCGACGCTGGCCGACGTGCTCGCGGTGGCAGACGTGGTGCTCTCGGTGACGCCGCCGGACGCCGCTGTCGAGACGGCCGAGGCGATCGCGGCCGCAGCTCGCGAGGCCGGCGCCAAAGGGCTGGTAGTGGCTGATCTCAACGCGGTGTCGCCGGGGACCATGGGCCGGGTGGTGGAAGCGCTGGCGGGGCTGCGGGTGGTCGACGGATCGATCTCGGGGCCGCCGCCGAGTGTCAAGCCGGGGGCGAGGCTCTATCTCTCGGGGGCGGAGGCCGGGCTGGTGGCCGGGCTGCCCTGGAACGGGATGATCGAGGCAGTCGTCGTCGGTGATCAAGTGGGGTCGGCCAGTGCGCTCAAAATGTGCACGGGCAGCGTCTACAAGGGGCTGGTGGCGCTGGTGACGCAGGCCATGCGGACGGCCGGCGCGAACGGCGTGCTCGACGAGGTGCTGGCCGACCTCGAGCGCAACGGGCTGGCCGACAGCGCGGGGGTGGCTCGATCGGCCACCAAGGCTCACCGCTTCGTGGGCGAGATGCGCGAGGTCGCGGCCACTCAGAAGGCGGCCGGCCTCAGCCCGGACCTGTTCGACGCCATCGCCGAGGTCTATGCCGGGATCGCCCGCACGCCACTGGCCGGCGCCGACCCCGAGAACGACCGGGACCTCTCACCGGCCGACATCGTCGAGCAGCTGCACGAGCCGGAAGACCAGCTGCGCGAGCCGGAGGATCAGGCCGGCCGGGGGAGGTAGGCCGACCAGACCTTTTTGGGGACGACCATGCGCCACGCGTCGAGGACCAGGTCGGTCATCTGGTCTTCGTCGAGCGGGGACAGGTGAGCCTCGACCCAGTTGAAGCGCATGTCGGACTCGCGGGGCAGGTGGAACGTGGCCGGGTCGGCGGCGACCAGGCGAGGACCCTACGGCGGGGGTACGACAAACTCGGGTCAGGAGCGGCGAGGCTTCTGGACGGGGATGTTGGTGGTCGGCTCCTCGGGCAGCGGCGTGCTGTTGGGCACCCGGGCGCGGAAGACCCGGTCGGGCGGCAGGCGATAGGTGGCCGCCTGCACCAGCTCGTCGGGGACGGTGTGCTTGCCGCCCGACGGGGGTTCCAGCGACTCGACATCCACCGTGATGTCGTCCGGCGAGCCCTCTTCGGGAGGGATGGAGCTCGACGCCCCGAACCGTGGACCCTCAGCCGAGGCGGGCTCCGGGGCGCGGCGGCGGCCGAGCACCGGGCCGGAACCGTCGGCGGGCCGAGGGTCTCGCAGGGGCTGGTAGTGCACGCCACCGACGGCGCTGGGCTCGGCCACCGTGTTCCGGGGTGGCGGCGGTGGGGCCGGGAATCCGAAGGATGTGCCGGGCTCCGGCGACTCCGGCGGACGGCGCTGGGTGGGCTGCCGGCGCACCACGACGGGAGCGAGGTCTTCCGGCGGGGCGGGAGCCGTGTGAGCGGAGGGCGTGACGCCCTCGTGGCGTACCGCGCGCCCCGGATCCACGCTGCGCGAGGCCTGCCCCTCGCGCTCGAGTTCGGAGGGCGTGTCGGAGGCAGCCGCGCCGGCATCGGCCGACTGAGCCGCGAGAGCATCCGCGGCGGCGCGGCGACCGGCCGAGGAACGGACCGAGGCCGCCCCGCGGGCCCGCTTGGGCACGACGGCCCGGACGGCCAGGCTGAACACCTTGCTGGAGGCCGTCTCGTAACCGTCCCGGTACGCCTCTTCGCGATCCTGCCTCAGCTGATAGCGCTGGTGCAGCCGCCCCGCCGCATAGGCGGAACAACCGACGAACAGAGCCAGCAGGATGAAGATCAGTACAAGGTCGCCGGGCGCGGTCATGCCCCTATTGTTTCGAAATTTATCGACCGGTAGCTATGGCCCGTTCGGCGTACCCCGATCGAATTAGCTAAACGGCTCAACCATTAAGTCGTCAGCGCCTTTACGCAGGCCCGGACCTCTTCCACGAATAAACCAGGCTGCTCGAACGCGGCGAAATGACCACCCCGGGCGGGCTCGTTCCAATAGCGGATGTCGGTGAATCGCCGTTCCGCCCACCGCCGCGACGGCCGCGGATTCTCGCGCGGAAAGATCGAGCACCCCACCGGTACGGAGACCTCCGGTGCCCCGCCGGGAGCGCCCCGGAAGATCGCTTGCACCGCGGGAAAGCTCTCCCAGTAGAACCGCGCCGCCGACGCCCCGGCCCCCGGCAGCCAATACATCATCAGGTTGTCGAGCAGTTGATCCTTGGTCAGCACGTCGCCGTCGGTCCAGGCGTGGAATTTCTCGACGATCCAGGCGCACAACGCGGCCGGGGAGTCGTCCAACGCGTACCCGATGGTCTGTGGTCTGGTCGCCTGGACGGACGAGTAGCCGTCACCGTCCGCAGCCGCCGTGAGGTCGTCGAGGGCGGCCTGTTCGACGGGTGTCGGCGCGAGCGAGTCGTCCGGCGCGACCAGCGGCGGCATCAGGTGCAGCCCGATCACCCGCGACGGGTGCCGCAGCCCCAGCTGGGTGCTGACGCTCGTCCCCCAGTCGTGACCCTGCGCGACGAACCGCGCATAACCCAGGCCTGACATCAGCTCGGCCCAGGCGTCGGCCACCCGCTCGACGCCCCAGCCGGCCACGGTCGGCGCATCGCTGAAGCCGTAGCCGGGCAGCGACGGGCACACCACATGGAACGCCGACGACAGCGGCCCGATCACGTCGGAGAACTCGACGACCGACCCTGGCCACCCGTGCGTCATCAGCAACGGGACGGCGTCCGGCCGGGGCGACCGTACGTGGACGAAGTGGATCCCGAGCCCGTCGATCTCCGTACGGAATTGGGGGTGCCGATTGAGCCGGGCCGCCGCCGCCGGAAAGGAGTATTCCGAGGCCCAGTACGCACACAGCTCTTGCAGGTAGGAAAGCGGCGTCCCCTGCGACCACCCCGGCACCGGCGAGGCGGACGGCCAGCGCGTCCGCTTCAGCCTTTCCCGCAGGTCGTCGACGGCAGCGGGAGTGACCGGGACGGTGAAGGGCGTGATCATGCGCCGCCGACGACCTCGCCCGCGGCGACCGCCTCCTGCATGCCGCGGGTGGCCAGCTTGTCGGCCCGTTCGTTCTCGGGGTGCCCGGCGTGCCCCTTGACCCAGTGCCATTGCACGTCGTGCCGGCGGACGGCCGCGTCCAGCCGCTGCCACAGGTCGACGTTCTTGACCGGCTGCTTGGCCGACGTCTGCCATCCGTTGGCGGCCCAGCGCGGCAGCCACTTGGTGATGCCGTCGCGGACGTAGATGCTGTCGGTGTAGAGCTTCACCGTCATCGGCGCCCGGTTGAGCGTCTCGAGGGCCCGGATCGGCGCCATCAGCTCCATCCGGTTGTTCGTGGTCGACTCCGCGGTGCCCCCGCACAGGTCTTTCTCCTTGGCGCCGTAACGCAGCACCGCACCCCAGCCGCCGGGGCCGGGATTGGGCGCGCAGGCCCCGTCGGTGTAGATCTCCACCACGCTCATGCGAGCACCTTAATCGTGGCCCGGTGATCGGGCGGTCAGCCCCGCGTTGCTCCGGGTCAGCTGGGCCGCACCCGCCGCCTCCGGAGGACAAAGCGCCCGAAAAGTGAGCCCCGGGGGCGGCACGTAAAGTGGGACCGCACCCAACCAACAGCAAGGCGGGCGGATGACTGACGACGCGGTCGAGGTACGCGACATCGTCGTACGCTACGGCGACACCATCGCGGTCGACGGTGTGTCGCTGTCGGTCCCACGCGGCCGGGTGCTCTCGTTGCTGGGCCACAACGGCGCCGGCAAGACCAGCCTCCTGCAGGTCTGCGAGGGTTTCCGCCGGGCTGACGGCGGCGTCGCCCGGGTGCTGGGCCTCGACCCGATGGCCGACCACGACGAGCTCATGCCCCGTCTCGGCATCATGCTGCAGTCCGGCGGCGTCTACCCGTGGGCCACGGCCGGCGAGATCCTGCGCCTGTTCGCCTCCTTCGCGGCCACCCCGCTCGACGTCGACATGCTGCTCGACCGCCTCGGCCTGCGGAAATTCGAGCGGACCAGGTGGCGCCGGCTCTCCGGCGGCGAGCAGCAGCGCCTCTCCCTCGCGGTGGCCCTGGTCGGGCGGCCCGAGCTGGTCTTCCTCGACGAGCCCACCGCGGGCATGGACACCGAGGCCCGCCACACGACCTGGCGGCTGATCGAGGAGCTGCGCGCCGACGGCGTGTCGGTGCTGCTCACCACCCACCTGCTCGACGAGGCCGAGCGCCTGGCCGACGACGTGGTCATCATGCGGTCGGGCGTGGTCGCCGCCACCGGCACCCCGGCCGAGCTCACCGCGGCCGCCGGCATCGACCTGCTCGAGGTCCGCGCCGATGCCGGGCTGGTGCCCGACGGCCGGCTGGCCGATCTCAAGGTCGTCGAGACCACCCCGGGGGAGTACGCGATCACCGGCGCGCTGGACGCGGCGATCATCTCGGACGTGCTGGGCTGGTTCGCCGGAGCCGGCGCCCAGGTCACCGCCGTGAACACCCGCCGCCGCACTCTGGAAGACGTCTATCTGGCCCTCACCGCCGGGGAGAAGGCCCACACATGAGCGGAGTCTTCGCCCCCGCCCCCGGCCGGGCCCCGATGCGCAGCGTGGTGGCCAGCCAGATCCGGATGGAACTGACGCTGACCGCGCGCCGCGGCGAGGCCATCGTGCTGGCCATGGGCGTACCGCTGCTGGTCCTGCTCGGCGCGGGGCTGACCGAGGCGACCAACGTGCCCGGCGACGATCGGCTCGCCTTCGTGGTGCCAGGTGTCCTGGCGCTGACCGTGATGTCCACCGCGTTCACCGGCCAGGCGATCACCACCGGCTACGAGCGCAGCTACGGCGTTCTGAAAAGGCTCGGCGCCTCGCCGCTGAGCCGGCCCGGCCTGCTCTTCGCCAAGACCTCCGCGGTGCTGGGCCTGATCGTCGTGCAGCTGCTGGCGCTGGCGCTGGTCGGCGTCGTCGTGGGCTGGCGCCCGCACTTCGGCCAGCTGCTGCCCGCGCTCGGCGTCACCGTGCTCGCGACGGCGGCGTACAGCGGCCTGGCTCTGCTGCTGGCCAGCGTGCTGCGACCCGAGACGACGACGGCCGCGGCCACCCTGATCTACGTGCTGATGCTGGCCGCGGGCGGGATCATGTTCGCCGCCCCTGACCTGGGCCCGGTCGGCTGGTTCCTGTTGCCGCTGGCCGCGCACGCCGAGGCACTGCGCGCCACCCTCTCGCACGACGCTTCGGTCCCGCTCTCGATCTGGCTCAGCCTCGGCACCTGGGCGGTCGTCTTCGTCACCGCCGCCGCCCGCAGATTCCGCTGGGAGTAACGGCTCTGTCCATCGATCGGTGGACAACCGCTGACCTCCACCCGGTCGTCCCAGTGACCGGGGCGTAAAGGCCACGATCAATGGCATGACAGCCATTGAGGTGCGAGGTCTGACGAAGACCTACCGGGGCCACGAGGTGGTCCGCGGCATCGATCTCGACGTGGCCCGCGGCGAGGTGTTCGCGCTGCTCGGCCCGAACGGCGCCGGCAAGACCACGACCACCGAGATCCTCGAGGGGCATCGCCGCCGCGACTCGGGCCAGGTGCGGGTGCTCGGCTCGGACCCGGGAACGGCCGGGAAGGACTGGCGGGCCCGGATCGGCATCGTGCTGCAGGACGGCGACGACGCGGCCGACCTGACCGTCCGCGAGATGGCGAGGCACGTGGCCGGCTTCTACGCCGACCCGCGACCGGCCGACGAGGTGATCGACCTGGTCGGGCTGACCGAGAAGAGCACGAGCCGGATCCGTACGCTCTCCGGCGGTCAGCGCCGCCGGCTGGACGTGGCGCTCGGCATCGTCGGCCGGCCCGAGCTGCTCTTCCTGGACGAGCCGACCACCGGGTTCGACCCCGAGGCGCGCCGGCATTTCTGGGATCTGATCCGCGCTCTGGCCGCCGAGGGCACCACGATCCTGCTGACCACGCACTACCTCGAGGAGGCCGAGGCGCTGGCCGACCGGCTGGCCGTGCTGGCCGCTGGGAAGATCGTCGCCGAGGGCACTCCCGCCGCGCTGGGCGGGCGCGCGTCGGCCGCTTCGCGGATCACCTGGCGCGAGAACGGGCAGCTGCGCACCGAGCAGCTGACCGATCCGACGCCGCTGATCCGCCGGCTGGTGGCCGACAATGCCGACCTCAGCACGCTGACCGTCACCCGGCCCACGCTCGAGGACACCTATCTCACCCTGATCGGAGCGCACCGATGAGCACCATCGCCCTGGGGGTCAGCCGCGGCCACGTCGAGCTGCTGCAATTCTTTCGGGACCGGACGGCGCTGGTCTTCACCTTCGCCTTCCCGTCCATGCTCCTGCTGCTGTTCGGCACCATTTTCACCGACTCCTACGACGAGCCCGGAGTCAGTGCCAGCCACGTCTTCTCGGCCAGCATGCTCGCGTACGGGATTCTCACCACCGCTTTCGTCACGATGGGCTCGGGGCTGGCCCTCGATCGCGAGGACGGCACCCTCAAGCGCCTGCACGGCACACCGATCAGCGCCACCTCGTACATTCTCGGGAAATTGCTTCTGGTCTTCGCCCTGGCCGTGGCCGAGGCGGTTCTGCTGATCGCGGTCGGCGCGCTCGTCTTCGGGATGTCGTTGCCGGACGCGTCGCACTGGCTGACTTTCGCCTGGCTCTTCGTGCTCTCGGTGGTGGCCTGCTCGTTGCTCGGCATGGCGGTGAGCGCCATCGTCAAGAACGGCCGCACGGCCGGCGCCATTCTCAACGTGCCGGTCGTCGCCCTCCAGTTCATCTCGGGCGTCTTCATCTATCCGGTGATCCAGCTGCCGTCGTGGCTCATCACGGTGGCGTCGATCTTCCCGGTCAAATGGATGGCCCAGGGCTTCCGGTACGTCTTCCTGCCCGACGGCATGCGGGTCAACGAGGCGGCCGGTCAATGGGAGCTCGGCCGTATCGCCTTGGTGCTCGGCGCGTGGTGTGTGGTCGGATTGGTGCTGTGCCTGATGACGTTCCGGTGGTCCCGGTCGGATCGGTGACGACGACACCGCCCGCGGCCTCGCCGACCGACGAATACAACCGGTATTCGACGCTGTGGGACATCTATCTGGCGGTGATCGCGGTCGCGGTGGCGATCGCGGTCCTCGCCTCCACGGATTTCGGCCTCAGGGCCCGGCTGATCTCGGTCGCCGCGATCGCCGGCATCGCGGTGGTGCATTTCGTGGCCGGGCGCCGCTTGATTCGCCGGGACGGAAACTTCCCCGTCCTGCTGATCGTGCAACTGACCCTGTTCGCCGTCGCGGTCTCGGCCGTGCCGAGTGCGAACTGGCTGCTCTTCGGCGTCATCCCGCTGATCTTCATGATCGCCACGCTGCGGGTGGCCGCGGTCGCGGTGATCGCGGCCAATGCCGTTCTGCCCCTCTCGGATCTGGTCCTGCGGCCCTCGATGGCCGGCGCCGATCTGGTGATCGCGGTGATTTCCGGCGCGGCCGGGATCTGGCTCGGATTCTGGATCGTCCGGGTCATCGAGCAGAGCAAGGAAAGGCGCCGGCTCATCGAGGAGCTGGAGAGCAGCCGGGCCGAGATCGATCGGCTCTCCCGGGAGGCGGAAAGGGCGCGGCTGGCGGGCGAAATTCACGACACGCTCGCGCAGGGATTCACCAGCATCATCACACTGCTGCAGGCCGTCGACCCCGAGATGCGCGACGAACGGCTCGCGCTGGCCGTGCGGACGGCGCGGGAAAACCTGGCCGAGGCCCGTTCTCTGGTCGGGGCCATGTCACCGTCGGCGCCCGCCCCCGGTTCCCTTCCGGCCGCCGTACGGCGTCAGGTCGCTCGTTTCCAGGAGGAATCCGGGGTGGCCGGCAGGTTCCGGGTCAGCGGCGAGGAAAGGGCTTTGCCCACGGCGGTCGAAGTGGTGTTGTTGCGAGCCGCGCAGGAGGCGATGACCAATGTGCGGCGGCACGCGTCGGCCCGTGAGGTGGCCGTTCTGCTGGCCTATACCCCGTCCTCGGTACGCCTGGTGGTGCGTGACGACGGGTGCGGTTTCGTCCCGGGCGACGCCGACGGATTCGGGCTGGCCGGCATGAGATCGAGGGCCGGGCAGGTGAACGGCACGCTGATCGTGCGCAGCGATCCGGACACCGGCACGACGATCGAAATGGAGGTGCCGGCGTGATCCGGATTCTGCTCGTGGACGACCATCCGGTCGTCCGGCACGGTTTGCGGGGAATGCTCGACGCCGAGCCGGATCTGACCGTTGTCGGGGAGGCGTCCTCGGGGCCGGAGGGCGTTTCGCTGGCTGTCGGAGAACGGCCGGACGTCGTCCTGATGGATTTGCGCATGCCCGGCGGCGACGGCGTTTCGGCCACCGAGCAAATCGTCGCGAAGGCCCCCGGCGTCCGCGTGATGGTGCTGACCACCTACGAGTCGGACCGCGACATCCTGCGGGCGATCGAGGCCGGCGCCCAGGGCTATCTGCTCAAGGACGCGTCGCCGTCGGAACTGGCCGAAGCGGTCCGCGCGGCCGCCCGAGGCGAGACCGTGCTGGCCCCGAGCGTGGCGTCGACCCTGGTCCGCCAGGTGCGCAAGCCCGCCCCACCGGCCCTGTCGGCCCGCGAGACCGAGGTGCTGCGCCTGGTGGCGACGGGCAAGACCAACGCCGACATCGGCAAGGCGCTCTTCATCTCGGAGGCCACCGTCAAGACCCACCTGCTGCGGGCCTTCAACAAGCTCGACGTGGCCGACCGGACCGCCGCCGTCACCACGGCGATGGAGCACGGCCTCCTTTAGCTCACAGGAAGTGCCAAGGAGAGGCACAGCCCTGGGCGAGGCGGAACCCGCATGGTTGTTGAGGTGTCAACCAGTGGGACCGCAACGAACGGAGGCAGGGGATGAAACGGGAGACCGGCCGGCGTAAAGCCGCGTTGATCACCGGCGCCCTGGTGGTGGCGAGCGCGGCGGGCACCGCCGCGGTGGCCGCGACCGCGTACGCGTCATCGATCACCACGACCGATCAATCAGCGACTTCCAGTTCCGACAACGATTCGACCTCCTCGACCACGGACGACTCGACGACGCTGCAGAACGACAGCGATTCCGGCAGCAGCAGCAGCAGCGGCGGCCAGTCCGCCACGTCCGGAGGGTCCTGACATGCCGTTGATCGAAACCCTGCCGGTCGGGGCGGACACGGCACAGTGGAGCGTCTGGGGCACCGTGGCCCGGGTCGTGGTGACCGACCCGGCGCTGATCGGCGAGGCCGAGGCGCTGGTCCGGGCCGAGCTGGACGCCGTCGACCGGGCCTGCAGCCGGTTCCGCGAGGATTCCGAGTTGCGCGCGGCCTGTCGCTCCGGCGGTGCGCCGGTCACCGTGAGCCCGCTGCTGGCCGACCTCGTGCAGGCGGCCCTGACGGCGGCCCGCGAGACCGGTGGCGACGTCGATCCGACCGTGGGTGCGGCGCTGTGCGGGCTCGGCTACGACCGGGACTTCGCCGCGATCACCGGCCGCGCGGTGGCCCCGGCCGTCCGCGTCTTCGACTCGCCGGACTGGCGTTCGGTGCGGCTGCGCGACTGCGAGCTGACCGTGCCCGACGGGGTGCTGCTCGATCTGGGCGCCACGGCCAAGGCGGCCGCCGCCGATCGGGCGGCCATGCTGGTCGCCGTGCGGCTCGGCGTCGGCGCGCTGGTCGCGCTGGGCGGGGACATCGCCACCGCCGGGCCCGGGGCGGACGGCGGCTGGCGGGTGCTGGTGCAGGACAGGCCGGGCGATCCGCACTGCACCGTACGGCTTCCGTCCGGCGCGGGCCTGGCCACCTCGAGCACCGCCTCGCGCACCTGGGGCCGCCCGGGCGAGTTGCTGCACCACATCGTCGACCCGCGCACCGGCCGTCCGGCGCCGGTCGTCTGGCGTACGGTCTCGGTCGCCGCCTCGTCGTGCCTGCGCGCCAACACGTTGAGCACCGCCGCGATGGTCCGCGGCCAGGGCGCCACCGAGTTGCTCGGCCGGTCGCCGAGCCGGCTCGTCACCCCTGACCTCGGCGTGCTGCGCCTGGGCGGCTGGCCATGACCGACTGCAACGGAGTGAGCGCAGCGGTCGTCGGGCCAGGATTGCATGGCATGGGAGTCTCCTCATGACCGACGCGCTCTGGTATTTCGGGCGGGGCAGCGGCGTCATCTCGCTGGTGCTGCTCACCGTCGTGGTCGCGCTGGGCATCGGCGCCCGCAGCGGCCGTACGGCGTTCGGCCTGCCCCGCTTCGCCGTGAACCTGCTGCACCGCAACGCCGCCCTGCTCGCCGTGGTCTTCCTGGCCGGGCACGTGCTCAGTCTGCTCTTCGACCCGTACGCCCAGCTCCGCGTGTTCGACCTGGTGCTGCCGTTCGCCGGCAACTTCCGCCCGGTCTGGCAGGGCCTCGGCACGGTCGCCTTCGACCTCCTGATCGCCATCGTGGCGACCAGCCTGCTGCGGCACCGCCTCGGCGCCCGGGTCTGGCGGATCGTCCACTGGCTGGCCTATCTGAGCTGGCCCGTCGCCCTGATGCACGGCCTCGGCACCGGCTCCGACAACGGCACGGTCTGGCTCTGGTCGATCTCGGCCGTCTGCGCCGCGACCGTCCTGGCCGCCGTCGCCGGGCGGGTCTCGCCGAGCTTCAGCCGTTTCCCGCAGCGCGCCCGACGCCAGGTCAGCCCGCGCCTGCAGAAAAGTCCCGTCCTCGAGGAGGTCCGATGACCAGCGTCGCGGAGGCCCCGACCGGCAGTGTCGTGCAGCGCCGGCTGCTCGCCGGCGGCACTGATGGGCGGCTCGAGAGCCACCTGTCGCACTACGGCCGGATGCCGGTGATGGACCCCAGCCAGGTGGTCGGGATGGCCCGCGACGCCGGGCTGACCGGGCGGGGCGGAGGCGGTTTTCCGGTGTGGCGCAAGCTGACCGCGGTCGCGGCGGCCGGCCGTCCGGCGGTGGTGATCGCGAACGGCGCGGAGGGCGAGCCGGCCAGCGGCAAGGATCGCGCGCTCCTGGCGTACCAGCCGAATCTGGTCCTCGACGGCCTGCAACTGGTGTCGTTCGGTGCGCCCCAGGCCTATCTCTATGCGCCGGTCGCCGCCCATCGCGCGTTGCGGCCACTGTTGGACGCGCGCCGGGCGGCCGGGCTCGATCGAGTGCCGGTCACGCTGGTAGCGGCGCCGGACGCGTTCGTGGCGGGGGAGGAGTCGGCGGCGGCCGTGGCCGTGGCCGGTCGGGCCGCGGTGCCGGCCGACAAGCTGGTGCGGATCACTTCCTCCGGGCCGGGCGGGGCGCCGACCCTGGTGCAGAACGTCGAGACGCTCGCGCATCTGGCGCTGATCGCCCGCTACGGTCCGGGCTGGTTCCGGGCGGCCGGCACCTACGACGAGCCGGGCACGTTCCTGGCCACGGTCAGTGGTGCGGTCGGCTCACCGGGCGTGATCGAGGCCGGTTACGGCGTGGCGCTGGGTGACCTGATCGCCGCCGCGGGCGGTCCCACCGATCGCCTCTCGGCGGTGCTCGTCGGGGGCTATCACGGCGGGTGGGTGCCGGCCGGCCCCGCGCTGCCGGTCAGCCGGGCCGCGCTGGCGCCGTACGGCTCCGGTCCCGGCGCCGGGGTGATCGTGGCGCTGCCGGTCGGCGCGTGCGGGCTGGTCGAGACGGCCCGGATCGCCGGCTATCTGGCCGGCCAGGTCGCCGGGCAGTGCGGCCCCTGCATCAACGGGCTGCCGAGGTTGGCGAGCACCCTCACCGACCTGGCCCACCGCCGGGCCCGCCCCGGTCTGCCGGCCGAGGTCGACCGGCTGGCCCGGCTGGTCACCGGGCGTGGCGCCTGCCGGCACCCGGACGGCACGGCCCGCCTGATCCACAGCGCGATGCGCGCCTTCGACGCGGACGTCGCCGCCCATCTCGCGGGACGCTGCCTGGCCACGGAGGTACGGCTGTGAGCCGGTTGCACATCGACTGGACTGCTTGCGACGGGCGGGGCCTGTGCGCCGAGTTGCTGCCCGAGTTGCTGGCCGAGGACGACTGGGGTTACCCGATCGTGCGCGGAACGCCGGACGTGCCGCCGGCTCTGGAACCGGCGGCACGTCAGGCGGTGGACCGATGCCCGGCCCTGGCCTTGCGGTTGGTTACCGCAGACCGAGCGCCCGCCTCATCGTGAAGAAGAGGTCGGTCTGGTTGGTCACGCCGAGCACGTTGGCCGCCTGCGGGCCGCCGGCGGCGATCCGCACCTCGGTGCCGGTGTGCTGCTGCGAACCGGCGATGTCGGCCGTGGCGTAGCTGATCGTCATGTTGGCGTTGTCCGCCGTGACCAGCGTCGCGGTGTAACCGAGGGTGGCCGCCTCGACGATCTGGCTGGTGTGGCCGTGGTCGGCGGTCACGACGACCAGGGTGTCGGGGTGCGACTTCTGGTAGTCGAGAACCTTCTTGATCGCGGCGTCGAACGCCACGGTCTCGCCGATCTGGCCGCACGGGTTGGCCGCGTGGTCCTGCTTGTCGATCGAGGCGCCCTCGATCTGCAGGAAGAAGCCCTTACGGCTGTGCTTGGTCTGCTTGTCGAGCACGTCGATCGCCTTGGTGGCCATGTCGACCAGGTGCGGCTGAGTAGCCGTACGGGCCGTGTTCACGGCGCACTTGGCCGGGTCGGTGCCGGTGCGGGTCGGCTTCGGGCCCACCCACTCCAGGTCCATGTTGTTCTTGGCGAACGCGCCCAGGATCGGCTTGTTCGGGCTCGCCGCAGCCAGCCCGGCGGCGTCGGTGACGACCTGGTAGCCGTTCACCTGGGCCTGCTGGGAAACGGTCAGACCCTTGTACTTGCCGGCCTTGACGGTCTGGTCGAAGTACTGCTTGCCGCCACCGAGGAGCAGGTCCGGCTTGGTCTGCACGAGCTGCTCGGCGATCGAGCCGGCGCCACCGTTGACCTTGTCGTTGACGGCGCAGGTGGCCATCGCGTCCGGGCCCTTGCAGTCCCGGCTGATCACGTGCGAGCCGAGCACGGCCGGGGTGGCGTCCTGCAGCTCGGCCGTGCTGACGTCACCGGTCTTGTAACCGGAGGCCTTGGCCAGCTCGAGGATCGTCGGGACCGGCTTCTCGTTCGGCAGCACCGAGATCGCGCCGTTGTAGGTCTTGTGGCCGGTCGCCCAGCCACTGCCCGAGGCGGCCGAGTCGGTCACGTAGTCCGGCTTCGACGGATCGGCCTTCTGCACCGCGTACGTGGTGTAGGCGCCGGTCATCGGCAGCTTGTCCATCGCCAGACGGCCGGCCGCGCCGACCTGGTAGTTGCGGGCGATGGTGATCTCGCTGTCGCCCATGCCGTCACCGATGAGCAGGATGACGTTGCGAGCCTGACCGCCCTTGATCGCCTGCTTGGCGGCCCAGGTGTTGTCCTGGTGCGCGTCGCCGGCCAGAGCGACCGACGGCACTGCGACGACGGCGACCGCCGCCAGAACCAGGGATGCCTTTTTGAAGAGCGGGGCATTCATAAATGCGCACTCCAATATGCGTTGATGCTTGGTCGACCTCACGCCATCAGCCCCAGGCGACCTTCGGGTGTCCCTGACGTGACCACCAGACCAACTTGGGCGGCATGGCACGAGGTAGGTGAATTCCCCAGGACTATCCGCTGGCAAGTTGCTGAGATCGACGCGCCGCGCTCACGCTGGGTGCACCTTGGTTCCGCTGACTAAGCTCGGCCGGTGGCGAAGATCCTGCGACTGCTGCTCGCCGTCGCGATCACTGCCGCCGCGGCCCTGGCGGTGGTCCGGCTGGTCGCCCCGGCCGACGGCGACTCGGGCGTACGGCGTCAGTTGGCCTTTGTTCGTCACGAGCTCGAGTCGGGGGCGGCCGAGGACGCGCAGGAACTCTTCCCCGAAGGCCACTTCTTCCTGTACGCGCTGTACGGCCTCACCGCGGTCGACCAGGCCGATCTTCCCGCGTCACGGTGGGCGCTGGCGCAACTCTCGACCGACGCCGCGCGTGCCCCGTTCGCCGGCGACATGCCCTTGCCGTACGGGGTCTTCTACCGCGGCTGGCTCAACTGGCTGCGCGGCGGCATCCTCAGCCTGCAGCCGGCGTCGTCGCGTGATCCGGCCGAGGTGCGGGCGTTCGAGACCGACTCGGCCGCCCTGGCCAGGGCTTTCGACGCCTCACCGACCCCCTTCCTGGCCGCCTACCCCGGCCAGTCCTGGCCCGTCGACTCGACGGTGGCGATCGCCTCGCTGCGCCTGCACGACAAACTGCTGACCCCCGCGTACGACGTCACGGTGATCCGCTGGCTGGCCAACGTGCAGGCCCGCCTCGACCCGGCCACCCAGCTGATGCCGCACACCGCCGACGCCGAGACGGGCTCGCCCACCTCGGGCGCCCAGGGCACGTCGCAGAGCATCGTCAACCGCTTCCTGACCGAGATCGACCCGGCGTTCGCCCGCCAGCAGTACGCCCGCTTCCGCACCTGGTTCCTCGCGGCGCCGCTCGGCCTCGGCCCCGCCGTCCGCGAATACCCCACCGGCACCGACGGCCCCGCCAACGTCGACTCCGGCCCGCTGGTCCTGGGCGTCAGCCTTTCGGCGACGGTGGTCACTATCGGCGCGGCCCGGCTGCACGGCGACAAGTCGCTGGCGCACGGGCTGGCCCAGTTCGGCGAGGTGGCCGGCCTTCCCCTCGCCACCCCCTGGACCAAGCGCTATGCCTTCGGCCTCGCCCCCATCGGCGACGCCTTCCTGGCCTGGTCGAAATCGGCCCGCCCGTGGGTTGCGGCTCCCATCACGCCACCCGCCCGCGCCCTCTCACCGTGGTGGCAGCTACCGCTCCTGACGCTCTTGCTGGCCGTCGGGGTCGTGCCCTGGCTCGTCGGGCCCGCCCTCCGCCGTCGCCGCGTCAGCCCTCCTGCGTTCTGAGCTGGTCGTTTCGGTGCTCGTACGGGTGGTGGTTTAGCAACTTGAGCCGATTTAGGCCGAAACAAGCGTTCCGCCGCTAACGAGGCGATAGGCCGGTTAGATTACGGAAAGCACGGCCTCAAAGCCGGATCTTCTTCGGCTTTGGGCCCGTCCCGGCCGGCCCTCGCCGGTCCCTCCGAGCCGCCCATCGGTGCGGTACCCGAACAGGCAAACCCGCCGCAAGGCGGGGACGCAAAGCCAGGGGCCTCCCAGCCGGAGGCAGCCCAGCCGCCGAAGGAGAAAGAAACACATGGCCTACCCAGAAGCCCATGCAGCCAAGAGCGGCTCGGTTCCGCTTGCGCTGTTCGGCAAGAAGTCCGTGCGGACGGCGATGTCCGCCGCCGTCGCAATCGCCATCGGCATTGCGCCCGCACTCGTTTACTCGTCGCCGGCTATGGCCGCGCCGAACGATCTGACCCTGACGGTTGCCAACACGACGGCGGCCGAGGGTGGCACGATCACGATCAACTACAGCTACGAGGGTAACGGTGGCGCGACCTACACGCTCCTCGGCACCCCTCCCGGTCCCGGTGGGGCTGTGTCAGGGCTGGGCCACGATTACATGATTGGTACCCCCTCGCCCGCGCTGACCGCTCTCGGCGACGGATCGACCACCCCGATCACGGGGACGATCACGATCGACGCGCTGACGGACATGGCATACGAGAGTAGTGAGCAGTTCACGATCACGGCCACTGGCGATAACGGCGACACCCAGACGACGGCGTTGTTGACGATCACTGATGGTGCGGCGCCGGACTTCACCTTCACCGGTGCGAACTCGACCACTGCTGTGGTGGAGCCGATCAAGAACGGCACGACCACCTCGGCCGTCACCGCAGCGCTGCCACTGGGGTGGACAACCGAGGCTGACTATCACATCAAGCTCAATACGCTTGACGGCACGACGAATTCGGCGACCGACTACGACCCGCTGGTCAACACGGACCTGATCATTCCGAAGGGGTCAGTCACCCACGACGGGTCAGTCACGATCCTCGGTGACGGGCTGAAGGACAGCCAGGACGTCGAGCAGCTCACCGTGCTTGCCACCGGCCCCGCGGTCGGCGCGCCCAAGACGGCGACAGTCAAGATCAAGGACGATGCGGTCGACGCCGTGCTGCCGAAGCTGAAGATCGCTGACGCGGCCTCCGCGATGGAGGGTGGCAACGCCTCCTTCACCGTCACCGCAGACCACGGCTCGGACACGGCGATGACTGCTCAATGGTCGTCGATGGACACGACACCCGCCACCGGTCACGGCACGGCCACCGCCGGCACCGACTTCGACTACAACGCGGACGCCACCCAGCGGGTCGTCACCGTCCCCGCCACCACGAACAAGATCGCCGTCAAGACGACGGGTCTGCTCTCGATCCCGCTCAAGACGGACACCACCTACGAGCAGGCCGAGGACTTCACGGTCGGGATCGCCAGCCCGACCAACGCCACGCTCGGTACGCCGATCACCGCCAAGGGCGTGATCATGGACGCGGCCGACCTGACCGCCTCGGTGATCCCGATCAGCGTCGACGAGGGCAGCGGCGGCCGCAAGGCCGTGACCTTCACCGCGACGCTGAGTCAGCCGGCTCTCAAGCCGGTGACGGTGGAATGGAAGACGGACGACGCGGGCCAGACCGCCACTGCCGGCCTCGACTACATCAAGGCCAGCGGCATGGTGACCTTCCCGGCCGGTGAGACCAAGCAGACCTTCACCGTGGACGTCATCGGCGACACGATCGACGAGGACAACGAGACGTTCAACATCGTCACCACTTCGGACTTCGTGACCTACGCCGGCACCACGACGCAGATCACGATCAAGGACGACGACGCTGCGCCGACCTTCATGTTCGACAACGTGACGGTCGACGAGGGCAACTCGCCGCACGCGGTGCTGATCCCGATCAAGCTGAGCAACGCCAGCTCGCACCCGATCACGTACAACATCGCGGATATGACTTCCGGTGCGGGCGCGGCCTCGGACATGTTCGACCCCGCCGTCGTGGGCTCGGGCGACTACACCCTCCTGACCAAGGGCACCGACGCGGTGACCATTCAGGCCGGGCAGACCGACGGCTTCGTCGTCGCGCTGGTCAACGGCGACAAGATCTACGAGAAGTCGGAGTGGGCGAAGTTCACCGCCACCCCGAACACCGCCACAGCGACGGCGAACTATCTCGGCAGCAACACCATGCAGACGTCCACGCTGACGATCTCGAACGACGACAAGGCGCCGGATCTCGAGATCAACAACGTGACCGGTAAGGAAGGCGAGACCGTCCAGGTGACCAGCTCCGTCACCGGCATCTCGGACTCCGACACCAAGCTGACGGTGGTCTTCGAGGGTGGCGCGTCCGACGGCAAGAGGGCCGCGAGCGCGAACGACTTCACCAACCCGGGCGCCACGCCGATCACGATCCCGATGGGCACGATCGAGGGAACCGTGTTCGATGTCGCCAAGGTCAAGCTCCTGGTGACCGAGGGAGCGGAGCCGGCGGAGACCATCCGGGTCACCGGCTACGGTGAGGGCAATGTCGGCACCGTGACCGAGGGCGTCATCACGATCGCGGCCAACGGCACCACCACGCCGGAGGAACCGGGTGGCGAAGAGCCCGGTGAGGCTCCGAAGCCGACGATCAAGGCGCCGACGAAGGTGACCGGCCCGTCGGCCGTCGAGGTCGAGGGCACCGTTGCGGCCGGCAAGATGGTCCAGCTGTGGGCCGCCCCGCTCGGCAGTGGGGACCTCAAGTGGGTCAAGAACGTGACCGCTGACGAGGACGGCTACTACTTCTTCTCGCACAACATCAGCTGGGGCACCCGCTTCGCGGTCCTGTCGCAGGAGATGAAGTCCGACGAGATCACGGTCTGGGTCACCCAGAAGCCGCTCTTCGTGGTCAGCACCTCGAGCAAGGGTCAGCTGAACCTCGGCGTGAAGGGCATGCCCTCCTGGGCCGGCCAGACCGCCGCCGTCCAGCAGTGGGTGAACGGCTCCTGGGTCACCAAGTGGAGTGGCAAGACCGGCGCCGACGGCGTCTGGCGTGCCTCGCCCAAGTTCAAGTCGGGCACCTCGGTCGTGCTCCGGGCCTGGGTCGGCGGCGAGCCGCTGAAGGGCACCCTGCCGGCCTTCACCGAGCAGATGCGGTCCACCGTTAAGTAACAGCACCACCTGACGGAACGAAGACGGGGGCGGCCATCGGCCGCCCCCGTCGCCGTGCGCGAAAGAAATCAGGCCTTTCGCCAGCGGGCCCTGTCCTCGCCCGCCTTGCGGGTACAGCGGTACAGCTTGCCGGTCTTCGACACTCCCGTCGCACCCTCCGGTGAGCAGAACGCACCGGGTGTCACGGTCTTTGTCGGCGGCTTTGTGGTCGTCGTCGGGCGCGGTTTGGGCTTGGTGGTGGTTGGCCGGGGTTGGGGCTTCTTCGTCGTCGGCTTCGGTTGGGCGCTGGTCCGGGCCGGCCGGGCGCTCGTCCGGGTCGGTGTGGGGGCCGCCGCCTTGGTGCGGCTCACGGCCGGGCTCGGCGTGACCCCTTCTGTAGCGGCCCGGCCCGACGTGGCGCCGACCAGCGGGGCCGCCTTTCCTACGTCGGCGGCCTGCTTCGTCGCGGCAGGTTCGTCCGGGTCAAGCGCGCCCGAGACGCCCAGCACGACCGTCGTGCCGACGCATAGCACCAGGACGCCGAGCACGGACAGCAGCACGACCATCAGGACCGGTTTCTTCCTGGCCGGCGTCTGCGGTTGGGGTGCGGTCGGTTGCTGCCAGGGTCTCGGTTCATTCGTCACCGCATCACCCTGGTGTTCGGGTCGCGCGGCGTCGATGCCCCGTTCGGACGGCGCGCCGGGCCGATCGGCGCGCCGTTCCGACTACGGGTGCTGCCGGTTCAGTCGACCTCGGCTACCGCCTGGGCGAACTGGGCTGAGTAGAGGCGGGCGTAGGCGCCGCCGGCGGCGATCAGGGTGTCGTGGGTGCCCTGTTCGACGATGTGGCCGTTCTCCATGACCAGGATGACGTCGGCGTCCCGGATGGTGGAGAGGCGGTGGGCGATGACGAACGACGTCC
Organism: Actinoplanes sp.; assembly: GCA_965217855.1. Classification (GTDB taxonomy): domain Bacteria; phylum Actinomycetota; class Actinomycetes; order Mycobacteriales; family Micromonosporaceae; genus Actinoplanes. The sequence goes on along the minus strand of CBDCJN010000010.1, from coordinate 147,107 downwards.
TTCCCTCGCGGAGCGTGGCCATGGCTCGCTGGATCAGCACCTCGGTTCTGGTGTCGACCGAGCTGGTGGCCTCGTCGAGGATCAGGATCGACGGCTCGGCCAGGAAGGCGCGGGCGATGGTGATCAGCTGTTTCTGGCCGGCGCTGACGTTCGAGCCCTCGTCGTCGATCACCGTGTCGTAGCCGTCGGGCAGCATGCGGACGAAGGCGTCGACGTGGGCCGCCTCGGCCGCGCTGGTCACGGCGGCCATGTCGAACGAGTCGGCGCCGTACGCGATGTTCTCGGCGATCGTGCCGCCGAAGAGCCAAGTGTCCTGCAGGACCATGCCGATCTCCTCGCGCAGCTGCTCGCGCGGCATCGTCGCGATGTCCACGCCGTCGAGCAGGATGCGGCCGGAGTCGACGTCGTAGAAGCGCATCAGCAGGTTGACCAGGGTCGTCTTGCCGGCGCCGGTCGGGCCGACGATCGCCACGGTCTGACCGGGGTGCGCGGTGATCGTCAGGTGGTCGATCAGCGGCTTGTCCGGCCGGTAGCGGAACGACACGTCGTCGAAGGTGATCTCGCCGCGCACGTCCCCCAGCGTGACGGCCGCCGGCTCGGGGGACTGCTCGGGCGCGTCGAGCAGGGCGAAGACCCGCTCGGCCGACGCCACACCCGACTGGATCAGGTTGGCCATCGAGGCGACCTGGGTCAGCGGCTGGCTGAACTGCCGGGAGTACTGGATGAACGCCTGCACCTCGCCCAGCGTCAGCGAACCCGACGCCACCCGCAGACCGCCGACCACGGCCACCAGGACGTAGTTGAGGTTGCTGATGAACATCATGGCCGGCTGGATCAGGCCACTGATGAACTGGGCGCGGAACGAGGACGCGTACAGCTTGTCGTTATGCTCCTTGAACGTCTCCCGGGCCTCGTCCTGCCGGCCGAAGACGCGCACCAGCGAGTGACCGGTGAACATCTCCTCGATGTGGCCGTTGAGCCGGCCCGTCGTGGCCCACTGGGCGACGAAGTTGGGCTGCGAGCGCTTGCCGACCGCGGTGGTCACGAAGAACGAGACCGGCACCGTGATCAGGGCGATCAGGGCGAGCAGGGGCGAGATCCAGAACATTGCCCCGAGGACGCCGACGATGGTCAGCAGCGCGGTGATGAGCTGGGCGAACGTCTGCTGGAGGGTCTGCGCGATGTTGTCGGTGTCGTTGGTGGCCCGGCTCAGCACCTCGCCACGCGGCTGCTGGTCGAAATACGACAGGGGGAGCCGGGACAGCTTGGCCTCGACCTGCTGCCGCAGGCGGTAGACGGCGGTCTGCACCACGGTGGCGGTGATCCGCCCCTGCAGCACGCCGAACACCCAGGCGAAGACGTAGATCAGCGCGATCCAGGCCAGCACGTGGGCCAGCTTGTCGAAGTCGATGCCCTGGCCGGGCGTGAAGTCGACCGCGGAGAGCAGATCGGCCTGGGTGTTCTCGCCCCGGGCGCGCAGGGCCGCGATCGCCTCGGCCTTGGTCACGTCGCCGTCGACCATCCGGCCGACCACCCCGGCGAAGATCACGTCGGTCGCGTGGCCCAGCAGGTAGGGCCCGATCACCGACAGCGTGACGCTGACCGCGCCGGCCAGCATGACGAAGCCGACGAGCACCCGCTGCGGCTTGAGCAGGCCGAGCAGCCGTTTGGTGGAACCTTTGAAGTCCTGGAGCTTTTCCGTCGGGGCAGGACCGGCCATCATCCGTACGGCCGGAGGCCCTCCCATGGGCCGGGTCACAGCTGAACCTCCTGGGCATGCACTCCTGGCCCTACGGCCACTTCGTTTGCTCCGGTGCAGTCGTTCATGCCGCCGCCTCCTGGGCCGAGAGCTGCGAAAGAACGATCTCGCGGTACGTCGAGTTGTTGTCCATGAGTTCGGCGTGGGTGCCCGTGCCGCACACCCGGCCGTCGTCGAGCACCACGATCCGGTCGGCGTCGCGGATCGTGCTGACCCGCTGGGCCACGACCACCACCGTGGCGTCGGCGATGTGGTCGGTCAGGGCCGACCGCAGCGCCGCGTCGGTGGCGTAGTCGAGCGCCGAGAACGAGTCGTCGAACAGGTAGATCTCGGGCTTGTGCACGAGCACCCGGGCGATCGCGAGCCGCTGCCGCTGGCCGCCCGAGACGTTGGTGCCGCCCTGCGCGATCGGCGCCTCGAGCCCGCCCTCCATCCGTTCGACGAAGTCGCGGGCCTGCGCCACCTCCAGCGCCGTCCACAGCTCCTCGTCGGTGGCGTGCGGATTGCCGTAGCGCAGGTTGGACGCGACCGTGCCGGAGAACAGGTAGGGCCGCTGGGGGACCAGCCCGACCAGGCTGGAGAGCAGCCCCGGGTCGAGGTCGCGGACGTTCACGCCGTCGACCAGCACCTGGCCGCCGGTCGCGTCGAACAGCCGGGGGACCAGGTTGAGCAGCGTGGTCTTGCCGCTGCCGGTGCTGCCGATGACCGCGGTGACCTGCCGGGGCCGGGCTGTCAGGTCGACGCCGCTGAGCACGGGCACCTCGGCCCCCGGGTAGTGGAAGTCGACGCCTCGTAGTTCGAGATGTCCGTGTTCGGCCAGGGTGGTGACCGGCTTGGCCGGCGGGACGACGCTCGACTCGGTGCCGAGCACCTCCTCGATGCGCTCGGCGCAGACCTCGGCCCGCGGGATCATCACGAACATGAAGGTGGCCATCATGATCGACATGAGGATCTGCATCAGGTAGCTGAGGAATGCGGTGAGCGCGCCGACCTGCATGGCGCCGGAGTCGATGCGGTGGCCGCCGAACCAGAGCACCGCGACGCTGGACACGTTCACGATCAGCATGACGGTCGGGAACATCAGCGCCATCAGCTTGCCGACCTGCAGCGACACGTCGGTCAGCTCGGTGTTGGAGGCCTCGTAGCGGTCCTGCTCGCGCTCGTCGCGGACGAACGCGCGGATCACCCGGATGCCGGTGATCTGCTCGCGCATGACCTGGTTGACCCGGTCGATGCGGGTCTGCATGGTGCGGAACAGCGGGCGCATCCGCACGATGATCAGGGCGACCACGGTGACCAGGATCGGCACGATGACCAGCAGCAGCGCCGACAGCGGCACGTCCTGCCGCAGGGCCAGCACGATGCCGCCGACGCACATGATCGGCGCCGAGACCATCAGCGTGAAGGTCATCAGCACCAGCATCTGGATCTGCTGCACGTCGTTCGTGGTGCGGGTGATCAGCGACGGCGCGCCGAACTGGCCCACCTCGCGGGCCGAGAAGTCCTGCACCTGGCCGAAGACCGCGGCCCGGACGTCGCGGCCGACCGCCATCGCCGTCCGGGCGCCGAAGTAGACCGCCACGATCTGGGCGGCGATCTGGGCCACGGTGACGGCGAGCATCCAGCCGCCGATCTTCATCACGTAACCCGTGTCGCCCTTGATCACGCCGTTGTCGATGATGTCGGCGTTGAGCGTGGGCAGGTAGAGCGTCGCGAGTGTCTGCAGGAACTGGAAGAGCACGACGAGACCGATGTCCCGCCGGTAGGGGCGTAAGTAGCCCCTGAGCAGTTGGATGAGCACTAAACAGTCCCCCGTCTGATCAGCAGTCCGTCGAGCAGCAGGGAGACCGTCTCCTCGCCGCTGAAGTTCTCCGGGTCGCCGAACGGCCCGAAAGTGTTGGCCCCGCAGAACAGCAGCAGCAACGAGGCCACTGCGGCGGGCGTACGGCGCAGTTCTTCGTGATCCGTCGCGATCACGTCGGTCAGCGCGGTGTGCAGGGAGAGTCGATTGGTGGCCAGGCGGGCCGCTGTCTCGCCGTCGTGCTCGGCGATGATCAGCCGCCGGGCGGCCGACGTCAGGTGTGCGTTCTCGGCCATCCGCGCGTGCACGAGCTCGGCCGCCCGGGTCAGCCGCTCGCGCAGCGGCAGGGCGCGGTCGATCGCGTTCAGCCCGTCCACCGTCGGCTGCGGGTCGAGCCCCTTGATCAGCGAACAGACGACCAGCGACGTCTTGGTCTCGAAGACGCCGAAGATGGTGCCCTCGGCCACACCGGCGGCCTGGGCGATCTGCCGGGTGCTGACGTCGATGCCGTGTTCGTGCAGCAACGGGATGGTCGCGGCGATCAACGCGGCCCGGCGTTCCTCCGGCGCCATGGCGGGAACCCGTCTTCGCTTGTTGTCCACGCGACGACTCTACTGAGCGAGCACTCACTCATCCACTGACATTTGTCATCGGTTCCGCTCAGGTCGCCGGACGGGGGACCGATCAAGGCGCCCGTGCAGCGAGTCGAGATGGACGATCACACGGCGGAGTACTGGGCGCGTCAACTGCGTATCGGTGCCGGCATCGCGGCCGTGGTCACGGCCATCGGTGGCCTGCGGATCGCGACCGGCTGGGAGGCGCACGACCGCTGGTGGCTGATCCCGGTGGCGCTGGCCGTGCTGGCCCAGGCGGCCATCTTCCCGCTGCCCTGGGCCCGCCTGGTGCGCAAGCCCGACATCAACCGCTGGCTCGTGGCCTGGTGGTTCGGCGAGCTGCCGGTCATGGCGCTCTTCGGCTGGGTCGACCCGGACGGATGGATGCTCTACGTCCCCACCGTCGTGCTGCTGCTGATCAGCGCGGCGGCGGTCTGGACGCCCCGGTTCGTCATCCTCCTCGGTGTGCTGTCGGTCGGCTTCTACGCCGTGCTGCTGCCGCTGCGGGCCCATACCGACCTGGGCACCACCTTCGTGCTGGTCGCGATGATGAGCTGCGTGGTCGGCCTGACCGCCATCTACGCCAAGAGCCGCCGCTCGCTCGACGACCGGCGGCGCGCGGCCGAGCACCAGGCCGAGACGATGCTCGCGGCGTCGGCCGACGCGGTGATCGCCATCGGCCCCGAAGGTTTGATCAAGTACGCCACCGAGTCGGTCAGCCACCTGCTCGGGCAACCCGCCCGGGGCCTGGTCGGCACCCGGCTCAGCGGCCTGCTCCCCGAGGACCGGGTGGACCGGGCCCACCAGTTCTTCAGCGAGCTGATGGAGCTGCCGACCGGGCACAGCCTGCGTGTCGAGTCCCAGATGCGCGGCCCCGGCGGCGAGTGGGTCTACCTCGACGTGCTCGCCACCAACTGGATGAACGACCCCGACATCGGGGCCGCGGTGGTGAGCCTGCGCGACGTCGGCGCCCGTCGCGCCCTGGAGGAGAAGCTGCACCTGCAGGCGTACACCGACTCGCTCACCGGCATGCCCAACCGGGCGCTGTTCCGGCGGCGGCTCGAGGAGTCGGTGTCGGTCGTCGACGGCAACCCGGTCACCGTGCTGCTGCTCGACCTGGACGACTTCAAGCTGGTCAACGACAACCTCGGGCACAGCGCGGGCGACGACCTGCTGAGCACGATCGCCGGTCGGCTGCGCCGGCACGTCCGCCCGTCCGACGTGCTGGCCCGGCTCGGCGGCGACGAGTTCGCCATCCTGATGCACGACCTGGAGCCGGGCGACGCGGCCGCGCTGGCCGAGCGGCTGCTGCGGACCGTCCGCGAGCCGGTCCGGCTGGCCAGCCGGGACGTCAGCTGCTCGCTGAGCATCGGCATCGCCACCTCGACGGCGCACGAGGAGAACGAGGACGGTCAGGGGCCGGCCGACCAGCTGCTCGGCAACGCCGACCTGGCCATGTACGCGGCCAAGCGGGCCGGCCGCAACGGCTACGCGATCTTCGACCCGACCATGACGATCTCGGTGCTCGAGGAGGCGCAGCTGCGCAGCGACCTCGAGAACGCGCTCGAGCACAACGAGTTCGTCGTGCTCTACCAGCCGGTGGTCGACATGCAGACGCAGAGCGTGCTCTCGGTGGAAGCGCTGGTCCGCTGGCAGCACCCGCGAGACGGGCTGCTCGGCCCCTACCACTTCATCGGCAGCGCCGAGTCGAACGGCCTGATCGTGCCGCTCGGCCGCTGGGTGCTGCGGGAGGCCTGCACGCAGCTCGCCCGCTGGCGGGCCCAGACGCCGGCCGCCGCCGAACTGCACATCAACGTCAACCTCTCGGCCCGGCAGTTCCAGTACGCCGGTCTGGTCGACGACGTGGCCGAGGCGCTCGCCGACGCCGGCATCGACGCCCCCTCGCTCACCCTGGAGATCACCGAGTCGATGCTGATGGAGGACATCGAGACGGCCAAGCGGACCCTGCACGCGCTGCGCGACCTCGGCGTCCGCCTGGCGATCGACGACTTCGGCACCGGCTACTCCTCGCTCAGCTATCTCAAGCAGCTCCCGGTCGACGTCATCAAGATCGACAAGACGTTCGTCGACGAGGTGGACATCGACGCCGACGACGTGGCCCTGGTCGACGCCGTGGCCGGGCTCGGTCAGGCGCTCAAGATGCAGACCGTGGCCGAGGGCATCGAGACCGACGCCCAGTGGACGACGCTGCGCCGGCTCGGCATCGACCGTGGTCAGGGCTACCTGTTCGGCCGTCCGGCCGGCCCGGGCCAGATCCACGACATGCTGGAAGGGGCCAACGTAATCTCGGCTTGAACCACGGGGGCTTACCGAGCGTGTACCTGATGGCAGGTACGTACTCCAGTGGTAAGGAAGTTCCCGTGTCGGTCCCGAAACCCGTGCGCCGTGTCGGCGGCGCCGTGGTCACCACCCTCGCCGCGCTCCTCGTCTTCCTCGCGCTGGTGATGCCGGATCAGATCACCCGGCTGCCCCCGGGCAACTTCTGGCTCACCGCCCTGGTCCGCATCCCGATCGAGGCGCTGCCGGCGGTCGCGCTGCTGCTCGCCCTGCCCGGCCGGGCCCGCCGCATCGTGGCCACCGTGCTGGGCGCCGTCCTCGGCACTCTGACCGTCCTGAAGATCATCGACATCGGCTTCTTCGCCGTGCTGGCCCGCCAGTTCGACCCGGTGCTCGACTGGACGCTGTTCCGCGACGGCTTCAACTTCCTCGGTGACTCGATCGGCCGGGCCGGAGCGCTCGGGGTCGCCGCCGGCGCCGTCCTGCTCGCCGTGATCACGATCGGCTCGCTCGTCCTCTCGGTGCGCCGGCTGAGCCGGGTGCTCGCCGCGCACCCCCGGCCCGCCCGCGGCGGCGTCGTCACCCTCTCGATGGCCTGGATCGTGCTCGCGGTCATGAGCATCCAGCTCGTCGGCGGCATCCCGGTGTCCAGCCTGAGCGCGGCCGACCTGGCCCGCGACACCGTGCTCGCGGTTCCGCAGGACATCGCCGAGCGCAAGACCTTCGAACGGGAGGTGCAGGTCGACGACTTCCGCGACCTGCCGGACGACCAGCTGCTGAGCGCGTTGCGCGGCAAGGACGTGATCATCGGCTTCGTCGAGAGCTACGGCCGCAGCGCGGTGGAGAACTCGGAGTTCAACCAGCCGGTGATCGAGCAGCTCCGGGCCGGTCAGCAGAAGCTCGCGGCCAAGGGTTTCGCGTCGCGCAGCGGCTTCCTGACCTCGCCCACCTTCGGCGGCGGGAGCTGGCTGGCCCACTCGACCTTCCTGTCCGGTCTGTGGATCGACAACCAGAACCGGTACCGCAGCCTCGTCTCGACCGACCGGCTCACGCTGACCTCGGCCTTCAAGCGGGCCGGTTTCCGCACCGTCGGGTTCGAGCCCGGGGTCACCTTCGCCTGGCCCGAGGGCGACTTCTACGGCTACCAGCAGGTCTACGACTCGCACACGCTGGGCTACAACGGCCCGAAGCTGAGCTGGTCGACGATGCCCGACCAGTACGTGATGAAGAAGGTCCACGACTACGAGTTCGGCCGGGCCGAGCGCGGCCCGCTGCTGGCCGAGGTGACGCTGACCTCGAGCCACAACCCGTGGACGCCGGTGCCGTCGATGCTGCCGTGGAACAAGATCGGTGACGGCTCGGTCTACGGCCCGATGGTGGGCGGGGCCGGTGGCTCGCAGAGCCTGTTCGGCGACCCGCACAAGATCAGGCAGGACTACGCGGGGTCGATCGCCTACTCCGTGGACAGCCTCACCTCGTACGTGCAGGAGTACGGCGACGACAACCTGGTGCTCCTGCTGCTGGGCGACCACCAGCCGGCCTCGGTCGTGGTCGGCGACGGCGCGAGCAAGGACGTGCCGATCTCGATCGTCGCCAAGGACCCGAAGGTGCTCGACCGGATCAAGAGCTGGGGCTGGACGGACGGTCTCACGCCGGCGCCGGACGCGCCGCTCTGGCCGATGAACGAGTTCCGCGACAAGTTCCTCACCGCGTACAGCCCGCAGGGGGAGCCGCACTGACGGTGAGTGACGTGTTTCACGTTCACATCGATGAAGTTGTCCCCGCGCGTAACTCCGTTCGGTGACGAAAGTCCGCCAAGATACCTTCGGCGGTCGCAAGGATGCGGCCTCGAGAACCTGGGGGGAATCTCGTGGAGGAGCCGAAGCGACCGTCTCGTGCGGAGAGCCTGCGGCTGATTCGGATGCCGGATGTGCGCCCGGCCGCGGGCCGTCCGGAGCGGCCGCCCCTGCCGCCGCCGCCCGTCCAGCCGGCTCCGCGGAACGGACGTAAGGCCTGGTGGATAGCGGTGGCCCTGGTGGTGGCGCCGGCCCTGGCGGGAGGGCTGGCCGTGGCCTACCGGGCGACGGCCGACGCCACGATCCCGGCCCGCGGCGTGCCGCCGATCGCCGTCCCGGTCGAGACGGGCGCGCTGCCGACCGTCGACGGCCCGGTGGCCACCCCGTCGTCCGGCTTCAGCGCGGCGGTGGCGGCCCCGGTCAGTCGAGTGCCGGGGCCGTCACTCTCGGTGATCGATCCGCCGCGGAAGCCGGTCCTCACTGGCCAGGCCAACCCGTCCCTGGTCAACCTCACGCTGACCGGCACGGTCACTGCCAGCAGCGTCGAGGGGCACCCGTGGGCCGCGCTCAACGCCGGCGACGGCGACGTCACGACCCGCTGGTCGAGCGGTTTCGCCGAGCCGCAGTGGCTCAAGGTCGACCTGGGGGAGCGGCGGCAGCTCACCGCCGTGACCCTGGTCTGGGAGCACGCGTACGCCATCGGCTACCGGATCGACACGTCGCTCGACGGCCGGACGTGGACGACGATCTGGTCGACGCGCACCGGCGAGGGCGGCACGGTCCGGGTCGACGCCACCGGTGAGGTCGCCCGCTTCGTGCGGATGGTCGGCACCAAGCGTTCCAACCAGTACGGCTTCTCGCTGTTCGAGATGGAAGTGCGCTGAGGTGTTCCGCAAAGACAAGGCGCCCCCCGCGGGCGTGAACCCCCGGGGAGCGCCTGACTGACGATCGACTGGGACCTAGTCGACCGTCGGAGGGAGGCTCTGCGCCGCCTTCAGTGCCGCGGCGGCACCGGAGTACGGGTTGTAGCTGTAGCCGCGTTCGATCGTGCCCGGCACCTTGAAGTACGAGGCGGCCAGCTTGGCCGGATCAGTCGCGATCTCACCCCGGGCCGGTACGTCGTTGCCGTCGTCCCAGCCCCACGGCGCGTTCGCCGAGTTGGTGCCGCAGCCGTACGTGCCGCTGCCGCAGCCGCCGGTGGTGTCGCCCGCGAAGGTGCCCAGGTTCGCGAAGAGGTTGGTGTTGGTGCGCTGGGCCCACATCCCGCCGCCCGCGAAGATGTCGATCAGCTCGTAGCGCACGTCGCGGTCGTTGGCGCTGCCCGGCGTCTCCGAGGTGCTCGCCGAGGGGTAGTAGACGACGCCGTCACCGTTGATGTCGTACTGCGGCCAGGCCTTGAGCCCGTGCCCGCCGCGCTCCTGGGCGGTCACCGGGTGCTGGAACGAGTCGTGCGGCGACGCCTTGAGCTGCAGCGTCCCGTCGATCGCCTCGCTCCCGTTGGTCCAGTCGCTGCCGGTCGGGACGTACGAGTAGAAGTCGCTGTGGGCCACGGTCACCGCGGCCTTGAGCGTGCCGTACGTCGAGCCGTCCTTGGCCACGATCTCGAGCACGCCCTCGCCGTCGTTCTCGTGCTCGGTCTCGAAGAAGGGGTGATCGATCCAGTCGCGCGGGTGGAAGAAGAAGTAGGTGAGGTAGTAGTGCGTGCCGGTCTCTAGCACCGAGTAATAGACGGCGGCCGAAGTGTTCGTGCCGGCGTTGTCCCAGTTGTCCCGGCCGTTCAGATTGCCGTCGAAGTCGTACCGGGTAATGAAGTCGCTCTTGCCGGCCAGCGCGTGGCCGCCCGTGGTGTCGACGTCCTGGTAGTGGATCGGCGCCCAGCGCAGCGCCAGCTCGGCCCGGCTCGGCGCGGCCTGCGCGGGAGCGGCGAACCCGGCCGCCGTGAGCAGACCGGCCATCCCGAACGCGATACTGCGGACGATTCCCATGCGTCCTCCCCTTCGATCGATGATCTTAGATCTATAGGGATCGTCCAGTACATGGGTGGCCGTGAGGAGAAGGGAAAACCACGGGCCGGCGGCGGCTACGATGCTCCCGTGTTCAAGGTCGATCTGGGCGTGGGAGCCGAGCTCCGCCCGCTGGAGCCGTGGCAGGCCGAGGAGTTCCTCCTCCACATCGACCGGGCCCGGGAGACCGTCGACCCCTGGATCCCGTGGGCCGGCCGCAGCACCGACCTCGACACGGCCAAGGAGACCCTTCAGCGGTACGCCGACCTGCAGGCCCGCGGCGAGGGCCGGATCCTCGGCATCTGGCTCGACGGCACCCTGGTCGGCGGTGTGATGGCGTTCCACTTCGACCCGCTCTCCGGTGTCTGCGAGGTCGGCTGCTGGCTCGAGCCGGCCGGCACCGGGCACGGCCTGATCACCAAGGCGGCCGGGCTGCTGATCGACTGGCTGATCCGCGAGCGTGAGGCGTACCGGATCGAGTGGCACTGCCGCCCCGACAACGTGGCCAGCTCGAACGTGGCCCGCCGCCTCGGTCTCAAGCACGAGGCGACCCTGCGCGCCAATTTCCTGTGGAAGGGCGTGCGGCACGACAGCGAGATCTGGTCCGTCCTCGCCCCGGAGTGGCCCGGCGTCACCACCTGATGCAGCCCGGCCCCGTCCTGACCCACCGCGCCGAGGGCGGCCTCGACCTGCCGTTGCTGGTCTGGCGGCTGCCCGAGCCGGTGCTGGCGATCTCGTCGGCCGTGCTCGGCGGCGGCATCGGCCCGTGCGGCTGGCTGATCAACGCCACCGTCCCGATGTCCTACGACCGCGACGACCCGGCCGACCACCTGGCCGCCCTGGCCGCCGGTCTGGGCCTGAACGGCCGCGGGGTGGGGTTGCTCACCGGCGTCGACGTGACCGAGGTGGTGAGCGCGGCGGACGGCGGCGTGCAGGTGTGGGCGACGGTCGGGCTGGGCTTTCCCGAACAGGCGGCGGCCCCGGTCTCCGCGGTGGAGGCGCCGCACGCGGGCACGGTCAACATCGTGGCCTGGGTGCCGGCCCGGCTCAGCCCGGGCGCCCTGGTCAACGCCGTGGCCACGGTGACCGAGGCCAAGACCCAGGCGATCCGCGACCGGGGCCTGGACGCCACCGGCACGGCGACCGACGCGGTCTGCGTGCTGTGCCCGGCCGACGGGCCGGTCGAGGCCTACGCCGGGCCGCGCTCGCGCTGGGGAGCGCGGCTGGCCCGGGCCGGCCACGCGGCGGTACTCAACGGGCCGGGGCTCAGTGGTAGGTGAGCTCGCCCGCCTCGAGCGCGGCCGAGATCGTGTTCTCCGGCGGGGCCAGCGGGCAGAGGTACGCGTCGTTGTAGGCGCACGACGGGTTGTAGAGATAGTTGAAATCGAGGCGGACCCGCGTGCCGCCCAGGGGTTGCAAGCCCCGGCCGTGGGTGCCTTTGACCGTGTCGGTGAGATAGCGGCCGCCGCCGTAGGCGCCCTTTCCGCAGGTGGCGTCGCGGACGGGGAGGAACAGCCCGCCCCCGTAGGCGGCGATCCACCACAGCGACAGCTCGCCGAACGGGGTCTCGATGACACCGGCCCGGTCGTAGTGGACGACGCCGTCCGGCCCGCCGGTGTCGATGTCGATCTCGCCCTCGGCCGGGCGCACCTCGGCCTCGACGGTCAGGTCGTCGTTGCGCGGGAAGTAGTCCAGACCGGTGAAGCCGGCCCGCTCGTCCTCGGCGATCGCCGACTGCGGATGCGTGGCGAACAGCTTGTCCCGCTCGGCGCGGAACTCCTCGAGATCCGTGTCGGCCAGATACATCCGGGCGACGGTGGCGCGGTAGTCGGTCAGCTCCAATGCCTGCATTCCTCCGAGGTTAGATCGCTCCGGGGGCCAGGATCGACCAACCGTGCGCAGGGACACGGGCGGCGGGGCGGCCGGTGTCCTCGTCGTGCGTCTCGATCACTCGCAGGCCGCCGGTGTCGATCGGGAAGTCGTACTCCTCGTCCCCGACGTTCAGCAGCGTGACCAGCCTGTTCTCGCCGTCGGTGGCCACGAAGGCGACCGCGGTGTTGGTCAGGTGCTCCTCCGACGTGCGGGCCCGGACGAGCCACGCGTGCCGGCGGCGCACGCCGATCAGCCGCTGGTGCAGACGGAAGACCGGCCAGCCGTACGGGGCCAGATCGTCCGGCCGTTCCGGGAAGGCCGGCCGCACCGCGTCGTCCCCGCCCGCCCGGTCCTCCTTGACGCCACGGAAGCCCTGCTCGTCGCCGTAGTAGATGCTCGGCGACCCGGCCACGGTGAGCAGCGTGACGAGCGCGTGCCCGAGGTGCCGCTCGTCGGTGATCTTGCTGGCGATCCGGGTGACGTCGTGGTTGCCGACGAAGGTGAGCGGCAGCCCGGCGTCCAGCACCGCGTTGGCGCGCTTGAGGCTCCAGGCCAGCTCGAAGAAGTTGCCGTCGTTGATGCTGCTCCAGATCGCCTTCCACAGCTCGTACTGGGTGATCGAGTCGAGGCCGCTCTCGCGCAGGTAGGCCTCGTAGTCGCCCTGGATGATCTCGCCGGTGAACCAGGCCTCGGGGTGGGCCGGCCGCACCCGGTCGAGGGCGGCGCGCCAGAAGGCGGGCGGCACCGCGTAGGCCACGTCGAGCCGCCACGCGTCGGCGCCCCGGTCGAGCCAGTGGTTCATGACGCGGGTGACGTGGTCGAGCACCGCGGGCTCGTCGTGGTTGAGCTCGATCAGCTCGCCGTGCCCCTCCCAGGCGGCCCGCGCGCCGGCGGCGTCGTGCTTGAACCACGACTCCGGCGCCTGGAAACTGCGGCCGACATGGTTGAACACGCCGTCCAGCATCACCCGCAGGCCGCGCTCGTGGCAGGCGGCGACCAGCCGGTCGAAGTCGGCCTCGTCACCCAGCCGCGGGTCGATCCGGAAGTGGTCGGTGGTGTCGTAGCCGTGCGATTCCGAGGCGAAGACCGGGCCGAGCTGCAGGCCGTTGGCGCCGAGCTCGATGGCATAGTCGAGCCAGTTGGTGAGCCTGCGAAACCCCCCACCGAACCCCAGCGGATACACATGCCACCAGATCACACTGTCGGCCCATTCACGCATAGGGCTCACTATGCCCCTCAGGCCCGGTAAGCACGCACTTCTGTGGCCTTCACAGTGGCCCAGACCTGGCGGCCGGGTTCCAGGGCCAGTTGCACGGCAGCGGCGGGAGTGACGTCGGCGGCGGCCGGGAGAGGGCCGCCGAGCTCGATGCGTAACGCGTCGCCGTGGCGCGACACCGTGGTCACCGTGGCCGGCCAGGTGTTGCGGGGGCTGCCCTCGGGGCGGTTCGGGTACAGGGCGATGGCCGACGGTGGGAACGCGACGAACACCTCGCCCGGCTCCTCTTCGCGCCCGATGATCAACTTGAATCCGTCGTTCATCGTGACCGTGCTGCCGTCGGCCCGGCCGCGGTAGAGGTTGAGGCCGACCAGGCGGGCCACGTAGTCGGTGCGCGGCTCGGCGGTGATCGTCGCGGCGTCGCCGGTCTGCACCACGCGGCCGTCCTCGATGATCACGAGGCGGTCGGCCAGCATCAGCGCGTCCAGCGGGTCGTGGGTGACCAGCACGGTCGCGCCCGGGAATGCGGTGAGATGGCCGCGCAGCTGGGCCCGGGTGTCGAGGCGGGTGCGGGCGTCGAGCGCGGCCAGCGGCTCGTCGAGCAGCAGCATGGTCGGCTCGCTGGCCAGTGCCCGGGCCAGCGCGACCCGCTGGGCCTGACCGCCGGAGAGCTGGCGAGGCTTCTTGCGGACGTGCTCGGCCAGGCCGACCCGGGTCAGCCACTCCTGGGCCGTCCGCCGGGCCTCGGCGCGCGGCACCCGGCGGCAGCGCGGACCGAACGCGACGTTCTCGAGCGCGCTGAGATGAGGGAAGAGCAGGTAATCCTGGAAGACGACACCGATGCGGCGTTTCTCGGGCGGCAGCCGGTCGAGGCGTACGCCGTCGAGGGTGATCTGACCGTCGTCGAGTGGCAGCAGCCCGGCCAGCGCGCGCAGCGACGTGGTCTTGCCGGCGCCGTTCGGCCCGAGCAGCGCGACCACCTCGCCGGGCTCGGCCGTCAGCTCGACATCGAGGGTGAAGCCGTCCCGCTTGATGACCAGGTGCGAGTCGAGGCTCATGGCGCGACCCACTTGTCCCGCAGGGCGGCCAGGATGCCCACCGACACGACCAGCAGGATCAGGCTGAGCACGATGGCGGCGTCCACGTCCTGCTCGAGGGCGAGATAGACGGCGAGCGGCATGGTCTGGGTCTTGCCCGGGAAGTTGCCGGCGAAGGTGATCGTCGCGCCGAACTCGCCCAGCGCCCGGGCCCAGCAGAGCACCGCCCCGGCCGCCACCCCCGGCGCGATCAGCGGCAGCGTGACCCGGCGGAACGTCGTCCAGCGGGAGGCGCCGAGCGTGGCCGCCGCCTCCTCGTACCGGGCGTCGGCGCCGCGCAGGGCCCCCTCCACGGCGATGACCAGGAACGGCATCGCCACGAAGGCCTCGGCCACGACCACGCCGGTGGTGGTGAACGGCAGGGTCACCCCGAACGTCTGGTCGAGCCACTCACCGACCAGCCCGCGCCGCCCGAAGACCAGCAGCAGCGCCACCCCGCCCACCACCGGCGGCAGCACCAGTGGCACGGTGACCAGCGCCCGCACGAACCGGCGGCCGGGGAACTCGGCCCGAGCCAGGACCCAGGCCATCGGTACGCCGAGAACCAGGCAGACCAGGGTGGCCAGGCTCGCGGTGAGCAGCGACAGTCGCAGCGCGGCCAGGATGCCCGGCTCGGTCAGGCGTTCCGGCAGCGTCGACCACGGCGCCCGGATCAGCAGCCCGGCGAGGGGCAGGATCAGGAACGCCAGGCCGAGCGCGGCCGGAATCGCCAGCGCGAGCGGGATCTTCCCGCGGCTCAGGGCTTCTGGAACCCTGCGTCGGTGAGCACCTTGAGCTCGGGCTCGGACTGCACGAAGGCGACGAACGCCTGCGCCGCGGCCGGGTTGGGCGCGTTCTTGAGCACCACGATCGGGTAGTCGTTGATCGCGCCGGCCGACTCGGGGAACTCGACGGCGTCCACATCGGTGCTCGCCGCCTTGGCGTCCGTGCGGTAGACCAGCGCCGCGTCGACCTCGCCCAGCTTCACCTTGGACAGTGCCGCCTTGACGTCCTGCTCCAGCGTGACCGGGGTGAATTTCACGCCCGCGGCCTCGATGGCCCTCTTGGCGGCCGCCCCGCACGGGACCTGCTCGGCGCAGAGGGCCACCTTGAGGTCGGGGTTCTTGAGATCGGGCAGGGTCTTGATGCCCTCGGGGTTGCCCTTGGCGGTCGCGATGACGAGCTGGTTCTTCACGAAGACAGCCGGCTCCCCGGCCGCGTCACCCGCGTCGACCACGGTCTTCATGGTGGCCGGGCCGGCCGCGGCGAACACGTCGGCGGGCGCGCCCGAGGTGATCTGCTGGGCGAGACCGGAGCTGCCGCCGTACGAGATGGTGATGGTGACGTTGGGGTTCTGCTGCTGGAAGTCTTCCTTGATCTTGTCGAAGGACTCGGTCAGTGACGCCCCCGCCAGCACGGTGACCTGGCCCGTGTTCGTGACGCCACCGCTCGCGCTTCCCGTCGGTGAGCCTTTGTCAGCGTTCTCGGAACTGCCACCGCAGGCCGCCGTCCCCAGTACGGCGAGCAACGCGATGCCGCTCAGGATTCGTCTCATTTGTCGTCTCCTCGTTCCACGACCACCGTGGTCGACTTGATGACGGCAACCGCCGTCGAACCCACCTCGAGCCCCATCTCGTCGACCGCCTCGCGGCTCATCAGCGACACCACCCGGAACGGCCCGGCCTGGATGTCGACCTGCGCCATCACCTCGTCGCGGACGATCGCGGTGACGATGCCGCGCAGCCGGTTGCGCGCCGACGACCGGGCCGCGCCCGGGTCGGGCTGGTCGGCCAGCGACCGGGCGAACGCGGCGAGGTCGGCCCCCGCGACGTGCCGGTGGCCGTTGTCGTCGCGATCGGCCCTCAGCCGCCCCGCGTCCACCCAGCGGCGGACAGTGTCCACACTGACGCCGAGCAGGTCGGCGGCTTCCCCGATGCGGTACGTCGTCACAACCGTCACTCTAGGGCCGCAAATGCCAGGACATCAGCCCTCGCGGACTCGCAGATGCCGAACCGTTGCCGAGGTCACATCGGCGACGGCATGCTGGGGGCGTGTCACGACGCATCACCGAGGTCACCGGCTTCCTGGCCGAGGTGCTCACGCCCCGCGCCCCGCTGACGGTCATCGTCGACGGCGGCGACCACGGTGCCGCCGCCCTCTTTGCCGCCCAGCTGACCGCGGCCTTCCCGCCCTCGGCCCGGGCCTGGAACGTCGACGCCGTGCTCGGCGTCACCGGCCCGTCCGGCGGTGACCTGCTCTCGGCGCTCAACGTGCTCGAACCGGCGACCGACCGGGTGATCGTCTATCTGCGCGCGGGCGGCCGGGGCACGCCGGGGGAGGGCGAGCGGCGGGCCCAGGTGGTGATCGATCACCACGACCCCCAGTGGCCGGTGATCCGCCACGTGCACCCGCGCCTGGCCGACCCCGACCGGTGGCACCTGTCGGAGAGTCAGGCCTTCTTCGGCCCGCGGGCGGCGCGGTGGGACGAGAAATTCTCCGACGACCTGCCCGCGTACGCGGCGGCGGTCGAAGCAGCCGGCCCGGCGCCGGGCGACCTGGCCCTCGACATCGGCTGCGGCACCGGGCGAGCCCTGCCCGCGCTGGCCGCGGCGGTCGGCCCGGCCGGCCGGGTGATCGGTCTCGACTGCACGCCGGACATGCTGGCCGCGGCCCGGCTGGCGGGTCGCGGCCGGAGCGCCGCGATGATCCAGGCCGACGCCCGCCACCTGCCCGTCGCCACCGGTGCGGCCGGCGTCGTCTTCGCGGCCGGGCTCGTCCACCACCTGCCCGACCCCGCGGCCGGCCTGGCCGAGCTGGCCCGGGTCACCCGCCCCGGTGGCCGTCTCGTCCTCTTCCACCCCACCGGCCGGGCCACCCTGGCCGCCCGTCACGGCCGCACGCTGACCCCCGACGAGCCGCTGAACGAGGAAAACCTGACCCCGTTGCTGCTCGCTGCGGGCTGGAGCCTGTCCCGCTACGAGGATGAGGCCGACCGCTTCCTGGCCGTGGCCGTCCGTTCCGGGCCTCGCGACACCACCGAAAAAATCTAGGTCGAAGTAGCTAGACTTTCTCGGCAGGGTCGGTTAGCGTTTCTCTTGTCGGAAAACGAGATCGCAGAAAAACGCTGACGATCAGGTTGAGCTCAAGCAGGGCCCGGAAGGTTTCGTGGCTCGCTCGGCCGAGCGGTGGGATTCGCCCGCCGCAGCATTTGGCATCACGCAAGTGGCACCACAAGACCTTGACGTTTTTCCAGGTCAGGGCGCATGGCACGACAAGACCTTGACGTAATTCCAGGTCAGGGCGATCGGGTGGGGCCGAGGCGTTTTCAGGGCTCCACTGGGAAGAGGAGTTCGCCGTACGTGTCCGGGGCCATGAAGTTGCGTGGGTTCCGGCACCGGCCAGCACGATGAAAGTGAAGCAGAGGAAAGGGAGGGCCGAACACCGTTGGATCGCCCGCCAACCGGATGTCGTTTTCGTCCGGGGCGGACACCGCAGTTTCCATCGAACGAGAGGTGGTCTCCGGTCACGCTTATGCGGTCCTCGCACCCCATGTCGCCGACGGCGGCTGGTGCGGATACGACAAACCGACGTACCTGTCGGTAGATGGTGTTTTCTTGACCCGTTAACCCTGGGCCCCGGTGCACATGCGCCGGGGCCCTCACCCATGGAGGTATCTATATGGCCCCATCGGACGATATGTTCGGAGACGACGACACGCCGGCCTACACGATGGGCCGCGCCGCGGAGATCACCGGCGCCTCACAGGATTTCCTGCGCCGGCTCGACGAGGCAAAACTGATCACCCCGTTCCGGTCGGCCGGCGGCCACCGCCGCTACTCCCGATACCAGCTGCGCCTCGCCGCGCGGGCCCGGGAGATGGTCGAGCAGGGCACCGCCCTCGAGGCGGCCTGCCGGATCATCATTCTCGAGGACCAGCTCGAGGAAGCGCTCCGGCAGAACGAGATCCACCAGCGCCGCCAGGAAACCGGCTCGGCCTGACCCGAACACCGCACGGTCCTTCTCATTCCACGAGAGGGGCCGTTGTCGTTTTCCGGTTGCGCCGGGGTCCCAAGATGAAGACCTGTCGATGTCTTCGGTGTCCACTCCCGACCAGGTGAACCCCGACGGCCCCGGTCACGGCCCCTTACGTTGGATCCTCGCGGCGGCGGACGGCCCGTCCCTTTTCGCGACCCTGACCTTCGAGGCCACCGACCCCGACATCGCCACGGATCAGGACCAGGCGATCTCGCCGTCGCGGTCGACGAAGCGGCCGGAGCCGTGGCCCGGGCCCTCGGTGGCCAGCCGGACGATGGCGTCGGTTCCCTCGGTGACTGTCTGCGGGCCGGAGTGGCCGTTGAGGTCGGTCGCCGTGTAGCCCGGGTCGGCCGCGTTGATCCGGACGCCCGGCAGCGCCTTGGCGTACTGGGTCGTCAGCATGGTCAGTGCCGCCTTGGACGCCGTGTAGGCCGGCGCGATCGCCCGCGACTCGGGCCGGGCCGGGTCGTGGGTGGCCGCGAGCGAGCCCATCGCGCTGCTGACGTTGACGACGACCGGGTCGGCCGAACGCCGCAGCAGCGGGAGGAAGGCCGTCGTCGTCCGCACCACCCCGACCAGGTTGACGTCCAGGACGGCCAGTACGTCGGACCCGCTCAGGTCGCTCGGGTCGCCCATCGGGCCGTGCACCCCGGCGTTGTTGATCAGTACGTCGATCGAGCCCTCGTGCTGCTCGACATCGGCCGCCGCCGCCGCGACGGAAGCGTCGTCGGTGACGTCGATCCGGACGAAGCGGGCGCCGAGCTCCTCGGCCGCTTTCGCTCCGGCGGCGGCGTCGCGGGCTCCGATCAGGACGGTGTGGCCCTGCTCGACGAGGCGTCGGGCGGTCTCGTGGCCGAGGCCCTTGTTGGCCCCGGTGATGAAGGTGATGGTCATGCCCCCACAGTCGTCCGCTCCGGGCCGGCCAACCAGGGAAGAGCGTTACCACCCTCACGCCCGGGGCGCCGCGCGACAATCGAGTCATGAAATCGGAGCTCGGTGCCACCCTGCGGGCCTGGCGCGACCGCCTCTCCCCGGCGGCGGTCGGGCTGCCGAGCGGGCACTCCCGCCGGGCCGCCGGCCTGCGCCGCGAGGAGCTGGCCGACCTGGCCGGCATCTCGGTCGACTACGTGGTGCGCCTGGAGCAGGGCCGGTTCACCACCCCGTCCGCGCAGGTCGTCGCGGCGCTGGCCCGCGCGCTGCGGCTCACCGGCGACGAACGGGACCACTTCTACCGGCTGGCCCGGCTCGTCCCGCCGGCCGCGGACCAGATCTCCGACCACATCCCGCCCGGCCTGCAGCGCGTGGTCGGCCGGCTGGGCGACGCGGCGGTGGCCGTCTTCGCCGCGGACTGGCAGCTCATCTGGTGGAACCGCGGCTGGGCGGCCCTGCTCGGCGACCCGTCCCCGGTTCCGCCCGCCCTGCGCAACTTCGCTCGCGACACGTTCCCGATCGACGGCGGCGGCCCGCAAATGTCCCACTGGCCGGTGACCTCGCTGGGCCCGGACACGATCGACGCCGCCGTCGTGTCGGACCTGCGCCGGGCCACCGGCCGCTTCCCCGGCAACCCCCGCCTGATCGACCTGATCAAGACCCTGACGAATGGAAACCAGCGCTTCGCCGACCTCTGGGCCTCCGGCATCGTGGGCTCGCACCGCGAGGACCACAAGATCGTCAACCACCCGTCGGTCGGCCCCATCGTGGTCGACTGCGACGTCATGACCGACGGCGACGCCGAACTGAAGGTCGTCATCCTCACCGCCGCCCCCGGCACCGAGGACGACACGAAACTCAAACTGGCGCTGCTCTCCCCAGGCCTGCAGCCGACCAGCAACACCTTCGGACCGGCGTAACGCTTTCCACAACCCGCCCCAGAGCCTCCGCGCCTGTGGACAACCCGCTTTCCGAACTTGACACCGCGGTAACGTCCCTTCCATTCCCCCGGGCGGGTGGGGGTTAGGGATGGCACTACGGGATCGGCAAATTTGGAGGCGTCGTCAGGATGCGTTTGCTTGTGCTGGGTGGCACCCGGTTCGTGGGGCGGGCTGTGGTGGACGCGGCTCTCGAGGGCGGCCACGAAGTGACCCTCTTCAACCGGGGGCGGACGGCTCCCGGTCTTTACCCCGAGGCGGAAACGGTCGTCGGGGATCGCACGGTCGGCCTCGAAGCGCTGGCCGGCCGGGTCTTCGACACTGTCGTCGACTGCGCCGGCTATCTGCCTGAGGTGGTTGCCAAGTCGGCCGTCGCCTTACAACAGAGCGCCGCCCGCTACGTCTTCGTCTCGTCCGTCTCCGTCTACGCCGACCAGAGCGTGCCCGCCGACGAGACCACGGCGGTCCTCGACGACGACTCGTACGGCGGCCGGAAAGCGCGCTGCGAGCAGGTCGTCCAGGAGGCCTTCGGCGACCGGGCCCTGATCGCCCGGCCCGGCCTCATCGTGGGGCCGCACGATCCGACCGAGCGCTTCCCGCACTGGCCGCGGCGGATGGCGCGCGGCGGCCCGGTGCTCGCGCCGGGCGACCCGCAGGATCCGGTCCAGTTCGTCGACGTACGCGATCTGGGCCGCTGGCTGGTCGGGGCCACCACCACCGGTGTCTTCAACGTCGTCGGCCGGCCGATGTCGATGAAAGTCCTGATCGAGGCGTGTACGACGGCCGCGCCGGCCGAGCTGGTCTGGGTGCCCACCGCGACCCTGCTCGAGGCCGGCGTCGACCCGTGGATGGGTGTCCCGCTCTGGATCGGCGATCCGGCCTGGGCCGCCGCCAACCTGGTCGACGGTTCGCGGGCCCGCGCGCACGGGCTGACCACCCGACCGGCCCGGGAGACGGCGGCCGACGTGCTGGCCTGGGACGTCGAGCGGGGTGGCCCGGCCGACGATCCGTTCCCGCCCGCGGCCGAGGCCGAGCTGCTCAGCCGAGTGACCGGTTGAGCTGGGCCAGCCCGGTCACCGGTTCGAAGCCGAGCCGGGCGTAGAGGGCGAGCGCCGGATCGTTGCCGGTTTCGGTCTGCAGCGACACCCGGCGCGCGCCCGCGGCCCGGGCGGCGTCGACGACGTGGCTCAGCAGGGCCCGGGCCACGCCTCGGCGTCGCTCGCGGGGCGGGACGAACAGGTCGCGGATCAGCCAGGCGGTGCCGAGGGTCAGCGAGGCCGGGATGACGGCGGTGGTCACGAAGCCGCGGACGACCGAACCGTCCAGCGCCGCGGCCATCGACAAATCGCTCGAAGCCAGCCAGGCACGGGTCGCCGAAGGTGCGGCGGCCTCGCCGTAGTGCACCCGGTATTCGTCGAACAGTGCGGCGGCCGCGGCAAAGTGCGGGTCGGACGGGGTCACCCAGGCGACCTTCACAGCGTGGCCAGTTCGGCCGCGAGCAGCGCGTTCACGTGGTTCTGCCGGTCGGCGTCGAGCGCGATGCCCCGGCTCGGTCCCTCGGTGAGCATCAGGACATAGAGGTGGACGCGGTAGAGCGCGAGCCGGATCTGCTCGTCTCGATCGAACGGGCCGTGGCCGTAGCCCAGCACGAACGGGTGCGACTCGTCGATGCGCCGGAACAGGACGGGCGAGACGAAGTCGAGCAGCGGATCGCCGTAGAGGTAGCGCTCCCCGTCGACGAGCCCGCTCAGCGAGCCGTCCGGCGCCACCAGCACGTTGCCGTCCCACAGGTCGAAGTGCAGCAGCGCCGGCCTGGTCACGGCCGCGAGCGTGGCCTGGTGCCGGGCGACGAGCCCGTCCAGGGGCGGCAGCGGCACGTTCCAGTCGGCCGCGTCGGCCCGCAGAGACTCGATCATGGCGTCGAAGGCGGCCGGCCATTCGGCGGCGGCCGGGCGGTCGCCGGTGTAGCCGAAGTGCGGGCCGGTGATCTCGTGGATGCGGGCGACCGCGGCACCCAGCTCGCGGCGGGCCAGGGGCGCGTTGGCCTCGGTCAGGGATCGGCCGGGCAGCCGCGACGCAATGATCCAGTTCGGCCCATGAGCGAGCACGTCGGGTACAGGCGCCCGGTCGCGCACGAGACCGAAGTACTCCACCTCGGCGTCGAGCAGCCCACGTTCGTACGTGAGAAGTCGAGCGGACGGCGGAGGTCCCACCTTGACCACCACGTCCCGTCCGTCGGTGAGCGAAGCTCGCCAGACGGCGGCGAATCCGCCCCCGGTGAGCTCGCCGGAGGCGGACACGACGGCGCCGAGACCGTCCAGGACGATCTCGGCGATGTCATCGGCGTCGATGAGTGGTTGCGTCGGGCTGCGCATTCCGCGACGGTATTACAAATGGTCAGTGCGCGACGGCCAGGACGGGCTCAGCGTTCTCGTCGACGGGCAGAGAGCTGGGGCGGACGACGACCCAGAGCACCACGACCGCGGCGGCCATCCCCCCGGCCACGACGATCGCCATGGCGACCGCGCTGTTGCCGAGGACGCCGACCAAGGGGGCGGCGAGCGCGCCCACGCCGAACTGCACCGCGCCGAGCAGGGCGGCCGCTGTGCCGGCGGCCTCGCCGTGGCGGGACAGGGCGAGCGCGGGGGCGTTGGGCATCGCGAGGCCGACGGTGGCCAGCACCAGCCAGAGCGGGATCAGGAGGCCGGGCAGGCCGGCGAAGCCGGTCGCGGCGAAGACCAGCATGATCACGCCGAACACCGCGCCGGCGATCAGGGCGCCGCCCAGGATCTGAGCCGGGGTCCAGCGCTGGAGCAGTCGCACGTTGAACTGGGTCGCGCCGATCAGGCCGATGGCGCCACCGGCGAAGACGTACGCGAACTGCTGCTCGCTCAGGCCGTACTGGTCCTGGAAGACGAAGGACGAGCCGCTCACGTACGCGAACAGGGCCGAGAACGCGAGCGCGGCGACCAGGATCAGGCCCACGTACGCCCGGTCGGTGAACAGCCGCCCGTAGTCGCGCAGCGTGCCCGCCACCCCGCCGTTGCGCCGCCGCTCGACGGGCAGCGTCTCGGGCAGGATCAGCGCGGTCGCCGTCATGATCGCGATCGCGGCCACGGTCAGCACGACGAAGACGCCGCGCCACGAGGTCCAGTTGAGGACCGTGCCGCCGATGGTCGGCGCGAGGATCGGAGCCACCCCGACGACCAGCATCAGGCGCGAGAAGAGCTTGGCCGCGGCCAGCCCGGAGAACAGGTCACGCACGATCGCCATGCTGATCACGGCGGCGGCCGCGGCGCCCAGGCCCTGCAGGACGCGCAGGCCGCCGAGGACGGCCAGGTTGGGCGCGATCACACAGAGCACCGAGGCCAGCACGTGGACGCCGACCCCCACCAGCAGCGGCATGCGGCGGCCGACCGCGTCCGACAGCGGCCCCACCAGCAACTGCCCGAACGCCAGCCCGAGGAGCGTGCCGGTCAGCGTGAGCTGGACAGCGGCGTCGGTGGAGTGCAGATCGGTGGTGATCGTCGGGAGCGACGGCAGGTACATGTCGATCGTCAGCGGCCCGAGCGCGGTGAGGAAACCCAGCACGAGAACGATTCGGAGGCGGCGTCCTGCGGGCAGGAGGTCGCCAGGTGAGATTTCAGCGCGCATATTCAGCCGCAAGTCACTGGCTCCCGCATTTGTTCCGGCTGAACGCCGCCCGGTAATGGTGATCACAAATCGGCCGAATCGTGGAAATGCGCTTGACGTGGGGTCCGTCGATCCGTGGGTCGACCAGGGAGTTGATCAGTGACCGGACCCACGTGTGGTCTGGGCCGCGATCGGTTGTGACCATCGGCCGAGGGGAGAAAGGTAGTAGCCGTCAGTAACGGAAGACCAGTGGAAGGCGATCTTGTGGCCCTGCGTTCCGGAGCGAGGGCCTGGACGGTCTGGGCCGTCGCGATCGCCGCGTACATCGTCGCCGTGCTGCACCGCACCTCGCTCGGCGTGGCCGGGCTGGACGCGCAGCACCGCTTCGGCATCGGCGCCGGAGCCCTCGCCTCGTTCGCCGTGCTGCAACTTCTCGTCTACGCCGGCCTGCAGGTGCCGGTCGGGGTGCTGCTCGACCGGTTCGGCTCGCTGCGACTGGTGGTCACCGGCGGTGTGCTGATGGCCGCCGGTCAGGCCCTGATGGCGACCACCGACCACGTGGGCGGGGCCGTCCTGGCCCGTGTCCTGGTCGGTGCGGGCGACGCGATGACCTTCATCAGCGTGCTGCGCCTGGTGCCGCAGTGGTTCCCGGCCCGCCGGGTGCCGGTGCTGACCCAGGTCACCGGTCTGGTCGGGCAGGCGGGCCAGGTGCTCTCGGCCGTGCCGCTGGCGGCTCTGCTGGCCGGCCCGGGCTGGACCACGGCGTTCCTGGCCACGGCGGGGGCCGGAGTCTTCGTGGCCGTCGCCGCCCTGCTGGCGCTGCACGACAGCCCGGAGAAGCGGATCCGGAACGGCGCCACGATCACGATGCGTCAGCTCGGCCGCGACCTGAGCGGCGCGTGGCGGCACCCGGGCACCCGGCTCGGGCTGTGGACGCACTTCACCACCCAGTTCACCGGTACGGTCTTCGCGCTGATGTGGGGTTTCCCGTTCCTCATCGCCGGGCAGGGCCTGCCCCAGGAGACGGCGAGCACCCTGCTCACCCTCTTCGTGCTGGTCGGCATGGCCTCCGGGCCGCTGGTCGGGATGTTCGTGCAGCGGCACCCGCTGCGACGCTCCTGGCTGGTGCTCAGCGTGATCGGCGCCAACGCGGCCGGCTGGGGGCTGGTGCTGGCCTGGCCCGGGCGGGCGCCGATGCCCGTCCTGGTGCTGTTGATCGTCGCCCTGGGTCTCGGCGGCCCGGGCTCGATGATCGGATTTGACTATGCGCGTACGTTCAACCCGCCGAACCGTCTCGGCACCGCGACCGGCGTCGTCAACGTCGGCGGCTTCGTCGCATCGCTGCTGTCGATCGAATTGATCGGCCTGATTCTCGACGCGCGCACCGGCGGCACCGCGAACTACGACATCACCGACTTCAAAGTGGCCATGTCGGTGCAATACGTCTTCATGGCGATCGGCGTCGCCGGGATCCTGCGAACCCGCAGGCTGGCCCGGCAGCGGATGGCCGAGGAGGGGGTCGTGGTGCGCCCGTTGCGCGAGGTATGGGCACAGCGGCGTAGTTTAGCGATCGGCCGAGAGGTAAAGGCGAAGAGCTGATTCCACCGGAGTAAGGGCAGAGGAGGACATGACCGAGCACGCACCGGCCAAGTTTTTGTCCGGCATCGACATCCCCAAGACCATCGGAGGGGTCCTGGCCGCGATCACCGCGGCCGTCCTGGGCTCCTTCCTAGGCGTCGCCGGCACCCTCATCGGCGCGGCCGTGGCCAGCATCGTCGGCTCGGTCGGAACGGAGCTGTACACGCGATTCATCCACCGCGGCCATTCCGCGATCAAGTCGACCTTTGTGACCGCGCCCGCCGCGGTCGGCACCCCGCCCGTGGTGGTGGCCGAGGACGAGGTCCCCTCCGAGGAGGAGCCCGCGGCCGAACCGGCCGTGCCCTTCAAGATGCGCTGGGGACGGATAGCGGGTCTGGCCGCGGCCGTCTTCGTGCTGGCCATGGGCAGCCTGACCGTGTTCGAGCTGATCAGCAAGCAGACCATCGCGGACGCGGTCGGTCACAAGACCAGCTCGAGTACGACGGTCGGCTGGGTCACCGGCAACAACTCGGACAGCAAGCCCACGCCGGCCCCCTCGGCGTCGACCGAGCCGACGGCCGAGCCCACCGGCAACCAGGCGCCGAGCATCGCGCCGACCACGGAGCCCACGGCCGAGCCGACCGACACGACCGCGCCGCAGCAGACCGGCGGAACCGATCAGGGCACCACGCCCACCGAGGCGCCCGCCGACGGCCAGACTGACCAGGACGGCGCCGCCACGGGCACCGGGCAGGACGGCCAGACCGGGACGCAGCAGAACGGCACCGACGGAACGGAGTAGGCAGATGGACGCCAAGGATGTGCTCACCGATGCCTTCGGGCGTCTCCCCGAGCTCGTGCACACGGCCGTGCACGACCTGAAGCCCGAGCAGCTGACCTGGCAGCCGGGCGACGGCGCGAACTCGATCGGCTGGCTGGTCTGGCACCTCACCCGGGTGCAGGACGACCACGTGGCCGAGGTGATGGGGGCCGAGCAGATCTATCTGACCGGTGACTGGGCGCCGAAGTTCGGGCTCAAGCCGGGCTCGCCGGAGACCGGTTACGGCCACTCGGGCGCCCAGATCGCCCAGGTCAGGCCGGAGAGCGCGCAGGTGCTCGAGGCGTACTTCCAGGCCGTCAACGGGCGCACGCTGGGCTATCTGGCCGGGCTCGCCGAGGCCGACCTGGACCGGGTGGTGGACGGCAACTGGGATCCGCCGGTGACTCTCGGCGTGCGGCTGATCAGCGTCTACGACGACGACGCACAGCATGCGGGACAGGCCGCATACGTACGCGGCCTGCTCTGATCTTTCGATGGCGGAGGCCCAGGCCTCCGCCATCGTGCTGTTCAGGACGAGGACGGCTCGGTCAGCGGCAGACGGACCAGGAACTTGGTGTCGCCCGGCTGGGACTCCAGCCGGATGTCGCCGCCGTGCCCGTTCACCACGATCCGGTACGAGATGTCCAGGCCCAGCCCGGTGCCCTCGCCGACCGCCTTGGTCGTGAAGAACGGCTCGAACACGCGCTTCTTCAGCTCGTCGGGCACGCCCGGCCCGGTGTCGCCGATCGCGACGACCACGTGGTCGTCCTCGCGGTAGGTCTTGATCGTCAACGTGCCGGCGCCGCTCATGGCCTGCACCGCGTTGTCGATCAGGTTGGTCCAGACCTGGTTGAGCTCGGCCGGGTGGGCCGGGATCTGCGGCAGCGAGCGGTCGTAGTCCTTGACGATCTTGACCCCGTTGCCGATCTTGTGGGTGAGCATGACCAGGGTGCTGTCGAGGCCCGTGTGCACGTCGATCCACTGGTGCGCGGCCCGGTCCATCTGCGAGTACTGTTTCGCCGCGGAGACCAGCGACGACACCCGGCCGGTGGCGTCCTCGATGTCGCTCATCAGCTGCTCGGTCTCGAGCGCGTAACCGATCCAGTGGATCGCCTGGTCAAGCAGCTCGCGGGTGCCGACCCGCTCCTCGATCAGGGTGAGGCACTCGATGTCGATGCCGCCCTGGGCGAAGACCGGAGCCAGATCCCACCCGCCGGTGACGTTGCGCTCGTCCATCCAGTCGCCGAGCTCGTCCTCGCGGTCGGACGTCTCCATCGCGGTCAGCGGCGTGGCCTTGGCCGCCCGCTCGATCACGTCCTCCTGCAGCTCGACCAGCGCCACCAGGCGTTCCGGGTCGACCTTGCCCGCGGCCAGCATGGCCAGTTTGTGCCGCATGCCGGCCACCCGCTGACGCAGCGCGCTGGTGGCCCGGCCTGCGGCCGCGGCCGGGTTGTTGAGCTCGTGCATCAGACCGGCCGAGAGTGCGCCCAGCGCGGTGAGGCGCTGGCGCTCGCTGACCGCGGCCTGGGTGCTGCGCATGCCGAGGCTGAGCCCCTCGAGCAGGTGCAGCGCCATCGGGAACCACTCGCGCATGATGTGGCCGAAGTCGTCGGCTGTCATCACGAAGAAGTCGGTGTCGTCGAGCGCCCGCATGCTCGCCATGTATTTGCGCGGCACACCGTCGTCGCGCAGATAGGCGTTGGTCGCGCCCATGTAGACGCCGCGCTGCTCGGTGCGGGTCGTCTCGATGTCGTCCTGACCGATGCGACGGGTGAGCGCGATGGTGCCGCTGAGCAGGATGAAGAACTGGTCGGCCAGGTCGCCCTCGCGGATCACCGTGCCGCCCGCGGGCATGTGCATGGTGCAGCCGTGGGCCGAGATCCAGGCGAGCTGGTCGTCGGTCAGTTTCTCGAACAGGAACAGCGTGCGCAGTTCGGCCGGCGTGAGCGCGCCGGGATCGCACGGAACGAGACGGACCTCGTCGGTTTCAGCCATGGCCGAGCCTTTCTTCAGCATGCCCTCCTGGCCCTCCGCATACGGCGCCAGCTTCGGTGCAGTCGGTCATGCTCACTGAGCCTCCAGATAGCGGTGGACCAGCGTGACGGCCATCGCGCCCTCGCCGACCGCCGAGGCCACTCGTTTGACCGAGTTGGCCCGGACGTCGCCGGCGGCGAAAATGCCGGGAACACTGCACTCCAGGTAGAACGGATCCCGCTCCCGATCCCATCCCTTCGGACGGGTGCCATTTGCGAGAAGATCCGGGCCGGTGTAGACGAAGCCGCGCTCGTCGCGGGCTACCGACGTGCCCAACCAGTCCGTACGCGGTTCGGCGCCGATGAAGACGAAGAGGTAACCGCACTCGACGGTCGTGCTCAGGCCCTCTTTGCTGTCGCAGATCGTGATCGCCTGCAGGTGGCCGTCGCCCTGGGCGCCGATCACCTCGCAGCGGGTGCGCACCTTGATGTTGTCGATCGCGTTGAGCTGCTGGATCAGGTAGTACGACATCGATGACTCGAGTGAGTCGCCCCGCACCAGCAGGGTGACCGCTTTGGCGTAGCGCGCGAAGAACAGCGCCGCCTGGCCGGCCGAGTTGGCGCCGCCGACGATGTAGACGTCGCTGCCCGCGCAGGACGGGCCCTCGGTCGAGGCCGAGCCGTAGTAGATGCCCGAACCGGTGAGCTCGGGCACACCATCGGCGACCAGGGGGCGGTAGGCGACGCCGGTGGCCAGCACGATCGAGTGGGCCGAGATCTCGCCGCCATCGGCGAAGGTCAGCGTGCGGGCCGAGCCGTCCGGGCGCAGGCCGGTGACGTCGCGGGTGGTCAGCACCTCGGCCTCGAACTTGCCGGCCTGGCGGCGGGCGCGGTCGGTCAGCTGGGCGCCCGAGATGCCGTCCGGGAAGCCCAGATAGTTTTCGATGCGCGAGCTCTGCCCGGCCTGGCCGCCGACCGCGCGCCGCTCGACCAGCAGCGTCTTGAGGCCCTCGGAGGCGCCGTAGACGGCCGCGCCGAGCCCGGCCGGGCCGCCGCCCACGATGATCAGGTCGTAGAAGTCGCGGTCGGGGGCGGTGGAGAGCCCGACCGCCTCGGCCACCTGGGTGGTGCTCGGCTGGCTCATCGCGCGCCCGTCGGCCGTCACGACCAGCGGGATCGACTCGGGCCCGACGCCGGCCGCCTCGAGCAGGCGGCGGCCCTCGGCCTCGTCGGCGCCGAGCCACTTGTAGGGCACCAGGTTGCGGGCCAGGAAGTCGCGGATCTGGAAGGACGGCTCGCTCCAGCGGTGGCCGACGACGCGGATGTCCTCCATCTCGCGGTCACCGGTGGCCGACCAGGCGTCGAGCAGCGCGTCGATCACCGGGTAGAGCTTTTCCTCCGGCGGGTCCCACGGCTTGAGCAGGTAGTGGTCGACGTCGACCACGTTGATCGCCTGAATGGCGGCGTCGGTGTCGGCGTACGCGGTCAGCAGCGCCCGCCGGGCGTTGGGGAACAGGTCCATCGCCTGCTCGAGGAACTCGATGCCGTTGATCTGCGGCATCCGGTAGTCGGCCAGGATCACGGCGACCCGGGCGCCGCGCAGCTTGAGCTCCTTGAGCGCGTCGAGGGCCTCGGTGGCCGAGGAGGCGCGGACGATGCGGTACTGGTCGCCGTAGCGGCGGCGCAGGTCGCGGGCGATCGCCCGGGAGACCGCGGGGTCGTCGTCGACGGTCAGGATCGCGGGGTGGCCCATGGCAGAGACCTCAGCTATCAGCAGGTGGGGTGGCCAGCAGGTCGGCGTATTCGGGGTGGCGGTCGAGGTATCCGATGACGAAGGGGCAGGTGGCGGCGACCGGAGTGGCCCGGCCGCGGGCGTCCTCGAGGGCGGCCGAGGCGAGCCGGCTGGCCAGGCCCTGGCCGGAGAACGACTGCTCGATCTCGGTGTGCATCAGGTCGATGCCGTCACCGTGGCGACGGTAGTGCAGCACGCCCGCGACCTCGCCGCCGATCAGCAGCTCGTAACGCCGCCGCTCGAAGCTGTCGACCACCACGGCGTCGGCCGCGTCGGCCACCCCGACCTGGGCGCTGCCCTCGACCCGAAGTTTACGCCGGGCCCGTTCGTAGAAGCTGGTGCTGCCGAGCCGGATCACCTGGGCGGCGGACGGCACCGGCTCGATCGACAGCTTGTCGTCGGGGCCCGCGTAGCCCTCGATGATGCCGTCGACCTCGATGGCCAGGCGGCCGCTGGTCGGCAGCACGTCGAGCTCGAGCTTCTCCTGCAGGGCCAGCATGAGCGGGCGGTTGAACGAGGAGTGCGCGGCCGCGGCGGTGACGATGAGGCCCTCGACGTTGGGCGAGACGATCGGGCCGCCGGCCGAGAAGCTGTAGGCGGTCGAGCCAGTCGGGGTGGCCACGATGACCGCGTCGGCCGCGTAGTTGACGAAGTTCTTTCCCTCGACCGAGATGCCGATCGCGGCCAGGCCGTCACCGGGCACGCGCACCATCGCGATGTCGTTGAAGGCCGAGACCTCTTTGCCGTCGGGCAGCACCGTGCGGACGGCCGTGCGGGACTCGATGGTGAATTTGTGCTCGTCGATCGCGGAGAGGGCGGCCGGCAGTTCGGGCAGGTCGACCTCGGCCAGGAAGCCGAGCCGGCCCACGTTGACGCCGAGCACCGGGGTCTTGCGGCCCTCGACCAGCCGCATGGTGCGCAGCATGGTGCCGTCGCCACCCAGGCTGACCAGCAGCCCGGCCCGCTCGACCATCTCTTCCGGGGTGACCGCCACGGCCTCGCAGTCGATGCGATTGATCTCGTCGTGCAGGCCCAGAACGGTGACGTCGCGGCGCGCGGCCCATTTCACGATGGCGTCTATCGCCGACCCGCAGTCGCGTCTCGGGTGCAGCACCAGGCCGACGACCTTGACCATACCCATGCTCGGTTCCCCGTCCGTCCGGCTATCCGACAACACAGCCTTGCACGCCGGGCGCCCTATCGGCGAGGGCAGGCGACGGAGCACACGTGGTTCATTCGGGCAGGTTTCCTTCTTGTTTCTTGACAGCGTTGTCAGGCATAGACAGCCTCCGATTAATCCCCGGTTTTGCAGGCGCTCCGAAAGGAACCCCGACATGCGCCCACGTTGGCTGGCGATAGCCGCCGCGACGATCACTCTCGGCACGCTGAGCCCGGCGCCCGCCCAGGCTGCCGCGCCCACCATCGACATGGATCCCGGCATGCTCAGTGCCATGAAGCGGGATCTGAAGCTCGACGATTCCGACATCGCGGCCCGGCTGCGCACCGAGGCAGCCGCGCCGGTGGTCGAGCGACGGCTCAAGGCCAAGCTCGGCTCCGCCTTCGCGGGCGCCTGGATCCCGGAGGGCGCGGCCCGGCTGACGGTCGCGGTCACCGACGCTTCCCAAGCCGCGGCGGTACGGGCGGAGGGCGCCGACCCCCGCATCGTGGCCCGCAGCGGCAGCGACCTGACCACCTCGCGTACGGCGCTGGACAAGCACGCCAAGTCGGCGCGCTCCTCGGTCGTCCGCGGCTGGTACGTCGACACCCCGAACAACCGGGTCGTCGTCACGGCCGCCCCGGGCGCGGCCGCCGCCGCCCGCAGCTTCGCCACCGCGAGCGGCGCGGGCGCGGTCACCGTCGTCGAGTCGTCCGAACAGCCCAAGCCGATGTACGACACCCGCGGCGGCGACCAGTACGTGATCAACGGGAACACGCTGTGCTCGGTCGGCTTCTCGGTGGCCGGCGGTTTCGTCAGCGCCGGCCACTGCGGCGGCACCGGCAGCCCGACCCTCGGCTACAACAACGTGTCGCAGGGGACCTTCGCCGGGTCGTCGTTCCCGGGCAACGACTACTCCTGGATCCGTACCAACGGGAACTGGACCTCGCAGCCCTGGGTCAACAACTACTCCGGCGGCAACGTGGTCGTCGCCGGCTCGAACGAGGCCGCCATCGGCAGCTCGATCTGCCGCTCCGGCCGCACGACCGGCTGGCGCTGCGGCACCCTGCTCGGCCGCAACGAGACCATCGTGTACGCCCAGGGCGCCGTCTCGGGCCTGGGCCGCAGCAACGCGTGCGCCGAACCGGGCGACTCGGGCGGCTCGTGGATCTCGGGCAACCAGGCCCAGGGCGTCACCTCGGGTGGCACCGGCAACTGCTCGAGCGGCGGCACGATGTGGTTCCAGCCGGTCAACGAGATCCTGTCGGTCTACGGACTGTCGCTGACCACCAGCGGCGGCGGCACGTCGGGCAGCTCGGTGATCAGCAGCCTCAACAACAAGTGCATCGACGTGCCCAACGGGAACTTCTCGGACGGCGTACAGCTGCAGATGTGGGGTTGCAACAACAGTGCCGCGCAGAAGTTCAACTTCGTGAACGGCACCCTGCAGACGTCGAACAACAAGTGCATGGACGTGGCCTGGGGCTCGACGGCCAACGGGGCCGTGATCCAGATCGTCGGCTGCAGCGGCAACCCGGCCCAGCAGTTCGTCCTGTCGGCGGCCGGTGACCTGGTCAACCCGCAGGCCAACAAGTGCGTCGACATCGACGCCTGGAACGCCAACGACGCCGCCAAGCTGATCCTCTGGGAGTGCACCGGCGGCGCCAACCAGAAGTGGCGCCGCGGCTGACCTGTCCGGTGAAGGCGCCGTCCCGATTCCGGGGCGGCGCTTTCGCTCCGGGTCTCTAAGATCGCCCGCGTGTCAGCTCCTCGCCTCTCGCGCCGTGTGCGCGTCGCCCTTGTCTCGCTCGGTGCCGTCGGCACGGCCGGCGCGATCGTCTCGCCGTGACCCTTCCCGCGGAAGCCGCCACGGCCGGCACGGTGTCGGTCACCGGTCGAGCGTCATCGCCTACACGGCCGGCCCCGGCAGCGCGAACAACCGGGCTCCCCGCTCACCGGCACCGCCAAGAACTGACCTCGGCGCTAGGCCGAAGACGAGCGCCAGCACCGCGACGACGAGCAGCGGCCGGCATCGGCATGCCCCAGCTGGGCGTGCTGCTCGCCGGCCGCGGGGCGATGGCCGGCGCCCGGGTGCGCGAGGCCCTGGCCGGCGTCGGCCTGAGCGGTCTGATCGGGATGGTTGGGCAGGCCGGGCAGCGGGGGCAGGGTGTAGGGGCAATTCGACCTTAAAGCGACCTTAAAGATCATCCGCAGTGGGGTGGTCCGAGGGGTGAGCTGCTGAGGTTGGGCCGTCCGCCCACTACGGAGGCCAGCCACCACATGCGTCGCAAACAAACTCTCATCCTGTCGGTCGTGGCCGCCGCGGCCGTGGCCGCGACCACCTGGTTCGCGCTGCCCGCGTCGGCCGCCGCACCCACCGCGACGCTGAAGGCGGTGTCCGACTGGGGCTCCGGCTGGCAGAGCGAGGTGACGATCAAGAACACCGGCGCGGACGCGATGTCGTCCTGGAAGGTCGAGTTCGACCAGCCCGCCGGCGGCGCGATCGGCAGCTACTGGGACGCCGACCTGGCCTCCGCCGGCACCCACCGCACGTTCACCAACCGACCCTGGAACGGGAGCCTGGCGGTCGGCGCGAGCGTCACCTTCGGCCTCGTCGGGTCGGGCGGCCAGCCGGCCAACTGCAAGCTCAACGGCCTGCCCTGCGGTGGCGGCGACGTGATCACCACGACGGCCCCGACGCCCACGGCGACCACGCAGGCGCCGACGAAAGCGCCCACGACGGCACCCACTACCGCGCCGCCGGCCACCACAAAGGCACCCGAGGCGCCGGTGACCGTGCCCCCGGCGAGCAACGTGCTCCCGGTGATGGTCAAGAACGACACCGGCCGGGGCGACAACGTCTTCCTGTACGTGCTGGGCGTCAACCTGACCACCGGCAAGCTCGGCTACGTCAACGCGGCCGGCGCCTTCACCGCGTGGAGCGGTGGCGCCTCCACGCCCGTACCGGCTCCGGATGTTTCCATCCCGGGCCCGGGCAACGGGGCCAGCACCACCCTCGAGCTGCCGAAGAACCTGTCCGGCCGGCTCTACATGTCGTTCGGGAAGAAGCTCGACTTCCGGCTGACCACCGACGGCCTGGTGCAGCCGGCGCCGTGGGCGGGCGGCGACCCCAACCACGACATCCTGTTCGACTGGAGCGAGTTCACCCTCAACGACTCCGGCCTGTGGCTGAACAGCTCGCAGGTGGACATGTTCGCCGTGCCGCACATCGTCAGCGTGACCGGCGGCGACGGCGCCACCAGCAAGACCGGCCAGGTCAAGGCGGGCGGCCGCCGGCGGGTCATCGACACGGTCAAGGCCTCGCCCGACTTCGCCAAGAGCGTGGTCGCCCGGGCCGACGGCACCGTGCTGCGGGTGCTGGCCCCGGGCAAGGCGGCCGACGCCGGCCTGATGAGCCCGACCTACCTCGACTCGTACATCACGAGCGCCTGGAACGCGTACGCGAGCAAGACTTTGACCGTCGTGCCGTTCACCGACCAGCCGAACCAGAAGTTCCTGGGCCGCACCACCGGCAACGTCATGAACTTCACCGACAACAGCGGCAAGACGGTGGCGTCGTTCACCAAGCCGTCGACCGCGAACGTGTGGGGCTGCGACGGCGCGCTGGGCGCCCCCAACGACCTGATCGTCGGGCCGATCGCGCGGACCCTGTGCGCGGCGATGACCCGCACCACGCTGGGCCGGCTCGACACCCAGCCCAGCGGCACGGCGGCCGACTTCTATCAGGGCAACCCGGCCAACCTGTACGCCAAGGTGATCCACGACAACATGGTGGACGGCAAGGCGTACGCGTTCGCCTTCGACGACGTGCAGAACCAGGAATCGCTGGTGCACAGCGGTGACCCGCGAACTGCGGGCATCACGATGACCGCGTTCTGACCCTCACCAGCTCGTCTGCGATTCGATGAGTCGCCGTCCGCACTGACAGGGGCGACGACGAGGATCACAGATGACGGAGACGGGAGCGCCGGCTGAACCGCTGCGGGAGGGGACCGCGCGGTGGCCGGCGCTCCTTTCCGTCGTCACGTCACGAAGAAGCGGCGGCGGCCAGCAGGGCGAAGGCGGCGACGATGACGGCCACGCGGAGGTGGTGGAGGCTGTCCCAGCGGTGTGCCTGCTGCTTCCAGTCGTCGGGCCGGTTGTCGGGGGTCCACGTCTTGCTCCGGTTGTTGATCGGGACGAGCAGCAGGACCGACATGAGCACGCTGACGATCAGCAGGGCGCCGCCCGTGACGACGAGACCGGTGCCGGGGTCGCCCCAGCCGGCGATCGCCCAGATCGCGACGAGGACGACCGAGGCGATGTACCAGACCGGCATCGCGGCGCCGAGCATCCGGCCCCCGTGGGCCCGGCCGAGCAGTCCGATGTCGTCCGGCAGGGCGTCGAGGATCCGGTTGATGACGAAGGCGACGGAGAACTCCACCCCCACCATCACCCCGACGACCACGATGGTGAACACCACGAGTGCGGTGAACATGGTGAGCCTCCTGCAACCTAACGCCGACAGCTGATATAGCAACGCTAGCACCGACACCGCTACAATATCTAGCGGTGCTAGCGGGCAAATAGCGTCGGGAGAGGAAGAGCAGGAGTGCCGGTCAGAGGAGCGGGTGCAGGTACGTGGTCAACCAGTCGACGGTCTCGCGCATGTAGTCGGACCTCGACGAGCGGTGCAGCAACTCGTGGCCCTCGCCCGGGAACAGCAGATAGCGGTGCGGGACGCCCCGCTCGGCCAGCGCCGCCACCACCTGCTCGGCCTCGATCACCGGCACGTTGCTGTCGTTCTCGCCGTGCACGACCATCAGCGGCGTCCGCAGCCGGTCGATCCGGGTGATCGGCGACAGATCCGCCAGCATCTCGCGGTCGGTCACCGGGTCGCCGTACTTGGAGACCGCGGCCGAGGCGATCCACGGTTCAGTGTGCTCGTAGAACGTGGCGAAGTTGGACATGCCGCAGACGTCGATGCCCACCGCGAACAGGTCGGGGAACGTCGTCAGGGCGGCCAGCGTGAGGTAACCGCCGTAGGAGCGGCCCATGATGCCCAGCCGGGCCTCGTCGGCCACCCCGGAGGAGACCAGGTACGAGGTGCACGACCGCACGTCCTCGATCGCGGCGTAGCGCAACGCGAGGTTGTCGGCGTTGACGAAGCTGCGCCCGAAGCCGCTCGATCCGCGCACGTTGGGCGCGAAGACGGCGATGCCCCGGTCGGCCAGCGACTGGAAGAGCGGCCCGTGACCCGGTCGCTCCTGCGCCTCGGGACCGCCGTGGAACCAGAGCACAGTGGGGTGCGGCCCGGGGCCGGCCGGGCGGAACAGCCAGCCGGTCAGGGTCAGCCCGTCGTGCGCCTCGAACGTCTCGAGCGTGGGCCGCACCGCGTTCGGCGCGGCCGGGTCGGCCGAGACGGCCACGATGCCGGCCGCCGCCGAGGACACCCAGACGCCGTGCGGCTGCCCCGGCCCCTCGGCCGTGAAGGCCAGCGTGGAGCCGTCGAAACACCAGCGCAGGCCGCTGATCACCGAGCCCGGCAGGGGGCTGAGCCGGCGCCGTGCGCCCGCGTCGAGGTCGATCAGCGACACCTCGGACTCGCCGCCGCGCACGTTCCACAACACCGCGGCCGTACGCCCGTCAGCCGTGATCGTGAACGACTCGACCTCGTCGGTGTCGGACGCCGCGAGCACGTCCACGTGGCCCTTGACCACCCGGATCAGCACCGGCAGCTCGCCCGTCTCGCTGCGGGCGTAGACGGTGGCGCCGTCCGGCCCGAAGACCGCCTGCTCGCCCGTGGTCACGAACTCGTCGACCCCGGTCAGCAGGTCACGCACCACGACGTGCCGGTCGCCGCGCGGGCCGATCCGCAGCAGCGCGCGGTCGCGGGCGGGCGCGACGTCGAGCAGCGAGATCAGCTCGCCACCGGCGACCACGGTGCGTTCGCCGCTCACCGGGTCGATCAGCAGGGCGGTCGAGAGATTTTCGGTGAGCGCCAGCAGCGACCGGCCGGGCAGCCAGCGCATGTTGTCGGCCGTGTCGCTGCCGAAGCCGGCCGCCTGGTGCAGCTCGGAGCCGTCCGGCCGGACCAGCCACACCTCGTGGCGGGGAGCGCCGCCCGGGGCGACCAGGCAGGCCAGCCAGCCGCCGCCGGTCGACCACTGCACCTCGGCCACCGGCGCCTCGCCGGTGTCGACCAGGAAGGTCAGATCGCTGCCGACCGGCTGCACCCAGACCTGGGGCCGGCCGCTGCGGTCCGAGACGTACGCCGCGTGCCGGCCGTCCGGCGAGAGCGCCGGCGACCAGCTACCTGAAACTTCCGAGGGGAAGAGGCCCGTCTCGCGATTCGTCCAGCCCATCGGCAGCACGGTGACGTCGACACGGTTGAACTGACCGGTCATACGGGTCCTCCCTCGATATCTAGATTCCCTTGTCCTGCAACCACATCTCGAGCAGGGCGAGCTGCCACAACTGGTTGGCGCCGAGCGTCGTGCGCGGGGTGTTCGGGTCGGCCAGCAGGTGGTCCACGTACTCCGGCCGGAACAACCCGCGATCCCGGGCGGCCTGGGCGGAAAGTGCGTCGCGGACCTTGTCGAGCATCGGTCCTTCGAGGTGCCGAATGCCGGGAACCGGGAAATATCCCTTGGTCCGGTCGATCACCTCGTCGGGCACCACGCCGCGGGCCGCGTCCTTGAGCACCCCCTTGCCACCGTGCGCCAGTTTCAGAGCGGGCGGGCAGGCTGCGGCCAGCTCGACCAACTCGTGATCGAGGAACGGTACGCGAGCCTCCAGGCCCCACGCCATAGTCATGTTGTCGACCCGTTTGACCGGGTCGTCGACGAGCATCACCTGCGAGTCGAGCCGCAGGGCCGCGTCGACCGCCGTCTCGGCCCCGGGCCGGCCGAAGCTCGCGGCGACGAACTCCCGGCTGACGTCCGCGTCGACCAGCCACTCGGGGCTCAGCTGCCGGGCCAGGGCGCTGTGCGGGCGATCGAAGAACTCCCGGGCGTACGCGTCGACAGCCTGGTCGTAAGGCAGGTCGGCCAAGGGCGGATACCAGCTGTAACCGGCCAGAATTTCGTCCGCGCCCTGGCCCGATTGTACGACCTTGACCGACTTTGCGACATCCTCGCTCAGAA
The DNA here is from genome assembly GCA_965217855.1 of Actinoplanes sp. Taxonomy (GTDB): domain Bacteria; phylum Actinomycetota; class Actinomycetes; order Mycobacteriales; family Micromonosporaceae; genus Actinoplanes. The sequence continues at coordinate 108,672 of CBDCJN010000010.1, read as the reverse complement.
GGTTGAACGCGATGCAGTCGTGCGACACCATGGGCTCGCTCATGGCCGCGACCGTCCGGTCGACGGCGGGCAGGAAGCGGTCTTTTCCGATCCTGATCTGATGATGCGCCGTGTCGAACTGTTTGGCCACGATGTCCGAGTAGGCGAACTCGTCGCCCTGCTCACCGCCGCCCGCCTCGAACCCGATGCTGAACGTGGTGAGGCCGCGCTGACCCTGCTCGGCCAGCAGCGCCACGATGTAACTCGAGTCGATGCCGCCCGAGAGCAGCACCCCGACCGGCACGTCGGCGACCATCCGCCGCTCCACCGCCAGCTTGAGTTTCTGGTGGATGAGCTCGGGCCACTCGGCGTCCGCGATGTCGGGCCGGCGGGTGTGCGTGGCCTCCCAGTAGACGCTCTCGGTCGAGGTGCCGTCGGTCCGGATGATCCGCACGGTCGCCGGGGGCAGCTTGCGGACGCCGTTGATGATCGTGCGCGGCGCCGGCACCACCGAGTGGAACGTCATGTAGTGCTGGAGCGCGGCCTTGTCGATCGACTTGTCGACGTCCCCGCCGGCCAGCAGCGCGGGCAGCGTCGACGCGAAGCGCAGACGGCCCGGGGTCTCGGCCAGGTAGAGCGGCTTGATGCCGAGCCGGTCGCGGGCCAGCATGACCGTGCCGGTGCCGTGCTCGACGATCGCGAAGGCGAACATGCCGAGGAAGTGCTGCACGCAGTCGGCGCCCCAGCGGTGGTACGCCTTGATGATCACCTCGGTGTCCGAGGTGGAGAAGAATCGGTAGCCGTACCCCTGGAGCTCCTCGCGCAACTGCTTGTAGTTGTAGATGCAGCCGTTGAACACCAGGGAGAGGCCGAGCTGCTCGTCGATCATCGGCTGGGCGCCGGCCTCGGAGAGGTCAATGATCTTGAGGCGGCGGTGGCCGAGGACGACCGGGCCGCGGGCCCAGATCCCCTCACCGTCCGGACCGCGCGACTCCAGGCACGGCAGCATCCGGCGGACAGCTTCCTCGTCCGCCAGACGTCCGTCGTACCGCAGTTCGCCCGCGATTCCGCACATGATGTCGAACCTCCCTGTTGTCGGTTTCGATCGGGTAACCAGCCCGTAACGCTCTTGACCCCGTTGTCCAAGACCTGAGGCGCATGACCTGCGGTACTAGCCGAGCAGCCAGGTGTCCTTCGAGCCGCCGCCGCGCGAGGAGTTGACGATCATCGAACCGGCCGGGGCGACCCGGGTCAGCGCGGCCGGAGCGACCACCGACTCGGCGCCGGTGAAGACGAAGGCGCGCAGGTCGACGTGGCGGGGGCCGAGCTGGTGACCGTCGAAGACCGGGTGGGTCGAGAGCTGCACGACCTCCTGGGCCACCCACCGGTGCGGGGCGGTGCGGATCTGCCGGCGTACGGCGGAAAGCTCGTCGGGTGAGGCATGGGGACCGATCACGATGCGGTCGCCCCCGTAGCCGTCCACCGGCTTGCAGACCAGTTGGTCGAGGCGGTCGAGCACCTCGGCCCGCTGCTCGGCGATGCCGCACAGGTAGGTGGGCACGTCGGCCAGCAGCGGCTTCTCGCCCAGGTAGTACTCGATCAGCTTGGGCACGTACGCGTACACGGCCTTGTCGTCGCCGATGCCGTTGCCCAGCGCGTTGGCCAGCACCACCGTGTCGGCGTGCAGGGCCGCGATCAGGCTCGGGCCGAGCGGCATCCCGTCCGCCCCGGGCGAGTGGACCAGGCTGTCCTCGCCCATCCGCAGATAGATCACGTCGACGCCGTAGCGCTTGCCGTCGCGCAGCCGGAACACCCGGGCGCCGTCGACGAACAGCTCGGTGCTGCGCACGACCGGGACGCCCATCTCCTCGGCCAGCATCCGGTGCTCGAACCAGGCCGAGTCGTCCGGGCCCTGGCTGAGCACGACGATCTTGGGGTCGTCGCCGGCGGCCGGGCGGGCCGACTCGATCAGCGCCCGCTTCAGCAGCTGCGGGGTGCCCTCGATGGAGAGCAGGCCGTCCGGTTCGGGCAGCTCGGGCAGCACGGCCTGGGTGAGGCGGCGGTTCTGCATGGCGTACGCGATGCCCGACGGCACCCGCAGGTTGTCCTCGAGCACGCACCAGGTGCCGTCCGCGTCCCGCACCAGGTCGACCCCGGCCACCTGGGCCCGCACGCCCTCGTGGCTGACCAGGGCGCCGCTCGGCCGCAGCTCGGGCGAGCCGTCGATGACCCACTCGGGGATGATGCCGTCGCTCACCACTTGGCGGTCGCCGTAGACGTCCTGGATGAACAGGTCGAGCGCGCGGACCCGCTGCACCAGCCCGGTCCGCAGCGACGACCAGTCCGAGGCGGGCACGAGCCGCGGCACCAGGTCGAACGGGAAGAGCCGGGTGGCCGCCTCGCCGGCGACGCTGAACGTGATGCCGCGGGAGCGCTGCTCGTCGTCGCGTACGTCCTCGCGGCGCCGCAGACCGGCCGAGCCGAGCGCCGTCAGAACATTCAGGATGCCCGCGTACGCCGGGGTGACGTCGCCGCCGGGGAAGGCCTCGTCGCCCACCTGGGAGTACGGGAACAGGCCGGCCGGCACCGTCTGGCCCTCGGGGCCGATGCCGGTGGCGCCGCCCCGGGTGTCGGCCACGATCAGGTCGACCACGTCGGAGATGCGGCCGCGCCGGGCCATGGCCCGGCGCTGGCGGGCGGCCGAGCTGCCCCGGCTGAGCGCCCGCACCGACAGGTCGAACACCTGCTCCCAGTCGCCCAGCTCCTCCAGCTGCGGGCGCAGGTCGCCGACCAGCCGTTCGACGGCCACCGCGGCCGGCACCGGCTCGGGTGACCTCGGGTCGAGCAGATCGCCCTCCAGGCCGGACCGGGCGGCCCGCCACATCGCCGCCCGGTGCAGCGGCGGCTTGGCCGGCTGGAACGGCCGCTCGGCGCGATAGTCCTGCTGGGCGCGCAGCACCAGGCCGCGGAACAGGCCGGCCAGCAGCACGACCGTGTCGACGTCGGGGCTGGAGTCGGTGACCCGCAGCTCGACCGTCGGCACGTGGGCCGAGGGGCGTACGTCGAAATAGACCATCTTGGGGTCGGTGATGGTGCCCGAGGCGAGCAGGTCGGCGACCAGGGCGTCGTAGTCGGCGGCGCTGTTGAGCAGCCCCGGATCGCCCGCGGTGGGCCAGCGCAGCCAGACCAGTGACCGGACGCTGGAGTACCCGGAGTCCTCACCCATCCAGTACGGCGAGCTGGTGCTCAGCGCGAGCAGGGTGGGCAGGGCGGAGGCGACCCGCTGGGTCACGGCGACCGCCTCGTCCCGGTCGGGCACGCCGACGTGCACCTGGGCGCCGCAGATGAGCTGCTCGCGGGCCAGCAGCTGGTAGTCGTCCAGCATCCGGCGATAGCGCGAGGTGGGCGTCACAGGGAGTGACTCCAGGTCGACCAGCGGAACCGTGCCGGCGGCGACCAGACCGAGCCCGAGCGACTCGGCGACCTCGATGGCCGTACGGCGGCGGTCGACCATCCCCTCGCGCAGGGCATCCAGGCCGTCGGCGACCGGGGTGTTGGTCTCCACCACGCTGCGATGAAGCTCGGCCGAGAAGGACTCCGGGTCGAGCTGATCGAGCACCTCCTGGGCGCGGGGGACCAGCTCACGGGTCACGAGATCGACGACGTGCAGTTCCTCCTCGACACCCAGGGTGAGGCCATGGTTCGCCGTGGCGTCGCCTGACGCGACGCTCAGAGACTCCGTCATAAGACCGCCTATTTCGTAGCTCGACTCTGTCCGGAGCCTCGCGATCACATGTGCCGATCCTGTTCCGTGCCCATTTCACGTACGCACCAAGCATGCCTGGGCCGACACGACAGCCGATGCCCTCCCACCGTGCGCACACCCTGTAACCTCGGCCCCGTTCCGACGGTCGGCTTTTCCCCGGAGGGTTTTTGATGAGCAACGTCGTCGTGGTCACCGGTTCGGCCGGCCTGATCGGCTCCGAGTCCGTCCGGCACTTCGCCGGTCTGGGCATGGACGTCGTCGGCGTCGACAACGACATGCGCGGCTACTTCTTCGGTAAGGACGGCTCCACCCGCTGGAACCTCGAGCGGCTGCGCAAAGAGGTCGGCGACCGCTACACCCACCACGAGATCGACATCCGGGACCGGGACGCCCTCGGCGCGCTCCTCAAGACGCTCGGCAGCAGCGTCGGCCTGGTCATCCACTGCGCCGCGCAGCCCTCGCACGACTGGGCCGCGAAGGAGCCGTTCACCGACTTCGACGTGAACGCGGTCGGCACGATCAACATGCTCGAGGCGACCCGGCTCCACTGCCCGAACGCGTCTTTCATCTTCACCTCGACCAACAAGGTGTACGGCGACACTCCCAACCGCCTCCCGCTGATCGAGCACGAGACCCGCTACGAGCTGCCCGAGGACCACCAGTGGTACGGCGGCATCGACGAGGAGATGTCGATCGACCAGACCCTGCACTCGGTCTTCGGCGCCTCCAAGGTCGCGGCCGACGTCATGGTCCAGGAGTACGGCCGGTATTTCGACATGCCCACCGCCGTGTTCCGCGGCGGCACGCTCACCGGTCCGGGTCACTCGGCGGCCGAGCTGCACGGCTTCCTGGCCTACGTGATGCGCTGCGTGATGGAGCAGCGGATGTACCACATCTACGGGTACAAGGGAAAAATGGTGCGGGACGCCATCCACTCGCACGACCTGGTGTCGGCCTTCGAGGCGTTCCACCGCGCTCCGCGCATCGCCGAGGTCTACAACATGGGCGGCGGCCGGTTCTCCAACTGCAGCCACATCGAGGCCTTCAAGATCGCCTCGGAGATCACCGGGCTCGAGGCCCGCACCGACTACGTCGACGAGGCCCGGGTCGGCGACCACCAGTGGTGGATCAGCAGCACGGCCCGGTTCGAGGAGCATTACCCCGACTGGAAGCTCACGTACGACGTTCCAGCCATTCTGCGCGAGATGTACGAAGCCAACCAGGACGTCTGGAAGCCTTGAGCTTTCCTGCCGACTTCCTGTGGCTTACCTGAGGGCACTCGTGTCGTAACGTCAGGTCAACTCGGAATCACTGTATTTCCGGAATGTCCGTCTCGAAGGTATTCCAGCTAGATGTACCGGCGTCGGTCGTGGTGTTCCTGATCGCGATCCCGCTCTCGCTCGGCATCGCGGCCGCCGCCGGCGCGCCGCTGCTCTCCGGCCTGATCGCCGCCACCGCCGCCATCGTGGCGCTGGCCGGCGGCGTCCAGATCCTGCTCGGCGTCTGCCGCCTCGGCCGAGCCGCGCTCGCCCTCTCTGTCGCCTCAGCTCGCGGGGGTGCGCTGCAGCAGTTCCTCGAACGAGGTGGCGGGATGGCCGGTGAGCTGGGGGATGTCGGCGCTGACGGCCTCGAGCTCACCGGCCGCGATCGCGGTGTAGGTGCTCACCCAGGCCTCGACCTGCCAATCCGGGGCGCCGTAGCCGGCCCTCGACGCGTACGCCTCGGCCACGGTCTCGTTGTGGAAGCGCACCTCGCGCTGGGTCGCCGTGGTGATCAGCGCGGCCACCTCCTCGAGGTTGAGGGCCTCGGGGCCGGTCAGGTCGTACGTCTGCCCGGCGTGCCCGGCCGGGTCGCGCAGCACCGCCAGCGCCGCGTCCACGATGTCGTCCTGGGCGACCACCGCGGCCCGCCCCCCGCCGGCCGGACCGCGGATGATGCTGTCCTCACCAACCATGTGCGGCAGGAAATCGGCGTAGAGGTTGTCGCGCAAGAAAGTGAAGGCGAGCCCGCTGCGCCGCAAATAGTCCTCAGTTGCGCCGTGGTCGCGGGCCAGTGTGAAGGTCGCGTCGGCCGCCGCACCGATGAAAGACGTGTAGACCACGTGCCGCACCCCGGCGGCGACCGCGGCATCCACGAAGCTGCGATGGTGCCCGACCCGGTCCTGCGACTCGGCGGCCGAAACCATCAGCACAGTGTCGGCGCCGTCGAACGCACGCCGCATCGCCTCGCCGTCGCCGTACTCGGCCACGGCCACCTCGGTCCCCTCGATCTGCGGTGCTCGACCCGCATCCCGCACCAGCAGCCGGAGGGGCCCAACCAGCCGCCGCGCGATCCGTCCACCGAGGCGACCGGTCGCCCCCGAAACCACGATCAAACTCATAGCCCCTTTGTACGCCGGATGGTGCCCCCGGGCGGTCGACCGCGGCATGTTTCCGAGCGCGCCTTGAAGATCAGCGGTGAGAATGACTTTTGTTGCTTTTGACTGGTAAAAGTCCTGTATCTCCTCATACGTTTCGTACACGGCGTATCTGATGCGAAGGATTGACATGACCGCTCTCCGCAGGCTGGGCACCGGATCGCGACGCGGGCACTTCGCCGCCCTGGCCGTCGTGGGCGCCCTCGCGGTGCCATTGGCGCCCACCGCCCCCGCCTCCGCTGCGCCCGACGCTCCGGCCGTGCCCGTCGCTCCGGCCGTCCCCGTCGCCGCCGCGCCCAAGAACACGATCCCCGGCTCCGGCACTTACCTGGTCGGCCAGGACTTCGCGGCCGGGGTCTATCGCTCGACCGGCAACGGCAGCTCCTGCTACTGGCAGCGGTCGACCAACGCGACCGGCACGACGAGCAGCATCATCGCCAACGACATCGGCAGCGGCCAGCGCCTGGTCTACGTCAGACCGACCGACAAGGTCTTCAAGACCAGCGGCTGCCGGACGTTCACCCGCGTGACCGCGGCCGCGATGGCCGTCAAGTCGACCCGGACCACGATCGCCGGCAACGGCGTCTACTTCGTCGGCTCCGACTTCCTCCCCGGCACCTACCGCTCCGTCGGCAACGTCGACTTCTGCTACTGGGAACGCTCGAGCTCGGCCGACGGCGCTTCCAGCAGCACCCTGACCAACGACATCTCCCAGGGCCAGCTGGTCACCACCATCACCCCCGGCGGCGTCTTCAAGACCAGCGGCTGCAAGACCTGGACCCGCATCGGCCAGTGAGGCCGGCGGGTCAGGGCCGGGGCCGGACGGTGTCGTCCAGGACCCGGGCCGTGGCCAGAACGTCGGCGAAGCGGGCCGGGCCGAGGTCGAGCCCGCCCGGGATCCACGAGATGTCGTCCCCGGTCATGGCGAGCAGGACGTCGTCCGGCGACATCCCGGCGGCCTGCAACGCCCGTACCTCCCGGGGGTTGATCGCCGGCGGCAGCGGTCCGTTGCCCAGGTCGGTGCCGTACCGGACCCGGCCGCCCGCGGAGAGGAAGCGTCGCAGGTTGTCCAGCGCGGCGGTCTGGTCCGGAGTGGGCGAGCCCCAGCCGTGGATGTCGAGGGTGCTGATCCAGCCCGTTCCGGCCGCGCAGGCGCGGATCAGACCCGGATCCAGCCTCTCGGTCCACGGCGTGTGGGCCAGCCAGTCGGCGCCGGACTCGACGGCGCCGGCCACGGTTCCCGGGCCCTCCGCGTGGACGACGACCGGCAGCGCCACCGCGTGGGCGGCCGCAACGACGGCGGCCAGGGTCGCCGGGGGAAGCATCGGGCCACCGGCGTGGGCCGTGATCTTGACGAGCGTGGCCCCGACCGCCCGCACCTCGCCGACCGCCTCGGCCGCGTCGGCCGCGGAATGGATCTCGCGCCGGCTGCCGCGGGGCGCCCAGGCCCGATCGCTCGGGTAGCCACCCGGCGCGGTGAGAAACGGTCCGGCATAGCGGATGCGGGGCAGGGGCCGCCCCGAGGCGGCAGCCAGGGCGGCCACCTCGGTCGGCACACCGCCGAGGTCCCACACCCCGGCCAGGCCGCCGGCGCGCAGCGTGGCCAGATCGACCAGCGCCGAGTGGACGTGCGCGTCCACCAACCCGGGCAACAACGTGCCCGGCAGGCGTCGGCTCGCTGCTGAGGACGGAATCTCCGCCACGCCGACGACGGCCACCTGACCGCCGGCGGACACGCGGAGACCCATGCCCCTTTGCAAGGAGCCGTTCCACCAGAGGGAGTCGGCCTGGAGGTATTCGGTCACAGGAGGTTGCGCAGGGTGGACAGGCCCAGGTGGACCTCGGTGAAGCTGGTGCTCAGCGGGGCCGGGCCGATGCGCAGGCCGTCGGGGCGGCGGTAGTCGGGGATGACGCCGGTGCTCCAGAGGTGGGGCAGCAGCGCCTCGAAGCCGGGCTTCTGCAGGGTGACGTGGCCGCCGCGGCGGGACGGGGTGCGCGGGGTGGCGATCGTGACGCCGTGCGGGGTCAGCCACTCGTCGGCCAACTCCATGGCGTACGTGGTGAGCAGGACCGACTTGGCCCGTACGGCCTCGATGCCCGCGGTGGCCAGCATGTCGAGGTTGGCGTGCAGCGGCACCATCGCCAGGACCGGTGGCGTGCCGCTCAGCAGCGCCCGCACGCCCTGGGCGGGCTCGTAGCCGGGGCCCATCTCGAACGACGCCCGGTGCCCGATCCACCCCTGGATGGGCTGCCACAGTGAATCCTGCAGGTCGGTGCGCAGGTAGGCGAAGCCCGGTGCCCCGGGGCCGCCGTTCAGATACTTGTAGGTGCATCCGACGGCCACGTCGACACCCCACTCGTCGAGTTTGATCGGCACCGAGCCGACCGAGTGCGACAGGTCCCACATCGTCAGCGCGCCCGCCTCGTGCGCGATCCGGGTGATCTCGGCGACGTCGGCCAGCCAGCCCGACCGGTACGCGACGTGGCTGAACGACACCAGCGCCGTGTCGTCGTCGATCGCGTCGGCCACCTGGGACGGTTCGATGCCGGTGGCGGGATCGGTCGAGATCCACTGCAGGTCGAGGCCGCGCTCGGCGGCGATGCCCTCCAGGACGTACCGGTCGGTGGGGAAGTTCTCGGTGTCGATCAGCACCTTGCGACGGCCGGGGCGCGCGTCGACCGCGGCCCGGGCCAGCTTGTAGATCAGGACCGTCGTGGAGTCGCCGATCACCACCTGGCCGGGCGCCGCACCCAGCGCGACCGCGCCCAGGCGGTCGCCGAGCGTGAGCGGCCACTCCATCCAGCTGTCGGTCCAGCCGCGGATCAGCCGGCCCGCCCACTGCTGCCGGATGAAGTCGTCCATCAGCGCGGCCGTCGCGGCGAGCGGCCGGCCCAGCGAGTTGCCGTCCAGATAGGAGACGACGTCCGACCCGGGCGGGGTGAGGAACTGGTCGCGGTAGCGGGCGAGCGGGTCGGCCGAGTCCAGCGCGACGGCGCGTTCGAGCCACTGGTCGGTCAACGCGTGATCCCTATCTCGGTGCGGACGGCGTACAGCTCGGGGAAGAAGGTCAGCTCGAGGGCCGCCTTGAGGAAGTTGACGCCGCTGGAGCCGCCGGTGCCCCGCTTCACGCCGATGGTGCGCTCGACGGTCTTGAGGTGGCGGAACCGCCAGAGCTGGAAGTTCTCCTCGATGTCGACCAACTCCTCGCAGGCCTCGTACGCCTCCCAGTGCTGCTCGGTGTCGCTGTAGATGCGCACGAAGACCGGCACCAGGTCGTCGTTGAACTGGTAGGGCAGGGTGACGTCGCGCTGCAGCAGCTCGACCGGCACGTCGTGGCCGTGCCGGTGCAGGTAGTGCAGGAACTGGTCGTAGACGCTGGGTGCCTCAAGCGCCTCGATCAGCATCTCGCGGGCGGCCTCGTCGTCCTCGAAGAGCGACAGCATCCGTCTGTCCTTGTTGCCGAGCATGAACTCGACCGCGCGGTACTGGTACGACTGGAAGCCCGACGATGTGCCGAGGAAGCTGCGGAACTCCGCGTACTCGCTCGGGGTGAGGGTGGCCAGCACCGACCACTGCTCGGTCAGCGTGCGCTGGATGTGCTTGACCCGGGCCAGCCCCTTGAGCGCCGGCCGCAGCTCGTCCTTGGCCAGCCGCCGGGCCACCTCGCGCAGCTCGTGCAGCACCAGCTTGAGCCAGAGCTCGGAGGTCTGGTGCTGGAGGATGAACAGCAGCTCGTCGTGGTGCTCGGGCACGCTGACGGGATGCTGCGCGCTGAGCAACTCGTCGAGATGCAGATAGCGGCCGTACGAGAGATTGACCTTGAAGTCTCGAACGACGGAGTCCTCGATCGGCCGGTGGTCGGGGTGCACGCGAATCCCTCCTCGGGTCATCACCTGAAGAGAAGCACACCAGCTCAGATGTTGGCGAGCGACCCGTCGGTGAGGATCGGGCCCCAGTACGCCCACTGGCCGTCGTGCCGGACGAAACGGCTCCGCTCGACCATGTCGCCGTCCTTGCCGCGATCGCGGTAGTGCGCCCGGAACTCGACGATGCCCTCGGTGTCGAACAGGCCGCCGCCGGACGACTCGATGATCTGCAGGCCGACCCAGCGCAGCCGGGAATCGGGCTCGATGCGGTCGGGCCGGGTCTTCGGGTGCCAGGAGCTCAGCACGTACTCGTCGTCGTCGAGCGCGAACGCCGAATAGCGCGACCGCATCAACGCCTCGGCGGTCGCCGGAGCCTGACCCTGATGGGCCGGCCCGCAGCACTCCTCGTACGAAAGCCCGCGCCCGCAGGGGCACACCTTGGTCTTCTGCGCCATGAGGCCCATCTTCTCAGCCCGCCTGTTGCTCGACGACAATGCCACTGATCACTTTTGACAGCGGTCGAGCTCGGAGATCAGCGCCTGCATCTCCTCGATGGCGTCGACCGCGTTCTGCGTGTACGACCGGATCCCACCCACCTCCGCTCCACCTTCCCACCGGCCGCCCGTTCCCGAGGCGCGTTCGGCGACTTACCCGACCGGCGCCCGCCGGACCAGGTCGGCCAGCTGCGGGCCGATCCCCGCGGCGAGCGCCACGAGGTCGTCGCGCTGCGCCGGCAGGAAGGGGCGGAGCCGGTAGGCATCGTCCCGTCCCCGTCGGGCCAGCCCGGGGTCGGTGTCGGCGGCCAGGATCAGCGCGGCCCGAAGCCGTTCGGCCGGCTCCCAGTTGCTCAGGATCCGGTAGGCGCCGCGCCGCACCTCCGCCCGCTCGCCCGTCAGCAGTCGCCACAACAACTCGGCCGGCAAGCGGCGGCGGTACGGCCGAAGGGCGGCCGACGCCTCCCGCACCACCGGCGGTGACGGGTCTTGCAGCAGGGGCACGACCGCGTCGACCGGCACGCAGTCGATCGCCGACAAAGCCTTCACCGCGGCCGCCCGGACAGGTGCGTCCGAATGCCCGAGCAGGGGAGTGAGAACCGCCTCGTCGGCGTAGCCACCCACCTCGCCCAGCCCGGCGACCGTGGCGGGCGTCGGCTTGTCCGTCACCGCGGCGCGGTAGTGCGCAACCGGGTCGGCGATCCGGCTCCGGGCATACGCGCGCACCAGCGGCGCCGGGTCGTCGGCGGCCGCCGCGACCTCGGCGTCCAGGCCGTCCCGGTCCAGCCCGGCCAGCGCGGCCATGATCGGGGTCAGGGGAGCCGGCGCCGGCTCCGTGGGCGCGCGCCGGAATCGGCCTACCAGCCGGTCGAACGCGGACGGCGGTTCCGGCGTCACCAGCCACGGTGATCGCCGCGCCCGTTCGTCCAGCCGGGCGAGCAGCCGGGGCCGGTCGGTCAGCTCGGACAGGCCGGTCTCGCCGCTCGCGAGAGAGTCGAGCAGCGCGTCGAGTGCGTCGCCGCCCCGCCGGGCAGCCTCCTCCAGCAACGTCACCGGACCATCGTGCCGGGTGGCCGGCCCGGCCGTCCCCTCATATTCGGCGTTCTGCGTTATGGAACTGTGGTGTAAGTCGATGTCTGGTTCCTCGTCGCGCTGAGCGACGACTTAATCGCTTCACCTGGGGGAGGTCGCCTACGCCGCGCAACATTCACGAAACACGTGATCCACAGGTTGCGGAGGGGGTGTCCGGTGGCTGCAAGGAAATCCGATGTGGTTCGAAACTTCTGCAAACAGCGGTTCGAATTTTGCAGGGATCTGACGTAGGATTCCCGGGTGACCAAACGTCTGGCCGAGGTGGCCAAGAAGGCGGGCGTCAGCGAGGCAACGGTCAGCCGGGTGCTCAACGGGCGCAGCGGCGTCTCCGAGGCCACCCGCGCGTCCGTTCTGACCGCGCTCGACGTCCTCGGCTACGAGCGGCCCACCAAGCTGCGGGGCGAGCGCGGCCGCCTGGTCGGTCTGGTGTTGCCCGAGCTGCAAAATCCGATTTTCCCGGCACTGGCCGAGGTGGTGACCGCCTCGCTCGCCCAGCGCGGCTTCACCCCGCTGCTCGCGGCCCGCACGATAGGCGGCGTTCCCGAGCGCGACTACATCGAGATGATGCTCGACCATCAGGTCTCGGGCGTCGTCTTCGCCGGTGGTTCCTATGCGCTGGCCGACGCCGAGCACAGCCACTACCGCGCGCTGACCGACCGCCGCATGCCGGTCGTCATGGTCAACGCCGGCGTCGGTGACCTGGGCTTTCCGCACATCTCGACCGATGACGCGGTGGCCGTCGAGCAGGCCTACGGGCATCTGAAATCGCTGGGCCACCAGCGGGTCGGCATGGTCATGGGGGCGGAGGATCACATGCCGTCCCGCCGCAAGCTGGCCGCCCTCGAGCGCATCGCCGGGCCGCCCGGCGAGACCTGGTTCGTCGAGCGCACCAACTTCTCGATGGAGAGCGCGCGGCTGGCCGCGGCCAAGCTGATCGATCGCGGTGTGACCGGCATGATCTGCGCTTCCGACGTGCTGGCGCTGGGTTCGATCCGGGCCGCGCGCCGGCTCGGGCTCGACGTGCCGGGTGACATCTCAGTGGTCGGCTTCGATGATTCCGCGTTGATGACCTGCACCGACCCGCCGCTGACCACGGTGCGGCAGCCCATCGAGATGATGGGCCAGGCCGCCGTCGACCTGCTCGTCAACCAGATCGAGGGCAGCACCGCCGAGCCCGACGAGCTTCTGTTCGAGCCCGAACTGGTGGTAAGAGGATCAACAGCACCCGCCCCGAAGGGGCGCTGATTCTCCGGCCGTCCGTAGGACCAGGTCTTGGTGTAGGCGTAGCCCCGAAGGGGCGCTGATTCTCCGGCCGTCCGTAGGACCAGGTCTTGGGGTAGACGCAGCGCCTAGATACCGCTGAGCAGGACAAAGGGCGGGCCTTCGGGCCCGCCCTTTGTCGTGTCCGAGCTTCCGGAGAGAAGTCGAGTTTTTTCTTTCTGTCGTTCGCTTCTTGCGGGCATCGGCGCGACTTTGTATCGTCACCTCCACGAAACATGGCGACGAGACCCAGGTCACAAACGACGTCAGGTCACCCCAGCCATGGCGACAGCGCAGATCAGCGAAAGCCTCGATACACCCGTTCCCGAAGGGATGGACAGATGTCCGTACCGCAGTACCGGAAGGTTGCGGCGCTCGCGCTCGTGGCCGGCCTGGGGTTCAGCCTCACGGCATGCTCCACCAAGAGCGACAACGACGGCGGAACCGACGCCGGGGGCAAGGTCACCATCACGGTCGACTGCCAGCCGGTCGGCGCGCAGAAGGAACTGCTGGCGAACTGGAACGCGGATGTCGCGGAGTTCGAGAAGCAGAACCCCGACATCTCCGTCAAGAGCGTCAGCGTCGGCGAGCAGTGCAACAACCCGCCGGACTTCACCGCCCGCCTGGCCGGCGGCACCGTGACCGACGTCTTCTACGGCTACATGACCGACCTCCAGCAGGTGCTGGACTCGGGCCAGGCGGAGGACATCACCCAGTACGCCAACAAGGACACCATCGGCACCTGGGACAGCATCGACCCGGCGCTCAAGGACGTCTTCACCGACGGCGGCAAGCTCTACGCCGTTCCGGTCAAGAACTATTCGATGGGCCTGGTCTACAACAAGGCGCTGTTCAAGAAGGCCGGCCTGGACGCCGAGAACCCGCCCAAGACCTGGACCGAGGTTCGCGCGGCGGCCAAGAAGATCTCCGCGCTGGGCGGTGGCATCGCGGGCTACTCGGAGTACAGCGCCGGCAACACCGGTGGCTGGCACTTCACCGCCTCGATCTACTCGCAGGGCGGCACGGTCCTCTCCGCCGACGGCAAGAAGGCCGACTTCAACAACGCCCAGGGCAAGCAGGTCCTGCAGAACCTCAAGGACATGCGGTACGGCGACAACAGCATGGGCAGCCGTCAGCTCCTGCAGTGGGGTGACCTGCTGACGAACGCCGGTGCGGGCAAGGTCGGCATGTTCATCGGCGCTCCCGACGCGACCCAGGCGATCGTCAGCCAGTTCCAGGGCAAGTACGAGGACTGGGCGATGGGCCCGATCCCCGGCCAGGACGGCGCGGCCAAGGGCACGCTCGGCGGCGGCGAGGGCTACTTCTTCAAGAAGGGCCTCTCGCCCGAGCAGATCAAGGCCGGCCTCAAGTGGCTCGCCTACGAGAAGCTGACCGTCGGCAAGGGACAGTTCGACTACGCCCGGGCCAAGCCGCAGAACTACCCCGTCGGCCTGCCCCAGCCGCTGCTGTTCACCAACGGCAGCGAGGCGCAGAAGGCGGAGCTCGACCTGCGCCAGGCCAACGCCAACGTGGACACCGCGAACTTCCAGGTGTTCGAGGCCAACCCGGTGCCGATCAAGGGTGAGCCGCGGAACGCGCAGGCCATCTACGCGGTGCTCGACTCGGCGATGTCCGGGGTGCTGACCAACCCCGACGCCAACATCGACGCGCTGCTCAAGACGGCCGACACCAAGGTCAACCAGCTGCTGGCCGCCGGCAGCTGACCCTCGCCGGTGCGGGAGCCGGGCTCACCGGCTCCCGCACACCGCCGACTCACGCAGGAGTTCTACCTTGGCGATCATCACCGCCCCGGGCACCGTCCAGCCGGGCAGTTCGGCCCCGGCGCCCATCCGGCCCGAGCGCAGCCGGCTCGGCCGCAAGGTTCGGGACAGTCTCACGGGGCACGCGTTCCTGATCGGGGCGGTCTTCTGCTTCGCCCTCTTCTCGTGGTGGCCGATGATCCGCGGCGTGCTGATGAGTTTCCAGCGCACCCGCCGCGGCGAGACCACCTGGGTGGGCTGGGACAACTACAGCCGCATCATCGCCGACCCGAGCTTCTGGATAGCCTGGAAGAACACGTTCCTCTTCACGCTGCTCGCGCTCGTCGTCGGGTACGTGATGCCGTTCTTCATCGCGATCCTGCTCAACGAGTTCCGGCACGCCAAGGGCTACCTGCGGGTGCTGGTCTACCTGCCGGTCATGCTGCCCCCGGCGAGCGCGCTCTTCCTCTTCAAGTACTACGCGTACGACCCCAGCGACGCCGGCCTGTTCAACGCGATCCTGACGTTCTTCCACCTGCCGACCTCGGAGTGGATGCAGTCGCCGACCATGACGATCCCGGCCATGGTGATCGCGTCGACCTGGATGAACCTGGGCAGCGCGGTGCTGATCTATCTGGCGTCGCTGCAGAACATCCCGGGCGAGCTGTACGAGGCGGCCGAGCTGGACGGCGCGGGCATCTGGCGCCGCATCTGGAACGTGACGATCCCGCAGACCCGGCTGATCCTCGCGCTCCTGGCGATGCTGCAGATCGTCGCCACCATGCAGCTCTTCATCGAGCCGCTGATCCTGGCCAACGGGGCCGGCACGCAGGATTCGGCCACCTCGGTCGCGTACCTGATCTATCAGCACGGCTTCTTCCAGAACGACCTCAACGGCGCCGCGGCCCTCGGCGTGATCATGCTCCTCGTCCTGGCCGCCTTCTCCGCCGTCTACGTGCGGCTCACCACCAAGAAGGACTGAGACATGGCACAGGACTCCGGCACCCGGACCCTCATCTCCCAGGCTCAGCTCCGCCGGGGACGCGGCAAGTACGTCTACTGGATTCTGCTCACCGTCGTCGTCCTCGGCTTCACCCTGATCTTCCTGGGCCCGCTGTACTGGATGGTCACCGGCGCGCTCAAGTCGGGACAGGAGATCGCGCAGACCCCGCCGACCCTGTTTCCGCAGGATCCGCAGTTCCAGAACTACGTCGACGCGTGGAACAACCTCGACCTGGCCAAGCTGCTGTTCAACACGTTCTACTACGCGGCCGGCGCGGTCTTCTTCCAGCTCGTCTTCGACACCGCGGCGGCGTACGCGCTCTCCAAGCTCCGCCCGGTCTTCGGCAACGTGATCCTGGGTCTGATGCTGGCGACGCTGATGATCCCGGCCATGGTGCTGATCGTGCCGCAGTACGTGACCGCGATCGACGTGCCGATCATCCACATCAACCTGCTCGACTCGCCGTGGGCCATCTGGCTGCCGCTGGTCGCCAACGCGTTCAACATTTTCCTGCTCAAGCGGTTCTTCGACTCGATCCCGGAGGACCTGATGGCGGCGGCCCAGGTCGACGGCGCGTCCCCGCTGCGTACCCTCTGGTCGATCATTCTGCCGATGTCGCGGCCCATCCTCGGCGTGGTGGCGATCTTCTCGGTGACGGCGGTCTGGAAGGACTTCCTCTGGCCGAAACTGGTCATGCCGTCACCGGAGACCCGCACGGTCAGCGTCGGCATCTACGCCTTCGCCGGGGGCACGCCGATGAACGTGGTGATCGCCGCCTCGGTCATCGCCGCGATCCCCACGGTGATCATCTTCCTGCTGTTCCAGCGCAACATCATGTCGGGCCTGACCAGCGGCAGCCTCAAGGGCTGAACCTCCCCCCACCTCCCAGGACAGGCGATCAGCGTTGATCGCTGGGGACCTTGCGCCCTGAATCAGGCATCGAGACACACAGAAAGCAGGCCAAAGTGGCTCTCTCAGATCCGGCTCCGTGGTGGTGCGACGCGGTGATCTACCAGGTCTACCCGCGTAGCTTCGCCGACGCGGACGGCGACGGCGTCGGCGACATCGCCGGCATCCGCGCCCACCTCGGGCACCTGCGCGAGCTGGGCGTCGACGCGATCTGGATGAGCCCGTGGTATCCGTCGCCGATGGCCGACGCCGGGTACGACGTGGCCGACTTCCGCGACATCGACCCGGTGTTCGGCAACCTGGCCGAGGCCGAGGCGCTGGTCGAGGAGGCGCACGCGGCCGGGATCCGGATGATCGTCGACATCGTGCCCAACCACATCTCCAGCGAGCACCCGTGGTTCAAGGCGGCGCTGGCCGATCCGGACGCGCCGGAGCGGGACTACTTCTGGTTCCGGCCGGGCCGGGGCGAGAACGGCGACGAGATGCCGACGGACTGGCGAGGGGAGTTCGGCGGCACGACCTGGACGCGTACGGCGCAGGGGGATTGGTATCTGCATCTCTTCACGCCCGAGCAGCCCGACCTCAACTGGGACCACCCGGACGTGCGGGCCGAGTTCGAGAGCATCCTGCGGTTCTGGTTCGACCGGGGCGTCGACGGCATCCGGATCGACTCGGCCGCGCTGCTCTTCAAGGACTGCACGCTGCCCGAGGTCACCGAGGACGCGCCGCATCCGTTCCACGACCTGGACGAAGTGCACGACGTCTACCGCGCCTGGCGCCGGGTGGCCGAGACGTACGGCGGGGACCGCGCCCTGATCGGCGAGGTCTGGATGCCGGAGGTCGAGCGGTTCGCCAACTACCTGCGGCCGGACGAGCTGCACGCCGCGTTCAACTTCGATTTCCTGGGCTGTGCCTGGGATCCGGCCCTGATGCGGGCCTGCATCGACCGCACCCTGCACGCGCACGAGGCGGTCGGCGCCCCGGCCACCTGGGTGCTGTCCAACCACGACGTCACCCGGCATGTCACCCGCTACGGCCGGGAGGACACCACTTTCAGCTTCGACAACAACCTCGACGGCACCCCGGTCGACCTCGAGCTCGGCTCCCGCCGGGCCCGCGCCGCGGCGCTGCTGTCGCTCTCGCTGCCCGGCGCCACCTACATCTACCAGGGTGAGGAGCTCGGGCTCTGGGAGAACGAGAACATCCCGCCCGAGGAATACCAGGACCCGATGTGGGGCCGTCGCGGGCACAGCCGGGACGGCTGCCGGGTCCCGCTGCCGTGGACCGGTGACGAGGCGCCGTTCGGCTTCACCACCGGGACGCCGTGGCTGCCCCAGCCGGCCGAGTGGAAGGACCGCACGGCCCAGGCCCAGGCCGGCGACCCCAACTCGATGCTCGAGCTCTACCGCTCGGCGATCACGCTGCGCCGGGCCGAGTCCCTCGCCGAGTTCGCCTGGCTCGACCTCGGCCCGGAGGTGCTCGCCTACCGACGCGGCGCGGCTTTCGCCTGCGTCGTCAACATGTCGGGCGCCCCCATCGCCCTGCCCGCCCACCAGTCCATCCTGCTCGCCAGTGGCTCTCTCGACGGTGACCGCCTCCCCCAGGACACCGCCGTGTGGCTGCGCCTGAATTCGTAACACCCCCGGGGGCTGGCCACCTTTAGAAAGGGATCCCCATGGCCAACCGCAAACTCCGACAAGCGCTCGCCGCCCTCACGGCGGGCGCCACCGTCGCCCTCTCGGCCGTCGCCATCACCTGGAACGCCACCCCGGCGCAGGCGGCCGGGCTGTCACCCTTCGACATCGCCGGACGCGGGGCGACCGTGCCCTTCGTCGAGATCGAGGCCGAGAAGGCCGCGCACAACGGCACCTCCACCGGCACCAGCCGCACCTACGGCACGCTCTCGTCCGAGGCCTCCGGGCGGGAGGCGGTGACCCTCGACGCGACCGGCGAGTACGTCGAGTTCACCCTGACCAAGCCGGCCAACGCGGTGACGTTCCGCTACAGCATCCCGGACAACGCGGCCGGGACGGGCCGGGACGCCTCGCTCGACCTGCGGGCCGGTTCCACGCTGATCAAGTCGGTGCCGGTCACCTCGAAGTACAGCTGGTACTACGGCTACTACCCGTTCTCGAACAACCCCGGCGACCCGCTGCCGCACCACTTCTACGACGAGGCCCGGACGCTGTTCGGCACGACGTACCCGACCGGGACGAAGATCCGGCTGCAGGTCTCCTCGACCGCCCAGTCGCCGTCGTTCACCATCGACCTGGCCGACTTCGAGAACGTGCCGGACCCGATCGCCAAGCCGGCCGGCGCCATCGACGTGGTGGCCGACTACGGCGCCGACCCGAGCGGCGCGACCGACTCGACGGCGAAGTTCCAGGCGGCCGTGAACGCCGGGGCCGCGGCCGGGCGGACCGTCTACGTCCCGCGCGGCAACTTCACGCTCTACAGCCACGTCATCGTCGACCGGGTCATGCTGGCCGGCGCCGGACCGTGGTACAGCGTTGTCGGCGGCCGGCACCCCACCCAGCGCAACCTCGCGGCCGGGATCTACGGCAAGTACAACAACGAGGGCGGGCCGAGCCAGAACGTGACGGTGCGCGACCTCGCGGTGATCGGCGACATCCGCGAGCGCGAGGACAACGACCAGGTGAACGCGTTCGGCGGCGCCATGTCGAACTCGACCATCGACAACGTCTGGATGCAGCACACCAAGGTCGGCGCCTGGATGGACGGGCCGATGGACCGGTTCACCATCAAGAACAGCCGGATCCTGGACCAGACCGCGGACGGCGTGAACTTCCACATCGGCGTCACCAACTCGACGGTCACCAACACCTTCATCCGTAACACCGGTGACGACGCGCTGGCGATGTGGGCCGAGAACGTGCCCAACGTCGGCAACTCGTTCACCCGCAACACGATCGTCGCCCCGATCCTGGCCAACCACCTGGTCAGCTATGGCGGCCGGGACATCGTGATGACCGATAACGTGGTCAGCGAGTCGGTCTCCAACGGCGGCGGCATCCACGTCGGCAACCGTTACCCGGGCGTCACCGGGCCGACCGCGGTCGCCGGCACCTGGACGCTGGCCCGCAACACCCTGATCCGGGCCGGCAACTCCGACTACAACTGGAACTTCGGCATCGGCGCGCTGTGGTTCTGGGGCGACCAGGGCCCGATCACCGGCGCCACCATCAACGTCACCGACACCGACATCCTGGACAGCTCGTACGCCGCCATCCAGTGGATCGGCAGCCAGACCACCGGGCTGAACCTGACCAATGTGAACATCGCCGGTGCGGGCACGTTCGCGCTGCAGGCCCAGGCCCCGGCTTCGGCGCGGTTCACCAACGTGCGGGCCTCGGGGATCGCGCAGGCGCAGACCGTCTACAACTGCGCGGGTGCTGGGCTGCAGATCGCCGACGGGGGCGGCAACTCCGGCTGGTCGACTGCCAACTCCTACTGCGGGCCGTGGCCGGCTCCCCAGTACGGCAACGGCCCGACCACGCCGCCGACGACTACCACGCCTCCCACCACCACACCCCCTACCACCACGCCTCCTTCGAGCGGGAACCTCGCGCAGGGCCGCCCGGTCACCACGTCGTCGGCCAACGGGCAGTACGTCGGGGCGAACGCGGTCGACGGCAACCAGGCGACGTACTGGGAGAGCAGCGGGGCGCTCCCGCAGACGTACACAGTGGATCTGGGCTCCTCGCAGCCGGTCGGCCGTCTGACGCTCAAGCTGCCGAGCGGCTGGGAGTCGCGCAACCAGACCATCGCCGTCTCCGGTTCCACCGACGGTTCGACCTTCACCTCGCTGGTCCCGGCGGCCGGCTACACCTTTGCTCCGGCCGCGAACGTCACGCTGCCCACCGGCAACCGGCGCTACCTGCGGCTCACCTTCTCGGCCAACACCGGCTGGCCGGCCGCGCAGCTCTCCGAGCTGGAGGCGTACGCGAACGGCGGCGCCACCACCACTCCTCCTCCCACTACTACGCCTCCGACCACCACTCCGCCGGCGGGGAACCTGGCCGCCGGTCGGCCGGTGACCGGGACCAGCCAGGTCGACGTCTACACCCCGGCCAACCTGACCGACGGCAACGCCGGCACCTACTGGGAGAGCCAGAGCAACGCCTTCCCCCAGTCGGTGACCGTCGATCTGGGCGCGGCCCGGTCGGTCGGCCGCGTCGTGCTCAATCTCCCGCCGGCGACGGCGTGGGCGACCCGCACCCAGACGCTGTCCGTGCTCGGCAGCACCGACGGCTCGTCGTTCGCCTCCCTCAAGGCGAGCGCCGGTTACACCTTCAACCCCGCATCAGGTAACACGGCCACGGTCACCTTCAGCGCGGCCACCGCGCGATACGTCCGGGTGACCGTCACCGGTAACACCGGCTGGCCCGCCGGCCAGCTCTCCGAGTTCGAGGTCCATCCCTCCTGAGCTTGTCCCCCAGCTCTGTCCTCGAATCTGTGCCTACTAAAGAGAGGTGCGCTCCCACACATGTCCAGATTGAGAAGAAAGTTCCTTGCGGCGGCCGTCGCCGCGGGTGTCGTGGCTGCCCTCGTGCACGCCCCGGCCGCCAACGCCGCCGGCCCCAACCTGGCCGCGGGCAAGACCTTCAGCGCCAGCAGCTTCAACGACGTCTACTCGGCCGGCAACGCCGGTGACGGCAACGCCAACACGTACTGGGAGAGCAACAACAACGCCTTCCCGCAGTGGATCCAGGCCGACCTCGGCACCGCCACCCAGGTCAACCAGGTCGTCCTGAAGCTGCCGCCGGCCGCCGCCTGGTCCACCCGCACCCAGACCCTGTCGATCCAGGGCAGCACCGACGGCTCGTCGTTCGCCACCCTCAAGACGAGCGCCGGGTACGCCTTCAACCCGGCCACCGGCAACGCGGTGACCATCGACTTCACCGCCGCCAGCGCCCGCTTCGTGCGGGTCAACGTCACCGGCAACAGCGGCTGGCCCGCCGGTCAGCTCTCCGAGGTCGAGGTCTACGGCCCCGTCTCGGGCGGCGACACCCAGGCCCCGGCCGTCCCGGGCAACCTCGCCTTCACCCAGCCCGCGACCGACCAGATCCGGCTCACCTGGTCGGCGTCGACCGACAACGTGGGCGTCACCGGCTACGACGTCTACGCCAACGGGGTGCTGCGCACGAGCGTGGCCGCCAACGTGCTGGCCTACACCGACACCCAGCCGGCCACCGCCACGGTCGGCTACCAGGTGCGGGCCAAGGACGCGGCGGGCAACGTGTCGGCGCTCAGCAACCCGGTCACCCGCAACGGCACGTCCACGCCGGGCAGCAACCTGGCGCTGAACAAGCCGATCGAGGCGTCCTCGGTGATCCACACGTTCGTGGCCACCAACGCGAACGACGGCAACACCGCGACGTACTGGGAAGGCAGCACCTATCCGGCCACCCTGACCGTCAAGCTGGGCGCCAACGCGTCCGTGTCCTCGGTCGTGGTCAAGCTCAACCCGGACAGCTCCTGGGGCACCCGGTCCCAGACGTTCTCCGTCCTCGGGCGCGACCAGAGCGGGACCGCCTACACCCAGATCGTCGGCCCGGCCACGTACGTCTTCAACCCGTCCGCGGCCAACACGGTGACCATCCCGGTCAGCGCGACCACCGCCGACGTGCGCCTCTCGTTCACCGCCAACACCGGCGCCCCGAGCGGACAGGTCGCCGAGCTCCAGGTCAACGGCACCGCGGCGCCCAACCCCGACCTCACCATCACCGGTACGTCGTCCTCGCCGGCCGCCCCGGTCGAAACCGACGCCGT
Source organism: Actinoplanes sp. (assembly GCA_965217855.1). Classification (GTDB taxonomy): domain Bacteria; phylum Actinomycetota; class Actinomycetes; order Mycobacteriales; family Micromonosporaceae; genus Actinoplanes. The sequence continues at coordinate 86,333 of CBDCJN010000010.1, read as the reverse complement.
CACCCTGTCGGCCGTCGTGCGCAACGCCGGCGGCGTGGCCAGCCCGGCCTCCAACGTCAACTTCTACCTGGGTACGACCAAGGTCGGCACCGCCACCGTGGCGGCGCTCGCAGCCGGCGCCTCGGCCACCGTCTCGGCCACCATCGGCGCTCGTGACGCCGGGTCGTACGCCCTCTCGGCCAAGGTCGACGAAGCCGGCACGGTCATCGAGTCCAACGAGGCCAACAACACCTACACCAGCCCCACGAACCTGGTCGTCACCCCGGTCAGCAGCTCCGACCTGGTCGCCTCGGCCGTCACCTGGTCGCCGGGCACCCCGGCCGCCGGCAACACGGTCACCTTCTCGGTGACCCTGAAGAACCAGGGTTCGGCCGCGTCGGCCGGTGGGGCGCACGGCGTCACGCTGACCGTTCTCAACGGCTCGACCGTGGTGCGTACGCTCACCGGCTCCTACACCGGCGCCCTGGCGGCCGGCGCCTCCTCGCCGGCGATCAACCTCGGCACCTGGACGGCGGTGAACGGGCGCTACACCGTGCGCACGGTGATCGCCAACGACGCCAACGAGCTGCCGGTCAAGCAGGTCAACAACACCAGCGAGAAGTCGTTCTTCGTCGGTCGCGGCGCCAACATGCCGTACGACATGTACGAGGCCGAGGACGGCCAGACCGGCGGCGGCGCGGCAGTCGTCGGGCCCAACCGCACCGTCGGCGACCTGGCCGGCGAGGCTTCCGGGCGGCGGGCGGTCACGCTCAACCAGACCGGCTCGTACGTGCAGTGGACGACCCGGGCGGCGACCAACACGATCGTGGCGCGGTTCTCCATCCCGGACGGCACCACCAGCTCGATCAACGTGTACGTCAACGGCACGCTCAACAAGGCCCTGCCGCTCAACTCGAAGTACGCCTGGCTCTACGGCAACGAGACGGCGCCGCAGAACTCGGGTTCGGACCCGCGGCACATCTACGACGAGGCCAACATGCTGCTGACCGGGTCGTTCCCGGCCGGCAGTGTGATCAAGCTGCAGAAGGACTCGGCCAACAGCGGCTCGATCGCGATCGACTTCATCAACCTGGAGCAGGTCGCGCCCAAGGCCAACCCCGGCGCCGGGTACGTCGTACCGGCCGGTTTCGACCAGCAGTCGGTGCAGGCCGCTCTGGACGCCGCGCGTCAGGACACCAGCAAGCTCGGTGTCTACCTGCCCGCCGGTGACTACCAGACGTCGTCGAAGTTCCAGGTGTACGGCAAGTCGCTCCGCGTCGTCGGCGCGGGCCCCTGGTACACCCGCTTCTACACCCCGTCCACGCAGACCGAGACGGACGCCGGCTTCCGGGCTGACAGCACGGCCAACGGGTCGACGTTCGCGGACTTCGCGTTCTTCGGCAACTACACGACCCGCATCGACGGGCCGGGCAAGGTCTTCGACTTCGCCAACGTCGCCAACATCACCATCGACAACATCTGGACCGAGCACGTGGTGTGCCTCTACTGGGGCGCCAACACCGACAACATGGTGATCAAGAACAGCCGGATCCGGAACACGTTCGCCGACGGCGTCAACATGACCAACGGCAGCGTCGGCAACCTGGTCGACAACAACGACGCCCGGGCCACCGGCGACGACAGCTTCGCGCTGTTCTCGGCGATCGACGCGGGCGGCGCCGACGAGATCAACAACGTCTTCTCCAACCTCACGTCGACCCTGACGTGGCGGGCGGCGGGCGTCGCGGTCTACGGCGGCTACGCCAACACGTTCAAGAACATCTACATCGCGGACACCCTGGTCTACTCGGGCATCACGATCAGCTCGCTCGACTTCGGCTACCCGATGAACGGCTTCGGCGCCAACCCGCCGACGGTGTTCGACAACATCTCGATCGTCCGGGCCGGCGGCCACTTCTGGGGCTCGCAGGTCTTCCCGGCGATCTGGGTGTTCAGCGCGTCGAAGGTCTTCCAGGGCATCCGGGTCAGCAACGTCGACATCGTCGACCCGACCTACTCCGGAATCATGTTCCAGACCAACTACGTGGGCGGACAGCCGCAGAACATCGTGAAGGACACCGTCTTCACGAACGTCACGATCACCGGCGCGGTGCGCTCGGGTGACCAGTTCGACGCCAAGAGCGGCTACGGCATCTGGGCCAACCCCCTGCCGGAAACCGGTCAGGGCCCCGCGGTGGGCTCGGCGACCTTCACCAACCTGCAGATGAGCGGCAACTACCGCGACATCGAGAACCCGACGTCCACGTTCACCATCGTCCGAAACTGACCCGCTCCCGCATCACGAAGGGGCCCGCGTCGTCCGCGCGGGCCCCTTCCGCATCTTGATCTTTCCGTCGCCATCGCGCCATCCCTAGCCCCCACCCGCCCTGGGGAACAGGAAGGAAGCTACGCGATGTCAAGCGCGGCGGGCTGGTTATCCACAGGGCGCCTGTCCCGCGCGGGCTCACGTTGGGGGAGCGGTGGGGTTAATTGCGGCGGGCGGGGCTTTGCTTGCGTAGATTCTTCGGCGTGGAACGCATCGTCCTGCCTGACGGCCGCACGCTGGAATATTTGATCGAGGGCCCGCCCGGCGGCCTGCCGCTGGTGCTGCACCACGGCACCCCCTCCGGCGCGGTCCGCTACGCGCCGATCTTCGACTCGGCCGCGCGGCACGGGCTGCGGCTCGTGCTGCCCAGCCGGCCCGGCTACGGCGGCTCCTCGCCGCACCCGGGCCGCCGGGTCTCCGACGTGGCCGCCGACACGGCCGCGCTCCTCGACGGGCTCGGGGCCGGCCACTTCGCGACCCTCGGCTGGTCGGGCGGCGGGCCGCACGCCCTGGCCTGCGCCGCCCTGCTGCCCGGCCGCTGTGTCGGCGCCAGCATCATCGCCGGGGTCGCGCCCCGCGACGCCGCCGGGCTGGACTGGCTGGACGGCATGGGCGACGAGAACATCGAGGAGTTCGCCGCGGCCGCCAAGGGCGTGACCGCCCTCGACACCTTCCTCACCGGCATGGCCGACGGGCTGGCCCGGGTGCAGGCCGACGACGTGGTCGAGGCGTTCGGTGACCTGCTGTCCGAGGTGGATCGGCGGGCGCTGACCGGCGGCTTCGCCGACTACCTGGCCGAGTCGAGCCGATACTCGGTCTCGGCCGGCGTGGCCGGCTGGCGCGAGGACGACCTGGCCTTCATGGCCGACTGGGGGTTCCCGCTCACCGACATCCGCATCCCGGTCGCCATCTGGCAGGGCGAGCAGGACCGCATGGTCCCCCCGGCCCACGGCCACTGGCTGGCCGCCCACGTCTCCGGCGCCGAGGTCCACCTGCTCCCCGACGAGGGCCACGTCTCTTTGCTGGCCGGCATCGACACCATCGTCGAAAACCTCCTGGCCCACACGACCACCTAGCCCTCGCCGGCGGGGGAAGAAGGTCGCTTCCTGGGCCGGTGGTGCGCTACGGCCTCGAGTCTCGCTCGATCGCCGAGGCAGCCGCCGAAGGCGGGGTTCGCGCTGGTGCGGTTGTGGGGGCGACGAGGCGTACGTTCGCGGTGTCCTTGATGTCAGACTTCGACGGGGGACAGCTCTGGCAGTGTTTCGGCCGGGCGGTCTGGGGTGGAAGACGGCTTGCGGGCGACCGGGACGAGTAGTGCCACCAGGAAGGCGGCTGCCGCGACGGCGGTGAGGACCACGAACGAGGTGGTGTAGCCGGACTCGGCGGGGAGGCCCTGAGGGCCGGGGTGGCTGGTGATGATGGAGCTGACGACCGCGGTGCCGATGGAGGCGCCGATGGTGCGGATGTTGGTGTTCATGCCGCTGGCGACGCCGGTCTGGTGGCGGGGGACGCTCTGCACGATGAGGTTGACCAGGGACGAGTAGACGAGCCCGAGGCCGATGCCGAAGACGCCGCCGGCCACCGCGACCTGCCACCGCTCGCCGTGGCGCAGGGCCAGCGACAGGGTGGCGACGGTGCTCAGGCCGGCGCCCCAGAGCAGTTGGGCTTTGCTGCCGGCCCAGCGGGTGAGCGGGCCGCTCAGCGAGCCGAAGACGGCCATCGTGACCAGCATCGGGAGCATCAGCAGGCCGGCGCCGGTGACGGTGGCGCCGAAGCCGTAGCCGGACGCCAGCGGGATCTGCATCAGCTGGGGGAGGAAGGCGAACACGCCGAACATGGTGGCGCCGAAGAGCAGGGCCACCAGGTTGGCGGTCCAGACGGCGGGCAGGCGCATCATCCGCATGTCGATCAGGGGTTCGGCCGAGCGCAGTTCGGCCACCAGCCACGCGGTGAACAGGACCACGGCGGCGGACAGGAACGCCAGCGTACGGGCGGAGGCCCAGCCCCAGGCGGTGGCCTTGCTCAGCGGGAGCAGCAGCGCCACCAGCCAGCCCGAGAGCAGGGCCGCGGAGAGCCAGTTGACCCGGCCGGGGGTGCGCACCGGTGAGGCGGGGACGAGCCGCCAGGCCAGCAGGCCGATGAGCACGACGGCGATCATCGGGATCCAGAACAGCCACCGCCAGGACAGGGCGCCGACGATCGGGCCGGCCAGCACGATGCCGAGGCCGCCGCCGGTGGCGATGACCGCGGCCAGCACGCCGATCGCAGAGGTGACCCGCTGGGGCGGGAACTCGTCGCGGACGATGCCGAACGAGACGGGGAAGATCGCGCCGCCCAGGCCCTGGATGACGCGGGCGATGATCAGGACGGTGATGTTGGGGGCGATCGCGGCGAGCAGGCAACCGACGGCGATCGCGGCCAGGGCGACCAGCAGCGCACGGTCCTTGCCGGTCATGTCGGCGATGCGGCCCATCAGCGGGGTGGCGACCGAGGCGGCCAGCAGCCAGGCGGTGAGCACCCAGGTGACCGTGCCGGTGCTCGTGTGCAGATCCTGCTGGATCGTCGGAAGGACCGGCGTCACCAGCGACTGCATGAGCGAGAAGGCCGCCGCGGCGGCGGCCAGAACCGCGAACGTCGTCCGCGGCGTGCTCTGATAAAGTCGAGGCATGCCTCCACATTAGCGGAGGGGTGCCTCCGGTTCGCAACCCGGGGTCAGGGTGAGGAGGGTCTCCATGGCGGTTTCCGTACGCCGTCCGCAGCGGGCCGACGCCCGGCGCAACTTCGACGCGCTGCTCACCGCCGCGCGGGAGTCCTTCGCCGAGAACGGCACCGGGGCCTCGCTGGAAGACATCGCGCGCCGGGCCGGGGTCGGCATCGGGACGCTCTACCGCAACTTCCCGACCCGGCAAGACCTGTTCGAGGCGGTCTACGTCGACGAGATCAGCCAGCTCGGCGAGGTGGCCCGTCAGGTCGCCGAGTTGCCGCCGTGGGAGGCGCTGTCGGCCTGGCTCGACCGCTTCGTGTCGTACGTGGCGACCAAGCGCGCGGTCATCGAGGCGCTCAACCGCGAGTCGGAGATGTTCCGCTCGTGCCGCGAGGCCATGTACGAGGCGGGCGAGCCCCTCTTCCGGCGCGCCCAGGAGGCGGGCGAGGTGCGTACGGACGCCAGTTTCGACGACCTGCTCCGCCTGGTGTCGGGCCTGACGTCGGCCGCCTTCGTCGACGACGCCCAGCGCGACCGGGTGCTCGGTTTCGCCCTGAGCGGCGTCAAAAAGTCTTAGAGGCGGATCGCCTGGCCGCTGCGGGCGCTCTCGCGGGCGGCGTCGAGCACGGTCATGGTGCGGATGACGTCGGACGGCTCGACGGGCAGCGGGCCCTCACCGCGCACGGCCGCCGCGAAGGCCGGATAGAACAGATCCCACCGCCCGCGCTCGCTGCGCACGACCGTGCCCTCGTCGCCGCGGTAGATGCGGCCCCAGTCGGACTCGGGCTCGACACCCCACTCGTCGCCCAGGCCGGCCGGCGACTGCCCAGCCTTGAGCGCCGCCTCCTGAGCGTCGATGCCGGTCACCACGAACGTGCCGGTGGTGCCCCCGACGCGGAAGCGGGGCCCGGGCGCGCCCTGCCGCCAGCTGCCCCAGAGGTGCGACTCGACCCCGTTGACGTGGTGCAGCGCGAGGAAGAAGTCGTCGTCGAGCTCGCCGCTGCCACGAACCTCCGCGTACGCCCGGACGGCCGGCCCGTTGAGCACCAGCGCCTGGTCGACCAGGTGGGAGCCGAAGTCGAGCAGGGTGCCCCCGCCCGCCGCGCCCGGCTTGCGCTCGGGTGACCAGCGCTCGAAGCGCGACTCGAACCGCCGGACGGTGCCGAACTGCCCGTCGTCGATCAGGCGCCGCAGGGTGCGGAAGTCGGAGTCGTAGCGCCGGTTCTGATAGACGCTGAGCAGCACGCCTTTTTTTTTGGCGGCGGCCACCACCTGGCGGGCGGTCTCGGCGTCGAGCACGAACGGCTTGTCGACCACCACGGCCAGCCCGTGCGCGATCGCCTCGAGCGCGAGGTCGGCGTGCGTGGTGACCGGGGTCGAGATCGAGACGGCCTCGACACCGGCCTCGGCCAGGGCGGCGATCGAGTCGAACGCGGTCACCCCGGGGTGCTGCCCGGCCAGCTCGGCCCGGCGCTCCTCGTTGGTGGTGACCACGCCGGCGAACTCGATAGAGGCCGCCGACGCGATCAACGGGGCATGGAAGATCCGCCCGCCGGAGCCATAGCCGACCAGCCCGAACTTCACCGCGTCACTCATTCACGAAAGCCTGCCACATCCGCGCCCGTCCGCCCGGCCAAGGGGTCAGGCGGCCAGCCTGTGGTCGGCCGGGGCGTAGAGCTCGACCCGGTTCTTGCCCTGGGCCTTGGCCGAATACATGGCGATGTCGGCCCGCCGGCTCAGGTCGGCCAGCGTCACGCCCGGCGCCGTGACCGCCACCCCGATGCTGGCCCCGACGGTCACCGCCGCGCCGCCGCTCAGCACCACCGGTGCCGCCAGCCGCGCGCACAGCAGCTCGGCCAGCCCGGAGGCCTCGGCCGGCGTGGTCAGGTCGGTGATCAGCAGCGCGAACTCGTCCCCGCCGAAACGGCCGGCCACCCCGTGCCCCGCGGCCACCTCGGCCAGCCGCGCCGCGGTCTGCACCAGCACCTCGTCGCCGGCCGCGTGCCCGTGCCCGTCGTTGATCTTCTTGAAGTCGTCCAGGTCGACGTTGAGCAGGGCCACCGAGCCGGGCGTGGCCGTCGCGACCGCATCGGCCGCCGCGCGCAGGAACTTCGCCCGGTTGGGGAGCTGGGTCAGGTGGTCGTGGTGGGCGCTGTGCTCGAGTTCGGCGTGGGCGCGGCAGCCGTTCTCGGCCAGCATCACCTGGTGGGACAGGTTGCGGAAGGCGTCCCGCACGTCCGGCGGCACCGACCGCGCCCCGGCCACCACCAGGTAGACGTCGCCGTCGCCGCCGAGCTCGTCGATGTGCCAGTCCCGGTAGTCCGGCAGGAGCGAGGCGAAGAAGTCCTGCTGCAGGACCACGCGACGGCCGCGCATCGCGGCGGGCGCCCCGGCCAGGTTGGCGACGTAGAGGCCGTCGGGGTCGCGACGCACGATGAGCATCGCGATGCCGGGGTTGAGCGCGACGATCTCCTCGGCGGTCCGGCGGCCCACCTCGCGGATCTTGTCGACGTCGGTCACGCCGAGCATGGCCAGCCCGGCCCGGGCCAGCAGGGATTCGCGGGCCATGTCGCGCTCCTGGCGGCGCAGCGACAGATAGACGCCACGGGCCAGCGCCGCCATCAGGATCAATTGCGGGAGCAGGTTGAGCACGACACCGTCGTGCCAGGAGACATCCCGCCCGGCCGACGACGGCGAGACGGCGACGGAGGCCGGGATGGCGACGCCCGCACCGAGCACGCGCACCGCCCATTCGACGTGGGAGCCGTAGAAGGACAGCACGACGGTGGAACCCAGCGCGAGCGCGGTGCTGGCCAGTGGATCGACCAGGCCCGAGCCGGTGAACACCAGGAGCACCGGCACCACGGGCACGGTCCACCAGCTCGATCGGCCGCGCAGATGGGTGAAGAGCAGGGCCGCCAGCAGGGTGGCGAGCGTCGCCGCGGACAGGCGCAGATATTGCGGGGAGCGTTCAGGGTTGCCGATCTGCGCGAACTGGCTCGCGGCGGCGGCCATGCCGATGACCAGACCGGCCAGCCGGGTCCGGCTCAGTGTCCCGCGCGGGATTCGCGACCTGAGGTGCCACACCGAGGGATGATCGGTCGGACGGGCCCGAAACTGAGCGGGCTGTGAGCCTTCCTGTCGGATGAGTGACCGCTGCCGCCCTCCGGGGCCTCTGATGAGTCAACATTTGCCGCATGAAGCCCGCGCAGATGGAACGCACCCCCTTCGCCGACCTCGATCGGCAGCCGCGCGAGATGGCCGCGATGCTGCTGGCCGCGCTCGAGGAGATGGGGCGCCACCCGGAGATCCGCCGGGTGCGCCGCACGGCGCTGGAGGCGTTGCGGCCGGCTGAGGGCTGGCGGCTGCTCGAGGCGGGCTCGGGCGCCGGCGATGTGGCCCGGTCGCTCGCGGTCGAGCTGGGCCCGGCCGGCGAGGTGATCGCGCTGGACTACTCGGCGGCCACCATCGCGGCCGCGATCGAGCGCCACGACGGCAGCAACGTGCGCTACACGACGGGAGACGTGTCGGCGATCGACCTGCCCGCCGACAGCGTCGACGGGGTGTGGTGCGAGCGGGTGCTCCAGCACGTCGACGACGCCGACCTGGCCATCGCCGAGCTGGTCCGGGTGACCCGGCCCGGCGGGCGCCTCTGCCTGATCGACACCGACTGGAGCTCGCTGGCCTTCGACGGGGTGCCACCCCGGCTGGCCCGCACCGTGGTGGCCGACATGCACGGCCGGCTCACCCCGAGACAGGTCGACATGGGGCGTACGCTGCGGCGCCGTCTCGTCGGCAAGGGCCTGCGCGACGTCAGCGCGACCCCGGTGACCTGCCTGTTCGGCGACCCGGCGTCGGCCGCGGTGGTGCTGCCGATGGTCAACCCGCTGGTTCCCGAGGAGTCGTGGATGACCGCCCCCGGCGTACGGGAGAAGTGGTTCTCGCACGTCCAGGAGGCCGGCGCCCGAGGCGACTTCCTGGCCGTCCTGACCATCTGGGTCGTGACCGGCACGGTGTCTTAGCAGGAAAAACGCCTAACCGTCGGCCCGCCGCCAGTACTGCTTCTTCTTGACGTCACGCACCACGAAACCCAGCCGTCCCAGCTCTTCCCGCAGCTCCCGCAGGTCCTCGTCGTCACCCGACTTGAGCGCGCTCTGCCGGGCCGTGAAGACCGCGTGCGCCGACTCCGGCAGCTCGCCCGACCCCGGAACCCAGCGGCGGTACGCGTCCAGATAGGGATCCTGCTCGGCCCAGGGCACGCCGTGCGCGCCGAACGCCGCGCTGAGCCGCCCGGCCGGCAGCAGCGTCGGCTCCCGGGCCAGCTCGCGCCCGGTCCGCCCGAGCAGCACCAACTGGTCGCGGTCGGGAAAGGCCACCGCGATCTCGACCTTGGCAACCGTGCGGCGATGACCGGGCCGGGTCAGCACCACCTCCCGCGGGGTGATCCGCACGGTCAGCGACTCGTTGTCGATCAGCGCGGCCAGGATCAGCCCGATGATCAGGCCGATGCCGAGCGCGGTGACCACGTCCCACGGCTCGGGCAGCCGCCTGATCAGATTGACCGGCCCGCCGAAGGGCAGCCGCTCGACCACCCACAGCAGGCCCAGCATCAGCCCGGCGCAGGCCGGCGGCACGCCCAGCCACACCAGCCCCCGCACCCACCACGGGGTCGGCACTCTCGTCTCCTGCTCCAGCACGGCACCGATCCTTCCCCGACCTCGGGGCGGCCCGATACCGACTCGGGTCGACGCGGCGTAGACCAAAGTCGACTGCCCGCCGCGGCGCCCCACCGGTAGCGTCGAGCCCATGACCGGACGGCGCATCGCACTCGAGCTCTCGCTGGCTCTGGTCGCCGTCGGGCTCGGCATCTTCTTCCTGCTCACCTCGATCTCGGACGACGGCGGCGCCCCGCTGCCGCTCGAGGTGGTGAGCGGTGCGCTGGCCGCGATCGGCCTGGTGCTGTTCCGCCGCAGCCATCCGGTCGCGCTGGCCCTGGTCGTCATCCCGCTCGGCATCTTCTTCGCGTTGCCGATGGGCGCCATCCCGGTCGTGCTCTTCTCGGTCGGCCTGCACCGTCGCGGCTGGGTCGCGACCGGCGTGACCGCGCTGCACGCCGGGCCGACCGCCGTCATCTACTTCGTGGCCCTGGGCGACACCCGGCTCTTCTACGAGACCATCGCCTTCCTCGTCCTGCTCGATATCTGCGTGGTCGCGATCGCGATGCTGGTGCGCTCGCAGCGCCAGCTCGTCGCGTCCTGGGCCGAGCGGGCCCGGCAGGCCGAGGAGGGCCAGCGGCTGCGGATCGAGCAGGCCCGGCTGGCCGAGCGCGAGCGCATCGCCCGCGAGATGCACGACGTGCTGGCCCACCGCATCTCGCTGCTCGCCGTGCACGCGGGGGCCTTGGAGGTGCGCCGGGACGCCCCAGCGGCCGAGCAGCAGGCCGCGGGGGTGATCCGCGAGTGCGCGCACGATGCCCTGGAAGATCTGCGCACGGTGATCGGCATGCTGCGCGCGCCGGCCGACGATCGGCCGCAGCCGACCCTGGGCGATGTGCCCGCGCTGGTCGAGCAGTCGCGCGGGGCGGGGGCCGAGGTGGGGCTGGAGCTCGACGGCGGGGACGGCGTGCCCGAGACGGTCGGCCGGCACGCCTACCGGATAGTGCAGGAGGCGCTCACCAACGCCCGGAAACACGCACCCGGAGCGCCCGTCCGCGTGGCGATCAGCGGCCGGGCCGAGCACGGGCTCGACGTCGCCGTGGCCAACCCGCTGGCCTCGGGCGGTCCGGCGTTGCCCGGCGCCGGGGCGGGCCTGGCCGGTCTGCGCGAACGGGTGCAGCTGGTGGGCGGCCGGCTCGAGCACGGGCCGACCCCCGGCGGCGAGTTCCGCGTCAAAGCTTGGCTGCCGTGGCCGGCGTAAAGGTGCTGCTGGTCGACGATGACGCATTGGTGCGGGCCGGGCTGACCATGATGCTCGAGGCGTTCGACGGCATCGAGGTGGTCGGCGCGATCGCGGACGGCACCGAGGTGGCCTCGGCGGTCAACACCCACCGGCCGGACGTGGTGCTGATGGACATCCGCATGCCGGGGCTGGACGGGCTCAGCGCCACCGAGTCGCTGCGGGCCCGCCGGGACGCGCCCGAAGTCATCGTGCTGACCACGTTCGACACCGACGAGCACGTGCTGCGGGCGATGCGCGCGGGCGCCGGCGGTTTCCTGCTCAAGCACACCCCGCCCCAGCAGATCGCCGACGCCGTACGGCGGGTGGCGGCGGGCGAGCCGATGCTGTCGCCCGAGGTGCTGCGCAAGATGATCGGCCTGGTCTCGGGGGTCGGCGTCGACCCGGCCCGGGACAGGGCGCGCGCGGCCCTCCAGCGGCTCAGCCCGAGCGAGCACGAGGTCGCCAAGCTGGTCGCCGAGGGCCGCACGAATCAGGAGATCGCCGCGGAACTGCTGATGAGCATCGCCACCGTCAAGGCGTACGTCTCCCGGATCTTCACGAAGTTGTCCCTGACCAACCGCGTGCAGATCGCCTTGGTGGTTCATGACGCCCGTTAGAAACCGGTAGGCACCATCCGGGCCAGCAGCTCGTCCAGCTCGACGCTCGCGAAGCCGACCCGCACGTCGCTGGCGCCGTAGGGCAGCCAGAACCGGCCCGCGTGCACCAGACCGCCGCACGAGTAGACGACGTTCGGCACGTAGCCCTCGCGCTCTACCTCGTCCGGATCGATCAGACCCTCGGGCAGGTCGGCGATGACCCGCGACGGGTCGTCCAGGTCGAGCAGCATGGCGCCGATGGCGTACCGCCGCATCGGCCCGACGCCGTGGGTGAGGACCAGCCAGCCGGCCTCGGTCTCGATCGGCGAGCCGCAGTTGCCGACCTGGATCAGATCCCAGCCTCGGTGCGGGGTCAGCAGCGGCACGGACGGCTGCCACCGGTGCTGCTCGTCGCGCACGGCCAGACCGAGCGTCTCGCCGTCCGAGCGGCACAGCGCCATCTTCTGCCCGTTCACGTAGCGCGGGAACAGCGCCACGCCCTTGTTGCGGGCGGCCGGCCCGCTGAGCCGGGTCACCTCGAAGTGCCGCAGGTCGCGCGAGAAGATCACCCGACCGGAGATCTGCCGCCCGTCGTACGCGGTGTAGGTCGCCTGGTAGACGTGCCGGCCGTCCGGGTCGAGCACCCGCACGAACCGCGCGTCCTCGATGCCGTTGCTCTCGGCCGGCGTCGTCGGCCACATGACCCGCTGATGCAGGGGCACCGCGCACGGGAAGGTGAGCGCGTAGTCCTCGGAGACGATGTGCCGGATCTGGTCGATCGTCTCCTGCGCGGCCGGCCGGGACAGCAGCTCGCCCGGGACGTGCGCGATGACGTCCTCGAACTCGCCGTCGGTGAACCGCTCGGGCAGGACCGACACCACGTACGCGGACGCCTCGTTGTCGATCGTGGCGTCGATCAGCGCCGCCGACAGCTGGTTCTTCCAGTGCGTGGCGCCGACCCGCTGGCCGACCATGAGCGGGCCGTCGCGGTCCTCCATGCGCAGCTGCGGGCCGGGGCCGAGGATCGCCGAGCAGAAGCCGATCGACGAGATGTGGCCCTCGCCGATCTGCCGCAGGCTGATCGCCACCCGCAGCTCTCCGGGTTCGAGACCGGCCTGGTCGGGGTGCTCGACCATCGACGGGTTGCACAGCGCGGCCGCCTCGATGGCGAACTCGTGGCTGAAGTAGGCGCCGATCAGTGACCGCGCGGTCGGCGACAGCTCGATCTCCGGCGGCACCCGGTGCTGCACCAGGTCGTAGTGGTGCTGGAACGTGCCGAGCAGGTCGTGGTGCCGCCCGCCGAAACGGGTGAGAACGTCGTCCAGCAGACGGCCGATCTCGGCCTCGTCGAGCTGTAGGATCCGCTCGATCAGCCGGCCCGCCCGGTTCTTGACGGTCAGCGAATCCTCGCCGGGGACGAAGAGCTTGATCACGACGCGGCGGCCGTCCGGCTGCATGATGACGTCGTGGCGGGTGATCATGGATGAAGTGTTCATGGTTGCGGTCACGCTAGGCCGCCTGACGGTCGGGTCGCGCTCCGGGTCGCCAGCGTGCGGGCGTGCTGCAACGTGGAGACAAGCGCGAGGGTGGATTCGGCTCCTTGATTCACATTAGGGCCAGTTGCCGTCAGTCCGTCATAACATCCACCGGTTAGCGGGTCGTACATCATCTGGTTCCCGTCGTTGTCGCCCAGGAACCAGGCCACCGCCCGGAACAGCTGCTCGTCCCAGCGGTCGTCGCCGGTGACCGCGGCCGCGGTGGCGCAGGCGTCGGCGGTGGCGGCCGCCTCGATCGGCTGCTGGTCGAAGCGGTGCTTGGGCACGCCCGGCCGCCACCCGCCGACCGGCACCACCGACAGGTGCCCCTCGTGGTCCTGCTCGCGGCACAGCCAGGCCAGCATCCGCAGCCCCGAGCGCAGCAGCGTCTCGTCGCCGAGCAGATCGCCGGCCGAGATCAGCACCTCGGCCAGCGACGGGTTGGCGTAGGTCAGCTCGGGCTCGGGCCAGATCCACTCGGGCGAGGTGCCGCTGGGCAGGCCGATGACCGTGGCCGCGTCGCCCAGCAGCTCGGCCGCCTCGGTGGCCCGCGGGTCGGCCCGCAGCACCTCGGCCGCGCCCAGCCCGGCGAACGCCATCGCCCGCGGCCACGGCGACCGTTCCCGGCTGGAGAGCCGGAACGCGTTCAGCGCCTCCCGGCGGATCCACGGCACGGAGGAGCGGGCGGCCGCGGTGCCGAGCCCCCAGAGCGCGCGTCCCCACCAGTCGCCCAGCGACGGCTCGTCCTCCCAGCGCCGCCCGTAGGAGAACCGGTTGCGGAACCCGCCTTCCGGCCCCTGGGCGTGGGTCAGGAAGGCCAGGTAACGCTCGGCCAGCCCGACCAGCGGCGCGGTCGGCCGCGGCTCCCGGCTGATCAGCTGGAGGCCGCGGGACACGTCGTCGACGCAGTAGCCGTGCTCGCGCCGCACGATCGCGTTGCGGGCGTGCTCGAGCAGCCCGGTGTCGTCGGACAGGCGGGCGACGTGGCTCCAATCGGGCGGCGGGGCGTCGGCGAGCTGGATCGGCGGCGGCACAAGCCGGAGGCCGATGGTCATACGGGTCTCCTGGACGTTTTCGTGGGGACTAGGCGGGGACCGAGGCGGCCATCGGCGAGCGGGCGGCGACGAGCCGGCCGGCCAGGGCCTGGTAGCGGGCGGCCACCGCGGGCCAGCGCAAAGTCGGGCCGCCGGTCAGACCCGTGAGCCGTCCGGGCAGGCCGGGCTCGGCGATCACGTGCCGGATGGCCGACGCCATGGCCTCGGCGTCCTGGTGCGGCACGAGCAGGCCGGGGCCGTCGGCCAGCAGCTCGACCGCGTGCGGGAACTCGGTGGCCACGACCGGGATGCCGGCGCCGACGGCCTCGATGAGCACGCCCGAGGTGACCTGCTCGGTCGAGTCGTAGGGGAGCACCACCGCGTCGGCCGACCGGATCAGCCGGGTCAGGTCGTCCTCGTCGAGGTAGGCGTCGTTCCAGTGCACGGCGTCGGTCACCCCGAGCTCGGCCGCGAGGGCCTTGAGCGAGTCCCGGTACGCGTCGCCGAAGTGCTCGAGGACCTTCGGATGCGTACGCCCGGCGACCGTGTAGGTCGGAGCCGGCCGCACGTCCCCCAGCAGAGCCAGCGCGCGCAGCGCCCACTCGATGCCCTTGCCCGGCCCGAGCAGCCCCCAGGTCAGCAGGTGCGGACGGTCGTGGTCCTCGCGCGGGCCGGTGCCGCGGCTGCCCGCACCGTGCGGGATCACCGAGATCTTGCGCGGGTCGACGTCGTACCCGGCGGTCAGGCGCTGCCGGGCCGTGTCGGTCATGGTGACGATCGCGTCGGCCGTGTCGGCGATCCGCTCGAGCACCTGGCGCTGCAGGTCGTCGGGGGTGGTCAGCACGGTGTGCAGCACGACGATCGAGGGCACCCGGAGAGCGCGCAGCAGCGGCAGCACCTCGTTGCCGGCGTCGCCGGGGTAGATGCCGTACTCGTGCTGCAGGATCGCCACGTCGTAGCGGTTGAGCACCTGGGCCGCGACCGACCAGCCACCGGGGGTGTCGGTGTGCCAGGTGTGCACGGTCCGCGGCGCGCTGCGGTCGAGCTCGATCCCACCGCTGACGCTGTCCCCGGCGAGCAGCCGGACGACTCCGGAACCGCCGGCGGGAGTCAGGTGCGTGGCCAACGCGGCATTGAAGGTCGCCAAACCGCATTGGGTCGGCGGGTAAGTGCTCAAGAAACCGTACGTGGCGGGCATGACAAGGCCTTTCTCGCTCTGCGGCTGCCTCCCCGCAGCATGGTTCAGCGCACGCGGGCCCACCGGTGGTGGCCGCGCGCAAACGCCATTGCGGAGCATCCGGAAATTGTCCGGATTAACGCGCATTTCACATTGCGACGTTAACAAGAAACATCTATTCAGCTGACGATTTCTCGGTAAATCGCCAGGTAGTCGTCGACCATGCGATCGCGCGAGAACCGTTCCCGGGCCCGGCTCGCGCAGGCCGCCCGGTCGAGATCGCGCACCCTGTCGACGGCGGTGACCGCTTCGTCCACGTCCTCGACGAGATATCCGGTGACGCCCTCGTCGACCACTTCCGGCATCGACCCTTTCCGGTACGCCACCACGGGCGTCCCGCACGCCATCGACTCGACCACCGAGAGCCCGAACGGCTCGGCGAACCGGATCGGGTGCAGCAGGGCGAGCCCGGAGGAGAGGATCGCGCCCCGCTCGTCCGGTCCGACCGAGCCGAGATGGACCACCCGGTCGCCGTCGATCTTCGGCTCGATCAGCTCCTCGAAGTAGGCCCGGTCCTGCACGATCCCGCACATCACCAGGCGCCGGCCGGCCCGCCGGGCGATCTCGATGGCCAGGTCGGTGCCCTTGTCGGGGTGGATGCGCCCGAACAGGATCAGGTCTTCGTTCGCGGAGAGACCAGGCTCCAGGCCGGCGAAGTCGATGCCGTGGTGGACCGTGCCGATGTAGTCGAGGTCGGGCGAACGGTCGCTGTCCGAGATCGAGACGAAGGCCGAGCGGGCCCGGCGGTACGCGGGCAGGATGTTCGATCCCGAGAAGCCGTGGATGGTCGTCACCATGGGCGCCGCGCACTGCTGCGAGAAGGCCAGCGGCAGCCAGTCCAGGTGGTTGTGCACCAGGTCGAACTCGCCCGAACGGGACAACGCGTGCGAGACATGCAGCGCCTCCCAGACCCGCCCGTCCAGGTCGGCGTTCTCCTCGTAACCGCTGGGGGCGACCCCGTCCAGGGCGGCCTTGGTGACCGAGTCGAGGGTGGCGAAGAGCGTCACCTCGATGCCGCGTTCCACCAGCCCCTCGGTGATCAGGCTCGTCACCAGTTCCCACGGGCCGTAATGCAAAGGCGGCGTACGCCACGCGATGGGCCCCAACATGGCAACTTTCATGACAAATGCCTCGTCTCGGTAGTTAACACGTGCTTAGTATGCCCAGCCGATAGAGCCGGCGTTCTCGTGTTAGAGAAGAGCCATGACGGATCTGTGGTGGAAGAGCGCGGTCGTTTATCAGATCTACCCGCGGAGCTTCGCGGATGCCGACGGCGACGGCATGGGTGACCTGCGAGGCATCATCGACCACCTCGATCACCTGGCCGAACTGGGCGTGGACGTCATCTGGCTGTCGCCGATCTATCCCTCGCCACAGGACGACAACGGCTACGACATCAGCGACTACTCCGACATCGAGCCGGTCTTCGGCACCCTCGAGATCTTCGACGAGCTGCTGGCCGGGGTGCACGCCCGCGGCATGAAACTGATCATGGATCTGGTCGTGAACCACTCCTCGGACGAGCACCCGTGGTTCGTCGAGAGCCGGTCGAGCAAAGACAGCCCCAAGCGCGACTGGTATTGGTGGCAGTCCGCCCGCGAGGGCCTCGAGCCGGGCACCCCGGGCGCCGAGCCGACCAACTGGGGTTCCGTCTTCGGCGGCCCGGCCTGGGAGCTCGACGAGACGACCGGCGAGTACTACCTGCACCTGTTCTCGAAGAAGCAGCCCGACCTCAACTGGGAGAACCCCGAGGTCCGCGAGGCCGTGTACGCCATGATGCGCTGGTGGCTCGACCGGGGCATCGACGGCTTCCGGATGGACGTCATCAACATGATCTCCAAGGTGCTGCCGCTGCCGGACGGGCGGCTGGTGGCCGGCTCCCTGTACGGCGACGGGTCGGCCGGTTTCATCAACGGCCCGCGCATCCACGAGTTCCTGCAGGAGATGTACGCCCAGGTCTTCGCCGGGCGCGACGCGCTGCTGACCGTGGGCGAGATGCCCGGCGTGACCGTGGACGAGGCGATCCTGTTCACCGACCCGCAGCGGCACGAGGTCGACATGGTCTTTCAGTTCGACCACGTCTGGGCCGACCGGGGCGCCGACCCCTGGCAGCTGATGCCGCTGCAGCTGACCAATCTCAAGGCGATCTTCAACCGGTGGCAGGCCGGGCTGGCCGAGGTGGGCTGGAACAGTCTCTACTGGAACAACCACGATCAGCCGCGGGCGGTCTCCCGCTACGGCGACGATAGTGCTGCTTACCGCGTCGCCTCGGCCAAGATGCTCGGCACCGTGCTGCACCTGCACCGCGGGACGCCGTACGTCTATCAGGGCGAAGAGCTCGGCATGACGAACTTTCCGTTCCGGACGATCGACGACTTCCGCGACATCGAGGCGCTCGGGCAGTACAGCCAGGCCCTGGAGAAGGAGGGGCGCTCGCCTGAGGAGGTGCTGACCGTGCTGCGGGCCCGGGGGCGCGACAACGCTCGCACGCCGATGCAGTGGGACTCCTCGGCGCACGCCGGCTTCACCACCGGCACGCCGTGGCTGGCCGTCAACCCCAACTATCCCGAACTCAACGCCGAGGCCGCGCGGGCCGACCCGGACTCGGTCTATCACTATTACCGCAAGCTGATCGAGCTGCGGCATACCGAGCCGGCGGTGGTGGACGGCGACTTCACGATGGTGCTGCCCAACCACGAGCAGCTGTACGCCTTCACCCGCGCCCTGGGCGACACCGAACTGCTGGTGATCGGCAACTTCTCGGGCGACGAGGTGCGCGCCGACCTGGACGACGACTGGTCGGACGCGTCGTTGCTGCTCAACAACCTGCCCACGGCGCCGAAGGAGCTGACCCTGGCGCCGTGGCAGGCCGTCATCTACAAGCGGACCGTCAGCTGAACTCGGGCCAGGCGTAACCGAGCAGGGCGAAGGCCGCGCCCAGCAGGGCCAGGCTGATGCCCCGGGTGGTGACCGGCAGCGCCGCGATGACGAGCAGGATGATCGCGATCAAATAGAAGATGCCCTGAATGGACATGGAAGCTCCTCAATGGTGGGGGTGGGGCGGCGCACCAGTACCCCCACCACGAGGAGCGCTAAACCATGATCACTCGGGGAGCGTTTCGTCGATCGTCCAGTTGCCCTCGACGGCGGCCAGCAAAAAGCTGGCCTTGGTGGGCAAAACCGTCAAGGTGACCTGCTTGGTGACCGGGCGCCGATAGCTGACCCCGCCCCGGGTCAGCCCGTCGCAGATGTTGATCGAACGTCCGGCCGGGTCGACGTCGCAGAGCCGGACGAAGAGGTCACCGCTCGCCGCGGTCGTGGTGGCGTCGAACTCGGCGCGCACCGGGCCCATCACCGTCAGCGGTGTCTCGACCGGGTCGCCGGTGAAGAGCAGCACGTCGGCCCGGCTCTCCAGCTCGGCGTTGTCGACCTGGCCCTGGGTCGGCGACTGCAGCGGGCCACCGATCGACGGTGTCGGGTCGGCCGGGTCGTACCGGAAACTCCAGCCCCGCTCGGCGTTCAGCTCGCTCATCTTCACGTGGTGGGGAAATGCCCCCGGCGGCGGCCAGTCGGCCAGGTCACGCCATTCGTCGACGCCGCCGACGTGGACGCGAACCTGGTAGGCCGGTGGCTCGCGACGCAGCCGGCGCATCGCCTGGGCGAAGACCTCGGTCCAGCCGCGCTCCAGCGAGTTGGTGTGGGTCCAGGGCCCCACCAGCAGGTCGACGTCGCGCCCGACGGCGCGCATCCGGGCGTACTGCTCGAGAACCTGGCCAGGCTCGAGATCCCACCAGCCGGTGCAGAGGCTCGTCGGCACCTCCATGGCCCCGGCCACCTTGACCAGGTTGACGTCGCTCCAGAACTCCGGCTCGGGGTCGTCCGCCCGCGCACACCCGGGAGCAGGTCGTGGACGCCGCGATCGCGATCGCCGACGCCGAGGGGATCGGTGCGGTCACCATGCGGCGGATCGCGCAGGAGATCGGGGCCGGGGCGATGTCGCTCTACACCTACGTGCCCGACAAGGACCGGCTGCTCGACCTGATGGTCGACCGGGTCGGCGGCGCTGTTACGCCGGTGCCGATCACGGGGGACTGGCGTACGGATCTGATCGCCCTGGCCGGCTCGCAGCGGACGCTGATGCTGGCCCACCCGTGGCTGCCGTCGGCGCTGCCCAACCGGCGGCTGACCGGCCGCAACATGCTGGGCTACCTGGAACAGGTCGCGCTGATCGGCGAGGCCGTGGCCACCGGCGACTTCCCGCAACTGGCCGCGGCCCTGGCCGAAGGAGGCCAGGGCCGCGAACCGAGTTTCGACCGGATAGCCGGCTGGATGATCGTGGGTCTGGTGACCCAGGCGAACGCTAGCTCTTGAGGCAGATGTCGAACGGGTGGCCCTCGGGGTCGAGCAGCACCCGCCACCGGTCGGGGGTGGGCTGCTCGTCCGCCTTGCTCGCGCCCAGCGCCAGCGCCTGCTCCTCGGCCTTGTCCAGGTCGTCCACGTAGAAGTCGAGGTGGTAGCGCTTGGGCGAGCTCTCCCGGGGCCAGCCCGGCCCGCTGTAACCGGGCACCTGGCCGAAGCCGAGGCTGGTCGAACCGTCGCCGATCATCGCGTACTCGGCCTGGCTGTGCAGGACCTTCCAGCCCAGCACGTCGGCGTAGAAACGAGCCTGCCCGGCCGGGTCGGACGCGTCCAGGTTGATCATCGCCAGTGTTGCGAATCCACTCATGACTGCGATCCTTCCCCCCGAGACTGACACCTTCTGTCAGTTATTTCACGTAGATCAGCCCGTCCAGCGCCACTCCCGGTCGTCCCGGCGTGCCCTCGACCACCACGCGTACGGTGTGGTCGTCGCTGCCGGTCAGCGAGCGCGACCAGACCACCTGGCGTGGGGCCGAGGCCGACGACCGCAGGTCGACCAGGCCCTGGGGCCGCCCGTCGAGGAACACCCCGACCCGGCCGGCGCGCGGGCCCCGGCTGAACACGAGCGCCGCCGAGCGTCCGCTGAACTTCCAGCTCGCACTGGCCCCGCGCACGCTGCCGCCGACCGCCGTCCCGCCGAGATAGCCCCCGTTGCGCAGGGCCCGCCAGCTGCCGGTGCGCTGGGCCGAGACCTCCGAGACGACCATGGGCGTACGGGTCACCGACGCGTTCACGGCGTTGCCGGCCCGGTCGACCGCACGCATCGAGAACGTGGACGGCCGGTTGGGCGGCGCGGCGACGTTCCAGCCGCGCGTGGTGACGCCGAGGCTCACGGTCGCAGGCCGCACGAGATAGACCGAACCCAGGCTCGTGTTGTCGCGCACGCCCCACCCGAGGCGCAACGGCACCGAGGTCGAGCTGACGGTGCCCGGCCGCATGGTCAATCCCGGGTCGCCGGTGAAGACCGGCGCGCTCGTGTCGGCGTACACCCGGCTGCTGACCGTCGTCGAACGGCCCGACAGGTGCAGCGCCCGCAGGGTGACCGTGTGCGCGCCCGGAGTCAGCCGCACGATCGGGGCGACCCGGTGCGCGTTGGGCGCGGCCACCCGCAGCACGCCGTCGACCCAGACCTCGAAGCGGTTGATCAGGGCGGTCGGGGTGTTGACGGTCCAGCTCGGCCGGATCGCGCCCTTCGTGTAGTACCAGGGACCGGCGTGCGCGGCGCCGGCCATCCGCAGCAGCCGCAGACCGGTCGGCGCGGCGCCGGCGATCGCGCGGATCGACGGGAGCTGGGCGTAGAGGGCGTTGCCGGGGCAGGCGGTGCGGCCGGCGTCGCGGTGACCGGCGATCCGGAAGAACGCCGCCTGGCGGCCCTTGGCGAAGCGGTCGCCCCCGCTCGAGGTGAGCACCACGCGGCCGTTCGGCGGGTTGCCGTACGCACCCAGCTTGTAGGCGGCCATCGCGGCGATCACGGTGCGGACCCTCGGCGTGACGCGCTGAGCCTCGTACGAGCCGATCACCGCGATGGCGCTGGTGTCGGCGTTGAAGCCGAGCGTGTGCGCGCCCAGGACGGTGCGGCCGACGCCGCCGGCCCGGCCCTCGAAGACCGTGCCGCACTTGTCGATCAGGAAGTTGTAGCCGATGTCGTCCCAGCCCCGGCTGCGCACCTGATAGGCCTGGATGCCGCGGACGATGCTCGCGGACTGGGAACAGCTGTAGCCGTTGCCGGTGGCCGTGTGGTGCACCCACATGAGCTGGGTCGGGCCGGTGTATTCGGGGGCGGCCTTGACGATCCGCTCGTCGGCCCGCCAGCCGGCCCGGGTCACCATGCGCGGGACCGGGCGGGCCGGCAGCGCCACGGCGGCCCGTCGGCCCATCGGGGTCCGTTGCGGCTTGAACACGGCCGACTCTCCCATCGCGAGCGGCTCGGCGTCCGGGTTGATCAGGTCGACCCGCAGGCCGACCGGGAGCGGACGGCGGGCGCCGGTCACCCGGGCCTCGACCCCGTCCGAGGGGCCCACCCACAGCGGGTCGGACGATCCGCGTACGTCGGCCGGAGCGCGACCGTCGGTCTCGAGCGTCCGCCACCCCGACCACTGCCGGGCGCCGATCGCGCGGGTCCGCACCTGCACTCGCCCGTCCAGGCCGGCGCGCGGGCTGGCCCAGGTCACCCCGATCAGGCTGAACGGCTTGGTCGCCGGTCGTCCGGCCGCGGCCGCGAGTGCAACCGTCTGCAGCGCTGTGACATTGCCGGCACCTGGTCCTTCGGACGGTGCGGAGAACCCGGGCACCCGCGGGGCCATCGCGTTTGCGCTCGCTGCCGCTGCCGCTGCCGCTGTCGCGGGTGCGCTGCCGGTGCTTGCGATGATCGTCAGCAACGCTGCGGCGGCGCGAGTTGTCGTCCGATTTCGGCGCACGTGTCCCCCCGTGGTACTGCTCGATCGGCCATGAGACACCTTGCCGTCCGAGGCAGCGCCCGTCCCGGGAATCCGAAACTATCCCGGACAATTACGTGGAAAATTGTCGAGGTCGGGCCGAACGTCCGGCGGGTCCGGGATCGGTCCGGCCTTTAAAGACCCGCCCGGGCCTGCCGATGAAAAAGTCGTGACCAGTTCCGGCGCCGGCGTCTTCGCGCGGTACGGCTTACGCCTGTATCTGGCGTTCGCTCTCCCGCTCGTCGCCGTGCAGGCGCTCGGGCCGGAGTCGTTCCGCGGGCCCGCGAGTCTGCTGATCATGGCGGTGGGGCTGGCCGCCCTGCACGTCGGCGCCCGCCACTACCTGCCCGCCGGCGAACGCCGGCCCTGGCGCTGCGTCAGCCTCGCGGCCTACCTCTTCGTGCTGGCCAGCTTCGTCCGCCTGGCCCTGCCCGCCAGCGAACTGCCGCAGCCCACCCCACTGATGCTGATTCCCGACGCAATCGTCATCCCGGCGTACCTCAGCATCGGATATGCCTTCGCGAGCATGCTGCGCCGCCGCCGGGCCGCCGAGGACGACCCGGCCCAGGTCGACGCGCTGCTCGTCGGGCTGGCCGCCGCGTTCCTGATCTGGACCTTCGTCAGCGCGCCGGTGCTGACCGACCCGGACGTGAGCTCGCTGCGCATCATCGACGCGTTCTTCCCGGTCGTCGACGTCGTGCTGCTCGTGCTCGTCGCGCAGCTCATGCTGGCCGGCGGCGTACGTCAGCCCGCGCTGTGGCTGCTGGTGTTCGGCGCGACCGCGATGTTCGTCGGCGACGTCGTCTACACGCTCCGCAACGCCGGCATGATCGACGTCTCGCAGCAGACCTTCGACACGGTCTCCATGCTGATGTTCGTGGCGGTGCCGGCCGCGGCGCTGCACCCGTCGATGCGCACCCTCACCCAGCCACAGCACATCGTCGTACGCGACCTGAGCCGCCGCCGGCTGCTGTTGATCGGCCTGGTGGTCACCGTGCCCACCGTGGTGACCTCGATGACGCCGTCGGAAGGCCTGACCGACGACCTCGTCCGCACCGGCCTCAGCGTGCTGCTCATCCTGGCCGTGCTGGCCCGCGTGGTGCGCTCGAACAACTCCCGGGCCCGAGCCGAACGGGCCAGCCGCCGCCGGGCCACCCACGACGCCCTCACCGACCTGCCCAACCGCGAGCTGCTCTCCGAGGCGGTGGCGAGCTGGGGCGACCGGGCGGCCGGCGAGCATCACGAGATCAGCCTGCTCTTCCTCGACCTCGACCGGTTCAAGATGATCAACGACCACTGGGGTCACGAGGTCGGCGACGAGCTGCTGTGCGCGGTCGCCGCCCGGCTGACGGCCCACGTACGGGCCGAGGACCTGGTCTGCCGCATCGGCGGCGACGAGTTCGTGATCGCCCTGGCCAGCCAGTCCCACCTGCGGCTGGCCGACTCGCTGGCCGAACGGCTGATCGAGGAGTTCGCCCGCCCGTTCCCGCTGTCGGTGGGCGAAGTGGTCATCTCGGTGTCGATCGGCGTCGCCAAATCCCAGGACGGCGCGCACGCCCTCGAGCTGATCCGCGACGCCGACACCGCCATGTACAAGGCCAAGGGCTCGGGCCGCAACGCGGTCGCCCTGTTCGACACCTCGCTGCGCGACACCGTCCGCGACCGGGTCAACCTCGAGCAGGCCCTGCGCGGGGCCGGCGACCGGGGCGAACTGGCCGTGCACTTCCAGCCCATCGTCGACGTGCACACCGGCGAACTGGACGGCTTCGAGGCCCTGATGCGCTGGCAGTCGCCGACGCTGGGCAACGTCAGCCCGGTCGAGTTCATCCCGGTGGCCGAGGAGACCGGCCTGATCGTCGAGATGGGGGAGTGGCTGCTGCGCGAGTCGGCCCGCCAGATGGTCGAGTGGTCACTGTCACGCGGCCCGTCGGCGCGGCCGCTGCACGTCTCGGTCAACGTGGCGGTCCGCCAGCTGCGCGACGGCTCGTTCGTCGGCATCGTCGACGAGGTCCTGCGCGAGACCGGCCTGCCGCCGTCGTCGCTGTGGCTCGAGATCACCGAGTCCGGCGTGATGGACAACATCGAGGCCGCGTTGCTGACGCTGAACGCCCTGCACGCGCTGGGCGTGACCCTGTGCATCGACGACTTCGGTACGGGCTATTCGTCGCTCAGCTACCTCCAGCGCCTGCCGGTCGGCGTGGTGAAGATCGACCGTTCGTTCGTCTGCCGCATCGGGGACGGCACCAACGAGACGATCGTCCGGGCCGTGCTGGCGATGACCCACGCCATGGGGCACCGGGTCGTGGCCGAGGGCGTCGAGACCCCCGAGCAGCGGGATTGGCTGCGTAACCAGGGCTGCGACCTGATTCAGGGCTGGCTCTACGCCAAGGCCGACCTCCCCCACAACCTCGACCACTGGATCCACCCGACCGTCTCCGCCTGACTGCAGCCCCCGCGCCCGTGGTCGCGCCTGACAGCAGCCCCCGCACCTGACTTCAGCCCCGCGCCTGTGTGCCCGCCTGACTTCAGCTTCCGCGCCTCTGGCCCCGCCCTGCCGAACTCGGCGGCCGTCCGAGCCTGTGGAGAACTCCGCCCGGCCCAACTCGGCTGCCCTCTGCGCCTGTGGACAACCAGGCCTGTTCGGTGCCGAGCCGATAATTGGGGTACAAATGATTGGTGCAGCAACTAAATCTGGGGAGGACTCGGGCATGACGAAGAACGCCGAGGGGCGCGGCCGGATCGGGCAGTGGTTCCACGAGACGTTCGACGACTGGTGGTTCCGGTCGCTGATCGGCCCGGCCCAGACCAAGAACGCCGTGCAAGGCTGCGACGAGGGCGCCCGCGAGCAGTGGAAGCGCGACCTCGAGAACCGCAAGCGCTACACCCGAGACCAGCGCGAACGCAAACGCCTGGCCCGCGAGACCCACTGACCGGGCGTCCGCGGGCTGGTGGCATCGTCGGTCGGCATGAGTGAGGGCGGAGTCACGTGGGATCAGCAGGCGGCGACCTTCGACGACGAGCCTGCGGTGCTGGATGCCTGGGCCGCATTGCTCGGTTCGCTCCTGCCCGGCCCGCCGGCTTCGATCGCCGATCTCGGCTGCGGCACCAGGAGGCTGTCGGTTCTGCTCGCCCAGGCCGGACACGACGTCCACGGCGTCGACTCCTCGAGCCGGATGCTGGCCGAAGCGTCCCGCCAGGCCGCACGAGCCGGTGTCACGGTGTCGTTGCGCCAGGGTGACGCCGCCCAGCCGCCCCTGCCCACCGGATCCTTCGATGTCGTCCTGACCCGGCACGTCCTGTGGGCGCTGCCGGACCCGTCCGCCGCCCTGGCGACGTGGGTCACGGTCGCCTCGTCCTCATCGAGGGCCGCTGGATGACCGGTGCGGGGCTCTCCGCGGCTGACTGCTCGGCCCTGGTGCGGCAGCACTGTGAGGAGGCGGGCGTGCAGTTCCTCGATGACCCACGTCTCTGGGGAAAGGTCATCGAGGACGAACGCTACGTGCTGCTCAGCGGCGCACGTCGTCGCCGGTGAGGGCGGCCAGTTCGTCCCGGGTCGGGGCGCCCTCGCAGTCGCCGGGGACGGTCACGGCGAAGGCGCCGGAGGCGATCGCCGTGGTCAGCCGATCCGCCGCCGATGCTCCGGCCAGGCGGTCGGCCAGATAGCCCGCGACGAAAGCGTCCCCGGCTCCGACCGGGTCGATCACCGTCACCGGCAGGGCCGGCACGGTGTGGCGGACGCCGTCGATCAGGGCCGTGCAGCCGCGGCCGCCGTCCTTGACGATCACCTCGGTCGGGCCCAGCTTGGCCAGCGCGGCGGGGACGTCGTCCGAGCCGACGAACAGGGCCGCCTCCTCGGGGGAGGCGAAGACCACGTCGGACCGGGAGACGAGGTCGCGCAGGACGGGGGCGGCGTCGTAGCTGCTCCACAGCTTGGTGCGGTAGTTCACGTCGATCGACACCGTGACCCCGGCGGCTCGGGCCGTCTCGATCGACTGGAAGACGGCGGCCCGGGCGGTCTCGCTCAGGGCGGGCGTGATGCCGGTGACGTGGAGGATCGCGGCGCCGGTGATCTCGCTCGGGTGGATGTCGGCCGGGGAGAGGCGCGAGCCCGCGCTGCCGGCCCGGTGATAGTCGACCTGGGCGAACTCGCCCGAGCGGCGGTGCCGCACCATCAGGCCGGTGAACGACTCGTCGGTGATCGCCAGCGTGCGGACGCCCGAGGCGGCGATCCTCGAGGCGATCAGGGCGCCCGTCGCGTCCGGTCCGACCCGGCCGAGCCAGGTCGCCTCGCCGCCGAGGCGGGCCACGCCGACGGCCACATTGCTCTCGGCGCCGCCGATGCCGAACGAGAAGTTCTTCGCGTACCCCAGTGGGCCGATGCCGTCCGCCGCCACCAGGCCCATCGTCTCGCCGAAGGTCAGCAGACCGCTCATGAGCGGGCGAAGGAGACCGCGCTCACCGCGTGCCGGGCACGGGCGGCGAGGGCGGTCAGGCTGCCCCCGGTGACGGCGTCGCCGACCAGCGGGCTGCCCACGCCGACCGCCTTGGCCCCGGCCAGCAGCCAGTCGGCGATGTCTTCGAGCTTGACGCCGCCGGTGGGCATGACCTTGAGGCGCGGCAGCGGAGCCAGCACGTCCTTGAGGAAGGCGGTGCCCATCCGGCCGCCCGGGAACAGCTTGATCAGCGGGGAGCCGGCCAGGTGGGCCGCGAACATCTCGGTCGGGGTGGCCGTGCCCGGATAGAACGGCACCGGCGCGGCGGCGACCAGGTCGACGTCGAGGACCGGCGAGACCAGGAACTCGGCCCCGGCGTCGACCGCGGCCTTGGCGTCGTCGAGGGTGAGCACCGTGCCGGCGCCGACCGCCACCGACGACGGCAGCTGGCGGCGCAGGCCGGCCAGGGCTTCGAGGGCGCCGCTCGAGGTGAGGGTCACCTCGAGCGCGGTGATGCCGTTCTCGGCCAGGATCTCGGCGATGGCGGCGAAGTAGTCGGCCGTCGGAGCGCGCAGGATCGCCACGATCCCGCTGCGGATGACGGCGGCGGACACGGCGTCGAGGGGAACGCTCTCATCGGTCACGACTGAGATCCTGCCCGATGTCGGCGACACCAGCCAGGGGCTCCTGACGTGCCTGTCGTCTCAGCAACCCACGGGCCTTGCCGTTGGGCGCCGACGGCGGCGCCGGGGGCGCGGTCTCGATGTCCAGTTCGTCGCGGATGGCCGCCTCGAACTGCTGCATGACCAGCGGAACCTGGGTCAGCAGCTCGCGAAAGTGGATCTGCGGCTGCACCCCGATGACAGCGGCCGGGTTCATCTCGCCGTGCAGCTTCTGCAAAAGAACGTGGACGGCGAGGGCCGCGCTGCGCACCGGCCCGGAGGCCAGCAGCCGCACCTGCATCAGCGGCGGGCCGACCTCGTCCAGGTAGACCAGCGCCGGCACCGGCTTCTCGCCCGCGTCCTGGGCGGCGCGCAACCGGAAGTTGTCGCGCTCGAAAACGGCGAGCAGGGCCACGTACGCGGTCTTGCGCTCCTCGTACCAGCGGCGGGTGCGCCGCCGGCGGCTGCGCAGATAGTCGTTGCGAGCGGACGTGAGCTGCACCGTTGCGGCTCCGGCCAGGGCAAACACGGCGGCGATGAGAGGGAGCCCCCACCACGGGATGTCAGACACGCGCTAACCGTATCGACGCCGCGCCCGGGGGTCTCGGCCCGCACGCCGATCGTGACCGGGCGGCGACCAAAGCTCACCTATCCGGCCATCCGGGACAGCGCAGCGTCGATGACCCGTGACGCTTCGTGACGGACCTGAGCCGGAGAGAGGAGTGCGCCCCGCCGCCGCAGGGCCGCGGACCGCGCGGCGCCCAGCCGTTCGCCGGCGGCCGCGCGGGCCCGGTCGAGGCGGGCCTGCTCGGCCGGGTAGAGATCGGCCGCCGGCAGGGCCGCGTCGACCAGCATCGCCGTCTCGTCGGCGCCGACCCGCACGAGTAGGACGATCAGGTTGCGCAGGGCAGTGGTCTGCAGGGTGTCGTTGTCGACCCGCTGCCACAACGCCAGGACCTCGCGGAACGACGAGAGGGCAGCCGCCGGGTCGCCGTGCCGGCTGCGGATCGCCACCGCCGCGGTCTCGGCCGCACCCTGGAACAGCCGGTCGTCCACGGTCGCGGCCAGCTGGGCGGCCTCGGTGAGCAGGGCGAGCGCCCGGTCGGGGTCGCGGTCGCCGAGCACCTCGCCCAGCGCGTACGACGCCTCGGCCTGGGCCCCGGGGTTGCCGGTCGAGGCGGCCAGCTCCACTGCGGACTCACCGACCGTGACGGCCTCCGCGTCCCGGCCCGACCAGGCCAGCACCAGCGCCTCCCCGACCAGCCCCGAGACGCGGTGCACCGGTTCGCCGTCCATCGCCCGGTAGTGGCGGCCCCTGCCAGAGCTCGAGCGCGGCGTCGACCAGGGAGTCGCGCAGCAGATCCTCGAACCGCAGCACGTCGACCGCCGCACGCGGCGCGACCAGCCGATACCCCGCCGGCTCGAGGGCGATCAGCCCCGGCATGCCAGCGCCGCCCGCAGCCGGGCCACATGTGACTGCAGGCTGTTGCGGGCCGAGGCGGGCGGCCCGCCCGGCCAGAGCGCGTCGACGAGCGCGGGCACGCTCACCGGCCGCCCGGCGTGCAGCGCCAGCCACGCCAGCACGGCGCGCTGACTGCCGCCGGTCACCACGACCGGCCCCGCGTCGCCGCTCACCTCGAACGGCCCGAGCATGCGCACGAGCACCCGCTGACCGTACGCCGACTCCGGCCGCCGGCCCGTCCCCCGGATGGGCAGCTTGCCTGGGTCGTGCGTCAGGGTTAACCTGACGTCGTCAGGGTGGCCCTGACGCCTGAGGAGGATGCCATGACCGCCGCGACCTCGACCCACGATCACCTCGAGTTGCTCTGCTCGTTCTGCGGGAAAAGCCAGGACCAGGTGGCCCAGCTGATCGCCGGCCCCGGCCCCGCCATCTGCGACGAGTGCGTCCACCTCTGCAACGACGTCCTGGCCGGCAAACGGCTCGAAGGCGTCCGCCTGTGGGACGACCAGTCCACCGAGGAACTGATCGCCACCATGGTCCGCGTCGCCTCCCTGAAGCACCACGTCGACCGCGCCGTCGGCCGCATCGCCCGCCTGCTCCGCACCCGGGGCACCACCTGGACAGCCATCGGCGAGGCCCTGGGCATCACCAAGCAGTCAGCCTGGGAACGCTTCTCCGGCGAGGACTAGGCCCAACGCCGCTCGGTTAAGGCGGTGTGGTGGCCGTCAAGGGGTGGGTGTGTCGGTCGGGCACAGGAAAGCGGAGTTCCGGTATTGAGGTGAGTCACTCCAAGACAGCCTCGAGACCAGGAACTCCGCTTTGGTCGATCAGATTGCCATAACCCGGACGGTGCGGGTAGCCGCGGGCGTGTTCGCGCCGGGCCATCTGGGTGAGCTGACCCGGTTCATACCCTTCGAGATGGTCGACGAGGTCCTCGCCGCGACCCGCCGAACCCAGCAACGCATCCGGCTGCTCCCGGCCCGGGTGACGGTCTACTTGATCCTGGCCGGGTGCCTGTTCGCCGAACTCGGCTATCCCCTGGTCTGGCAGAAACTGACCGCCGGGCTGGACGGGCTGGACCTGACCGAGCCGTCCTCGGGCACGCTGCACGACGCCCGGCAGCGACTCGGGCCGGCACCGTTGCGGGCACTGTTCGACCTGCTCCGCGGCCCGGCCGCGACCACCGCCAAACACGCCGTGTACTGGCGGAACCTGCTGGTGACCGTGATCGACGGGACCACCATGTCGGTCGCCGACGCTGAAAAGGTGCGGGTCCGTTACCGCAAACAACGCGGCAACAACGGCGGGGCCGGCTACCCGGCACTACGACTCAGTGTCCTGCTCACCGGCGGCACCCGCTCGATCATCGACGCCGTGTTCAGCCCGACCAGCACCGGCGAACTCGACCACGCCCGCACCCTGGCCCGCAGCCTGCGGCCGGGGATGTTGCTGCTGGCCGACCGTAACTACGCCGCCGCCGACCTGATCAAAACCATCGCCGCCACCGGCACGGACCTGCTGATCCGCTGCAAGAACGGCCGCCGCCTACCGGTCATCAGCCGCTACCACGACGGGTCCTGGCTGTCGGTCATCGGCACCGTCCGGGTCCGGATCATCGACGCCCAGATCAGCGTCAGAACCAGCGACGGCACCCACACCAGCGGCTACCGGCTGATCACCACCCTGCTCGACCCGCACGCCCATCCCGCCGGTGAACTGATCAAGCTGTATCACCGCCGCTGGGAAGTGGAGACCGCCTACCTGGAGATCAAGTCCAGCATCCTCGGCGGACGGGTCCTGCGCGCCCGTACCCCCGACGGCATCGACCAGGAAGTCCACGCCCTGCTGGTCGTCTACCAGATCCTGCGCACCGCCATGACCGACGCCACCGACAGTATCCCCGGCCTCGACCCCGACCGGGCCAGCTTCACCACCGCCCTGAACACTGCCCGCGACCAACTCACCAACGCCGCCGGAGTGATCGCCGACACCGTCATCGACCTGGTCGGCGCCATCGGCCGCGCGGTCCTGGCCCATCTACTACCTGACCGCCGGATCCGGGTGAAAACCCGCATGATCAAACGCTCGAACTCCAAATACCAGGCCCGCGGACCCAACATAGACCGACACAGCTACAAAGCCACCATAGCTATAGACATCATCACAAACCCTTGCTGACCAGCCACCCGCCCTAACCGAGCGGCGTTGGGACTAGGCCGCGGCCAGATCGGCCGGGATCAAGGAGTAGATGGCCAGGTCGACGCGGTCGGTGTGGAGGATGCCGGCGTTGCGGGCGGTGCCCTCGTAGGTGAAGCCGGCCTTCTCGGCGACCCGGACGGAGGCCTTGTTGGCGGGGGCGATGCGCAGGACGACGCGTTCGAAGGCCTCCTCGGTCAGCACCCAGCGGGAGAGCGCGACGGCCGCCTCGGTCAGCACGCCGTGGCCGCGGGACGCCGGGGCCGCCCAGTAGCCGATCTCGGCCTCCCGGTGCCGCCAGTCGGTGCGCTTGAGGTCGATCAGGCCGGCCAGGACGCCGTCCCACTCGATAGCACGGGTCAGCGGAGGCGGTAGAAGCGCCAGACGTCGTTGGGCACGTCCAGGACCTCGGGGGCTTCGTAGCCGGCCTCGCGGGCCCAGCCGAGCAGCGTGGGAGCGCGCAGCATGGTGCCGTGGGCGACGATCGGCTGCTCGGCCCGGGTGGCGGGCAGGCAGTGCAGCACGCTGAAGGCGTTGGAGGCGTTGATCTCGGGGGCGGGCGCGGTAAACTCGTGGGCCACCCGTTCGTCGCCGATGAAGACGCTGCCGCCGGGGGTGAGCAGCGGGCGGGTGGCCCGCAGAACGCCGACCGGGTCGCCCATGTCGTGCGGGGCCTCGAAGATGGTGACCAGGTCGTAGTCGCCGGTGACGGCGGCCGCGTCGCCCACGGTGAAGCTCACCCGGTCGGCGACGCCGGCCGCCGCGCCGGCCGCCCGGGCCTCCACGATGGACGACTCGTCGAGGTCGATGCCGCGGACGGTCAGGGCGGGATAGGCCAGGGCCAGCGCGATCGACGAGCGCCCGGCGCCGCAGCCGAGGTCGAGCACCCGGGAGCCGGGGGTCGAGCGCAGGCGGCCCTCGATCTCGGGGACGGCGGGCAGCCACTCGGTGGTGAGCAGGTGGTCGAACATGGGCTGGTTGAAGGCGGCGATGCCGTGCCGGAGGTGCCGGCCGTAGTCGGCGTACGGGATGCCGGCGCCGGTCCGGAACGCCTCGATCACGCGCGGGGTGAGCAGGCCCAGGCCGACCGCGAACTCCCCGGCCGTACCCAGGAAGTAGGGCCCGCCCTCGTTCAGCAGCACGTCGGCCGCGCCCTCGGCCAGCCCGAACTCACCGCCGGCGACGGTCAGGAAGCCGGACGCGGCCTGCTGCTCCAGCCACTCCCGGGCGTACCGCTCGTCGATCCCGGCCGTCTTGGCCAGCCCGGCCGCGGTCAGCGGTCGCTCCCGCAGCGCGGCGTAAAGGCCCAGCTCACGGCCCAGCTCGATGGTGAACAGTTCGGCCGCGCCGATCAGCGCCCCGAGCAGCCGCTCGCTCAGGCTCTGTGCGTCAGTAGTCATGCGCACCGCCCTCGGCCACCCCGCGTGCAGCACGCGTGCAGAGCGCTTGACCTCAACTTAACTTGAGCTTGCAGACTCGCCCCATGAGAGCTGCGGTCTTTGACGAATTCGGTGGTCCCGAGGTTCTGCACGTCATCCACGTGCCCGATCCCCAGCCCGGGCCGGGCGAGGTGCGGGTCCGGGTGCTGGCGGCCGGCGTCCAGCCGTTCGACGTGGGCGTCCGCCAGGGGACCATGCAGTGGGTCAAGATCGCGTTTCCGCAGACCATCGGCCAGGAGTACGCAGGGGTGATAGACGCGCTCGGCGAGGGCGTCGACGGGTTCGAGGTCGGCGATCCGGTGCTCGGCTCGACCATGCTCAACGGCCACGCCGAGCTGCTGTGCGTGGCCGCCGAGAATGTCGTGCGCAAGCCGGCCCGGGTCGACTTCCCCACCGCGGCGGCGCTGGTCGCGGCCTCGCAGACGGCGAGCGGGGTCCTGCTCGAACTGGGCGTGGCCGAGGGTGACGTGCTGCTGGTGCATGCGGCCGCCGGCAGCGTCGGGACAGTGGCCACTCAGCTCGCGCGGCGGGCCGGGGCCACGGTGATCGGCACGGCCCGGCTCGAGAACCACGACCGCCTGCGGCGGCAAGGGGCGATTCCGGTCGAGTACGGCGAGGGGCTGGTCCAGGCCGTACGCGACCTGGGTCTGCCGCCGACCGTGGCGCTCGACGCCGCCGGGGGCGAGGCGATCGCCCAGTCGGTCGAGCTCGGCATCGCCCCCGATCGGGTCGGCACGGTCGTCGACGACAAGGCCGCCGCCGAGCACGGCACCCGGGTCGTGCGGGCCGGTCGCGACCCGGAACGGCTGGCGCAGGTGCTCGACCTGGCCGCGCGGGGCGAGCTGACCATGCCGGTGCAGGCGTTCCCGCTGGCCGAGGTGGCCGAGGCGCACCGGGTCGTCGAGTCGCGGCACAGCACCGGCAAGGTCGTGCTCATCGTCGAGCCGCAGTAGCGTTCACAAAAAGGCTCAGCCCGTCCAGCAGGCGGGCCAGGCCGAACTCGAACAGCTGGTCGAGGTCGAAGTCGAAGCCGTCGGCGATCAGCTCCTGGAAATGCACCAGGACGCCGGCCTCGATCAGGTTCGTGAAGACACCCTCCTGCGTCTCGAGCCACTGGTCGTTGGTGAGGCCGGTCTCGCGGATCGCCTCGCTCTCGACCTCGAGGGCCGACGCCACGCCCCGGACGTACGTGAAGAGCATGATCTGGGCGTACATCCGCTCGGGGACGGTCAGCCCGGTGCCGTCGAACCCGGCCAGCACCCACTCGGTCAGCCGGATGCCGTTGGGCGACATCTGCGGCCGGGTCAGCGACATCGACGGCCCCAGCCACGGGTGCCGCTGGAAGGCCGCCCATTCCTCCCGGGCGGCGATCTCGAGGGTGGCCCGCCAGGTCGGCGGCCGGCGCGGCGGCAGCCGGACGGTGCCCATGGCCGCGTCGATCATGGCGAGGACCAGCTCGTCGCGCCCCGGCACGTGCCGGTAGAGCGACATCGTGGCCACTCCGAGCTCGCCGGCCAGCCGCCGCATGGTCAGCTCGGCCATCCCGTGCTCGTCGGCGATCGCGATGGCGGCCGCGACGATCCGCTCCCGGCTCAGCTCGTGGTCGTGTCGCGGCGCCGGGCCCGCGACCACCGTGCCGACGCCGGCCCGCGAGACGGTCAGGCCCTCCTCGCGCAGGGCGGCGTGGGCCTTGGTCGCGGTGGCGATCGCGACCCCCCACTCGCGGGTGATGGCCCGGGCCGACGGCACCCGCTCGCCCGGCCGCAGCTCGCCGCTCTCGATCCGGGCCCGGATGTCGGCCACGATCTGCCGGTACGGTGCGTCCATCGTTCCTCCCGTACTAGTACAGCGGATCCCTCGCCTACGGCCCGTACTAGTGCAGTTTGAGTCCTCTGTATGAGCTTTCTACCTTGGCTAGTACGCCCATGTACAAGGTACGCAGAGGAGCGATCAGGATGCGAGTTCTCATCTCCGGCGGTGGCATCGCGGGCCCGGCCCTGGCCTGGTGGCTGCACCGCGCCGGCGCCGACGTGACGATTGTCGAACGGGCGCCCGGCCCGCGCCCCGGCGGTTACGCGGTCGACATCCGCGGCGTGGCCCGCACCGTCGTCGACCGGATGGGCCTGATGCCGCCGATCCTGGCCCGGCGGGTCGACGAGCGCGGCATCGCCCTGGTCGACGAGCGGGGCCGCCGGATAGCCGCCATGCCCGCGGACCTGTTCGGCGGCGAGGGCATCGTGGCCGAGATCGAGATCGCCCGGGGTGACCTGACCCGCGTCCTGATCGACGCCACCGAATCGTCCACCACCTACCGCTACGGCGACCGCATCACCGTGCTCACCCAGGACGACGACGGCGTGGACGTCACGTTCGCCGGCGGCGGCCGCCCCGAACGCTTCGACATCGTGGTCGGCGCCGACGGTGTCCACTCCGGAGTGCGGGCGCTGGCCTTCGGCCCCGAGACCGAGTTCGTCCGCCCGCTCGGCGGCTACGGCGCGCTGTTCAGCGTTCCCGACCCCGGCGACCTCGACCACTGGTTCGAGATGTTCAACGCCCCCGGCGGCCGGGTGGCCGCCGTGCGCCCCGACCGCAGCGGCACGGCCAAGGCGAACCTGAGTTTCCGCACCCCGGAACGCTGGGGCCGGCTCGACCGCGCGGAACAGCAGCGCCGGATCGCCGAGCGTTTCGCCGGCGTCGGGTGGCGGGTCCCGTCCCTGCTGTCCTTGATGCCGGCCGCCGACGATTTCTACTTCGACTCGATCGACCAGGTGCACGTCGACCGCTGGGCGCGCGGCCGGGTGGTCCTGCTGGGCGACGCCGGCTACTGCGGTTCCCCGCTGGCCGGCCTGGGCACCAGCCTGGCCCTGGTCGGCGCGCACGTCCTGGCCGGCGAACTGGCCGAGGCAACCTCCCCGGCCGCCGCCTTCACCGCCTACCAACAGGCCATGACCGCGTACGTCGCCGACGGCACCAAGCTTCCCCCGGGCGGCATGGCCGGCTTCGCCCCCACCAGCCGCCTGATGATCCGCCTGAGAGCCGCCTCGATGCGCAACATGTCCCGCTGGCCCACCAAGCAACTGCTGGCCAAGCAGTTCGCCAAGTCCGACGCCATCACCCTCAAGCCCTACCCCGCCCTCACGTCGGGAGGTCTTGCCGCCGGGAAGTGAGGAAAGCGCGTTCCGCCTCGTTGTCGGTGAGGGTCAAGGCCTCGTCGTACGCGGCGGCGGCTTCGGTCTTCTCAGGAAACCGCGGGCTCGATCGTCAGGGTGCCGGCGTCCGCGTCCAATATCGCCGGAGTGCCGACCGGAATGGCCCCTTGACCGATCGGGAGACCACCCAGGATCGGTACGCCGAGTGGCGCCAGACGGTCACGCAACACGTCCAGCACCGGGCCCGGCCCGCACTCCACGTAACGACCGACCGCTACTCCGCGTACGCCCTTGAGCCGTCCCGTGCGGTGCAGCATGGTCAGTTGCCGGTCGATCTGGTCGGGCCGCAACCCGTACGCCTCGAGCAGCAGGATCGCCCCGGACAGGCTCGGCAGCACCCAGCCCGCGGCGGTGACGATCTGCTCCTGGTCGCCGCCGAGCAGGATCCCCTCGGCCCGCCCGCTCGTGGTCAGCTCGGCCGTGTGCGAGTCGGGCTCGCGGCGCACCACCACCGGCTCGGTCCCGAAGGCGGCCGCCACGAACGACCTGTCCGGTACGCCGTAGATGCCGGCCAGCCCGGCCCGCTCCCAGAACGCCAGGTGCAGGATCGTGCACTCGCGAAACCCGACCAGCAGCGTCGGCAGGTGGGCCGCCGTGGTGAAGTCGAGGTCCTCCGCTATCCGGTGGGCGTCCCCGCCCGCGCCGACCGCGATGATCGCCTTGACCGACAGGTCGCGCAGGGCCTGGTCGATGTCGCGGATCCGCTCGTCGTCGTCCGCCTCGCCCAGGGTGTGCGGGCCCACCGAGACCTTGAGGCCCAGGCTCTCGAGCCAGTGGGTCGTGCGCTCGACGTCGGCCCGGTGACCGGGGCCGGTTGGCGACACCAGTCGCACGTGGTCGCCGGCCCGCAACCGGGGCGGCCGGACGACATCGACATACTCGTATGCGCTCTGCACGATCGCATTATCGCGTCACTTTTGCCTCAGCGGTGCGTGATCACGACCGGATCGTTCCGGTGCGGGGCGTGATGGTGCCTTCTCCTCCCCGGTCGAGGGGCGAAGGATCGAGGTATGACCCACGCGCTCCTCGTCATCGACGTCCAGGAATCGTTCCGGCAGCGGCCGCTCTGGTCGACGCTCGACAACCCCGCCCTGCTCACCAACGTCGGCCGCCTGGTCGAGGCCGCCCGCGCCGCCGGCCACGAGGTCGTCTGGGTGCTGCACGCCGAACCGGGCACCGGCAACCTCTTCGACCCGGCGAGCGGTTTCGTCCGTGTCGTCGACGAGCTGACGCCGGCCAAGACCGAGCACGTCGTCGTCAAGACGTCGCACAACGCCTTCAGCACGACCAATCTGCAGCAGCACCTGACGGCGGCCGGCGTGACCACGCTCGCCGTCTGCGGGCTGCGCACCGAGCAGTGCGTCGAGACCACCACCCGGGTGGCGTCCGACTTCGGCTACGAGGTCACCTTCCTCACCGACGCGACCGGCACCTTCCCGATCCCGCACTGGACGGCGCCGGCCGACCAGAGCGTCGAGGAGTTGCTGGCCGACCCGCGTACGCTGGCGGCGGCGGACGTGGTGTCCCGCACCGAGTACGCGCTGGCCGGCCGTTTCGCCGCCGTGCGCACCGTGGACGACTATCTGGGGGAGTGACCGGATCGTGCACCGGGTGGTGTTCGTCCTGACCCCGCGGCTGCACCTGCTCGACCTGGCCGGCCCGGCCCAGGTCTTCTCGACCGCCCCGGGCTACCGGCTCGACTACGTGGCCGAGTCGCCGTCGGTGCCGTCCTGGCAGGGCGTCACCCTGCAGGCCTCGGTCGACTGGCCGGCGCTGCGCAAGGACGACCTGGTGCTGGTGCCCGGCTGGCGCGACGGCTTCGAACCGGTCGGCCCGGCCCTGCTGCGCCGGATAGCGGCCCACCACGCGGCCGGCGGCACGGTGGCCAGCGTCTGCTCGGGCGCCGAGGCCCTGGGCCGGGCCGGGCTGCTCGACGGGCGGCGCTGCACGACCCACCACGACCTGCAGGACAGGCTGGCCCGCGAGCATCCGCGGGCCACGGTCGTCCGCGACGTGCTCTACGTCAGCGACAGCCGGGTGGTGACGTCGGCCGGGATAGCCAGCGGCATCGACCTGGCCCTGCACCTGGTCGCCCAGCGGCACGGCCCGGCGGTCGCGGCCCGGGTGGACCGCGAGATGGTGGTCTACGCCCGGCGCAACGGCGACGAGCAGCAGGCGTCGGCCATGCTGCGTCATCGCGGCCACCTCAGCGACGTGGTCCACCGGGTGCAGGACAGGATCGACGCCGAGTTCACCGTGCCGCTGCCGCTGAGCGACCTGGCCCAAGCGGCCGGGGTGAGCGACCGCACGCTGACCCGGCTTTTCGAGGCCGCGACCGGGCACACCCCGCTGCGCTACCAGCAGCAGCTGCGGGTGGAACGGGCCGAATACCTGATCGGGCACGGCGCCACGGTCGAGTCGGCGGCCCGGGCGGTCGGCTTCAGCGACGCCCGCATGCTGCGCCGGCTACGCGCCCGCTAGACGCGCGTGCCGCGTACCGGTGGCCGGCGATCTTGTGGGTAGGGTGCGAGGTCATGAAGGTCTTCGAGGAAGAGGTACGGATTTCCGGTGCGGGCCACCTGATCCGGGCCAAGGTGCTCGCCCCCGTCGGCGGCGCGAGCAGGCCCGCGGTGCTGCTCTACTCCGACATCTTCCAGCTGACCGAGTCGACGCTGCGGACGTGCCGCCGTCTCGCCGCGGCCGGTTGGCTGGTGTGCGTGCCCGAGATCTACCCGCGCGGCGAGCTGGCCGGCGTCGCCCTGGAGTTCGACGACGCGGGCAAGCAGGCCGGGCTGGCCGGCGCAGCCTCGATGACCACGGCCGAGTTCGACGAGGACAGGGTCTCGGTGCTCGACTACCTGGCCCAGCGGTCCGACGTCACGACCCTGCACGCGGCCGGTTTCTGCCTCGGCGGGCACCTGGCCTTCCGGGCCGCCTTCGACGAGCGGGTCGCCTCGACCGTCTGCTTCTATCCGACCGGCCTGCACAACGGCTCGCTCGGCGCCGACCACGCCGCCTCGCTGGACGCGGCCGCCGGCATCAACGGCCGGCTGATGATGATCTTCGGGTCGCGCGACCCGCACGTGCCGGCCGGGGCCCGCGTCCAGATCCTCTCGAAGCTCTACGCGGCCGGGCACGAAGACCTCGAACTGCACGTGTACGCCGGTGGGGAGCACGCCTTCATGCGGGACGTCGGTCCCCGTTACGACCCGGAGCTCACCGACCGCGGGCTGGCCGAGGCAGTGTCTTTCCTCGCGGGTCGCTCGCTGTAGGGCGTTCGACCCGGGTCGGGTTGCCCCGCACCAGCTCGTCGTGGACGCGCCAGCGGTCGGTGATCGCAGCCCGCTCGGCGGCGGCGTCGCCCGACTCGAGGCGCTCCCGCAGCAGTCGCATCGCGATCCGCCGGTTGAGGCTGAGCTGCCGTTCGGTGTCGACCACGACGACCAGCCCCGACGGCCGGTGGGTGGCCCGGACGGCCGTGCTCGCCTTGTTGCGATGCTGCCCGCCCGGCCCGCCGGTGCGGTTCGCCACCACGTGCACGTCGGATTCGTCGAACGTCGTGTGCTGCCGGTCGAGGCGGCACGGCTGGGCGATGACGTACCAGTTCTTGCGCCCGACGCCGGCCCGGTAGGGGCTCGGCGCCTGCCAGCACAGGGTGCCCGTCCAGGCTTGGGCGAATTCCCCGGCTTTCATACCGGTGATCTCGACCATGGCTGAGCGGTAGGTGCCGGGATGATCGCCGGGGACGGTCTCGATACGCGTGGCTTTCATGCCGGCCCGTGCCGCTTCTGTTTCGAGGCGGGTGAGGAGCTCGGCCAGCGCCCACGTGCACTCCTGCGGACCGCGGCCGGCCGACATCAGCAGATGGACGCTCACGACCGCCCCCGGCGCGGCGGCTCGGCCGCGGTCTTGTAGGTGACCAGCGGAACCGTGACGGCGACCGGCGTGACCAGCTCGTGCGCCACCAGATCGCCGATCACCTGCTCGATCCGTTTGTAGGCGGTCGGCGCCTCCTCGACCAGCAACTGCCGATCACCGCAGACCACGAGAGAGCCCACCGGCGTACGCCGCAGCTCGGCCACCGTGTGCTTGGCCCGGCCCCGCTTGAGCGCGTCGGCCCGCGACATCTTGCGCCCGGCGCCGTGCGCGACCGAGAAGTTGGCCTCCGGCCCGGCGTGCGCGGCCACCAGATAGGACGGCGTGCCGCGCGTGCCGGCGATCAGCACGTCCCGCCCGTCGCCCCGGGCCGCGCCCTTACGGTGCAGGTAGAGGCCGTCGCGCACCTCGACCAGGTTGTGGCACTCGTCGACGATCGGGTCGGTGGCCTCGGCGCCGAGCGCGTGCGCGACCCGGGCCGCCATCAGCCGCCGGTTGAGCGACCCCCACCGTACGGCGTCGTCGTGGGCCTTGAGATAGGCCACGGGATCGGCGGCCGGCCCCGCGCCGTGCACCGCGGTGTGCGCCCGCAGGATGCTCTCGCCGAGACCGCGCGATCCGCTGTGGACGATCAGGACCAGGTCGCCTTTCGCGAGGCCGGGCCGCGGCGTGAGGACGCTGTCGATGCGGGCCAGCTCGGCGAAGTGGTTGCCCCGGCCCACGGTGCCGAGGCTGTCGGCGTGACCGGCCGGGAGGTCGCCGGGCCACTCCTCGTCGTCCGGGGTGAGGGCCAGGTCGAGGTCGGGGAAGCGGGCGGCCAGCCGTTCCGGGTTGCGCCGCTTGAGCCGGATCGGGAAGACGGCGATGCCACACCCGATGTCCGAGCCGACCAGGAACGGGTAGAGCACCGACGAGAGCATGGCGGCGCCGATCGGCGCCCCCTTGCCCGGGTGCAGATCGGGCATGGCGGCGACATGACGCATACCGTCGAGGGCGGCGACCTGGTCGCACTGGGTGAGGGCGTCGGACTCGATCCAGCTGCCGGGTGAGGCGAAGACCGAGACGGTGGCGCGGGCAGACTGCTGTGACAAGGGAGAACCACTCCGAAAGGAGAGAACGGACGACGGAGCGGCGCGCAACCTCGCAAGAAGGGCGAGGGGCGCCGGCAGGCTGAGTGCGGTCCGTCAGTACGTCATGCCCCGAACTCTGACGGATCCCCCAGCCCTCCGACAACCGAATTACCACCGGCCTAGATCTCCGTCCGCGCCTGCTCGACCTGGCGCACGATGGCCCGAGCCTGATGCGCCTGGGCGATGGCGTACGCCTCGTCGAGGATCGAGCCGGCCTCCGCGCGACGGTCCTGAGCAGCGGCGATGTAGGCCAGCCCGATCATGTTGGCGGCCACCCCCGGCAACGCGCCGATCTGCCGGCGCAGCCGCGACGACTCCTCCAGCCGTTCGCGTGCCTCCTCCGGGCGCCCGGCCATGTGGGCCGCGATGCCCAGATGACGGAGCGCCTCGGCTCGGATCGGCTGGTCGTCGACCTGCGCCGCCAGCCGGCCGGACCGCTCGAGGGCCGGAACCGCGGTCTCGTTGTCGCGCCGGATGACCTGATGCACGCAGCCGATCCAGAACAGGGCCTCGGCCTCGCCGCGTACATCGCCCGACGTCCGGTACAGCTCGGCCGCCCGCTCGAACAACGGCAGTTCCGCCGGGTCCTCGACCGGCGAGCCGCCGCCGGCCCGCTCGTCCAGAAAACGCCCGTGCAGGATCTGCCCGCGAGCCACCGCGAGATCGGCCTCTATCGCGTCCAGCCCTCGCTCGGCCTCGCTCAGCCCGCTCGCGTCACCGCCGAACACCACCTGCTCGTAGACCGTCCTGACCCGCTCGATCCGATCGTCGACACCCATCTCCACTCCCGCCATTTCGAGGCGCAGCCTAATCCGACGTGAGCGTCCGTGCCGACCCCTGTTCCCTGATTGGCGACGTTTGTGGATCATGGCGTGGGGGCGGTCTAGGCTCGGATCATGGGTGGGGTGACGGCCGGACTGGTGCTCGCGGCGGGGACGGGGCGGCGGTACGGCATGCCCAAGGCGCTCATTCCGTACCCGGATCGGCTTCTGGTGCAGCGGGCGGCCGACACGCTGACCGAGGCGGGGATCTCGCGGGTCGTGGTCGTGCTCGGGGCCGAGGCCGAGCGCGTGCGCCAGGCCGCCCCCGGCCTACCCCCGACCGTGATCAACCCCGACTGGCGGACCGGTCTCGGATCATCGTTGCGTGTCGGGCTGACCTCTCTGGGCGGCACCCCCATTTCTCCGGACGGGTCGCTGGCTTCTTCGGATGGCGCGCCGGTTTCTCCGGGTGGCGCGCTGGCTTTTCCTGGTGGCTCGCCGGTTTCTCCAGGTGGCTCGCCGGCCTCTTCTGATGGCTCGCCGGCTTTTCCGGGTGGCGCGATGGTTGATGCGGTGGTGGTGTTGCTGGTCGACATGCCGGGGGTGACCGCGGAAGCTGTGCGCCGCGTGGCGGCGTTCGCGTCGGCTGATGCGCTCGTCATGGGTGGCTATGGGGAGCGCCGCGGGCACCCGGTGTTGCTGGGGCGGGAGCACTGGGCGGGCGTGATCGAGACCGCGACCGGCGACTCGGGTGCGCGGGCCTACCTCAAGACCCATGCCGTACGGGTGGTGCCCGTCGGCGACGTGGCCGACGACCTTGACCTGGACGTTCCGGAGCTGAACCCGCATGCGTGACGTCCTGGACCGGCTGCTGCAGTGGTGGGAGGCCGGCGAGCCGGTCGGGCTGGCCACGGTGACGGCGGCCTGGTCGAGCGCACCCCGCCCGCCGGGCGCGACGATGGCGGTCGGGCCGGGCGGTGAAGTGGTCGGCAGCGTCTCCGGCGGATGTGTGGAGGGTGCCGTCTACGAGCTGTGCCGGGAAGTGACCGAGACCGGGTCGGCCCGCACGGCGCGCTACGGCGTCAGCGACGAGGACGCGTTCGAGGTGGGGCTCACCTGCGGAGGCACGATCGAGGTGCTGGTCGAGCGGGTCGACCAGGAGTCGTTCCCACAGCTGGCCGAGCTGGCCGCCGCGGTCCGGGCCAACCGGCCGGTCATGCTGCTCACCCGGCTCGACGACGCCCGCCACCTGGTGGTCACGCCGGACGGCCGCACCGGCACCCTCGGCACCGACCGGATCGACGCCGCCGCCACCGACGACGGCCGGGGCCTGCTGGCGGCGGGCCGCTCCGAGACCCTCCACTACGGACCGAACGGCGAACGGCGCGGCGAGGGGCTGTCAGTGTTCGCCACTTCGTTCGCCCCGCCGGCCCGGATGATCGTGTTCGGGGCCACCGACCACGCGGCGGCCACCGCCCGGATCGGCTCGTTCCTGGGCTTTCACGTCACCGTCTGCGATGCGCGGCCGGTCTTCGCTACGGCCCGGCGCTTCCCGGCCGCCGACGGCGTAGTGGTCGACTGGCCGCACCGCTACCTGCAGGCCGAGGTTTCCGCAGGCCGCATCGACGAGCGAACCGTCCTCTGCGTACTCACCCACGACCCGAAATTCGACGTACCCGTCCTGGAAATCGCCTTGCGCCTACCAGTGGCCTACGTCGGCGCCATGGGTTCACGACGCACCCACGACGACCGCCACAAGCGGCTGCAGGAGGCCGGCCTGACCAACACCGAGCTGGCCGCCCTGGCCTCACCGGTCGGCCTGGACCTGGGCGCCCGCACCCCCGAGGAAACAGCAGTGAGCATCGCCGCCGAAATAGTCGCCCTACGCTGGGGCGGCACCGGCAGCCGCCTGACCCAATCCGAAGGCGCCATCCACAACAATTAACCAGGCATTACTGGCCCCCACTACAGAACCCGCCCTCCCTAGAAGCCCCTGACACGATCTGCTGTATCGATGTTGATCATCCCGACGAGGCTCGTTCTCTCGGGCGTGACCAAGGCGTGGGTCGACGACGAGTCGTGGAAGCTGATCGAACCGCTGCTACTGCCCTGGCCCGCGAAGGCAATGGGACCACGACCGGTCCCGGACCGGTTGTGCTGCACCGCAACTTGTTCGTGCTGCAGACCGGAATCGGCCGGGAAGACCAGCCCCAGGAACTCAGGTTCGGCTCCGGGATGACGTGTTGGCCCAGGCTTCAGCGCCGGAGCGAGGCAGGCGTGTTCGACCAGGTCCACCAGATCCTGCTCGCGAAGCTGAACGCGGCGAACCAGTTCGACTGGTCGAGAGCGGCGATGGACGGCAGTCACATCGATGCAATAGGGGGTGCCGGGACAGGTCCGTCGCCGGTCAACCGCGGCAAACCCGGCTCCGAGCACCACCTGATCTGAGACGGCAACGGCACGCCGATCGACGTGCTCACCTCCGGCGCGAACGTGCCCGACATCAGCCGCGCTCCCGACCTCCTGGATGGCTACCCGCCGATCGCCGGACGGCCCCGGCCCGGCACCGGTTCGCCACGCTGCTGGGCGACAAGGCTTACAGCAGCCTGCCGAGAACGAGGCACCGAACCGATCGGCTCTAAGCCCCAAACCGCCGGCACAAAGGGCTTGGGCAAGCTGCGCTACGTCGTGGAGCAGGCCTTCGCGTTACTGCATCAGTTCCGCCGCCTGACCGTGCGCCGGGAATGCCGCCTTGACATCCACGACGACCACGTCAGCCTCGCCTGCGTTCTGATCTACTGGCGACGCCTGGTTCGCTGGACGAACGTCAGCTACGACGCGGTGTAGATTTTCCGGCCGCTGTCGGGGTCGACCATCGAAACCACCTCGCTGGTCCAGAACAGGTCCACGGCGGCGCCGTCGCGGCCGGGACTGATATTCGTCGTCACGTGAGCCCACAGGTCGCCGAGGTCGTAGCCCCACGCAATGTCGTACACGACCAGGCGACGACCGTCCTGGAGCATCACCACGGTCTCCGCGCCATCACGATCGTGAAGCAGCTTTACCAGACCCTCATCTAATACCGGCGGCTGTGCCATGAGTAAACGCTACCGAGACTCCCACCCGGAGCTTCCCAAGATCGTGATAGGGCCTCCTCCTCCGGCATCAGTGTGGCGCAAAGCGCCGATCTTCGGAGAGTG
Organism: Actinoplanes sp.; assembly: GCA_965217855.1. GTDB lineage: Bacteria > Actinomycetota > Actinomycetes > Mycobacteriales > Micromonosporaceae > Actinoplanes. The sequence continues at coordinate 41,763 of CBDCJN010000010.1, read as the reverse complement.
GCCTGTGGGAATTTGTATTTGTGGACAACGCTCGACGATCGGCGGATGGGCTTTAAGCTGTGTACTCCCGCAGGACGACACCTGACCCGAAGGCGCGTTTTGACGTGGGCTTGAGCGACAAGGTCACCTCCGCGAAGAGGGTGGGGTGCCGTGCGGTAATCATCCGGCGGGGCGGATTGTTCGCTGTGCGATTTTCGCCCGGGCGAAATTGCGCTGCGGCGGGATGGGGTCCCTTGCCGTGCGGTACTTGCCCCGGCGAGATTGCCTGCGGGGACGAGGACTCTGCCGTGTGGCACTCGCCCGTCGGGGTGCGGGTTCTCTGCGCGATCCTCTCTCTGGCGGGGTGGGGCCTCTGGCGCGCGATCCGCCTCCCGGCCGAATGGGCTTGCGCGGGGGTAAGGCCTCCTGCCGCGCGATCCTGTTTCCTGCGGTGTGGGGTTCTGCTGCACGGCCTTCGTCCCGTCCCGCCGGGATGGACCGACTGCGGGATAGGCCGATAGCGGGGTGGGACGTCTCGGTGGCGAGGCGCGCTCGTCGGGCGTCGTCCTATGTGTTGGACCGGTGATCGATGAGTGGCTGCTCGTTGGTTGTCGGCTCGATCGGGTGGGCAGGCTGCGCGGGCCGGTCCATGGGCACGGGTAGGAGCGGCGTTGCCTGCACCAGCGCAATGCGCAAGGGCGGGTGTAAGAACGGGATCCGGAGAGGGCGCTGGGGCCGGCGCCCGGGTAGGTGCTGGAGCTGGCGCTGGGACCGAAGCGGGAGCGGAGGCCGAAGAGGGAGCAGGAGCGGGTGCTGAAGCGGGTGCCGGAGTGGGCGCTCTGGTGGGCGCGTCAGAGGGAGGCTGGTGGGTGTGGCGCTGATCGGGCTTGTGGTCTGAGTGGGGGTCGTGGTGGCTGTGCACCCGGGATCCGTTTTTGTCGACGAGGATGCCCTCGCGTAGTTGGCGTAGACGCTCGGCGTGGCGGCGCTTCAAGCCCCAATAGCGGCGGCGTTCATGGTCGCGGCGGAAATCTTCGCGTTGAGGGGAATAGTTGCGGGCGCGTGTGCGGTCGCGCATTGCCGACAATTCTGCCGGAGTGAACAACTGCTGCTGTTGCTGCCGCATGACTTAATTATCGCCATTGATCATGGCTGGACGTCAGTTTTCGATCATGCCAATCCAGGCTAATTTCAGGATAACGGGGTCCGTGAATTTGGAGAGATATGGCGAGGCCGGTTCTGCATTTCGGGAAAAGGAGTCGGGCGGTTTCGCGCGAATGCAACGGACGCGATCTGCTGTATCGCGGCCCGGCGGCCCGGCGGCCCGTCCGAGAGTGCGGATCGGTCCGGGCCGCTGTGGGGGTGAGGTCGGCTGTGGGGAAGGGTCCCAGCCGCCGCGGGGAGGAGGGCGGGGGTGTGGAAGGTCCCACCCGCTGTGGGGAGGAGGACGGGGGTGCGGATTGTCAAGGGTCACGACGAAGTCGTGTCCGATGGCCTTTGATCTTCTTGGTGGGCGGACAGCAGAATTCCATGCCGGTGGTCAGGTGATCTCCGGGTTGGGGGTTAGGTCAAGGTTTTCACCCCCTTGCCGGCGAGGGCTTGTTGCAGCCGGCGGGAGTCGCCTTCGGTGGTGATCAGGTGGGCGTGGTGCAGCAGCCGGTCGACCGTCGCGGTCGCGAGGGTTTTGGGCATGATGCCGTCGAAGCCGGACGGGTGGATGTTGCTGGTCACGGCGATCGATCGTCGCTCATAGGCGGCATCCACGATCCGGTAGAACGCTTCGGCGGCGTCCTGACCGGCGGGCAGCATCCCGATATCGTCGACCACGATCAGATCGCTGCGGCAGATCCGGGTGATGGTCCGGGCGGTCGAGCCGTCGGCTTTGGCCCGGCCGATCGTGGCGGTCAACGTTTCCAGGGTGAACCAGGCCACGCGCAGGTCAGCCTCGATGGCTTTCTGAGCGAGGGCTTCGACGAAGTGACTTTTGCCGGTGCCGGACGGGCCGGACACGGCCAGGTTCTCGGCCCGGCCGATCCATTCCAGGGTGGACAACCCTTGTTGGGTGGCGGCGGGGATGGACGATTCGTCGGGCCGCCAGGTGGCCAGGGTTTTGCCGGTGGGGAAGTTCGCGGTCTTGCGGCGCATCCGCCGGGTCGCGGCGTCGCGGCCGATGACCTCTTCGTTGATGAGGACCCGCAGCACTTCGGCGGGGTCCCAGCGTTGAGCTTTCGCGGTGGCGATCACGTCGGGGGCGGCGGCGCGGAGGTAGGGCAGCCGCATCCGGCGTAACAGCCGGTCGAGGTCGTCGGGCAAGGCCGGCGCCGATCGGGGCGGGGCTGCTCGGGTCGCGGCGGGGGCTGCTGCTCGGGTCACGGGTTGGCCTTTCTGAGCCGGCGGTGCAGGGCGACCGAAGTGTGTCCAAGGGTGGTGATCAGGCCGGCTGCGGCGAGGTGGCCGTGGCCGGAGCCGTCGAGGAAGCCGGCCAGGTCGGCTTGAGCGTCGTCGTCGGTGTGCAGAAGCCAGTCCTCGATCAGATCGAGCAGGCGGGCCAGGTCGGCGGCCTCGTCGAGGTCGAGGACCACACCGTTGACCGGTGCCGGGCTGGTCGGGGTGGGGGTTGGTGTGGTCATCGGCCGAACCTTTCCCAGGAGGCGGTGCCGGGCTGCGCGGAGTGGGTTTCGTCGGCGACCACCAGGTCACCGGGTTCGCCTCGGGTGGCGAGGTGGTCCAGGATCGAGCCGAGATCCGTGTCGTCGAACCGGCCGGCCGCCGCGGCCAGGCCGAGGGCCTGGTCGACTTTCGCGGGGCCGAGGATAGTGGCGAACTCGACCGCGCGGGTCATCTTCGCCCGCACCCGGCTGGCGCCGGTCGCGGCGGCCTCGACCAGCCACGCATAAGCGCCGTCGCCGATGGCCAGGAAATCGGCCTCGGCTTGGCTGCGGGCCCGTGGCCGCGGTGGGCGGGGGTGATTCCCGCCCGGGTGGTGCGGATAGTGCTCGTCGAGGACGCGCGGGTTACCCCGGGGTGGACAGCTGGTGCCGGGCGATCTCCGCGGTGCCGGTCAGGGTCATGGCCACGATCGCCAGTTCCTCACCGACGGTTCGGCACCACACCCTGGTCCCGACGTGTCCTGGCGGTGTCGAGTAGCGCACGGAACCGACCCGGACCGTCTGATCCTCGTTGACCAGTCGTTCCTCACCCAACCCGGCGGTGTGCGGATCAGCCGGCAGGACATGCAGGTGACCACGTTCGACCGCGAGCCGATCCACCGGGGCGACACCGGTCTCGCGGTGGATACGAGCGTTGATGTGCTCGCACCACGCCTGGCAAGCGGCGACCAGCTCCGCGAACGTGTCGTAGGCGCCGCGCAGGTTGGTCTCGGTGGGCACCAGATCAGCCTTCGCGACCCGGACGGTCGCCTCGACCCCGCCCTTGGATTCGGGGTCGAACGGCTCACAGGAATGCACCGTCGCCCCGTAGTGCCGGCCGGCGGCGACGACCGTGGGATGCCTGATCGCGACACCGGCGACGTGTTCGACGGTGACGGTCTTCGCGTTGTCGCTCAACAGAAACGCCGGCACACCCCCGACCTGCCGCAACGTGGCATCCAGACAGGCGATCAGCGAACCCATCGTCTGGTCCCACACCGGGATCACGACCCGGAACCTCGACCAGGCCAGCCACGCGCAGAACAGATACGTCTTACGCCCGCCGATCCGCGGCCCGTCGCCCCAGTCGAACTGCAACCACAGGCCCGGCTCGCTCACCCACGGCCGATACGTGCGCCGCCGCCCAGCCCGCCAGGCAATCTTCGCCTCCCGCACCGCCCGCCGGGTCGTGCGTTCCGTGCCGGTGAACCCCATCGCCACCAGGCGTTCGTGGACCTTGTCCGCGCGGATCTTCGCCTTCGACCGATCGACGAGCTCTTCCACCTTCGGCAGGAACGCGTCGATCAGCTTCGGCCGCGGCGCGGCCGCCCGCACCAGCGGGTCCCCGCCACCGGCGTCGCGCAACGCCACATACCGGTTCACTGTCTTCGCGTCACACCCGGCCAGCTGCGCCGCGGAATGCGCGCAGCGGGTCAGGTCGTATGACTCCAAGATTTCCATGATCTCCCTGGCAGACTTGGTCACGGTCTCTCCGGCTCTGGTCGGTTGCAAAGGTCAGCAACCAGCAATCGAACCGGCCGGAGAGATCCACTTTCACGTGGCCGAGACGGAGATCACCTGACCGCCCAGCAGGAATTCTGCTGTCCGCGAGCAGGGACTCAACTGTCCGTCAACAAGGATTTTTCACTGTCCGCTAGCACGGATCGGCTCCGGCGCTTGGGGATGAGACGGGGGTGCGGAACGGGCCCAGCAGCCGCGTGGAAGAGGACGGGGGTGCGGAACGGGCCCAGCAGCCATGGGGGACAGGACGGGAGTTCGGATCGGTCCCTGGGGCGCTGTGGGGGAGGGGCCGGAGTGTCGATCGGTCCCGGCCCACGGGGGGCGAGCGAGGACGACACGCATGCCCGACGGGGCTGGACGAGCTGCTGCCCAGGGCCTAGAGGAGCCGCTGGTTGGGGTGCGTTTCTTCGGCTGAGCGGTTGAGCCGCCCAACCGGGGCCGCGAGCGGCATGACGAGCGAAAGATGCCGCCGGCCAGGGCTTTCTCGGTGAGCCAGCAGGCAACCACGAGGGCTCAGGCTGCGTACTCCTGCAGGACGACGCCTGAGGTGAAGGCTCGCGTTGTGGTGGGCTTGAGGGACAGGGTTACGTCTTCGAAGAGGCGGGTGCCGTGGCCCTGGACTACCGGGTAGACGAAAAGGCGGTAGAGGTCGACCAAACCCGTCGGGATCAGGGAGCGTACGAGGGTGGTGCTGCCGGTGACGACGATGTCTTTGCCGTCGGTGGCCTTGAGGGCGGCGATCTCGTCCGGCATGGGGCCACGCAAGATGGTCGTGTTTTGCCAGTCGGCATTTTCCAGGCCGGCTGAGACCACGTATTTCGCGACCTGGTCGAGGTAGGCCGAGATGTCGCCCCTCTGGTGGGGCCAGTAGCCGGCGAACTCCTCGTAGGTGACCCGGCCCAGCACCAACGCGTCGGCATCCGCGCTGTTCTGGGCGTTGACGGCGGCCAGGTCGGTGTCGTCGGTGTTCGGGTCGAACCAGTCTCCCATCGGGGAGATCACGCCGTCGACGGTGATGTTCTCGGTCACGATGAGTCTGCGCATCTTTTGCCCTTACCCCACGCGGGCGGTCCACAACGTCGCTGATCGGCGCAGCACGAAACCGGGAAGTTCGACCATCAGCTCCAGCAGCCGGGCGTGCATCTCGGCCCGGCGGAACGGGGTGAGGTTGTCGATGAAGCGGCCCGAGCCCCACCGCCAATAGGTCTCGCCGTCGGGCACCGGGATCGCGACCTCCAGCGGTGTCGCCGCCAGATCGGTGAGGCCGGGAACGCCGCCGTCGTCGAACGGGGAGGAGGGGGAGGGTAAGAAGGAGGAGTCGTCCGGCTGGTAGCGGCGGTATTCGGCGAACAGGTCGACCAGCGGGTCGGGGCCGGCCGGCGGCGGGCCGGGAACGGTGAAGGCCAGCCGCCCGCCCGGCGCCGTCACCCGCACCGCCTCGCGCAGCGTGCCGTACGGGTCGGTCACGAGGTGGATCGCGAACCCGCACACCACCAGGTCGAACGCTCCGGACGGCAGCCCGAGCGCGGCCGAGTCCATCACGTGGGCCGGCACCGAAGGGTGGTCGGACTGCAGCAGCGACACCATCCGCGGCGCCGCGTCGACCGCCGTGACCGAAGCTCCGTGGCTGAGCAGCGCCCCGGTCAGCGCCCCGCGACCGGCCGCCAGATCCAGCGCCCGCACGCCCGGCAACGGCCCCAGCTCGGCGACGGTCAACGCCGCGAAGCTCGCGAAGAACGGCAACACCTCGTCGTACGCCTCCGCGACCCCGTCGAAGTGCGCGACCACCTGATCCGTCACGGCAGGAAGCCTCGCACGGCGGCCAGCCCCAGCGCCGTACGAGGGCGATATGCGGTCCGCCACAGCCCGCCGTGCACTGCCCCGATCGCCTCGTCCTCCCAGGCGCGGGCCGCGGCCGGGCGCGGTCGGCGGATCTGGTGCACCAGCAGCAGCGCCATCAGCCGGTTGGCGGTGGCCGGCTCGAAGATCTCCACGTCGAACAGGTGCGCCCCGGCATAGGCCGCTTTGAGCAGCCGGTTGCTGGTCACCGAACGCGTGTACGCGGGCGGCGCCACCGCGAAGCTCACCACCCCGTCCCGCCGCGCGACCGAGGCCCGCCACCGCTGGATGCGTTTGGCCAGCGCGTAGTTCGGGCCCTGCTGCGGCACCAGGCTGTCGTTGACCGCCTCGCCGCGGTAGTTGGGCTGCAGCAGCCGCCCGCCCGAGAGCGCCGCGGTCATCCGGGCCCGCCGCGACCGGGCCTCGAAGCGGGCCGACGACTGCGCGACCGCGGCCGGGGGCACCGCGAAGACGTCGGTCGGGGTGGCCAGGAAGGCCAGCGCCACATCGTCGCGACGACCCCGCAGGTACGTGGCCAGAGCATCAACGGCCACCGAGAGCTTCGCGTACGCGGCCCCGGGCGCGTAGACGTAATTCCCGAGGATCAGCCGCCCGTCCAGGCCGTCCAGCCAGTGCGCGACCGCGCCCAGCTCGGTGAGCAGGTCGGCCCCCGGGTCGCGGCCGGGTGCGACGGGAGCGATCAGGCGTCCGGCCGACTCGAACGACGAGACGCGGGACCAGACCTTCGGCAGGTCCACCGCCATGACCGTGCCGCCCCAGCCCAGCACGGCCGGCAGCGGCCCCATCTCGGCCCCCGCCCCCAGCACCACCAGCCGCTGGTCGGAGAGGTCGAGCCAGTCCGGGTTGTCGATGACCTCGCGCACCGAGTCGGCGCACGACTGCTCGACCACCCCGGCCGCCACCCACGCGTCCAGCCGCCGGGCCAGTTCCGCCCCGCGCAGCAATTCCCCGCGGTACGGCAGCACGACCTCGGTCTCCCGCTTGGCGCTGCCCTCGACCGTCACCGTCTCGAACGGCTGCGCAGGCTCGGCGATCTCCACCGGCATCCGGGTCCGCACCGACCGCAGGCCGGCCTCGGCAATGTCGTATCCGTCGCCCGTCCCGGCCGAGATCAGCGCCCGGAAGTGCCGCAGGTAGCCCTGGCGCCAGTCGGTCTCGCGGGCGGCGGCCTCGGCGGCGGCCGGGTCGGCCGCGCGCAGGGCGTCGGCGACCACGTGGCGGCCGAGGGCAGAGCTGCTGCGGCGGCCGTTCTCATCGGCGGGAAAGTCGATCACGCGCGACAGTATCGCTTCCGGCCCGGAACGCGACAGCCTCCTCCCCAGGGTGGAGATCGCCTCCGACCAGCGGCCGACACCGGGGCCCGCGGGCGGACGATTCCGGCGTCGCGCGCGGCGAGGCTGCGGTCATGACAACCGTGACGCTGCGCCGCAGCACCCTCCGCTGGCACCGGCCGCTGCTCGTGCTGACCGCGATGATGGCTTTTCTGACCCTGTTCTTCGCGGTCGGGCTGGTGGCCGACGACCGGATCCTCACCGGGGCGCCGATCTGGCTCAAGCCGTTCAAGTTCTCGATCTCGCTCGGCTTGTACGGCCTCACGCTGGCCTGGATGCTGGCCGTGCTGCCGCGCCGGAGCCGGATCGGCGAGTGGGCCGGCACGGTGATCGTCGCCGCCTCGCTGCTGGAGATCGCCATCATCGGCGTGCAGGCCTGGCGCGGGCACCGCAGCCACTTCAACGTCGAGAATCCGCTCGACGGGCAGCTCTTCTCGATCATGGGCACGTCCATCATGGTGCTGTTCGTCGCCCACCTCGTCATCGCCGTCGTGGCGCTGCGGCAGCGGATCGGCGACCGGGTGGCCACGTACGCGATCCGCCTGGGTCTGCTGCTGTCGCTGCTCGGGCTGCTCGCCGCGGTGCCGATGGTGACGCCGATGCAGGATCCGGGGATCGCCGGCATCTCGGGCGCGCACGCCGTCGGGGTGCCGGACGGCGGGCCGGGGCTGCCGCTGACCGGCTGGAGCACCACCGGCGGCGACCTGCGGATCGGGCACTTCATCGGGCTGCACGGCCTGCAGGCGATGCCGCTGCTGGCCCTGCTGCTGACCCGGCGGACCCGGCTCGGCGAGACGGCGAGCGTCCGGCTGATGCTGATCGCCGGGATCGCGTACGCGGGCCTGACCGTGCTGTTGACCTGGCAGGCGCTGCGCGGTCAGCCGTTGCTGCGTCCGGACGTCCTGACCCTGGGGGCGCTCGCGGTGCTGCTGGCCGGTACGGCTTCGAGCGTCACGGCCGTGCTCCGGCGCGAACGCCTAGGCTGACCGGCATGGGCTGGCTGGGGCGTCTCTTCGACAGGCGGGACACGTGGGTCCGGCTCGTCCTGCTCGATCTCAGCGGCGTCAGCTATCTGCTCTTCGGCGGCGACATCGAGCGGGTGACCACCACGACCCAGTGGGTCCTGGCGATCATCGCCTTCGTCACGATGGTGGCCCTCAGCCGGCATCCGGCGATCAACCTGGTGGTGCAGACCGCCTTGCTCGCCGTCGCGTTCATCCTGATCGACGACGCCACGATCAACGTGGTCGGCAGCAGCTGGGCCCTGGGCGAGCTGGTGGTGTGGGCGGCGGGCACCCGGCTCTACGTGCTCGGGATCGCGCTGCTCACCGGCGTACACCTGGCCCTGGACGTGCTGCCCGGCGACGGGCGCCTGCGGAGCGAGATCTTCGCCCTGATCATCCCGATCGGGATACCGGTGCTGCTCGGGCTGGTCGTGCGCACCTCCCGCGAGCTGGGCAGCCAGGCCCGGCAGCGGGTGGTCGAGGAGCAGTTGCGCCGCGAGTCGGAGAGCCGGGCGGCCCGGGCCGACGAGCGCAGCGCCATCGCCCGGGAGCTGCACGACGTGGTGGCTCACCACGTGGCCTCGATGGTGCTGCGGGTCGGGGTGGCGCGGCACGTGCTGCCGGGGCTCGACCCGAAGGTGGCCTCGGTGCTCGACGACGTGCACGGCACCGGGACGGCGGCGCTGGCCGATCTGCGCCGGCTGGTCGCGGTGCTGCGCGATCCGGGCGAGGTTCGGGACGCGGCGGCCTTCACGGCGATCGACCCGGGTGCGCTGCCGGACGCTCTGGGCGCGGCCGTCGACACCGCCCGGCGCGCGGGGCTGACCGTGGAGGCGGAGATCGACGAGGCGGTGGGCGCGATCGACGCCGTACGCGGGCTGGCCGTGCTGCGGCTCACCCAGGAGGCCCTGACCAACGTGGCCAAGCACGCCGGCCCGTCCGCCCACGCCCGCCTGCGCGTAACAGTCGAAGACGACAACGTGACCTGGGAAGTGGCCGACGACGGAGGCGCCGGCAGAACGGGCAACAACGCGCCCCCACAGGTCTTCTGGTCCTCGGTGCCGTCCGGAGGACCAGGCATCGGTAGCGGGCACAGTCACGGCATTGTCGGGATGCGGGAGCGGGTGGAAGTGCTGGGTGGGGTGTTGAGCGTGGGGCCGGACGGGCGAGGGTGGCGGGTGGGCACGGTGCTGCCGGCGCACAGCGGGGCGGCCGCGTGATCCGGGTCCTGCTCGTGGACGACCAGCAGCTCATCCGGGCCGGTCTGCGGATGCTGTGCGACGCCGAACCCGACCTCGAGGTCGTGGGCGAGGCGGGCAACGGGCGCGACGCGATCACCCTGGCCGCACGGCTCGCCCCCGACGTGATCGTGATGGATCTGCGGATGCCCGGCGTCGACGGGATCAGCGCCACGAGCCGGGTGCTGGCCGAGCGGCCGGCGACCCGGGTGCTGGTGCTGACCACGTTCGGCGACGACGAGCATCTCTACCCGGCGCTCAACGCGGGCGCCTGCGGGTTCCTGCTCAAGGACGCGCCGCCCGAGGAATTGCTGGACGGGATCCGGCGGGCGGCCGCGGGGGACAGCCCGTTCAGCCGGGACGTGTTGCAGCGGCTGGTGCGGCGGGCGGCGACCGCGGGTTCTCCGCAGCGGCGGCCGCTCGAGGGGCTGACCGCGCGCGAGCGGGACGTGCTCGATCTGGTCGGCGCGGGCCTGTCCAACGGCGAGATCGCCGAGCGGCTGCACATCGGGGTGACCACCGTGAAGACGCATATCACCGCGCTGATGACCAAGACCAGCAGCCCCAACCGCGTACGGCTGGCGTTGCTGGCTCATCAGACGTGAAAAGCCGGAGCCCCGTGGCGGCGGGACTCCGGCTTGTTCTCTTCCACGTTATCGCGGTTCGCGCGTTGTGTCCCGCGATAGTGCTATGTCAGCCCTGACGACCGTTCCAACGCGGGTTCTTCCGGTTGATCACGACCTGGCGGCCGCGACGACGGGTGACCACGCTGCCGGGCTTGGCCTTCAGCGACCGCAGTGAGTTTCTGACCTTCATGGCGGTGACCTCTCTCCGCGCCGACGGTGGCTTTCGCCGGTCGCAGCTGACGTAACGCCGGTGGCAGGAGGGGTATTTCCTCGGTGCGACCTGGGTCTCCCCCTCATCGTGACCTGCGGAAACGTCGATGAGGCGACCATGCGTATGCGCACCCTGGCCGCAGCTGCCGCCGCCACCGCCACTGTCGTCCTCGCCGGAACAGCCGTACCGGCCCAAGCCGCCGAGGCCCCCGTCATCGGGGCCGGGGAGCCCGGCGCGATCCCCGGCCGCTACATCGTGACGCTGAACCACCCGGCCGGCGGCGACGTCACCGCGATGTCGGCCGACGGCACCACCTATCTGGCCGACATGACCGCGACCCAGGCCCGGCGGCTCGCCGCCGACCCGGACGTGCGCTACGTCGAGCAGGACCGGGTGCTGACCCTGCAGGCCACGCAGAACAACCCGCCGTGGGGTCTCGACCGGATCGACCAGCGGGCGGTGAAGGCCTCCAAGAGCTACACCCCGACCGACGACGGCAGCTCGGTGCACGCGTACGTGCTGGACACCGGCATCCGGATCACCCACGCCGACTTCGGCGGGCGCGCCTCCTACGGCTACGACGCGATCACCGGCGGCACGACCGCGAGCGACTGCAACGGGCACGGCACCCACGTGGCCGGCACGATCGGCGGCGGCGTGTTCGGCGTGGCCAAGAAGGTGCAGCTGGTCGCCGTCCGGGTGCTGAACTGCAAGGGCTCGGGCACGCTGTCCCAGGTGATCAGCGGCGTGAACTGGGTGACCTCGCACGCGGTCAAGCCGGCCGTGGCCAACATGAGCATGGGCGGGTCGTACAGCGCGTCGCTCAATGCGGCCGTCCAGAAATCGATCAACAGCGGGGTCACGTACGTGGTGGCGGCCGGCAACGAGAACGTCAGCGCGGGCAAGATGAGCCCGGCCGGTCTGGCCGCCGCGATCACCGTGGGCGCCACCGACAGCAAGGACCGCCGCGCCTCGTTCTCCAACTACGGACCCGCGCTCGACCTGTTCGCGCCCGGCGTCGACATCCGCTCGGACTACTACAGCAGCGACTACACCACCGCCGTGGCCAGCGGCACCTCGATGGCGTCCCCGCACGTGGCCGGCGCGGCCGCGCTGGCCCTGGACGCGTCGCCGGCCATGACCCCGGCCCAGGTGCGCAACTACCTGGTCAAGAACGCCTCCACCAGCAAGATCAAGGACCCCAAGGGCTCGGCCAACCGGCTGCTCTTCGTGCCGGCCCCGCCGGCCAAGCCGGTCATCTCGAGCACCGGGCTGACCGTGACCGCCGGCCAGGCGTACTCGGGCAAGCTGACCCTCGTCGCGGCCCGCTGGGGCAGCTGGAGCATCGCCTCCGGTTCGCTGCCCTCGGGCCTGACGCTGTGGCCGAGCGGCACCATCACCGGCAAGCCGAGCGGGCCGGGCACGGCCACCGTCACCGTGCGCTTCACTGACTACGTGCCGAACTCGGTCACCCGCGCGCTCACCGTCACCGTCCACCGGACCACGCCGGTGATCGCCACGACCGCGCTGCCGCAGGCGACCTACTACACCTACTACGAGCAGAACCTGACCGTGGCCGACGGCCGTACGGGCACCTGGTCGCTGGTCTCGGGGGCGCTGCCGGACGGGCTGTCGCTGCAGGCCGACGGGTCGATCCAGGGCTGGGCCACCGCCACCGGGACGGCCGCCTTCACCGTGGCCTTCACCGACGGCTGGGGCACGACCGCCACCCGCGCGCTGAACCTGGACGTGGCCTGACCGAACAGGCGGTGCAAAGGCCCGTCCCGCTCGATGACCGGGGCAGGATCATCGAGCGCGACGGGCCTGTCGCCGGCCCGACCCAGCAGGGGGGATCGCCTGAGCTCGGACAGGCGAAACGTAGGCCGGGGGCTATTAGGGCCCTGTCACAAAGCTGTGGAATCGCTGAACGAGGCGGCGTACTCGGCGGCGATCGCCTCCGTCTCGGGCCGGTCGGCCTCGATCACCGGCAGCCCGGGGGCGACGTCGGCGCCTTGCCCGACGGCGACGGCCAGCACCGAGGTGCGCGATCCCGGGCGGGGGTTACCGGACAAGACGATGATCTTGGTCATGATTCTCCAGTCTGAGGGGCCTGGGGCCAAGTCCTAGTGCGCCCAAAGGATATGAGCAATATCGGGGTCGCGGCCTATCCTCGGACGATGGCCGGTCAACCGCTGACGAGCAGCTCGCACTGGGGTGCGTTCCAAGTGTCCCGCACCGACGACGGCGCCCAGCGCCACCGCTCCCGGGTGGCCCGGCCCTCGATCCGCCGCCGGTCGGCCGGTCGCGGCTACGACTCGTACGAGGAGGTCGGCTGGGACGACGCGCTCGACCTGGTCGCCGAGGCGCTGCGCGACACCCGGGCCCGGTACGGCGACAGCGCGATCTTCGGCGGGTCGTACGGCTGGGCCAGCGCCGGCCGGTTCCATCACGCCCAGTCCCAGCTGCACCGCTTCCTGGCCCTGGGCGGCGGCTACACCCGTTCGCGCAACACCTACAGCTTCGGCGCCTCCGAGGTTGTGCTGCCGCACATCGCCGGCAAGAAGGGCGCGCACGGCGTCCTGCATCAGGGCGCCGACTGGCCGGTCGTCTCGATCTCGCCGTTGCGCGACGACCTGCCGCCCGGCCGCGGGCAGTGGCTGCCGATCCGGCCCGGCACCGACGTGGCGCTCATGTTCGCGCTGGCCCACCAGCTGGTCGCCGACGGCCAGGCCGATCTCGGCTTCCTCGAGCGTTTCACCGAGGGCGGCGACCGGTTCCTGGCCTCGATCGCCGACCGGACGCCGGCCTGGGCGGCCGAGGTCTGTGGCGTCCCCGAGGCGACGATCGTCGAGCTGGCGCGGTCGATGGCGGCCGGGCGCACCTTCGTCACCGTGAGCTGGTCGTTGCAGCGGGCCCGGCACGGCGAGCAGCCGACACCAAGCTCGTCTACTGGGCCGGCGGCAACCCGTTCCACCACCATCAGGATCTGACCCGCCTGCGCCGGGCGTTCCAGCGGCCCGAGACGGTGATCGTGCACGAGCCGTTCTGGACGGCGACCGCCCGGCACGCCGACATCGTGCTGCCGGTGACCACCACCCTCGAGCGCGACGACCTGGGCATCAGCCACGGCGACACGCATCTGATCGCGATGAAGGCGGCCGCCGAGCCGTACGCCGGGGCCCGCGACGAGTACGACATCTTCACCGTGCTGGCCGAGCGGCTGGGCTACGCGCCGACGACGCGACAACGCCATCCCGGTTCGGTAATACGATTCGTGTGCAAAATGGTATTAGGGCAGCTCAGGACGGTTGTGAACGTGATTGGTCAATAATGACCAGCTCTTGAACATGCATCGAGAAGTCTCAATACTTCCAGGGCAAGAGGTACGCCGGATCCGGTGTACCCCCCACCCCCCTGGGAGGAACCTCGTGCTCAACCGGAAGCTGAGCCGGCCGATCGTCGGCCTGGCCGCCTGCATGCTCGTCGGCTCCGCGCTCGCCGCGTCACCCGCGTCTGCGGCTCCGTCTGCATCAGACCCCTCGTTCGCTCCGTCGGCCCTGGCCACGAAGCTCGACGCCCAGTTCGGCGTCAACACCGCCGGCTCCTTCATCAACGAGTCCGGCAAGGTCGTCGTCAACGTCACCGACGCGGCCACGGCCCGTTCGGTGCAGGCCTCCGGCGCCACCCCGCGCTTCGTCGCCCGCAGCGGCGCCGCACTGGCCGCCGCCGACAACGCCCTCAAGTCCTCGCTGAAGGTCCCCGGCACGGCGTTCGCCGTCGACCCGGTAAGCAACCAGGTCGTGGTCGAGGTCGACAGCACCGTCACCGGTGCCGAGCTCGCCGCGGTCGAGGCCACGGTGGCCAAGCTCGGCGACAGCGCCCGCCTCGTGTCGGCCCCCGGCGCGATCAGCGTGAAGATCAGCGGTGGCGACGCCATCTACGCCGGTGGCGGACGCTGCTCGCTAGGCTTCAACGTCCGCTCGGGCAGCACCAACTACTTCCTGACGGCCGGCCACTGCACCAACATCGGCGCGACCTGGACGAACGGCTCGGCCACCCTCGGCACCCGCGCCGGCACGAGCTTCCCCGGCAACGACTACGGCATCGTCCGCTACACCAACACGACGATCACCAAGACCGGTGGCGTCGGCTCCCAGGACATCACCTCGGCCGGCACCCCCGCCGTCGGCGCCACGGTCTACCGCCGCGGCTCGACCACGGGTCTGCGCTCGGGCCGGGTCACCGCCCTCAACAGCACGGTCAACTACGCCGAGGGCTCCGTCTTCGGCCTGATCCGCACCACGGTCTGCGCCGAGCCCGGCGACAGCGGCGGCTCGCTCTACTCCGGCACGACGGCCCTCGGCCTGACCTCCGGCGGCAGCGGCAACTGCTCCTCCGGCGGCACCACGTACTTCCAGCCGGTCACCGAGGCCCTGAGCGTCTACGGCGTCAGCGTCTTCTGACCTGGTTTCTGCCTCTGAAGGAAAGGCCTCGCCGGTGACGGCGGGGCCTTTCCCGTGCGCTCTTCCCGCGGTACGGGATTTTCCGACCGGTCCCGTGGCGCACGGCCGGCTCACCGGGTGGCTGAGTCGATCACCCGGCTTCCGGCCCGGACCGGGTCATCGCGGCCTCCAGGGCGACGAAATCGGGCGACGCTGACACGATCCGGGGACAAGCATGGGCGTCAGCCGGGAGGCTTCGAGGTGTGGCTGACTCGTGGGGGACGGTCGTGCGGTGGCTCGAGCGCCACTGCCCGGACGACGTGGCCGGGCTCAGGCCGCCCGCGACCGAGGCGGACCTGCGTGCCGCGGCGGACGAGCTCGGAGCGTCTGGCGTGCGCGGGCGGCCGAGCCGGTGCCCGAGTCGACCTGGCAGGCCCTCGTCGAGCACCACCATCCCTCGTATTCGTTCGCCCTGGCCGAAGGTGCGGTGGCGCACGGACGACCCGAGCACGCGGAAGCCATCTACCGGGCCTTGGTGGCGGCGGCCGAGGGCGCCGATCCGAGCGAGCACACCGAGGTGGAGCGCTGGGCCCGTGGCCGGCAGGCCCAGGCCGGGCTGCGGGAGCTGCACCGGTCGGCATGAACCGTGCGACGCGGCCGTGGATCTCAGAGGTCGAGGTCGCGGAGCTGGCGGCGGGAGGTGATGTCGAGCTTGCGGAAGATGTTGCGTAGGTGGGCGTCGACGGTGCGGGGGCTCAGGAACAGGCGGGTGGCGACCTCCTGGGACGTGGCGCCGGTGGCCACCTCGCGGGCGATGTAAGTCTCCTGCATCGTGAGCTGGTCGTAGCCGCGGTCGGTGCGGGCACGGGCCTTCTCGCCGGTGGCCCGCAGCTCGTCGGCCGCGCGCCGGGCGTACGCCTCGATGCCGTGTGTGGACAGCAGCTCGTGGGCGGTGCGCAGCTGGTCACGGCTGTCCTTGCGGCGGCCCTGGCGGCGCAGCCACTCGCCGTACAGCAGGTGGGCCCGGGCCCGGTAGGGCACCATCGGACTCTGCGCGAGATGCTCCACCGCCTGGCGGTAATGCTCCTCGACCCCGGTGACCAGACCACGGGCGTACGCCGCCAGGCCCAGCCCGGACGCGGTGCCGCTCGCCTCGGTGCGCTCGGTCAGCGAAGCCAGCGCCGCCGTGGCCGTGTCGGGCTCGCCGCAGCGTACGGCCGCCTCGATCAGCTCGGGCAGCGCCAGCCCGGCCATGAAGACGTCGCTCTGTGAGGTGGCCCGCCGGGCCGCGGCCAGCGCGGCGGGATAGTCGGCCAGCCCGTTGTGCAGGACGGCGGCCGACCAGTGCGCGTTCGCGGTGAGCTGGCCGATGCCGAGCGCCGTGTCGGCCGCCGTCGACGCGGCGACCAGCTCCAGCGTCGACCGGCGGTCACCGCGCATCGCGGCCAGCTGCAACCGGTGGTATGTCACCACCGGCCCGCCGGTCGCGTCGGCGATGGCCTCCTCCTCGGCGATCGACGCCCTGGCCCGGCCGAGGTCGCCGCTCAGCACGGCCCGGGAGGCCGTCTGGGCCAGCCCGAGCCGCAGCACCAGCGGCGCCCCGGATTCGCGGCCGGTCTCCAGCAGCCAGCCGGCGATCGCGGCGTGGGTGTCCGGGTCGAACAGCTCCGAGGCGAGCATGACGGCCAGCGCGGGCCGGTGGGTCCACAGCGGAAGGCTCGCGCCCGCCAAACCCTGGCGCAGCAACGGCGCCGCGGCGCGGTGGTCGCCGTCGGCCAGCAGCATCAGCGCGTCCAGGATGTCGGGGACCGGGCCGGCCGGCTTGGCCGCGGCCAGCACCTGGTCGAGGACGCCGCTGGCCCGCCCGACGGCCAGGCTCATCTCGAACGCGTCGAGGATGCACTCGCGGGCCCGCTCCGGGTCGTGCTCGGCGAGTCGTTCCGCGGCCCGCAGCATGTGCCGCGGGCCCTCGCCGTCGTCGTCGTGCCGGACGAAGGCGATCCGCCCGCGCAGCAGATCGACCGTGGCCCGCTGGGTCTCGTCGAGCACGGCATTTTCGACGGTCGTCAGGAGCCGCGCGGCCAGGTCGGTGTTCCCGGCGTCGAGGCTGGCCGCGACCGCGGCCAGCGTGCGGGCGGTGCGCAACGCCGGGTCCAGCGACAGCGCCGCGGCCCGTTCCAGGAAGGCGGCCGCGGCCACCACCCCGCCCCGGGCCTGAGCCAGGGCGGCCGAGCGCTCGAGGGCGGCGGCCACCTCGTCGTCGGGGCCGGCACTGGCCTGCGCGCGGTGCCAGGCCCGCCGGTCCGGGTCGCTGAGCGGGTCGGTGGCCCCGGCGAGCAGGCGATGGGCGCTGCGGCGTTCGTCGGGGCCGGCCGCCCGATAGACCGCGGACCGGGCCAGCGGATGGCAGAAGCGGACCCGGGTCGAGAACTCGACCAGCCCGGTGGCGGTCGCGGCGGCACTGGCCTTCGGCCCGTCGACGCCGGCCCGCGCGGCGGCCGCCCAGAGCAGCGCCGGGTCGCCGGTCGGGTCGGCGCTCGCGATCGTCAGCAGGGTGCGCGCGTCGTCGGTCACCCGGGCCTGATATTCACCCTCGATGCGGGACGGCACGGTCGCGCCGGCCGGCGGTGCGAACCCGCCCGCCCGGGGCAGCTCGAGCAGGGCCAGCGGGTTGCCGCGGGCCTCGGCCACGATCCGGTCGCGGACCTGGTCGTCCAGCGTGGCGTGGCTTTCGGCGGCCAGCACCGTGCGCGCGTCGGCGTCGCTCAGCCCCTCGACGGTCAGCTCGGGCACGCCGTCCAGACTGTTGGCGGCGGCGGGCGTGCGCACGGCCAGGAGCAGGGCGATCGGTTCGGCGGCGAGCCGGCGGGCCAGGAAGGCCAGCACCCGGGCCGACGCCGCGTCCAGCCACTGGGCGTCGTCGACCAGGCAGAGCAGCGGGCGCTCGCGGGCACCCAGGGTGAGCAGGCCGAGGGTGGCCAGGCCGATCCGGAACAGATCCGGGGCGCCCGGGCCGAGCCCGAACGCCACCTCGAGCGCGGCCCGCTGCGGCTCGGGCAGGCGACCCAGATCGGCGAGCATCGGCACGCACAGCTGGTGCAGGGCCGCGTACGGCAGCTCGGTCTCGAACTCGGACCCGGACGCCTGGACGATGAGGAACCCGGACGCCGTACGGCGGGAATGCTCGAGCAGTGAGCTTTTGCCGATGCCGGCCTGGCCGCGCAGGACGAGCGCGCCACCCCGGCCCGACCGGGCGGCCTGGGTCAGCTCGCCGATCCGGCGGATCTCGGCCGGCCGGCCGGTGAGCTCCTCCCGCATACCGCGCAGGATAGCGCCCGGTCACTCACTCGGGGGCATGGCCGGACGTGTACGGGGTGCTGACCCCGGTGTATGCGAGATGCATGATCATGCCATTGGCGCCGTGCCGGAAGTTGTGGCAGTGGTCCATCCAGATGCCCGGGTTGTCGGCGGTGAAGGCGATCTCGAAGACCTGGCCCGGCGCCACATTGAGCGTGTCGGTCCACCAGGGACTGCCGGTAGCCGGGTCGCCGTTGCGGGTGAGCACCTGGACGCGATGGCCGTGCAGGTGCAACGGGTGGTCGATCAGGCTGCGGTTGGTGATTCGCACCTTGACCCGGTCGCCGCGGGTCACCTCGAGCGCCGGGACGGCCGGGTAGAGGCGACCGTTGATCAGGCTGCTCACGTAGTTGAGGCGGCCCAGGCTGAACCCGAAACCGTCGTCGAGCCTCAGGTCGTACGTACGCTGGAAGTCGCCCTTGACCGGATCGGTGGCCGCGGCGCCGTAGGCGAGCGGGTCGAACTGCTTGCCCTCGGCCGGGATCACCGGCTCGGCCGCGCCGTCCGGGCTCAACGCGAGCGCAGGCCCGTCCGTCAGGGCCACGGTCACCGGCGCGTCCGGCATAGTGAAGGTGAGGTCGTAGCGGCCGCCCGCGGCCAGCAACAGCGCGGTGCCCGGGTCGAGCGGGGTGGCCCCCTCGACCGCGTTGCCGTCGATCGCCGCCACAGCGAACGGGACCCCGCCGACCACGAGCCGCTGCGGGTCCTCCGAGCTGTTGACCAGCCGCAGCCGTACGCTCCGGCCCGCGGCCACCGCCTGCCGGGCCGGCCCGTCGGCGCGATCGAGGGCGAGGACGTCGCCGGGCCACGAGTGGGTGAAGAGGGTGCGCTCGAATCCGGTGGCCTCGTCCACGATCAGCGCCCCGAACAGGCCCCTGCGGACGTTGGTCGAGCCGTCGCGATGGGTGTGGTACCAGAACGTGCCGGCCCGGGTCGGGACGAACCGGTAGACGTGCCGAGCGCCCGGGGCGACCGCGTCCTGGGTCACGCCGGGCACGCCGTCCTCGGCGTTGGGCACGTCCACGCCGTGCCAGTGCACGGTCACGCCCTCCGCGACGTCGGTGTTGACCAGGGTCACCTCGACGAGCTGGCCCTTCTTCGCGCGGATCTCGGGGCCGGGGGAGGTGCCGTTGAAGGTGAGCGCGTCGACGGTGTGGCCGGAGGACAGGCGTACGGTGCCGCGGGCCGCGGTCAGGGTGAGGCGGACGTCGGGCTCTCGGTCCTGGGGCCCGACGAGCTGGTCGACGCTCAACTGGCCGGCGGTGGGGTGCTGGTGCGCGGAGGCGTTCGCCTGACCGGCCGTGACCAGCACGACGGCCGGCAGGACCAGGAACGAGAGCGGCAGCCAGAGCGCTCTGCGGCTGCGGACGAAGACGGAGAGGCCGCCGATCAGCGCGAGGGCGGCCACGGAACCGGCGAGGACGTAGGCCGTGTCCTGCGGCCCGAACGGCACGAGCAGCCACCAGACCGACAGCAGGACGCCGGCCGCGCTGACGTGGACGGCGGTGCGGCTCGGCCGGACGGTGGCCCAGGCGGTCGGCAGCACGGCCAGCGGAATCTGGATGATCAGGCGCGAGTCGGCCAGGGTCACGCTGCCCCCGACGAGCAGAAGTCCGGCGACGACCAGACGCGCGGCCACCACCCCGGCCAGGACGAAGAACCACCGTCCCTTTCGGCCGCCGCGGGCGACGACGAGAGCGGCGACGACGGCCAGGGTGGCCAGCACCAGATCAGTGAGGAAGAGCGACTCGAGCATCACCCCACGGTGGTCGCCGGCCCGCCCCGCTCGCGTCGGCGGAAGTCACCTATCCCACGCGGTCTACGTAGGTGAATCACCCGGCCGCCCTATCGACGGGCACCCCGCGGTGATCCAGGATGACCGGCATGGTGCTGGGGGTCGCCTTCTCCGCCGCCGGGCTGACCCTCGCCGTCCGGAACGACTAGCTAGACCGCCGGCACCGGGGCCGGGAACGGCTGGCGGAACGTGAACGCCTCCGGGGTCGGGCCGCTCGCTCGCAGGCGCCCGAGCCGGGAGATGCCCTGGCGCAGCGTCGGCACCCGGCCGGCCGGGAGCCACCACATGACCAGCGCCTCCTGGTGGCCGTGCGGGACGAACCAATCGCGGCGGCGGCGCAGATAGTCGAGGTGGCTGCTCTGGTAGACGTACGCCCGAAGGTGCTCGACCGACTCCCAGACCGAGAGCGTGAAGATCGTGCTGGGGTCGGCCGGCGCCGCGATCGTGCCGTCGCCGTGCTCGCCGATCAGCCGCCAGACGAAGCCGGGCGAGCGGTCGGCCAGGTCGTTCATCAGCGCGAAGCCCTCGACGAACTCGGCCATCGACGGGTCTTCCAGCGGGGCGCGGAGCCGAGCGTTGTTCATCTGGGCCAGGTGGAAGTCGCTCATGCCGGTCAGCACATCAAGCCCCCGCTCTAATGTCAATCAGATTCAGTTTTAGAGAGCGTGACGCAGCACCGCCCCAGGGCCGGATCGATCCGCGCGGTCCACTCGCTGCCGGCCACCAGCCCATTGATCATCGCCAGGTTCATCCCGCAGATCACCGGCGGGAACTGCTCGGCCAGCCGATGGAACGGGCAGTTGCGCAACTCGATCCGGTCCGGCCCGTCGGCCACCGGCGCGTACCCGTGCTCGCTCAGCAGCTCTCTCACCTCGCCCGCGGCCGCCGCACGCCCGTGCCGTTGCGCCACTTGGTAGAGCACGTCCTCGGCCCCGGCCTGCTCCAACGCCTCGGCCAGCATCTCGGCCGCCACCCGATAGGCCCTCGGCGGCACGCTCACCACATGCTCGGCCGCGGCCACCCGATAGAGCTTGGCCGGCCGCCCCGCCCCCGGACCCGTCTTCCCCGACCGCCGCGCATACGACGTCTCGAGCAGCCCCGCCGCCACCAGCTTGTCCAGGTGAAACGCGGCCAGCGTGCGCCCGACCCCCAGCGCCGCCGCCACCTCGTCCCGCCCCACGGGCGCCACCCCGTCGGCCACCACCCGATAAGCCTGCCGCCGAACCCCGTCAGCCAGGCTGGCCAGAGCATCGAGGCCTTCCGTATCAGTCACATGGTCATCGTATTACCAATGCGATTTGGCGCTAGAAGACAAAGACCTCAGCGATACGGGATTCCCCGACCGGTCCCGTGCGACGCGGCCCAGCTTCCGCGGTGGTCCGGCCGATCACCCGGCTACCGGCCCAACCGGGGTGGCGCCCAGGCTCGCAGGCTCCGCCCGCCTCGCCGACGCCGTTACTGACCCAGGACTGCTTCGGCGGGGGCCGGGCGGGGGCCGACGCGCCAGGCGTAGCTCAGCGCGCCTGCTGCGAAGAGGACGATCGCGGTGACCGCGGCGGTCGTGCTGTCGGACGGCTGGAGGAGCCAGAACAGGGCGTTGCGCCAGCCGGGGTCGGCGTTGCCGCCGAAGATCATCTGGGCCGATGTCCAGCAGATCGGGAGCTGCCAGGCCATGCGGGTGCCGGCCAGGGCCACCCCGGCGCCGATCA
This sequence comes from Actinoplanes sp., assembly GCA_965217855.1. GTDB lineage: Bacteria > Actinomycetota > Actinomycetes > Mycobacteriales > Micromonosporaceae > Actinoplanes. The sequence goes on along the minus strand of CBDCJN010000010.1, from coordinate 20,042 downwards.
GGCCGGTCAGGCCGGCCACGTTGCGGAGCAGCTCGCCGGGGGCGCCGAACGACGCGCCGGTCCAACGGCCGGCCAGCAGGGGGATCAGCACGACGGCGACGACGGTCACCAGGTGCAGGGCTCGGCGTGGGGGCCAGCGCAGCGCCGCGGTCGACTCCAGGGAGTCGTCGTCGCCGGCCATGGTCGGGATGAGCGGGGCCAGGGCCAGCAGGACGGTCAGGATGGTCAGGTTCTCGTTGATCACGGGGCGGTCGGTGAAGATCGACCAGCCGCCCCAGCTCAGGGCCAGGGCGCCCACGGAGAGGGCGATCGCCGCGGGCAGGCGCCGGGAACGCACGTACAGGGCGAGCCAGCGCATCACGAGGACGCCTGGCCGGTCAGGATGGCCAGCAGGTCGGTGTCCTGGCAGGTGGCGGCCGCGTCACGCATGGCGGCCACCCGGCGGATCTGCTCGGCCTCGGGCAGGGCGCGCAACAGGCGTACGGTGTCGCGGACCTGGGTTTGCATCTCGGGGTAGCTGTCCAGGCCGTCGCCGATGCCGGACAGCTGCTCGGTGCCCATCAGCCAGGCGCCCGACGCGTGCCCGGCGACACTGCCGATGGTGCCCTCGCAGCCGTTCCACGAGGTCCCGGCGCCCAGCACCATGTTCTCGGTGATCGTCGTACCGGCCTGGTCGCCGTCCATCCCGAGGTCGAAACTCACCGTCCCGGCCGGCGTACGCGTGGTGCCCTGCCAGTCCCAGTCCGACTCGCCGGGCTGATAGACCTCGTCGGCCCGCCACTCGACGGCCCGGGTCTGCGCGCCGGGCAGCTTGGCCAGCAGCGAGAGCGCCTTGCGCACCTGCGGCGTGGCCTCGTCCAGGGCGTACGCGTGCACTGCCGTCACACACACCTGCGGCGTGCCGTCGGCGCAGACCAGCTTCTGTGCGGCCGCGTCCACCCGGTAGTGGTCGGCCATCGTCTTGCCCGGCACCACCGCGGCCCCCGTCCCGGCCAGGCCCAGCGCGACCACCGCGGCCACCCGGGGCAGCCACGAACGCCCGGTCGTCAGCAGGAACCCGGCGGCGATCATCCCGGCCCCCAGCAGCGTGTACCCGAGCAGGACCCGGCCGGTGACCGCCTCCCAGGAGAACGACGGCGGCTGGGCCAGAGCGGACAGGTTCTCCAGGAGGGACTGCTCGCCGGGCGGTCCGATCTCGGAGAAGCCGAACTGCAGGAGCAGGCCGAGGACGGCGAGCAGCGGCGGCACGGCCGGCGACGACCAGGCCCGCCCGGCCGCCACCCCGAGCCAGGCCCCGCCGAGCAGCATCAGGACGCCGGTGAGCGGCCAAAATACGGTCGCGGCGCTCACATAGCTGCCGGTCACGGCGACCACGGCGCCGCCGCCGGCGAAGACGAGCAGGTGCGCGACCATCGCCGCCACACCCAGCGCGAGCAGGCCGGGCAACAACCGCTGGACCTTGGGCCGCCCGGTGCTGGCGATCAGCTCGTCGGCCCGGGTCCGCTTGTCGCGGCGGCCGAGCACCGCGCCGCCGGCCAGCGCCAGCGGGAACAGCAGGAAGACCACGGACGAGTGCGCGTAGCCGAATTTCAGCCACTCGGACTGCCAGAGACTGCTGTTCAGCAGCAGCCAGGCGACACCGACCCCGATCAGCAGGGCGGCCAGCGAGAGCGCGTTGGAACGGCGCAGTTCGATGCTCAGGATCCGGGTCATGACGCGCTCCGGTGGCCGGCGAGGAGCGTCGTGTAGCCGCGCTCGGCGGCGCTGTCGCCCGTGCCGCCCTGCTCGCCGAGGCGGGTCAGGTCGGCCGGCAGACCCTGGAAGACCAGCTTGCCCTGGTCGACCAGCACCACGTCGGTGCAGGCCGCGACCACGTCCTCGACCAGGTGGGTGGAGACCAGCACGCAGCTGTCCGTGCCCAGTTCGCGGAGCAGCGTCCGGAATTCGACGCGCTGTTCCGGGTCGAGGCCGACGGTCGGCTCGTCAAGCAGCAGCAGATCGGGGTCGTTGACGATCGCCTGGGCGATGCCGACGCGGCGCAGCATGCCGCCGGAGAGGGTCTTGAGGCGCGAGTCGGCCCGGTCGGTGAGCCCGACCCGTTCGACGGCCCGCTGCACCGCCCCCGGGACGGCGTTCTTGGGCATCTCCCGCAGCCAGGCCATGTATTCCACGTACTCCCGCACCGTGAACCGCGGGTAGAAGCCGAAGTGCTGAGGCAGGTAGCCGAGCCGCCGGCGCAGCGAGCGCAGCACCCGCCCGTCGGTCGCGTCCTCGCCGAGCAGCCGCAGCTGCCCGCCGGACGGCCGGTGCACTGTGGACATGGCCCGCATGAGCGTGGTCTTGCCCGCGCCGTTGGGGCCGAGCAGACCGTGCACGCCGATGCCCAGCTTGAGGTCGAGACCGTTGACGGCCCGATGCCGCCCGGCCTTGACCTGCAGTTCAGCGGCCTCGACGGGCCACGCGTACGTATCCGGCTTCAACTCTGACGCAGTCACCAGGCGTACCAATGTTCTCTCCTTGGGGGGATTGTTACTAAGAAAGACGGCGGTGATCGTCGGCGCGCAGCACGGCCAGCGCGCTGCCGAGCACGGCGGCCACCGCCCAGACGGGCAGGCTGGCCGGTTCGATCACCGGCGGCAGATCGGCCGTCGCGAGCGCCGGAACGACGACCGCCACCAGCCAGCCACTGCCCAGCACGATGGCCGCCCGGGCCACGCCTATCCGGCCGCCGAGCAGCAGGGTCGCCGCGGTGAAAGTGAGACTGGGCAGCAGCCACAGGGCGGGCGACATGCCGAGCCGCCAGCCGGCCAGGGCCAGCGGGGGCAGCACGGTCGCGAGGATCACGACCGTACGGCGAAGGAGCAGTTCGAGGCCGGCCCGGGCGGTGCCGGCGGTGATCTCCCAGGCCGGGTCGGTGCGGCGCGACCAGGCGATCGCCAGGCCCGCCAGCGGAGCCACCGGCGCCAGCAGCAGCACCAGCGACGGCCGCTCGGGGAACTGCCGGTCGAGCAGGAACGCAGCCAGCACCGAGCTGACGACCATCAACGTCCAGGGGATCACCGACCACACTGCCCACCGGTGCGCGAGGCGACGCCAGGAGCGTCGCCGGGCCGGAGCCGGTCCGGTACGCACCCCCCTGTCGATCATCACCTGCACGTCGTCGAGCAGTGCCACCAGCGGCGGCGAGACCAGCTCGGCCAGCCGCGCCCGGCATTCGGCGCAGTTCTCCAGGTGCACCTCGACCGCCCAGACGGCGCCGTCGTCGAGGTCCGGATCCCCAGCGGTGTAGGCGGCCAGCGAGGCCGCCGGGATGTGGTCCGTCACGACAGTGCCTCCCGCAAGACGGTCCGGGCGCGGCGCGCCCTGCTTTTCACGGTCCCCTCGGGCAGCCCGAGCAGGACCGACGTCTCCCGCACGGTCAGCCCGTCCAGGACCATCGCGTGCAGGACCTCGCGCAATTCGGGCGCGAGCTGAGAGAGCGCCACGCCGACCTCGTCACCGATGGACCCGGCGAGCGCCTCGTCCTCGGCGGCCGGCGCACTGCGTACCGGAAGCTCCTCGGCCGGGGTCTCCAGGTGCCGGGCCCGACGCCGCATCGCGTCGACCAGCCGCCGGGCGGCGATGGTCCACAGCCAGCCGGCCGCGCTCCCGCCGCCCTGCACGCCCTCGAACGACCCGGCGGCCCGCCACACCGCGAGATACGTGTCCTGCAGGACCTCGGCCACCATGCCGTCGTCGGCGCACCGGCGCCGCAACCGCACGGCGAGCCAGGGCGACGTACGGCGGTACAGCTCGTCGAACGCGCCACGATCGGCCCGCGCAACCCGCCGCAGCAGCTGCTCCTCGTCCAGCTCGGTCACTCTCACATCCGGTCAGACGACGGCGACCCCGGCGACGGATCACGTGGGAGAGTGACGTGGGTCACGCTCGCTCAGTCCCAGTCATGGAAGAGCAGATCACCGACAGTCAGGGGCTGCCAGTAGCGGACCTGAGCGAGCTCGTCCTCGTGCAGGGCGCTCAGATCGGCTCGGGAGAGGTCGGTGTCCAGCTCGGCGACAGTCAGGAATCGCCAGCCGTCGCCCAGGGCGGCAGCCAGCTCCGGGTCGTCGACGAAGTGGTCGTCCCGGGCGAAAGCCAGCCAGGGCAGGACGCCGTGCCGCCACACGCTCGTCCGGCGCCGCGTGAAGGTGTGGATGGCGTAGTTGGGCGTCAGGCCGGGCAGGCCGACCGTATCGCCCAGGGCGCGGTCCGCCTGGTGGCAGGCGGCGGTGAACGGCTTCTTGCCGGCCCGTGACGGGGTGAAGCCGGTGGCGCCGGGCGGCAGTCTCAATACTTGAGGTATTGCCTGGTCAGCTTGGCGGCCTTCTGGACCACGGTGATGCCGCTCGACATCGAGCCGTTGTCGTGGGAGAGGACGGCGATCGACACGTCGGTGTTGGGGCCGGTGATGCGGCCGACCGAGTTGATGATCCAGCGGTAGTTCTCGGTCGAGCGGGCCAGCCAGCCGTTCTTGACGGTGAATTTCTCGCCCGTCCTGGCGGCGGCCGAGACGCCCCAGTCCTGGCTGGTGTCGACCGTGCTCATCAGGGTGTAGGCCAGCTTGCGCGAGCCGGCATCCAGCGGGCCGGACGTGTCGACGAGCTCGGAGAGCAGCTTGACCTGGTCGTTCACGGTCGTGCGGGTCAGACCCCAGGCGCTGTTGACCTTGGTCTCGGTCAGGCCGAGCCGCTTGTTGCAGGCGCCGACGCCGGAGGCACGGCCCAGCTTGCTGAACAGCGACGTGGTGGCGTCGTTGTCGCTGAGCCGGATCATGCGCTTGGCCAGGGACAACTCGGTGGCGGTGAGGTCGCGGCGGGCGTCCTGGGCCTTGAGCAGCAGGCAGGCCAGCACCTGCACCTTGACGACACTCGCGGTCTCGTATTTCTCAGTGCCGCGGAACGAGTAACGCTGGCCGGTCTTACGGTCGAGCACCGCGACCGAGAACTCGGGGGCCGACGCGGCGTATTTCTTCAGCGCGGCGTCGAGGGCTTTGACCTGTTTGGCCCGGTCTTGCGCGGCAACTTGGGCCGTGCTCGGGGCCGGCTTTGTCTGCACCGGAGCCGCCCTGCCATTGGCCTCCGGGCCGGTCGCCGGGCCGGTCGTCGCGCTGCCGTTGGCTGCGGTGTCGCTGAACGACCCCACGAGCGGCAGCGTGCTGCCACCGGAGTCGTTGCGCATCATGCCCACGCCGACCAACCCCGCACCCCCGAGGACCCCCACCGTCGCGATGGCCAGAATCCAGTTTCGCGTACGTCGCACGCCTGCCATAGTGCCGTGTTGCGACGGATCATGTGCGTCCTCGGGTGCTCCGCATACGAGATTGACAGAGACTATCGACGTACGGGTGACCCTCGCTCACCGAGGGTGAACGGCGGGCCGCCGGGCCCCGCCGCCTCCCGAGGGTGACTTCCTGGCGCATGATGGGGTGATGCGCTTCCCGTTGGTGTCACCCGCCGCGATCGCCGATCTCGCCCGCGCCGCCGTCGGGCAGGTGGTCGAGACGGCAGCCTCTGTCGCGACGGTGCCGGTGCGGGTGATCGGCCTGCTCGGCCAGACCGAACTGCTGGTCAGCCGGGTCACGATGATTGCCGACGAGGCCGAGGGCCTGATCCGCCGCGTCTCGGTGATCGTCGACGCCGCCGAGATCACGGTGGCCGAGGCCCGCGCGATCGCCACGACCGCGGCCGGCGTGGTCGGCCAGGCCGTCGAAATCAGCGCCCGCGCCGGCGTCGTCGTCGGCACTGCCGAAGAGATCAGCTCGCGCGCGGGGACCGTGGTCGGCACCGCGGAGGAGATCAGCGGGCGGGCCGGGGTCGTGGTGGGCAGCGCTGAGGAGATCAGCTCGCGGGCGGACGGGATCGTGATCCGGGCGGTGGGGATCTCGGACGCGGCCGAGGGCGTGGTCGGGCGGGCCACCGAGGTCAGTGCCCGGGCCGAGTTCGTGGTCGGGCAGGCCGAGGCGGCCGCCAAGGAGGCCAATCAGCTGCTGGCGGCCTACGCGGGGACGTTGATGAAGGGCGCCCCGATAGCGCGCCGATTTGTCGACGAGCTGTCGCCCGAAGAGGTGACGGCCGCCATCCGGATGGTCGACCAGCTCCCGGCGCTGCGGGCACACCTGGTCGACGACGTGATGCCGCTGCTCGGCAAGCTCGACCAGGTTGGCCCCGACCTGCACAAACTGCTCGAGGTGACCGAAGATCTGCACCTGGCGATCGCCGGCCTGCCCGGCCTGAAGATGCTGCGCCGGCGCGGCGAGGAGCGAGTCGAGGAATCCCGCTGACGGCCGTCGAGCCGCGTCCGGCATGAAGGGGCTCGCTCAACGTCCGCTATGAGGGCGAGGAGCCTTGCCGACCGCATCCAGCATCAGGTCGAGGTGACCCTGGTGCTGGGCGGTCTCGCGGATCATCTGCAGCAGCATCCAGCGCAGGCTGACCGGCGCCTGGCCGAACGAGGGCTGGGCCGCCCGCTGGTCGAGGTCGTCGAAACGGACCGTGGCCGCCCGGCTGCGAGCGCAGGCCGCCTCGTAGAGCGCGCGCAGCGTGTCGACCGAGTCGTCCCGCGCGGACTGCCAGGCCCAGGTCTCGTCGTCGCCCGTCGCGACCCACGGCGGAGGGTAGGGCGCGCCGAGCAGCTTGTGGGTGAACCAGAGATCCTCCATGTGCGCGAGATGTTTCACGACGCCGCCGATGGTCATGCCCGTAGCCGGCAGCAGCCGCGCGCCGGCCGCGCGGTCACTCAGCCCGTCGAGCTTGGCCAGCACCCCGGCGCGATGCTCGTCGAGAAACCGCTCGAGCATGTCGCGCTCGCCCGGATGCAGTTGCGGATAATCGTCCATCGCCGTCGACTCTAAGTGCCCGCCACGATCTCTGAACGGTCCAGCGATCAGACGGCGTCGGCAGATCGGATCGCGGACGGTATCTTGAGGTGCCGGTCACGTTTCAGGAGGTGTTCATGACTGTCGAGATGGTCGCGCCCGCCTGGATGCATGAGCAGGTCACGGCCGAGCAATACGCGACGTGGTCAGAAGAGCAGTGTGCGGGCATCGAGATCGTGGATGGGATGGTCCTCGTGAGTCCGAGCGCGTCCAAGCGGCACAACCGCCTGGCCCGGCTTCTGGCGAACGCCTTGGACGTTGCCGCCGGGCCGGACTGGAACGCTGACACCGACTTCGACGTTCGGCTCCAGGACGTGCCGCTGAACAACCGCCGGCCCGACGTGACGGTGTACCGGGCGGATACCATCGACGTCACTCCGACTCGACCCGAGCACGTGCTCCTTGTGGTCGAGGTGGTTTCTCCCGGGTCGGAGACGACCGACCGGATCGTCAAGGCGGATCAGTACGCGAGGGCCGGTATCCAGTTTTATTTGCGTGTCGAGCAGGCCGCCATTGGTGCACCGATTGTCTACTCATACGTTCTTGATCCCGCGACGGGACGATACCGGGACGGTGAAGTCTTTACCGGCGTCGTGAAGCTGACCGCGCCGTTCCTCGTCGAGGTCGATCTCGGCCAGATGTGAGGACGCCCCGGAAACAGCCGGCTTCGCCGGGGGCCGGGTGATCGGCCGGACCACCGGCCGGCCGATCCGCATCTCACTGGACCTGTCGGAGAATCCCGTATCTCTGAGGTTCGGTTATCGGGGTGCGTAGTGCTGTGCCGCCGACTGGTCGGCCGCCGCGGCCTGGGCGGCGAAGGCCTCGTGGGCCTTGCGGAATTCGACAAGCTGGCCGTCCTGGGTGACGCGGCCCCCGGCGATCAGTGTCCGGTTGGCGCCGCGCATGGCGATGATGTAGCCGGTGAGCACGAGCACGATGCCGAGCAGGAGGAGCACGCCGGCGGCGGTGACCTGGTCGTTCGGCATGACCAGGGCGAGCGCGAAACTCACGACTCCGGCCGCGACGGTGCCGAGGCCGATGGTGAGGCGCTTCTTGCGGCCCTGCACGCAGTGGGCGCAGAACGGCCAGGCCGGCGCGCCTACGGTCTTGCGGAGGACGACGACGGCGATGACGAAGGGGAGCACGCCGAGCAGCAGCAGAGCGTAGGTCCAGCCGGGCGGCGGCGAGGAGAACTGCATCTGCTTGCTCTCGGCGGTGGGCTCACCGTGCCTAGCGCAGACGGTGGGGGTTCCCCAGTTCGTCGACACGAACGTCGACGGAATTCTTACTTCGACCGACACTTGCAGGACCTCCCCGATGCGCACATGGACCGCGACATAATCCACTGCCCTCGATCGATGGCGGAACGGGGGGGTCCTCAGCTCAGCAGGGCCCGGGCGAAACGGGCTTCGAGCAGGGCGGCGCCGCGACCCCGATCACAGCGATCGCGCCCGCCGACACGGCCAGGGGGAAACCACTCAGGACATACCGCGTGTCGGCCATCAGGCGGGGCAGGGCGCGGGCGGCCAGGGGCAGCTCGAGATGCGTCGTCGTCATGCCTTGGACGCTAGGGATCGACGCCTTCGAGTCCTATGCGGTAAGCCGCCCGAATGCGGGTGGGGCTAGGCCTAAGCGGTGGCGTTGGCCGCGCGGCGCTTGGAGATGAACGAGACGACCTGGTTGATGATGAGGATCAGCAGCACGGCGGCGACCACGCCCTCCCACGGCTCGGGGAAGATCGAACCGCCGAGCACGCCGACCGCCGCGTAAACCGTGGACCAGAGCGCGCAGGCGGGGGCGTTGGCCACCACGAAGGTGCGCCACGGCATGCCCAGGAAGGCCGCGGCCAGCAGCACCGGGACCCGGCCGCCGGGGATGAGGCGCGACACGAGCAGGACCGGGATCTGGCTCTTGTGCAGCTTTTCCTTGACCGCCACCAGGTGTTCCTCGTCGCGCAGCCAGCGCAGCCGGCGGGCCAGTTTCTCGCCGCCGACCCGGCACATCGCGTACATGATCAGGTCGCCGACGTAGGCGCCGGCCGCTCCGGCCGCGATCACGAAGACGATCGTCACCGGGTGGTGCTCGTGGAAGGCCAGGGCCGCGGCGCCGCTGACGGCGGCGCCGGTGGGCACGATGGGCAGCACAGCACCGAACGCCACGACACCGAAGAGCCAGGCCAGTGCGCCGAGATCGGCTATCACGCGGGCCGGCCGATCGTCAGGGTCTCGCCCTGGGCCAGCACCCGCACCTGGGAGTCGGGGGCCTTGCGCTCGGCGTGGCGGGCGAACTCCTCGCCGGGGTCGCGGAACATGTGCTGCCGGACCTTGGTCATCCCGACCGGCCACAGCGTGCCGTAGTGGACGGGCACGGCCCAGGCGGCCTTGGAGCGGCGCAGGGCTTCGGCGCCCGCCTCGGCGTCGAGGTGGTGGGTCGAGCCGAGCGTCGGGCCCCAGCCGCCGACCGGTATCAGCGCCAGGTCGAGCGGGGCCAGGTCGTTCATCTCGTCGAACAGGCCGGTGTCGCCCGCGAACCAGGTGCGGGCGGCGCCCTCGACGACGAAGCCGATGGCCAGCGCGCGGTCGCGGGACCACGGGCCGCGGCCGCCGTCGTGGGCGGCGGGCACGGCCCGGACGCGTACCGAACCGGCCGTGGTCTCTTCCCCCGGCGCGAGCTCGACCGTGCGGGCCAGCGCCTGCTTGCCGAGCGACTTGGCCACGAACGAGGCGGCGCCGCGCGGGACGATCAGCTTGGGGGTGCCGCCCAGCTTGCGCAGCGACGACACGTGGAAGTGGTCGGCGTGCAGGTGGGACAGGAGCACCGCGTCGGGCACGCCGGGCAGGTGCGGGGAGCAGCCGGCCTGGCGCCTCAGATGGGCGACGCGGTCGGTGAGCACGGGGTCGGTGAGCAGAGACGTGCCGGAGTCGGCGAGCCACACGGTGCTGTGGCCCCACCAGGTGGCCGAGGTCATGCTCACGGCTTCACGGTACAGAGGCGGTCGCCGGTAAGTTCGCTCACGATCCCGTGTTGCCCGCGAATCGTGAGTTTCAGCTGTTACCTGTGCCGGGCAAACTGGCGGCGTGACTGGACCCCGTAGTGCGGTCGTGGTGAACCCGACAAAGGTGCCCGACATGGACCATCTCCGCCGAATCATCGACGAGGGCCTGTCGAGCGCGGGGTGGCCCGCGACGTCCTGGTACGAGACCACCCCCGACGACCCCGGTGAGGGCCAGGCCAAGCAGGCGGTGCAGGACGGCGCCGAGCTGGTCTTCGCGTGCGGCGGCGACGGCACCGTGATGGCCGTGGTGACCGCGCTGGCCGGTTCCGACGTGACGATGGCCGTGCTGCCGGCCGGCACCGGCAACCTGCTGGCGGCCAACCTGGGTCTGGGCGCCGACCCGGCGACCGGCATCCAGGTGGCGATCGAGGGCGGCCGCCGGCGCATCGACGTGGGGGTCTGCGAGGGCCGCTGCTTCGTGGTGATGGCCGGCATGGGCTTCGACGCGCAGATGCTGGCCGGCACGTCCGAGGTGGCCAAGAAGCGGATCGGCTGGCTCGCCTACGTCGGCGGCGCGGTCAAGCACCTGCGGGACAGGCCGATGCGGGCCCGGATCGTGCTGGACGGCGGCGCCCCGATGCCGCGCCGGCCGCGCACGGTGATCGTCGGCAACGTCGGCCGGCTGCAGGGCGGGGTGCGGCTGCTCACCGAGGCCGACCCGGCCGACGGCAAGCTCGACGTGGCCATCCTCAGCCCCAACAACCTGGCCCACTGGGCGTCGCTCGCGTGGGGCGTGGTGCGCCGCCAGAAGCGGGTGCCGCTGATGGAGACGTACACGGCGTCGCGCATCGAGATCACCACCCGGGGGTTCCAGCAGCGGCAGCTCGACGGCGACCTGATCGATCCCGGCCGCAGCCTCAAGATCAGCGTCAAGCCGGGAGCGTTGCTGCTCAGCGTGCCCAGGCCCGAGGGCGACCCCGACCTGGCGTACGACGTGAGCACCGCGGCCGAGGCCGCCGAGGAGATCCGAGAGGCGGCCCGTGAGTAGTACGGAGCCAGTCCCCGAGACCACGGACATGCGCGGGGACGACCTCTCGGCCGACGACGCCTTCCTCGCGCTGCGGAACTACGGGCGATGGCCGCTGGTCCGGGACGCCTTCGTGCGGTTCCGCTACGGCGACGGGTTCAGCCACGCGCGGGCCTTCGCCTTCCAGCTCTGCCTGGCGATCGTGCCGTTCCTGATCGCGCTCTCCGGGCTGGCCGCCGACCTGGGCGCCGCGGAGGGCGGCAAAGTCGTGGCCGACACCATCATCGACCTGACCCCGGGGGCCAGCGATCCGCTGGTGACGCAGCTGCTCGAGGACAGCGAGCGCAGCCGCGACGCCGGCGAGGTCGCGCTGACCCTGGGTCTGATCACCGGCCTGGCCGCGCTGACCACGGCGATCTCGCAGATCGAGCGGGGCGCGAACCGGATCTACGGCGTCGAGCGCGACCGGCCGGCCCTGTTCAAGTACATCCGGGCCACGATCCTGGCCGCCGTGGCCGGGCTGCCCGCGCTGGCCGGCTTCCTGCTGCTGGTGGCCGGGCGCCCGTTCGGCGACGCGGCCGAGCGACATTGGGGCTGGCCGGGCGAGATGCGGGTGGCCTGGGATTTCGTGCGCTGGCCGTTGAGCCTGGCCCTGATCGTGGTGGCCGTCGGCCTGCTCTTCAAGCATTCGCCGCGGCGGCACCAGCCCGCCCTGTCCTGGCTGCTGTTCGGGGCGGCGCTGTCGACCGCGCTGTGGTGGCTGGCCAGCCTGATGCTGGCCGGATACGTGCGGTTCGCCGAGGGCTTCGGCGCTACCTACGGGCCGCTCACCGCGATCATCGCGCTGCTGCTCTGGGCCAACCTGACCGGGATAGCGCTCTTCCTCGGCATCTCGTTCGCGGCCCAGCTCGAGGCGGCCCGGGTCGGCAAGCCGCGGCCGGCCAAACGGGACAAATGGGAGCCCGGTGTACGGGGGAAGCCCACCGGGTAATGCCGGGAGACATTCCCGACTTCGGAGGTTCCCGCCGTGAGCGACGTGAGCGACGACAGCCGCGTGGTGGAGCGTTCCGGCTGGGGGCCGGTCCGGCACTTCGCCGAGCGCAGCGTCGCCGGTCTGGCCGCGGTGGTCGTCGCCGGTCTGGCCTTCGGCACGCTCCTGCTGCTGGTCCGCACCAACTGGAGCCCGCTGCGCGACCTCGACCAGTCGATCGCGCGGGGCATGAACGACCTGGTGGCGCCGCATCCGGCGCTGGTCAAGGTGATCACCACGATCACCTCGGCCGGCGGCCGAGGCGTGCTCATCCCGCTGGTCGTGCTGGCCGTGCTGTGGCTGCTGATCCGGCGCCGGCCCCGGCTGGCGATCTATCTGGCGGTCACCGGCCTGGGCGCGATGATCCTCGACCCGTCGCTCAAGGCGCTGGTCGGGCGGGTGCGCCCGGTGGTCGACGACCCGGTCGCGTTCGGCGGTGGCAACAGCTTCCCCAGCGGCCACACCCTGGGCACGACGATCGTGTACGGATCTCTCGCGCTCGTCCTGCTGTCGGCCACCCAGGGCCGGTGGAAAGGCTGGATCATCGGCGCCGCGGCCACGATCATCGTGGCCGTCGGGCTGACCCGCATCGCGCTGAGCGTGCACTTCCTGACCGACGTGCTGGCCGGGTGGGCCCTCGGGCTGGCCTGGATCAGCATCACCGCGTACGCGTTCCGGGTCTGGCGCCGCGAAGCCGGTCACCGCTCCGTTTTGTTGAAAGAGGGTTTGGAGCCGGAGGCCGCCGCCGATCTCGCTCCCGCGCCGGCCGAGGACGAGGTGCTGCCCCACCCGTGGGCCAAGGGCGCCGAGATCCTGGTGGCCTGGGTGTTCACCTTCGGCATCCTCTACTTCGTCGGGTACGCGCTGACCCGCTGGACGCCCGGCACCGCGCTCGGCTCGTTCGACGACGGCGTGCCCCGGTGGCTGCAGACGTTCCGCACCGAGAGCCTCGACCACCTGAGCTGGCTGGCCAGCAAGGCGGGCGACACCCACGCGATCCTGATCATCTGCCTGATTTTCTGCCCGCTGGCGCTCGCGCTGTGGCGGCAGTGGCGGCCGATCCTGTTCGTCGTGCTGACCATGGTCGGCGAGATCACCCTGTTCCTGACCTCGGCCGCGGCGACCGGCCGCCCCCGCCCGCCGGTCGAGCAGCTCGACGGCCAGATGCCGACCTCGTCGTTCCCGTCCGGGCACATCGCCGCCACCATGTGCGTCTGGCTGGCCATCGCGGTCGTCGCCACGCCCCGCGTACGGCAGTGGTGGCGGTGGGTCTTCCCGGTTCTGGCCGTGGTGATGCCGCTGCTCGTGGCGCTCTCCCGGATGTATCGGGGCATGCACCACCCGACCGACGTGCTCGGCGCCCTGATCCTCACGTTGTGCTGGGTGGGCGCGCTGTCCTGGATCGTGCGGCCCAGCGCGCACGCCGAAACCGTCAGTGAGGCCGCGGTCGAGGCGCAGGTCGTCCAGCGGCACGAGGTGGCGGCATGAGGTTCCTGACCTGGAACATCAAGACCGGTGGCAAGGGGCGGCTCGAGGCGATCGAGGCGGTGATCCGGCGCGAGGAGCCCGATCTGCTCGCCCTGCAGGAACTGCGCGACTTCGACAATGACGACGCCCGCCGGATGAGGCAGCTCGCCGCGGCGGTCGGGATGACCCCGCACCTGGCCCGCTCGGGCTTCGGCCAGCCGGTCGCCGTGCTCGTCCGGGCCCCGCTCGAGATCGTCGACCGGGAGGCCGTGCGCTGGCGCCTGCACCACGCGGCCGCGATCGTCACCGTCGCCACCCCGGCCGGGCCGTTGCGGGTGGTGAGCGCCCACCTCAACCCGTTCTCGCCCTACCGCCGCATGCGCGAGGCGATCTGGCTGGCCGCCCGCTTCGACCCGCGGAAGGTGCCCACGCTGATCGCCGGCGACCTCAACGGCCTCGACCCCGGCACCGACCACACCGCGACGCTGGCCCCGCAGCCCGGCTTCCTGCAGAAACGGCATCTGGCCCGGGACGGCTCAGCCGACACCCGGGCGGTGGGCGCGTTCCTCGACTCCGGATACACCGACCTGTGGAAGGTGGCCGGCTCCGGCTCGCCGCTGACCGTGCCGACCACCCGGGGCGGCGGGCGCGAGTTCTCCCGGATGCGTCTCGACTACGTTCTGGCCGGTCCGTCGCTCGTGTCCGGGGCGCGCGACATGACCGTGGTCCGCGGCGACGAGACCGAGTACGCCTCCGACCACTACCCCGTACGCGTGACGCTCGGTGATCTTCTATAAGCGGAACGATGATCGATTGGATCGGCGGCTCCGGATCGCTATGATCTGCCCACGCCGCATACGGAAGCGCTCCAGTGGGGGAGGGCTCAACCCCGGAGGCGATCGGTGACAGATCAGCACTTCGCGGTCATTGTGGGCGTGAACTCCACTGCCGTGCGCGACGCCGGGGCTCTCCACGAGCTCATCGGCGGCGCTGACGCGCACCTGTTCGCCGGTCCGCACACCCGCGCGGCCGAGGTCAAGGCCACTTTGCGGCAGATCGCGATGCGGGCCGACCCGACCGACCTGCTGCTGGTCTACTTCGCCGGGCCGGTGCTCACTCCGGAGTGGAGCCGCGGCGGCGAGACCTACCTGGTCACCCCCGATCTGGACGAAACGGCCCTGTCCGAACATCCCGATCAGGGCCTGCGGATGGCCTTCCTTGAACGGGACGTCCTCGAGTTCTTCCCCGGCACGGCGGTGCTGATCGTCGACGGTGAGGGCAAGGCCGCGTTTCAGCCGTCCACCACCGGTTACAGCGCCCTGCTGTCCTGCGTGGCCGACGGCCGCGGTGTCCTCACGGCCCAGCTGCTCGACGCGCTGCGCGGGGACGCGACCTTCGACTCGGTCGCCGAGAACGAGTCGGTGCAGGTCATCGGCCGCCCCTGGGATTTCGCCGTCCAGCCCGGCGCGGCCGGCCCCACCCCGCGCCCGCTGGCCAACCCGATGGACGTGGCGGCCGACGACATCCTGCGGCTGATCGGCCGGCTGTCCCACCACGCGCGCATGCCCCGGCACGCCGCCCCGCGCTCGTCGGGCCACCGCGCCGACGCCGGGGTGGCCGCGCCGTCCCGGGTCGAGTACGTGCGGGTCGCGTCCGGGGCGCACTCCACGGCCATCCTCGAATACACGGCCGGCGGCTTCCAGACCATCGACTCGACCAAGCGGTTCGACCTCGACAGCATCGGGCCGCTGCTGCGGTTCCCGGAGGGCGCCGACTGGTTCGGGCACACGATGCACGACGAGCACCGCACCGTGCTCTGTGCGCCGCTGCGCCACGCCGAGGGCCGGTCGCTGCTGCTGGCGATCGTCGACCCCGCGCCCGACCTGCTGCGTCTCGGTCAGCCGCTGGCCAAGATCTTCGAGACGATCTGGCGTACGGACTTCGCGGCGTCCCCCGACGAAGCCGAGATCGAGGTCCTGACCGCGCTGCGCGCCGCGTTCGGCCGGCTCCCCGGTTCGCTCTACGACCACTGCCTCGGCCTCTACCGGCAGGTCCTGGAGTCGTACTGCGTCGTCTTCCAGCCGGTCATCACGCTCGGCAAGACCGCCCGGCGGGTCGGCGTGCACAGCTACGAGGCCCTGGCCCGGCGCTCACCGACCGACCAGCGGGCGCCGGTCGCCATGCTGCGGCTGGCCGAGGTGTGGGGCGACCGCTTCGTCGTCGAGCGCGACAAGGTGATCCTGCGGATGGCCCTCGGCGCGTACGCCCAGGCCCACGCCGAGGGCCCCTGGGAGCAGCCCAAACCGGTCTCGATCAACGTCTCCGTACGCTCGTTGCTCAGCGACGCGTACGTCGAGGTGCTGCGCACGGCGATCGGCGAGCTCGGCATCCGGCCTGAGGCGGTCACCCTGGAGATCTCGGAGCAGGACCCGATCGAGCCCCGGCGCGAGGAGCAGTGGGCCGAGGCGCCGCACGCCTACTTCCACAACCGGCTGGCCGCCATCGCGCGCGACGTCGGGGTGGCGTTCGCCGTCGACGACTTCGGCGAGGGGTACGCGTCGCTGTCGCGCATGGCCGAGCTGCCGCTCACCCAGATCAAGGTCGACCGCGCGATCCTGCACCACCCGCTGGCGGCCAAGGAGCTGTCGCTGGTGATGGACACCGCGCGCTACTCCAGCGACCGCGGCGACACCCACGCCCCGCGCGTGGTCATCGTCGAGGGCGTCGACGACGAGTCCCCGCTGACCCTGCGCGAGATCTACGAGCAGCGCATCCGGCACGTCCAGGGCTACATCTCGCAGCAGCCGGCCGCCCCCGTGCTGCGCATGCTCGACCCCCAGGTCTGCGAGCGCATCGCTGCCCTGGTCCGCGGGGACGACGAGAAACGCGACACCCTGATCACCCGGGCCGACGACCTGCCGATGCAACGTGGCGCCTGACCTCTACGTCCGCTCCTGGGGCCGGGCGGACGCGCCGGCCGTGCTCTACCTGCACGGCGGGCCGGGCCAAAGCTCGTACGAGTTCGAGCAGCACCAGGTGCCCCGGCTGGCCGAGCGCCTCCGCGTGATCTGTCTCGACCAGCGTGGCGTGCTGCGTTCCGGCCCGCTCGCGCCCGGCGCCCCGCTGACCCTGGACGACCTGGTGGCCGACTGCGAGACCGTGCGGTCCGGTCTGGGGATCGACCGCTGGGCGGTGCTCGGCCAGTCCTTCGGCGGCCTGCTGGCCCTGCGCTATGCGGTCGCCCACCCCGACGCGGTGCGAGCGGTCGTCTTCGAAAACCCGAGCTGGGACCTCGACCGTACGTGCCGGTCGTTGATCTCGGCCTTTCTCGCCCACCCGACGGCGGCGGCCCACCCCGGCGTGGTCGCCGAGGCCGCCCCGGTGCTGGCCGGCGAGCCCGACGCCCGCACGCTGACCGCCCTGATGATCCGGGTGGTCGTCGGCTTCGGCGACGATGCCGGGCAGATCTACAGCCCCGACCCGGAGGCGCGGGCCCGGATCGAGGCCGTCCTCGCCGCCGCGCCGTTCGGCCCGGCCGACTGGGCCAAGAGCGAGGACCACCTGGCCCGGCTGGCCGAGGACCCGGCCCTGTACGAACGTCACACCCCGCTGCTGGCCGCCCTGACCCGGCCCGCGTTGCTGATCAAGGGCGGGCTCGACCCGATCCCGAGCGCCGGCGAGGTGCAGGACTTCCGCGACACCCTCCCCGACGCCGAGGTGCGGGTCTTCGACGACTGCGGCCACTTCGTCCACGCCGAGAAACCGGCCGAGTACGCCGACCTGGTCGCCGCCTTCCTCACGCCCTGACCGGCCCGCTAGCCTGACCGGTGATGGATCGAGATCTTCTCGCGGCGCGCGACCTCGCCGCCGGTCTGGCCGTTCAGGCCGGCCGGTTGCAGCTCGAGCGCCGGGACACCCTGCGGGTGGGCGCGCCCAAGGCACACGCCAACGACGTCGTCTCCGACGTCGACATCGCCAGCGAACGCCTCATCGTGGACGCGATCCACGAGGCCTGGCCGGACGACGCGGTGCAGGCCGAGGAGGGGAACGGCCGGGCCGGCACGAGCGGCTGGACCTGGGTCATCGACCCGCTCGACGGCACCCGCAACTACATCAGCCGCACCGGGCCGTGGTCGGTCTGCATCGCGCTCCACCAGGGCGACCAGCCGCGGATGGGGGTCGTGCACGAGCCGGTCGCGAACGAGACGTTCACCGCGGTCGACGGCGGCGGGGCGTTCCTCAACGGCGAGCCGATCTCCGGGCCGAGCGAGCCGTCGCTGGAGAAGGCGCTGGTCGGCGTGAGCTTCCAGCCCAACCCGGCGACCAAGGAACGCGCGGGCCGGGTGGTCCGCGAGCTGCTGCCCCGGGTCGGCGACATCCGCCGGCTCCCGGCCGCGCTCAACCTGGTCTATCTGGCCGCCGGCCGGCTGGACGGCGGCCTGGCCCTCGACACCAATCTGTGGGACATCGCGGCCGGCGTCCTCGTCGCCCGCGAGGCCGGGGTCGTCCTCGGTGGTCAGGGCCCGGACTACACGACCGAGCTCACCATCGGCGCCGCTGCGCCACTGTGGCCGGCGCTGTCCGAGCTGATCCGCGCGGCCGACGCTCGCTGAGCCGTTCAGCCCAGCTGGGCGAGCCACTGGGAGATCGGCGCGGCCACCGTGGCCGGGGCGCGGCGGGCCCAGGAGAAGTGGTCCACGCGTACGTCGTCGTCCGCCCGCACCTGCAGCCGCGCGGCGCCGGCCGCCCGCTTGGCCAGCAGGGCGACCGCCCGGGGGTTGATCAGGTGGTCGCCGTCGATGCCGAGCATCAGCCGGGGCGTGCTCAGCCGGGCCAGCGCGGCCTCGTAGTCGAACGGGTCGCGGTGCAGGCGGAAACGGCCATGACTAGCCTCGTACGCCCAGTCGCGCATCACGGTGCTGGGCTGCCGCCCGGCGAACCCGAAGACGTGTCCCGGCCAGTAGCCGAGCGTCCGGGTGATGGCCCGGACCACGCGGATGCCGAGATAGCGCTGCACCCGCCGCCGGGCCCCGAACTCGGCGCTGCACCGGCTCGTCCCGGTGGCGATCGTGACCACCGCGTCCGGCGCGACCGTGCCCGCCGCGGCCGACAGCAACGCCAGCGCGCCGCCCATGCTGTGCCCGACCAGCACGACCTGCGCCGAGTCACGCACCTCGGGCAGCGCGAACACGGCCGGCAGATCCCGCCGGATCATGTCGCTGTAGCCGAACCGCCCTCGCCGGATGCCGCCGATCGGGCTGCGCGGCTGCCCCCGGTTCTCCACCCCGACGACCTGCCGCCCGTCGCCCGTCCAGACCTCGAACAGCCGCGAGTAGTACGACAGCGGCACCCCCAGCGCCGGCAGAAAGACAATGGTCAGCGCGGCTCCCGTGCCTTCCGCCCGATGAACCTCATACCCCACGGCGTGCCCGTCCGCCGCCACGACCGACGCTTGAGTCCCCATGCTCGCCCCTTAGATCAGGTTGGCGCAGCCTACGTCAGGACCGCCACGCGTCGACGACATCGTCGGAGGTCCAGACGACGTCGACCGCATCGCGGGGCAGGGCCGTGCCGGTCCGGGTGACGACGACCAGACCGGTGTGGCCGGCGTCGAATCCGGGGACCTGGGCCGCGCCGGACTGCAGGGTCTGCAGATCGTGGTGGTCGAACGGGGTGCCGAGCCACTTCACCGACCCGCAGAAGTCGATGCGGGAGGCGACCGGTGCCCGGTCGGCGCCGACGAGGTCGATCTCAGGGTTGAACTGCCTGTTCCACCAGCCGCCCACGACCTGGGTGTCCGGCCACGGCAGCGCCCCGGTGACGGCCGCCTGCTCGAGCGACGCGCGGACGAGTGGTTCGACGGCTCGGCCCCGCCAACTCGTCCACCGGCGTTGCAGCAGCGCGTATCCGGCTGTGGCCCGGCCACGAAGCGTTTGCTGGTGCACATCACGCAGGATGCCGAGATAGAGACGCAGGTTGCTGTCCGCGACCCGGTAGAGCGCCGGCTTACCGCTCGTGGCCGAGACCGGCTCCTCGATGGCGAGCACCTGCTTGTCCTCGGCGAGCTGGCGCAGCAACGGCGACAGGGTGCCGGACTTGACGGGACCCTCGCGACCACCGGCGGTCGAGGCGATGTTCGCGAAGGCCCGGTCGTTGCCACCGATGGCCTCGAGCACCCGGCGGGCCGTATCCGGATTGGGGAACTCGGCTGCCAGGGACTGCTCGGGCACCGTGAACAGCGGCGATGCGGCGTCGGCACATTCCACCCGCAGATAGTCGTCGGCGGGGGTGCCGTTCGGCCAGCGCAAGAGGATGCCGGGCAGGCCGCCGGTGATCAGGTGCGCGTCCACCGCATCGGACCCGGTCAGACCGGTCGCGGCGGCCGTCTCGGCCAGGTTGAGCGGGCCGAGAGCGAGGCTGTCGGCGCGACCGTAGAACGGCCGGTCGTAGGCGGTGAGCCGGCGCATCATGTGCAGATCGCTGCCGAGCAACAGAAGCAGAACCGGGCGGCGCGACAGGAGCCTGTCCCAGACGGCCTGCAGGTGCCCGTCGAAGGTGTCGTCCTGTTCGGTCAGCCAGGGCACCTCGTCGAGGACGACGACGCTGGGCC
>CBDCJN010000009.1:0-240086 GCA_965217855.1 Actinoplanes sp. | reverse complement strand
GCAAGGCCAACGACGAGATCATGACGGCCCTGACCGGAGTGTTCGACCAGTTCAACGTCGACGCCGTGGTCACCGGTTTCACCCGGGGGCCGACCGTCACCCGGTACGAGGTCGAGGTCGGCTCGGGCGTCAAGGTCGAGCGCATCACCCAGCTCTCGCGCAACATCGCGTACGCGGTGAAGTCGCCCGACGTCCGCATCCTGAGCCCCATCCCGGGCAAGAGCGCGGTCGGCGTCGAGATCCCCAACAACCGACCCCGAGAACGTCTCGCTGGGCGACGTGCTGCGCTCGCGGGCCGCCACCGCCGACCCACCACCCGATGCTGGTCGCGCTGGGCAAGGACATCGAGGGCGGCTTCGTGGTGGCCAACCTGGCCAAGATGCCGCACATCCTGATCGCGGGCGCGACCGGCGCCGGCAAGAGCTCGTGTCTCAACTCGCTGCTGGTGTCGTTGCTCACCCGGGCCACGCCGGACGAGGTGCGGCTGATGCTGGTCGACCCGAAGCGGGTCGAGATGACCGCGTACGAGGGCATCCCGCACCTCGTCACGCCGATCATCACCAACCCGAAGAAGGCCGCCGAGGCGCTCGAGTGGGTCGTCCGCGAGATGGACATGCGCTACGACGACCTCGCCGCCAACGGGGTCCGCCACCTCGACGACTTCAACCGCAAGGTGCGCAGCGGTGAGATCGTCGCGCCGCCCGGCAGCGAGCGCGTGATGAAGCCGTACCCCTATCTGCTGGTGATCATCGACGAGCTGGCCGACCTGATGATGGTCGCGCCGCGCGACGTCGAGGACTCGGTGGTCCGCATCACCCAGCTCGCCCGGGCCGCCGGCATCCACCTGGTGCTGGCCACCCAGCGCCCGTCGGTCGACGTGGTGACCGGCCTGATCAAGGCGAACGTGCCGTCCCGGCTCGCCTTCGCCACCTCCTCGCTGGCTGACAGCCGGGTCATCCTCGACCAGCCGGGCGCGGAAAAGCTGCTCGGCCGGGGTGACGGTCTCTTCCTGCCGATGGGCGCCTCGAAGCCGGTGCGCATCCAGGGCGCCTGGGTCGACGAGAAAGAGATCGCCGACGTCGTCAAGTTCTGCAAGGACCAGCGCGAGCCGGAGTTCCGCGAGGACGTCACCGAGGTCCCGGCCAGCAAGAAGAAGCAGGTCGACGAGGAGATCGGTGACGACCTCGAGGTGCTGATCCAGGCCATCGAGCTGGTCGTGACCAGTCAGTTCGGCTCGACGTCGATGCTGCAGCGCAAGCTGCGGGTCGGTTTCGCCAAGGCGGGCCGCCTGATGGACCTGATGGAGACCCGCGGCATCGTCGGCCCGTCCGAGGGCAGCAAGGCCCGCGACGTGCTGATCAAGCCGGACGAACTGGCTGAGGCGCTGGCCGCTCTGCGAGTGGACTAGTCAGGTTTTCCAGCTCGACCTCGAGCGGATCACGCCGGAAGGCGTCGCTGAGCAGGCGGTGGGCGACCACGATCAGGGCGGCCAGCATCAGCAGGGCGGCGATCGTCGGGAGCACGGCGACGACCCGGCCGAAGAGGTACGGCTGGTAGGAGAGCAGTGACGACGCCTGCACCAGCAACGGGACGAACCACAGCCGGGGGACGAAGACCGCCAGCACGACGGTCAGCACGTCGGCCAGGAAGAAGTAGCGCTCGTGCATGCCGGGCAGCAGGAACGGCACCAGGATCGCGAAGAGGGCGGCCGCGGTGACGATCCGCTCGCGATCGAGCTCGACGCCCCGGGCGATCAGCACGTAGATCACGCCGATCACCACCGCGGCCGCGAACAGATAGCCGAGCATGCGGACCGTGTCCTCGCCCTTGGCCGCCGGGATCAGGGCGAACAGGTTGGGGGCGCGCAGGCTGAGCTCGGGCACGTTCACGGCCTGCCGGTTCATGCTGTAGACGGTGAGCAGCTCGATCGGGTTGCGCCCGAAGATGATCGCGGGCAGGTCGAGCGCCAGGTAGACGGCGGGCGCGGCCGGCAACGTACGCCAGGGCAGCCGCCCGGCCAGGGCGAGCAGCAGCAGGAGCGGGAAGACGAAGACCCCCTGCGGCTTGATGGCCAGCGCGACGCCGCACAGGGCCACCCCCCACCACGGTTTGTCGCGCAGCAGGAAGTAGACGGCGCCCAGGGCCGGCGCGGCCCACATCGCGTCCATCTGGCCCCAGAACGACGCGTTGAGCACAACTGTGGGGAGCAACACCACGATCAGTGCGGCCGCCATCGGGATCCGGCTGTTCGGCGCCTTGAGCGCGACGATCCGGTAGCTGAAGAAGGCCAGCACGACGTCGAAGAGGACGAACATCGCCTTGATCTTGAAAATCAGTGGACCGGGCAGGTAGTGCGAGAAGGCCAGCAGATAGAGGAACGGCGCGTTGTAGTTGCCCACCTCGGCCCCGATCCCGCGCCAGCCGCCGGCCCGGCCCAGCTGGTGGTACCACTGGAAGAAGATGTTCATGTCGTTCGTCTTCTCGCGCCAGCCGGCCCAGCGGACCAGGATCGCGATCACCACGAGGGCGGCGATGAGCAGGGCTTCGGCCTGGGGCGAGGGCTTCTTGGCAGTCTGCATGGCGCCCTGGGGTACGGCCCTGGCACCCGATCGGATCAGTGCGCGGGTGAACCAGGGGTGGAACCCCGCTAACCTTGTCGAGTGTCGGTAACTCCTTCTTCTCGTCGCGTCGCTCTTCTCACCCTCGGCTGTGCCCGTAACGAGGTGGATTCGGAGGAGTTGGCCGCCCGTCTCGACGCCGGTGGCTGGCAGGTGAGCACCGACGCCGAGGGCGCCGACGTGGTTCTGGTCAACACGTGCGGTTTCGTCGAAAAAGCCAAGCAGGACTCGATCGAGACCCTGCTCGCCGCGGCCGAGACCGGGGCCAAGGTCGTCGCCGCCGGCTGCATGGCCGAGCGCTACGGCCGCGAGCTGGCCGAGAGCCTGCCCGAGGCGGAGGCGGTGCTCGGCTTCGACGACTACGCCGACATCGCGGCCCGGCTCGACGGCGTGCTGGCCGGCGAGAAATTCGACGCGCACACCCCGCGCGACCGGCGCGAGCTGCTGCCGATCACGCCGGTGCAGCGCCAGGCGGCCAAGGTGGTCATCCCCGGGCACGCCACGGTCGACGAACACACCCCGGCCCACCTGCGTAAGGTGCTGCGCCACCGGCTCGACAGCGGCCCGGTGGCCAGCCTCAAGCTGGCCAGCGGCTGCGACCGGCGGTGCGCCTTCTGCGCCATCCCGGCCTTCCGCGGCGCCTTCGTCTCGCGTGACCCGCAGGAGCTGCTGGCCGAGGCCGAGTGGCTGGCCAACACCGGCGTCCGCGAGCTCGTGCTGGTCAGTGAGAACAGCACCTCGTACGGCAAAGACCTGGGCGACCCCCGCCTGCTGGAAAAGCTGCTGCCCCAGCTGGCCGCGGTCGACGGCATCGTGCGGGTGCGGGCCAGCTACCTCCAGCCCGCCGAGACCCGTCCCGGCCTGGTCGAGACGATCGCCAACACCCCGGGCGTCGCGCCCTACTTCGACCTCTCGTTCCAGCACTCCAGCGAGCCGGTGCTGCGTCGCATGCGCCGTTTCGGCTCGACCGAGCGCTTCCTCGAGCTGCTCGACTCGGCCCGCAAGCTCGCCCCCGCGGCCGGCGCGCGCAGCAACTTCATCGTCGGCTTCCCCGGCGAGACCCGGGCCGACGTCGACGAGCTGGTGCGCTTCCTGTCCGAGGCGCGGCTCGACGCGATCGGCGTCTTCGACTACAGCGACGAGGACGGCACCGAGGCGGCCGGGCTCGACAAAAAGGTCCGCGAGGACACGATCAAGCGCCGGTACGACCGGGTCGTCTCGCTGGCCGACGAGCTCTGCACCCAGCGCGCCGAGGAGCGGCTCGGCTCGACGGTCGAGGTGCTGGTCGACACGGTGACCGGCCGCGAGATCGAGGGCCGGGCCGAGCACCAGGCGCCCGAGGTCGACGGCTCCACCACGCTCGTCGCCGGTGCCGTGCTGCAAAAATCAGGGGGCGTCGACCTGGCCGCGCTGCGCCCGGGTGACTTCGTCCGGGCCCGCGTCACTGCGACCGAGGGCGTCGACCTGGTGGCCGTGCCGGTCGAGATGATCTCCGCGGCGCCGGTGTCCGCGCGGTGACCGACGAGCCGGCCCCGGTCGCCGCACCCCGGACGGTCTCGCCGTACAACGCGGCGAACATCCTGACCGTGGTGCGGATAGTGCTGGTCCCGGTCTTCCTCGGCCTGGTCGTCTCGTCCCAGCTCACCGGCACCGGCCCGCGCATCGTGGCCTGCCTGGTGTTCTGCGTGGCCTCGGCGACCGACTTCGTGGACGGCTGGATCGCCCGGCGCTGGTCGATGGTCACCTCGTTCGGCAAGGTCGCCGACCCGATCGCCGACAAGGCCCTCACCGGTACGGCTCTGGTGCTGCTCTCGGTCTACGACCGGCTGCCGTGGTGGGTGACGTTGCTCATCCTGGCCCGCGAGTGGGGCATCACCGCGCTGCGGTTCTGGGTGATCCGGTACGGCATCATCCCGGCCAGCCGCGGCGGCAAGCTCAAGACCGTGCTGCAGATCGCCGCCATCGCGTGGTATCTGTGGCCCGTCCCCGAGCCGTTCGACATCGTCGGCCCGTGGCTGATGGGCGCGGCGACCCTCGTGACGGTCGTGACAGGTGCGGATTACGTGATCGAGGCCCTGCGGCTGCGCCGTGACGCGAGGGCCGCCGGCAAATGACGATCGAGGCCGTCCGGCTGCTGATCGAGCGCCACGAGACGTTCGCCACGGCCGAGTCGCTGACCGGCGGGCTGGTGGCCGCGACCGTGGTCGAGATCCCGGGGGTGAGCGCGGTCTACCGCGGCGGCTTCGTGGTCTACGCCACCGAGTTGAAGCACACCCTGGCCGGCGTACCGAAGGCTCTGCTCGACGAACGCGGGCCGGTCGACCCCGATGTGGCGGCGGCGCTCGCGACGGGTGCTCGCGAGCGGTGCGGCGCCGACTGGGGTCTGGCGACGACCGGTGTGGCCGGCCCCGACCCGCAGGACGGCAAGCCGGTCGGGCTCGTCTATGTGGCCGTCGCGGGGCCCGCGGGGCCGGTGGTGCGCGAGCTGAAACTCGCCGGAAACCGGGCCGCCATCCGCACCGAAAGTGTGACGAGCGCACTACAGCTGCTGGCCGACTGCCTCCAGGGCCCGGTGCCCGCGGCCTGAGCTGGGGAATGTCTCACAGCGCGGCCAGGTTAACCAGATGCCCCGCTGCGGGCGGCCCCGGAATTCGGCGGGGCGGGATGTCGGCATCGCCGGCAGCGGGTACGGTTGCGGGAAGCCTCCGGCGTGTGTGCCGGCGGCCCCGCCGCAGGAGGAGGTGCCATGGTCCTGCTACGCCGGGTCATCGGCGACGCACTACGGGCGCGCCGGCAGGGGCAGCACCGCACGCTGCGCGAGGTGTCCACCGCCGCAAATGTCAGCCTGGGCTACCTGTCCGAGATCGAACGCGGGCAGAAGGAAGCATCCAGCGAGCTGCTCGCCGCCATCTGTGAAGCGCTCGGGGCACGCCTGTCCGAGTTGCTCCGCGAGGTCGGCGACACGCTGTCCCTGGCCGAGGACATGGACGGTGTGCTCACGCCGGTGGATGACAAGTCCGCCGAGCCCGCGATGCGCAAGGTCGCGACGGCCGACGGAAAGGTCTCCGTCTCGGTGCGCCGCGACTCGCCGCTCAAGGCGACGCTGCACGCCACACGGAAACCACAACGCGACGTCGTCTACGCCGCCTGATAGATCCTTTTTGCCAGGCCGGGTCAGCTCCTTGCGAGCGGGCTCGGCCTTGCTCGTCTTCCAGTGAAGATGAGCACCCGCTGTGCAGATGCTGAGACTCACTCCGGGACGGCCCCTCGGGATCGACCCCGAGCCGCCGGAGCGCGTAGCCTCGGAGCGTGGGGGAGACCCTGAGATCCCCCGGAGGTCACGTGACGTCGGTGGCGTCGAGCTGACACGATGGCATGACCACACGAAGTAACTGCCATCGCGACAGCTCCTCGATCTGCGTCGGTGGCGGACCCGACTGAGCGACATTGAGGGGATACCGCGAGATGGCGAATCCGTTCGTCAAGGGCTGGCGATACATGATGGCGCTCTTCGGCGCGAAGATCGACGAGTACGCCGACCCTAAGGTCCAGATCCAGCAGGCCATCGAGGACGCACAGCGCCAGCACCAGGCCCTCGTGCAGCAGGCCGCGGCGGTGATCGGCAACCAGCGTCAGCTGGAGATGAAGCTGTCCCGTCAGATGTCCGAGGTCGAGAAACTGCAGGGCATGGCGCGTCAGGCGCTCGTCCTGGCCGACCGGGCCCGCGCGGGCGGTGACGAGTCCGAGGCCCAGAAATACGAGTCCACCGCCACGACGCTCGCCACCCAGCTGGTCTCCGGCGAGCAGTCGATGGAAGACCTCAAGACCCTGCACGACCAGGCGCTCTCCGCCGCGGGCCAGGCCCGCAAGGCGGTCGAGAACAACGCCATGGTGCTGCAGCAGCGCATCGGCGAGCGGTCACGCCTGCTGAGCCAGCTCGAGCAGGCCAAGATGCAGGAGACGGTGGCGAAATCGCTCGAGTCGATGTCGTCGCTCGCCGCGCCCGGCAACACGCCGTCGCTCGACGAGGTGCGCGACAAGATCGAGCGCCGGTACGCGGATGCCATGGGCCGCGCCGAGCTCGCCTCCAACTCGGTCGAGGGCCGCATGCTCGAGGTGCAGAAATCCAGCCTCGACATGGCCGGCTCGTCGCGGCTCGAGCAGATCCGGGCCAGCATGGCCGGTGACAAACTCGGCGCCGCGCCGGCGCAGCCCGCGGTCGAGCAGGCGGCCACGCCGTCGTCCGACCCGGCCAGCGTCGCCCGGCTCGACGAGATCCGGGCCAGCATGAACCAGAAGCGCGGCGACACGTCAGCCGCCGGCTGATTTCTTCGCAGGGGGGACGACGGTGGACGAGCGGACCAGATACTTCCGGCGACTCAAGCGGCTGCGCAACTCGGCGCGGCGGTGGAGCGTGCTGGGAGGCGGTTTGACCGCGGCCACCGCCGTCCTCACCCCCTACTCGGGGATCGGCTGGGCCGACGCGATCTGGGCCGGCTCCGCCGGTGCCTCGGTCGCGCTGGCCTGGTGGCGGTTCAGCGATCACCGCGAGCTGGCCGCCCTTCCGCCGCCGCCCGCCCCCGACCCGGCGCTGGCCGGCCGCAAGCTCGCGGCCGCGATCGAGCGTTTCCCGGTCGGCCGCACGATGCTGCACGAGGTGCGGCGGCAGAAAAACCGCTACGCCCTGCGCGGCTCGGCGATCACCCAGGCGTGGGACAGGCTCGACCAGGCTTCGTCCACTTTGGTGGCCCTGGCCGGCCGGCTGACCGGTGCCGGCGAGGGCGCCGTGCTCGAGGCCGCGATCGCCGAGGAGTGGCTGCGCGATCTCGGCCAGCGGGTGGCCGCCGTCGAGCGGGCGCTCCCGCTCAGCCCGCCCGAGCAGCGAGCGGCCCTGGACGAGTCGCATTCGTCGCTGGCCCAGCAGTTCACCGAGGGCGTCGGCGCGTACGAGCGGCTGGTCGCGGCGGCCGCGAGCTATGTCGCCGAGGACGGGCACCCGGTCACCGAGGGCAAGCACCCGGCCTTCGCGAGCCTGGTCGACGCGACCGACAAGCTGCGCGGCATCGCCGAGGGCCTGTCGGAACTCAAGCGCCCGCCGGCCGCCCGGGCCTAAGCAGCATCCGGCCGGGGCTGGCAGCGCGGGCACCAGAAGGTGATCCGCTCGCCTTGGTCGGCCTTCTGGATGGCGGTGCCGCAGCGACGACACGGCTGCGCCCGCCGGCCGTAGACATAGCTGGTCTCCCCGCGCCGCAGTGAGCCGGTCGTGGTCTGCGTCCAGCGGCCACGGTTCGACGCCACCAGCTTCTGCGCCAGCGTGACGACGGCCGGCAGATCGCCCACCTGGGCCACCGGCGTCCACGGCCACAGCCCCCGCAGGAAGAGCGTCTCGGCCTTGTAGAGGTTGCCCACCCCGGCCAGGTTGCGCTGGTCGAGCAGGGCCTCGGCGATGCTCGTCTCCGGGTGCTCGGCTATCCGGCGGGTCGCCTCGTCCGCGTCCCAGTCGGCGCCCAGCAGGTCGGGCCCGAGATGGCCGACGTGCTGCTCCTCGTCGGCGGTCGGATAGAGCGCGACCTCGTGCAGGTGATAGCCGACCGCCACCGAGCGCCGGCTGCGCAGCACGACCCGGATCAGGTGGGCCGGGCGGGCCGTCCAGCGTTCCCCCGGCGCGTACGCCCGCCAGGCCCCCTCCATTCGCAGGTGCGAGTGCAGGGTGAG
Source organism: Actinoplanes sp. (assembly GCA_965217855.1). Classification (GTDB taxonomy): domain Bacteria; phylum Actinomycetota; class Actinomycetes; order Mycobacteriales; family Micromonosporaceae; genus Actinoplanes. Next base: position 231,753 of record CBDCJN010000009.1, on the reverse strand, counting down.
CGGCTTCTCCCCGTCGCGGGTCAGACGCAGCAGCAGGTGCTTGCCGCGGCTGGCCGACTCGGCGACCGTCCAGCCGCCGAGGTCGGAGGTGGCGAGCTGGGGCACCCGAAAGTCGGACCCGGTCAGCACGTCACCGGTGAGCGCCTTCTCGATCACGCGCGCGGTGTTCCAAACGGTATCGCCCTCCGGCATGGGCTCAATCGTGCCCCGGAGCCGGTCCGAGTAACGCGGGCAGGGCGGATTCCTCCAGACGGGCCGCGGCCTGCTCGGCCCGGGTCAGGTCGACGTCGCGCAAGACGGTGGCCAGGGCGGCCGCGCGGGGCGGGTCGATGGCGTCCAGGTCGAGGCCGCGGCGGGTGGCGAACCGGCGTACCGCGGCCAGCAGCGCGGCTCCGTCGTCCGGCCGCCCGGCCCGGGCCAGCGCGTACGCGCCGGTGTGCAGACCGCTCAGCACGTTGCCGACGTCGTCCTCCTCGGCGAAGCCGTCGAGGGCCTGCCGCAGCACCTCCAGCGCCTCCTGCGGGCGGGCCGTCACACCGCCCGGCCCGTCGGTGAGCAGGGCCCGGGCCAGCAACAACCCACACATCGCGGACGTCCAGGCCTGGCGCACTCCGATCGCCCGCTCGCGGGCCTGCACGAGCAGCCGCCGGCCCTCGGCGACCTGGCCGCCGCCGGCCAGCGCCGCGCCCAGCGACATCGCCGCCGATGCCCCGATGTACTCCTCGCCGACCTCGAGCGCCATCTCCATCGACTGGCGGGCCCACCCGGCGCCCCGCTCGAAATCGCCGCGGGCCGACCAGTACAGCGCCAGGTAGTAGGTCACGTGGGCACGCAGGACCTGCCCGTCGTGATCGGGCCGCTCGCCCAGTGCGGCCAGCCCGGTGTCGAGATCGTCCACGGCGGCCTCGTCGCCGCTCAGATAGTGCAGCAGGGCCAGGCTGACCCAGCCGCGGGCCCGGTCGGTGCCCGGCGCGTCCGGAGCAGCGGCCAGGGCGGCCTGCAGCAACGGCAGGCCCTCGGCGACCAGGCCGCCCCGGAACCAGAACCACTCCAGCAGACCGGCCGTGCGCAGCGCCGCCGCGGGGTCGGCGGTCAGATCGTGGGTGATGCCGGCACGCAGGTTGGGCCGTTCCCGGTTGAGCACCCGGATGGCGTGCGCCGACCGCTCGCCGCGCAGCAGCGGGGCGTGCTCCTCGACCAGCCGGCGCACCCAGGCGGCATGCCCGGCCCGGCTCGTCGCGGGATCGGGGTCGTGCTGGCGACAGTACTGCCGCACGATCTCGAGCAGGCGATACCGCGCCGGGGAGACGGTCGTGTCGGCCACCACGACCGAGCGGGCCACCAGCGACGAGAGGGCGTCCAGGTCGTTCTCGACCGCCGACAGCGGGAAGCCGCCCTCGAACGGCCACAGGCGCACCAGCAGCGCCCGGTCGTGCGCGCCCAGCAGGTCGACGCTCCAGGCCACCGCGGCCTCCAGCGTCTCGTGCGGGGCGAGGGCGCCGCGCGGCACCGGGCCCAGCGCCGGGAACCGGCCGCGCAGCATCTCCAGCAGCTCGGCCAGGCCGAGCACCCGGGCCCGGGCCGCGGCCAGCTCGAGCGCGAGCGGAATACCGTCCAGGGCGGTCGCGAGGCCGGTCAGCGTGGCCGACTCGGCCGGGGTCGGCCGCCAGCCCGGGCGTACGCCGGTGATCCGGTCGGTCAGCAGCGCGACCGCGTCGCCGGTGGGTAGCGGCGCGACCGGCAGCAGCCGTTCGCCGTCCACGGTCAGCGGCTCGCGGCTGGTGGCCAGCACCCGCAGCCCGGGGCAGCGGGTCAGCAGATCGAGGATCAGCTCGGCCGCCGAGGCCACCACGTGCTCGCAGTTGTCGAGCAGCAGCAGGCCGGGCCGGTCGCCCAGCGCGGTGGCGATGGCGTCGGCGGTGGCGCCGCGCACGCCCATCGCCGAGGCGACCGCGGCCGGCACCAGGGTGCCCTCGGCCACGTCGGCCAGCCGGGCGAACCACGGGTCGTGTGCGGCCGCGTACTCGATCGCCAGCCGGGTCTTTCCGGCCCCGCCCGGGCCGACCAGGGTGATCAGGCGGGCGGTGGCGGACAGGTCGGCCAGCGTGGCCAGCTCGGTGGCGCGACCGAAGAAATGCGACAGCGGGCGTACGGCCGGGGCGGGGCGGGACGACAGCAGCAGACCCGGATCCTGGGCGAGCAGCCGGCCCTCGAGCGCCTGCAGGGCCGGGCCCGGATCGATCCCCAGGTCGTCGGCCAGCCGGCGGCGCACGCGGCGCAGGGCGGCGAGCGCGTCGGCCTGCCGTCCGCTGCGGTAGAGGGCCAGGATGAGCAGCTCCCAGCGGCGTTCCCGGTAAGGCTCGGCGCGGACGGCGGCCTCGAGATCGCCGATCACCCCGGGCGCGTCACCGGTGGCGAGCCGGGCCGCGACACGTTCCTCCTCGGCCACCGTGCGCAGCTCCTCCAGCGGCGGACGCGCGTACGACTCGGGCAGGTCGGCGAAGGCCGCGCCGCGCCACCGGGCCAGCGCCGACTCGAAGACCCGCAACGCCTCGCCCGGCCGCTCGTCGTCGAGCAGCCCCCGCCCCCGCCGCACGTCGGCCGCGAACCGGGCCGCGTCGGTGTCGTCGACCGCGAGCAGGTAACCGTCGCCGGCCCGGGCCAGCACGTCGCGGCCCAGCGATCGCCGCAGCCGGGAGACGTACGCCTGCAGGGAGGCCGTGGGGTTGGCCGGCGCGTCGTCGCCCCACACGGCCTCGGTGAGCGCGTCCTCCGATACCGCGCGGCCCTCGGCGGCCAGCAGCGCCGTCACCATGCGACGCGGCAGCGGGCCGCCGAGATCCACCCGGACCTCGTCGGCCACCACCTCGGTCGGACCGAGCACATGGGCGATCAGCACGCGCTGAGCATAGAAGCGCAAGCCGCTTGCAGGCAGTCTGCAAGGCGACCCCGGCACCGTGAAGTAATGACGATGACCAGCAATACGACCGGGCGCACCGACACCTGGGACATGATCGTGGTCCACCGGGTCTTCCGGCGCGAGTTCCGCATCCTGCCGGCCCTGATCCGGGCAGTGGCCCCGGGCGACACGGCGCGGGCCGAGATCCTCGGTCAGCACCTGGCCAACGCGGCCGGCGCCCTGCACCACCATCACACCGGCGAGGACGAGCTGGTCTGGCCGCTGATGCTCGAGCGGGCCCGGATGCACGCCGACCTGATCAACCGGATGGAGGCACAGCACGAACGCCTGCACGAACCGTTGGCCCGGATCGAGGAGCTGCTGCCGCGGTGGCGGTCGCGAGCCGCCGCCGTCGAGCGCGACGAGCTGGCCGACGTGATCGCGCAGGCCTCGGTGGCGCTCGACGAGCACCTGGCCGACGAGGAGCGCGAGATCCTGCCGCTCATCGAGCAGCACCTCACCCCGGCCGAGTGGCATGCGGTGGGTCAGCGCGGCCAGGCGACCATTCCGAAGGGCAAGATGGCGCTTGTCTTCCTGGGCGCGATCCTCGAAGAGGCCACGCCGAGCGAGACGAAGCGGTTCCTGGCCGAGCTGCCGTTGCCCGCCCGCGTGCTGTGGCGGTTTTTCGGCGAGCGGACGTACGCGGCCTCGCGCGACCGCATCCGCAAGGGCTAGCTAGCCCGCCCGGCGTTCCGCGACGCGGACGACATCGCCCGGGCGCACCGAGAGGACGACGACGGCCCGCCCGTTGTTGACGACGATCGCGGCGTGCCCGGCCGAGTCCTCGAAGACCAGCAGGTCACCCTGGTCGACGTCGGCGAACGTGTTGCCCCGCCGGGCGCTGACGGTCGCGTTGAGCATCAGATCGGTGCCGAGGCCGCGCAGCATGTCACCGTCGGCGGCCAGCTGCACATTGCCGAACCGGTCGACGGTCAGCACCTCGGCTTCGAGCCAGCCGTCGCCGATCGTGACGACCGGCTGGGGCAGACGGACCAGGGAGCCTTTGTCGATCGGGGGACCGGCGTCGGCGAGCGGGGCGCCCGCGGCTAGGCGGGCCGCGGCCGGCGCGAAGACGTCACGGCCGTGGAACGTGCTCGAGACGTCGCCCTGGAACCAGTCCTTGTTGTTCAGCTCGTGGGCCGACTCGATCCCGCCGAGCGCCTCGGCGGCCCAGATCAGCACGCCGTTGTCCGGCCCGACCAGAAGGCCGTCGGGGGTGCCGAGGGCGATGCCGCGCCGGGCCGTGCCCACGCCCGGGTCGACCACGGCGACATGCACGCTCGGCGGCAGGTGAGGTGCCGTCTGCGCCAGCACGGCGGCGCCCCGCGCCACATCGGCCGGAGGCACGTGGTGGGTGACGTCGATGACGCGCACGCTGGGGGCGATGCGGGCGATCGATCCGTGGCACGCGGCGACGAAGCCGTCAAAGGTGCCGTAGTCGGTCGTGAGGCTGATCCATTCATACCCGGCCATGGTGAGAAACGTTACTGCCTTACTACACATTGTGTGTGGCAGGTTCCACAGGCGCGCCGATCATGATCTGGCAGGGTTGATCCATGCGTCTCGTGATCTTCACCGAGCCCCAGCAAGGGGCAAGCCATGACGACCTGCGCCAGCTCGCGCAAACCGCCGAGGCGAGCGGCTACGACGGCTTCTTCCGCTCCGACCACTACCTGGCGATGGGTGGCGACGGCCGGCCCGGCCCCAGCGACGCCTGGCTGACCCTGGCCGCGCTGGCCGTGCAGACCAGCCGGATCCGGCTCGGCACCCTCGTCACCTCGGCCACCTTCCGGCTGCCCGGGCCGCTGGCCATCGCGGTCGCCCAGGCCGACCAGATCAGCGGCGGCCGCATCGAGTTCGGGTTGGGCGGCGGCTGGTTCGAGGCCGAACACAGCGCCTACGGCATCCCGTTCCCCCCGTTGGGCGAACGCTTCGACCGGCTCGAGGAACAGCTCGAGATCATCACCGGTCTGTGGGAGACGCCGGTCGGCTCGACATACGACTTCCAGGGCAAGTATTACCAGCTCAACGACTCGCCCGCGCTGCCCAAGCCGGCCCAGTCGCCGCGCCCGCCGGTCATCGTCGGCGGCCACGGCAAGAAGCGGACCCCGGCCCTGGCCGCCCGCTACGCCGCCGAGTTCAACGTCCCGTTCTCCAAGATCGAAGACGTGGCGCCGATGTACGACCGGGTGAAGGCGGCCTGCGAAGCCATCGGGCGGACGTCGCTGCCGGTCTTCTCGGCCGCGGCGGTGCTCTGCGTCGGGCGCGACGACGCCGAGGTGAAGCGGCGGGCGGCTTCGATCGGCCGCGAGGTCGACGAGATGCGCGAGAACGGCGGCATCGTCGGCACGCCGGACGAGGTCGTCGAGACGATCCAGCGCTACGCTGAGACCGGCGCCGGCCGCCTCTTCCTGCAGGTGCTCGACCTCAACGACCTCGACCACGTCGAGCTGGTAGCCGCCGAAGTGGCCCCCCAGCTGGCCTGATCGCCCGAACGCCCGCGCATAAATCAGCCCGCACGCCTGCCCGCAAACCCCGCCCTTCCCAGGGGGCCTCCGTCCACCGCCCATTGTGGCGTTTTTCGGCGTTCACTGCGGGCGGAGCGGGCCGGCCTGTGGACAACTTCGCCCTTGTGGACGACCCGCTCGATCGCCGGAACGAGCCCTAAAATGCCGCCCGGTGCGCCTCGGCCCAGGCCCGGAACGGACCGGGCTTGCGGCCGAGCACCAGCTCGACGTCCCCGGTGACGATCGCGTTGCCGCCGCTGCGCACCAGCGCGGCCCTCTACCCGAAGATGTCGTCGACCGCGATCGGCACGTCGACCGTGGTGGCCGCGATCCCGAGCACTTCGCCGAGCTGGGCCACCTGCTCGGGCACGCTGATCAGCTCGGGCCCGGTGAGGGTGTAGGTGCGGCCGTCATGAGCGCCGCTGATCAGCGCCTCGGCGGCGACCGCGGCCACGTCGTCCGGATCGACGACCCCCTGCCGTCCGTCGCCGAAGATGTTGGCCACCGCCTTCCCCGCGCGCAGGTCGGTCGCCCAGAAGAGCGAGTTGGACGCGAAGGTGGTCGGGCGCAGGATCGTCCAGGCCGCCCCGCTGGTACGGACGGCCTCCTCGCCCGGCTGGTGCCAGCTGCCGATCTGCGTCTCGGGCACGGGTTGCTCCGGGGCGCCGATCGCGGAGAGCTTGACCACCCGCCCGATGCCGTTAGCCAGGGCGGCGGCGAGGTTGTCGCGGTCGTGGGCGGGGATCTCCGGGCCGGCCGGGGCGACCAGATAGATCGCGTCGGCCGGGACGATCGTGGTGCTGACCGTCAGTCCGGCCTGCGGGGCGACGCGACCGGGGAGGCGGGTGACGGCGGTGACCTCGTGGCCGCGGGTGAGCAACTCGCGAACCAGGGCGGAACCGGTGGTGCCGGTGGCATCGGTAACCAGAATCATGACTCTCACGGTGGCCGCCGGGCCCGCGCCGGTATTGGAAGTTTCGGCACTGCTCCCGGCTGCGGCCGCGGGCTAGCCCCAACGCCGCTCGGTTAGGGCGGGTGGCTGGTCAGCAAGGGTTTGTGATGATGTCTATAGCTATGGTGGCTTTGTAGCTGTGTCGGTCTATGTTGGGTCCGCGGGCCTGGTATTTGGAGTTCGAGCGTTTGATCATGCGGGTTTTCACCCGGATCCGGCGGTCAGGTAGTAGATGGGCCAGGACCGCGCGGCCGATGGCGCCGACCAGGTCGATGACGGTGTCGGCGATCACTCCGGCGGCGTTGGTGAGTTGGTCGCGGGCAGTGTTCAGGGCGGTGGTGAAGCTGGCCCGGTCGGGGTCGAGGCCGGGGATACTGTCGGTGGCGTCGGTCATGGCGGTGCGCAGGATCTGGTAGACGACCAGCAGGGCGTGGACTTCCTGGTCGATGCCGTCGGGGGTACGGGCGCGCAGGACCCGTCCGCCGAGGATGCTGGACTTGATCTCCAGGTAGGCGGTCTCCACTTCCCAGCGGCGGTGATACAGCTTGATCAGTTCACCGGCGGGATGGGCGTGCGGGTCGAGCAGGGTGGTGATCAGCCGGTAGCCGCTGGTGTGGGTGCCGTCGCTGGTTCTGACGCTGATCTGGGCGTCGATGATCCGGACCCGGACGGTGCCGATGACCGACAGCCAGGACCCGTCGTGGTAGCGGCTGATGACCGGTAGGCGGCGGCCGTTCTTGCAGCGGATCAGCAGGTCCGTGCCGGTGGCGGCGATGGTTTTGATCAGGTCGGCGGCGGCGTAGTTACGGTCGGCCAGCAGCAACATCCCCGGCCGCAGGCTGCGGGCCAGGGTGCGGGCGTGGTCGAGTTCGCCGGTGCTGGTCGGGCTGAACACGGCGTCGATGATCGAGCGGGTGCCGCCGGTGAGCAGGACACTGAGTCGTAGTGCCGGGTAGCCGGCCCCGCCGTTGTTGCCGCGTTGTTTGCGGTAACGGACCCGCACCTTTTCAGCGTCGGCGACCGACATGGTGGTCCCGTCGATCACGGTCACCAGCAGGTTCCGCCAGTACACGGCGTGTTTGGCGGTGGTCGCGGCCGGGCCGCGGAGCAGGTCGAACAGTGCCCGCAACGGTGCCGGCCCGAGTCGCTGCCGGGCGTCGTGCAGCGTGCCCGAGGACGGCTCGGTCAGGTCCAGCCCGTCCAGCCCGGCGGTCAGTTTCTGCCAGACCAGGGGATAGCCGAGTTCGGCGAACAGGCACCCGGCCAGGATCAAGTAGACCGTCACCCGGGCCGGGAGCAGCCGGATGCGTTGCTGGGTTCGGCGGGTCGCGGCGAGGACCTCGTCGACCATCTCGAAGGGTATGAACCGGGTCAGCTCACCCAGATGGCCCGGCGCGAACACGCCCGCGGCTACCCGCACCGTCCGGGTTATGGCAATCTGATCGACCAAAGCGGAGTTCCTGGTCTCGAGGCTGTCTTGGAGTGACTCACCTCAATACCGGAACTCCGCTTTCCTGTGCCCGACCGACACACCCACCCCTTGACGGCCACCACACCGCCTTAACCGAGCGGCGTTGGGGCTAGCCCCGCATTCCGCACGTCGGCGATCGTCAGCACCACTCGAGCGGATTGACGTCGAGCAGGGCGAGGAGTTCGAGTTGTAGGGGTGTGGGTTGAGGAATGGTGTGGAGGTTTCCGCTGGTCGCGGGGATGAGTCTCATTCCGGCGAGGGCTTGGAAGATCAGCCGGGTGGTCGGGATGGCGGGTCTGCGGGCGTAGAGACCGGCAACGGTGGTCCGGCCTTGAGCCCGTAGTGCGCCTCGGATTTGGCGTTCGATGAGGCTGAAGATGAGCAGGGCGAGGCAGATCACGGTGATCATGGCGGTGATCCGGCGGTTGTTCTTCAGGTAGATCGCGGCGACGGCCAGGGGGCCTTTGAACGTCGAGTAGCGGCGTTCGACGGCTTCCTGGCCTTTGTAGTGCAACAGCACTTGCGCGGCGTCGGCCTGGTCGGGGTCCAGGTTGGTCAACAGCGCGTACCAGCCGTCGGTAGCCGCCTCGGCATCGCGGGCCTGTTGGTCGAAGTTCCAGGTCAGGGTGGGTTTACCGGTCGCGGTGTCGGTGCCGGTCGTAGTGCGGAGGTAAGCGCCGACCCGACGGTCTTTCGCGATCACCGCCAAGCGGGCCTCGACCGCGGCGGCGTCCGGGTAGTACCGCGAGCCCAGGCCTCGGGTCAGCCGGTCCAGGTCGCCGGTGGCCCGGTCGATTTTCTTGGCCCGGGCCGTCGCCGCGGCACCGGCGCGTGCGCTGGAGTGCACGAACACCCGCCGCAGGGTCAGGACCGGGTCCTTCTTCCGCGGCCCGGTCAAGACCATGGTGTCCTCGTACACGTGCCAGTTCCCCAGCGTTGACGGGTCCTTGCCCTGGTCACGGGCAGCGACGTAGTCGACCCGGGTGGCCTGGCCCAGGTCCAGGCCGGCCAGCACCTCAGCGCCGACGTACACCTTCGACGCCGGTGCCACGAAGGTCACCTGCTCGCCGTGCATCGTGGTCAGGTTGTCGTAGGAGACCAGCTTCGAGTCCCCGACGATCAACAGCCGGCGGGTCGTGGCGATCTTCTGCAACGCCTTCATCATCGGGATGACCTGGGCGACCTCACCCGCACCGCCGTCGTAAGCCCGGTGAAAGACCGGCACCCCGCCGTCGCCGGTCACCGCGAGCCCGGCCTGGACCTGCTTCAAATCCGGCCGCCGGTCCTTGGAATGCCCGAACTTCGGCGCCGCATACTCGTCGTCGACCTGCTCGTACTCGCCATACACCGACATCGACGTCATGTCCCAGTGAATCCGCGACACGTCAATACCGAACGCCTTGATCGCGGCGGCCCCGACCGACCCGACGATCGAGTCCAGCTGCGACGCGATCGCATCCAGGGCCCGACCGACCCGATCATCGTTGAGCTGCTCCGGCCGGACCCCGAAGACCTCCTCGACCGCGTGCCCAGCCGCCCAGTCCCGCACCCGGACCAGGGGTTCCGGCGACGTCAACCGGTTCGCCACCAGCGCCTCGATCACCTGGCCGTGCGTCAGCTCCGACCGGTCATCAACCGGGCACAACTCCTCGATGACATCCCGAATCCGCAGGCGGGCGGCAAACGCCGCGACCACCGGCAACGACCCCAACGCCTTCTCCACCGACGGCACCGACCCGTACTGCGCACGCTCTCTCACAGCCCGGCACGCTGCCATCGGCCACCCTCATCACCAACCCGCCGCGCCGAAACCCGCTCACGATCAACGACCCGCGGAATACCCGGCTAGCGTGAGAGAGGTGCTTGCCGAAGAGGTCGACGTGGTGTCGGGGCTGATCGACGGGTCGACCTTCGTCCAGCTGCCCGACGTGGCGACAACGCTGGCCTTCCGCCGCACGGCGTCCGGCGAGAGCGCCTTCTTCGTGGTGGGTCCCCGCACGCGGGGGCGCTATCACCCGGGCAAGAACGCCCCCATCTGCCTACGGCTGCGGCTGCGTCCCGGGGTGGCCCGTGCGCTGTTCGGGCTGCCCGTGTCGGAATTGGCCGACCGCACCGTACGAATCACCGACCTGTGGGGCAGCGAGGGCGCGCGCCTGACCGCCACTCTCACGGACGCCGGCGGCGACACCGAGCTGATGCTGACCCCGCCTCCAGAACGCCCTGGTCGCCCGCTCGCTGCCCGTCGCCGGCTCGGAAGCGCTGGCGGCGGCCGTGCAGGAGCTTTCCGGTCCGTCCCGCCTCAGTGACGCCGCCACCCGCATCGGAGTGAGCGAGCGCCACCTGCGCAACCGCTTCGCCCGCGAGATCGGCCTGTCGCCCAAGCATTTCGCCCGGATCAGCCGCCTGCGCCGCGTGCTCGACCAGGCCGGCACACGCCGATGGGCCGGCCTGGCCGATGACGCCGGATTCTTCGACCAGGCCACATGATCAGCGATTTCCTGGCCTTCATGGGTGTCTCGCCGGCCGCCTATCTGGCCGGCCGGCTGCCACCCGTCACACCCTGCGCCGCGATCGCCCGTCTTCAGTCTTTCGCGGGCAGGCTGTCCATGAACGAGCTGACCGAGAAGACCGCCCGACCCGGGCCGGGCGGGCCGTAACCGGGCGGCGAGGTCAGGCCGTTGGACTCCATCACCGCGCGGTACGTCTCGAGCAGCCGGACGTGGTACTCGAGCGGCGCGCCCTGCGGGTTGGAACGGCCCAGCGGGGTCGTCGGCTCGGGGCACCAGGTCGTGAAGCGCGGCGTGATGCCCCGCGACATGAAGTATTCGAGCCCCTCGGCGGTCGAGTCGATCGCCTCGTTCACCGTGGTGAAGCCGTGCGGGGCGGCCATCTCGACGCCCGCCACGAAGTTGGGGATGACGTTGCGCGGCCCGAAGATCTCGGCCGAGTCGAGGATGCGGCGGTGCCACTCCTCGCGGCCCACGTAGCGCTCCTTGCCCGGGCAGTAGAGCTCGAACAGTTTCTTGTCCCACACCTCGTAGTTGGGGTGGTAGATCTGGATGCCGTAGTCCTTGAAGCGCTGCACGTCGGCCTTGGGCAGCGCCTGGGCGACCACCTTGCCGATCCAGCGCCCGGGGAAACGCTCCTCGATCGCCTGCGCGTACTGGCCGTAGAAGTCGGCCTCGGCCAGCCCGCCGACCTTGGAGGTGATGCTGCCACCGGTCAGCGTGTAGGCCTGCGAGGTCTGCGCCGGGTCGTGCTTGTCGATGATCGCGAGCGCTTCCAGGATCTCGTCGATCGGCTTGACGCCGGTGTAGGGCCGCCCGGCCGCCTTGTGCTGGCGCCAGTTGTGGTTGATGTCGCAGTACTGGCACTCCTCCTTCGCGCCGAAGTATTGGCAGACGCGGAAGGCGGTCAGATAGATCAGGTAGCCCCACTGGATCGTCGGGGCGACCTCCATCACCTGCTTGCCGTTGGCCAGCGTGTGGCGGTAGTAGTCGGGCATCGGCGGCACGCCGACGTCGGCGATCGGCTTCTCGTCGAGATAGAGCCGCAGCATGCCGTCGTCGTCGGTCTTGACGCGGTAGGGCGAGCTCGGGTTGACGCGCACCGAGACGACCGTGCGGCGCAGCCCGTAGGGGCCACCGGTGAGCACGATCTCCTCCGGCGGGCGGCGCAGCGCCGCGGAGCCGAGCTCGGGCAGGGTGCGGTGGTCGAACGAGAAGATGAAGTACGACTTCGGCTTGACCTCGCCGCCCTCGTTGTCGGTCAGCGCCGAGTCGTCGAAGGCCAGACCGCCGCGCAGGAGGTCTTCCTTGATGACGGCCTCCCGCGGGACGTTCGGGAAACGGCTCATCAGGTCTTCGACGAGATCGGTGCGCACGCCCAGCGGCTCGACCGGGCGGTCCGCCGAGCGATATGTCCCGATTGTCAGGGGGATCTCGACCTTCTCTGCCACCGGCTACCTCACCCATCCTCGTGTCACATCTCGACGCTAACCCGTCGACCGGGCATCAGATCAATCGTGCGGGGTGGCGCTGCCCACTTGCCGCGCTATCCCCGCAGACGCAACCCCCTGGGGGTGGCCCGGAAGCCCGCCTCGGTGAGGGCGTCGCGCAGCGGCGACGAGTGCACCGACTCGCCGTCGGCCCGCTCGACCGACATCGGCCCCAGCACGCCGGACCGCACCGAACCGGCCAGGGCCTGGCCCGCGGCGATCAGCGCCTCGGCGTCGTCGGTGAAGGAGAGCAGGGTGCGGCCGCCGCGCTCGACGTAGAGGATCAGATCGCCGGAGACCAGCACCACCAGGGCGCCCGCCTTACGGCCGGCCCGGTGGCCGGCCTTGACCCCCGGCTCGCCGTCGCCGCTGTCGATGATGCGCTCGGGCCACGGCAGGGCCGCGCCGTAGGGGTTGGCCGGGTCGGTGGCGGCCAGCACCACGGCGGTCGCGCCCGTGCGTTTGGCCAGTTCGGCCGGCTCGGCCAGGGCACGCAGCCGGTCGACCGCACCCGGGACAGCGAACTGCGCCGCCCCGAGACCCTCGACGAAGTAGCCACGCCGGGCCGCACCGCGCTCCTCGAGCGCGCCCAGCACCGGATAGACCCCGGCGAAGCCCCCCACCGGCCCCTCGGCCATGACCGCGCCGCGGGTGACCACACCGTGGCGTTCCAGCAGCAGGTCGGCCAGGGCGGCGGCCCGGCGGGTCGGATCGAGGTCGCGGGCGGGCAGGCGGGACCAGCGGCCGGCCATGTTGGGTGGGCCACCGCGGGCGGGCATCGCGGCCCGGCCGGGCCGGCGGTAACGGGTGCGGGCCGGGGCGGCCTTGGCCTTGTGGGCGCCGCTGCCGCCGAGCAGGGCCCGCAACGGCGCCATCGTGTCGTTGGTCAGGTGACCGGCCCACACCAGATCCCACACGACGGCGGCCAGCGCGGTGTCGTCGGTCGAGCCGACCCGGTCGGAGAGCGAGCGGAAGAACAGCGCCTGACCGTCGCCCAGCGTGTCGAGCACGGACTGGTGCCGCGGAGTCGCGGCGAACTCGTCGTCGGGTGGTGGCAGCAGCAGGGGTGCGCTGTCGGCGTAGGCCAGGGTCACCCACCCGTCGTTGCCGCCGATCGAGCCCGAGCCGGCCCAGAGCACGTCGCCGCCGCCGCTCATCTCATCGAGCATGGGTGGCGCGTAGTCGGCCACCCGGGCCGGCAGCACCAGCCTTTCCCAGGCCGAGGCGGGCACGGCGATGCCTTGCAACTGCTCGATGGACGCGGCCAGCGCGTCGAGGCCGCGCGCGTTGCCCCCGATCTGGTGCCAGCGCGGCAGGAACGCGGCCAGCACCCGCGGCGGCACCGGCTCGATCTCGCGGCGCAGCGCGGCCAGCGACCGCCGGCGCAGCATGCGCAGCACCTCGGCGTCGCACCACTCGCTGCCCGCGCCGCCGGGGGAGAACTCGCCCGAGGCGACCCGGCCGGTCGCGGAGAGGCGCTTGAGCGCCTGCTCGACGACGAAGACGCCGAGACCGAACCGGGCGGCGCAGGTCGCGGCCCCGAACGGCCCGTGCGTGCGGGCATAGCGGGCCACCAGGTCGCCCAGCGGGTCGGCGACCGGCGACAGGTAGGCCTCGGGCAGCCCGACCGGCAGCGCCACGCCGAGCGCGTCCCGATAGCGCCCGGCGTCGTCGATGCCGATCCAGCGTTCCTCGCCGGCGACCCGGATGCGGATGGCCCGGCGCGAAGCCTCGAGCGTGGACAGCCAGGCCTCGTCGACCGAGCGGGCCGCGAGATCGGCCGAGGACAGGTCGCCCAGCAGGCGGAGCAGCTCGGCCGCGTCCTCCGCGTCGCGCGGCTTGCGCTGCGTGGTCAGCCACTGCAGCTGGGACTCGGTCTCGCTGACCACCTCGGGGTCGAGCAGCTCCCGCAGGTCGACCCGGCCCAGCAGCTCGCCGAGCAGCGTCGAGTCGAGGGCCAGCGCGGCCGCCCGCCGCTCGGCCAGCGGGGCGTCACCCTCGTAGAGGAAGGCGCCCACGTAACCGAAGAGCAGGGACCGGGCGAACGGCGAGGGCCGCGGCGTCTCGACCTCGACCAGGCGCACCTTGCGCCCGGCGATCTCGCGCATCAGACCGGTGAGGCCGGGCAGGTCGAACACGTCCTGCAGGCACTCGCGGGCCGCCTCGAGCGTCACCGGGAAGTCGGCGAACTCGCGGGCCACGTCGAGCAGCTGGGCCGATCGCTGCCGTTGCTGCCAGAGCGGCTGGCGGCGGCGCGGATCGCGGCGGGGCAGCAGCAGCGACCGGGCCGCGCACTCGCGGAAGCGAGACGCAAACAGCGCCGACGTGCCGACCGACTCCTCGACCAGCTGGGCGATCTCGTCGGGTTCGAAGGCCACCAGATCGGCGCCGGGCGGTTCCTCGGCGGTGTCGGGCAGGCGCACCACGATGCCGTCGTCGGACGGCATGACCTGGCCGTCGACCCCATAGCGCTCGCTGAGCCGCCGGGCGATGGCCAGCGCCCAGGGCGCGTTGACCTTGGCCCCGAGCACGCAGTGGACGGTCATCCGCCAGTCGCCCAGCTCGTCCCGGAACCGCTCGACCACCACGGTGCGGTCGTCGGGCAGGTTGCGGGTCGACTCGCGCTGCTCGCGCAGATAGGCCATCAGGTTGCCGGCGGCCCACTCGTCGAGGCCGGTCTTGCGCAGGGCGGCGGTCGCCTTTTCGTCGTCGGCCCGGGTCAGCGAACGCAGCTGAGCCCCGATCGCGCGGCCCAGCTCGATCGGCCGGCCGGGGGAGTCGCCCTTCCAGAACGGCATGCGGGCCGGGGCGCCGGGCGCGGGAGAGACCAGCACCCGGTCGGGCGTGATGTCCTCGATGCGCCAGGAGGTCGAGCCGAGCAGGAACACGTCGCCGACGCGGGACTCGTAGACCATCTCCTCGTCGAGCTCGCCGACCCGGGACGCGCGCTCGGAGCCGGCCAGGAAGACGCCGAACATGCCCCGGTCGGGGATCGTGCCGCCGCTGGTGACGGCCAGCCGCTGGGCGCCGGGACGACCGGTCAGCTCGTCGGTGCCCCTGTCCCACACCAGGCGGGGGCGCAGCTCGGCGAAGGCGGTGGACGGGTAGCGGCCGGAGAGCATGTCGAGCACCGCGTGCAGCGCCGACTCGGGCAGCTCGGCGAACGGCGCGGCCCGCCGTACCAGGGCCGCCAGCTCGTCGACCTGCCACGCGTCGAGCGCCACCATGGCCACGATCTGCTGGGCCAGCACGTCGAGCGGGTTGCGCGGATAGCGCAGCTCCTCGATCGCGCCGGCGCTCATCCGGTCGGCCACCACCGCGCACGAGACCAGGTCGCCCCGGTGTTTCGGGAAGACCACGCCGCGCGACACCGCGCCGACCTGGTGCCCGGCCCGGCCGATGCGCTGCAGGCCGGCCGCGACCGACGGCGGCGCCTCGATCTGCACGACCAGGTCGACCGCGCCCATGTCGATGCCCAGCTCGAGGCTCGAGGTGGCGACCACGGCGGGCAGCTGGCCGGTCTTCAGTGCTTCCTCGATCTGTTTGCGCTCCTCGCGCGAGACGCTGCCGTGGTGGGCTCGCGCGACCACCGGCGGGGCGCCCCCGTACTGACCGGCCTGGGCCATCACCTGGGCCGGCGGGTGCGCGGGCTCGACCAGGGCGACCCCGGCCCGCTCGGCGGCCAGCTCGTTGATGCGGGCGCAGAGCCGCTCGGCGCCCCGGCGCGAGTTGGTGAAGACGATCGTCGACCGGTGGGCCTCGATGAGGTCGAGCACCCTTTCCTCGACGGCGGGCCAGATCGACGGCGTGTTGCGGCCGCGGCCCGGTTCGTCGACGTCGACATCGGGCACCTCGTCGAGCCGCGTCATGTCTTCCACCGGCACCTCGACCGAGACCTCGATGGTCTTGGACGACGGCGGCTGGACGATCTCCACGTCGTGCGCGCCGCCCAGGAAACGCGCCGTCTCGTCGATCGGGCGGACCGTCGCGGAGAGCCCGATGCGCTGGGCGGGCCGGCCCAGCAGGGCGTCGAGCCGCTCGAGGGACAGCGCCAGATGGGCGCCGCGTTTGGTGGCGGCGACCGCGTGGACCTCGTCGATGATCACCGTCTCGACCCCGCGCAGCGAGTCTCGCGCTGCGGAGGTGAGCAGCAGGAACAGCGACTCGGGGGTGGTGATCAGGATGTCGGGCGGGGTGCGGGTGAAGAGGCGCCGCTCGTCGGCCGGGGTGTCGCCCGTCCGCATCGAGACCGTGATGTCGGGCGGGGCGATGCCGAGCCGGCCCGCCGCCTGGCGGATGCCGGTGAGCGGGGCCCGCAGGTTGCGCTCGACGTCGACCGCGAGCGCCTTGAGCGGGCTCACGTAGAGCACCCGGCAGCGGCGTTTCGGATCCTCCGGGAGGGGCTCGCGGGCCAGCCGGTCGAGCGACCACAGGAAGGCGGCCAGCGTCTTGCCGGAGCCGGTCGGCGCGACCACGAGCGCGTTGCGCCCGGCGCCGACCGCACGCCAGGCGCCGGCCTGGGCGGCGGTGGGCGCGGCGAACGCAGCGGTGAACCACTCACGCGTGGCCGGCCCGAACTGCTCCAGTACTTCTTTCACCCCACCATGCTCCCTCGGGGGTACGACAAAAACAGAACCCCTGCGTAACGGTCATCCGGGCACGGGACGGGCATCCGCCGGGCGGAATCTCTTGACCTCCAGGACCATGGTGCGGTCGAGTGGCGGTGGATATACATGGTCACCACTCGAGCAGCGCCCGACCAGCATGATCATTATCGATGAAGGAGGCTCCGTGTCCCTTCCGATCCGACAGCTGCGGCGCCTCGCTGCCGGGGCAGCGGCGCTCGCCGTGGTCGCCACCGGAGCGCTCGGCGCGGCCCCAGCCCACGCGGCGGCCGGCAACGGCTATGTGCGCCTCGCCCACCTGTCGCCCGACACCCCGGCGGTCGACGTCTATCTCAAGGCCGACACCGGCGCGGTCGGTCCGCAGACGTTCCGCGCGGTCGCCTACGGCGACATGTCGCGCTATCTGCGCCTGCCCACCGGCACCTACCAGGTCGCCATGCGCAAGGCCGGCGCGCCCGCGGCCGAGAAACCGGTGATCACCACCCAGGTCAGCGTCGAGAACAACGGCGCCTACACGGTGGCCGGCGTGGGCCGCTTCGCCGACCTGGGCCTGCGCGTCCTCAAGGACGATCTGCGCCTGCCTGATCCCGGCAGGTCGAAGGTCCGGATCATCCAGGCCTCGGTCAAGGCGCCCCGCCTCGATGTCGCCGGCAAGAACGGCACCAAGATCGCCGACGGCGTCGAGTTCGCCACCACCACGTCCTACCGCGAGGTCAAGCCCGGCAAGTGGAGCGTCCAGCTCGAGCCGACCGGCGGCGGCCGCACCAGCGAGCTCCCGTGCACGCTGGGCGCGGGCAGCGTCTATTCGCTGGTCGTGCTGGACGACGACGCGGGCGGTCTCAAACCCGAGCTGCACGTCGACGCCGAACGCCAGGGCACCGTCCCGCTGGGCAGCGTGGCGACCGGCGAGGGCGGCAGCAGCTCGCGCTCACCTCTGCCGGGCGCCCTGCTGGCCTCCGCCGCCGCTGCCGTGCTCATAGGCGGCCTGGTCATCGCCCTGCGCCGCCGGCTCCAGACAGCCTGAGGCGGGCCCGGTGACCACCGAGCCCGCGGCCGAGGAGTCCACGGAGACGGCCCTGGTCATCCGGGTTCCGGCCGGCGGCGATGCCAACGGTCTGCGCCCGACCGTCGGCGCCCCCGTCGCCCCGCCGTTACGGTCGCAGTCGGAGCCGGGCGAGCCGGCTGAGACCCCGGGCGACCTGGGCTGGATCGCCCGCGGCGTGGCCAAGGTCGGCAAGCCCCGCACGGTTCAGGCCCGGGCCGCCGTGCCGGGCGCGCTCTCGCTCCCGCGGCCCCGGCCGAACCGCCTGATCAGACTCGGTCAGCCCGCCATGCCCTTCCCCCGTCGCGTCTTCCCCCCGGCCACCGACGACACCCAGGGTCACCCTGAGCGTCCGGCCGACGGCCCTTCCGACGTACGCGACCCGGAAGTTGACCTTGATCCGAGGGGTGCCGGGGCCGAGACCGAGGCGGCGCCGCCGAAAGACCGTTCTGGCGCCGTACGCAAAAAGAGTCGTTTGTGCCGGGCCGCGTTGCCCGCCGTGGCGGCGGTGCTGGCCGCCTTCGTGGCCGGCACCGGCTATCTCGCCGCGACCGACCGCTCGCCCGCCGACCTGGGCCGGTGGGGCGCCGTCGCCGACAACCCCAGCACCGAGGCCGCCGCCCCCGCGACGTCAGCCGCCGGCACCCCCGTCGAACGACCCGCCGGTGACCCCTTCGGAAGCGTGGCCGCCGCCCCGTCCGGCGTCCCGACCAGGCTGCGGATCGGCGCTGTCAAGATCGATACCTCGCTCGAGACGCTGCGGATCGGCGGCGACGGTGCCCTGCAACCGCCCAAGACGTTCGCCAAGGCCGGCTGGTATGCCGACGGCACCGCCCCCGGTGACAACGGGCCGGCCGTCATCGCGGGCCACGTCGACTCGAAAGCCGGCCCGGCCGTCTTCTACCGGCTGCGCGAGCTGACCGCCGGCGACAAGATCGACGTCGTGCGCGGCGGCGCGACCGTCAGCTTCACCGTGACGGCAATCCGGTGGTATCCGAAGTCCGAATTCCCGACCGACGAGGTGTACGGGCCGACCCCGGACCGCCAGCTACGGCTCATCACGTGCGGTGGTGTCTTCGACCATTCGCTCCGCTCCTATCGCGACAATCTCGTGGTCTACGCGGTAGCCGGGTGATCGTCGTTCCGCTCGTGGGTAAGGCGTGATTACTGTGGGAAGCGAGTCGACGGGTGGGGGCGGGATGGCGGTCGCACGCATGCTCGTCGCGGGTCGGTATCGTCTCGGCGAGCCGGTCGGCTCCGGTGGCATGGGCCGGGTCTGGCTGGCCCGTGACGAGATGCTCGACCGGGACGTCGCGGTCAAGGAGTTCGTCCCGCCCGAGTGGATGACCGACGAGGAACGCGCCCGGTTGCGCGACCGCACGCTCCGCGAGGCTCGCAGCGCCGGCCGCCTCAATCACCCCCATGTCGTACGTATTTATGACGTGGTGCACGCCGACGGCCTGCCGTGGATAGTCATGGAGTACGTGGCCTCGCGCTCGCTGCACCAGGTCATCAACGAGGACGGCCCGTTCTCGCCGGCCACCGCCGCGCGCATCGGCGTGGCCCTGCTCGACGCCTTGCGGGCGGCGCACGCCGCGGGCGTCCTGCACCGCGACGTGAAGCCTCACAACGTGCTGATCGGCACCGACGGCCGGGTTGTGCTGACCGACTTCGGTCTCGCCACCTTCGTGGACGACGGTGCCGTCACCGGCCCCGGCCTGGTCGTCGGCTCCCCGCAGTACGTGTCGCCCGAGCGGGCCCGCGACGGCACCTCGACCCCCGAGTCCGACCTGTGGTCGCTGGGCGCGACGCTCTACGCCTCCGTCGAGGGCCGATCGCCCTACGCCCGCGAAAATGCGATGGCCACGCTGATGGCGCTGGCCACGGAGGAGCCGGATCCCCCGGCCCGGGCCGGGATGCTGGGCCCGGTGCTGACCGGCCTGCTGCGCCGCGAGCCCCGGGACAGGCTCACCGCCACCGAGGTCGATCGTCGCCTCCGCATGATCGTCGCGTCCACCCCGGCCCCGCCCCGAGTGCCGTCGCCCCGGCGGGTGCGCGCGGTGATCGGAGCCGAGATCGATCAGTCGGACGCGGTCCGGTCGGTGGCCCCGGAGGTCACCGTCCCGCCGCCGTCCCCACCCCCTCCGCCCACCCGGAACCACGCCCGTCCCGGCCTGGTCGCCACCGGTCTCGCCCTGGTCGCGGTGCTCGGCATCGGCGGCATCCTCGCGGGCTACCTGGTGCGCGACGACGACTCGACGACGTCCCTGCCGCCCGCGAGCGCCGCCGTTCCGTCCCCTCCGGTGACCGCTGCCACCGGTTTCTCCGCCGTGGTCTGTGACCGCCCCGAGCCGAAGAATCTGCCGACCACCCCGCAGCGTGGCGCGCAGCGTGAGGACGCCGAATACCTGCTGCCCGAGAGCTGGTCCTACTTCTCCAACGGCTCCGGCTTCCGCATGCCGGTGCCGGACGGGTGGACGTATCAGCGCATCGGCACGTCGTACTGCTTCCGTGATCCGGTCGGCGACACCGTGCTGAGCCTGGACATCGGGCGTGACCCGCTCGGCGATCCGGAGAAGGCCTGCCTGGCCGAGGAGGCCCGGCTGAAAAAGGCGGGCGCGCTCCCCGGGTACGAGCGGGTGACGCTCGGCCGGAGGCCCCTGGTCGGCAAGGTCGCGGATTGGGAGTTCCGATACCAGCGGGACGGCGTTCTCATGCACGCCCAGACTCGCTGGTTCGCCAAGGCCGACCGCGGCTTCGCGATCAGCTGGGCCACCCGCGACTTCGACTGGACGGGCGACGCGGCCAAGATCAGCATGGTGCTGACCTCGTTCTTGGCGGCCCCGTCGGCCAGGTGACTCACAGCCACTCTTCAGCCTTGCTTGTTAACGTCTTTCTCCATGATCGGCAGTAGACAGCCGGGCTCGGCCCGGCTCCCCGTCAGATCCCTTCCGCCGTGTTGATCCTCACCGGCCTTCTCCTGGTGCTTGTGGTGACCGCCGTCACCGGCTATTTCGTGGCGCAGGAATTCGGTTATGTCGCGGCTGACCGCGGCCGCCTGCGCCGAGACGCCGAGCAGGGCGACCAAGCGGCAGTCCGAGCCCTCAAAGTCACCGAACGACTCTCTTTCGTGCTGTCCGGCTCCCAGCTCGGCATCACCGTCACCGCCCTGCTCGTCGGCTACATCGCCGAGCCGTTCCTCGGTGAGGGGCTGTCCGACCTGCTCGGCGGGGCCGGCGTGCCGACCTCGGTGAGCATGCCGCTCTCGGTCGCCGCGGCCCTGCTCATCGCGACCGTCGTCCAGATGGTGCTCGGCGAGCTGGCCCCGAAAAACCTGGCCATCGCGCGGGCCGAGGCCCTGGCCAAGTCGCTCAGCCGGTCGACCCTGATCTACCTGACCGTGTTCGGCCCGGTGATCCGGCTCTTCGACCGCACCGCCGCCGGCCTGCTGCGCCGCCTCGGCATCGAGCCGATCGAGGAGCTGCCCGAAGGCGCCACCGAGGAGGATCTCGAGCAGATCATCCGCGAGTCGCGCGCCAACGGCGGCCTCGACGCCGAGCTCTCCACGCTGCTCGACCGCGGCCTCGACTTCCGCGGGCGCACCGCCGTCGAGGCCATGGTGCCCCGGGTCGACGTGCACACCGTGCCGGTCACCGCGACCGCGGCCGACGTGGTCGCCATGCTCGACACCCACCGCTCCCGCTTCCCGGTGCGCGGCGAGGAGGTCGACGAGATCGTCGGCGTCGTCGGCATCGCGGACATCCTGGCGATCGCCCCGGCCGACCGCTCGACCGTCCCGGTCACGTCCGTGATGTCGGCGCCGGTCCTGGTCCCGTCGTCGCTGCGGCTGCCGGCCGTGCTCGAGCGGCTGCGCGCCGCCCACCGCCAGCTGGCCTGCGTCGTCGACGAGTTCGGCGGTTTCGCCGGCATCATCACGCTCGAGGACATCGCCGAGGAGCTGGTCGGCCAGATCCGCGACGAGGACGACGAGGCCGAGCCCGCCCCGGTGCGCCAGGCCGACGGCTCCTGGCTCGTCCCCGCCCGCTGGCGGATCGACGAGATCACCGATGCCACCGGTGTCGACCTGCCGCTCGGCGACGACTACGAAACGGTCTCCGGCCTGGTGCTGGCCCGGCTCGGGCGGGTGGCCGAGGCCGGCGATTCGGTCACCCTCAACGGCGGGTCCCTTTCCGTACGCGTGGAAAGCGTCGACCGCCACGTCCCGCTCACGGTTCGGATCTCACGATGAACGCGCTCTGGGTCACGTTGCTGCTGATCGGCAACGCCTTCTTCGTCGCGGCCGAGTTCGCCCTGGTGGCGAGCAAGCGGCACCGCCTCGAACAGGCCGCCGCCTCGGGCAGCCGGGCGGCCAAGGCCGCGCTCGACGGCACCCGCGACCTGTCGGTCATGCTGGCCGGCGCCCAGCTCGGCATCACGCTGTGCTCGCTGGGTCTGGGCGCGCTGGCCGAGCCGTCGCTCGAGCACCTGTTCGGCCCGGCCCTGGAGGCGATCGGTCTGCCCGAGGTGGCCAGCCATGTGATCGCGTTCCTGCTCGCGCTGGTGATCGTCACGTTCCTGCACCTGGTGATCGGCGAGATGATGCCGAAGTCGTGGGCCATCACCCACCCGGAGCGCTCGGCCATCATGCTGGCGCTGCCCTTCCGGGCGTACGCGAGGGTGGTCGGCCCGGCCCTGCGAGTGCTGAACTGGCTGGCCAACGCGTGTCTGCGCCCGTTCGGCGTGCACCCGCAGGACCAGTTGGCGCAGGCGCACGGCCCGGCCGAGATGCGCATCCTGCTCGACCGGTCGCGGGCCGAGGGCCTGATCGAGGCCGAACAGAGCGAGCTGCTCACCAGCGTGCTCGCGCTCGGCTCGCTGCCGGTGCGCGACGTCATGCTGCCGACGGCCCAGCTGGTGTCGGTGCCGGTGACGGCCTCGGTCGCGGACGTCGAACTGGCGTCGCTGACGAGCGGGCGGTCGCGGCTCGCGGTCACCGGGGCCGGCGATCAGGTGACCGGCCTCGTGCACGTGCGTGAGGTCGTCCGGGCGTCGGCGGCCGGCCGGGACGCGACGGCGGGCGAGCTGATGGAGCCCGCCTTCCTGCTCGACGCCGGGGTCAACGTGGTCCAGGCGGTCGCCGCGCTGCGGGCCAACCGGGCCCAGCTGGCCATCGTGACGGCCTCGGCCGAAGCCGGCACCGAGGGGGTCGCCCAGGTCGGGTTCGTGGCCCTGGAAGACCTGTTGGAGCAGGTGATCGGCCGTTTCGACGACGAGACCGACGACCTGCCCGCCACCGCGAACGCCTGAGCGCCCGCGCCCTCGCGTTCCCACAGTTCAAGCCACCCCATCGCAAATTCAAGGAGGAATGATCCGGTGGTTTTCAAGAAGATGATGCGCGCCTTCGGCGCCGGCGGCCCGACCGTCGACACCGTGCTGGCCAACCCGAACACGCGACCCGGTCTGCCCCTGGAGGGCCAGGTGCGGATCGCCGGCGGCGACCACGACGTCACCATCGAAGGCGTCGTGCTGGGCCTGGTCACCCGGGTCGAGTCGGAGCACGGCGACAGCCTCATCGAGTTCCACCGGCTGCCCGTGGCCGGCGCCTTCCAGCTGCGCAAGGGCGAGCAGCGGGACCTGCCGTTCTCGTTCCCGATGCCGTGGGAGACGCCGATCACCGACGTCTACGGCCAGCGGCTGCACGGCATGACGCTGGGGCTGCGGACCGAGCTCGCCGTGGCCAAGGCCGTCGACAAGGGCGACCTGGACCACGTGGCGGTGCACCCGCTGCCGGCCCAGGAGCGCATCCTGGACGCGTTCGCGCGGTTGGGTTTCCGCTTCAAGAGCGCGGACCTCGAGCGAGGGGCGATCTACGGCGTACGGATGACGCTGCCGTTCTACCAGGAGATCGAGTTCTACCCGCCGCCGCAGTACGCGGGTGCGATCAACGAGGTCGAGGTCACGTTCATCGCCGACCCGCAGGGCGTCGAGGTGATCCTCGAGTTCGACAAGCGCGGCGGCTTCCTGGCCCCCGGGCATGACTCGTACGGTCGCTTCCGCGTCTCGCACGCCGACGCGGACACGACGGACTGGGCCGCCGTGGTCGAGCAGTGGGTCACCGAGGCCGCAGGTCGTTACCAGGGCATGCGCGGCGCGGCCGGCTTCGGCGGCCACGGCGCTCCGGGCTATGGCGGCCACGGCGGTCATGGCGGTTATGGGCATCACGGCCACTACCGCCGGGGCCACGGCGGCGGCATGGGCATGGGCGGCATGGCCGCGGGCGTGGCCGGAGGCGTGGTCGGGGGCATGATCCTCGGCGAGGCCATGGACGGCGCCTTCGGCGACGACGAGGGCGACGACGGCGGCGGCGACGAGTGACGCCAAGCGCGTAACGCATTCGCGGCGCCCCGACTTCGCTCGGGGCGCCGCTTTCCCGCGTGCCGCTTTTCCGGGTGGGACGGGGGCGTCAGCCGACGCTGGCGGTGGCCAGCTTGATGCTGAAGCCGACGAACAGCGCGCCCACCCCGGCCGCCGCACCCGCGGCCAGGCGCCGTCGCCGTTGGAACTGACCCGCCAGGAAGCGACCCCCGAAGATCAGGGCCGTCAGGTAGATCGCGCTGAAGAGCTGGACCACCGCGCCCAGGATCAGGAACGACAGGGCCGGATGGGCGTAGCCGGGCTCGACGAACTGGATGAAGAACGAGACGAAGAACAGGATCGCCTTCGGGTTGAGCAGGCTGATCACGGCCGCCCGGCGGAACGGGCTGCGCAGCTCGGCCGGCTCCTCGACCTCGGTGGCCACGGCCGCCGGCTCGCCCCGGTCACGCCACTTGCGCCAGCCGCCGCGGACGATGCCGAACCCGACCCACAACAGATAGGCCGCCCCGGCGTACTTGATGACCAGGAACAACGGCGGATAAGTGCGCAGCAGCGACGCCGCACCGGCCGCTGACAGAACCATCAGCACGGTGTCGCCCAGGAAGACGCCGGCCGCGGCCTGATAGCCCGCCCGCACACCGCGGCGCGCGCCGACCGAGAGCACGAAGATCGAGTTGGGCCCGGGCAGCAGGATGATCGCCATCGTGCCGATCACGTACGTCCAGAAGTCGGTTATCCCCAGCATCGCGTTCTCCTAGAGCACCGCGACCGCGGCGGATCCCCCCGCGGCCAGTCGTTCCCGCAGCCGATCGCCGGCGGCCGGCCACTCGTCGACGGTCAGGCCGAACACTACGGTGTTGCGCCACGAACCGTCCGGCCGCTTCTTGTGCCGCCGCAGCACCCCCTCGCGGACCGCGCCGAGCCGGGCGATCGCCTGCTGGGAGCGCTCGTTGAGAATGTCGGCGTACCAGAACACCCGCTCGGCGCCGAGCACGTCGAAGGCGTGCTCGAGCAGCAGCAGCTTGGCCTCCGTGTTGACCCCCGTGCGCCACCACGGCTTGCCCACAGCGGTGTGCCCGATCGCCAGCGCCCGCCTGTCCGGATCGATGTCGTGATAACTGGTCATGCCGATCACGCGGTCGGTGGCCGGGTCGATCTGGGCCCAGGCGATCTGGCTGCCGGTCCATCGGGCCCGCAGCAGCCCGGTGAGATAGTCGCGCATCGCCGAGACAGTCTGCGGCCGATAGGTGGGCAGGTGCCGCCAGACCTCGTCGTCGCCGAGCGCCTCGACCAGACCGGCGGCGTGCCCGAGGGTGAGTGGTTCGAGCCGGACATGCCGGCCGGTCAGCGGCACCGGAGCCGCCCAGGGCAGATCGCCGCCGGGCAGATAGGCCGGAGTGTCGACGGAGACCCCGGCATCGGTCACCGGCGGGCCGAACACCCGGCGCAGCGGCAGCACCCCGGCCCAGTGCGGCAACGGCAGGTCTTCCTCCTGGTCGACGACGCCACCGACGCGGACGCGCGCCGACACCTCCTCGAGCGGAAGCGCGAGCACGCTGATCTGGGCCATCTCCTGCCGGTCGGGCGGACGGCTGTCGGCGGCCCGGCCCGCGCCGACCTTGTCGACCAGCGCGTCCATCGCGGACCGTTTCTCGTCCGGATCGGTCACCAGCCGCGCGGGGCCGTGCACCACCACCGACCGGTAGTTGGCGCTGTGATGCACCTGGGATCGGGCGTAGACCAAGCCGTCGAGCAGGGTGACGCTGACCGCGACCGGGACCTCGCCGTGCCGGACCGAAAGACCCATCCGCCCGCCGGACGACCCGTGCAGATAGAGCGTCTCGCCGACCCGGACGTGCAGCGTGGGCAGCAGGCGCGGCTCACCGTCGACCACGAAACCCACGGTGCAGTCGTATGCCTCGTCGAGAACGGCGTGGGCCAGATCACGGTCGTAGTGCATGCGGTCGCGCATGCGGGTGGCGGTGGTGCGGCTCGTCCGCGTATAGAGGTCGGACATCGGGCCTCCCTGCTGATCTTGATCTGTCCGGCTTGCTTTTGTCTCTGTGCTAGTACAGGATTTGTCTTGTGCCAGCACAGTATCAGGTGAGTGGAGACAGCGCCGCTTCGATTTCCGCCAGCATCGAGGACGGTGTCCGGCGCGGTGACTGGATCTTCGGCGCGGCCCTGCCGTCGGTCCGGGTGCTCGCCGACGCCCTCCACGTCAGCCCGGCCACGGTCTCCAAGGCCTATCAGGAGCTGCGGCAACGCGGCGTGGTCGAGACCGAGGGCCGCCGCGGCACCCGCATCCGATCGCGCCCGCCGGTGGCCGGGCCGCGCTCCGCGCTCCGCCTGCCCGTCCCCGACGACGTGCGCGACCTCTCCTCCGGCGAGCCCGACGTCGCGCTCCTGCCGCCGCTGGGCCGGGCGCTGCGAGCGGTCGCCGAGACCAACAGCCCACCCCAGTCGTATGCGTCCTCGGCCACCATGCCCGAGCTGATCGAGGCGGCCCGCCCGCGCCTGGTCGGCGACGGCATCCCGGCCGGCGACGCCGAGATCACCGTCACCTCCGGCACCCTCGACGCCATCGAACGGCTGCTCACCAGCCGGTTGCGGTCGGGCGACGCGGTCGCGGTCGAGGATCCGGGCTGGTCCAATCTGCTCGACCTGCTGGCCGCGCTCGGGTTGCGTACGCTGCCGGTCGTCGTTGATCGTGAGGGTCCCGACGAGGCCGCCATGGCCGCTGCGCTGCAGGCCGGCGCCCGGGCCGCGGTCATCACCGTGCGCGCGCAAAATCCGACCGGCGCCGCCGTCAGCGCCTCACGCGCCGCGTCCCTGCGCGCCCTGTTCGGCGATCATCCCGACGTCCTGGTGATCGAGGACGATCATGCCGCCGAGCTGGCCGAGGCGCCGCCGCACTGCATCGGCCCGGTCACCGACTCGTGGGCCGCCGTCCGTTCGGCTTCCAAGCCGTTCGGCCCCGACCTGCGCATCGCTCTGCTCGCCGGCGACCAGGCTACGATCGCCCGGGTCGTCGGCCGCACGCGTGTCGGCTCGGGCTGGGTGTCCACAGTCCTCCAGCGCGTGCTGCTGCATCTGTGGGAGGACGAGGAGGTCACGGCCGCGGTCGAGGAGGCCGCCGAGACGTACGGTCATCGTCGTCGGGCCTTGAACCATGCCTTGCGGATGCGGGGCATCCCCGCCGAGGCCGACACCGGCATCAATGTCTGGGTGCCGGTCCCCGACGAGACCCGCGCGGTCGGTCTGCTGCGCGAGGCCGGCTGGGCGGTGGCCCCCGGCTCGCTGTTCCGCCTGGCCACGCCGCCGGGCATCCGCATCTCGATCGGCCCGCTGGCCGAGGGGGAGATCCCGGCCCTGGCCGCCGCGGTGGCCGCCGCCGTCGGTCCGTCCGACCACTACGCCTCGGCCCGGTGAGCCGATGGCCGACTCGTTCGGGTGCCAAGATGCTTCTTCGCTGCCCTATCGGGTAGAACCTTGTCCATGCCAAGGACCGACGCGCCGGTCGGCGCGCAGCAGTGGGTGCCGGCCGAGCCGCAGAGCATCGATCAGCTCAAGTCCGCCGCAGCCGGCTGCGAGGGTTGTGAGCTGCACGCCGACGCCACTCAGACCGTCTTCGGCCGGGGCGCGCCGAACGCCCGGCTGGTGCTGGTGGGCGAGCAGCCCGGCGACATCGAGGATCAGAAGGGCCTGCCCTTCGTCGGGCCCGCCGGCCGCCTCCTGCGCGAGGCCGTCGACGACGCCGGCCTCGACGCGACCGACGTCTACATCACGAACGCGGTCAAGCACTTCCGGTTCGAGCTGCGCGGCAGCCGGCGCATCCACCAAAACCCCGGCCCGGCGCACATCACCGCCTGCCGCCCCTGGTTGGTGGCCGAGTTCTCGCTGCTCAAGCCCGAGCTGGTGGTCATCCTCGGAGCGACCGCGGGCCGGGCCCTGCTGGGGCCGTCGTTCCGGGTCACCCAGCAGCGGGGCCGCCTGATGCCCTGGCCGGCGTCGGCCCAGCACCCGGAGGACTTCCCGATCGGCGAGATCCAGGCGCTGGCCACCTTCCACCCGTCGGCCGTGCTGCGGGCGGACGATCGGGAGACGGCCTATCGCACGCTGGTCGACGACCTGAAGATCGCGGCGGCCGCCCTGGCCTGAGGCCCTTCTCACGGTTCGCGCGGGGGTGGGGGTGCGGCCGCGGCGCTGAGTAGGCTCGTGGGGTGCGTTTGACGGAATTCTGGTCGCGACTCGGAGAAGTTTTCGGGGCGGCCTATGCGCGAAGCATCGCCGCGGACCAATCTTTTTCGGCCCTCGGCGACCGGACGATCGATAAAGCGATTACAGACGGTATCGAGACCGCCACTATTTGGCGCGCAGTTGTCGCCGCGTACCCCGATCGGGTGCCTTCCCGCCTGCGATGACCCGTTTTTAGCACACCCGTTCTGGCGTGTCACTCGTTAGTCGTACACGTGTTCGGCTATTGTCCACAGGGCTCAGTTATCCACAGCTCGGGCAGGGCGGCTGATTTTTGTCATACCCACCGCCTACCTTGGTGCCCGTGGCGATGAACAGAAACGCATCGGCGAAGACGACCGTTAAATCGGGTACAGGGGTGGCGGACATGGTGGCAGGACCTGACCGGGACAAAGCTCTCGATCTGGCGTTGGCACAGATCGACAAGCAGTTCGGTAAGGGCTCGGTGATGCGCCTGGGTGAGCGTCCGGTCGTGGAGACCGCGATCATCCCGACCGGATCCATCGCGCTCGACGTGGCACTCGGCGTCGGCGGCCTGCCGCGCGGCCGGGTCATCGAGATCTACGGACCGGAATCCAGCGGTAAGACGACGGTCGCCCTGCACGCTGTGGCCAACGCCCAGCGCAACGGCGGCATCGCGGCCTTCATCGACGCCGAGCACGCGCTCGACCCGGAGTACGCGAAGAATCTCGGCGTCGACACCGACGCGCTCCTGGTCTCCCAGCCCGACACGGGCGAGCAGGCGCTCGAGATCGCCGACATGCTGATCCGCTCCGGCGCGCTCGACATCATCGTCATCGACTCGGTGGCCGCGCTCGTGCCGCGGGCCGAGATCGAGGGCGAGATGGGCGACAGTCACGTCGGCCTCCAGGCCCGGCTCATGAGCCAGGCACTCCGCAAGATCACCGGCATCCTCAGCAACTCGGGCACGACCGCGATCTTCATCAACCAGCTCCGCGAAAAGATCGGCGTCATGTTCGGCTCGCCCGAGACGACGACCGGTGGCCGCGCGCTGAAGTTCTACTCCTCGGTTCGTCTCGATGTGCGACGCATCGAGAGCCTCAAGGACGGCACCGACGTCATCGGTAACCGGACCCGTGTCAAGGTGGTCAAGAACAAGGTGGCCGCGCCGTTCAAGCAGGCCGAGTTCGACATCATGTACGGCAAGGGCATCTCGCGCGAGGGCTCGCTGATCGACGTCGGCGTCGAGCAGAACATCATCCGCAAGTCCGGCGCCTGGTACACGTACGACGGTGACCAGCTGGGCCAGGGCAAGGAAAAGGCGCGCGAGTTCCTCAAGGAGAACCCGGACGTCGCGGCCGAGATCGAGAAGAAGATCCTCGAGAAGCTGGGCGTCGGCCAGACCACCGGTGACGCTGCTGGTGGCCCCGAGCTGCCGCCAGTCGACTTCTGATCGAGGTAACCCTCCATGCCGGCCCGACGAGGCGCGCGTTCCGGGCGCGGGTGGGATCCTCTCCCACCCCGCTCCGCCCACGCCTACGATGAGCACCCGCCCGGCGAGCCCACCACCGACGACGATCCGGAACGCGGCAACGTTCCCACCCGTCGCCGACGGGCCTCGCCGGGCGGTATCCCCACCTCAGACGCCTTGACCGCCGCCGAACCCGACACCCCCGGCGACCCGGAACGCGGCGGCTTCCGCCCTCTCGACCCCGGCCCATACAACCGCGGCCGGCGCAGCAACGTGGATTCGTCCGGCCGCGGCAGATGGAGTGGTCCGGTCGGCAGCGACGATTCGTCCCGCGGTGGCAGATGGAGCAGAGCGGTCGGCAGTGAAGATTTGTCCGGCGGCGGGGGGCGGCGCGGTCCGGGCGGCGGCGATGATTTGTCCGGCGGCGGGCGACG
The DNA here is from genome assembly GCA_965217855.1 of Actinoplanes sp. GTDB lineage: Bacteria > Actinomycetota > Actinomycetes > Mycobacteriales > Micromonosporaceae > Actinoplanes. The sequence goes on along the minus strand of CBDCJN010000009.1, from coordinate 201,702 downwards.
GGGTGGCTCGGCAGGCATCGGTGGTGCAGATCCGGTCGATTCGGGTCGCGGTGGGTTCGGTGAATCCGGCCGGGGCGGCTTCGGGGGAGCGCGTCGCGGCGGCCATCGTGGCGGCGACGGCAGTGGAGAGCGCGCGCCGGGCAGCGGCGGGGCTGCAAAGCCGGAACAGCCCGAGAGCGAGCGGGCGCGTGAGATCTGTCTGCGGCAGCTCGCGGTCCGCCCGCGCACCCGCGTCGAGCTGGCCAAGGTGCTCGCGCGTAAAGAGATTTCCGAAGAAGTGATCGCCGAGGTGCTCGACCGCTACGACGAGGTCGGCATCATCGACGACGCGGCCTTCGCGCGGGCCTGGGTCTCCAGCCGGCATCAGGGCCGCGGGCTGGCCCGTCGTGCGCTCGCCAACGAGCTGCGGCAGCGAGGCGTCGACGCCGAGGTCGCGAGCGAGGCCCTCGAGTCGGTCGGCGACGACGATGAGGCGGCAACCGCCCGCGCCTTGGTCGACCGCAAGCTGCGCACCGCGTCCGGCCCGCCCGACGCGGTCTTCCGTCGCCTGGTCGGCATGCTGGCCCGCAAGGGTTACTCAGCCGGAGTCGCCATTCGCGCTGTCAAGGACGCCTTGGCCGCCCGCGACGCCGAAGCAGCCGAATTCGCCGACCAGATCGACCCCGACGCCATGGCCTCCGACGCCGACCCCACTTCCTGACCCCGACCCCACTTCCTGACCCCGACCTCCACGCCGCTCCCCACCACCGGAATGCCGGCGACGATGGTGGCGGCACTGAGACGCCTCCCGGCGACGACGGGCCGGGTGAGACCCGCCGCCGGCGGTGGGCCGGTTAAGACGCCGCCGCCCGACGACACCGACACGGACGCCGACACCAGTGGCGGTGGTGGCGGCCTTCCGGTGACTGGCATGGAGACGTCATTGCCGTGCCGGAACTCGCCCAGTCGGTCGCCGTGGGCCTTGTTCGTCGGGCCACGATGGCGATCGAGATTGATCGAATTCCCAGGTAACGGCGGACATCGGCGTTCGCCACTGATTGATAGAATTCGACACTGTGACCGAGCACTCGCAGGGCAGTGGGCGGGCCCGCGGTCCCTTCCCGGAGGGTGCCGAGCCGACCGCCCCGATCGGCGCGCCGCAGCCTGCCGAGGCGAGCGTTCCGCCGCAGGTTCCTCGGGCCGCCGGGCCCGCGCCGCAGGAGCAACCCGACCCCGCCGCGAGCGCGCCACCGTCGCCAGGCCCGCATGGTGACGGCCCCGCCGCCCCGCACTACTCGAGCGGTCCGCCCTCGCCGGGCACCCCTTACGCCACGCCGACCACGCCTTATACCTACGCCCCCGCTGGCGGTGGCCCCGCGAACGCCGCCCCCACTCCAGCAACCGGCAGCGGTCCCGTGACTGGAGCGCCCGTCACCGCTCCGAGTCCCGAGAGCGGGTTTACCCACGCGGCAAGTGGCGCTGGCCCGAGCTCCGCCAGCGGCATTCCGCACCCAGCGGACGTCACCGCCCCGTACTGGACTAACAGCGACCCTGCGCCAATCAGCGGGACTACGTACCCGGCAGGCGGCGCCACCCCATACCGTGCAAGCGGCGACCCCACGCCGACCAGCGGCATTTCGCATCCAGCGAGCGGCGTCCCGCACCCCGTCAGCGGCGTTACGCACCCTGCGAGTGGCATCTCGCACCCCGTCAGTGGTGGCCCGGTTCCGGCGAGCGGCAGCCCGTTCCCGACCAGTGGCGGCAGCGGGGCGCACCCCACGAGCGGGAGCCCCTACCCGGGCACGCCATCCGGGCCGCCCTATCCGACCAGCGGCGCCGGCCCGGCCTATGGCCCGTTCCGCGGCGGCGGCGGCGAGGGAACGGAAGAGCAGCGCGAAAGCTGGAGCGACACCCGGTACGGTTTCTCGGCCCCACCCGGCCGCCGCATCGAGCCGTCCCCGCCGCCGGAACGCAACCGGCTGGTGCTCGGCCTTCTCGCCGGCCTGGTGGCGGGCCTGCTTCTCTTCGGCACCGGTGGCTTTTTCGCCGGGCGGGCCACCGCCCCCGGTGTGGCCCGGTCCGGTTCCCAGGCCCCTGCCCCCGGCGGCGGGCTCGGCCTCTTCGAGCAGAACCAGGCCTCAGTCAACCAGCCCGCTTTCGCCGGCACCTCGCTCACCGCGATCTCCGAGGGCTGGCTGCCCTACCTGTCGACCTGCTCGCGACCCAGAACCAATGAGGGGGAGAAGGTCCGCGTCCGGTGCACGATCGACGGGATGAGCGCGATCTTCGTCGAATACGGCACGCTCGCCGACCGGGACAAGGCTCGGGGCAAGGTTCTCGGCCGAGTCGTCGACTCTCCTGCTCTTACTCCGGGGGTGGCCGCCACGACCGTGGGCCCGACTCCTTCGGGGCGTACGACCGGCACCTACCTGGAGTACGCCTACCGCCTCACCGAGAGTGGCACCACCAGGACAATCGCCGGCATGTGGTGGGACGACGCGCAGACTCCCGTGGGGGTCTACCTGCTGGCGTACTGGAATGACGGTCTGGGTGAGAAGTGGGAACCGATGCGCGATCTCTGGTCCCGGTACGCCTGAAATGCCCGCCCCGGTCGTGAGCTGGGCGTAAGCAAATCTGTGCCCTAAGTCCCATCCGCTGCCAAATCATGGATCCTTGACCGAAGTGGCACTCGCGACCTAGCCTCGCGTTACACAAGGTTTGTTCGACCATCGCATGCAACAGGCACAACATAGATCGCATTACATTACGGCATCACTTGGCTCCCGAGAGGGGTCGTCGATGCCGCCCTCGGCACCGGACCGCACCGCCGAGGGCCTGACATATGGCGGTCGGCCCCGGCGTGCTCAAAAGGCACTCGCCGGTTCGATGTCGCCTGCGGTCGTCGTCTGCCTTGGTCGGGCATCCCGCAGATGGTCCTGCGTGCGCTCAAACGCGCGCGGGGCGGCCGAAGGGAGACGCGGCGCATGACGACCGCCCTGGACTGGGTGCTGGTGGTGGCGATCGTCGTACTCGCCATCTTCGTGGTGGCAGGAATGGTGTTCGGCGCTCGCGCGCTACGCCAGCTGCAGAGTGCCCGAGCCGATGCCCAGGGCCGTCAGGGTCAGGCCGTCGACGACGCCCTGGCCAAGGTCGACGACGCCAATGCCAAAGCCGCTTCCGTACGCGCCGAGGCGGCTGCCGCCAAGGCCGAAGCCAGCTCCGCCCGCGCCGAGGCCCGCCGGGTTCTCGAGGCCGCGCACAGCGAGGCCGACACGATTCTCGAGCACGCCCACCGCCAGGCCGAGGCCGACGCCGAGCAGGTCCGCTCGGCCGCCCGCCGCCAGGGTGAGCGCGAGGTCGCCCTGGTCAACACGACCGCCAAGGAGCACGCAGCCGAGGTCGAGCGGCGCGCCGCGCGGATAGACGAGCGCGAGCGCCAGCACGCCGACGAGGTGGAACGTCTGGTCGAGCGTGAGCGCCGCCTCGCGACCATGGACGCCGATCTGGTCTCCCGCGAGACGGCCCTGGCCAACCGCGAGTCCGAGCTGGCCGGCGCCGAGGAGTCGAAACGCCGCGAGCTCGAGCGGATCGCCGGCCTGACCGCCGAGACGGCCCGGGTCGAGCTGATCGACGGCATCGAGGCGCAGGCCAAGCGCGAGGCCGCGATCCTGGTCCGCGACATCGAGAGCGAAGCCAAGAACACGGCCGACACCCGGGCCCGGCACATCGTCGTCGACGCCATCCAGCGGATCGCCAGCGAGCAGACCGCCGAGAGCGTGGTCAGCGTGCTGCACCTGCCGAGTGACGAGATGAAGGGCCGGATCATCGGCCGCGAGGGCCGCAACATCCGGGCGTTCGAGTCGGTCACCGGCGTCAACCTGATCATCGATGACACTCCCGAGGCGGTGCTGCTGTCCTGCTTCGATCCGGTGCGCCGCGAGGTGGGCCGGCTGACGCTGGAAAAGCTGGTCCTCGACGGGCGGATCCACCCGCACCGCATCGAGGAGGTCTTCGACAGTGCCAAGAATGAGGTCGAGAAGCTGTGCGACCGGGCCGCCGAGGAGGCGCTGGTCGACGTCGGCATCACCGACCTGCATCCCGAGCTGGCCAAACTGCTGGGCCGGCTGCGCTACCGCACCAGCTACGGGCAGAACGTGCTCAAGCACCTGGTCGAGACCGCTCACATCGCCGGCATCATGGCGGCCGAGCTGGGCCTCGACATCCCGTCGATGCGGCGGGCAGCCTTCCTGCACGACATCGGCAAGGCGCTCACCCACGAGGTCGAGGGCAGCCACGCGCTGATCGGCGCCGACTTGGCCCGCAAGTACGGCGAGTCGGACGACGTGGTCCACGCGATCGAGGCGCACCACAACGAGGTGCAGCCGCAGACGATCGAGGCGGTGCTGACCCAGGCCGCCGACGCGTGTTCGGGCGGCCGGCCGGGGGCCCGGCGGGAGAGCCTGGAGGCGTACGTCAAGCGGTTGGAACGCATCGAGGAGATCGCGGCGAGCAAGGTCGGCGTCGACAAGGTCTTCGCGATGCAGGCCGGGCGCGAGATCAGGGTCATGGTGCGCCCGGACGACATCGACGACATCGGCGCCGCCGTGCTGGCCCGCGACGTCGCCAAGCAGATCGAGGAGGAGCTGACCTATCCGGGTCAGATCCGGGTCACGGTCGTCCGCGAGTCACGAGTCACCGAGCTCGCTCGTTAGCCCCAGCTGCTCGCGCAGGATGTCGGCGTGCCCGCAGTGCTGCGCCAGTTCGCGCAGCAGGTGCAGATAGACCCAGCGCAGCGGCGCCGGCCCGCGGCGGTTGCCGGTCAGCTCGTCGTCAAGATCGAGAGCCGCGGCCGCCCGGCGAGACGCAGCACAGGCCGACAGGAAAGACGCCCGTACCGAAGCAATCGTGTCTGAATCATCCAGAATGAACGATTCGTCGGGATCCAGCGGGATGCCGATCGAGGAACGGGACCGCCCGGTCACCGCTTCGTCGAACCAGACTTTCTCGACGAAGGTCGCGTGCTTCAGCAGGCCGAGCAGGGTGGTGCGGGACGGCACGAGCGAGCGGCGGACCTGTTCCTCGGTGAGATCGTCGAGGCAGTCGTGCAGCGCCTGCCGGTGCTCGTCGAGAAAGACCTCGAACTGGGCCCGCAAAGGCTCGTTGATGACGTCGTCCGCGGAGATCATGACGGCAGCATGTCAAGCGTGGTGGCCCCGGAGCAAACCCCAGGGCCACCAGCGAGAGCTACGTCGCGCCGCCGCCGCCTCCGCCGAGGCCGGGCTCGATGGCCACCTGCCGCACGTCGGCGCCGGCCGCGCGAGGCGTGCGCCCCTTGCGCCGGGTGCGACGGCTGAGCCAGCCGGCGAACGTGGTGAGCGCGAAGTTGACCAGGATGTAGATGATCGCGGCCACGATCGCGGCCTGCAGGACGTTGCCGAAGTTGGCCGAGAGGTTGTTGACGCCCAGCTGGATCAGCTCGCTGTACGAGATGATGTAGCCCAGCGCGGTGTCCTTGACCAGCACGACCAGCTGGCTGACGATCACCGGCAGCATGGCTCGGGCCGCTTGCGGCATCAGGACCTGGCCCATCACCTGGCTCTTGCGCATGCCGATCGCGTACGCGGCCTCGCTCTGCCCCCGCGGCACCGAGTAGACGCCGGCCCGGAAGGCCTCGGCCAGCACCGACCCGTTGTAGAGAGTCAGGCCGATCACCACGGCCCAGAAGATCGACATCGGCTGTTCGGTGATGAACGGCACCCCGAAGAAGATGAAGAACATCAGCAGCAGCAGCGGTACGGCTCGGAAGAACTCGACGATCGCCCCGGCCGGCCAGCGCACCCACCAGTGGTCGGACAGCCGGCCGACGGCGAACAGCACGCCGAACACCAGGGACAGCACCATGGCGACCGCGGCCGCCTCGAGTGTGTGCAGCAGGCCGGGCAGGATGTAGTCGGTCCACGTGCTGCCGTAGGTGAACGGCTTCCAGAGGCTGCCCGCCCACTGGCCCTTCTCGTCGAAGCGCGAGTAGATCCAGTAGAGCAGCGCGAGCAGGGCGATCCCGAAGACGATCGTCAGGATGAGGTTGCGCGCCTTGGCCTTGGGCCCCGGGTGGTCGTAAAGCACGGCGTCGGTGCTCATCGTTTCACCGCCAGGCGGTTGGCCAGCCAGCCGAACGCGTAGCCGGTGGGGATCAGGACGAGGGCGAACGTGCCCGCGAAGACCAGGAAGATCGGGATGACCGCGTCGCCGTTCGCGTTGATCAGCTCTTTCATCGCATTGGACGACTCGGCCAGACCGATCGTGCCGACGATTGTGGCGTTCTTGCAGAGGGCGATGAGGATGCTGCCCAGCGGCGCGATCACCGCCCGCCCGGCCTGCGGCAGGATGACGATCGTCAGGGTTTGCCGGAACGACATGCCGATCGCCCGGGCCGCCTCGGCCTGCCCGGCCGGCACCGTGTTGATGCCGGAGCGGATGGCCTCGCAGACAAAGGCCGCGGTGTAGACGGCCAGGCCGATCACGCCGAGCCAGAAGTTGTTGAGGTCGATCTCGTCGGACAGCGAGAAGCCCAGTGTCGAGAAGAGACCGAAGTAGCAGAAGAAGATGATCAGCGTGAGCGGGGTGTTCCGGAAGATGTTGACCCAGGCGGTGCCGAAGCCACGCAGCACCGGGACCGGCGACACCCGCATCGCGGCGAGCAGCACGCCGAGCACCAGCGAGCCGGCCCCGCCGGCCAGGGTGAGCTTCAGGATCCAGAGGAACCCGGTGATGTATACGTCCCGGTTCAGGGGGTCGGAGAAGACGTCCATCGGCACCTTCGGCTAAAGAAGAGTGGGACAAAAGCGGCGGGGCCGGTCTCCCGGCCCCGCCGACTAGAAATCGATCAGCTGCAGTTGGTGAGCTTGCTGGCGTCCAGCTCGGGCGCCGCCTTGCCGCTCTTGCCCAGCGTGTCGTCCCACGCCTTCTTGTACGAACCGTCGGCCGCAGCGGCCTTCAGGATGTCGTTGATCTTGTTGCAGCCCGCGGTGTCGTCCTTCTTGACGCCGATGCCGTACGGCTCCTCGCTGAACGGCTTGCCGACGACCTTGAACTTGCCCGCGTACTGGTCCTGCGCGGCGTACCCGGCGAGGATGATGTCGTCGGTGGTGACCGCGTCGACCTGACCGCCGGCCAGCGCCGTCACGCACTTGGAGTACGAGTCGAACTGCTGGAGCTTGGCGTCCTTGTAGTCGGTCTGGATCCGCTTGGCCGGGGTCGAGCCGCTCACCGAGCAGACACTCTTGCCGGCCAGAGACTCGGGACCAGTGATCGTCGAGTCGGTCGGCACGAGCAGGTCCTGGCCCGCGATGTAATACGGACCGGCGAAGTTGACGACCTTCTTGCGCTCGTCGTTGATCGTGTACGTCGCGACGACGATGTCGACCTGGCCCTGCTGGATGTACGGCTCGCGGTTGGCCGACACGGTGGTCTTCCACTCGATGCCGCTGTCCGGAACGCCCAGGCCCTTGGCGAGAATCTTGCCGATCTCGATGTCGAAGCCGCTGTAGGTGGTGCCGGTCTGCAGGCCGAGGCCCGGCTGGTCGGCCTTGACGCCGATCACGAGCTTGCCGCCCGCAGCCTTGCCGACGATGCCGGATGCGCCGCCGCTGCCGGTGCCCTCGTCGTCCCCGCCGCACGCGGCCACGGCCAGCGCCATGGTGAGCGCTCCGAACGTGGCAGCCAATCGGGTGATGCGCATGATTGTCGCTCCTCGAAAATTTTGTTGCTGTCTTCTGGACTCAGTGCGTGAGGATTTTGGAGAGGAAGTCCTTGGCGCGGTCGCTCTTCGGGTTGGCGAAGAACTCGGCGGGGGGAGCGGACTCGACCAACTGACCGTCGGCCATGAAGACCACGCGGTTGGCCGCGTGGCGGGCGAAGCCCATCTCGTGGGTGACGACGACCATCGTCATGCCCTCCTTGGCAAGCGAGGTCATCACCTCGAGCACCTCGCCGACCATCTCGGGGTCGAGGGCGCTGGTGGGCTCGTCGAAGAGCATCGCCTTGGGCTGCATGGCCAGGGCGCGGGCGATCGCCACACGCTGCTGCTGGCCACCGGAGAGCTGCGCGGGATATTTTTCCGCCTGGTTGCCGATGCCGACCCGCTCGAGCAGAGCCATGGCCCGGTCGCGGACGACCGCCGGCTTCTCCTTGCGGACCTTCACCGGACCGAGCATGACGTTCTGCAGGATCGTCTTGTGCGCGAACAGGTTGAAGGACTGGAAGACCATCCCGACCTCGCTGCGCAGCCGGGCCAGCGGCCGGCCCTCGGCGGGCAGCGGCTGCCCGTCAAAGGTGATCGTGCCGTCGTTGATCGGCTCGAGCCGGTTGATCGAGCGACAAAGCGTGGACTTACCGGACCCGGAGGGTCCGATCACGACCACCACCTCGCCCTTGGCGACGGAGAGACTCACGTCGTCGAGAACGTGCAGGGGGCCGAACCACTTGTTGACCTTGTCGAGGACGATGAGAGCCTCGTCGGACACTGCTGGACCACCGTCCCTGTTCTTTCGGTTCACCCGGATGGGCACACTCTATGGGGGCTCTTGTATCGGTTCACACCGAGAATGGTCACGGAGCGGTAACACAGGGAGTGTGAGGCGCGAGCATTGTCCACCATGTTCGGTATGGCTGACATGGATCCGACAGGCGGCCTTTGGAACTGGGCGGCCGCTTCGTCCCTGCCCGCGGATCGGATCCACGGTGCGCTGGCCGGCGCGCTCGAGCGCTCGGTGGTGCCCCTCGGCCCGGAACTGACCGACGGCGCGGTGCTCTGCGACGTCTACGAGGTCGGCGGCCTTTTCCCCACCCTCATCGATGTCTACCTGGCGCCGGAGAACATCGCCGAGGCCACCGCCGCGAGTGCCGTCGCCGTCCGGCTCGAGGTCGAGATCCTCCTTCCGGACGACACCCTCAACCCCACGCGGTACGTCCTGGCGGGCCCGGACGGCAGCCTGCGTCCCGTGCACGTCGACGAGATCGAGACCGACGACGGCCCGGAACGCCACGTCGTACGCCCGTGCACCGGCTCCGACCCGGCCTGCGCCCGCGCCCCCGGCTGCGACCACTCCCACTACCGCCCGATCGAGGAGCCGGACACCCCCGCCGCCGCCTGACCGAAATATTCACCTTGCTGCCCACCTGCACCGACGTGATTCCGGGACAGCGCCGGCGGTGATCTGGTTGCTATAGATCCCGCGTGAGATCAATTGTGCGAGCCGCGCTCAGCGTGGCCCTCGTCGCCGGTGTCGCTTCGCCCGCACCGGCCCGGGCCGCCGCGAGCACTGCTACCCGGCTCCTGGTCAATGCCGGTTTCGAGTCCGGCCTGGCCTCGTGGACGGCCGACAGCGATTGGGTGAGCGCGGTCGTGTCACCCACCCGCACCGGCACCGGCGCCGCCCGCATCGTCGACACGAGCACCGCCGCGGGGGCGGGGTTGCGTAGCGCGTCGCTGGCCGTCGTGCCGGGCGAGCGCATCACCGCCGGCATCTGGGTCCGGCAGGCCACGGCCGGGGCCGGCGGCTCTCTCTACCTGGAGTTCCGGCGCCCCGACGGGTCGCGCACCACGCCGGCCGTCTCGGTGCCGGCCACCTCCACCTCCTGGCAGCAACTGACCGTGGTCGGTGACGTGCCGGACGACGCCGTGACCGCCGACCTGCTGGCCTATTCGAGCTGGGCCGACCAGGGCACGACGTACTGGGACGACGCGGCCGTCAGCGCGCTGCCGCCACCGTTGCGCCGAGTCCCGAACGGTGGTTTCGAGGAGCAGCGCGACGCCGGCCGGCCGACCCAGTGGACCACCGACCAGACCGGCGTCGCCCTGGTCCGGGGCGGTGCCGCGCACAGCGGCGACACTGCGGTGCGGATCACCGACACCAGCGCCGGCGACGCGGTCTCGGTGCTGAGCAAGGCCGTCCCGGTCGGTCTGCGGGAGACGATCACCGCGTCGGCCTGGGCCTCCGTGCTCAGCGGATCGGCCGCCACCCTCTATCTCGAGTTCCGGGACGTGACCGGGGCGCGGGTCGGCTTCTCCACCGCCGTCGCCTCCGGGGCGGGCTGGCGGCCGGTGACCGTCACCGCGACCGCGCCGCCGTCGGCGACCACCGTCACCGTGCGCCTCTACAGCCTGCTCGAGCAGCAGAGCGTCACCACCTGGGACGACGTCACGCTGCGGTCGAGCGCGGACGTCTCGTACGCCCCGGAGCTCGCGGCTGGGGCGCCGGTGCTCTTCGTCGGCGACCAGCGGGTCGAGTCGTACACCGGCGTGACCCGTGAGCTGCACGCCGGCACCAAGGCCGGCACGGACGGCGTCGTGCTGGGTGGCGGCTCGGCGACGCATACCGCCAACCCGCGGATGGGCGGCACCGTGCTTGCCGGCGGGCCGGGCGACCCGGCGTACAAAATGTGGTTCACCGGCAGCCCCACGGCGGGCACGACCGAGCAGACCGGTTACGCGACCAGCCCCGACGGTCTGACGTGGACACACGCGGGGCGGCTCAGTGGCATCGCCACGATCGGCGGCGTCGTCGCGAACCCGGCGTGGAGCAGCGGCAGCACCGTGCCCCGCTACTTCGCCCTCGAACAGCACCGCAGCCCGGACCAATATCGGTGGAAGCAGTCGGCCGACGGGATCGCCTGGGCCGACGTGCCCGGCTCCACGCCGCTGGCCGGGGCCGACGTGGCCACCGTGACCTACGACCCGATCGCCCGGCTGTTCGTCGCGATGATCAAACGGCATCTCGGCATCCCGCTCGGCACCCGCACCACCTGGGTCTCGACCAGCACCGACTTCAAGGTCTGGAGCCCGCCACGGCCCGCGTTCGCCACCGACGGCCTCGACGACGAACTGATCGCGGGGGCGGGCAAGAAGGGGCAGACGCCGTGGAGCGAGGTCTACGGCATGCCGGCGATCCGCTACGGCGACCAGTACCTCGGCACGCCCTGGATCTTCGACATCACCTACAGCCCGAACCGCGACGCCGGCGACAACGGCCCGGACAAGGGTCGCAGTCACCTCGGGCTGGCCGCCTCGCGCGACCTGGTCAACTGGAGCCGGCCCAACCGCGGCGAACTGATCGTGCCGGGCGCCCCGGGCACCTGGGACTACGGCTTCCAGCTGGGCAGCAACGGCTTCGTCACGGTGCGGCAGCCGGACGGTGACCTGCGGACGCGGTTCTACTACGGGTCGTTCGCGGGCGAGCACTACTGCCTGCTGACCAACCGCACCGCGGGGGAGTGCGACGTCGAGAGCGGCAACTCCAAGATCGGCATGGTCTCGTGGCCGACCGATCGCTTCGCCTCGTTCCGGGGTGCCGGCTCGGTTATCACCCGCCCGCTCACCCCGACCGGCACGAAACTGGCCGTCAACTACGCGCCGACGGGCGGCAGCCGGCTCACGGTCGAGGTGCTCGATATCAACGGCAACCCCTTTCCCGGGTACGAGGCCACGGTCACGACGGATGCGAAGGCGCCCGGCGTACTGGTGGTCTGGGCCGGTCACAACGAGCTGCCGGGCGGGCCGATCCGGTTGCGCTTCACCCAGAACGGCGGTGACCTTTACGCGTACACCGTCAGTTGACCCGGTCCGGGGCCCGCCGGGATCGGCTCGGCGGGCCGCACGCAGTACCCTGGTCAATTGCCATGACTACGCAGACAGAGGGCGCCTCCCGCACGTACGACGTGCGCACTTACGGCTGCCAGATGAACGTGCACGACAGCGAGCGCATCTCCGGTCTGATGGAGGACGCGGGCTATGTGCGCGCCGCCGATCCCGAGGCCGCCGACGTCGTGGTCTTCAATACCTGCGCGGTCCGGGAAAACGCCGACAACCGCCTGTACGGCAACCTCGGTCACCTGCGCCCGACCAAGGTCAAGAACCCCGACATGCAGATCGCGGTCGGTGGCTGCCTGGCCCAGAAAGACCGCGGCGACATCGTCAAGAAGGCGCCCTGGGTCGACGTCGTCTTCGGCACCCACAACATCGGCTCACTGCCGGCGCTGCTCGAACGGGCCCGGCACAACCAGGAGGCCGAGGTCGAGATCCTCGAGTCGCTCGAGGTCTTCCCGTCGACGCTGCCGACCAAGCGCGAGTCGACGTACGCGGGCTGGGTCTCGATCTCGGTCGGTTGTAACAACACGTGCACCTTCTGCATCGTGCCGTCGCTGCGCGGCAAGGAGAAAGACCGTCGTCCCGGTGAGGTGCTGGCCGAGGTCGAGGCGCTGGTTGCCGAGGGTGTCCTCGAGGTCACCCTGCTCGGGCAGAATGTGAACTCCTACGGCGTCGAGTTCGGCGACCGGCTCGCCTTCGGCAAACTGCTGCGCTCGACCGGCGCCATCGAGGGCCTCGAGCGGGTGCGGTTCACCAGCCCGCACCCGAAAGACTTCACCGACGACGTGATCGCCGCGATGGCCGAGACGCCCAACGTCTGCCACTCGCTGCACATGCCGCTGCAGTCCGGCTCCGACCGCGTGCTCAAGGCCATGCGCCGCAGCTACCGGCAGGAGAAATACCTCGGCATCATCGACAACGTGCGCGCCGCGATGCCCGACGCCGCGATCACGACCGACATCATCGTCGGCTTCCCCGGCGAGACCGACGATGATTTCGAGCAGACCCTCGAGGTCGTACGGCAGGCGCGCTTCTCCAGCGCGTTCACCTTCCAATACTCCAAGCGCCCCGGCACGCCGGCCGCGGTGATGGAGGAGCAACTGCCCAAGGCCGTGGTGCAGGAACGCTACGTGCGCCTGATCAAGCTGCTCGAAGAGATCACCTGGGCCGAGAACAAGAAGCTCGTCGGCGAAAAGGTCGAGGTGCTGGTCGCGGTCGGCGAGGGCCGCAAAGACGAGCGTACGGGCCGGTTGAGCGGCCGGGCCCGGGACGGCCGGCTGGTGCACTTCGCCACCGGCGACATCACCCCGCGCCCCGGCGACGTGATCGAGACGGTCGTCACCTACGCCGCGCCACATCACTTGAACGCCGACGGCGCCCCGCTCAGCCACCGGCGCACCCGGGCCGGCGACGCGTTCGAGGCCGGCCGCACCCCGAAACTCAAGGGCGTGTCGCTCGGCCTGCCGAGTCTGGGCGTGCCGGCTCCGCTGCCGGCCGCCGAGGGCTGTGCGCTCTGATCTTTTCCATCAGTGCCCGGGTCGCGGGCGGGTCGGGCGGCTGGCCGGCCACCGCCAGAAGCACCCGGCGTCCGCGACCGGGCACCGGCACGACCCGCACGCTCTCGTTGCGGTGGGCGGCCAGCGCCAGCGCGGGCAGCGTGGTCACGCCCAGGTTGCGCGCCACCAGCTGCTGCACGGCCACATAGTCGTCGGTGGTGAAGCGGATGTCCGGGGTGAAGCCGTCGGCCGCGCACGCCCGCAGCAGCTCCTCCCGGCAGCGCTCGCACCCACCGATCCATTTCCGGTCCGCGTGGTCGACCAGCCGGTCGCCCGCCCATGCCACCGGCGCGATCAGGTAGGTCTCGTCCTCGAAGAGCTCTTCGGTGCGCAGCCCGGCCACGTCCGGCCCGTCGTCGTGGCTGAAGATCAGCGCCACCTCGACCTCGCCCCGCCGGAGCAGGTCGACCGCCTCGGGTGGCTCGGCCTCCCGGAAACGCAGGTCGACCTCGGGATGCGCGGCATCGAAAGCCGCGGCCGCCGCCGGAACGAAAGTGCCCAGAGCCGAAGGAAAGGCCGCCAGCCGTACGCGTCCCGCCCGCAGCCCCGCGTGCGCGGCCAGCTCTTCCTCGGCCGCGTCGAGGCGCCCCAGGATCTCCTCAGCCCGATCGGCGAGCAGCCGCCCGGCGTCGGTGAGCCGGATGCCGCGACCCACCCGCTGGACGAGCCGGCTGCCGGTCTCGGCCTCGAGCCGGGCCAGGTGATGGCTGACCGACGGCTGGGCATAGTGCAGGGCCGCAGCCGCAGCCGTGACACTTCCGTGCCGCGCCACCGCCACCAGCACCCGTAGGCGCGTCACATCGAGCATGGCTCGAACCTATCGACCGCGTCTATGGATTCCCCAGTGATCCGGCATTGGACCGATGGGTAGGGCCGCCCCCAGGATCGAAGCATGGAGTTCACCTACGCCTCCGTGCGAGCCGCCGCCGCGACGATCGCCCCGCATCTGCCGCCCACCCCGATGTGGTCCTACCCCGTGCTCAACGCCATCGTCGGCGCGACCGTGCACGTCAAGCACGAGAACACCCAGCCCACCGGCGCCTTCAAGGTCCGGGGCGCGCTCACCCTGATGTCCGCGTACGGCGGCGGAACGGTCACCTACTCGACCGGCAACCACGCCCAGTCGATGGCGTACGCCAGTCACCTCGCCGGCGCCCCCTGCACGGTCGTCATGCCCGCCGAGGCGAACCCGTCGAAGGTCGCCGCGGTCCGAGCCTGGGGCGCCACCGTCGAGCTGACCGGTGATACCCTCGCCGACGCGGAGAGCCACGCCGTCAAGCTGGCCGAGTCCTCGGGTCATCGTCTGATCAGCCCCGGCGACGCCCCCGAGCTGCTGGCCGGCGTAGGCACCCTCTACCAGGAGATCCTCACCGCCCGCCCCGACCTGTCAGCGATCATCGTCCCGGTCGGCAGCGGAACCGGCGCCGCGGCCGCCGCCGTCGTGGCCGCTGCCTTGGCCCCCCACTGCGAGATCATCGCCGTCCAGTCCGCGTCGTCCCCCGCCGCCCACGACTCCTGGCACTCCCGCACCCTGCAGACCCGCCCCAACCGCACTCGCGTCGACGGCCTGGCCACCGGCCGCGGCTACACCCTGCCCCAGCAGATCCTGCGCACCCACCTGACCGACTTCCTCCTGGTCACCGACGACCAGATCACCGAGGCCCAGCGCCTCCTGGCCACCTCGGCCCACACTCTCGCCGAGGGCGCCGGCGCCGCCGCCTTGGCCGCCCTGCTGACCCACCCGGCACGCTTCGCCGGCCGCGAGGTAGCCATCGTCTGCTCCGGCGGCAACGCCTCCCCAGCCGAGATAGCGTCGCTGGGTTAGGCAGTCGCGGAGACCTCAGGGGCTCTGCTTGGTCACCCCGGCCCCCACCGTCCCACCGCAAGAAAGCCAAACGGCCCGACCCCACCGGGACCGGGCCGTTCGAAAGAGGAGAGATCAGTTGGCCTGCTCAGCCAGAGCCAAGAACTGCTTCTTGGAGTTGAGCGCCTGCTCAGCCTCCTTGACCCGCTTGGCGTCCCCCGCAGCCTTGGCCCGCTCCAGCCGCTGCTCGGCCTCAGCCACCTGCTCACGCATCTGCTGAAGAAGCGGATTGTCCTGCGGCGTCGTCTTGCGCCAAGCCGAATCCATGGCCAGCCGAATCCGGTCCTCGGCCGCCCGCCACCGCCGCTCCAACGACGTAGCCGCCTCGCGTGGCACCCGGCCCGCCTCGTGCCAGGCCGCCAGCGCGTCCCGCATCTTGTTCTGCGCTCCACGCGGGTCGGCGTCGACGTCGATGGCCTCGACCTCGGCCAGGATCGCGTGCTTACGGTCGAGGTTGCCCTTGTATTCGGCGTCGCGGGCCGAGAAGACCTCGCTGCGCCGGGTGAAGAACGCGTCTTGCGCCGCCCGGAAGCGTTCCCAGAGCCTCTGCTCGGCTTCCTTGGCTGCGCGGGGCGCCGCTTTCCACTCGGCCATCAGTTCCTTGAGCCGGTTGGCTGTGGTCGACCACTCGGTCGACTCGGACAGCCCCTCGGCCTCGGTGACCAGCTCTTCCTTGGCCGTCTGGGCCTGCTTGCGCTGCCCGTCGAGGGTGGCGAAGTGCGCCCCGCGGCGGCGGGTGAAGCCGTCCCGCGCGGTCGCGAACCTCTTCCACAGCTCGCCGTCGGTCTTCTTGTCGACGCCGCGGATCGTCTTCCACTCGTCGAGGATCTCCTTGAGGCGGTCGCCCGCGGACTTCCAGCCGGTGGAGTCGGCGGCGATCTTCTCGGCCTCTTCGACGAGGGCGGTCTTGCGGGCCAGGGCTTCGGTGCGGGCCACCTCGCGGGCGGCCCGGGCCTCGCCGGCCTTTTCCTCGGCGAGACCGGACAGGCGCTCGAGGCGGTTGCCGAGCCCCTCGATGTCACCGACCACGTGCGCCTCGTCGAGCTGCTGGCGCAGTCGTTTCACGCTGGTCAGGGAGTGCGACGCGTCGGCGGCGCCGGACTTGAGGCGGGCTTCGACGAGGTCGACTTCGGTCACCAGGTCGGCGAAGCGCCGCGCGAAGTGGGCGAGTCCCTCCTCGGGGGTGCCCGCCTGCCAGGAGCCGACCACACGGTCGCCCTCCGCGGTCTTCACGTACACGGTGCCGTCGGCATCCACGCGCCCGAAGGCCGTCCAGTCGTTCATGACCCATCCTCGTCTTCCCGGCATCACCGATCTCACCTGACCGGTCACCACCGCCACAGCACAGTTGAACGCCTAGCTTCTCTACGGCATTCTTTCTCGCGCATTGTCACAGGTCCAACCCGGTTACGGGGAAGCGCCCGCCGATGACCGTGGCCAAACCTTGTCCTACCGTTGCTCCGTGCCGTTCGCTGGAACTCCGCGCGTGATCACCGTTGTCGGCCCGACGGCCGCCGGTAAATCCGCCCTGAGCATTGATCTCGCGCGTGAGCTGGGCGGCGAGGTGGTCAATGCCGACTCGATGCAGCTCTACCGCGGAATGGACATCGGCACCGCAAAACTCACCCTCGACGAGCGTGCGGGTGTGCCGCACCATCTGCTCGACATCTGGGATGTGAGTTTTCCGGCCGCGGTCGCCGAATATCAGGGGCTGGCCCGCGCGGCGATCGACGACATCATGGATCGGGGCCGGGTGCCGTTGCTGGTGGGCGGGTCGGGGCTCTATGTGCGGGCCGTTCTCGAAGAGTTCGAATTTCCCGGCACCGATCCCGCTGTCCGGGCGCGGCTCGAGCAGGAGATGGCCGCGGTGGGCCCGGCGCCGCTCTTCGAGAGGTTGCGCGACCGCGACCCGGAGGCCGCCTCGAAGATCCTTCCGTCGAACGGGCGGCGCATCGTCCGCGCCTTGGAGGTCATCGAGCTGACCGGGCAGCCGTTCACCGCGGCCCTGCCCTCCCCGACACCGCACTATCCGTCGGTGCAGATCGGCGTCGACCGGGCGGTGGAGGCGCTGGACGAGCGGATCGCGTTGCGGGTCGACCTGATGTGGGCGGCCGGGCTGCTCGACGAGGTGCGCGGCTTGATTCCGCACGGGCTCCGGGACGGCCGTACGGCGAGCCGGGCGCTCGGCTATCAGCAGGCGCTGGCCGAGACCGACGGCACCCTTTCGGGGGACGAGGCCAAGGCCGACACCGTGCGGGGGACCCGCCGTTTCGTACGACGCCAGCGCTCGTGGTTCCGCCGCGACCCGTCGATCACCTGGCTGGACGGCGCGTCCCCGACGCTGTTGGCGGAGGCCCTGGCGCTTGCGGGATGATGGGCGCGTGTTGTTCACCAAGGGCTTGTCATTCACCAAGGGCCACGGCACCGGCAACGACTTCGTGATCGTCGAGGACGTCGACGGCGCGCTCGATCTGACGCCGGAGCAGGTCGCCGCGCTCTGCCACCGGCGTTTCGGCATCGGCGCCGACGGCGTGCTGCGCGTCGTCCGCAGCGCGAAGGATCCGGCCGGCGCCGGCCTGGCGTCCGAGGCCGAGTGGTTCATGGATTACCGCAACAGCGACGGCTCGATCGCCGAGATGTGCGGCAACGGCGTCCGCGTCTTCACCCGTTACCTGGTCACCCACGGTCTGGCCGCCCCCTCACCGTCGGGCATCCCGGTGGCGACGCGAGCCGGCGTCGTGGGCGCTGTCCTCGAGGGCGACCAGATCCGGGTGCACATGAAAACCCCCCGGGTGTACGCGGCCAGCACCGCGTCCACGGGCCCGCTGACCTTCCCCGGCGTGGCCGTCGACTGCGGCAACCCGCACCTGGTCTGCGCCCTGCACGACGGCCTCGACCTGTCGTCGCTCGACCTGCACGTGGCCCCCGGCTACGACCACGGCGTCTTCCCGGCCGGGGTGAACGTCGAGTTCGTTGTCCCCGCCGAGCCGCTGGACGACGCCGACCTGCACCTCGCCATGCGCGTCTACGAGCGCGGCTCCGGCGAGACCCTGTCCTGCGGCTCCGGTGCCCTGGCCGTCGGCGCGGCCGCCCTGCGCGATGCCGGCCTCACTACGGGCGTGGTCGCCGTCGACCTGCCCGGCGGCCGCCTCACGGTCACCCACGACGAGGAGGACCGCTGGTGGCTGGCCGGCCCCGCCGTCCTGGTCGCCACGGGCTCCGCCGACCTTTTCTGATGCACAACGTCGCGCACCGGGGCTACTCAGCCGTGGCACCGGAAAACACGCTGCCGGCCTTCGCGGCCGCCGTCCTGGCCGGCGCGACCCACGTCGAGTTCGACGTCCGCACCACGGCCGACGACGTGCCAGTGGTGATCCACGACCGCACCCTCGACCGCACGACGACAGGCGCCGGCCACGTCTGGGACGCCCCCTTGGCCGAGGTGGCCGCCCTGGACGCCGGTTCGTGGTTCTCGCCCGCCTACGCCGGCATCCCGGTCCCCACCCTGGCCGCGACGCTCGAACTGCTCGCCCCCGCCGGCCCCTCGCTGCTTCTCGAGATCAAGCCGCCGGCCACCCTGCCCCAGGTGAAGACCATCATCGAGATGGTCGAGTCGTACGGCCTGACCGACCGTACGATCGTCCAGAGCTTCGACCCGTCGATCGTCGGCCTGGTGCGAGAGGCCGCCCCCGCCGTCCGCCGGGGCTTGCTGCGCCTGCGCTTCGAGGCCGACACCGTCCCCCTGGCCGACGAACTGGCCCCGGTCTGCCTCAACCCGTCCGTCGCCGACGTGCTCGGCGACCTGGCCACGGTCGCCGAACTGACCGCCCGCGGCATCGAGGTCATGCCCTGGACAGCCAACGACATCCCCGAGTGGCCGGTCTTGGCCGCTGCCGGCATAGCCGGCCTGATCACCGACCGGGTGGGCGAACTGACCGGCTGGATCGCGAGCCGCTGACCCACCGCCGCAGCGGCTTTGTCGCTGGGCCGCGCGGCTGGTCACGCCGGTGGTTTGGGGTGCTGCGGCCGGTTGCGGTGGTTGCAGGGTTGTGCGGCTGGCCAGGCGGGGTGGGTGGTGGTTGAGGTTGCTGCGGCCAGTCAGACTTTGCCCGAATCACACCAAAAGCCGCCACAGGTGGCACCGAGCGTAGCCACGACGTGCCGGGCCTGGCGAGCCGCGCAACCAATCGATCAGAGTGAGCGGACGGCAGCAAGCTCAGCCACAACGCGGCCCGGCACCCACCGCAACAGGCCGCGCCACCCCCGGCCAGAGACCGGCGCCCGCCTAAAGCCGCCCCCTCGCCCGGCAGTCGCGACGGCCCGGACCACTGATCAAGGCCGCCGCCCCTCACGGGACTTTCGCTATCCCCGTATTTCCAAAGCTTTAGAACGCCTCTTTCGGCGCCTCGTCAAGCTCAGCCTCGGTCAGCGCCGCCGGGTTGGGGGCCGCAGCCGGCCCGCGCACGACCGCGCGGATCGCCGCGGCCACGGCGGGGGTGACCTTGGGGTCGAAGACGCTCGGGACGATGACCGTGGGGTTGAGTTTGTCGTCGCCCACGACGTCGGCGATCGCGTTCGCCGCGGCCAGCGCCATCTCCTCGGTGAACTCGGTGGCGGCCACGTCGAGCATGCCGCGGAACACGCCGGGGAAGGCCAGCACGTTGTTGATCTGGTTGGGCTGGTCGGAGCGGCCGGTGGCGACGACCGCGGCGTGCTGGCGGGCGGCGCGCGGGTCGACCTCGGGGTCGGGGTTCGCCAGGGCGAAGACGATCGACTTGTCGGCCATCCGGGCGATGTCGTCGCCGGTGAGCAGGTTGGGGGCGCTGACGCCGATGAAGACGTCGGCGCCGACGATCGCGCCGGGCAGGTCGCCCGAGTAGTTGGCCTGGTTGGTGTGCTCGGCCAGCCACTGCCAGGTGGGGGTCAGGTCGGCCATGCCGCGGTGCAGGGCACCCTTCCGGTCGTACGCGACGATGTCGCCGACACCCTGGCGCAGCAGCAGCTTCATGATCGCCGTGCCGGCGGCGCCCGCGCCCGAGACCACGACGCAAACGTCCTCGAGGCGTTTGCCGACGACGCGCAGGGCGTTGGTCAGTGCGGCCAGCACGCAGATGGCGGTGCCGTGCTGATCGTCGTGGAAGACCGGAATGTCCAATTGTTCACGCAGGCGCGCTTCGATCTCGAAGCAGCGCGGCGCGGCGATGTCCTCGAGGTTGATGCCGCCGTAGGCCGGCGCGATCGCCTTCACGATCTTGACGATCTCGTCGGTGTCCTGCGTGTCGAGCACGACCGGCCACGCGTCGACCCCGCCGAACCGCTTGAACAGCGCGGCCTTGCCCTCCATGACCGGCATCGCCGCGGCCGGGCCGATGTTGCCCAGGCCCAGCACGGCCGAACCGTCGCTGACCACGGCGACGGTGTTGCGCTTGATCGTGAGCCGGCGCGCGTCGGCCGGGTTCTCCGCGATGGCCATGCAGACCCGGGCCACCCCCGGCGTGTACGCCCGGGAGAGCTCGTCCCGGTTGCGCAGCGCGACCTTCGAGGTGACTTCGATCTTGCCGCCGAGGTGCAGCAGGAAGGTGCGGTCGGAGACCTTGCGGACGTCGACGCCGTCCTGCTCCTCGAGCTGCTTGACGACCTGGTCGGCGTGGTTGGAGTCGGCGGTGTCGCAGGTGAGGTCCACGAGGACGCGGGTGGGGTCGGAATCGACCACGTCGAGGGCCGTCACGATCGCGCCGGCCTCGCCGACACAGGTGGTGAGCCGGCCGATGGACGAGGCGTCCGCGGTCACAGCTATCCGGATCGTGATCGAGAATCCTGCGCTGGGCAGACGGGTCGTCACCACGGTGTTCCCTCCGACGTTGGCGGGTGCGTCACCGTAATCTTGCTCCCCCGGAATATCAGGTTCCCACCGGGTCGTTACACCAAGGCCCAACACTCATTCGAGAACGCCCGGCCACGTTATGTGGATGCGCCGCTACCGGCGACGTGCCACGATCGGGGTCGAGGAGGTCACCTTTTGCGAAACAGTTACCAGGCACCCGTACTTGAACTTGACGAGCCGGATGTCACGTCCGGCGACCTTGAGCTCGAGGAGCGGCACTCGCTGCGGCGGGTCGCCGGTCTCTCCACCGAGCTCACCGACATCACCGAGGTCGAGTACCGTCAGCTGAGGCTCGAGCGGGTCGTCCTGGTCGGCGTCTGGACAGAGGGCAGCGTCTCCGACGCGGAAAACTCTCTGACCGAGCTGGCCGCGCTCGCCGAGACCGCCGGCTCCCAGGTGCTCGAGGGTCTGATCCAGCGCCGCTCGCGTCCCGACACGGCCACCTTCATCGGCCGGGGCAAGGTCGAGGAGCTGCGGCAGGCCGTTCTGGCCACCGGGGCCGACACGGTCATCTGCGACGGCGAGCTCTCCCCGTCCCAGCTGCGCAATCTCGAGCAGCAGGTCAAGGTCAAGGTCGTCGACCGTACGGCGCTGATCCTCGACATCTTCGCTCAGCACGCGAAGAGCAAAGAGGGCAAGGCGCAGGTCGAGCTGGCCCAGCTGCAATATCTTCTGCCCCGCCTGCGTGGCTGGGGTGAGTCGCTGTCCCGTCAGGGCGGCGGCGCCGGCGGCTCGGGCGGCGGCGTCGGCACCCGTGGTCCCGGTGAAACCAAGATCGAGACCGATCGCCGGCGGATCAACCAGCGCATCTCCAAGCTGCGCCGCGAGATCAAGGGCATGCGGGTCGTCCGTCAGACCAAGCGCTCGCGCCGGGCCGGCAGCGGCACGCCGGCCGTGGCCATCGCCGGTTACACCAACGCCGGCAAGTCCAGCCTGCTCAACCGTCTGACCCAGGCGGGCGTGCTGGTCGAGGACGCGCTGTTCGCCACGCTCGATCCGACCACCCGGCGCACCTCGGCCGAGGACGGTCGCGTCTACACGTTGTCCGACACCGTCGGTTTCGTCCGGCACCTGCCGCACCAGATCGTGGAGGCGTTCCGCTCCACGCTCGAGGAGGTGTCGTACGCCGACCTGGTCGTCCATGTGGTCGACGGCGCGCACCCCGACCCCGAGGGTCAGGTCAGCGCGGTCCGCGAGGTGCTCGCCGACGTCAGCGCCGACACGGTCCCCGAGCTTCTGGTCATCAACAAGATGGACGCCGCGGACGAGGAAACGGTGCTGCGGCTGAAGCGCACGTGGCCGGACGCCGTCTTCGTGTCGGCGCGCTCCGGCGTGGGGATCGAGGAGCTGCACGCGGCGATCGCCGAGCGGCTGCCCAAGCCCGCGATCGACATGCGTGTTCTGCTGCCCTACGACCGGGGTGATCTGGTCGCCCGGATCCATCGGACCGGTCAGGTGCTCCAGACCCAGCACCTCGAGGCGGGCACCGAGCTGAGGGTCCGCGTCGGCGAGGTGCTGGCGGCCGACCTGGCCAACTTCGTGATCTAGTGAGTACGGCCGATGGCGCCGGCCGGTCCTGTTGACCGGCCGGCGCCCTTTTTGTGGCCGGGGAGCTGGTCGGTGGTGTGGATCTCAGTGTGGTTTGCGGCTAAACGGGCATAACGCATTCGCGTGATCCACGTGTAACACCGGTCCTCGAACGCTCATGCAACACTGATCGGATGCGGCGTCTCGTCTTCCCGGCCATCGTGGCTGTTGGCCTGGTCGTGGTCGGCCCGTCCAGCGCATTCGCTGACGACCCGGCCCCCACGGTCAGTGTCAAGGCGACGCCTGGCACGAAGATGTGCAAGATCACCGACACTCGTCTCAACGAGGTGTCCGGCCTGGTCGCCACCAAGACCGGCTACATCGTGGTCAACGACGGCACCCCGTCCGACAAGAACCGGCGGGTCTTCTTCCTCAACACCAAGTGCCAGGTCGTCAAGGACGTCGCCTACGACGGCAAGCCGCTCGACACGGAAGACCTGGCGCTCTCACCGGACGGCAGGAAGCTGTGGATCGCCGACATCGGCGACAACGACTTCGATCAGCCCGACAACCGTCGCCCGCACATCGCTCTCTGGACGATGGCCGCCGACGGCTCCGGCGAGCCGGTGCGAAACCGGGTGGCCTATCCGGCGGGCGACTACCACGACGCCGAGGCGCTGCTGCTCAACGGCGACGGCACCCCGCTGATCGTCACCAAAGAGATCGGCAAGCCGGCCTACATCTACAAGCCGGCCGCCGCGCTCAAGCCCAAGAGCGAAGACGCCACGCCGTTGCAGCGCGTGGCCGAGCTGCAGGTCTCGGGGACGCAGACGGCCGGCAACCCCTACGCGCGGATCGGCAACAAGACGATCAGCGGCGGCGCGGTGGCGCCCGGCGGCGGCAAGATCGCGTTGCGCACCTACACCGACGCGCTCGAGTGGGACGTGAAGAACGGCGACGTGCTGGCGGCCATCAAGGGCAAGCCACGCACGACCGGCCTGCCGAACGAGACGCTGGGCGAGTCGATCGCCTACAGCGCCGACGGCAAGTTCTTCTACACGACGTCGGACATGAGCGGTGCGAAGGAACCGGACAACTACATCCTGCGCTACACGCCGGCCACCACGGTCGCCGAGGCGGTCAAGGACGGCGGGGATTCGGCGGCGGGCGACAAGTGGTACGCCAACCTGGAGCTCAGCGACATCACGTACGCGGTGGGCGGGGTCGGCCTGCTCGGGCTGATCCTGGTCGGCGTCGGCGTGCTGGGCATCACTAAGCATCGCCGTCGCGTGGCGGCGTCGCCTTCCGCCTCGGACGACGGCTTCGACAACCCGCTCAAGGGCGACCCGGAGACCGAGTTGATCGGGGTCGGCGGGGTGCCGCAGCGGGCCGGGGTCTACGGCGGGGCCCGCTCGGGGCCGCCGTCCGCCCCGGGGTCCTACGGCGGCGGGCAGCAGCGCGGCAACGGTGTCTACGGTGGCGCCGGTGGTGCGGCCGCCGGGGGCGCTGCGGGCGGCGGCAAGCCTGCTCGGGCCGGGGTCTACGGCGGTTCGGGTCAGCAACCGCCGCGCGGGCCGCAGGGTCAGCCGCCGCGCGGTCCCCAGGGTCAGCCGTCTCGTGGGCCGCAAGGGCAGCCGCCGCGGGGCCCGCAGGGTCAGCCCGCTCGTGCTCCGCAGGGCCAGCCCCCGCGTGGGCCGCAGGGGCAACCGCCTCGTGGTCCCCAGGGCCAGCCGCCACGGGGGCCTCAGGGTCAGCCGCCGCGCGGACCTCAAGGCCAGCCGCCTCGTGGCACCCAGGGGCAGCAGCCGCCTCGGGGACAGCAGCCCCCTCGTGGGCAGCAACCGCGTGGGCCGCAGGGTCAGCCGCCTCGCGGTGGTGGCGGTGTCTACGGCGGCGGTCAGCCGCCCGCGAACGAATACCGGCGGAGCCCCGAGGGCCGTTTCGAGAACCCGGGTTACGGCCCCCGGTAACTCCATCCTTTCTGGTCTCTTGGTCAGACCCGCCGCAGGACGGCCACGACGCGGCCCATGATGGTCGCGTCGTCGCCGGGGATCGGGTCGAAGGCCGGGTTGGCCGGCATCAGCCAGACGTGCCCGTCGCGCTGGCGGTAGCTCTTCACCGTCGCCTCGCCGTCGATCATCGCTGCCACGATGTCGCCCGCGTTGGCCGTCGGCTGCTGACGCACGACCACCCAGTCGCCGTTGCAGATGGCCGCGTCGATCATCGACTCGCCCTTGACCTCGAGCATGAAGACGTCGCCCTCGCCGACCAGCTCGCGCGGCAGCGGGAAGAACTCCTCCACGGCCTGCTCGGCCAGGATCGGGCCACCGGCGGCGATGCGGCCGAGCAGTGGGACGTAGGCCGGCTGGGGACGGGCCGAGCGCAGACCCTCCTCGTCGACCATCTCGCTGGGGGAGCGGACGTCGACGGCGCGCGGACGGTTGGGGTCGCGTCGCAGGAAGCCCTTGGCCTCGAGCGCCTTCAGCTGGTAGGCCACGCTGGACGGTGACACCAGGCCGACCGCCTCGCCGATCTCGCGCACGCTGGGCGGGTAGCCGTAGCGCTCGCCCCAGTCGCGGATGAACTCGAGGATGCGACGCTGGCGTGCGGTGAGGTCGGCGGTGACCGGCTCGGGGAACTGGCTGACCGTCGGGGTGACGGAGCGCAGCTGCGGCGCGTCGGCAGAGCGGCCGCGGCTCGGTGTGCGGCGGCGCAGAGCCGCTCCGTTGTCTGGCTTGATCTGATGCTGCCGGCTGCTCGTCCGGTCGTCGGTCGACACGTCCGCCCTCCCTGTCGGCCAGTGCCTGGTCGGCACGTGGTGCGTCCTGCGTTCGCGGAGCCGGACGTGCCGCCGTGGGGATGGCGGCTGCCCGGCTGACCCCTCTTGAGGGAGAACCGTAATGGCGCGGTACGACATATTCAAACATCTGTACGACATTCTTCCGGCGTGTCGCCCGGAAGTGCTCGACTTCCGAACGCCTGTTCTGATAAACCATCGGACAGGCGTTCGATCGAACGCCTGTCCGAAGATCGACTTTCGCGGATAGGGCACAGGGGGCGAGCGTGATGGTGGCGAACGGTGTGAGGCACGTCGAGCCGCCGCTCCGGCTCACCCGCCGCGGGCGTGCCGTCGTCCTCGCGGTCCTGGTCCTCCTGGCCTCGCTGGCCAGCGCCGTGTTGTTCACCACCGCGTCCCGGGCCGAGGAGTCGCCGGCCGGTCCGCCTCCGACGATCGTGGTCGAGTCGGGCGACACGTTGTGGGACATCGCGGCCCAGTCGATGCCCGGCCGTGACGGTCAGACCGCGGTCGACGAGTTGCGCCGTCTCAACGGCCTGTCGGGCTACGGAGTGCAGCCCGGTGATGTTTTGATCTTGCCACGGGCCGCGTGATCGCAGCGGTCCGTGACGATGCGGTCCACCGCTCGTGTTGAGTCGCAAAATACGGCGCGCCGCATGCCACTTAGCTTGCGTCGGCGTCCGCTGCGGCATAGCGTCTACCCCAACATCTAGTAGTTACAAGGGTGTAAGTCATCCACTGGTTGGGGTTTCCCTCCCCGGTAATCGACAAGCCGCCAACGGCGCGAGCTGGTGAGTCACCAGCGCGACGCCGTGCATTGTCGTGTCCGGATCGAGGGCTCCGGAGGGAGTTCGCGGTGCGCTGCCCGTACTGTCGTCACGCTGATTCACGCGTGGTCGACTCCCGCGAGGCCGACGACGGTCAGCTGATCCGTCGCCGTCGTTCGTGCCCCGAGTGCGGCAAGCGGTTCACCACGGTCGAGGAAGCTGTGCTGGCCGTCGTCAAGCGCAGTGGTGTCACCGAGCCGTTCAGCCGCACCAAGATCATGGGCGGCGTACGCAAGGCCTGCCAGGGCCGGCCCGTCGACGAGGATTCGATCGCGCTGCTCGCGCAGAAGGTCGAGGAGACCGTCCGGGCCAAGGGCGCGGCCGAGGTGCCCAGTCACGAGGTGGGGCTGGCGATCCTCACCCCGCTACGGGAACTCGACCAGGTGGCTTATCTCCGGTTCGCCAGCGTTTACAAAGCCTTCGACTCGCTCGACGAGTTCGAGAAGGAGATCACTGCGCTGCGCGAGGCGGCGATCGCCCGCGAGTCCGGGGTTCCGCACCCCGTGGCGACGCGGTCCGGCGGTCGCGGCCCCAAGATCAACGGTTGACGAAGAAGCGACGAGTGGCAGAAGTAGCAGGAACTAGGGGGAGCAGTATGGCCGGGGACGGCGTTACAGCAGGTCGGCAGCGCAGCCGTGCAAACGGTTCGGCAGCAGCCGGCGGGGGGCTGCGCATCGAGCGGGTGTGGACGACCGAGGGGGTCCACCCGTACGACGAGGTCGAGTGGGAACGCCGCGACGTCGTCATGACGAACTGGCGGGACGGCTCGATCAACTTCGAGCAGAAGGGTGTCGAGTTCCCGGCCGCGTGGAGCGTCAACGCGGCGAACATCGTCACCACCAAGTACTTCCGGGGCGCGGTGGGCACGCCGGAGCGCGAGTGGTCGCTCAAGCAGCTCATCGACCGGGTCGTCTCGACCTACCGCAAGGCGGGCGAGAAGCACGGCTACTTCGGCACCAAGGCCGACGCCGAGTTGTTCGACCACGAGCTGACCTACATGCTGCTGCACCAGGTGTTCAGCTTCAACTCGCCGGTCTGGTTCAACGTCGGCACCAAGTCGCCGCAGCAGGTCAGCGCGTGCTTCATCCTCTCGGTCGACGACTCGATGGATTCGATCCTCGACTGGTACAAGGAAGAGGGCCTGATCTTCAAGGGTGGCTCCGGTTCCGGCGTCAACCTGTCCCGCATCCGCTCGTCCAAGGAACTGCTGTCGTCCGGGGGGACCGCCAGTGGCCCGGTGAGCTTCATGCGCGGCGCCGACGCGAGCGCCGGCACCATCAAGTCCGGTGGCGCCACCCGCCGGGCCGCCAAGATGGTCATCCTCGACGTCGACCACCCCGACATCGAAGAGTTCGTCCGCACCAAGGCGCGTGAGGAAGACAAGATCCGCGCGCTGCGGGACGCCGGCTTCGACATGGACCTGGGCGGCGACGACATCGTCTCCGTGCAGTACCAGAACGCCAACAACTCGGTCCGGGTCAGCGACGAGTTCATGCGGGCGTACGAGGAAGGTGCCGAGTTCGGTCTCCGCGGCCGCCTCGACGGCGAGGTCATCGAGACCGTCGACGCCAAAAAGCTGTTCCATGACATCGCCCAGGCCGCGTGGGAGTGCGCCGACCCCGGTCTGCAGTACGACGACACGATCAACGCCTGGCACACCAACCCCGAGACGGGCCGGATCACCGCGTCCAACCCCTGCTCGGAGTACATGTCGCTGGAC
Source organism: Actinoplanes sp. (assembly GCA_965217855.1). Lineage (GTDB taxonomy): Bacteria > Actinomycetota > Actinomycetes > Mycobacteriales > Micromonosporaceae > Actinoplanes. The sequence goes on along the minus strand of CBDCJN010000009.1, from coordinate 173,904 downwards.
GACTCGTCCTGCAACCTGGCCTCGCTCAACCTGATGAAGTTCCTCAAGGACGACGGCGGCTTCGAGGTCGAGAAATTCGTCCGCAGCGTCGAGTTCATCATCACCGCGATGGACATCTCGATCTGCTTCGCCGACTTCCCGACGGAGAAGATCGGGGTCACCACCCGCGCCTACCGTCAGCTCGGCATCGGCTACGCCAACATCGGCGCCCTGCTGATGGCCTCCGGCCTGCCGTATGACTCGGAGGCCGGCCGGGGGGTCGCCGCCGCCATCACCTCGCTGATGAACGGCACGGCGTACCGTCGCTCGGCCGAGCTGGCCGGCGTGGTGGGGCCCTACGAGGGCTACGCCCGCAACGCCGAGGCCCACCAGAAGGTCATGCGCAAGCATGCCGCGGCCAACGACGAGATCCGCGCGATCACCCCGGTCGCCACCGAGATCGCCCGCGAGGCCACCAAGCAGTGGCAGGCCGGCAACAAGCTCGGTGAGAAGCAGGGCTGGCGCAACGCCCAGGCGTCGGTGCTCGCCCCGACCGGCACCATCGGCCTGATGATGGACTGCGACACCACCGGCATCGAGCCCGACCTCGCCCTGGTCAAGTTCAAGAAGCTCGTCGGCGGCGGCTCGATGCAGATCGTCAACCAGACGGTTCCGCGCGCGCTGCGCAGCATCGGCTACCCCGAGGAGCAGGTTGAGGCGATCGTCGAGCACATCGCCGACCACGGCAACGTCGTCGACGCGCCGGGCCTCAAGCCCGAGCACTACGCGATCTTCGACTGCGCCATGGGCGACCGCGTGATCGCCCCGCTGGGCCATGTGCGCATGATGGCCGCGGTGCAGCCGTTCATCTCGGGCGCCATCTCCAAGACGGTCAACATGCCCGAGACGGCGACCGTCGAGGAGATCGAGGAGATCCACTACCAGGGCTGGAAGCTCGGCCTGAAGGCGCTCGCGATCTACCGCGACAACTGCAAGGTCGGCCAGCCGCTGTCGGTTGCCAAGAGCGGCAAGGTGACGGCCGCGGCCGCCGCCGAGGCTGCGGCGCCCGCGGCCGAGGTCGAGAAGGTCGTCGAGACGGTCATCGAGTACCGCCCGGTCCGTAAGCGCCTCCCCAAGAAGCGTCCGTCCGAGACGGTGTCCTTCTCGGTCGGCGGCGCCGAGGGCTACCTCACCGCGTCGTCCTACCCGGACGACGGCCTCGGCGAGGTCTTCCTCAAGATGTCGAAGCAGGGCTCGACCCTGGCCGGCGTCATGGACGCCTTCTCCGTCGCGATCTCGATAGGGCTGCAGTACGGCGTCCCGCTGGAGACGTTCGTCAGTAAGTTCACCAACATGCGCTTCGAGCCGGCCGGCATGACCGACGACCCGGACGTCCGCATGGCGGCCTCGGTGATGGATTACATCTTCCGTCGCCTGGCGCTCGACTTCCTGCCGTACGACACCCGGGCCGACCTGGGCATCTTCACGGCCAAGGAGCGTGCCGCGCAGGTGCAGGCCGAGGCCGCCGCCGAGGCGGCCGCCGTCGACCAGGTCGTCACTGGCATGGCCGCCTCCGCTCCGGTGTCCGCGCCGGTTGGTGCGGCGTCGGCTCCGGCCGAGGCCAAGGCCCCCGTGGCCGAGGTTGCGAAGGCCGCCCCCACCACGGCGGGCTCGTCCACCGAGCTCCTCGAGATCGTGATGGGCCACTCCGCCGACGCGCCGCTCTGCTTCACCTGCGGCACCAAGATGCGCCGCGCGGGCAGCTGCTACGTGTGTGAGGGCTGCGGCAGCACGTCCGGCTGCAGCTGAGTCTGACCGTTTCTCGGAGCGTCCCCACCAAGGGCGCCCTGAGGGCCAAGAAACATCAGCGAGTCTGACCAGAGGGATGTCCCCCGGACGCACCGTCGGGGGGACATCCCTTTGCTCGGGACGCGCATGCCCGAGCCGGGATATGAAGCCCGGCTACGAAGGGTCCGCTGGCTCCACCTTGTGCCCGGCGGGGCCGGGGCCTTCGGCTGCCGGCGGTGACCCACTGCCGGCCAGTGATCACCGGAGTACCAGCAGGTCGAGGGCGTCGACGACCGGGCCGGACTCGGTTCGTGCGGCCTCCTGAAGACGGGCTACGCCCGCGGCGTAGGCCTCGTCGCTGATCAACTGCAGCGGCGTGTGCGCCTCGCGCCGCAGGCCGGCAGCGGCCTCGGCCACCGACGGGGCGGTCACTTGCGGGACAGGCTCGCAGCCGATTGTCCTGAAGCCGGCGGTGGCGAACGCCGCCTCGATACCGGAGATGCTCGGGTAGCGGTCCAGTACGGCGACGGCTTCCGGGAACCAGCGGAACAGGTTGATCGCTTCGTGCCGGCCGGCGAACGCGGAGCGGATCAGTACCGGTGCGCCCGGCTTCAGCACCCGCCGGATCTCGCGGGCGGCGGCCTCCAGGTCGGGAACGTGATGAATCACGGTGGAGAGCCAGACCCCGTCGAGACTTCCCTCCGGGAACGGGATGTCGTCGGCGGCACCGGCCATGACCGGCTGAAACATCGCTCGCTCACGCATCGCTGCCGAGGGCTCGACGGCTAGGACGTCGACGCAGGGCCACCAGGTGCGGAATGCTCGCGCCCAGCTGCCGGTGCCGCATCCGAGGTCGAGCAGGCGCGCCCCGGATCGGGGCTCGAAGTGCCGGCCGATCGCGGCCCGCCAGGTAGCGAGGTCGTCATCTCGCAGGTGCCGGGTCTCCTCGAACGCCGTTGCGTCTCCTCCGTCGTACGCGATGAGAGCCATGCGCCGAGCCAACCCGGCCGACCGCACGGTGAGCAAGAGGGAGTGCACCACTTCACATCGATCGACGTCTCCGGGAACGTGTTGCCGCAGAGAACTTCGCACGTCAGCGATGCGCCGGCAGGCACTGTGATTTATCAAGCAGCGTCAGGGAACACCCTGTGTGCGTTCATGTGATTAGGGTCAGGCCTATGACCTTCGGCGGCGCGGCGCGGGCGTTTCTGCGAGAGCACGGCCGGCGCGGAATCGATCGAGCATCCCGGCGGCACTCTTTACTCCCACCTGTGCCGGGTGGAACAGCGTCTTACGGCAGCTGGTGCTGCCCCACACGTGCAACTCGCCGGTCTCACCCACGCTGCGTACAGCACTGATGGTTTCGACTTGGCGTTGATCGCCTGGACGGACCGGGACCCGCTCCGAGCCCTGATCGGCCCGGAAGCCGAGGAACTCCTATATCTGTATGGGGCTTGTGACCGTGACCGTACTTGGCCGGATCTGGTCACCACCGCCATCGTGCATGATCGCTTCACCGGGCAGGAAAGGCACCTCGAGCCTCGTCACATCGGGCCGTTGGTGGAGCTGAGCATCGTCAACGAACTCGACGTCATCGAGCAGAACCCGACGCTGCCGGCCAAGCATGGCGACTACTTCCGTGACCTCTTCGCCCGCTGGGCGCCGCTGACGTCGCCCAAGGTCACCGGCGAGATCCAGCGGCTGATGGGAGCGCGACACCAAGGCTCGATGGCCTAGCCCTAGCCACCGAGCCTCGGTGCTGGGCAGCCGCACCAGCGATGGTCCGGAGGACACCCTGCTTCTTCAGGAGGATCAGGCCGGGACCAGCGTGCGGTGGTCGGCCTCGACCCGTTGGCCGTAGTAGGTGCCGGCGAGGACGAGCACGATCCCGGCCACGGCGACCGCGGTCAGGTGCTCGCCGGCGAGGCCCACCCCGATCAGCACCGCCCACACCGGTTCGGTGCCCAGCAGCAGGCTCGCGCGCGCCGCCGACGTGCGGCGGATCGCCCACAGCTGCACCAGGAACGCGAAGACGCTGCAGCCGAGCGCGAGATAGAGCACGCCGAGCCAGTGGCCCGGCCCGAAGGCCCGCACCGCCGAGGGCAGGGCGGGCGCAGCCACGATCGTGAAGAGGACGGCGCCGACCACCATCTGCAGCCAGGCGAGCGTCACCGTGTCGTACTGCCGGCCGGCCGTCAGCCGCCCGGAGAGCGTGACGTGGCCCGCGCGCACGACGGCCGCGGCCAGCATCAGCGCGTCACCGGCGGTCGGGGCGCGCAGGCCCGGGCCGGCGACGAGCAGGGCCACGCCGGCCACGGCCACCGCTGCGGCCACGAAGAACCGGGGCGGCAGCCACTGGCGGCGTACGGCGCCCTCGAGCGCGGGCGTCAGCAGGATCGTCAGGCTGATCAGCACCCCGGCGTTGGTCGCGCTGGTCAGCGACACCCCGTACGTCTCCAGCACCAGCACCGCGGCCTGGGTGAGGCCCAGCAGCGCCCCGACGCGGAGTTCCGGACGGCTGGGGCGGCGCCCGGCCATGGCGGGTGCCAGCGTGACCGCCGAGACGACGAAACGCAGCGCCAGCACGGCCAGCACCCCGCCGACCAGGACCAGGGTCTGGGCGGCCAGATAGCTGCTGCCCCAGACCACAGCCACGGCCAGCAGTAACAGATCGCTGCGACGTATCGACATGACCGCAGCCTGAAGCCGGTCTATCGTGAAGACAAGACCCGCACCTCTGAACCGACGGTGTAGTGGGACCTAATGGATCTGCACCACCTACGCCTGCTCAGGGAACTCGGCGATCGGGGCAGCCTCGCCGCCGTCGCCCGGGCGATGCACATCGCGCCGTCCGCGGTCTCCCAGCAGCTGCGTTCGCTGCAACGCACGGCACGGGTGCCGCTCACCGAGCGCAGCGGCCGCCGTCTGGTGCTGACAGAGGCGGGCCGGGCCTTGGCCGCCGCTGCGGTCGAGGTCTCCACCGCGCTCGACCGGGCCGGCCGTGCCGTGGACGCCTACCTCGACGACCCGGCCCAGCCGGTCACGGTGGCCGCCTTTCACAGCGCGGGGCTCACCTACTTCGGCCCGCTGCTGGGCCGGGCCGGGCTGCCGCCGGTGCGGTTCTCGGACGAGGACGTGCCGCAGGCCGGCTTCCCGGCGCTGGTCGCCGACTACGACCTGGTGCTGGCGCACCGGCTGGCGTACAGCCCGCCCTGGCCGGTGGATCGGCTCGCGGTCGTGACGCTGGTCCATGAGCCGCTGTACGTCGCGATGCCCGCGGGCCACCGGCTGGCCTCTAAGAGCTCGCTCACCGCGGCCGACGTCGCCGCCGAGCCGTGGATCTGTGTTCGCGAGGGCTTCCCGCTGGAGGGCGTCCTGACCGCGATCGCGGCCGCCGCCGGCCGGCCTCTCGACATCGTCCACCGGGTCAACGAGTTCACCGTCGTGGCCGCGATCGTGGCGGCCGGGGGCGGGCTCGCGCTGCTACCCGGCTACACCAGCCGGCCCGACGCCGGCGTGGTGCTGCGGCCGCTGGCCGACCTGCCGGCCGGGCGGGACATCGACGTTCTCGCCCGCCCGGAGAGCCTGCATCGGGCTGCGGTGCGCGCGATCCTCGGCGCGCTGCGCGAGATAGCGGCCGAGCCGCAGAGCTGACATCGTCCCCGGACCGAGTAGCCCGGGGACGATGTCGTCGTCCTGGTTACGGCAGGAGGGCGTCGTCCACTGTGGTCACAGTGCCGAGCGAGAGCTTGAACTCGGTGGCGTCCTCGTAGGTGAGCTTCTGGTGGGCCCACTGCTGCCGGCCGTCGGCGGTGCGGAACGCTACCTTGACGGTCCACGGGGTGAGCTTGTCGAAGCTGTACCGGCCGTCCGCGTCCGTGGTGGTCGACAACTCGAACGCGGTGTCGGTGAGGAAGCGGACATTCGCTGCCACGACCGGCGCCCCCGCGGCGTCGACGAGGCGGCCGGTCAGCGAGGCGGCCGGGAGCAGACGGTCATTGACTCGCAGGGTGCGGCCAGACCCGACCGTGTAGTGGCGAGCCTGCTCCTGGTCGACCGTGCCCGGTGCGTACTGGCGGAAGTGGCCGTCGATAAATCTGATCACGTAGTTGGTGCCCGGCGGCACGCGCAGCTGGTAGGTGCCGTCGGCCGCGGTGGTGGTCTCCCACGCCCGCGCGGTGTCGTAGTCGTCGGCGGTGACCCGCACGTTAGAGGCCGGGCCGCCCGAGGCTGCGGTCAACCGGCCGCTGATGATGCCGGCCGCGGTGACGACGCTGTCGGCCTTCGTGCTGCGCCCGGGGGCGACCTTGTACGCGGCCGCGGTGTCCGCGGAACGCCGGCCCGGCGCCCACTCGGACCAGCCTCCGAGGCCGATCCGCACCTTGTACCGGCCGGCGTCGAGGCCGGAAACCCGGAACCGGCCGGTGGCGTCGGTGGTTGCCTCGGCGACAAAGTTGCCCGACGTGTCCAGGGGGTAGACGGTGATCGAGGCGTCGGCGACGACCGCGCCCCGGGTGTCGCGGACGGCGCCGGCGAGGCTGCCGGTGCTCGAGTCGGCCAGGGCGGGTGCCGCTACGGCCGTGGCTGCTCCGGCGCCGGCCAGAGCGGCGGCGAGAACTGCTCCGGCGATGACCTTGGGTGGTTGCACTGTGGTGTTCCTTTCGGTCGGTGGTGTGCCAGCGACGCTAACGGCGGCACGGATAGGGCCGGATCGATCCGCTCGGGTGATGGCACGAACTGGGTAATGGCGTGACTACTTGCAGACCCGTGGCCGTGCCCGGATACGTTGACCCGATGCCGACACCGGGACGGGTTCTCCACGGGCTGGGTGAGTCGCTGGCCGTGTGGCTGACGGCCACGTTCGGGGCGCTGTTCGTGGCGCGACACGTCGCCGTCGCGTGGGGCTGCGTCGTCGCCGGGTTGCTGACGGTAGTGCTGCTGGGCCGGTGGCACCAGCGCCGTTCACGGCCCGACACCGCCGTCGGCGCGTTCACCGGGGCTGTCCTCTGGCCGGTCGTCCTCGGCGCCACGCTGATCGCGATCAACGTCGTCTCGGCCTCGCTGTCCGACTTCGAATAGCCGCGCTCACGCGGTTCTTGTAATCTGGTCGGGCGCGTTGGGTACGCGTCGAGACTCGCCGGAAGGCTGGAAGCCACCCCACCTGATCGTGGCTGGGCGACGGTTGCCGACGCTCTGTCCGCCCGTGCGAGTCCGGGCGCTGAGCGAGGTGCTCCTCCGATGAAGACGCTGCCCGACAACTCCCATCTCGACCACCTGCGTCGCCAAGCGAAAGACCTGCTGGCCGGCCTGCGCGACACCGATCCCGACGCGACCCTGGCCGACGCGCAGGCGTCGCTGGCCGAGCAGTACGGCTTCCGGACGTGGACCGACCTCAAAGCGGAGGTCGACCGCCGTCAGGGCCGTGCCGACGCCGCCGCCCCGGGTTTGGCCGAGCAGATCGCCACGCGCTTCGGTCTGGGCTCGGTGCGCGGCGAGATGCGCTCCGTCGCCCGCCCCGACGAGGTGGGCCGCCGCTGGCTCCTGGAAACCGACCGCGGCCGCTGGACCCCGCGGACAGTCGACGACGTCTACCCACCGACCGACGGCGAGGAGAACGCCCGTTTCCAGGAGGCGGCCGCCCACGCCGGCGTCCCCCTACCGCACCCGGTACGCAGCACCGCCGGCGCCGTGATCGAAGAGATCGAGGGCAACCGCTGGCGCGTCTACGAGTCGCCGCGTTCGGGCCCGCCACTGGCCGCACCGGTCAGTGCCGACATCACGCGCGAGGTCGGTGTGCTGCTGGCCCGGGTCCACGGCTTGCGCTTCCCCGCCAACAGCATCTGCCCGTGGAACGCCGTCCGCCTGACGACCCTGACTTGGCCGGACCTGGCTGCCCGAGCCACCGCCAAGCGAGCCCCCTGGGCCCCGGTGCTGGTCGCTGCTCTCCCCACGCTCGCCGACCTGAAGTCCCTCGGCAACAGCGCCGGCCTCACCTCGCCGCCGATCCTCTGCCACAACAACTTCAACCCCGGCAACGTACGCGTCGGCCCCGGCCGAGGCGTCGATCCCGGCCCTGGCTCAGCTCGACGCCCTGCGCGAGGTTGGCCGCAAGCGCGGCTCATCGTCACCGGCTGGGAGCACGCCGCCGGCCTACCCGCCGAGTGGGAGCTGGCCGCCACCCTGACCAGCTGGGCAGTAACGCTCGACGGCGGCGTGACCTCTCCCGGCGTGTGCGCCCTGCTGGACGGCTACCGCAGCGAGGCCGGCGCACTCCCACCGTTGACCTTGGCGACATTCCGCGGCACGGCGATCGCCCTCCAGAATTACGTAGCCGACCAACTAGATCTGGCACTCAACCCCTCCACCGACGAAGACGCCCGCTACGCCGACCGTAACGTGCGCCACCTTCTGACCCACTTACCAACCCGCGCGACCTTCGACCAGCTCCTCAAGGCCGCCTCCACCTTTTCCTAACGTGCCCGACGTTCGATCAGCTCCTGGAATCTGCCTGCACCCGCCCCTGGCTCGCCCGATGTTCGGCCAGCGCCTGAGCGCTGCCTGCACCCATTCCCTGGCTCGTCCCACCTTCGATCAGCTTGTGGAAACCGCCTTCACCCGCTCCTCGTTCGCCCGACGATCGACCAGCTGAGGAGGATCCGCCTCTACCCGCTCCTCCTGACCCTGCGCCGCCGTGTGGGGTGCCCCACCAGTGCCGCCAGCTGCTGGTTTGTCGCGGATGGGCGGCCCGGGTACGTATCCGAGGCTGCGGGTTTAACGTGTAAGTTCGGCTGGTGACCGGCACCGAACTCGATCGTCTGCGCCTCGACCGAGCGAAGGTCGCAGTCGGCTTGACCTTCGCCACCAACGGGCTTGCGTATGCGGGTTGGCTGGCCCGGGCGCCCGCCGTCCGGGACGGTCTGGATCTCTCGGCGGCCGGTTTCGGTCTCCTCCTGCTCTGTCTGTCGGCGGCGGCGATCTCCGCCATTCCGTTGGCCGGCCCGCTCGTGCAACGGGTCGGCCCGGCTCGGGCCGTGCTCATCGGCAGCATGTCGATGGTCGTCGGCCTGGCCGGGCTGGCCACCGGCACGCTGATCGGCTCTGTCCCGCTGGCCGGTGCGGGCCTGGTGCTGATGGGGATGGGCAACAGCACGTGGGACGTCGCCATGAACGTCGAAGGCGCCGACGTCGAACGCCGCCTCGGCCGAACGATCATGCCGCGCTTCCACGCGGGCTTCAGTCTGGGCACCGTGCTCGGCGCGGCCTTCAGCGCCCTCGCCGCGGCCACTAGCCTGCCGATCTGGGCGCAGCTTTACATCACTGCGGCGCTCGCGGCGGCGGTGATGATCCCGACCGTCCGTCGATTCCTTCCCTATGAAACCCTCCCTGCTGGTCAGAAGGCGGCCATGAGTGTCGGCCGGGCCTGGCGGGAGCCGCGCACCGTGCTGATCGGCCTGGTCATGCTCGGTTTCGGCTTCACCGAGGGCACCGCGAACGACTGGCTCGCCATCGGTCTGGTCGACGGTTATCGCACCAGCGACACGGTGGGTGCGATCGCCTTCGGCAGCTTCGTCACCGCGATGACGCTCGGCCGGCTCTTCGGTGGCCAGTCCATCGAACGCTGGGGCCGGGTGACCACGCTTCGCGTCACCGCGGCGTCGGCCGCGGTCGGTCTGCTGCTCGTGGTCTCGGAGATCGCCGTGCCGGTCGCGGTGGCCGGCGCCCTGCTCTGGGGTGCGGGCGCGTCGCTCGGCTTTCCGATCGGCATGAGCGCCGCGGCCGACGACCCGGCCCGAGCCGCGATTCGGGTGTCGGTGGCCGGGTCGATCGGTTACGGCGCTTTCCTCTCGGGCCCACCCCTGATCGGATTGCTGGCCGAACACGTCGGCGTGCTCCGCGCGATCCTCTGCGTCTTCGGCGCGCTGGCCATCGGCCTGATCGCCTCCGGCGCCACCAAACCCCTCCCGGCAACCCGCGACTGAGTCATCTACGTCATCTGCCGACTGCCGTTTCCGCTCGTTTGCATGCGGCAATGGTGGCCCTCGGCCGGTCGGCGCGGAACGTTCCAAAGCACTGGGTCGACCCCATACCTTTGACCCTCCCCGGCCGCCGCCCGATGCGGTTGACTCGGCGCACGAACGGCACGGGGTGGCGCGAAGCAAGAGGGGCTGACAGCCTCGGCAGATGGCTTACGACAAGTCCGCGACGATCAAGTCGAGAGTGGACGCCTCGCCCGAGCAGGTCTGGTTCGCTCTGACCGACGCCGACGCGCTGACCGCCTGGTATTGGCCGGCCGCGATGCAGCCGCGAGCTTTCTCCGCTCCGGTGGTCGGTGGTCGCTTCGGCGTCGAGGCGGGTGACATGGGCTTCGCGGGGGAGTATCGCGAGCTCGACCCACCCCGGCGCATCGTGCAGTCCTGGCGCTGGGCCGGTGACGACCGCGACGGCCGGGTGACCATCGACCTGACCCCGTCCGGCGACGGCACCGATATCCTGATCGTCCACGACGAGATCGACGAGGAGACCGCCGAGATGTACCGAGCCGGTTGGGAGAGCTGCCTCACCCGCCTCCCGGCCTACCTCGCCGACCAGCGCTGAGCCGCCGGCCGACGCCGTAGCGTTGACCCGCTGGCTCAACGCTGCAGTGCTGAGTCGCCGGCCGACACAGCAGTGCTGAGCCGCTGGCTCAACGCCGTCATGCTGAGCCGGTGACCCACACCGCGGAGTTGAGCCGGTGGCCGATGCTGCAGCGTCAACCCGTCGGTCGGGTAAGCCGTTTACGTTGGCGGCCGGGTTACTTCGAGCGGAGGAAGTCGGTGATCAGCCCGGCCAGCACCACGGGCTGTTCGACCACCATGGCGTGCGACGCGTCCGCCAGCTGGATGTACTGCGGGTGTCGCGCGGCGCGCACCTGCTCCAGCAGGAAGCGCCGGTGCGCCTCGTAGAGCTCCGCGAACGGCTCCTGCTCCGGCAGGTTCCGGGTGGCCAGCACGACCAGCTCGGGGCACGACGTCGCCGCGTAGACCGGCCCGAGATCGATCTCGGCGATCAGCGTTCTCAGCTGGGTGGTCACCGCCGCCGACGGGCGCAGCGATGTCTCCCCGTTCTCGTGCGCCAGATTGCGGCGGAAACCCTCGATCCACACCTTCTCGTTCGCGCCCATGTCGCGGGCCGCGGCCTGCTGGCGTTCGACCAGGTCGGCCAGCTGATCGGCCTCGATCACCTGGCCCGCCTGGGCCTCGACCTGATCGAAGATCGCTTGCAGCCGGGCCAGCTCGCCCGCCGCCTTCTCCGGGTCGAGCCCGGGCAGCCGAGCGGGCTGGGTCGGCGGTGGGTTCCCGTCGAGGCTCACCACGCCCGGCGCCTCCGGGTGCCGCTGCCCCCACAGCGCGGCCAGCATCCCGCCCAGCGAATGCCCGACCACGGCCGGCCGGTCGATCTCCATCTGGACGCAGACCGCGGCCAGGTCGCCCAGCGCCGCGTCCCACGTCCAGGTGCCCTCGCCCGAGCGGCCGTGACCGCGCAGGTCCACCGTGATCACCCGGTGGTTCGGCCGGAGCGCCCGGGCCAGCGTCGTCATCGTGGCCAGGTTGCCCCCGGCGCCGTGCAGCAGAAGCAGCGGCGGTTGATCGCCGCCGAAGTCGCGCACCGCGAGCGGCACGTCGCCCGCATCGATCAGCCGGTCATTGATCATGGTCGTCTCCCAACGATTCCGAATCCCAGGCATCCGAATCCAATGAATCCGGCAGTTCTGACGGCGTAGCCGAGGTCGTGGAGTGGCGCAGCCGATCACGGACGGCCGCGGACGGAACCCCACCCTCAAGATGTCGCGGCAGGCGCCCGCGCCGCACCAGGTCGTGGACCCCCTGGCGGGTGATGCCGAGCATCGCGCCCGCCGTCGCGTACGAGATCGACTCGAACCAGGGGTGCCCGACCCGCCACGCCACCGCCTGCCCGAGCGGCGTCGCCCACCACGCGACCGGCGGATCAAAGGGCCCGTCCGCCGGATAGAGCGTCGCGATCAACCGCGCGATCCCCCTCGTGGCAGCCTGATCGTCGTCGCCGAGGATCGTCGACGCCCACCGCCGCGCCCGCAACCGCACCAACTGCCGGAGCGCATCAACCGCATCGTCGCCCTCGAGCAGAACCTCGAGCGGATCAAGCAGCCGTACGTCGAGGAGCCGCACGATCTGTTCGACAAGCGCGTCCTCCCGGGTCATGCCGCCATCCTGTCGAGACTTGACGCCGAGTGTCAAGTGAACCGTACGCCGATGGATTCCGACGCGGCCTTCCGTTCGCCCTGGCGGGACCAGTACGGTGTGCGACGGATCTCTCGGGAGGATCACTCGTGCGTTCGCGTTCCGTGGTGCTCGGCGCCGTTCTGCTGCTCGCGCTGACCGGCTGCGACGAGGACGAGGACCAGGCCGCCGACAACGCCCTGCCGCCCGTCGCGGTCGTCCAGCAGCCAGCGGCCTCGGCCGGCGGCGCCTGCATCCTCTGGGATTACGCCTTCATCAAGAAAAAGATCGGCGTCACTTTCAACGTGGCCGCCGCCGACCAGGTCGACGACACCTCGACCTGCGTCGTGCAGACCGCGGCCGGCGATTATCCCGACCTCGTCCTCTCGGTCGTGGAGAGCACGAAGGCCAGCGCCGATCAGTTCCTCGACGAGATGAAGCCGGCCAAGGCGACCGTGGTCAAGGGTCTCGGCAAGGCGGGCTATCGGCTCTACACGCCGCCCGCCGCGGGTCGCGGCCCGATAGTCGAGATCACCTGGCTCAGCCAGGCCAAGCAGCTGCAGACCCTGCGCTACACCTTCGGCAAGGACGCGACAGCGGCCGCCGTGACCGCGATGAACCCGAGGCTCATCTCGCTCGCGAAAGCGATGGACACGACGGCCGGCTGAGCGGCGAACCGAAGATCAGTGAGCGGCGACGAACACCCGGGACGCCACCTCACGCGGCAACCGGATCTTGTCGCCCGAGCGGTCGATGGTCACCCCGTCGCGCTCCTGCGCGACCGTCACCGTCGTGCCCGGGTCGATGCCCGCCGCGTGCAGCTGGCGCAGCACATCGGCGTTGGTCTGCACGCTCTCGCAGATGCGCTGGACCACGACGCTGCCGGACAGGCCGGGGAACGCCAGGTTGCGCTCGCCCGCGATGACCTGCTCGGGGCTTTCGGTCTCGTCGGGGATGCCGAGCGCCTCGAGGCCGGGGATCGGATTCCCGTACGGGGACCGGGTCGGCTTGTTGAGCAGCTCGTAGACCTTTTTCTCGACCGAGTCGCTCATCACGTGCTCCCAGCGGCAGGCCTCCTCATGGGCCTCCTCGTAGGGCAACCCGATGACGTTGACCAGCAGCAATTCGGCGAGGCGGTGCTTGCGCATGACGGACACGGCGGTCGCCCGGCCGTCGTCGGTCAGCACGAGGTGCCGATCATTTTCGACCGACAGCAGACCGTCGCGCTCCATCCGGGCGACGGTCTGGCTGACCGTGGGCCCGCTCTGGTGAAGCCGCTCGGCGATACGTGCCCGCAGCGGCGGCACGCCCTCTTCCTCGAGTTCGAGGATGGTGCGCAGATACATCTCGGTGGTGTCGACAAGGTCATGTTTGTGCAGCGACGTCTTCATGTATTGCGGCCCTCCCAGCAGCGATATTACCTCGTTGCCGGGGGTTGACAGACGCCCCAAGCAGGTGCAGGAAGCTTACCTGACCATCGGGGTGGTCGCGCCGCACGAACACCTCGCCAGGTTTTGTCTCACGCGTGGCAGAGTGACGGTCATGGTGGATCCGACGACCACGGTGGTGTGGGATCGAGCGCTGCTCGACTACGACATGGGTGATCACCCGCTCAATCCGGTGCGGGTCGAGCTCACCATGGCGCTCGCCCGTGAGCTGGGCGTTCTCGACCGCCCCGGGGTGCGCATGGTCACTCCCGAGCCGGCCACCGAGGCCGACCTGACCCGCGTCCATCGGCCCGACTACCTCGACGCCGTGCGGCACGCGCCGATGGATCCGTTCTTTCGCGGCTGGGGCCTCAACACCCCCGACAACCCGGTCTTCGACGGCATGCACGAGGCTTCCGCCCGCATCTGCGGCGCGAGCATCGCCGCGGCCGAGGCGGTCTGGCACGGCACGACGACTCGTGCGGTCAATGTGGCCGGTGGGCTTCACCACGCGCTGGCCGCCCGCGCGTCCGGCTTCTGCGTCTACAACGATCCCGCCGTGGCCATCGCGCGCCTGCTCGACCAGGGCGCCCAGCGGGTGGCCTACGTCGATGTCGACGTTCACCACGGCGACGGCGTGCAGGCCGCTTTCTACAACGACCCCCGGGTCCTGACGATCAGCCTGCACGAGACTCCGCTGACCCTCTTCCCGGGCACGGGCTTCGTCGAGGAGACGGGCGGCCCCGGCGCCGAGGGCCTGGCGGTCAACGTCCCCCTCCCTCCCGGTACGGAGGATGCGGGCTGGCTGCGGGCGTTCCGCGCGATCGTCCCGTCGGTGCTCCGCGCGTTCGCCCCCGAGATCATCTTCAGCCAGTGCGGCGCCGACGCCCATCGTCTCGACCCCCTGGCCGACCTGCGCCTGTCCGTCGACGGCCAGCGCGCGGCCTATCTGGCGATGCGTGACCTGGCCGACGAGCTCTGCGACGGCCGCTGGGTGACGATGGGCGGCGGGGGCTACGCGCTGGTCGAGGTCGTGCCCCGCGCCTGGACCCATCTGCTGGCCGCGGCCACCGGCGACGCGCTCGACCCGAGCACCCGCATCCCGTCCGCCTGGCGCACCTTCGCGGCCGAGCGTTGCCCCCAGGGCGTCGTCCCCGAGACGATGACCGACGGGGCGACACCGGCGGTCGAGCACTGGCAGCCGGGCACCACGCCCGACGCGGTCGACCGCGCGATCCTGGCCAGCCGGGTGGCGGTCTTCCCGCTGCACGGCCTCGACCCCCACGACCCCCGCGACTGACCGCCGAGCGCTGAGAGGAGGAGGGCGACGTGGACAACAGCGCGGACGTCCTGCTCTCCGACGGCACTGCCGTCCATCTGCGACAGATCCAGCCCACCGACGCGCCCGCCATCGTCGAGCTCCACTCCCGGATGAGCGACCGCACCCGCTACCTGCGCTATTTCTCCCCCTACCCGCGCATCCCCGAGCGTGACCTGGCCCGTTTCGTCAACGTCGACCACCACGACCGCGAGGCCTTCGTCATCGTCTCCGGCCCGCGGATCATGGCGGTCGGCCGCTACGAGCGCCTCGGTCTCGATTCGCCCGAGGCCGAGGTCGCGTTCGTCGTGGAGGACGCTCATCAGGGCCGTGGCATCGGCTCGGTGCTGCTCGAGCATCTGGCCGAGGCCGCCCGGGCCAACGGCATCACCCGTTTCGTGGCCGAGGTGCTGCCGGAAAACGGGGGCATGCTCCGCGTCTTCAGCGACTTCGGCTATCACGTCCAGCGCAAGTACGCGGACGGCGTCGTCCACCTCAGCTTCCCGATCGCCCCCACCGAGAAATCCCGCCTGGTGCAGGAGTCACGCGAGCAGCTCACCGAGGCCCGTTCGATCGCCCGGCTGCTGGCGCCGCGCGCGGTCGCGGTCTACGGGGCCAGCGCCAGCGGTCAGGGCATCGGCGCGGCCATGCTCGGTCACCTGCGCGACGGCGGTTTCACCGGTCCGATCGTGCCGGTCCACCGCAGCGCCGAGCGGGTGGCCGGCCTGCGCGCCTACCGTTCGGCCGCCGAGGCCGGCATGACGGTCGACCTCGCGCTGATCGCCGTGCCGCCCGAGGGCGTGGCTGCGGCCCTGGCCGACGCGGCCGAGAGCGGCGCCGGCGGCATCGTGGTGGTGTCGGCCGGGTTCGCCGAGATCGGCGCCGAGGGCGCCGCCGCGCAACGAGCGCTGATCGAGGGCGCGCATGCGGCCGGGTTGCGCGTGGTCGGGCCCAACAGCATGGGAGTGGCGAACACCGACCCCACCGTACGGCTCAATGCCACGCTCGCCCCGCGCCTGCCGGCCGCCGGTCGCGTCGGGTTCTTCAGCCAGAGCGGTGCGCTCGGTGTCGCCCTGCTGGCCGAGGCCGACCGCCGTGGCCTGGGCCTGTCCAGCTTCGTCTCGGCCGGCAACCGCGCCGACGTCTCCGGCAACGACCTCTTGCAGTATTGGCAGGACGATCCGGGCACCGATGTCGTCCTGCTCTATCTCGAGACGTTCGGCAACCCGCGCAAATTCGCCCGCCTGGCCCGCCGCATGAGCCGGGTGAAACCGGTGGTCGCGGTCGCCTCGGCCACCCGCCCGGCCGGTCTCGCGGGCGACCTGCCCGGCCCCGACGTGCACGCGGTCACCGCCCTGTTCGCGCGCTCCGGCGTGATCCGGGTCGACACGGTTCAGGAGCTGTTCGACGTCGGCCTGCTGCTCGCCCACCAGCCGCTGCCGGCCGGTCGCCGGGTGGCCGTGGTCGGCAACTCGTCCGCTCTGTCGGAATTAGCGGTGGCCGCCTGTCGCGCCAACGGGCTCCTCGTCGCCGAGGGCTACCCGCTCGACATCAGCCCCCAGTCCGGCGCCCACGAGTTCGCCGACGTCCTGGCCGACGCGGCCATCGACGATCGCGCCGACGCCTTGGTCGTGGCGTTCGCGCCGCCCCTGCCCGGCCAGCTCATCGACGAGGATGCCGACTTCGCGGCGGCCCTGGCCAGCGTGGCCCTGGC
The DNA here is from genome assembly GCA_965217855.1 of Actinoplanes sp. Lineage (GTDB taxonomy): Bacteria > Actinomycetota > Actinomycetes > Mycobacteriales > Micromonosporaceae > Actinoplanes. The sequence goes on along the minus strand of CBDCJN010000009.1, from coordinate 157,443 downwards.
CGGGGAGAAACCGACGGTCGCCACGTTCCTGCTGGGCAGCCTGCCCGCCCGCGTCCCGGCCTACCCGTCGGTGGAGGAAGCAGTGCGGGCCCTGGCCCGGGTGGCTACGTACGCCGAGTGGCTGCGCCGCCCGCCCGGCGTGGTCCCGATGCTCGAGGGCGTCGACCCGGCTGCCGCCGAGGTCAAGGGACCGCCCGCCGACCTGCTCGCTGCCTACGGCATCGACGTGGTCCCGTCGACGCTCACCGTCACCGCCGACGAAGCGGTCGCCGCCGCGCGATCGCTCGGCTATCCGGTTGCCCTCAAGGCAGCGGGCGGCGCTCTGCGGCACCGCATCGATCTCGGCGCGGTCCGCTTGGCGCTGGCCGACGAGGACGACGTGCGCTCGGCCTACGCGGAGCTGTCCGGCGCCTTCGGTCCCGACGTGCTGGTCCAGACGATGGTCCGCGCCGGCGTGCCCTGCCGCATCGAGGTGATGGAGGATCCGGCGTTCGGCCCGGTCGTCGGTTTCGGGCTCGGCGGTGTCGCCAGTGAGCTCCTCGGTGACCTGGCCTGGCGGGCCGCCCCGCTGACCGACCGGGCGGCCGAGGCCCTGGTCGTCGAGCCCCGCGCGGCCCCGCTGCTGCACGGCTACCGAGGCTCGGCGCCGGTCGATCGCGAAGCGTTGATCGACCTGCTGCTGCGCGTGGGCCGTCTCGCCGACGACCATCCCCGCCTGCGCGGCCTCTCGCTCAACCCTGTGCTGGCCCGCCCCGACGGCTATTCGGTCCTGCACGTCGCCACCGAGGTCGGCGACCCGGCCCGCCGCCCCGACACCGGCCCCCGCCGCCTGCGCAGCGGCTGACGATGCCGCCTGCGCAAAGCGCCGGCCCGGCTCGCCTGCGCAGTGACTGACAGTGGCCCGGCTCGGCTGCGCAACTGGTTCGCCGACACCCGGTCAACGCGTCGGCGGCCGGCGGCATCGCCCTTATGGTCGGCCCGGCGCCGGATCTCGCAGAATGAGTTCCGCCGACGCGGTTGGCGGGTCGCGGTGCTGGTGCCGGTGTGGGCGGCCCTCCCCGCGTACAGCTGGAAAAGCGGAACCACCCGACGAGCCGCAGCCCGTCGGGTGGTTCTTGGTGCGTCGGTGCGAGATCAGCCGGCGTAGGCCTCAAGCCGCGACGAGCGCTCGGGGTCGCGCAGCTTGAGCATGGTGACCTTCTCGATCTGGCGGATGCGCTCGCGGCTCAGGCCGAACTCGCGGCCCACCTCGTCGAGCGTGCGCTGGCGGCCGTCGTCCAGGCCGAAGCGCAGGCGGATCACGGCCGACTCGCGCTCGCTGAGCGTCGCCAGGACGATCTCGACCTCGCTGCGCAGCTCGCCCTGGCCGACGGTGGCGCCGGGCTGGTTCGGGTCGACCGCGGCCACGAAGTCGCCGAGCGCGCTCTCGCCGTCCTCGCCGACGGCCTGGTCGAGGCTGACCGGCTCGCGGTCGTAGGAGATGAGCTCGATGACCTGGAACTCCTGCACGCCCATGGCCGTGGCGATCTCGGCGATGCTGGGCTCGCGGCCGAGCGTGGCGGCCAGGTCACGGCGGCTGCGGACCATGCGGTTGACCTGCTCGACCATGTGCACCGGGATGCGGATGGTACGGGCCTGGTCGGCCATCGCGCGGGTGATCGCCTGGCGGATCCACCAGGTGGCGTACGTGGAGAACTTGTAGCCCTTGGTGTAATCGAACTTTTCGACCGCCCGGATCAGGCCGAGGTTGCCCTCCTGGATCAGGTCGAGGAACGCCATGCCGCGGCCGGTGTAGCGCTTCGCGATGCTCACGACGAGCCGCAGGTTGGCCTCGAGCAGGTGGTTCTTGGCGGCCTTGCCCTCCGCGCTGATGATCTGCAGGAGGGGGCTCAGGTCGTCGGCGGCCGTCGGCAGCTTTTCCTCGGCGTAGAGGCCGGCCTCGATCCGCTTGGAGAGCGTGACCTCCTCGACCGCGGTCAGCAGCCGGGTGCGGCCGATGCCGTTCAGATAGGCACGAACCAGGTCGGCGGAGACACCCCGCTCGTCCGTGGCGTCGAGGTCGGCCAGGAGCTCGACACCGTCCGCCATGCTGTTGTCGACGGCAACCGCCGTCGTGGACTCCGACGCCTTCATCTGCAGGACCACCTTTCAGTCCCCTCCCCGCTGGTAACCGTCTCGTGCAATCCCCAGCCATTTGCGTGCCGGTGATCGATAGCTTGGCCCGGGACGCGTTAAGCCGAGGTGAGGCAAGCGTCCAGGTGGCATGAATCAGGGAGAACCCTGACGTCGCCAAGCCGACAAGTGACCGGATTGCCGGTACTCGCGGCGTGTTGCGCGCCGATACTGTTCCCCAAACGCCCGCGAGGAGGAGAAGGTTCAGTGGTCTTCAAAAAGATGCTGCAGGCTTTCGGAGTCGGTGGTCCGTCGGTCGAGACGGTGCTGGCCAACCCCAATTGCCGGCCCGGTGGAGTGCTCGAGGGGCAGGTCCACGTGCTGGGCGGGGACCACGCCGTCGACGTCGAATATCTGGCGATCGGGCTGATCACGCGGGTCGAGGTGGAGAGCGGCGACAGCGAGTACAACACCGACCAGGAATTCCACCGCCAGCGGCTGACCGGTTCGTTCCGGCTCGACCCCGGGGCGAAGCACGACGTGCCGTTCCGGTTCGACGTGCCCTGGGAAACGCCGATCACCGAGGTGTACGGGCAGCATCTGCACGGCATGACGATGGGTCTCACCACCGAGCTCGAGATCGCCCGCGCGGTCGACAAGTCCGATCTGGACGCCGTGGCGGTGCACCCGCTGCCGGCGCAGGAACGGATCCTCGACGCGCTGCTGCGCCTGGGCTTCCGGTTCAGCCGGGCCGACGTCGAGCGCGGCCGGGTCTACGGCGTGCAGCAGCACCTGCCGTTCTACCAGGAGATCGAGTTCTACCCGCCGTCGGCGTACGCGAGCGGCATCAACCAGCTCGAGCTGACCTTCATCGCCACGCCGCACAACCTCCAGGTCATCCTCGAGATCGACAAGCGCGGCGGCGTGTTCACCGAGGGGCACGACGCGTTCGGCCGCTTCGATGTCGACTATGCGACCGTCGACCAGGTCGACTGGGCCGGTCAGCTCGAGAACTGGCTGCGGCAGTCGGCGCAGCGTCGCGGCCTGTTCTTCTGAGCCTCAAAGCTCCAGCAGGATCGTGCGGGGGCCGACGTTCACGCTCTCGACCAGCATGTGCGCCCGGAAGCGGCCGGTTTCGACGGTCGCTCCCCGGGCGCGCAGAGCTTCCACGTACGCGGTGACGAGCGGCTCGGCGACCTCGGCCGGGGCGGCCGCGTTCCAGGTGGGGCGGCGCCCCTTGCGGGCATCGCCGTAGAGCGTGAACTGGCTGACCACCAGCAGCGGGGCGCCGAGATCGGCCGCGGAGACCTCTTTGTCCAGGATGCGAAGTTCGTAGGTCTTGCGGGCGAGTTCGGCGGCCTTGGTCGGAGTGTCATCGTGAGTCACTCCAACCAGCACGAGCAGGCCGTCCTCGATCTTGCCGGTGACCTCGTCGTCGACGGTCACGCTGGCCCGGCTGACCGTCTGGACAAGTGCTCGCATCAGTTCACCCCTCGGACGCGGGCCGCCGCGAGGGGCAGCATCCGGATCTCATCGGCGGAAAGCGTCATCTGCCCGGACCGTATCCGGACCGCGAGGTCGAGCTCGCGGGTGGGGTCGCCGGGCGCCAGCTCGAGGAATAGGTCGAGCAGCTCGCCGGCCCGTTCGCGGATCGGGTGCGGGATGGCGCCGGTGGCCACCTGGGCCAGGATCAGGCCGGTGAACGCGGTGTCGAGGTCGGGCGAGCCGTCCTGGGCGTTCCGCCAGTCGATCACCACGGGGCCGTCCTCGGTGAGGATGACGTTCTCGGGGTGCAGGTCGAGGTGGATCACCGAGCGGGAGTCGCCGGACAGGGACGGCAGGGCGTGCAACCGCCGCAGCAGGTCGGCCAGCATGGTGGCGCCCTCACGCAGCGGGATCGTCTCGGCGAACAGGGCGGTGGCCATGGTCGGGCCGTCCAGCCGTTCCAGAACCAGGTCGGGCCCGTCGGCGCTGTGCACCCGGGGCACCGGGAAACCGTGACGTGCGACGTGAGCCATGACCGCAGCCTCGGGCTCGGCGTCTTCCCCGTTCCGGTAGCGCCGTAACACCGTGTCGCCGGTAAGGGCGTAGACGTCGGCTTCCCGCCCGGCCGCAAACGGCTCTTGTCCGGGAGCGACGGGCTTCCACCCGGTCGCGAACCGCTTTTGGTCGGAAGCGACTGGGTTCGGCCCGGCCGCGAACGGCGCCGGCCCGGCCGCGGACGGGCCCGATCCGGTTGCGTGCGGTTCCGCATCGGGCGCGTGCGGCTCCGGCTTAGGATCGTGCGGCTCGACGTGGGGGGCGTGTGGCTCCGGCTCGGGCGCGTGCGGATCCGTAGGACTCGTCACGCCGGTGACGCTAGCGCACCGGCGTGACGGTCCACGGATCGCGTCAGTCGATCGCGGTGCTGCTCGCGTCGCTCGTGTAGCTGTCCACCGGCGTCTCCATGGCGCCCGTGGTGGCGTCGCCCGTGGTCGTGTTGGCGACGCCGGGCCCGGAACGGGGGTGCGTGCGGAAGCTGTTGGGCCCCGCGGTGCCCCCGGTCGTGGTCATGACTCCGTGCTCGGGGTGCGGACCGCCGTCCTGGAGCCGGTCGGTGTCGGTGCCCGCGGCGAGCGTGCTGGACAAGTCACCCTCGTCCTCACCCTTGTCGGGCCGGTAGGTGGTGGGCTCGTCGAACACACCGGGGCCGTAATCGCCCCCGGTGATGTCTCGCTCGATGCTCTCCTGCGAGTCGCTCATCTCGTATCCCTCCGAAGATCAGCCGTGCGACGGACCGGCACCAGACGTGCCCCGGCGGCCCGCCGGTAAACCGGGAGTGACAAGCCGCACGGCCATCATGCTCGCTCCCGGAGGGCGTGGGTAGCCGGAAGAACGCTGCCGGTCACGGCGAGGATCAGGCACGTGCCGACCGCGACGGCCACGACCGGCCAGGGCACTGTGAGCGCGACGGCCGTGCCGGTCTGCTCCCGCAAGCCCGCCGTGGCGCCCCAGAGAGCGAGGAGGGCCGCCGCCCCGCCAAGCACCGAGCCGATCACGACGACGAGCACCGACTCGCCCGCGACCGCCAGCAACACCTGACGGGGTGTCGCCCCGGCCAGTCGTAGCAGGCGATAGTCGCCGGCACGCCGGGCGGTGGCCATGAAGAGCGTGTTGGCCACCGCGAGCGCGCCGTAACCCACCGAGACCGCGACCAGGAGCAGCGTAAAAATCCACACAAGACGGTCCTCCTCGGAACCCGCCTCTCGCGCGTAGGTCGCGACGTCGACGGCTCGTGCGCCCAGCGCCGCCGGCACTGGCCCGCCCCCGAGGGGGAATGCTGAGGCCAGAGCCGAGGGATCGTGCCGGCGCACGGTCTCGCGAGCCAGCATCAGGCCGCCCGGAACGACCTCGTCCGGCTGCACCGACGCGACGCGCAGGGACTCCCGTTCGCCGTCGGCGAAGGTCACGTTGATGGTGCCGCCGCTCAAGACGCGGACCTCACGGGCGCGTGACTCGCCGAGGACGGTTCCGGAACCAACACGGCCCGTCGCAGCCACCACCGTGCCTGTGAGATAGGCGTCTTGCATTGGATCGACAGGGTGCGCGGCTGCATCGGTCGGGGGTGCGCTGTTTAGCGGATTGGGTGGGGGCACGGTCAGGTAGACGCTGGTCGTGAGGTCGGCGGTGGGTGCGGCTGCGTCGGTGAGGCCGGGCGTGCGGTCGGGGAACAGCACCGTCTCGGCTCGCGCGGCGCCGGCTCGCCGATCGGCGTATGCCTGCTCGGCGGTCTGGACGTTGCCCGCGATGAAGACCGAGAAGGCGACCGTAAGCAGGACCGGCGCGGCCGTGGAGGCGGTGCGCCGCGAGCCGGTCAACGCACTTTCCCGGATCACCGTGCCGAGCGCGCCACCGGCCGGGCGCAGGATCGCTCGCACCAGCAGCGGCACCACCGCGGGCGCGAGCAGGGCGGCCGCGATCACCAGGGCCATGGCTCCGAGCAAGGCGTAGGTGCCGAGATCGGCGAGGTCGTCGGTCGCCGCCGTGGCCGTGCCCGCCGCCGCACCGCCCGCGGCGAACACCAACCCGAAAATCCACCGGGCGCGGGTCATCGGCCGCGTCTCGACCGCGGCCCGGCGTAGCGCCTCGAGCGGCCGAACCCGCGCCGCTCGACGGGCCGCCATCAACCCTCCCGCCACGGCGACCAGCGGGCCGATCGCGACACCCATCAGGACCGGCCACAGGTGCACGCTCGCGTGGAAGGACTCGGGCTCGAATCCCGCGTCGACGAGCACTGTGCCGACCAAGGGCGTGAGCAGCAAGCCGATTGCCGCGCCGGTTGCCCCGGCCACGAGCCCGACCGTCGCTGCTTCACGGAGCACGACGAACCGCACCTGTCGCGGCGTGGCGCCGATGGCTCGCAGCAGGCCGATCTCGCGACGCCGCTGGTTGACCGAGAGGGCGAGGGTGGACGCGATCACGAAGACGCACGAAAACACCGAGAGGGCGACCATGGCGCTCAGCACCTGCAGGCCGATCCATCGGGTCCGGGCGTCGGCCCGGGGCTCGAGATCGCCCAGCGCATCGCCATGCAGCACGGTCGCGCCACCCGCCACCGCTCGGATCGCAGCGGGGTCGGGGTCGCCGGTCAGGCCGATGACCCGGACGCCCGGGGCGAGGCGGGCCGCCTCGGCATCGGCGACGTAGAGCCGGGGCGCCGCGATCAGGCCGCTGACGGTCCACGACGCCGGACCGGTGGCGGTCAGGACGGTCACCGTGCCGCCCGGCGGAACCCCCAGGCCCTCGTCTAAAACCACCTCGCGGGCACCGGCGGCCTGACGGCCGGCGGTCAGCCGGTCGGCGGCGAGCGCCGCGCTCGCCCAGCCGCGCCCCTGCTGGATCTCGGTGACCGGGCGGCCGGCCCGGACCGGCTGCGCGTAGAAGCTGCGATCGGCAACGGCGGCGGTTACTCCGGTAACGGCCGCGAGCCGGGCCGCGAGGCCGCTGGCCTCGGCGGAGGACCAGGGTCGCGTCTCGGGGAAGGGGTCGGCCGGGGTGGTGACGCCCGGGCTCTGCACGGCGACCGTCACCGCGGCGAAGCGTTCTGGTCGTTGCGGCGTCGCCGAGGCCAGCAGGGTCAGGGTCATCGTGACGACCGCCGCGCCGAAGAGGACCGCGACGAAGGCGCCCAGCCGGTCGCGCGTCAGCATGCTGCCTCGGCCCGGGCCATCCGGGCGGCGATCGCCTCAGCCGAGGCGCCGTCGAGGCGATCGACGAGCTGCCCGTCGGTCAGCATCAGCACGACGTCGGCGACGGCGGCCGCCACCGGGTCGTGGGTCACCATGACGATCGTCTGACCGCGGTCGGTGGCCAGGCCTCGCAGCATCTCGAGAACCCGGCGGGAGGTCTGGCCGTCGAGCGCGCCGGTCGGCTCGTCGGCGAAGATCACCGAGGGTCGGGTGACCATCGCGCGGGCGATCGCGACGCGTTGCTGCTGGCCGCCGGAGAGCTCGACGGGACGATGCCGGGCCCGATCGGCCAAGCCGACCTCGGCCAGCGCGGCCGCCACCTCGGCCGGCGGGATCCGGCGACCGGCCAGGCGGACCGGCAGCGCCACGTTTTGCTCGGCGGTCAGGGACGAGATCAGGTTGAAGGCCTGGAACACGAACCCGATCCGCTCGCGGCGCAGCAGCGTCAGGCCCGTCTCGTCGAGGCCGGCCAGCCGCACGCCGTCGACGGTCACCTCGCCGGAGGTCGGCCGGTCGAGGCCCGCCGCGCAATGCAGCAGGGTCGACTTGCCGGAGCCGGACGGGCCCATCACAGCGGTGAAGGTGCCCGCGGCCAGGTCGACCGAGACCCCGTCGAGCGCGGTCACCCGGCTGTCGGGGCCGGCGCCGAACTCCCTCCGGAGATCTCGGAGCGAAACCATCGATGTCGTCATGGCATCGAGCTTCGCGGGCGGCGGCGGGGATGTCGTCGAACCGCGGTCCACAGCGGACGCGGCAAATATCGAACCCAGGGTTGACGCGCCGGGTCGCCGCGACTCGTTAACGTCGCCATCGTGACCGCCGTGACCCCCTCCCTCCTCATCCGGAGGCTCAGCCGCGGCCAGTTGCTCGCCATCGACGGGCTTCTGGCCGCCGCCGCGGCGCTCCTGTGCTGGTTCGCCGCCACCGAGATCGGGGAGTCCGGTTGGTCCGAGCCGGAGTGGGCCTCCGCGGTCATCGGCATCGCCCTCGGGCTTCCGGTGGCGTTCCGTCGCTTGTGGCCGGTCACCGGCACCGCTGTGGTGCTCGTCCTCACGACGGCCGCCGTGGCGTCCGGCGCGATTCCTTTTTTCGCCGGCCCCGGGCCGGTCACCGTCATCGGCCTCGTCCTCTACACCGTCGGCGCCGAGGTCGGGCGGCGGCGTTCGGTCGGCGTCGCCGCGGTGAGTGTCGTGATCGTCGCGGTCGTGTTCGGGCTGGCCTCGCGCGAGGCCATGGGCACGGGCGTGGTGACCTGGGCGGTGGGCGCCTGCTGGGCGACAGGTCGGGTCGTCCGGGAGCGCCGCGCCCATGCGGCCTCGCGAGCCGAGCAGGCGACCGCGCTGGCGGTCGAACAGGAACGGCTTCGCATCGCCCGCGAGCTGCACGACATCGTGGCGCACAGCATGAGCATGATCGCGGTCAAGGCGACGATCGCCGATCACGTGGGTGACGAGCACCCCGAGGAGATGCGCGACGCCCTCCGCGTCATCGCGAAAACCAGCCGCGAGACGCTGGGCGAGATCCGCCGAGCGCTCGGTGCGGTGCGGGCCGAGGCGGCCACCAAACCGGCGCCCGAGCTGTCCGATCTGTCCACTCTGGCCGAGGCGGCCCGTTCCACCGGCCTGCTGGTCGATCTCGAGGTGCACGCGGGCGAGAAGCTGCCGGCCGATGTCGCCCTGTGCGTCTACCGAGTGGTTCAGGAGGCGCTGACCAACGTGGTGCGGCACGCCCGGGCGTCCCGCTGCCGCGTCGAGGTGGTCGTGAGCTCCGGTGCGGCCTCCGTCCGGGTGGCCGATGACGGGGCGCAGGCGAGGGCGGAGCCGGCGGAATCACTCGGACAGGGGTTGATGGGCATGCGCGAGCGGGCGGCGCAGTTTGGCGGGGCTCTGACCGCCGGGCCGGCACCCGACGGCGGATGGCTGGTCGCGGCGACGTTGAGGTATCAGGCATGACCGACATCCGAGTGGTGGTCGCCGACGATCAGAGTCTGGTGCGGGGGAGCTTCCGTCTGCTGATCAATCACACGCCGGGGCTGGTCTGCGTCGGCGAAGCGGGCACCGGTCGTGAAGCGGTCGAGCTGGCCCGGCGCGAACGACCCGACGTCGTGCTGATGGACATCCGGATGCCTGACATGGACGGGGTCGAGGCCACCCGGGCGATCCGCCGCGGCGCGCGGGCACTCGAGACCCGGGTGCTCGTCCTGACCACCTTCGACCTCGACGAGTACGTGATCGGCGCGTTCCGGGCCGGGGCGAGCGCGTTCCTTCTGAAAGACACGATGCCCGACGAGCTGACCGAGTCGATCCGGGCCGTGGCCGCCGGCGACCGGCTGGTGGCGCCGTCGGCCCTCACCCGGCTGCTCGACTTCTTCGTGGCGGCGCCCGTGCAGGCCGTGACGCCGCTACCCAAGATCACCGGTCGCGAGCGCGAGGTCCTGATCCTGATCCGGCAGGGCCGTTCGAACGAGGAGATCGCGGCCGACCTCAGCGTGAGCATGTCGACCGTCAAGACCCACATCAACCGACTGCTGGCCAAGCTCGACGCCCGCAACCGCGTCGATCTGGTGATCGCCGCCTACGAGGGCGGCCTACACCGATGACCGGCGCGAGGGCGGCCAGCCTGCAGCTCGGGGCTGTCGCGTCGGTGGACTACAGCGGTCGGACCATCGTATCGAGCATGGCGATCAAGGGCTTGGGGTCGCCGTGCAGTGCGGCCGCTGATGCGGCGTCGTTTTCGGTCGCGTCCAGGTCGCTCCAGGCGATTCGCCAGCCTGCATCGCGGGCCAGCTGGCCGAGGAAGGCCCGCTGCGCGCGGCCGTTGCCCTCCCGGAAGGGGTGGATGGCGTTGATCTCGCCGTAGTAGTGCCCCAGTCGGGACACGAAGGGATTTCTGGGCAGCCCCGTCAGCTGATGCTCGTCGGCGAGGGCACCGAAGACGCCGGCTGAGTACGACTCGAGGAACGGCCATCGGCAGAAGACGTCCCGCGGGGTCTGCGCGATGTCCACGGTTCGCAGCTGCCCGGCCCACGGATAGACGGCTCCGAAGATCTGCCGGTGGAACCCGCGCAGATGATCGAGGTCGTAGGAACCGGGCAACGGCTGAACCGACAACCGCAGCAGGGCGGCCAAGCTCAGGTCGGCCTCGGCCTGGCTGAGGGCACCGGCCGAGGTGATGCCGAGCCGGTTGACCAGGACTCCGCCGACGTCGGTATACGGGTCCTGGCCCGTCACCCGGCGCGGTGGTAGGCCAGCAGCATCGCTTCCATCTGCCCGGCAGTGATGCGCCCCTGGGCGAAGAGGTCGGCCAGCTCGGTCGCTACCGAGGACGGTTTCAGCCCCTCGGCCCGCAACGAGCCGACCGCGTCGTCGACCGCCAGTTCGCGTCCGCCGCGCAGCTCGTCGTAGACCCGGACGGGCAGGAGCACCCCGACCGCCTTGCGATGGGCGCCCAGGAACACCGAGTCGGCCGAGCCCCGGCTGAACCCGGCGAGCAGGTCGGGCAGCTGCTTCCGGGCTTCGGCCACACCCAGAACGTCCTGACGAGTCATGCCTCAATGGTACAAGAAGTTGTACAACTTCCCGGGTCAAGCCGGGCGTAGCAAGATGGCGGCATGACCATCGCGCTGCCCATCGTTCCCGAGGCGAACGAGCTTCTCAACCAGGATCCGCTGGCCCTGCTCATCGGCATGGTGCTCGACCAGCAGATCCCGCTGGAGAAGGCGTTCAGCTCGCCTTATGTGCTGGCACAGCGGCTCGGGCACGCGCCGACCGCGGCTGAGCTGGCCGAGTTCGACCCGGAAGCGCTGATCGCGATCTTCGCCCAGCCGCCGGCGTTGCACCGGTTCCCCAAGGCGATGGCGGGCCGGGTGCAGGAGGTCTGCCGCGGGCTCGTCGATCGGCACGACGGGGAGGCCGTCAACCTGTGGGCCGGCGTCGACAGCGGCGCCGAGCTGCTCAAACGGGTCGCGTCGCTGCCCGGGTTCGGCAAGCAGAAGTCGCAGATCTTCGTGGCGTTGCTCGGCAAGCAGTACGGGGTGCAGCCGGCCGGGTGGCGCGAGGCCGCGGGCGGTTACGGCGAGGACGGCTCGTTCAAGTCGGTCGCCGACATCGTGGACGACCAGTCGCTCGGCAAGGTCCGCTCCTACAAGAAAGAGATGAAGGCAGCGGCCAAGGCCTGACGTGGTGGGCGCGGCGGTACGAACGGTGCAAGTATGAGGGGTCGATCGGAGACCCATCGTGAAGAAGCAGCCGGTTCTGATCACCAACGCCTCGCGTAGTCCGGATGATCAGTTCCGCAGCCGGCAGATCCGCTACGTGACGATGATGGGCATCCGCGCGCTCTGCCTGATCATCGGGGCCGTGCTGATCAGCGTCCGTCCGCCGTGGCTTCCGCTCTGGCTCATCCTCTGCGCCGCCGGCATGGTGTTCCTGCCCTGGGCGGCCGTGCTGATCGCCAACGACCGGCCGGCCAAGAGCAAGGCCGAGCGGGCCGCCGATGCCTTCGCCCGCGAGCAGAAGGCGCAGGCCACCCTCCCGCAACACTCGGCCGAGGCGACCGAATACCTGACTATCGACCTCGAGCCGACCGAAACCGGTGAGCGCTGGGTCGTCTCCGACCCCCGCGAGCGCGAAAAGGGCTAAGGCCCCCGCGAGCGCGAAAGGCCAAGGCCCCCCGCGAGCGCGAAAGGCCAAGGCCCCCGCGAGCGCGAAAGGGCGAAAGGCTAGGGGCGGGCGCCGATCTGGGCGACCGCCTCGGCGCCGAGGGTGCCTCCGGCTTTCAGCGCGGCTTCCGGCTCCTCGCCGGCACACCAGGCGGCGAGCAGGCCCGCGGCGAAAGCGTCACCGGCGCCGGTCGGATCCTTCATCGGTACGCGATCAGGGGCCACCGACCGCACCAGCCCGTCCCGGGCGGCCCAGGTGGCGCCGGCCGCGCCCTGCTTGACGACCACGTTGCGGACGTATTCGGTCAGGAGCCTTGCCTGCTGCGGGGCCGGCCCGGGCCCAGCCAGCACGTCGGCCTCGTCCGCGTTGCACAGCAGCAGGTCACACCCGCGTACCCAGGTCAGGAAGGTCTCCGCCCCCACCGACCGCAAGGGTGCCGCCGAGGCCGCGTCGACGCTGGTCGTCAGGCCGTGCGCGGCCGCCGCGGCCAGCGCCTCGAGACCCGCCGGCCGCGACCCGTCGTGCAGCAGCGGATAGCCGGAAAGGTGCAGGTGGCGTGCCTCGGTCGTCTCGATCGCATGCCGCACGTCGGCCGGGTCGAGCAGCAGGGCCGCACCCCGGTCGGTGATCATCGTGCGTTCCTCGGGACCGGCCAGCACCACGACGCTGCCGGTGACCGCACCCGGGTGGGCCCGCACCGCGCAGCGCACCCCGGCCGCGTTCAGCTCGGCCACCCGTTCCCGACCAGCCGGGTCATCGCCGACCGACGCGATCAGCGTCACCGGCCGGCCCGTGTGGGCGAGCCAGGCCGCAGTGTTCGCAGCCTGGCCGCCGCCGCCCACGGTGATCGCGGCGGCGGTGTCCGAGCCCAGTTCGAGCGGGCCGCCGTGCGCCACAAGGACGTCGGTGACCAGGTCGCCCACGACGAGGATCACGCGACGCTGAAGCCCAGCGGAGCGGTCGCCTCGCGGGCGGTCGCCACCGCGATCTTGGCGGCGAGCTCGGCGTTGCGCAGGATGATCCGCACGTTGACCTCGAGGCTCTTGCCCTCGGTGCTCTCGTGGAAGTGACCGAGCAGGAACGGGGTGACCGCCTTGCCGGTGATCTTGTCGCGGGCCAGCAGCTCGAGGCCCTCGGCCAGGGTGCGGTCGTGCAGCGCCGGGTCGAGCTGCTCGTCGGTGGGCAGCGGGTTGGCCAGGATCAGCGCCCCGGCGCCCACGTTCTGGTCGGACCGGGCCTTGATCACGTCGGCCACCTGCTCGGGCGAGTCGAGCTCCCAGTCGACGTCGAAGCCGCCGTCGGTGATGAAGAACCCGGGGAAGCGCTGGGTGCGGTAGCCGGCCACGGCGACGCCGAGCGTCTCGAGCCGTTCCAGCGTGGCGCCGACGTCGAGGATCGACTTGACGCCGGCGCACACCACGACGATCGGCGTGTGGGCCAGCGTGGTGAGGTCGGCCGACTCGTCGAAGGTGACGTTCGCCTCGCGGTGCACGCCGCCCAGGCCACCGGTGGCGAACACGCCGATGCCCGCGGCGGCCGCGACCGCGCTGGTGGCGGCGACCGTGGTGGCGCCGTCGGCCTTGCGTGCGGCAGCGACGGCGAGGTCGCGGACCGAGAGCTTGGCCACGCCCTCGGCCAGCGCCAGGTGCTCGATCTGGGCATCGTCGAGCCCGACGATCAGCTCGCCGCCGATCATGCCGATGGTGGCGGGCACGGCGCCCTGGTCCCGTACGGTCTGCTCGATCCGGCGGGCCACCCGCAGGTTGTCCGGGTGCGGCAGGCCGTGCGAGATGATCGTGCTCTCTAGCGCGACCACCGGCCGGCCGTCCCGGCGGGCACGGGTCACGTGCTCGCCGTATCGAATCGCGAAATCAGTCACGAGAGCTACCGTACGGTGCCTGATCATCGCCTGGCCAAAGTCGGCAGAGCTGGTCGTTGGACCGACCAGGCCCGAGGTGTCAGACTTGCGGGTTGGAGCTTTCGTCAGCTGCCGCAGCCGGGGGGACCGGCGGTTCGACGATCCTGACAACGTGAACCGAAGGGCAGATGTCGTGAGCACGGAGATCTTGGAGCGTCCCGAGACCAAGGACGCCGACACCGGGCCGGAGATGTTCCACTACGTGCGCAAGGAGAAGATTGCCGAGAGCGCGGTGATGGGCACTTACGTGATCGCGCTGTGCGGCGAGAAATTTCCGGTGACCAAGTCGCCGAAGCCCGGCTCGCCGGTGTGCCCGCAGTGCAAGGAGATCTACGAAGCGATGAAGCGCTGACGGGTCGTCCCACCAGGGGTGTCCGGTGAGCATGAGCAGCGCCGACGGGCTCCTCGCGGCCGATCTGATCGGCGTCGCGGTCTTCGCCGCCTCGGGCGCCTCGGCCGGGATCGCGAAGCGCCTCGACCTGTTCGGGGTGGCTTTCGTCGGTTTTATCGCGGCGCTCGGCGGCGGCATCCTGCGCGATCTCGTGATCGGCGCAGTGCCGCCGCTGGCCTTCGCCGACTGGCGGTACGCAGTCACGGCGGTCGTCGCCTCGGTCGCCGTTTTCTGGCTGCACCCGCAGCTCACCCGGTGGCGCCGGCCGGTGCTGCTGCTCGACGCGGCGGGCCTCGGCCTTTTCACCGTCACCGGCACGATCAAGGCGCTCGACGCCGGGGTGCCGGCGGTCGGCGCGTGCCTGATCGGCATGCTCACCGCCATCGGCGGCGGTCTCGCCCGCGATCTGCTGACCGGCGAGATCCCGGTGGTCCTCCAGCGTGACATCTATGCCGTTGCGGCCCTCGGCGGCGCGATTCTTGTCACGATTCTGAGGGGCGCGGGGCTCGCCGATCCGCTCACGATGGCCGTCTCTGCCCTGCTCATCACGGGGGTGCGGCTGGTCGCGCTCTACCGGCGATGGTCGGCTCCGGTCGCTGCGCCGTGACCCGCGCCGGGCCGTCGCCGCGGCTATGCTGGTTGCCGCCCCCGGTCCTGTGCCGGGGGTTGTTTTCTTCCAGGGAAGGATCGTCGCAGCTTGAGTCCGCCACTGCCGAACCTGGAGACCTTCCCGCCTCTGCGTGACTGGCAGCGCAAGGCCCTCGTGGGCTATCTGCGCCGCCGCAGCGACGACTTCATGGCGGTGGCGACCCCGGGCGCGGGCAAGACCACTTTCGCTCTGCGGATCGCAGCCGAACTCCTCGCCGACGGCACGGTCGAGGCCGTCACCGTGGTCTGCCCCACCGAGCACCTCAAGACCCAGTGGGCCACCGCCGCGGGCCGGGTCGGCATCCAGCTCGATCACGCCTTCCGCAACGCCGACATCCACTCGTCGCGTGACTTCCACGGCGCCGTGCTCACCTACGCTCAGGTCGGCATGGCCCCGGCCGTGCATCGGCGGCGCACGATGACCCGGCCCACGCTGGTCATCCTCGACGAGATCCACCACGCCGGCGACTCGCGGAGCTGGGGCGACGGCGTCAAGAACGCCTTCGATCCGGCCGTACGCCGGCTGATGCTCACGGGCACGCCGTTCCGCTCGGACGAGAACCCGATCCCGTTCGTCACCTACGAGCGCGGCCAGGACGGGCTGCAGCGGTCGCGGGCCGACTCGACCTACGGTTACTCGGACGCGCTGCGCGACCGGGTCGTGCGGCCGGTGGTCTTCATGGCCTACTCCGGCGAGACGCGGTGGCGCACCAATGCGGGTGACGAGCTCGCGGCGCGGCTGGGCGAGCCGATGACCAAAGATCTCATCGCCCAGGCCTGGCGGACGGCGTTGGACCATCGCGGCGACTGGATGCCGCAGGTGCTGAGGGCGGCCAACGCCCGCCTTTCCCGGTTGCGGGAGCACGGCATCGACGACGCGGGTGGGCTGATCATCGCGAGCGACCAGCAGACGGCCCGCGCCTACGCGAAGTTGATCGGGGAGATCTCGGGGGAACCGGCCACGGTGGTCCTCTCGGACGACGACGGGGCCTCGAAGCGGATCGCGACCTTCGCCGACTCGAAGGACCGCTGGATGGTCGCGGTGCGGATGGTGTCGGAGGGCGTCGACATCCCGCGGCTCGCCGTCGGGGTCTATGCGACCAGCGCCTCGACCCCGCTCTATTTCGCCCAGGCGATCGGACGCTTCGTGCGGGCGCGGCGCGTGGGCGAGACGGCCACGGTCTTCCTGCCCAGCGTGCCCCACCTGCTCGGGCTGGCCAGCGAGATGGAGGCCCAGCGCGATCACATCCTGGGCGCGCCGAAGCAGAAGGACGGCCTGGACGACGACCTGCTCGAGCGGGCGCAGCGGGCCGAGGACGAGGAGGGCGAGCTCGAGAAGCATTTCGAGGCGCTCTCGGCGACCGCCGAGCTCGACCAGGTGATCTATGACGGCGCCTCTTTCGGCACCGGGGCGCTCACCGGGACGGCCGAGGAGGAGGAATATCTCGGCCTGCCCGGGCTGCTGACCCACGACCAGATCTCGGTGCTGCTGACCAAGCGGCAGGCGGAGCAGGTCGCGGCGCAGAAGAGGCAGAAGGCGGCCGAGCCGGTGCCCGCTCAGCGCGAGCCCGCGCCGGTGCCGATGACCGCGGGGGAGCGGCGCAACAGCCTGCGCCGGCAGCTGAACACGCTGGTCGCGGCGCATCACCACCGGACGAACCTGCCGCACGGCAAGATCCACGCGGAGCTGCGGAGGCTCTGTGGTGGACCGCCGAGCGCGCAGGCGACGATCGAGCAGCTCGAGGAGCGGATTGCCACCATCCAGACGATGTGACGCTGCCGCATAGGGTTCAGTGAGCATGTCAACAAGTCTTGACGTTAAGTCCCCTTGACGTCAAGAGGACTTAACACAATGATGGACGCATGACGACGACAATTCTCGATCGGGTCGTGCGCTGGAATCTTGATCGCGACGGCGACATGTATGGCGACGAGCGCGAGCGCTTCCGGTGGTATGAGGGGATTTCCGCCGCGGCCTCCATGCAGTGGATCGCCGTGCCGTGGGCTGCGGCCATCATGGTGTGGCCGCTGGGCCGCCCTTCTGTGCTCCCGCTCGCCATCGTGCTGGTCGCCATGTTCATCCCGATGTGGATCTGCACGCTCTACGTGCGGCGTCGCCGGGTCGAGACGCTCCCTCGGTCCTGGAGTGCCCGACGGGTCTTCTGGGGGATCGTGGGCGGCGTGCCTTATGCGGTGTTCATGGTCGGTGCGCTCTACGCCTACGAGCCCGACGGCTCGACCTGGAAGGGCGCGGCGATCGGTGGCGTGCTCGGCGGGGCAGGTGGTCTCGTGGCGCAGGTGGTGCAGAGCCGCCGGCGGCGCCGGGCCGAGGCCGACGCACCAGACGAGGACTGATGGCGCCACCAGCGGGGCCGGTGCGCGCGCCCGAGGCCGACGGCACGGCCGGGGTACGCATCCGATCCGCTCGCAAAGAGGCCGGGCTGACGCAGCAAGGGCTGTCCGGCGCGGTGCAGGTGAGCCGGCAGACCATCATCGCGATGGAGACGGGCGACTACGCGCCTTCGGTCTACCTGGCGCTCAAGGTGGCCCAGGCCCTCCACACGACCGTGGAACACCTCTGGGGCGCCGACCCGGCCGCAGAGCCGCAAAGCTGACCCGCCGCCCCCTCAGACCACTGAGGCAGCCGGCCAGCCGCACAACGCGCACGGGCGCGGGTTGCGGAGTGCTACGCAGCGCGGCAAAGCGCAGGCCCGGCAAAGCGCGGGCCCGGCAAGCGCAGGCCCGGCAGGCTGCGCGGCCGGCCGGCGGTGTTGGCGCGGCAGGGCGCAGGTACGGCAGGGCGCAGGTACGGCAGGGCGCAGGTACGGCAGGCTGCGTGGCCGCAGGCGGTGTGGGCGTGGCAGAGCGCGGGTCCGGCAGGCTGCGTGGCCAGCGAGCGGTGTGAGCGCCACAAGGCGTGGGTCCGGCAGGCTGGCTGCGTAGTTGGCAGGCGGTGCGGGCGCGATAGAAGCGCGAGTCCGGGTCGGCGGCGCGGCCGGCGGTCGGTGCAAGGGCGGCAAAGCGCGGGCCGGGCGGGGGCGCGACCGGTGGTTGGTGTGGGTGCGGCGCGTGCGGCACCGGCGGCCGGGCCTGGGCTCTGGATCGTGAGCGCGCGGCCAGTTGGGGGCGATATTCGCTCGTTCGGGTGATGGGCGCGGGGTGATCCCGGGCGCGACGGGCGATGGGGGGCACAGCTGGGCGGGGTGTGTGGTGCGCATGGAAAGGGGCGCCCCACACCGTGGGCGCCCCTTGTGAAGCTTTGTTTGGGGGGTTGGAGATCTAGTTGGAGTTAGACA
Organism: Actinoplanes sp.; assembly: GCA_965217855.1. Lineage (GTDB taxonomy): Bacteria > Actinomycetota > Actinomycetes > Mycobacteriales > Micromonosporaceae > Actinoplanes. Next base: position 139,189 of record CBDCJN010000009.1, on the reverse strand, counting down.
TCATGTCCGCGCCACGCCAGGTGAACTCCGGGTCCGCCGCGTACTGCACTGCGATCTTCACCAGGTCTTCGGCGTACCGGTTGGCGTGGTGTCCGCAGAACACCAGCTCACTGCCACCCGCCAGAGTCAAACGGAGCTTTCCGGCTGCATTGCAGCGGTCGCACCGTTCATCGGCTGCGGTGCCGGCCACACTTCCCGCCGGCGGCGTGAGAGTCGGGGTCATCGCCTTCCTCCTCTGTTCGAACCGATGAACACGTTCCTCGGCTACTGCTCACCATCGTGCAACACCCTGCACCGTTGCAGCCTTCCCACGGTGCCCCGGGGGGACCGAGGTCACACGTGCTGGGCTAAGTGTGCCGTGATCCAAGGGTGCCACGTCAACGATCACTTCTGCACAACGGTCTGATCACCACCCGATGATGTACGGGTGGTGACCATTTGGGCACGCAATGTTGACTAAACGGCCCTAGTCCAGGTAGTCGCGCAGAACCTGGGACCGGGACGGGTGTCGCAATTTCGACATCGTCTTGGATTCGATCTGCCGGATGCGCTCACGGGTGACCCCGTACACCTGGCCGATCTCGTCCAGCGTGCGCGGCTGGCCGTCGGTCAGGCCGAACCGCAGCCGCACCACGCCCGCCTCGCGCTCGGAGAGCGTCTGGAGAACCTGCTGCAGCTGATCCTGGAGGAGCGAGAACGAGACCGCGTCGACCGCGACGACCGCCTCGGAGTCCTCGATGAAGTCGCCGAGCTGGCTGTCGCCCTCGTCGCCGATCGTCTGGTCGAGCGAGATCGGCTCCCGAGCGTACTGCTGGATCTCGAGGACCTTTTCCGGGGTGATGTCCATTTCCTTGGCCAGCTCCTCCGGGGTGGGCTCGCGGCCCAGATCCTGGAGCAGCTCGCGCTGGATGCGCCCGAGCTTGTTGATGACCTCGACCATGTGCACCGGTATGCGGATGGTGCGGGCCTGGTCGGCCATGGCGCGGGTGATCGCCTGCCGGATCCACCAGGTGGCATACGTCGAGAACTTGTAGCCCTTGGTGTAGTCGAATTTCTCGACCGCCCGGATCAGACCCAGGTTGCCCTCCTGGATCAGGTCGAGGAACGCCATGCCGCGGCCGGTGTAGCGCTTCGCGAGCGACACCACCAGACGCAGGTTGGCCTCGAGCAGGTGGTTTTTAGCCCGCTCGCCGTCCCGGCCGATCCAGCGCAGGTCGCGCTCCATGTTGCGTTCGAGCTTTTCCTCGCCCTCGTCGCAGGCGCGCAGGCGCTCGGCGGCGTAGAGGCCGGCCTCGATCCGCTTGGCCAGCTCGACCTCCTGCTCGGCGTTGAGCAGCGGGACCTTGCCGATCTGCTTGAGATAGGCGCGGACCGAGTCGGCCGAGGCGGTGAGCTCGGCGTCACGACGCGCCTGCTTGAGCGCCTCGGACTCCTCGTCGTCCCACTCGAAGTCGCCGTCGGTGGCCGAACTCGCGGCGTCGGTCGCGGCGGCGGCCACCAGGGCCGGCGGCTCCTCGACAACCACGTCCTCGATCGCGGCGGCGAGCTCCTCGGGATCGATCTCGCCGTCGGGACCCTCCTCGCCGGGCTTGCCGGGAGCGGCCTTCTTGCCGGGCACGGCCTTGGTCGCGGCCGCCTTCTTGGCGACGGCGGCCTTCTTGGCGGGCGTGGCGGGTGACGCCTCGCCGGCCTCGGCCTGCTTGGGAGCGGGCGTCGCCTTGCGGGCCGGTGCGGCCTTGGCGGTGGTGGCCTTGGAGGCCGGGGTGGCGGCCCGGGCCGCGGAGACCTTGCGACGGGTGCTCGCCGAACCGTCGACGACCACGGTGACGCCCGCGTCCACGAGCCCGCGCAGGATCTTCTTGGCCTGAGCCGGATTCACCTCGGCGGACTCGAGCGTGTGCGCGACCTCGGCCGACGTGAGCTGCCCGCCCGCACCCTGTGCATGGGCGATCAGGGCCTCGGTGAGAGAGCGAACGTCGGCACCGTTCTGGTGGGCTTCTGTCACGAAAGACCTTCCGGAGGCGAGAGCTTGAGCAACGGCCATGAGCCCAGCGCAGCGCACGGCGAAGAGGCTGGCCGGTGTTGGTGTGGGGACCCCCGGAACGCGGACGATCGGTGCTGCGTTGTCCGCGAAGCAGTGGGCAGGGGTGAATTGTAGCGCCGTCGGGCGAGATCCTCCCGCCGCAGCACGCCGCAGGGGGCCGCCGACCTCGACGGCGATGTCGGCGTGAGAATGGTATCGGCGGAAAGGACGTACACGTGAGCGAGTTTTCGAGGACTTCGGACCCATCGACACCTGGCGTTTTGCTCGGGCTGGCGGTGAGCGTGGCCCGGGACGCGGCGGCCACCGCGCGGCGCATGCGGGCCGAGGCGATCGGCGATATCGAAACCAAGAGCACCGCCACCGATGTGGTGACGGCCGCCGACAAGGCGGTCGAGCGTCAGGTCGTCGATGCGTTGCTGGCGGCGCGTCCGGGTGACGGTGTGCTGGGTGAGGAGTACGGGAACTCCGAGCAGCCGGACCCGGGAGCGGTCCGCTGGATCCTCGACCCGATCGACGGCACGGTCAACTACCTCTACGGGCTTCCGCAGTACGCGGTCTCGCTCGCCGCCGAGCTGGCCGGTGAGGTGGTCGCGGGCGTGGTCGTGAACGCGGCGACCGGCGACGAGTGGACGGCGACCAAGGGCGGCGGGGCGTGGCGGGGCGACCGGCGGCTGCACGGCTCGCGGCCGGCCGGTCTCGATCAGTCGCTGGTCGGCACCGGCTTCGGCTACGATGCGCGGCGCCGGGCGCACCAGGGCCGGGTGGTGGCCGGGTTGATCACTCAGATCCGGGACATCCGCCGGTTCGGTTCGGCCGCCCTCGACCTGTGCGCGGTGGCCGAGGGCATGCTCGACGGTTATTTCGAGCAGGGTCTCCACCCGTGGGACTGGGCCGCCGGTGGCCTGATCGCCATCGAGGCCGGGATCGTGGTGGCCGGCCTGAACGGCTCGGCGCCCGGGTTCGACCTGCTCGTCGCGGCCCCACCGGTCATCTTCGGTCCGCTCCACGACGTACTCGTCGATCTGGACGCCTCAGGCGGCTCCTGAGCGCCTTTCGCGGCGCCCGGGTGTCGCGGTGAGGGTCAGGAGCCCGCGGCCTTGTTGGCCGGCTTGAGGCAGGCGCCGGGCGGGATCGTCGGCTCGCCCACCTCGACCAGCGACTGGTTGACCTCGGTGGTGGTGGCGAGCTGGCGGAATTGGCTGCCGATGACGATCTCGATGACCGCGCCCTTGCGCTTGGCGCTGTAGGACATCTTCGACTGGGCCAGGAAGTAGGCCCGCAGCAGCTGGGCCTGGCCGACCGTGTCCGGGCCGTAGCGGATCTCGGCCACGCCCTTGAGCTTCGACTTGCTCTCGGCCGGCTTCTGCGTGGTGAAGCGCCGGTTCTTGAACTCGGTCGTGACGCTCTCGCCCAGACCGGCCGTGTCGGTGCCGTTGAAGATCTTGACCGTGACCTCGGCCGGGTCGTCGGGCAGCGTCACGTCGGCGAGGGGAGCGCCGGCCGGGCAGTCATCGCCGGCCGTCGTGCTGCCCTGCGTGTCCTTCACCAGTGCGACGATGACGAACACCACCGCGGCCACGGCAAGCACGCCGACGACGACGAGCGCTCGGACGCGCGCAAAGCTCATGGGACTGGCTCCAGGTGGTTCTGAAAATAAGGCACAACCGGGGTGTCGCACCCGCCGGGGAAGGGGCGGGGCCTGTCGAGAGGTTAGCGTCTGTGCGCCAGGCTCGCGGAAACAGGGAATACTTCCGGCGCGCCGACGATGATCCAGTGGCTGGTACCCCTACTTTGATGTCGCCTCGGTCACATCGGGAACAATGGGCCGCCCGGACGCGTATTACGGTGCCGCGACAGCGGTAAGGTTCCGCGCTCACCGGGGGAGTTTCACGTGTTAGGGGCAGTGTCGGAAATCGTCCGGCGGAACCGGGAACCGAAACAACGTCGCGGGCGTTACTAACGCCAAGTGACACATCGATACAGGAGAGTGAAGACCGATGGCCACCGACTACGACGCTCCGCGTCGCGATGAGGTCGACCTCGGCGAGGACAGCCTCGAAGAGCTCAAGGCCCGCCGCGCCGACTCGCAGTCGGGTGCAGTGGACGTCGACGAGGTCGAGGTGGCGGAGAGCTTCGAGCTTCCCGGCGCTGACCTGGCCGACGAGGAATTGACCGTCAAAGTGCTGCCGATGCAGACCGACGAGTTCCGCTGTTCCCGCTGCTTCCTCGTCCATCACCGCAGCCAGCTGGCGGCGGAGCGGAACGGGGAGCTGATCTGCCGCGAGTGCGCCTGACCGGCGTCTCGAGCAGGCACCACCACCCGGCCGCGGCTCGCGGTCGGGCGTCAGGCCGTTCCCGGGTTTGACCCGGGGTCGACACCGGGCATCACCATGGCATCCACATCACTGTGGAGCCTGAGCCATGGAGCCTGAGCCCGGGACCGACGACGGGAGGACGACGATGAGCGGAACGGACCCCACCGCCGAGACAGGCGTACCGCCGGCCCTGGAGCAGACCTCTGCCACAAGCCAGGAGCTGTCAGCGGTCGACGCCCGACTCGGGGAGACGGTCGCTGCACTGACCGCCGATGACTTGGAACCGGCCGGCCGACGGCAACTCCTCGGCCGGCTCGTGGCGGACATCCGCCGGCGCGGGCTGGGGCAGATGTTCAAGCCCAAGGCCGCGATCCGCTGGATGAGTGACGTCGTCACCGACGTGGCGCCCCACATCCAGGTCCGCGACGCCGACACCCTACGAAAGCATTTCCCCGGCCTGACCGACGACGACCTGGCCGAGCGTCTGATCCGCAACGCCGCGCGGTCCACCGCCGGTGTCGGCGCCGCCGGGGGCGGCGTCGCCTCGCTCGAATGGGTCGCCCCGCCCACCCTGCTCACCGCGCCGGTGCTGCTGGCGGCCGAGACGGTCGCCGTGGTCGCGGTCGAGCTCAAACTCATCGGTGAGCTGCACGAGATCTACGGGCAGCCGATCGAGGGCAGCCTGGGGCAGCGCGCCGCGTTGCTGGTCCAGGCGTGGTCCTCGCAGCGGGGCGTCAACCCACTGGTGCCCGGGGTCGGGGTGGCCACCGTGCTCGGCACGGCCGCCCGCCGTGAGCTCCAGGGCACGCTGCTGAAGCGGTTCGGCCGCAACCTGACGACCCTGGGCCCGCTGCTGACGGGGGCGGCGGTGGCCGGCTATCTCAACCGCCGAGCCACCCGCAACCTGGGTGAGCACATGCAGAAAGACCTGCGCAAGAGCAAGCGGAAGACGATCGACGGCAAGTCGGCCGACGGCCCGAAGGCGATCGGGAGCTAGCTTTCCGACGGCGGGGCGGCGGCGGAGCGGGCGGCGAGCAGTGCGGTCGCCAGCTCCACCGGGCGGCGGGTGCTGATCACCCAGTACGGCGTGGGGTCGGCCGGGTCGTCGAGCAGCACCTGGACGGCGGGACCGACCCAGGGGCGCTGGATCACGAAGGCCAGCGGGTGCGCGCCCACGCCGAGCGCCTCGCGTTTGCCCTCGGAGTCGAGCGCGACCACGTCCTTGATCACCGAGACCGGCAGGCGGGCGTCGTCGACCTGGAACTCGCCGTCGGCCACCGCGACCCTGATACGGCCGCTCCGGAGCATGCCGGCCGCGGTCAGCGGGATCAGCACGGCGAACGGCACCCAGGTCGGCAGCGAGTGGAAGCCGAGCAGCACCTCGACGGCGAGAATGGCCACCACGACGAGCGCGACCGGCCACATCCACCAGGTCAGACGCAGCCGCTCGAGATAGGCGGGGGCCTCGGTGGTGCGCGTGGGGGACTGCGGTGTCACCCTGGAAGGGTACGGCGCGCCTCCGCGACCGGGCACGGCAGGATGGCAGGGTAATGCCGCCCGTAGCCGCACGAGTGAGGAATCTGTGCCTTGACCGACGTAAGGATCCCGATCCGCCTGCTCGAGGAGGATCTTCCGCTGCCGGCGTACGCGCACCCCGGTGACGCCGGGGCCGACCTGGTCGCGGCCGAGGAGGCCGACCTGGCGCCGGGCGCCCGGGTCAAGGTGCGTACGGGCATCGCGGTGGCCATCCCCGAGGGGTACGTCGGTCTGGTCAATCCACGTTCGGGGCTCGCGGCCCGCCTGGGTGTGACGGTGCTCAACGCGCCCGGTACGGTCGACGCCGGTTACCGTGGCGAGATCCTGGTGATCCTGGTGAACCACGACCCGGCGAACACCGTCAAGATCTCGCGCGGCGACCGCATCGCCCAGCTGGTCATCCAGCGGGTCGAGCGTGCTTCGTTCCACCTGGTCGACGAGCTCGACGACACCGCGCGCGGCGCCGGTGGGCACGGATCGACCGGTGGGCACAGCGCTCTGCCGACGCAGCAGACGCAGGTTTGAGACGGAAGGTGGCAGGAATGTTCTCCCGTAAGCGCGGCGGCCCCAAGCACGTGCGTGCGACCGATGCGCCGCCCACCGAGGCGCTCAAGCAGAGCATGACCGCGAACGACGAGCTGCCGGTGCCCGACCGCGGGCCGTGGGACCAGTCCTACGCCCCGGACGACATGCAGCGTCTCGACCTGGGCAGCCTGCTGATCCCGGCCGTCGACGGTGTCGAGGTGCGGGTGCAGGCCAACCCGGACGGCGCGGTCGAGCAGGTCGTCCTGGTCGACGGCGAGAGCGCGCTGCAGCTGGGCGTGTTCGCGGCGCCCCGGACAGCGGGCATCTGGGACGAGGTGCGCACCGAGATCGCCCAGGCGATGACCTCCGACGGTGTCGGTCCCCGCGAGATCGAGGGCCCGTACGGCGTCGAGCTGGCGGCCCGGGTCAACACTCCCGAGGGCCCGGCCGACGTCCGGTTCGTGGGCGTGGACGGGCCGCGCTGGATGGTCCGTGCGCTGTTCCAGGGGGCCGCGGCGGCCGACCCGACCCGTGAGGGCCGGCTGGGCGAGGTGCTGACCGGTCTGGTCGTCGTCCGCGACGACGAGGCCCGCCCGGTGCGCGAGGCGCTGCCGCTGCGCCTGCCCAAGGAGATGACCGAACAGGCCGCTCAGGAGCAGGCCGAGCAAGAGGGCCAGACGAACGGCAGCCGGCCCGCCTAGGCGCTCGTGACAGAGGTCACCTAGGGCGTACCGTGTAGGAACGGCACGGCATCGAGCCCGTGCCGTTCAGACTGGGCACTGCAGGGAGAGCGTCATGACCACCGAGGAACGTACCGGTCTGCGCCGGTTTCTCGACCGGTTGACCGCCACCGACTCCGAGCTCGACGCCCGGCAACTGCAGCGCGAGAGCGCCAAGTGCGGCGCCGTGCCGGCCGGGCAGTGCATGCGGGGCCAGGTCGTCTCGGTCTCCGGGCGGCTGCGCACGGTGGCATACACTCCCCGCACCAACCTGCCGACGCTCGAGGCCGACCTGTGGGACGGCAGCGACGTCGTGACCCTGATCTTCCTGGGGCGCCGGTCGATCGCCGGCATCGAGCCGGGGCGGCAGCTCACCGCGCGCGGCCGCATCGCCATCCGGGACGACCGTAAGGTCATTTACAACCCGCACTACGAGCTGGAGGCGCCCCGGTGACACCCGGCAGCGAACCGCGTCACGCCGCGAACGAAAGCGTGGAGGAACGGTTCGCCGAGGAGGTCGTCGAGGACCTCGGCCTTCACCCGGAGGCGGAACCAGCCCCGGCCCAGAAAAAAGAACCAGCCTCGGCCCAGAAGAAGACCGAGGACGACGAAGAGCCGTTCCCGTCGATGAGCGAGCAGATCTCCGAGCAGCTGGGCGGGGTCCGCGGGCTGATCGAGTCGAGCCTTCCGGTGCTCGCGTTCGTGGTGCTCAACGTGGTGCTCGGCGACGCCGTGGCCGGGCTCGAGAAACAGACCGCGCTCTCCTGGGCGATCGGCGGCGCGGTGCTGACGGCGGTGGCCATCGGCGGTTACCGGCTGGCGCGCAAGGAACCCGTACGCCATGCCGTGAACGGTCTTTTCGGCATCGCGGTCGGCGCCTTCCTGGCCTGGCGCACGGGCGAGGCGAGAAACTTCTACCTGCCCGGCATCCTGCTCACCTTCGGGCAGGCCGCGGTGCTGCTGGTGTCGGTGTTCGTGCGCAAGCCGATCATCGGCTACGTGTGGGGCATCATGGCCAACAAGGGTCAGCAGAACTGGTTCGGCCACGCCAAGCTGTTCCGCACCTTCCAGTGGCTCACCCTGGTCTGGGTCGCGTCGCTGAGCGTGCGGGCCGGCATCCAGTACTACTTGTGGGCGATCGGCGAGGCGAACGCGCTCGGCGTGGTCCGCATCCTGATCAGCTGGCCGATCTACGCCGCCACGTTCGCCTTCACCGCCTGGGCCATCCACCGGGTGACGAGCGAGCAGAAGGCCGAAGAGGAAAACCCGGCCGCGGTCTAGCCGAGCTCGCGGCCCTCGTTGCCGAGGTTGCCGAGCACGACTGAGCGGATCTGGTCCTCCACCTCGCTGGTGCAGACGAAGATCAGCTCGTCGCCCGCCTCGAGCGGGTCGTCCGCGGTCGGCACCATGACCCGCTTGCCGCGCAGGATCGCCACCAGGGCGGAGTCGCGGGGCAGCGGCACGTCGCGCACGGGCTGACCCTCGTACGGCGCGTTCTTGGGCAGGGTGATCTCGACCAGGTTGGCCTCGCCCTGCCGGAAGGTCATCAGCCGCACCAGATCGCCGACGGTCACCGCCTCCTCGACCAGGGCGGCCATCAGGCGGGGCTTGCTCACCGCCACGTCGACGCCCCACTGCTCGTTGAAGAGCCACTCGTTTTCGGCCCGGTTGACCCGGGCCACCACCCGCGCCACCGCGAACTCGGTCTTGGCCAGCAACGAGACCACGAGGTTGGCCTTGTCGTCGCCGGTGGCCGCCACGACCACGTCGCAGCCCGCCACGTCGGCCTCCTCGAGGCTGCTCAGCTCGCAGGCGTCGGCCAGCACCCACTCGGCCTCGGGAACCCGCTCGGGGCGCAGCTGGCGGGGCTGGCGCTCGATCAGCATGACCTGGTGGCCGTTGCCGATCAGCTCCTGCGCGATCGACCGCCCGACGTTGCCGGCTCCCGCGATGGCGATCCGCATGGTCAGTGCCCTTCCTTGTCGGCACCGGCCGCGATGTCGAGGACGGCACCCACCGTGTCGTCGGTGACCAGCATGAAGACCTGGTCGCCGTCCTGCAGCACGGTGGACGGGGTGCCCAGCGTGCCCATGCCGAACCGCATCAGGTAGGCCACCCGGGCGCCGGTGCGCTCCTCGAGCGACTTGAGCGTGCGGCCGACCCAGTCGCGGTGCAGCGGCGCCTCGACGATCGAGACCACGCTGGTGGGGTCGCGGAACACCTCGACCGTGCCTTCGGGCACGAGGTGGCGCATCATCCGGTCGGCCGCCCAGCGGATCGTGGCGACGGTCGGGATGCCGAGCCGCTCGTAGACCTGGGCCCGCTTGGCGTCGTAGATGCGGGCCACGACCCGGGAGACGCCGAACGTCTCGTGCGCGAGCCGGGCCGAGATGATGTTGGAGTTGTCGCCGCTCGAGACGGCCGCGAACGCGTCGGCCCGCTCGATCCCGGCGGCCCGCATCACGTCCCGGTCGAAGCCGACGCCGGTCACCGTCGTGCCGCCGAAGTCCGACCCCAGCCTGCGGAAAGCGTCAGCATTCTGGTCGATTACGGCCACCGAGTGACCGCGTCCCTCCAGGTAGTGGGCGAGCGTCGAACCGAGCCGGCCGCATCCCATGATCACCACGTGCACGTGTCGCGTCCTCCCGGATCAATGCTCCTGAGTGAGAGATTGCCATGCCCCGGCCACCAGCGGCGGCCGGGGCGGGGTACGGGTCCGCGGAGGCCGCCGTACGCTTTGCATTCGTGGCCAGTACGACCTCCCTCGCGAAGCGGCTGCTGCTGGGTCGGCCGTTCCGGTCCGACCGGCTGCAGCACACCCTCCTGCCCAAGCGGATCGCCCTTCCGGTATTCGCCAGCGACGCGCTGTCGAGCGTCGCCTACGCGCCGGACGAGATCCTGCTGACCCTGTCGATCGCCGGGGCCGGCGCCTTCTACATCTCCCCGTGGATCACCCTGGCCGTCGCGGTCGTGATGGTCACCGTGGTCGCCAGCTACCGCCAGAACGTGCACGCCTACCCGTCCGGCGGCGGCGACTACGAGGTTGCCACGGTCAACCTCGGGCCGCGGGCCGGGCTGGGCGTGGGCAGCGCGCTGCTGGTCGACTACATCCTCACGGTGGCCGTGTCGAGCGCGGCCGGGGTCAACAACCTCGGCTCGGTGGTCCCGTTCGTGGCCGAGCACAAGGTGGCCTTCGCGATCGGCGCGATCGCCATCCTCACCGCGCTCAACCTGCGCGGGCTGCGCGAGTCGGGCACCGCGTTCGCTGTTCCGACGTACGCCTTCATCGTCGTGATCGTCGGCATGATCCTGGTCGGCCTGTTCCGGGTCTACATCCTCGGCGACAACCTGCTGGCCCCCAGCGCGGGCCTGGTGATCACGGCCGAGGAGGACCACCTCACCAACTTCGGCTTCGCCTATCTGCTGTTGCGGACGTTCTCCTCGGGCTGTGCGGCGCTCACCGGCGTCGAGGCGATCTCGAACGGCGTCCCGGCCTTCAAGCCGCCCAAGAGCAAGAACGCCGCGACCACGCTGATGCTGCTGGGCGGTCTCTCGATCATCATGTTGGTCGGCATGGTGCTGCTGGCCCGGGCCACCCATCTGCAGTACGTCGAGAGCGAGACGCTGCAGATCGTCTCGGGACCGCCGAACTACGTGCAGAAGACGGTCACCGCCCAGCTCGCCGAGACGGTCTTCGGCCCGGGCTCGATCCTGATGTATCTGGTCGGCGCGGTCACCGCGCTGATCCTCTTCCTGGCCGCGAACACCGCCTTCAACGGCTTCCCGGTGCTCGGCTCGATCCTCGCCCAGGACCGTTACCTGCCCCGCCAGCTGCACACCCGGGGCGACCGGCTGGCGTTCAGCAACGGCATCATCTTCCTCGCCATCGCGGCCAGCGTCCTGGTGGTGGCGTTCCAGGCCGAGACGACCCGGCTGATCCAGCTCTACATCGTGGGCGTCTTCGTGTCGTTCACGCTGTCGCAGGGCGGCATGATCCGGCACTGGAACCGGCTGTTGCGCACCCAGCGTGACCCCGAGAAACGACGGCGGATGGTCCGGTCGCGGGCGATCAACGCGTTCGGCATGGGTCTCACCGGGGCCGTGCTGATCATCGTGCTGATCACCAAGTTCCTGCTCGGGGCGTGGATCGCGATCGCGGCCATGGTGATCATCTACGGCCTGATGGTGGCGATCCGCAAGCACTACACGCGGGTCGCGCAGGAGCTGCAGCCGACCGACGAGCGGCCGGTGCTGCCCTCCCGCAACCACGCCGTCGTGCTGGTCAGCAAGGTGCACCTGCCGACCCTGCGCGCGGTCGCCTACGCCCAGGCGACCCGGCCCGACACGTTGACCGCGGTCACGGTCAACGTCGACGACAAGGACACCCGGGTCATCCAGCAGGAGTGGGAGCGGCGGCAGATCCCGGTGCCGCTGACCGTCGTCGACTCGCCGTACCGCGAGATCACCGGCCCGATCATCGATTTCGTCAAGGGCATCCGGCGCGGCTCCCCGCGCGACGTGGTCACCGTCTTCGTGCCCGAGTATGTCGTCGGCCGCTGGTGGGAGAACCTGCTGCACAACCAGAGCGCGCTGCGGATCAAGGGCCGGCTGCTGTTCGAGCCGGGCGTGATGGTGACCAGCGTGCCCTGGCAGCTGCGCTCCAGCCAGGACCGCGACCTCGACCGTTTCGACCAGAGCCTGACCCGGGTGCCCGCGCGAGGCCCGCGCGTGCGGCCGCCGGTCGAGCCCGAGCCACCCACCGACCGGACCCCGGAGTCGCCTCAGTGACCAGCACCGAACCCGACCTCGTCGAGGGTGACCGCATCGAGCTCACGGTGGGTGCGCCCGCGCACGGCGGCCACTGCGTCGCGCGACTGGGCGGTGAGCACGGCCAGGTCGTCTTCGTGCGGCACGCGCTGCCCGGTGAGCGGGTGACCGCCGAGATCACCGAGCTCCACAAGGGCTTCCTGCGGGCCGACGCGGTAGCGATCCACGAGGCCTCGCCCGACCGGGTCGAGCCACCTTGCCCGTTCGCGCATCCGGGTGGCTGCGGGGGCTGTGACCTGCAGCACGCCTCCGGTGAGGCGCAGCGACGATGGAAGGCGGCCGTCGTCGAGGACCAGCTCCGACGGCTGGCCAAGCTGTCCTGGGAGGTCAGCGTCGAGGAGTTGCCCGGCGACGCCGGGCTGCTCGGCTGGCGCAGCCGGGTGCGCTACGCGGTCGATGCCGCCGACCGGCCGGGGCTGCTGAAGCACCGGTCGCACGAGGTCGTGGCGATCGACCGCTGCCGGATCGCGCATCCCGCCATCCAGGACCTCGACCTGCTGAAACTCGAGTGGCCGGGCACCGACGCGCTGGCCGCGGTGGCGACCACCGGCGGTGACGTGGCGGTGCTGTCCCGGCCCTCCTCGGGTGGCGGGCTGCTCCCGCCCGACGATCCGTCCGAGGGCCCGGCGCTGGGCAACAACGGGCAGCTGCGGGTGTCCGGCCCGGACGAAGTGTCCGAGGTGGCGGCCGGCCGGCGCTGGCAGTTGCCGCCCGCCGGCTTCTGGCAGGTGCACCCGGCCGCGGCCGAGACCCTGGCGGCCACGGTGGTCGAGTTGCTTCAGCCGGCCGAGGGCGAGGTCACCTGGGATCTCTACGGCGGTGCGGGTCTCTTCGCGGGTGCGGTCGCCGAGCAGACCCACGGCCGTACGACGGTGGTCGAATCGTCCCCGGCGGGCGTGGCCGCGGCCCGGCGGAATCTGGCCGATCTGGCCTCGGCCGAGGTGGTCGAGGCCCGGGTGGAGACGGCGCTGGCCCGCTACCGGGTGAGCGGCCCGGTCGACCTCGTGGTGCTCGACCCGCCGCGGGCGGGAGCCGGCGCCAAGGTGGTGCGCTCGGTGGTGGCGGCCGATCCGCGAGCGGTGGCCTACGTGGCCTGTGATCCGGCCTCGCTGGCCCGCGACATCGGCACGTTCCGGGAGCTGGGCTGGCGGCTCACCACGCTGCGGGCCTTCGACTGTTTCCCGATGACCCAGCACGTGGAGTGCGTGGCCCTGCTGGAGCCCCCAGAAACGCTCTGACCAGTGGCCTCGCACCAGAACGTGGCCGCCATCCACCGGCTGGCCGCGGCCCAGGACCCGTTCGTGATCACGCTGGGCTGCGCCGACTCGCGCGTGCCGTCGGAGATCCTCTTCGACCAGGGCCTGGGCGACATCTTCGACAACCGGGTGGCCGGCAACATCGTCGACGACCTGCTGCTGGGCAGCATCGAATACGCCGCCGAGCATTTCGAGCCGCCGCTGCTGCTGGTGCTCGGGCACGAGCGCTGCGGCGCGATCTCGGCCACGGTCGACATCCGGCAGAACGGCGGCGAGGCGCCCGGGCACATCGCGGCCATCGTCGACGCGCTGACCCCGATCATCGAGCCGGTGCTCGGCCAGCCCGGCGACCCGGTCGAGAACGGCGTCTGCGCGAACGTGCGGGCCCAGGTCGCGGCGCTGACCGAGCGCAGCGAGATCATCCGCGAGAAGGTCGAGGCGGGCGTGATCGCCGTGGCCGGCGCGCGTTACGACCTGGACACCGGCCGGGTCACGCTGCTGTAGCGACCGCTTTCTCGGCGGCCGTGATCGCGTTGCGGAACAGCATGGCGACGGTCGTCGGGCCCACCCCGCCCACGCGCGGGGTGATGGCCCCGGCGACCGTCGCGCACTCCTCGGCCACGTCGGGCAGCAGGCGCTTGCCCTCGTAGCGGACGCCCGCGCCGATCACCGTCGCGCCCGGGCGCACGTGCTCGGGCTGGATGATGCCGGGCACGCCGGCCGCGGCCACCAGGATCTCGGCCCGGCGGGTGTAACGCGCCCAGTCCGGCACTCCGGTGTGCACCACGGTCACGGCCGCGTTGGCGGTCGGCCGCTTCTGGGCCAGCAGCATGGCCAGCGGGCGGCCCAGGGTGGCGCCGCGGCCGAGGATGACCACCTCGCGGCCCGCGACCGGGATCTCGTAGTGGGCGAGCAGCGCCTCGATGCCGGCCGGGGTGCAGGGCAGCGGGCCGGGCATGCCGATCGCGAGGCGGCCCATGTTGAGCGGGTGCATGCCGTCGACGTCCTTGTCGGGGTCGAGGGTCTGCAGCGCCGCGTCGTAGTCGAGGTGGGCCGGGATCGGGTATTGGATGAGCACCCCGTGCACGGCGGTGTCGGCGTTCAGCTCGGCGATCACCGCGAGCAACTGCTCCTGGGTGGTGTCGCCCGGGAGGTGCCGGTGGGGCGAGTCGAAGCCGAGCTCTGCGGCCTGCCGCTGCTTGATCCGGATGTAGCCGGCGCTGGCGTCGTCGTCGCCCACGAGGATGGTGGCCAGGCTCGGCGTGACGCCCTGGGCGCGGAGCTGGGCGACCCGCTCGCTGACGTCGGCGAGAACGCTCGCGGCGACCGGTGCGCCGGGCAGGAGACGGGCGGTGCTGGCGTCGGACATGGCGCTCCCCGGAAACCACGGGGCCCAGGCGGTCGACTCCCGTGGCACGCTCCCCGATGGTTTTACCCATCCTCGGTGCCGCCAGTCGCGTTCGGTTACCAAGGATGCCCGACGACCGCCCATCGATCGCAACCGGGTTGTTACTGTGCGGTAGATCACGGACGATCACCTGGTCACGGGTAAGTGTCGGTTGTGTGTAGGAGCTGTGGTGGACCCTTCGGACGGGATGCGTGCTCGCCGCACGCCGATAGACTTCGGTCTCATGAGCGAAACCCTCCCCGCCCCGGACGGCATCCTGGCGACCGTCACCAGCCCCGGTGATCTCAAGCGCCTCAACGCCGAGCAGCTGACCCTCCTGGCGGCGGAGATTCGTGACTTCCTGGTGGCCAAGGTGTCGCGCACCGGTGGCCACCTCGGCCCCAACCTCGGTGTCGTCGAGACCACGCTGGCCATGCACCGGGTCTTCGACTCGCCCCGCGACCGCGTGCTCTTCGACACCGGCCACCAGTCGTACGTGCACAAGATCGTCACCGGCCGGCAGGAGGGCTTCGACCTGCTCCGACGGCGCGGCGGCCTCACCGGTTACCCGAGCCGGGCCGAGAGCGAGCACGACTTCATCGAGAACTCGCACGCCTCGACCGTGCTGTCCTACGCCGACGGCATGGCCAAGGCGTTCACGCTGCGCGGCGAGGACCGGCACGTCGTGGCGCTGGTCGGCGACGGCGCGCTCACCGGCGGCATGTGCTGGGAGGCGCTCAACAACATCGCCTCGACGAAGAACCGCCTGGTCATCGTCGTGAACGACAACGGCCGGTCGTACGCGCCGACCATCGGCGGCCTGGCCGACCACCTCTCCACGCTGCGCCTCAACCCGGGCTACGAGAAGGTGCTCGACCTGGTCAAGGACGCGCTGGGCTCGACGCCGGTGGTGGGCAAGCCGGTCTACGAGGTGCTGCACGCGGTCAAGCGCGGCATCAAGGACGCGGTCAGCCCGCAGCCGATGTTCGAGGATCTCGGCATCAAATACCTCGGCCCGGTCGACGGCCACGACATCCAGGCCATGGAATCGGCGCTGCGCCGGGCCAAGGGCTTCAACGCGCCGGTCATCGTGCACGCGGTGACCCGCAAGGGCTACGGCTATCTGCCCGCCGAGCAGGACGAGGCCGACTGCCTGCACAGCCCGGGGGCGTTCGACGCCGAGACCGGCAAGATGTCCGCCTCGACCAAGCTCAAGTGGACCAACGTCTTCGCCGACGAGCTGGTCAAGATCGCTGACGAGCGCCCCGACGTCGTGGGCATCACCGCGGCCATGGCCGAGCCGACCGGCATCGCCGCGCTGGCCAAGAAATACCCCGAGCGGGCGTACGACGTGGGCATCGCCGAGCAGCACGCGGCCACCAGCGCGGCCGGTCTCGCCATGGGTGGCCTGCACCCGGTGGTCGCGGTCTACGCCACGTTCCTCAACCGCGCGTTCGACCAGGTGCTGCTCGACGTCGCGATGCACGAGCTGCCGGTCACGTTCGTGCTCGACCGGGCCGGCATCACCGGTCCGGACGGCCCGAGCCACTACGGCATCTGGGACATGAGCGTCTTCGGCGTCGTGCCCGGCATGCGGATCGCGGCCCCGCGCGACGAGGCCACCCTGCGCGAGGAACTGCGCGAGGCGATCACGGTCGACGACGGCCCGACGATCGTGCGCTTCCCGACCGGCGCGGTCCCGGCCGCGCTGCCCGCCCTGCGGCGGGTGGGCCAGGTCGACGTGCTGCGCGAGGACGACCGCAAGGACGTGCTGCTGGTGGCCATCGGCTCGTTCGCCGGGCTCGGCCTCGACGTGGCCGACCGGCTGGCCGGGCAGGGCTTCGGGGTCACGGTGGTCGACCCGCGCTGGGTGCGCCCGGCGCCGATCGAGCTGATCGGCCTGGCGAGCCAGCACCGCCTCGTGGTCACGCTGGAGGACGGCATGCGTGCCGGTGGCGTCGGCGACGCGGTGGCGAGCTCGCTGCGCGACGTGGGCGTCGAAGTGCCGCTGCGGGACTTCGGCGTGCCGGCCGGGTTCCACCCGCACGGCACCCGGGCCGAGATCCTGACCTCGCTCGGCCTCACCGCGCAGGACGTGGCCCGCGACGTCACCGAGTGGGTGTCGAAGCTCGAGGAGCAGCCGGCCCAGCGGCCCGTCGCCCAGCGCAAAGGCTGATCGGAAGAACGGTTAAAGCCCCGCAAACGCGTCGATAAGGTGCCGCTGCGGGGCGGTTCCGTTATCGAGTCGTTATTTTTGATTCATGACGGTGCAGAGCAACACGGTGGTCATCGATCTGGGTCTGGAGCGGGGCGAGCCGGATTCGTACGATTCGCCGCGCCGCTCGGTCTTCCCGATCTGGTTTCCGGCCGCCGTTCTGGCGGCCCTCGTACTCTTCAGCGCCGGTTCCTCGGTCGCGCCGGCCAAGCCGCTCCTGACCGAGGTCTTCGGCCTGCAGATCGGCCCGGCCGACGCGTACGCGCTGACCGACGACGGCCGTCTCCTGGCCCAGACCTTCGGCCTGCTCAGCGCGTACGACCTGGCCGACGGCAGCACGCAGTGGGAGGCCGGGCAGACCGCTCCCGCCTTCCGGCTGCGGCTCGGCTCGGGCCTGGTGCTGATGCGGCCGTGGACGATGGGCTCGCAGGACCCGGGCACCACCGCGATCTCGCTGGCCGACGGCGTCCCGCAGTGGAGCCGCTCGGGCAACGTGGTCACCCTGGCCGGCTCGCCGACCCTGCTCGCCGTCTCACCCACCCGCAGCCTGGGCAACCAGGGCCGGCGCGTGCAGGGCCCGATCGAGGCGATCGACCCGGCCACCGGCAGCACCCGCTGGACGGTCGACGTGCCGTCCAGCGCTGTGCTCCTCGGGCTGCCCGGGCCGAGCGACTCGGGCACCCGGATGCTGCTCGTGCACGACGACCGCACGATGGCCGTGCACGACCTGGTCACCGGCGAACGGCTGGTCACCTCGGCGGTGCCGCCGGCCGACTACGACCCGAGCAATCCGGTGGTGGTCGACGGGACGATCCTGCTGCGGCACCCCGGCCGGCCCACGATGGAGTTCTCCGCGTACGACCCGCTGACCCTGCGCAACCTGTGGTCGCAGCCGGCCGACGGGGCGTACGAGGTCGCGGCCTGCGGGGTGCTGGCCTGCCTGACCGGCCCGGACGGGATGCGCGCGATCGACCCGGCCACCGGTGACGTGCGCTGGAGCCGCCCCGACTGGCGCGGGCTGCAGCAGATCGGGTCGATGTACGTCGCGTACGGCTCGGCCGAGAACACCCGCCCGGTCGGCCTGATCAACCCGGACACCGGTTACCTCGAGGTCGATCTGGCCGGCTGGCGGCCGGTCAGCACCACGTCCGGTGGGGGAGACCACCTGCTGGTCACGCGCTCGGCGGATCCGGGAGGTCGTACCATGGTCGCCGTCGCCCGTCCCGGCGTGAAGCAACCGCGGCTGCTGGGCCCGTTGCCGACCGGCACGGGTGACTGCCAGGCCGCGCCCGAGCGGCTGGTGTGCCGCTCCATGTACGGCCGGCTCGTGGTCTGGGCGTACGGAGGGAAGGGGTAACCGTTGACGCTGATCGAGCTGGACCTGACCGACCAGCCCGAGCAGACGCTCACCGCCCCGCCCCCGGCCCACCGCTACCGCGTTCCCGGCCTGCTGCTGGTGGCCGTGCTGGCGTTCGCCGCCGGCGGCGCGGCCCCGGTCCTCCCGGTGCTCTGGCGTTACCTCGGCGCGGTGCCTGCCCCCGGCGGCCCGGAAGCGCCGTTCCAACTCACCGGCGGCCGCGTCTACACCGTGGGGGTCACCGCCGAGGAGAGGGTGACCACCGCCTGGAGCCTGACCGAGCCGCCGCGGAAACTGTGGAGCCTGCCGCTGGGCGCCCAGGACCCGGACGAGATCGGCTGGAGCGGGATCGACGCCGAACAGGCCGGTGACGTGGTGCTGCTGGCCGTCGGGGCCGCGACCACGGTGGTCGACGCGGACACCGGCGACGTCCGGTGGACCTCGCCGTCGACGGTCTCGCCCCTGCCCGGCGGCCACGTCGGCATCGTGCAGCGGCACACGTTCCGGCCCGGCACGATCTACGACCAGGCCTCCGGTGAGCCCGGGATGCTGTATTTCTCGGCCACCGGCGAGCCGCACACCGAGCCGCCGCTGCTCACCGACATCCGCGGCGTCGACCTCGGCACCGGCGCGACGCTCTGGACGGCCGACGCCGCCGGTTCGGTCAACCTGGTCGTGGCGCCGGGCGACGACCCGGCCGTGCTGCTGCTCTCGTCCGACCGGTTGCAGCGCCTCGACGGCGAGACCGGCCGGGTCCTCGGCGCCGCGCCGCTGCCCCGGGTCGACGACACCGCGCCCGACAGCGGCGAGCTGGTCGACGGGCTGATGATGGTCTACTACGGCCGCGACGGCATCGTCACCGACGAGGTCGCCTTCTCCGCCGACACACTGGAACGGCGCTGGTCGCGCCCGGTCCCCGAGATCCTGCTGGAACCGGCCAGCTGCACCGGCCTGCACTGCTCGGGCGGGCGCACGGCCCTCGACGTGCTCGACCCGGGGACGGGTCAGGCGCGGTGGCGGGCGCCCAAGAACGTCGACCTGACCAAGCACGGCGGGTACGTGGTCGAGGTCGGCAGCGAGTCGGGCACACCGGTGCGGCTCGTCGACCCCGGCACCGGCGTCACCCGGGTCGACCTGGCCGCCTGGCCCGGCGAGGTCGTGGGAGCCCCCGACCAGCCCATCGTGCTGCGGCGCAGCCTCGACGCCGGTGCCAGCGCGTTCGGGGTCGTGGTCGACCGGCGCGACCAGGTCCAGCCGCTCGGCGTGACCGGCGGCCCGGTCAGCGACTGCACCGCCGACCTCGGTCACGTAGCGTGCCGTACCGATGGCGGTCTGCGAATCTGGGCCTATCGAGCCTGACCCTGGCGGCGCACAATGAGCGGGGGTGCGCCGTGCCGAACGTCATCGAACTGGGCGAGGTGCCCCGCGAGACCTCGGCCGCGGCCGAGACCGACCGGCTGGTCCCGCACCGGGCCCTGCTGACCCTGCTGTCGATCACCCTCGTCGCCGCGGTGGCCGGCGCGGCGCCGGTGCCCACGCTGAACGCGCCGACCGTCATCCCGGCCCGGCTAGGCGACACCATGTTCCTCGGCGAGGACCACCTGCTGCTGGTCGGCGGCTCGGCCACGCTCGTCTCGCAGGTGAGCCGCCGTTCGGTCAGCACTTACGCCCTGCCCAGCGCACGGCTGCTCAGCACGACCACGGTCGCCGTCTCCGGCGGCATCAACCAGGTCATCCGGGCCGCCGGCACGGTGGTGGTGTCCTATCAGGTCGACGCGAGCGGGACCTGGGCCACGGTGGCCGTCGCCGAGGGCACCGACGAGACGCGCTGGCGGCGTACGTCCGGGCTGATCGCCGTGTCGGTGCCCGACGACCTGGTGCTCCTCGGGGCCGACGACGCGGTGCTCGGGGTCGACCTGCGGACCGGGAGCATCCGCTGGAAGCTGCCGCGCCCGAAGGGCGGCTACATCGCCGAGGCCGGGTGGGACGCGTCCTACCCGCGCTGGCTGGTGCTGCTCGGCGAGTCGGGACGGCTGGAGAGCCGCAACCCGCGCACCGGTGCGCTGATCGCCGCCACGACCGTGCCGGCCGGCCCCGGCCTGGTCTGGCCGGTCGACGACCTCGTCATGGCCGATGACGGGGCGCCCGGCTTCCGCGCCTACCAGCTGCCCGGGCTCGTGCCGCTCTGGCACACCCACGCCGACCTCTCCCAGAGCTGGATGCAGGCCGGCTGCGGCCGCCTGATCTGCACCCTCCGCCAGCAGAGCGGGATGACCGCGATCGACCCGGCCACCGGGCGCGAGCTGTGGCATTCCGGCTATTGGGCGTACGCGGAAGGGGTCGGGGATTATCTGCTGGCCACCCGGGCCGAGCGGGGCGCCGACGAGCCCGCGCTGTGGGTGATCGACCCGGCCACCGGCGAGCCGCGGGGCAACTTCGGCCGCTGGGAATACCTCGCGCCGACCGGGGACGGGCGCTTCTATGCCAAGTTCGACGTGCGCGGCCGGTTCCTGGTGCACTACGGGATCCTCGACCCGCAGCGTCTCACGGTGCGCCTGCTGGGCACGGTCGACCAAGTCTCCAACAGCTGCCAGACCACGGCCGGGCTGCTCATCTGCCGGCTCGTCGACGCCGACGTCGGCATCTGGCCGCTTCGGTAGCCTACCGGGTGGGCGTTCTTACGGTCTCTTCACATCCTGTCGGCGAGGCTGGGCGCGGCGGTTCAACGGAGGTCAGCGGTGCGGGTGCTGGTGGTGGAAGACGAGCGGAACCTCTGCGACGCGATCGCACGGGGGCTGCGGCGCAAGGGCATGGCGGTCGACGTCGCGTACGACGGTCTGCAGGGCCACGAGATGGCCTACGTGACCCGGTACGACGTCGTCGTGCTCGACCGCGACCTGCCCGGCATGCACGGCGACGAGATCTGCGCGGCCCTGGTCGAGTCGGGCGCCCTGACCCGGGTGCTGATGCTGACCGCCAGCGGCACGGTCGCCGACCGGGTCGAGGGCCTGCAGCTCGGCGCCGACGACTACCTGGCCAAGCCGTTCGCCTTCGAGGAACTGGTGGCCCGGGTGCAGGCGCTGGGCCGGCGGGCCACCCCGGCCGCCCCGCCCGTGCTCATCGTGGGCAACCTGGTGCTCGACCAGACGCGCCGGGTGGTGACCCGCGGCGGCACCCCGATCGAGCTGACCAACAAAGAGTTCGGCGTCCTCGAGGAGCTGCTCAAGGCGCGCGGCGGGGTCGTGTCGAGCGAGGAGCTGCTCGAGCGGGTCTGGGACGCCAACACCGACCCCTTCACCACGACCGTACGGGTGACCGTCATGACGCTCCGCAAAAAGGTGGGCGATCCGCCACTGATCGAGACCGTGGTCGGGGCCGGCTATCGGGTGCCCGAACCGGTCGTCCTCTCATGACGGTCTACCTCGGCCGCAACAAGAAAAGCCCCGGCTTCACCCTGCGCCCCACGCTGCGGCTGCGGCTCACCCTGCTCAACGGCATCCTGCTCGTCGGCGCGGGCACGATCCTGGTCCTGCTGGCCTGGCTGCTGGTCGGCGACGTGATGCACCCGGCAATCGGGCTCCAGCCCGGGTCGACCGTGTCGCTGACCGACGGGACGACCACCGAGGCCGCGCAGTGGCAGGAGACGCTGGTCGACCAGGCGTCCCGCGAGGTGTTGATCAAGGGGTTGGTGGCGCTCTTCGCGATCGGCCTGATCGGCATCGCCGGCGCCTACGCGGTGGCCGGCCGGGCGCTGCGCCCGCTGCACAATGTCACCCAGACCGCGCGGCGGCTCGGCGAGGAGACGCTCGACCAGCGCATCCGCTACTCGGGCGCGGACGACGAGGTGGCCGAGCTGGCCCGCACGTTCGACGCCATGCTCGACCGCCTGGCCGGGGCGTTCGAGTCGCAGAAACGCTTCGTCGCCAACGCCTCGCACGAGCTGCGGACGCCGCTCGCCGTGATGCGCACCGAGATCGACGTGACCCTGACCGACGACGAGGCCGACGTGGCCGAGTACAGGCGCATGGCCAAGGTGGTGCGCAACGCCTCGGAACGGGCCAACGGGCTGGTCGACGCGCTGCTCGTGCTGGCCCGGTCGGAAGCCCAGTCGGGCCGGCGGCTGGTGCGCAAGATGCCGGCCGACCTGGCGACCAGCGTGATGACCGCGCTGTCGGCGGTGCGGGCCGAGGCCGAACGGCTGAAACTCGACGTGACCACCGATCTGCAACCGGCCCAGGTGGTGGGCGACCCGTCGCTGCTCGACCGGCTGGCCGGCAACCTGATCGAGAACGCCATCCGCTACAACCACCTGCTCGGGCGGCTGTGGCTGCGCACCGAGACGGTGAACGGGCAGGCCCGCCTGGTGGTGGGAAACACGGGCTACGAGGTCGAGCCGGGGGACGTGCCCGGGTTGTTCGAGCCGTTCCGGCGGGGCGGCTGGGAGCGTACGGGGTCGCGGGGGTCGGGGTTGGGGCTGTCGATCGTGCGGGCCGTGTGCGACGCGCACGGCGGCACGGTGTCGGCGGTGGCCCAGCCGGGTGGCGGTCTCGAGGTGACGGTGTCGCTGCCCACGGCCGACACGACGCCGGTGGTGGCCGCGTCGGCCTCGGTGCCCCGAGCCAAGGGCCTGGGCATCGCCTGAGCCGTCAGGCCGCCTCGTGGCGGACAGCGCGCCAGCGGGACGGCGTGATGCCCAGCTCGGCGGCCAGGTCCGTCTCCGAGAGATCGGGGCGGGCGGCCTTGATCTGCGCGGCCAGGGCGACCGTCTCGGCGGGGGGCCGGCGCGGCTTGCGGCCCTCTTCCTCACGGGCCTCGGGCGAGGAGCGATGGCGATCAGGCGCAGGGCGGCCAGGGAGCGGCTGTGCACCGGCACCCGGGAGATCAGCTCGACGGTGAGCAGCAGGGCCAGCGGGGGCCAGGCGGCGATGGCCTGGCTGATCGGGTTGTCCAGGGCGTGCAGGACGTTGGCGACCACCGAGGCGGCGACGCCCAGCAGCAGCGTTGCTCGCACGGCCCACCGGACGCGACGCAGTTGCTGCAGCATCACCGGTCTCTCCGCTCTGCTGTGCTTGCCACCGATTGACGGCGACCCATACTGACCGCTCCATATGACGCGAACGCCTCCGGAACGAGAACCGTGACCGGTCCGTTCCGGAGGCGAGGCGACTATGTGATCCTGGTCGGCGGCGTGTCGCCTTGACTAGGTCAGCTCCTTTTTTCGATCTGGGCCCGGAGCTTGGGGAACTCGGCCTTGGCCTTGGTCGCCGACTCGAAGTACCAGATGAACATGCCGACGCTGCCCTCGTCGGCCCACGAGCAGATCGCCAGGTCGATGCCCTCGGTCTTAGAGCTGCCGCACTTGGCCGACCCGCCCAGCGTGCCGGTCGGGGCGTCGGTGATGTTCGTGATCTTCAGGCCGCCCACGCCGGCGCCGGTGAAGGTCGAGTTGAGCTCGGCGTCGGGGTCCTTGATCGGCGCCTCGGCGGCGGCCACGATCACCAGGTCGCGGTCGCTCACGTCGCCGTAGATGGCGCCCACCGAGTTTGTCGCGCCGGGCACGGTGGCCAGGCCGCTTTTGAGCTGGTCGGCCAGCACGTCGAACTGGTTGGAGGTCAGTTTCTTGCGGCCGCCCAGCGTTTTCGGCTCGGCGATCGCCACGGTCGACCCGGCCGGCTCGGTGGTCGGCGCGACCGTCGGCTCCTCGGTCGGCAGCGTCGGGGCGGCCGAGGCGATGTCGTTGACGGCCTGGTTGATGTCGTCGACCTTGTTCTTGCCGTACATGTACAGCGCGGCGACACCACCACCGCAGAGCACCAGCAGGATCGCGAGCGAGATCAGCACGATCGGCAGGACCTTGGACTTCTTCTTCGGCGGCTGCGGCGACGGATAGCCGGGCTGCCCGAAGCCGGGCTGCGGCTGGCCGTACTGGGGCTGCTGCGGCTGGCCGTACTGCGGCGGCTGTTGGCCGTACTGCGGCGGCTGTTGGCCGTATTGCGGCGCCTGCTGGCCGTACTGCGGCGGTTGCTCACCGTACGAAGGCGGCCCCGCATATGGCGGCTGACCCTGGTACGGCTGGCCGGACGAGGGCTCACCGTTGTACGGCTGGCCAGGGTAAGGGGGCTGCGACATCAAGCGCTCCAGAAATCGGGTACGGGCCGCAGCCTATCGGCCCCGCCGTATCGCGCACGTCCCCCGTTCCACGGGGTGGATCAACCGTCCGGGCAAAACACCCGAACCCATCGACGCCCCGCACCGAGGGAAAGTGCGGGGCGTCGATATGGATCGCGGAGCTAGGCGGGCAGGCTCGCCACGCCCTGGGGCAGGAACCGCCGGCCGGTCACCCGCTCCGAGGTGCCGCTGCGGTCCAGGTACGGCGTCACGCCGCCCAGGTGGAACGGGTAGCCGGCGCCGAGGATCATGCACAGGTCGATGTCCTGCGCCTCGGCGACCACACCCTCGTCGAGCATGATGCGGATCTCCTCGGCCAGCGCGTCGAGCGCCTGGCCGCGCACCTCGTCGGCCGACAACGGCGCTGAACCGCCCGCGACCAGCTTGGCCACCTCGGGGTTGATCTCGTCGTCGACCATGACGGGCAGGCCCGCCTCGACGATCTTCTTCAGGTTTTCCGACTCGGCGAACCGGTCGGGGAATGCCCGGTGCAGCGTCTCGCCGACGTGGTAGGCCACCGCGGGCCCGACCAGCTGGAGCAGGGCGATCGGGCGCATCGGCAGGCCCAGCGGGTCCATCGACTCGTTCACCACGTCGAGCGGCGTGCCGGCGTCGATGGCCTTGAAGATCTCGCTGGTGACCCGGGTCAGCAGCCGGTTGACCACGAACGCCGGGGCGTCCTTGACCAGCACCGACGACTTCTTGAGCTCTTTGCCGACGGCGAACGCCGTGGCCAGCGTCGGGTCGTCGGTCCGCTCGCCCTTGATGATCTCGAGGAGCGGCAGCACGGCGACCGGGTTGAAGAAGTGGAAGCCGACGACCCGCTCGGGGTGCTCGAGGTCGGCCGCCATCTCGGTCACCGACAGCGAGCTGGTGTTCGTGGCCAGGATCGCCTCGGGCGTGACGATCTTTTCCAGCTCGGCCCAGATCTGCTTCTTGAGCTCGAGGTTCTCGAAGACGGCCTCGATCACGAAGTCGGCGTCGGCGAACACCGACTTGTCGACCGAGCCGCTGACCAGGCCGCGCAGCCTGGCTCCGGTGCCCTCGTCCAAGCGTCCCTTAGCCGACAGTTTGTCGATCTGGTCGGTCACGTAGCCCACGCCCTTGTCGACCCGGGCCTGGTCGATGTCGGTCAGCACGACCGGCACCTGCAGCCGCCGCGCGAACAGCAGCGCGAGCTGGGACGCCATCAGGCCGGCGCCGACGATGCCGACCTTGGTCACCTTGCGGGCGAGCGACTTGTCGGGCACGCCGACCGGCCGCTTGGCCCGCCGCTGCACCAGGTCGAACGCGTACAGGCTGGCCCGCGACTCGTCACCCATGATCAGGTCGGCCAGGGCCTGCGTCTCGGCCGCGGTGCCGTCCTCGAACGTCGCGTCCTTGGCCAGCGCGAGCAGCTCGAGGGCCTTGTTGGCCGACGGGACGGCGCCGTGCAGCTTCTCGTCGAGCTGCTGCTTGGCGAAGAAGAGCACGCCCTCCCACATGTCCTTGTCGACCTCGGGCCGCTGGACAGTAACGGTGCCGTTGACGACCCCGACGGCCCACTCGAGCGAGCGCTCCAGGAAGTCGGCCGGCTCGAAGAGCTGATCGGCCACGCCCAGCTCGACGGCCTGCTGGGGCCGCAGCACCTTCTGAGTGAGCGGGTTCTGCAGGATGACCTGGGCCGCGCCGGGCACGCCGATCAGGTTGGGCAGCAGCTGGCTGCCGCCCCAGCCGGGCACCAGGCCGATCGCGACCTCGGGGAGCCCGAGCGCCGCCGCGCCGCCCGAGACCGTGCGGTAGTGGCAGTGCAGCGCGACCTCGAGGCCGCCGCCGAGCGCCGCGCCGTTGACGAACGCGAAGGTCGGGATGGTCGAGTTCTTGAGACGCGCGAAGACCCGGTGCCCCAGCTCGCCGAGCTCGATCGCCTGCTCGCGCGAGGTCAGATACGGAATGCCCGTGATGTCGGCGCCGACGCAGAAGATGTACGGCTTGCCGGTGATCGCGATGAACGCCGGGTCGGCTTCGGTGGCGGCAGTGATGGCGGCGTCCAGCGACGCGAGCCCGCCCGGGCCGAAGCTGTTCGGCTTCTTGTGGTCGAAGCCGTTGTCCAGCGTGATCAGCGCAGCCTTCTTGTCGAGGCCGGGCACTTGCACGAAACGGACGAGCGCCTTGGTCACGACCTCGTTGGGGTGCTCGATCACTTCGCCTCCCACAGCGGGTTCTCCCAGATGACAGTGCCGCCCATGCCGATGCCGATGCACATGGCGGTGAGGCCGTACCGCACCTCGGGGTGCTCGGCGAAGTGCCGTGCGAGCTGCGTCATCAGGCGGACGCCGGAGGACGCCAGCGGGTGGCCGATCGCGATCGCGCCGCCCCACGGGTTGACCCGCGGGTCGTCGTCGGCGATGCCGTAATGGTCGAGGAACGCCAGCACCTGGATCGCGAACGCCTCGTTCAGCTCGAACAGGCCGATGTCGTCGATCGTCAGACCGGCCTTCTTCAGCGCCTTCTCGGTCGACGGGATCGGGCCGTAGCCCATGATCTCGGGCTCGACGCCGACGAAGCCGTACGAGACCATCCGCATGGCGATCGGCAGGCCCAGCTCGCGGGCCGTGTCCTCGCCGGCCAGCAGGGCCGCGGTGGCGCCGTCGTTCAGACCAGCCGCGTTACCCGCGGTGACCCGGCCGTGCGGGCGGAACGGGGTCTTGAGGGTGGCCAGCTTTTCCATCGAGGTCTCGCGCGGCGCCTCGTCGGCGGTTGCGAGGCCCCAGCCCTCCTCGGCGTTGCGGATCGCGACCGGCACCATGTCGGGCTGCAGCTTGCCGTCCGCATAGGCCTTGGCCGTCTTGATCTGCGAGTTGAGGCCGTAGCGGTCGGTCCGCTCCTTGGTGATGCCCGGCAGGCGGTCGTGCAGGTTTTCCGCCGTCGAGCCCATCACCAGCGCGGACGGGTCGACCAGTTTCTCGGACAGGATCCGCGGGTTGGGGTCGACGCCCTCGCCCATCGGATGCCGGCCCATGTGCTCGACGCCACCGGCGATCGCCACGTCGTAGGCGCCCATCGCGATGCCGCCGGCGACGTTGGTCACCGCGGTCATGGCGCCCGCGCACATGCGGTCGATCGAGTAGCCCGGCACGGTCTTGGGAAGGCCGGACAGCAGGGCGGCGGTGCGGCCGATGGTCAGGCCCTGGTCACCGATCTGGGTAGTGGCCGCGATCGCGACCTCGTCGACCAGGTCGGGCGGAAGCTGGGGATTGCGGCGCATCAGCTCGCGGATGCAGCGGATGACCAGGTCGTCGGCGCGGGTCTCGGCATACATGCCGCCCGCCTTGCCGAACGGGGTGCGGACGCCGTCCACGAAGACGACCTCGCGTACTTCACGGGGCACGGGACCTCCCTAACACGGTGGTAGGTGAATGCTACTCGTCGGTAACTAAAGATGGCCACCGCCTCTCGAAAACTTCACACCGCCTGTCTTGCAGAAGATCAAAAGCCAGGTCAAGGGCCAGATGTCCCGGCTGAGTGGTGGGTGGCGGACCGTCGCTCCCGCGGGGACGCGGGCGCGGCGAGCAGGCCGCTGGCGCGCCCAGAACGCTCACCCCACCCGCGCGACCTGCGTAAGCGGTAACGCTCACCCCACAAAACCACGCCGCCCGCCCACGGCGTCCCATGTTCCAAGCGCAGCTGTCTTCGCACGCCCGCGCGCCGGGCCGGGCGCACGTCAGAAGCCGGCCGCCTTCAGGCGCAACCCGCGCGTCAGGCTGGGCCGCGTGTGCGCGCGTTCAGGTGTTTCGGCGGCGGCGTTCGCGGGAGGTGAGCAGGTTGACGTAGTTGCCACAGCGTTCGTCGTGCCAGCGGGCGCTGCGGTTGCGCGAGGTGTCGTAGAAGGCCACGTCGCACACCGCGAACTGGCAGAGCTTGAAGCGTGACCACTCGCCTCGGGCCTGGGCCAGCAGCACCTCGGCCAGCGCGGCGCCACGGATCATGGCGGAGGGGCGGCCCCCGGTGACGTACGCGGCCTGGCCGTCTGTTCCGAAATCGACCGTGAGGCTCTCGCTCACCCCGGCCGGCTCGTCGTCCGGCCCACCGGCCCGCCGATGCAGCGCGGCGACCAGCGCGTCCCGCACCTCCCGCAGCGCGGCCACGTCGACCGGAGTGATCGGCGCGCGCGGTGCCCCGAGCTGCTCCAGCATCCCGTCGGCCCAATCCTGCGCCTGCGCGGGGTCGTCGAGCAGGTCAGGATCGCGTCCCCGGCGCCGCCCGCGCGTATTCAGCAGTTCCTGCACCAGCGCGAGCCCGCCCGGCGCGGCGACGACGACGCCGTAGCGGGCACTGGCGCTGATCGGCATCTCCCCAGGGTAGGCCCGATGTCCGTACCGGCTTAGGCCCTTTCAGATCTTGCGCTTATCCCCTGTAAGCACCCACTATGACAGGGCCAAAAGCAATACGGTCATGTCAATCGAGACCTGAAGGAGCATCCCATGCCGATGATCGACATCTACGCGCCGCCCGGCACGTTCGCCGACGCGAAGCAGCTCGCCGCCGATGCCGCCGCCGTCGTGAAAGAGGTCGAGCAGGTCCCCGACATCGCGATGTTCCGTGAGAACACGGCCGGCTTCGTCCACGAGGTCGTGCTGGCCGACATCAACGGCGACTCCGCCCACGTGCGCGTCCAGGTCCTGACCAACGCCGGCGCCCTCGACCGCGACAAGCAGCTGGCCGTCGTCAGCCGCCTGACCGACCTGGTCGTCAAGGCCTCCGGCGACCCCACCCTGGCCCGGCGCACCTGGGTGCTGCTCACCGAGGCCACCCCCGGCGGCTGGGGCCTCTGGGGCCACGCCCACACCAACGAGGAACTGGTAGCCGCAGCCCGAGCCGAACTGGCCGCCGGCGACTGACCACCGCCCGGCGTCTCCCGCTACTCGATGGTGCCGAGAGCGCGCAGCGTGCCTTCGGCGAGGACGTGTCCGGCCCGGACCGCGACGGTCAGATCGGTGGCGTTCAGCCAGTCCGGGTCGTGGCTCTCTTCCCAGGAGGCGAGTGCCTGGTCGTTGCGGGCTTTCACCAGCGTCTCGGCATCTGCCCGTCAACGGTGAGGTGGACGTCCCGGCACCACGCCCCGGAATGGGGCGTCCGGCCGTCGGCCGCGGCGCGGTCGGCGAGCAGCCACGATGAGTAGCCACGGGTAGAGATCGAGCCGTTCCCGGGCGGGCAGGGCTCCGGAGGCGATCAGGCGCATGAGGAACGGCAGCGCAGGCGCGGTGGCTGAGTAACAGGTTCCCTGGTGCAGCCGGTTGTCGCCGAACAGCTCGTCCAGGATCTGGTCCCAGTCGCCGAAGGGGTCGGCCAAGGCCCGCAGCAGATCGGGGATGTCGTCCGCGGTGCCGTGGGCGTGGCGGAGTTCGGCCCTGGGGATCTCGTCCAGGCCGGACAGGCCGACAGGCACGTCTTCGGCGTGATCGGGCGTCAGGCCCAGTGGTGCCACGGGTGGCGGGAGCCCACCCGCCCTTGGGGGCGCCCCCTCAGGCCATTGTGGTGGAAAGGGGCGATCTTGGGGGAAGGCCCTGTGGATAACAGGGGGCGTGGACGAATGGCGGGGGAGTTGTGGATAACGGTCGGTGGCTGGCCCGGATGTGTTAGGGCAAGGCTAGTTTCATGCCCTCGTGGGAGGCAGTGAAGCCGAGGTTGGCGTAGAAGCGGTGGGCATCCGTGCGGCGCTTGTCCGTGGTCAGCTGGGCCATGCGGCAACCGCGAGCTCGGGCTCGGTCGAGGGCGAAGAGCATCAGGGCCCGGCCTGTGCCGGCGCCTCGGCGGTCGGTGCGGACGCGGACGGCCTCGATCGTCATACGGCGGGCGCCCGACCGGGAGAGGCCGGGGATGAAGGTCAGCTGGCAGGTGGCGACGATCTCGCCGGCGTCGTCGGCCACCAGAAGCTCGTTGTTCGGGTCGCCGTCGATCTCCTCGAAGGCCGACCAGATCGCCGCGTCCACGTTCTCGGGCACCTCGCCGTGGCCGCGGGCCCGGCTGATCTCGTCATCGGCCAGCAGCTGCAGCACAGCGGGCACGTCGGCCCGGCCCGCGATCCGGATTTCCACCGCCGCAGTCTCACACACCGCAGCCACCGAACGGATCCCAGGCATAGCGCTCTCACACGCCGGCTCTGCCACACGGTTACGGGCCCGGCGCTCTCCCACACCGGATGGGCCTGGGCGGTTCCCGGGCCTGGAGGCCTCACACGCCGGGTGAGCCTGGGCGGTTCCCGGGCATAGAGCTCTCGCAAGCCGGGCCTGCTAGGCGGCTTCTGGCGTGATGGCCTCACACGTCGGGTGGGGGCTGGGCGGTTACAGGCCTGCCGGTCTCACACACCGGCTCTCTGCTACGCGGTCTCGCGGCCGGGCGGCCCGCACCCGGGGCGGGGCCGGGCGGTTTCCGGGCCGGCGGTCTCCACACATGCGCGACCCAAGCGGTTTTGACATGGTTGTCCAGCCGTCCGTAGGACCAGGCTTAGGCGCAGACATAGTGCACGATGGCGGCATGCATGTGCTGCTCACGCCCTTCAAGCGGATCTACCGCTCGATCGTGTGGCTGGCCAACTCGCCGGGCACTCTGATCCTTGCCTACGCCATTCTGATCGTCGTCTGCGGCGTTCTGTATCACTTCTTCGAGGATGAGCAGTCGATCGGCGACGCGATCTGGTGGGGCGTGGTGACCGCGTCGACCGTCGGGTATGGCGACATCTCGCCCGAGACGTGGCAGGCGCGGGTGCTGGCCGGGCTGCTCATCTCGGTCATGGTGCTGGTGGTCATCCCGCTGATCACGGCTCACTTTGCCAGCAAGCTGATCGTCGACTCGGACGCCTTTCACCACGAGGAGCAGGAGGAACTCAAGGCCAACCTGCGCCGGGTGCGGGCCCTGATGGAGGCCATCGCGGAACGCGAGGGCATCACTTTGCCGGACAGCGCAGCCCCTCCTGCGGCACCTTCAGATCGATGAGATAGTCGTCGACCGCGTTCACGATGCACGGCGTGCTGGGGTAGGCCGTGTGGCCCTCGCCCTCCCAGGTCAGCACGTGGCCGACGCCGAGCATGGCGGCGAGGTCGGCCGTGTTCTCGTACGGCGTGGCGGGGTCACCGGTCGTGCCGACCACCACGAGCGGCGGGGCCGTGGTGGCCGCGCCCGCGGGGTAGGGGTCGCGCTCGCCGGGCCAGACCGTGCAGGGCAGCATGCCGACCGCCAGCGCGCCGCCGAACATCGGGTATTTCGTCCGCCACTCGCCCTGCAGCCGGCGCACCTCGTCGACGGTCGGCGCGTCCTTGGTGTCGGCGCAGTTGACCGCGAGGTTGGCGTCGAAGAGATTGCTGTACGTCCCGTTGGCCTTGCGTTCCGCGTACTGGTCGGCGAGCTCGAAGACGCCCTTGGCGTTGCCCTGCTTGAGCTGGGCGATCGCCGTGGCCATCTTGGCCCAGCCCGACTCGGTGTAGAGCGACGAGATCACCGCCACGAAGATCCAGCCGTCGGTCGCCTTGCGCCCGTCGCCGCCGGTCACCGGTTTGGTGGTGGCCGCGGTCATGGCGTCGGTGACCGCCTTGCGCGGGTCGGCGGCGATCGCGCATTTGTCGGCCGACTGCTTGCACCAGTTGGTGAAGTTGGTGAAGGCCCGCTCGAAGCCCTTGGCCTGGGTCTCGGAACCCTCGATGTAGCTCTCTTTGGGGTCGACCGCGCCGTCGAGCACCATGGCCCGCACGTTCTGCGGGTAGAGCTGGGCGTAGGTGGCGCCGAGCAGTGTGCCGTACGAGAAGCCGAGGTAGGTCATCTTGTCGTCGCCGACGCCCCGGCGCAGGCTGTCCATGTCGTGCGCGGCCTGCTCGGTCGAGAAGAGTTTCAGCTGGTCGCCGTATTTCTGGCCGCAGCTGGTGGCGATCTTTTTGTTGAGCGTGACGAGCTTGTCGAACTCGGCCAGGCTGACCGGGTCGGGCACGGCGGCGAAGCTCGCGTCCTGGTCGGTCGGGCTGATGCATTTGACCGGGTCGGAGCGGCCGACTCCGCGCGGGTCGAAGCCGATCAGGTCGAATTTGCCGAGGATCTCGTCGGGCATGCCGCCGAACGCCTCGCCGAACGACAGGTAGACCGCGGTGTCGATGCCGGAGCCGCCGGGGCCGCCGGGGTTGATCAGCAGCGAGCCGAGTCGACCCGACTGCTTGGACGACCGGGCGCGAATCATGGCGATCGCATAGGTCTCGCCGTTGTTCTGATCGTTCCAGTCGCGCGGGACGCTGACCCTGGCGCAGTCATACGTCATGTTGGGCGCGCCCCGGCCGACGAGATCGGTCGGAACCTCGGGGCAGGGCTGCCAGTCGGCCAGGCCCGGGTCGGGGAGGCCGCGGGACGAGTCGGGCCCGGGGGTGGTGACCTCGCCGGAGCCGTTGGGCGCGAACGTGGGCACGGTGCACCCGGTGGACACGGCCAAGATCGTGGCGAGGACGGCGACCACCAGACGGGAGCGACGCGGCACGAGGTTGACCTTTCGACGGCGGGTTGCTGCCACGAGGCTATCCAATCGATCTGACAACTCGTGGGTCAGCGGCTCGTGAGCACCTCGGCCAGGTTGAACTGCACCGGCCGTTCGAGCTGCTCGTAGGTGCAGGTGCGCGGGTCGCGGTCGGGGCGCCACCGTTCGAACTGGGCGGTGTGCCGGAACCGGAGACCCTCCATGTAGTCGTAGCGCACCTCGACCACGCGCTCGGGCCGCAGCGGCGTGAACGACAGGTCCTTGCCGTTGTTCCACCGGCTGACCTCGTTCTTGCGCGGGGTGCGTTCGCCCTGCATGTGGGCCGCCCAATCCCACGGGTGCCCCTCGAACGGGGTGACCAGCGGCTGCATCTCGACGAACAGCTCCTCGCGGACGGCCATCGAGAACGACCCGATCACGCCGACCGAGACCAGGATGTCGCGCTCGTCGTAGAGCCCGAGCAGCAGCGACCCGATGCGGTTGTCGGCCGACTTGTGCACCCGGTAGCCGGCCACCACGCAGTCGGCCGTCCGCTTGTGCTTGATCTTGGTCATCACCCGCTTGTCGGGCTGGTAGACCAGGTCGCGCTGCTTGGCGATCAACCCGTCGAGCCCGGCCCCCTCGAACTCCGCGAACCAGCGGCCCGCGGTCTCGTGGTCCTCGGTGGCCGGGGTGACGTACACCGGTGGCTTGGCGTCCTTGAGCACTTCCTCGAGCCGGGCCCGGCGCTCGCTGAACGGTTTCTCGGTCAGATCCTCGTCGCCGATCGCGAGCAGGTCGAACGCCACGAAACTGGCCGGCGTCTGCTCGCTGAGCAGCTTGACCCGGCTCGCCGCGGGGTGGATGCGCTGCTGCAGGGCCTCGAAGTCGAGGGTGTTGCGCTCGGTGTCGGCCACGATGATCTCGCCGTCGATCACCACCCGCTCCGGGAAGTTGGCCAGCACGGCCTCGACGACCTCGGGGAAGTAGCGGGTCATCGGTTTCTCGTTGCGGCTGCCGATCTCGACCTCGGCCCCGTCCCGGAAGATGATCGACCGGAATCCGTCCCATTTGGGCTCGTAGACCTGCCCGGGCGGGATCTCGGCCACGGGCTTGGCGAGCATCGGCTTGACCGGCGGATTGATCGGCAACTCCATCGCCCCAGTCTGCCGCCTTCTCGCCGTGGCCGCGGCCCTGAAACACGCTGACAGCGAACATTACTGACGTTGCTCGTGTAGCGGTGTAATCATGTAATCAGAACAGGGGAGGTTGTCATGCGATACCGCACAGCACCGCAGGGGCGCGTTGAGCCGCCGACCGCGGACGACGCCGCGGCCTGGGTCACCGGCGCCATCCCGGACGGCTGGTTCACCGAGCGGCCCGAGATCGTGGTCGACCGCGACGAGATCATCATTTGGGGCCGGGTCACCGACCCCGACCTGGGCGCCGAGGCCACCGACGCCGACCGGGCCGCCGCGCAGGCGGGCCGGATCAACCAGTTCCGCGAGGACACCCGGCAGGACCGCATCCGGGTGGCCCGCCAGATCGAGCACCGTTACCAGCGCAAGGTCGCGTGGGGTGTGCGCAGCGGCGACACCAACGAGCTGTTCACCCACCTGGCCGCTCCGGTGATGACCCGGCTGCGCCAGAGCGAGCGGCAGATCCTCGACACGCTGGTCGACGCCGGCGTGGCCCGCTCGCGCTCCGAGGCGCTGGCCTGGTGCGTCAAGCTGGTCGGGCAGAACACCGACCAGTGGCTGGCCGACCTGCGCTCGGCGATGACCAAGGTGGACGAGCTGCGCCGCCAGGGTCCCGACACGGTCTGACGCCCGGTGGGCCGCCCTTCAGGCCCTGTTTCAGAAAGGATGATCGGGCTGCGCCGAGGCCCAGCCGCCGTCTGGCCGCACGCCGAAATCGTCCAAATACAACACCGGTATCAGGACGATTCCGTCGCACACCCAGACGACACCTGGACCGCGCCGCAACTCGACCCCCTTTCTGAAACAGGGCCTAGGCTGTCGGAGTGCTACGTGAGGTCACTGCGATCCGATACGTCACCCCGCTGCGTGAGGGTGGCTCACTGCCCGGCGTGATCGAGGCCGATGACCTCGGGACGTACGTGGTGAAATTCCGCGGCGCCGGGCAGGGCCCCCGGGCGCTGGTGGCCGAGGTGATCTCGGGCGAGCTGGCCCGCCGCCTCGACCTGCCGATGCCCGAGCTCACCGTCATGCACCTCGACCCGGTCGTGGCCCGGGCCGAGCCCGACGAGGAGATCCAAGAGCTGATCAAGGCCAGTGCCGGGGCCAACCTGGGGATGGACTTCCTGCCCGGCGCGCTCGGCTACGACCCGGTGGCCCACTTCGTCGAGCCGGGCCTGGCCTCGCGGGTGCTGGCCTTCGACGCCTTCGTGGAAAACGTCGACCGCAGCTGGCGCAACCCGAACCTGCTCCGGTGGCACAACGAGCTCTGGCTGATCGACCACGGAGCGACGCTCTACTTCCATCACAACTGGCCACGGGCCGCCGCCGTCGTGCACCGCCCGTACAAGTGGGACGACCACGTGCTGAAGCCGTACGCGACCGAGCTCGCCACCGAGGGCCCGGCGCTGGCCGCCCGGCTCACCCCCGAGCTGATCGCCGAGGTGGTGGCGCTCGTGCCCGAGGAGTGGATCGAGGAGGGCGACCGGGAGGCGTACGTCACGCATCTCACCGCCCGGGCCGAGCGTCCGGAGGCGTGGCTGCCGTGAGGGTCCCCTACGAGTACGCCGTGATCCAGGCCGTCCCCCGCATCGAACGGGGCGAGCTGATCAACGTGGGCGTCGTCCTCTACTGCCAGCGCCGCGACTTCCTGGCCGCCCGCACCGACCTGCGCGAGGACCGCCTGCTGACGCTCGACCCGCAGGCCGACGTGCCCGCCATCCAGACCGCGCTCGCCTCCTGGGACGCCACCTGCACCGGGGCCGGCGCCGCCGCCGACATCAGTCAGGGCGAGCGTTTCCGCTGGCTGGTGGCCCCGCGCAGCACGATCCTGCGGGCCGGCCCGGTGCACATGGGCCTGGCCGTCGACCCCTCCGGCGAACTCGACCGCCTGCTGACCCTGCTGGTCAGCGTCAGCGCCGGCTAGGGGGCTAGGCGGCCGGGCGGCGGGTGTCGTGGCTGATCACGACGCCGTCGAAGGAAGGATCCCCGTCGAGGGAGTCGGGCGGCGTCGTGGCCGTGTCGAAGGCGACCAGGAACGGCGGCCTGTTCTGGGTGGCCATGTAGATGCGGCCCACGTACTCGCCCAGCAACCCCAGGCAGATGAGCTGGATGCCGCCCAGCAGCAGCACGGCGATGTAGAGCGACGTCCACCCCGGCACCACGCCGCCGGTGCCCCAGGCGACCAGGCCGGTCACGATCAGCACGACGCACAGGACGAAGCTGAGCAGCCCGAGCCAGGTCGCGATCTTGAGCGGGGCCGCCGAGAAGCCGGTGACGCTGTCGAAGGTCAGCCGGATCATGCGGTTCATCGGGTATTTCGTGTGGCCGGCGACCCGCTCCTGGCGGACGTAGCCCACCTCGGCGCTGCTGAAGCCCAGCGACGGCACGACCAGGCGGTAGACCGGCCGCGGCTCGGGCAGGTCGTTGAGCACGTCGACGACCGCGCGACTCATCAGCCGGAAATCGCCGGCCTGGTCGCTGACCCAGGGGCCGACCAGCCGCCGCATCATCCAGTAGTAGATGCCGGCGGTGTTGCGCTTGAAGGCGGTGTCGGTGCTGCGGTCGCTGCGCACGCCGTAGACCACGTCGACCTTCTGCGACCGCGCCGTGGCCAGCATGTCGCCGATCACCTCGGGCGGGTCCTGCAGGTCGGCGTCGATGCTGACCACGTAGTCGCCGCGGGCGGCGCGGAGGCCGGCCCGGAGCGCGGTCTGGTGACCGACGTTGCGGCGCAGCGAGACGACGCGCAGCTGGGGCCACTCGGCCCGCAGCTGCAGCAGCCGGGCGACGGTGGCGTCGGTGCTGCCGTCGTCGACGGCGACGACCTCGTAGACCACGGCCAGCCCGTCGAGGACGGGCCGGAGCCGGGCCACGAAGTGATCGACCGCCTCGCGCTCGTTGAACATCGGGGTGACCACGGACAGGGTCACCGGCGAAACGAGGCTCTGCGGCATGGCGACCTCTTCCTCCGTATCTCTGGCGTCAAGACCGAATCGCACCATAAAGCATGAATGCGAATCGTTCTCCCGTCGGCGGAAGAGACTAGCCCGTCAGTGCGGCGCCGACGTTTCCAGGCTCCGTCGGTTGCCGCTTGCGAACCAATTCCTCCACGACGTAACGCAGCCCGCCCTCTGAAGTCTGCCAGCCCGACGCGACCTCGACGATCCAGTCATCCCCCAGGAGAGGAGCGCGGGTGTCGCCCTCGACGGCCAAATCGATCCTGGTCCGGAGGAGGTGCTGGGTCACGGGCAGGAAGGCCTCGTAGACCGCGGCGCCGCCCATGATCCAGACCTCGCCGGACAGGTCGGCCTCGTCCACCGAGTGCGCGACCTCGGCCCCCGCGGCCGACCAGGCCGGGTCGCGGGTGAGCACGATGTTGCGCCGGCCGGGCAGCGGCCGGAACCGCTCGGGCAGAGAATCCCAGGTCGCACGGCCCATGATCACGGTCGCGCCGGTCGTCCGCAGCCGGAACATCCGCTGATCCTCGGGCAGCCGCCACGGGATCTCGCCGTGGGCCCCGACGACGCGATCGTGGGCCTCGGCCCAGATCATGTGCACGGTCATACGGCTGTGCCTTTCAAACCGCGACCGGGGCGCGCAGCGCCGGGTGGTGCTGATAGTCGACGACCGTGAAGTCCTCGTACTTGTAGTCGAAGAGGGAGGCGGCCGGCGCGAGATCGAGGCGCGGGAACGCGAAGGCCTCGCGGGACAGCTGCTCGCGGACCTGATCGACGTGGTTGTGGTAGATGTGACAATCGCCACCGACCCAGATGAAGTCGCCCGGCAGCAGGCCGGCCTGATCGGCGACCATGCGGGTGAGCAGGGCGTAACTGGCGATGTTGAACGGCACGCCGAGGAAGAGGTCGGCGCTGCGCTGATAGAGCTGGCACGAGAGCCGGCCGTCGGCCACGTAGAACTGGAACATCGCGTGGCACGGCGCGAGCGCCATCTCGGGCAGCTCCGACACGTTCCAGGCTGAGACGATCATGCGGCGCGAGTCGGGGTCGCGGCGCAGTGTGTCGAGGATGCCGCTGATCTGGTCGACGTGCCCGCCGTCCGGAGTGGGCCAGGAACGCCACTGCACGCCGTAGACCGGGCCGAGCTCGCCCTTGTCGTCGGCCCACTCGTCCCAGATCGTCACACCCTGGTCGCGCAGCCAGCCGACGTTGCTCTCGCCGCGCAGGAACCAGAGCAGCTCGACGGCGATCGACTTGAAGTGCACCCGCTTGGTGGTGACCAGCGGGAAACCGTCCGACAGGTCGTAGCGCAGTCGTTCGCCGAAGAGGCTGACCGTGCCGGTGCCGGTGCGGTCGCTCTTGGGAGTGCCGGTGTTCAGGACCCTGCGCAGGAGGTCCTCGTACTGGGTGTCGACGGGCATGGCGCCAACCTACCCGAAGCGAATGTGGGCAGGCCGGAGCACGCGATGCGGCGTCGGCCTGCCCACATTCCAGCGCGCCCGGTGCGGCCGGCAACCGGGCTCCGGCGCCACCCCCAGGTGGCAGGGGTGGCGACGGTCAGCCGGCCAAGACTCTCAGCTCGCCCATGACTCCGACATCTGGGGGATCTGCTGATTGAGTGCCTGCAGATCGTGCTGCTGCCCGGACGTCGCGGCCGGCACCCCCGGTCCGCCGATGAACCCCAGCTCGGAGCCCATCTGCTGCCAGCGCTCGTAGAGCACCTGATCCTGCAGGACGGCCCGGACGTCCTGATGTGCGGAGCGCAGCTCCTCGAGAGCCGTCTCGTATCGGGCAACCCGCGAATGCAGGTCCAAGGTCTCGTACGTGGTCATGAAGTGAGGTTAGCGAAAGATGAGTAGTTTTATTCGCTTTTCAGCTTGCTCGCGATGCGAACGATCCGCTGCGCCAAATGGTCGAGTGCGGCGTACTCCGCGTCGCCCAGCGGGGCGTCGTTCGACCCACCGGTCACATGCGAGACGCCGTACGGGTTGCCGTCGGCGAACTTGAGCGGGTCGGTGTAGCCGGGCGCCGCCACGATCCCGCCGAAGTGGTAGATCGTGTTGTAGAGCGCGAGAATCGTCGACTCCTGGCCGCCGTGCGCGGTCATGGTCGAGGTGAAGCCGGCGTACGCCTTGTCGGCCAGCAGCCCCTGCCCCCACTGCGGGCCGAGCGTGTCCAGGAACTGCTTGAGCTGGCTGGCCACGTTGCCGTACCGGGTCGGCGTGCCGAAGAGCACGGCGTCGGCCCAGACCACGTCGTCCGCGGTCGCCTTGGGCTCGTCCTTGGTCTGGTCGAAGTGCTGGCTCCAGGCCGCGTTGGAGGCGATCGCCTCGGGCGGGGCCAGCTCGGCCACCTGGCGCAATCGCACCTCGGCGCCGGCCTTCTGCCCCGCCTCCCGCAGGCGCTCGGCCATCTTGTGGATCGTCCCGGTGGACGAGTAGTAAATGATCGAAAGCTTGGTGTCGGTCACGATGATTCCTCCCTCGAAATCTGCTTGCTCAGTCAAGCAAGTCCCCGAGGGGGAGGGCCCGAAACACTCAAACCCGGAGTTCGCCGCCGTGCGGGCCGTGCTCGTCGGCGCTCTCGTCGTCGAACCAGTGGCCGTCGGTGGCGAGATAGCGGAACTGGTAGTGGCCCGGCGCGACGGTCACGCTGACCGTGCGGGTGCCGTCGCGGCGCGGCTTGAGCTCGTGCCGGCCCGGCT
Organism: Actinoplanes sp.; assembly: GCA_965217855.1. Classification (GTDB taxonomy): domain Bacteria; phylum Actinomycetota; class Actinomycetes; order Mycobacteriales; family Micromonosporaceae; genus Actinoplanes. The sequence continues at coordinate 99,510 of CBDCJN010000009.1, read as the reverse complement.
CCCAGCCGTTGAACGTGCCGACCACGCTGACCGGCCCGGCCGGCTGGTTGACGGGCAGGGAGAAGGTCAGCCGGGTCTTGTTCCCGAAGAGCCGGTTCCTCTTGATCATCTACGCCTCCGCAGCTCGGGCCTATCAGTACAACGGCCACCCGCGACACCGGTGACGGCATGGCGAATAGTCTTTCGGCATGCAACCGGAGCCTCATGACGAACTGCGGTCGGCCTCGTTTCGCGATCTCGACACCGTCAGCCTGTACGCGATCCTCAAACTCCGCGCGGACGTCTTCGTGGTCGAGCAGGAGTGCGCCTACGGCGACCTGGACGGCCGCGACGACGAGCCCGGCACCCGCCACCTCTGGTTCAGCCGCAACGGCGAGATCCGGGCCTACGTACGCATCCTGGACGACGGCGACGTGCAGCGCATCGGCCGCGTCGTGACCGCCAAGAGCGCGCGCGGCGCCGGCCTGGCCGGCCGGTTGATGACCGAGGCCCTGACCGTCGTCGGCCACCGCCCGAGCGTGCTCGACGCCCAGGCTTACCTGGTGAAGTTCTACGCCGGCTTCGGCTACGAGCAGACCGCCCCCGAATACCTCGAGGACGGCATCCCGCACATCCCGATGCGCCGGTCGGCTTAGGGGAGGGTGGCGACGAGCTCGGTCATCGAGCGGCGGCGGCCCGTGTAGAACGGGACCTCCTCGCGGACGTGCCGGCGGGCCGTGGAGGCGCGCAGGTCGCGCATCAGGTCGACGATGCGGTGCAGCTCGTCGGCCTCGAAGGCCAGCATCCACTCGTAATCGCCCAGCGCGAACGAGGCGACCGTGTTGGCCCGCACGTCGGGGTAACCGCGCGCCATCTTGCCGTGCTCGGCCAGCATGTGGCGGCGCTCCTCGTCGGGCAGCAGATACCACTCGTAGGAGCGCACGAACGGATAGACGCAGATGTACGGGCGGGCCTCCTCGCCGGCCAGGAAGGCGGGCAGGTGGCTCTTGTTGAACTCGGCCGGCCGGTGCAGCGCCATCTGCGACCAGACGGGGGCCAGGTGCCGGCCCAGAGCCGTCCGCCGGAACAGCGAGTACGCCTCCTGCAGCGCGTCCGGCGAGGCCGAGTGCCACCAGACCATGACGTCGGCGTCGGCCCGCAGACCGGAGAGGTCGTACGTGCCGCGGATCGTCACGTCCTTGGCGGCCAGCTGCTCGAAGAGGCTGTCGACCTCGCCGGCCAGCTCGTCGCGCAGGGCCGGCAGCGGCGCCTCGGCCCGGAAGACCGACCACATCGTGTACCGGATGGTCGCGTTCAGCTCGTTGATCCGCGCCGCGTTGGTCTGCTCGCTCACTTCGACTCCGCTCCTACTCGCTCGCCCTGGTGAGGGCGGCCACATTCTTGCTCACGTCTTCGGCGGCCCGTTCGCCGCTGGCGATGCAGGCCGGGATGCCGACCCCGTCGAACGCCGCCCCGGCCAGCGCCAGCCCCGGCGGCAGCTCGGCCCGGGCCGCGGCCAGCCGGTCGCGGTGGCCCGGCGCGTACTGCGGCAGGCCCCCGCCCCAGCGTTGCACCCAGGAGGCGGCGGGCGGCGGCAGCTGACCGCCGATCAGCTCGCCCAGCTCGCGGTGGGCCCGCTCGGCCAGCACCGCGTCGTCGAACTGCAGGCGCTCCTCCTCGCCGGCCCGGCCCAGCGACACCCGCACGATCACCGGCGAGCCCGCGGGGCGCTCCCATTTGCGGGTGACGAAGGTGGCCGCCTTGACCAGGGTGCCCTCGCTCGGCGGGACCAGGAAACCGCTCAGCTCGGGCAGCGGCGTGCCGGGGGGCAGCGCGAGGGCGACCAGCGCCACGCTCGCGTAGCCGAGCTCGCCGATCGTCTCGGCCGCGGCCGGCGCCACCGGAGCCAGCAGCCGCGCGGCCGGCTTGGCGGGCACCGCCAGCACCACAGCGTCGACATCATCCGTCTGCGGCTCAGGAACAGGACCCAGCAGCAGGCGCCAGCCGTGGGCGGTGCGGGACAGTTCGCGTACGGGAAGGCCCAGGCTGATGCGGGCGCCGCTCGCGGTGGCCGCCGCGCCGACCAGGCGGCTCAGGCCGCCGTCGAGCGCCCCGAAGATCGGCTGCCCCGGCACCCGGCGGCTCGCCGCCTGCGCCGCCCGCACGGCCGAGGAGAGTGTGTGCTCGACCCTGGCCGCCGCCGCGAGCTGCGGCATCGTCACCTCGAGCGACAGCCGGTCGGCGCGGCCGGCGTAGACCCCGCCCAGCATCGGGTCGACCAGCCGGTCGACGACCTCGCTGCCGTAGCGGTCGCGGACCAGCGCGCCGACCGCCACGTCCTCGTGCGGGCCGAGCAGGGGATGGCCGGCGTCGGTGTCGTGGCCCGGCTCGGCCTGAGCGACGCCGCCCAGCCGGCTGAGGTCGCCCGGGACGCCGACCAGCGTGCCCGCCGGCATCGGGGCCAGCCGGCCGCCGAACGCGAGCGCGGCCGGCACCTGGTGCGGGTGCACCAGCGCGCCGTCCAGACCCAGCCGCTTGACCAGGGCCACCGCGGCCGACTCGGCGCCGTCGGCCCCGGTGGTCAGGAACGACTCGGCCCCCCGCTCGACGGTCACCCCGGCCAGGTCACCGGTGCGCAGCTTGCCGCCGAGGGCGCCGCTCTGCTCGTACACGATGATCTCGGTGTCGGGCGGGGTCAGGTCACGCAGCCGGACGGCGGCCGCCAGCCCGGCGATGCCGCCACCGATGACCGCGACCCGCTTCCTCACGCCTTCCACCCTTCCAGGTCGTGGCCCTTCACGGAGGGGCAGGGCCGCCGAGTGTGACCGGGACGAAAGCCTCTAGCGCGTCGATGCCTCGTGGACGTGGGCCACCAGGCGGGTCAGCACCTCGGGGTCGGTCTCGGGCATCACGCCGTGGCCGAGGTTGAAGACGTGGCCGGGTGCGGCCTTGCCCTCCTCGAGGATGCGGTCGGTCTCGCGGCGCACCACCTCCCAGGGTGCGAAGAGCACGGCCGGGTCGAGATTGCCCTGCAGCGCACGGCCGGGGCCGACGATCTGGGTCGCGCGGTCCAGCGGCGTACGCCAATCGACGCCCACCACGTCGGCGCCGGCCTCGCCCATCGCCTGCAGCAGCACACCCGTGCCCACTCCGAAGTGGATGCGCGGGACCTCGGCGTCGGCCAGCCCGGCCAGCACCCGGGCCGAATGCGGCAGCACGTGCTCGCGGTAGTCGGCCTCGCTGAGCGCGCCGGCCCACGAGTCGAACAGCTGGACCGCACTGACCCCCGAGGCGATCTGCGTACGCAGGAAGGTCAGCGTGATGTCGGCCAGGCGCGACAGCAGCGCGTTCCAGAGCTGCGGGGCGCCGTACATCATGGCCTTGGTCTTGAGGTAGGTGCGCGACGGGCCGCCCTCGATGAGATAGCTGGCCAGCGTGAACGGCGCCCCGGCGAAACCGATCAGCGGGGTCGGGCCGAGCTCGCCGACGAGCAGGCGCACCGCCTCGGCCACGAAATCGACGTCGCCCGGGGTGAGCGCGCGCAGACGATCGAGATCGGTCTCGGTGCGGATCGGCTCGGCCACCACCGGGCCGGTGCCGGCGACGATGTCGAGGTCGATGCCGGCCGCCGCGATCGGGACCACGATGTCGCTGAACAGGATGGCCGCGTCGACGTGGTGGCGGCGCACCGGCTGCAGCGTGATCTCGGTGACCAGGTCGGGCCGGCGGCAGGACTCCAGCATGCCGATGCCCTCGCGGATCTTGCGGTACTCCGGCAGGGACCGGCCCGCCTGCCGCATGAACCAGACCGGGGTGTGCGGCACATCCCGGCCGCGGCACGCCCGCACAAAAGGCGAATCGTTCAAGACTGAAGTCACCGCGCCATCGTGCCACGACACGCGCGGCGCGCCGATCGGCTCCGGACACCCGCGGCGGCATACTCTTCCCCCATGGCGTCCCCCTCCGCTGTTCCTCCGGCGTTCGCCCGCGCGGTCGAGGCTTTGCGGGCAGCCACGCCACGGCCGGAGATTTTGCTCGAAGAGATCGCCCCACCCAAGAAGCTCGCCCCGTTCGCGTTCGCGCTCAGCGCGACCGTGCTGCGGTCGGGCGACGAGGTGGCCGGCGGACGGCTGATCCTGCTGCACGACCCGGCCGGGCACGAGGCCTGGCACGGCGACATCCGGCTGGTCACCCTGGTGACGGCCGAGCTCGAGGACGACCTCGCCGGCGACCCGATGCTGTCCGCGGTGGCCTGGACGTGGCTGACCGACGCGCTCGAGCAGCACGCGGCCGTCTACACCGCGATCGGCGGCACGATCACCCAGACGACATCGACCCGCTTCGGTGAGCTGGCCGGCCCGGCCCCGACCGCCGACCTCGAGGTGCGCGCGTCCTGGACCCCGACGGGCGACGACTTCAGCGCCCATTTGCGCGGATGGTGCGCCATGCTGGCCTCCACCGCGGGACTGCCGCCCCCGGGCGTCTCCGCCCTCACCGACCGCCAGCGGGTCGGCTGAGCTCAGCCAGGGTTTTGACTTGGTTCTCCAGCCGTCGGAAGGACCAGGCTTGGCTAGCAGACACCGAAGGTGGCGCAGACTGTCTTGATCGGGATGGCCAGGCCGATGCCCTCGGCGTCCTTGGCCTTGGCCGTGGCCACGCCGACGACCTGCTCGGCCGCGTTGACGACCGGGCCGCCCGAGTTGCCGGGGTTGATCGGCGCGTCGAACTGGATCGTCGGGCCGTCCGAGTCGTCCGGCCGGTAGGCGCTGATCACGCCGGTGGTGACCGAGTCGTCCAGGCCGAGCGGCGCGCCCACGACGACGACCTGCTGGCCCGGCTTGACCTGCGCGGCCGACGTGCCGAGACCGGCGATCGGCTGACCGGCCCGCAGCAGAGCCAGGTCCTTGCCCTTGTCGACCTTGACGATCGTCGCGTTGATCCGGGTGCTGCCGCGCTCGAGGGTGACCCGGCGGCCGCCGTCGGTCCAGGTCTCGGCGACCACGTGATAGTTCGTGATCAGGTTGGACTGGCCGGCCGGCGCCTTTTTGCCGACCGAGAACGCGGTGCCGGTGAAGTTGCCCGCGCGCACCCGGAACACGCTGGGCAGCACGCCCGACGAGACGCCCTCGGGGTCGAAGACTCCGGCCAGCTCCTTCTCGAGCCGGTCGGTGCGGACCTTCTCGGCCGAGAGCGAGGACGCGATGTCGGCGTTGTGCTGACTCATGCCCTCGATCCGGTACGCCTGCCAGCCCGCGACCAGGAGCAGCAGGGTCACCACGCCGATGACGACCGGCTTGAGGCGGCCGCCGCCCGCGGCTTTCGGTGCGGAGTCGGGCTCGGCGACGGCCGACAGACCGGTGTGCCAGGCGGGCTGCTCGCCGGTATGGCGCTGCTGGGGGAGCGGGGCGGACGGCTGCCACGGCTGGTGGCGAGCCGGCCCGCCTGGATAGCGGGCGGGCTCGGGCTGGTGGTGGGCGGGCGCCGGGGCCGGCCACTCCTGCACCCGGGGCGAAGGGCCCGGCGCCGGGGGCGCTTGCTCGGCCCAGCCTTGCTGCCCACCCCACGGGTCGGCGGCCGGCTCGTCCCAGCGCTCCTCGGGAGCCGCCGGGCGCGTTTCGGCACGCCGCCGTCCGTCGTACCGCCGCTGCTCATCGGAGCCTGCGGGCGTGAACGGTTCGTAGGTCATGGTCATCCGGCGCGGCCTCCCGGGTATCGGCTCTGCGCGGAGTAGTACGCAGAAAAACGCCGGTCGGATCAGCCGTTTGTCGATCGAGAATCGGCGCGCCGGGACCCGGCTGCGCACGGGTGGGGTGGCCTCCCCGTACGGTTACGAGGTGACCGACGAAGCACCCCTGCGCCGTCGGGACACGCCGGAGCCCGAACGGGACGGACGACCGCACGCCGACTCGCCCGACCCGCTGTCTGGCGGTCCTGACCCCGTCCCCCTGACAGCACCCCGCGATGGCACCCCACGCCCGGTGGAGACCGACGACGAATTGGCCGAGGTCGTGGCCCGGATGGCGGCCGGTTCCGGCCCCGTCGCGGTCGACGCCGAACGCGCCTCCGGCTACCGCTACACCCAGCGGGCCTACCTGATCCAGCTGCGCCGGGCCGGCGCCGGGACGACCCTGATCGACCCGCTGCCGCTCGACGACCTGCGCACGCTCGACACCGCGCTGGCCGAGAGCGAGTGGGTGCTGCACGCCGCCAGTCAAGACCTGGCCTGCCTGGCCGAGCTGGGCCTCAAGCCGCGGCGCCTGTTCGACACCGAGCTGGCCGCGCGGCTGGCCGGGTTCGAGCGGGTCGGCCTGGCCGCGATCACCGAGCAGCTGCTGGGCTTCTCGCTCGAGAAGCACCACTCGGCGGCCGACTGGTCGACCCGGCCGTTGCCCGAGTCGTGGCTGACCTACGCCGCGCTCGACGTCGAGCTGCTGACCGACCTGCGCGACCTGCTGGCGGCCGAGCTCGAGCGGCAGGGCAAGACGGCCTGGGCCGCCGAGGAGTTCGCCGCGCTGGTGGCCAGCGCCGACCGCCCGCCCAAGGTGCGCCCCGACCCGTGGCGGCGAACCTCCGGAATACACCGCGTTCGCGGGGCGCGAGCTCAGTCGCGGGTCCGTGCTCTCTGGTACGCGAGGGACGGCGTGGCCGCCCGCCGCGACTCGGCGCCGGGCCGGGTGCTGCCCGACTCGGCGATCGTGGCCGCGGCCGAGGCCGATCCGAAGGACGAGCGCACCCTGCTCGCCATCGCGGGCTTCGGCGGGCGCTCGGTGCGCCGGCTGGCCCGGGTGTGGCTGGACGCGCTAGATGAGGCTCGGGCGCTGCCCGACGACGCGCTGCCGATCAACCAGCCGGTCGAGGGCCCGCCCCCGCCGCATCGCTGGGCCGAGCGCGACCCGGTGGCGGCGGCCCGGCTGGCCCGCTGCCGCGCGATCGTGGTGGCGACCGCCGAGGCCAACAACCTGCCCCCGGAAAACCTGATCAGCCCCGATTTCGTCCGCCGCCTGGCCTGGTCACCGCCGGACGAGGTCAGCGGTCAGACGGTCGGCGACACGCTGCGCGGTTTCGGCGCCCGTAACTGGCAGGTGGGCCTGCTGGCCGACCAGCTGGCCGACGTCCTGCCCGATCCGGCGGCCGTCGCTTAAGGCCCGTCCCGGACTCACGCGTCTCCTGCCCGGCCGCCCCATGCTCGGCCGGGCGGGGTGCCGTCTCACTCAGCTATTGACACACATGAAATTTGTGCGTAACCCTGTGAACGTTAACAGCGTCCGGGTTCACCGCGCGAAAGGCCCATCATGGTCAGATCTCTGCGCACCTCCTCCTGGCGAGCCGTCCTCGCCGCCGTCCTGCTCGCCGCCGTCGCGTTGGTCGCCGGGCCGGGCCCCGCGCACGCGGCCGGCGCCGGGCCCTGCGACATCTACGCCGGCGGCGGCACCCCGTGCGTCGCCGCGCACAGCACCACCCGGGCCCTCTTCGGCTCGTACGGCGGCTCGCTCTATCAGGTGCGGCGCTGGTCCGACGGCGCGACCACCAACGTCGGCGTGCTGAGCGCGGGCGGCTACGCCAACGCGGCCACCCAGGATTCGTTCTGCTCGGGCACCTACTGCACGATCGTCCGCATCTACGACCAGACCGCCCGGCACAACGACCTGACGATCGCCCCCGGCGGCGGCGCCAACCCCACCGCCGACCAGGGCGCGAACGCCGCGGCCCTGCCGGTGACGGCGGGCGGCCACAAGGTCTACGGCGTCTACATCTCGGCCGGCAACGGTTACCGCAACAACGCGACCAACGGCGTCGCCACCGGCAGCCAGCCCGAGGGCATGTACATGGTCACCGAGGGCACGCATGTGAACGATCGCTGCTGCTTCGACTACGGCAACGCCGAGACCAACAACCTGGACACCGGCAACGGCGACATGGACGCCATCTACTTCGGCAACCTGTGCTGGTTCTCGCCCTGCGCGGCCGGGCCCCGGGTCGCCGCGGACCTGGAGAACGGGCTCTTCGCCGGCGGCAACGGCTCGAACACCGCCAACACCGGACGCAACAGCGCCTTCGTCACGGCCGTGCTCAAGAACAACGGCACCACCACGTACGCGATCAAGGACGGCAACGCTCAGTCGGGTGGTCTCGCGACCCGCTACAACGGCGGGCTCCCGACCCAGTCCGGCTACCGGCCGATGACCAAGCAGGGCGCGATCATCCTCGGCATCGGCGGCGACAACAGCAACGGTTCCGTCGGCTCCTTCTTCGAGGGGGTCATGACCAGCGGTTACCCGAGCGACGCGACCGAGAACTCGGTGCAGGCCAACATCGTCGCGGCCGGTTACAGCAAGAGCGTGACCTTCCCGGTGAACGGCGCCACCTACCGGCTGACCAACCTGCAGAGCGGCAAGCTGCTCGACGCGGTCAACTGCGGCACGGCCAACGGCACCCAGGTCGACCAGTGGCAGGCGCTCGGCAACACCTGTCAGCAGTGGCGTTTCGCCAACGTCGGCGCCAACAAGTGGACGATCACCAACGTGAACGCGGGCAAGGTGCTCGACGCGGTCAACTGCGGGCAAGGGCTCGGCACCGCCGTCGATCTGTGGCAGTCGCTGGGCAACCTCTGCCAGCAGTGGGCGGTCATCCCGGCCGGCAACGGCCGTTACGAGCTCGTGGTCGAGAACAGCGGCATGGTGCTCGACAACCAGAACTGCGGAACCGCCAACGGCACCAAGGCCCAGCTCTGGATGTGGCTCAACAACACCTGCCAGCTCTGGGCGATCGCTCCCTAGCGGGCGTCGTCCCAGTTGGCCTTGTTCATCTTGCTGGGCTGCACCCGCGGCGGCTCACCAGGCATCTTGGGATGGTCGGGCGGATAGGGCATGTCGCCCTGCCCGGCCGTCTCATCGCGCTCGACCCACTCGAGCAGCGGGGTCAGGTCGTGAGCCACGTCGTCGATCGCGGCGTGCGGGTCACCGATCTCGGCGAAGCGTTTCGGGACCGTGCGCAGGTCGAAGTCGTCGGGCTCGACGTCGGGCAGCTCGGCCCAGGTGACCGGGGCCGAGGCGGTGGCCCGGGCGTTGGCCCGCAGCGAATAGGCGCAGGTGATCGTGCGGTCGCGGGCCATCTGGTTGAAGTCGAGGAAGACCCGTTGGCCACGCTCCTCCTTCCACCAGGCGGTGGTGATCAGGTCGGGGCGGCGGCGCTCGGCCTCGCGGGCCAGGGCGATCGCGGCCCGGCGGACCTCGACGAAGGACCACTGCGGGGCGATGCGGACGTAGACGTGGACGCCGCGGCCGCCCGAGGTCTTGGGAAAGCCCACCCAGCCCAGGTCGTCGAGCACCTCGTGCAGGACGCCGGCCGTGCTGACCACGTCGGCGAACGAGTTGCCGGGCTGCGGGTCGAGGTCGATGCGCAGCTCGTCGGGCTGGTCGGGGGCGTCGCCGCGGACCGGCCACGGGTGGAAGACCACGGTGCCCATCTGGGCCGCCCAGGCGACGTGGGCCAGGTCGGCCGGGCACAGCTCATCCGCCGTACGCATGCTGGGGAACTTGATCGTGGCCGTCTGGATCCAGTCGGGGACGCCGCGGGTGGGGATGCGTTTCTGGAAGAACGCCTCGCCCCCGATGCCGTCGGGGAAGCGCTGCAGCGTGGTCGGCCGGTTGTGCAGGGCCCGCATGATGCCGTCGCCGACGGACCGGTAGTAGTCGAAGACGTCGCGCTTGGTGTAACCGCGGTCGGGGAAGACCACCTTGTCGGGGCTGGTCAGGCGGACCAGATGGCCGGCGATCTCGATCTCTTCGGCGGGCGCTTTCGGCATGGGTCGACCATAAGCCCCCGGTATGACAAAACGGAGCTGCCCGGCCACTGGCCGGGCAGCTCCGCGATGAAGCAGAAAATCAGACGGTGCGACGGCGACGGGTGTACCAGACGGACGCCGCTCCCGCCGCGACCATCAGGGCGCCGATCGAGATGACCAGGCCCATCGGGGCGCCGGTGACCGGAAGGGCTCCGCCGGCGCTGACGCCGCCGCCCGGGCCCGTGGTGGCCGGGAGCGCGCCGCTCGGGGCGCTGGTGGTCGGGGAGACGCCCGGCGGGACGGTGTCGACGCTGGCGGTGGGCGTCGGGCCGTAGCCGGGCTGGCCGCGGGTCGGCGTGTCGGTGTCCGGCGACTCGGCCGCGGTGGCGTTCGGGGTCGCAGTCGGGGCGGTGGTGGCCGCACCCGGGGTGCCGTAGCCGTTCTGCCCGCGGGTCGGCGCGTCCGGCGTCTCGGTGTCGTCGACGGCGTCCGGCGTGCCGTAGCCGGTGGCGGCGACGACCGGCTGGGCCTGGTCGATCGGGGCCTGGGCGGCCAGGGCCGGGGAGGCACCCAGCGCGAGAGCGGCGGAGAGGCCGACGGCGGGCAGTCCGACGGCGACGATCCGGCGAAGTGAGCTCATGAGGAGTTATCCATTCCTGATTGCGGTGTTCCAAGGTCCGAGGGGAGCTTAGCGGCAAATGCCCGATTTACCCGTTAACCGCCCTCGGCGGGTCATCATCCCGGAAGACCACCGAAACGGTGACTTCGGCACAGATGGGACAAAGCGAACATCTTGCCCTCGAATCGAGGGTCGGCCGCGAAGAGCTCGCCGCTGTACGGGGCGTGGAGCTGCACACTCGCCCCGGAATCCAGATAGACCGACACCACCGTCCGGCCGCCCCGCCGCTCCGCCCGCAGGTCGACGACCTCGTCCCATGGCGCGACCTCACCTCGGAACATCGAGAGGGTACGGATGCCGCGCGCGCTGATCTGCGTGCCGGTGACCCGCCCGACGAGCACGCCCACCAGCGCTCCGCCCAGCGGTGGACCCATGGCCACGGCGGCGAACAGCTCACGCGAAGGGTCGACGAAGCCGATCAGGATCAGCGCCACGGTGATCAGCGTCACCAGGATCGCGCCGATCGAACCGAGATAGAGCCCTCGTCCCAGGGCCTGGTGCCAGGTGGGCCTGAAGGTGGCCGGGGATGCATGGTCCATGCCCTGGTTCAACGGGCTCGCCGAGCATGGCGGACACACCCGGAGTGCGTCGTACCTTTAAGGCATGGCAATGAACGAGACCGCCCTGCCCACGACCGACGAAGAGTGGCGTGTCCGCCTCTCGCCCGACGAGTTCCGGGTGCTGCGCCAGGCCGGCACCGAGGCGCCCTGGTCCGGCGAGTACGTCGACACCAAGACCGCGGGCACGTACGAATGCCGCGCGTGCGGCGCCGCCCTCTACCCGAGTGACTACAAGTTCGACTCCCACTGCGGCTGGCCGTCGTTCGACGACGCGATCCCGGGCGCGGTCAAGGAGATCAACGACTACTCCCACGGCATGGCCCGTACGGAGATCCGCTGCGCCCGCTGCGACTCCCACCTGGGTCATGTCTTCAAGGGCGAGCACATGACCGCCAAGAACACGCGCCACTGCGTCAACAGCCTGTCCATCAAGCTCGACCCGAAGCCCTGAGCCAGCCCAGACCCGGCCGGCCGGCTCAGTCGCGGTCGATGACGACGAAGCGGAGCAAGGCGCGGTAGACCCGGGCCGCGTCGCGTAGCGAGCCGAAATGGGAGGCGTTGCCCTCCAGGTAGGTGGTGGCGATCTCCACCTGCTCCATCGGGTGGCCGGCCCGGGATGCCTCGAGCAGCACGTTCATCTCGTACTCGAAACGCATCCCCGGCACCCCGCCCAGCCACTCGATCAGCGAGCCTGGATAGCCCCGCAGACCCGTCTGGGTGTCGCGTACCTCGTGCCCGGTCGCGGCCCGGAACAGGAGCCTGGTCAGCGCGTTCCCGAAGCGGCTGCGCGGGGGCATCCGGCGGACGCGGCGCACGCCGAGCACCGTCCGGCCGGTTTCGGTGACCCGTGACGCGACGCGCCGGATGTCTTCGGCGCTGTGCTGGCCGTCGGCGTCAGCGCAGATCACCGGCATGCCGGGGTGAGTCGCGGCGGCGTACGCGAAACCGGTTTTCAAGGCGGCGCCCTTCCCCCGGTTCGCCTCGTGCCGCAGCACCACGCAGCCGGGGGCCTCGACGGGCGGGGTGCTGCCGTCGTCGACGACCACGACCTGGTCGAACTGGGCGGCCAGCTCGTGCAGCCGGGCTTCGGAGGGCTGGTAGACCGGCAGGAGCAGCAACATGCCGCCTGCTATACCCCGTTGGCGGATCGTCGCATCAGAGTTACCAGGAGTCGCTCCCGGCGCAGCAGGACCGCGGGGTCACGGACGCCCAGGAAGCAGACCCGGGAGGCCGCGCGGATCCCGTATTCGCAGAGGCGTCCGGGGCCGTAGGCCGGCACGTCCACCAGCGACCGACCGCGCAGGCCCAGCACCTTTCCGGCCAGGTAGCGCACCCGGGGCAGGTGCCACGAGTGGGTGACCAGGCCGAGCGGGCGGGCCGGGCCGAGGTCGAGGCCGTCGAGGAGCCCGTCCCGCCGGACGTGAAGGAAGTTTTCCAGCGTGCTGCGGGACAGGCATTCGAGGCGGACGTCGGTGTCCGGAGGCAGGCCCACTTCATAGGCGGCCCGCCGCATCAGGTCGGCCTCGCGGCAGCCCTCCGGCGGTTCCGGAGCGCCCGTGCGGGCCTGCTCCCAGCCGCCGGTGAAGACGATGCGGGAGACGGGCGGGTGATCGACCGCGGCCCGGACCCGGGCCAGGCTGCCCGGAGAGAGGCCGCTGCCGGACAACCCGTTGCCGAGGACCAGGAGCGCGGCCGTTACGCGATCTGCTGCCACCAGCCGTCCACCGCGGGCGGGTTGTCGACGTCGACGCGCTCGCCCGGGCGCGGAACGGCCAGGCGCACGTCGCGGGCCTTGGCCTCGCGCCAGGTGCGGTCGGCCGGCTCGGACCACTCGTGCAGGGCCAGGTTGAAGGTGCCCCAGTGCACGGGGATCATCAGGCCGCCCTGGACGTCGACGTGGGTGGCCACGCCGTCCTCGGGCACCATGTGGATGTCGGGCCAGGCGTCCCCGTACGCCCCGATCTGCACCAGCGTCACGTCGAACGGGCCGTACTGCTCACCGACCTCGGCGAAGCCCGGGAAGTAGCCGGTGTCACCGCTGTAGAAGACCTTGCGGGTCGGCCCGTTGATCACCCAGCTGGTCCAGAGGGTGCCGTCGCGGCCGAGCCCGCGCCCGCTGAAGTGCCGGGCCGCGGTCGCGACGAACTCGATGCCGGCCACCCGGTGCTTGTCGTTCCAGTCCATCTCGACGATGCGGGTGGCCGGCACGCCCCAGCGTTCGAGGTGGGCGCCCACGCCCAGCGGCACCAGGAACGGCGCGGCCTGCAGGTCGACCAGGTTCTGGATGGTCTCCATGTCGAGGTGGTCGTAGTGGTCGTGCGAGATCAGCACGGCGTCGAGCGGCGGCAGGTCGCGCAGGGCCACCGGGGGCTCGTGCAGTCGCTTGGGGCCGGAGAGGCGGGAGGGGGAGCAGCGCTCGCTCCACACCGGGTCGACCAGGACCCGTTTGCCCTCGATCTCGACCATCGCGGACGAGTGCCCGTACCAGGTGACGTGCAGCCCGTCGGCGGTCGCGCCCGGCTCGGGGTGCACGAGCGGGATGGGTTGGTGGGGGTGCCGGGTCTCGCGGTCGCGCAGGGTGGCCGCCAGCACCCGGGCCATCGAGGAGGCGGCGAGCATCGTGGCCGGCACCGTGTTGCGGAACTTGCCGTCCGCGTATTGGGGAGAGGCCTGCATCCGGGCCAGCCGCTCGCCCTTGGCCTGGGCGCCCATCTGGCGCGGGATGTCGCGCGCCACCCAGACCGCCGCCGCGCCCAGGGCCAGGGCAATCAATGATCCAGTACGTCCTCGCTTTGCCATTCGACCAGTTTGACCGCCCGGGAGGGGGTCCCGCCACCGAGCTGCTGAGGAACCCCACAGGATTCGCCGGGTATGACACACTCCGCGCCGTGACTGTCGACACCCTTCAGAACCAGCAGCAGCTGATCATCCGTCAGCGGATCCGGCTGATGGTCAACCAATACGAGATCCACGCCGTTGCTCCGGACGGCACCGAGGCCGGCATCCTCGCCTTCGCGCAGCAGAAGCGGATGGCGTTCAAGGAGCAGGTCACCCTCTACTCCGACGACACCAAGCAGGTGCCGGTCTTCGGGTTCAAGGCCCGCCAGCGGATCGACCTGGGCGCGACCTACGACGTGACGGACGCCAACGGCGCCCCGATCGGCCTGTTCAAGAAGCTCTTCAAGGAGTCGCTGCTGCGCTCCACGTGGCGCCTCGAGCAGCCCGGCTTCGGCGAGATGGTCGGCCGCGAGACCAACCAGGTGGTGGCGATCCTGCGCCGCTTCATCGAGCAGCTGTCCTGGCTGCCCTACCACTTCGACTTCGTGCTGGGCGACCGCCCGGTGTTCTCGGTGGTCAAGAAGTGGGGCCTGCGCGACCGTTACGTGGTCACCATCCACGACCCGCAGGTCGACCGTCGCCTGGTCGCCGCCATGTCCGTGGCGCTGGACGCTCTGCAGGCCCGATAAGGCAGGCCCGGTAACGTACGGGGGATGGACGATCCCCGGGCCCAGCGGCTCTTCGGCGACCGGCTGGTCGCTCCCGGCGACCTCGCCGCCAGCCCGTTCCGGGTCGACCGTGACCGGATCGTCGCGTCCCCGTTCTTCGCCCGGCTGGCCGGCGTCACCCAGGTGATCAGCCCTGGGGGCGCCGGTCTGCTCGTGCACAACCGGATGACCCACAGCCTCAAGGTCGCCCAGGTGGCCCGGGCCATAGCCGAGCGGGTCGACCCCGATCTGGCCGACAAGCTGGGCGGCTGCGATCCCGATGTGGTCGAGGCGGCCGCGCTGGCCCACGATCTCGGCCACCCGCCCTTCGGCCACCTGGGCGAGCGGGTGCTCGACCGGGTGGCCCGGCAGCGGCTGCGGCTGCTCGACGGTTTCGAGGGCAACGCCCAGTCGTACCGGATCGTCACCAGCACCGAGAGCCGCGGCCAGGCCACGCTGGGGCTCAACCTGACCAACGCGGTCCGCGCGGCGATCCTGAAATACCCGTGGACCAGGCGCGACCCGCAGCGCTTCATGGACCCGCCGCCGCGCGGGGCGGCTCCTCCGCCGGACGACCCGGACGGCGGCTCGGTGAAATTCGGCGCCTATTCGACCGAGGCAGCCGACATGCACGCCGCCCGGGCGCCCTTCGCGGGCCGGGTCGCCGAGTGGCAGCAGACGGTCGAGGCGTCGGTCATGGACACGGCGGACGACATCGCGTACGCGATCCACGACCTCGAGGACGTGCATCGGGTCGGCGTCCTGCAGCAGGGCGCGGTCGCGACCGAGTTGATGGCCTGGCAGCGCTGGGGCACGCAGACCGACCTGAGCCGCGCGGGCGGGGCGATCGAGTCGCTGCGCCGTCAGCTGCACCGCAAGGACGGGTGGATGGCCGACGACGACGCGTTCGCGGCCGCCGTCGAGCTGGTCCGGGCCGAGCTGGTCGACGGCCTGCTGGCCCGCCCCTTCGACGGTTCGCTGGAGGCGGAGTCCAAAGTCGCCGCGTTCTCGGCCACCTGGACCCGCCGCCTGGTCGACTCGGTCGAGACGATCGCCGACCCGGCCGTCCGCTCCGGGCACGTGCAGCTGGCCACCGCGCAGTGGCACGAGGTGCAGGTCCTCAAGTTCGTCCAGAACAGGTTCGTCCTGGCCCGCCCCGATCTGGCCCTGCACCAGCGCGGCCAGGGCCGGCTCCTGGCGTCGCTGGTCGACGCGCTGCTGGCCTGGCTGACCGACCCCGACGAGCAGGAGCGGATCCCCAGCCGGCTGCGCGACCTGGTCGAACTGGCCGACGCCGAGCTGCCCGCCGGCACTCCGGAACGCGCCGAGCGGGCCCGGGGCCGGGCGGTCATCGATTTCGTCGCCGGCCTGACCGACAACCAGGCCGTGGGCCTGTTGCAGGCCTTGTCCGGCAAGACCCGTCAGCTGTGGACGGACGCTTTCGTTCTCTAGGAGCTAGGACGAGCGCACGCGGTTGTCGAGCGGCTCGGGCTGAGTGGCCCACCACTCCGACGGCACCTGGGCGTAGATCTCGTTGGCGATCGACTGCAGGTGGTCGCCGGTCGCGTGCCCGTGATGAGCGTCAGCGAGCCCCTTGACCCGCATGAACCACTCGGCCAGCTGCTCGCATGTAACCGATACCTGATAGTCCATCAGCCGAGGCTAGGCCCGCCCCGAGCCGCCCGTCCGAGGAACCGGCCACCGGCACCCGAAGGGGGTCGGCGGTGGGACGCCGGGATCAGTCGGCGGCGTCGTAGGCGGCTACGAACAGGGCGGCGAAGATCAGGAACAGGGTGACGAGGAATTGGGCGGTGGGCACCCACGCGTACGGGCGGGTGGCGCGGGCGTCCCGGTGGCTCTCCCGGACCTCCCGCCAACGGGAGTGACCGCGGCCGTAGCGGTAGCCGGCGACGATGACGGTGGCCGCGGTCAACACGGAAGCGACGCTCACGGCGGAACTCGGGTGGAACGGCATGGCGAACCCCCTGGAGATGCGTAGCGGTGCCGGATGTGAAGGCCAGTGTGAGGTCGCCGAGTCGCCACAATCCAGGGGATATACGGTCGGATAGGTTATAAAGGCCGCTCAGCGGCACGAAGATCCTGTCGCCTATCCGACCGTCTCCGACGGTGCTGAGGCGGCGGCCCCGCCGAGCGCCGCTTGCCGCCCGGGACCCGGGCGGCGTCCGCGTCCAGAGTGGTGCCCTTCTTTGCAATAAGCGGGATCAGGACAGCTCGGAGGGCTCCCGGGGGACGCAGATCTTCACGGCGGCCGGGGCGACCTTGGCCGAGAACGACTTCGTCTTCATCCGGGCGCCGCCGTCCAGTTCGTACTCCATCTTGGACTGGAGTTTGACCTCGACCTTGCGGGCGCGGGTGGTGCGGACGAACGGGCTGCTGTCGCTGCGGCCGACGGCCATCGTGCCCAGCGCGCGGGCCCATTGCAGGGCGCCGTGCGCGGTGGCGACGCCGACGTCGAGCCAGCCGTCGTCCGGCTTCGCGTCGTCGAACGCCTTGATGCCGCCGGTGATCTGGCTGACGTTGCCGATCAGCACGCAGCTGGCCTCGTCGTCGAACCAGGGCGTGCCGTCGATCGTGATCACGGCCTTGGCCGGCTCGCCGTTCACGTTGCGCAGACCGGCCCAGACGTACGCCAGCTTGCCGAGTCTGTCCTTCATGTTCCGGTCGGCGTCGTTGATCATCGCGCCGTCGAAGCCGATCCCGGCCATCACGCCGAAGTACTCGCCCTCGAGCTTGCCCAGGTCGATCTTGTGTTCGGTGCCGTGCAGGGCCACCTCGACGGCCTCGGGCAGCGTCGCCGGGATGCCCAGGTTGGTCGCCAGCAGGTTGCCCGTGCCGGCCGGGATGATCCCCAGTGGCACCTTGCTCTTCGAGGCGGCCAGCACGTCGAGCGACCGCTGCACGATGCCGTCGCCGCCCCAGACGATCAGGCGGTCCACTTTGGCGTCGAGCGCCTGGCGGACGGCCTTGGGCGCCTTCTTGCTCTTCGGCACCTCGAACCACAGCAGGTCGTCGAGATCGGCGTCCGTCAGGCGGCGGCGGAGCTCGTCCAGGCCGCCGCCGAGCGTCTTCTTCTGGTGGGCCACCACGGCGATGGTGCGGGGGGTACGCATGGCAGGCCGACTACCCGAAACGGTCGAACGGTAATCAATACACGGTTTCGCGCATCCGCTGCTCGGCCGCCGCGCTGCGGATCACCATCAGGCGCAGTTCGAGCTCGTCGGAGACCATCGAGGCCAGGTGCTCCAGGGCCTGGAGCTGGCGTTTCGAGGCCTCGCGGGGCCGGTTGTCGATCACGTTGACGGTGCCGAGACGGTAGCCGTCGTGGGTGCGGATCGGCGCCGCGGCGTAGAAGCGCAGGCCCAGCTCACCCCGGACAAGCGGGTGTTCGAGCGTACGCGGGTCGACCGCCGCGTTGTTGATCACGTAGACCTCGTCCTGGGCGATCACCGACGCGCACAGCCCGGGCTCCTTGCCGACCTCGCGGACGCCGTTGAGACCCTGACACGCCGCCAGCCAGACCCTGTCCTGCTCGACCAGCGACACGGTCGCGATCGGAGTGTCGAAGATCGCCCCGGCCACGTACGCGATCCGGTCGTACGCGTCCTCGACCGGCTGGTCGACCAGCCGGTAGCGGCGCACGGCCTCGAGCCGCGCCTGCTCCTCCGGTCCCACGTTGTCCAGGTATTCGTACGCGTTCGACGACAAGGGATTGCTGTTAGTCATCGGCGGTGATCCCCCTCACAAGTGGATTTGGTGCCTGTGAGCCTAGAAACGGCATTCGTGTCCCGCAATGCCTTCGTCGGGCGAATCGAACTCACAGTGAAGCCCCAGCTGTGAATGTCGCACAAGGTGTCAGTTCCTGGGTAATGCTCGTTCGTGCCACAACCTTCCGCAGCCGTGATCGGGCAGCTGGCCCGCGACCTCGTCCTCACCGTCGACCGCCTGCCCGACGCCGGCAGTTCCGGCGCCGCGGGCAGCCGCCACGAGCAGCTCGGCGGCAAGGGCGCCAACCAGGCCGTGGCGCTGGCCCAGCTCGGCGTGCGACCGTTCCTGATCGCCGTCGCGGGCGACGACGTGATCGGTGACGTGCTGCTCGACCAGGCCCGGAAGGACGGCATCGACATACGCCGGGTCGTCCGCCGCCCCGGTGCGCTGACCGGCCTGATCGTCGAGCTGCTCGAGCCCGACGGCACCTACCGATACGTGGAGGACCTGCCGCCGGCCGTCCAGCTGACCGAGGCCGACGTGCTCCGCGCCCGCGACACG
The DNA here is from genome assembly GCA_965217855.1 of Actinoplanes sp. Taxonomy (GTDB): domain Bacteria; phylum Actinomycetota; class Actinomycetes; order Mycobacteriales; family Micromonosporaceae; genus Actinoplanes. Next base: position 80,736 of record CBDCJN010000009.1, on the reverse strand, counting down.
ATCGCCGCCGCCGACGCCGTCCTGGTGCAGTTGCAGCAACCGGCCGCCGCCGCCCGGGCCGCCGCGCGCCTCGGTCACCAGGCCGGCCGCCTGGTGGTCCTCGACGGCGAGATCAAGGACAAGAGCCTGCTCGCGTACGCCGATGTGGTGCGCGCCGACGAGAAGGAGGCGGCCGGTCTCGGCGAGGACGTGCTCGACGCCGGGCCCAAGCTGCTCGCGCTGGCCCAGCCGGACGGCAACCTCTTCGTCTGGCGCGACGGCCGGCTCAAACTCCCGCTGACCGGCGGCAAGGTGGTCGACACGACGGGCGGCGGGGACTCCTTCGTGGCCGCGCTGACCGCGGCCCTGCTGCGCGGTCTCTCCTACGGGGAGGCGGCACACCACGCGACGGCGGCGGCCGGCTCCACCGTGACCCACGTCGGCGGCCGCCCGGACCTGCGCCATGGGTGAGATCGGGCCGGCCGAGCCCTGGATCGTCCGCGAGATCGGCGTGCCCGGGTCCGACGCCGCGCGGCGCCAGTCCGAGTCGATCTTCGCGCTGGCCAACGGGCACATCGGCCTGCGCGGCAACCTCGACGAGCCGCACCGCGGCGGGATGCCGGGCACGTTCCTCAACTCGCTCTACGAGGAACGCGACCTGACCTACCCCGAGGCCGGGTACGCCTTCCCGGAGCGCACCCAGACGATCGTGAACGCGCCCAACGGCAAGCCGATCGCGCTGACCGTCGGCGGCGAGCCCTTCGACCTGCGGACCGGCACGGTCGACCGGCACGAACGGGTGCTCGACCTGCGCGCGGGCACGCTCACCCGTTCGGTCGCCTGGCGTTCCCCGGGCGGGGTGGCGGTGCGGCTGACCAGCGTACGGCTGGTGTCCTTCGCCCGTCCGTCGGTGGCCGCGATCCGCTACACGGTCTCGGCCGACGCCGAGCTGCGGGTCGACTCCGACCTGGTCGTCGACGAGGAGCCGCCCGCGGCGAGCGACGATCCCCGGGCCAGCGCCGTCATCACCGACGCCTTCGTGCCGGTGTTCCACGACCGCGACCGGCTGGTGCATCGCACGCGCCGCAGCGGCATCACGGTGGCGGTCGCGGTGGCACACACGGCCGACGGCGATATCATCGCCGGCCCCGACCGGATCCGGTGGACCGCCAAGGGCCACGGCGAGATCCACTTCGACAAGATCCTGGCGTACGGGTGGGACGGGGCCGACCGCCGCGACCAGGCGCTGGCCGACCGGGACGCGGCCGTGCGCGACGGCTTCGACCGGTTGCTGGCCGAGCAACGGGCCTATCTGGACGACTTCTGGGCCGGCGCCGACATCGAGATCGACGGTGATCCCGACGTACAGCAGGGGGTCCGGTTCGGTCTTTTCCATGTGCTCCAGGCGGGCGCGCAGGCCGGGCCGCACCCGATCCCGGCCAAGGGGCTGACCGGCAACGGGTACGACGGTCACACGCTCTGGGACAACGAGACGTACGTGCTGCCCGTCCTCACCTACACCCACCCCGCGTGCGTGGGGCAGGCGCTGCGGTGGCGGCACAGCACCCTCGACGACGCCCGCGAGAGAGCGCGCGAACTGCGCTTGGACGGGGCGGCCTTCCCGTGGCGCACGATCAGCGGCCCCGAATGCTCCGGCTACTGGCCGGCCGGAACGGCGGCGCTGCACCTCAACGCCGACATCGCCGACGCGGTGCTGCGCTACCACGCGGCCACCGGCGACGACGACTTCATGCGCGAGGCCGGCGACGAGTTGCTGGCCGAGACCGCGAAGCTGTGGCGCAAGGTCGCCTACTTCGACGACGACGGCGTGGCGCACATCGCCGGGGTCACCGGCCCCGACGAATACACGGCCCTGATGGACGACAATATCTTCACCAACCTGATGGCCCGGCGGAACCTGCGGGCGGCCGCCCTCGACGAGGAGTCACTGCAGATCGCCGACGCCCTGCACGTGCCCTACGACGAACGGCGGCAGGTGCACGCCCAGTCGGAGGGCTTCACCCGCCTCGACGAGTGGGACTTCAGCGACGACGACTATCCGCTGATGCTGCACCACCACTACCTCAACCTGTACCGCAAACAGGTGGTGAAACAGGCCGACCTGGTGCTGGCCATGGTCAAGTGCGGCGGCGAGTTCACCCTGGACGAGAAGCGGCGCAACTTCGAGTATTACGAGGCCCGGACGGTCCGCGACTCGTCCCTGTCAGCGCCCATGCAGGCGGTGATGGCCGTCGAGCTGGGGCATCTGTCGCTGGCCCACGCCTACCTGGCCGAGGCGGCACTGCTCGACCTGCGCGGGGGCGGCGAGTCGGGAGGGGACGGTCTGCACATCGCGGCCTGCGCCGGAGCGTGGACAGCGGTGGTGATGGGCTTCGGCGGCCTGCGCGACGACGACGGCTGGCTGGCCCTGTCGCCCCGGCTGCCACCCCGGATGACCCGGCTCCAATTCCGCCTGAAGTGGCGAGGCGCGGCCCTGTGCGTGACGGTCACCCAGGACGCGGTGACCTACTCGGCCGACGGCCCGATCAGCTTCCGCCACGAGGGCGACAAAGTGACGCTGGCCGCCGGCGAGCAAGCGGTCTTCACCGTGGCCCCGATCGAGGACCGCCCAGCGCCCCCAACCCCGCGCCCCCCAAAGACCCCGTCCACCACATAGCCCGCCACCACATAACCCGCCACCACATAGCCCGCCCTTCCCAAGGGGGCCCCCGTCCACCAGCCATTATGGCGATTTTTGCTGATCTCTACAGAGCCCCCGGTGCTGCTTGTGGACAACTTCGGACTTGTGGATAACCCGCACATCGCGGCGCTGCTGTGAGCGCTGACCTTCTGGGCGGCCCACGGAGGGCAGTAGACGCAGCGCTGTTGCCGGGGTGTCCGGGTGCTCTTAGCAGCGGTCTTGCGGGGCGACCCGGTGAGCGTCGGACGCGCGGCGCTGACGAAAGTGGCCAGTGGCGCGATCCCGGTGGATGGCATGGTCGACTGCGGTGACCTGCTGACGCGACTTGCCGATGACGGCAAGGGGCCGCCTGCGGGATGCGCAGTACTGATTGTGGGCGCACGGCAGGAGGCGCGGCGCTGATGGCGGTGGCGCTGCTGGGGGCACACCGGGAGTAGGCGGGATGTCGCGGCGCTGTCAGTGGTGGCGCTGCTGGGCTGCGCGCCGGGGTAGGCCGACGCGTGAAGCGGTTCGGTGGTGGCGTTGCTGGGCTGCGAGCCGGGTGGGCCGACGTGGGTTCCGTGGTGGCGCTGCTGGGCCGACGCGGGTCAGTGGTGGCCTTCGTCGTTTTCTTCGGCCCAGGCACGCCAGTTGTCGAGGACGCCGTAGAGGGCCGGGGTCAGCCAGCCGGGAGCCGAGCGGCGGAAGACTCCTGGGTCCATCTGGCCGGCGCCGTCCGGGAGGGCGCCGATCAGGTGGGGGACCAGCTCGCTCAGGTTGGCCCAGTGGACCAGGTCGGGGGTGGCGGGCCAGGCGCCGATCACCACGCCGGCCGGGACGCCGCGGCGGGCCAAGGCTTCCAGCGTCAGGGCGGTGTGGTTGAGGGTGCCCAGGCCGGCTCGGGCCACGACGATCGTGCTGATGCCAAGCGTGGTGGCCAGGTCGGCCACCGTCCACGACTCGCCGCCGGGGCGGACGCCCATCGGGACCAGGAGACCGCCGGCGCCCTCGACCAGCACCAGGTCGTGTTTGTCGGCCTCGGCCCGGATGGCGTCGACGACGTCGTAGAGCTCGAGCGGCGGCATCGACGCGACGGTGGCGGCGGCCAGGGGAGCCATCGGCTCGGGGTAGTCGGCCAGGGTGCGGGTGGTGTCGGGGCCGGCCAGGCGGGTGATGACCTCGATGTCGGTCGGCGCGCCGGTGTTGGTGCCGGTCTGGCCGGGTTTGATGACGGCCACGCGCAGGCCGGCGGCCTGCGCCGCGGCGGCCACGGCGGCGGTGACGATGGTCTTGCCGACGTCGGTGTCGGTGCCGGTGATCAGCACGACGCCGCGCCACTCGCCGGCCTCGGGGCGGCGCGAGGCCGGCTGGGCGGCCGGCGGCGCCTGGGCGGAGAGCTCCGCGGAGATCTCGGCGCTCAGCGCTTCCCCGGTCGGCAGATCGCCCGCGCCAAGGCCGGGACCGACCGGCGCCGGCGAGACCGGCCCCGGCGACACCGGCGGGAACGCATCAGGCACCCCGGGACCGGGACCGGGCGAGACGGGAGCGGGGGCATCAGGCACGGGATGGCCGGGCGCGGGTGACACAGGAGCGGGGGCGTCTGGCACCGGGTGGCCAGGGACAGGAGTAACAGGCGCAGGAGAGCCGGGCACGGGCGGTGCCGGGGGCGCTTCGTCAGGCGAGATCGGCTCGGCGGGCGGTGCGGTGGAGGCCGGCCCAGGGGTGGTGCGCTGAGCAGGCACCGAAGTCACCGTGGCCGGGACCGGCAGCGTCGGGCCTGAACCAGGCGCAGCCGGCGTGGCGAAGGCGTCGAGCGTGACCGGGGCGAGCACCGTCTCGGGATCCAACGACCGGCCCGCCGGCGCGGCGTCGATCTCGGCGGTGGCTTCGCCGGCCCCGGGAACAGCCGAGGAATCGCCAGGTGCGCGGAGGGCCGAGGAATCGCGAGGCGCGCGAAGGGCCGAGGAATCGCCAGGCGCGCGGAGAGCCGAGGGGTCGCCGGACGCTTGGAAAGTCGAGGGGTCGCCGGGCGCGCGGAAGGCCGCAGGGTCTCCGGAAGTAGGGACAGCCGAGGGCGCGCCGGAAGTGAGGGAGGGCGAGGGGTCGCGGGGCGCGAGGAAGGACGACGGGTCGTCCGAGGCGAAGGAGGCCCACGGCTCGACCGGGATCGTGGGCACGGGCGCCGTGCGGGTGAAGCAGCCGGCCCGGGCGGTGAGGATCAGGGTGGCCGTGGGGAGGCGGGTGAGCACCTGGTCGAGGTCGGTCGAGGCCGGGTCGGTGCGGGAATCTGAGGGGATCACGGTGAGCACTCCACGATGACGTCCAGGGCTCGGGCGAAATCGGCGTCGGGGATGCCTGCGTTGAGGGTCAGGCGCAGGCGGGAACTGCCGTCGGGGGTGGACGGCGGGCGGAAGCAGCCCACGGCGATGCCGTGGTCTCGGCAATCCTCGGCCCAGGCCAGCGCGGCCTCGGGGCCGGGCGCCAGGACCGACAGGACGCCGGCGGCCGGGGTGGAAACCTCGAAGCCGGCGGCCGAGAAACGGGCCACAGCCTGTGCGGCGCGGGCGGCCAGTAACGCGCGGCGGTCGTCGGCGGCGCGGGCGATGTGGACGGCCTCGTGGACGCCGGCCACCACGGCGGGTGGCAGCGCGGTGTCGTAGATGAAGGTGCGGCCGGTGTCGATCAGGTGCCGGATGAATTGCGGCGGGGCGGCCACGACGCCGCCCGCGCCACCCAGCGACTTGGACAAGGTCGCGGTGACGATCACGTCGGAGCGGCCGGCCAGACCGGCCGCGGCCACACCGCCGGCGCCGGCCGGGCCCAGCAGGCCGAGCGCGTGGGCGTCGTCGACCAGCAGCAGGGCGCCGCGGGCCGAGGTCACCTCGTGCAGCGCGGCCAGCGGAGCCAGGTCGCCGTCGACCGAGAAGACCGACTCGGTCACGACCAGCGCCGTACGGCCGGGGTGGTGGTCGAGGATCTCGGCGACCGCGGACGGGGAGTTGTGCGGAGCGATCACGGTCGGTGTGCCGGAGATCTTGCAACCGTCGATCAGGGAGGCGTGGTTGTAGGCGTCGGAGACGATCAGGTCACACACGGCTGTGAGACTGCGCACTGCGGCCAGATTGGCCAGGTAACCCGAGGAGAAGACGAGCGCGGCGGGGGCGCCCAGCCAGGCGGCCAACTCGGACTCGAGCTCGGCGTGGGCCGTCGTCGAGCCGCGGACCAGGCGGGAACCGGTCGCTCCCAACCCGTACCGGTGCAGGCTCTGAGCGGACGCCTCGATGACCGCAGGGTGGGTGGCCAGGCCGAGGTAGTCGTTGCCGGCCAGATCGACGACGGAGTCGGCGGCCCGGCGGGGCCGCAGCCGACGGGTCAGCCCCGCCTTGGACCTGCTTGCGGCCAGGCTGTCCAACGACTCCAACCAGCTCGGCAAGGCACCTCCAGCGATCACGAGAAGGGGAAACTACCACCCGGCCCCGACAGTCCTACCCGGCCTCAGAACGACCCCGAAGCTTGTTAGGGTGCGGGGATGTCAGAGTTCCTCGATCGGGCCCGTGCCCAAGTGCTCACCGACGGCGTCGGCCTCGACGAGGCGCAGGTTCTCGAGGTGCTGCGGTCGCCCGACGACGACCTGCCCGAGCTGCTGCAGCTCGCCCACGACGTCCGCATGAAATGGTGCGGCCCCGAGGTCGAGGTCGAGGGCATCGTCTCGCTCAAGACCGGCGGTTGTCCCGAGGATTGCCACTTCTGCTCGCAGTCCGGCCTGTTCGCGTCGCCGGTGCGCTCGGTCTGGCTCGACATCCCGTCGCTGGTCGAGGCGGCCAAGCAGACCGCCGCCACCGGGGCGACCGAGTTCTGCATCGTGGCCGCCGTCCGGGGGCCCGACAAGCGGCTCATGACGCAGATGCGCGAGGGCGTCAAGGCGATCAAGGCCGAGGTCGAGATCCAGGTCGCGGCCAGCCTCGGCATGCTCACCCAGGAGCAGGTCGACGATCTGGTCGACATGGGCGTGCACCGCTACAACCACAACCTCGAGACCTGCGAGTCCTACTTCCCCAACGTGGTCACCACGCACACGTTCCAGGAGCGCTGGGGCACCCTCAAGATGGTGCGCGACTCGGGCATGGAGGTCTGCTGCGGCGGCATCCTCGGCCTGGGCGAGTCGCTGGAGCAGCGGGCCGAGTTCGCGGCCCAGCTGGCGCAACTCGACCCGCACGAGGTCCCGATGAACTTCCTCAACCCCCGCCCGGGTACGCCGCTGGGCGACCAGCCGGTGGTCGAGGGCAAGGACGCGCTGCGGGCCATCGCCGCGTTCCGACTGGCCATGCCGCGCACGATCCTGCGTTTCGCCGGCGGCCGCGAGATCACCCTGGGCGACCTGGGCACACGGGACGGACTGCTCGGCGGCATCAACGCGGTGATCGTGGGCAACTATCTGACGACGCTGGGCCGCCCCGCCACCTCCGACCTCGAGCTGCTGCAAGACCTGAAGATGCCGGTCAAGGCGCTCTCGGCGACGATCTGATGCAGATGTTCTGCGACCGGTGCGGGCAGCCGGCCGCCGAGGGCGATCACCAGGCGTGCGAGTCGGCGCGAGCGCTCGAACCGCCGCGTTACTGCCCCGAGTGCCGCCGCCGGATGAAGGTGCAGGTCGTGCCGACCGGCTGGACGGCAACCTGCGTCGAGCACGGCACGCGGACGTCTTAGGGAAGGCCCTTGGTGGCGGCAGCCCGAAGACTGCCGCCACCTCTCTCACCCGTCACCCGAAGGCGGCAGGAGTCTCTCGGCCCGCGTGGCGCGCGCCCGGCACCGGCAGGGTCACGCTGACCAGCGTGCCGTCCCGATCGGTGGGCCCGGCACCGAGGCGCCGCAGCGTGCGCAGCATCGCGACGTTGTCGGCCGCCGTGTGCGCGGTCAGCGCGACGACGTGCGCCCGCGAAGCGTGCGTGAACAGCCGGCGCAGCAGGGCCGTGCCGATGCCGCGGCGCTGCCAGTCGTCCTCGACCAGCATCGCGATCTCGCCCAGGTCGCCCTCGGCGAACACGGTGGCCATCGCCACCACGCGGTCGCCGGCCACGGCCAGCAGGGTGCGGCCGCCGCCGGCCGGCTCGAGCAGCCGGGCCAGCCGGGCCTCGCTCGGGCCGCCACCGCTCAGGTAACGCCGCTGGAGGGTGGCCGCGGAACTGCGATCGTGCAGACCGCGTACGCCGTCGAGGTCGTTGCTCGTCGCCGCGCGCAGCACCAGCTCGGCGCCGTCGGGCAACAGCAGCGTGGTCTGCTCGTCCTGGCGGCGCAGCATCGCGCCGAACAGCTCGACCAGGGCCTGCGCCCTCGCGTACTCGGCCGGGGTGAACGCCGGCAGCCGCCGCAGCACCTCGAAGGAACCGCCGGCCGGGTCGGCCAGCCGCATCCGCTCGGCCTCGTAACCGGGGCGGCCGTCGAGCGGCTCGGGCCGCCAGCGCACCTCGGTCGCGTCGAGCAGGGCGACCAGGGCCTCGGCCAGCGAGTCGGGCTCGTGCACCAGCCGGCCGGCCAGGGCCAGCGCCCGGGTCGGCTGGTCGACGAGACCCTGGGCCTCGGCCCGGGTCACGAAGGTGTCGCGCCCGCGGCCCTTGGCGACCGCGGAGAGCAGGTCGGCCTCGGTCATCGCGTCGGGCGCGTCGACCAGGAAGTCGTCGACCGCGCCGGCCTCGGTGGTGTGCACCTGGACGGCGAGGATGTTGACCGACCGCAGAGCGAGGCTCGCGGTCAGAACGGAGAGATAACCCGGCCGGTCGTCAACCGTTGCCCGGATCCGCCACAGCGCCATTACGGGCACTCCTTTCGGCGAAGCACGTCAGCTTTGTACCGACCTCAATGCTCCCCCGAAGGTGTTGCGGCGACATTGCCTGAGCAGGGATTTCGGCGAGAGTCCGATCACACGCGCGGGTTCGCGACGGCGGGCAGGCCCGCGCTGTCGAGACGGTCACCCAGGATCACCGCGGCCGCGCGGACCAGCTGGGCCACCCGGTCGACCTCGGTGATGTGGAAGGCGGCCGCGGGCAGGTCGTCGGCGTCCGAGCGGGCCACCACGAGGACCAGGCCGGCCCGGCCGAACGGGGCGATCGCGTAGCGCGTGTTCTCGGGGCCGGTCAGCGGCCGGGCCCGCAGCGGGGTGATCTCGGGCAGGTGCAGCGGGGCGGGCGCCCGCCAGCTCGCGTACGCGATCGTGGGCTCGGCGCCGAGGCTGATCGAGGGCTCGGCCGGCAGCGGCCGGGGCACGCCCGAGCGCGAGGCCCAGTCGGCCGGCACGATCGCGGCGGCGGCCCAGTCGGCCGCGAGCAGGCCGGGCACGGCGTCGACCAGGGTGGCCAGGCCGTCGGCCGGGTTGGCGGCGACCTGGGCCAGCAGCTCGGCGTCGTGGCCGCCGGAGACGGGGGCGCCGATTGCCTTCCACACGCCGTCGACCTGCACGCCGGGGATCGCGGCGAGACCGGCCAGGAGCCGTTCCACGCGGGAGGCGCCGGGCCAGACGACGGTGAAGTCGTCGACGGCGCGGCCACCGAGTCTTTCCAGGACCACCACCTGCACGATGTCGGCCCCGGCGACGCCCAGCGTGCGAGCCACCTGACCGAGAGCACCGGGCCGGTCGGGCAGAGTGACTCGAACCCGCAGCAACATGCGACTCCTCCCGTTCCAGGACGGCACGGCGATGCCATCCCCGTTGGCGTACAGCCTGCCAATTCGGCGTTTCGCCCGGGTTGCGGAGCCGTGTCTGACGCGATCAGGCCATCAAATATGCCTGGAATCACGCTCCAGGGCGACCCCCCGTGGTGAGTCGAGCAGAACATGCGAATCCCGTACGGCCGGTAGGGTCGTGAGAGTGATCTGTCAGGCCTGCCGGGATCGCCGGCACGAGGAGTGCCGGGGCGGCTCGTGGTGCGACTGCCAGCACCGGAAACCCGAGCCGACGCCGCCCGTGACCGGGCCACCCGGGCCATGACCGAGTTCCCCGCGTGGCCGGCCACCGACGAGGGCCTGGCCGAGCTCTATCCGCGCAACCCGGAGCCGACGCTACGGGCCAATTTCATCGCCAGTGCCGACGGCGCGGTCACCGTCGACGGGCTCTCGGCCGGGCTGCACGGGCCGGGCGACAAAGAGATCTTCGACTCGCTGCGGACGGTCTGCGACGCGCTGATCGTGGCGGCCGGCACGATCCGGGCCGAAAACTACGACGCGTTACGGCCGCCGGCTCCGGCTAAGGCCTGGCGGGCGGCGCACGGGCTGCCCGAGTTCCCGCTCATGGTGATCGTCTCGCGGTCCCTCGATCTCGATCTGGAGCAGCTCGTCTTCGCCGACGCCCCGATCCGGCCGATCGTCGTGACGACCACCCGCGCCCCGATCGCCAAGGTGGAGAAGGCGGCCGACGTCATCGCGGTCGGTGATGACGAGGTCGACCTGGCGGCGGCCGTCCGCGAGCTGCACGCGCGCGGCGCGACCCAGCTGCTCTGCGAGGGCGGCCCGCATTTGTTCGACGCGCTGATCGCGGCCGACCTGGTCACCGAGCTGTGCCTGACGGTCTCGCCGCTGCTGGTCGGCGGCGGCCCGGGCCGGATCTCGGCCGGGGCCACCGCGAGCGCCCGGCGCATGTCGTTGCGCCACGTCCTGACCCGCGAAGACATGCTTTTCCTGCGGTACGCCCGTCAGGGCAGCTGACCGGCCCGGTCGACGATCGCCACCTTCACCTGGGCGGTCCACCCGGTCACGGCTCCGGCCGGGAACGCCGAGTCCTGGGCAGGTCTCGCAGGTAGGCCGGGATCGGGCTGCCCCGCACCGGGAGCGGCAAGTTCTCCATGATCAGGCCGTCGGGATCGGCGGCGTCCTTGACGTTGATCGCCTTCTCGCGCAGCAGGCCGTCGCGGCTGCCGTCGACCGACAGCCAGATGCGGCGGTTCTTCTCGACCGGCGGGATGCACTTCGCGTCCTTCACGCTCTCGCCGTCGGCCGGCATCGCGGCGCCGGCCCAGGCGACCTGCGACTCGACGTAGACGAACTGGTCGGGGCGAGCGGCCAGCACCGGCTCGCGCCGGGCCTCGGCCGCAGCCAGGCGCAGCACCTGACCCGCCTCCGCGTCCGGTGCCGGCTCGTGCGGGCGGACCACCACCACGGCGACCGCGACGGCGGCGGCCAGCGCCGGCGCCAGCCCCCGCACCCAGCGCCTCCTCGGCTTCGGTGCTGCGGCCAGGAACATCGCGGCCCGGGCGTCGGCCAGCACCTGGGGGTGGGGCGGCGGCACGGCGGCGCGGAACTTCTCCATCAGGTCCAGGTCATTCATCGTCGGGTCCGTTCGTGAGGTCGAGGTGGGGGAGGGCCGCGCGGAGCCGCTTGCGGGCGCTGTGCAGGCGGGAGCGGACGGTGCCGACCGGGATGTCGAGGGCCTGAGCCACCTCGGCGTAGCTCAGCTGGGCCTGGCTGACCAGGGTCAGCACCTCGCGCTCGCCGATCGGCAGCTTGGCCAGCACCGACGCCAGTTCGCGGACGTGCTCGGCCGCGGTGACCTGGGCCGGGACTCGCTCGTCGGGGCCGGCCAGCGCCGGGTCGACTCCGGTGCGGGCCAGGGCGCGGTATTGGCGGACCTCGGCCCGCTGGTGGCCGCGGAGCAGGTTGGCCGCGATGCCGTAGAGCCAGGGCAGCGCGTCGGGCCGGCTCAGGTCGTCCCGGCTGCGGCTTGTGAAGGCGGTAAGGAACGTCTCGGCCGTCAGGTCGTCGGCTCAGGTCTCGAGGGAGGTCTCATGCGTGCCCCTTCGCGTCGGCTGAGTTCGTCACCCGCCTTTGACCGATCGGCTCACATCGGTTCGATCGATGGGCGCGCCTCCACCGCCCGGACCAGATCTTGTGGATAACTCTGTGTATGAACACCAGAAGTTGTGGACAACGTGTGCCAACCGACGGTGAATGCGGCTTCTGTCGTACCCCTGGTGCACGATGAGCGGCGTGTCTGACGATTCTTCCCCCGTCGGCAGGGTTCTCGGTACCGCTGATGCGACCCCGCTGCAGTTCTGGACGGCCGTGACCCCGGGCAGCTACTTACAGCTAGACGATGTCGTGGTTACCAAACGTGACTTGCCGGACCGCGAACCGGTGACGATCGCCGGGGTGGTCACTCAGGTCCGGGCGCGGCACGAGGGCGCCCAGTTCGACTCCGACGTCTTCGCCATCGCCGAGGGCACGCTGCCCGCCCTGGTGCAGGAGGCGGCCGAGATCACCACCACCCGGGTCGATCCCGAGCTCTACGTCCCGCCCGCCCCCGGCGCCGTCGTGCACCGGGCGACCGGCGCGGCCCGCGACGCGGCGCTGCACTTCGACCGGATGGAACGGCGCATTCCGATGGGCACCGGCCGCGACGGCGTGCCCGTGTTCCTCAACGCCGACTTCCTCGACGGCACCCGCGGCGCGCACGTGTCGATCTCCGGCATCTCCGGCGTGGCCACCAAGACCAGCTTCGCGACATTCCTGCTCTACTCGGTGTTCCGTTCGGGCCAGCTGGGCGCCGACGGGGCCAACGCCCGCGCGCTGATCTTCAACGTCAAGGGCGAGGACCTGCTGTTCCTCGACCACCCCAACACCAAGCTGGACGAGGCCACGCGGGCCAATTACAAGCTGCTCGAGCTGCCGGCGACTCCGTTCTCCGACGTCCGGGTCTATGCCCCGCCGCGCGCGGGCGACTCGTCCGGCGCGCCCGACGTGAGCAGCCGGCTGACCGGCGTCGATGCGTTCTACTGGACGCTCGAGGAGTTCTGCGAGAAACGCCTCCTGCCGTACGTGTTCGCCGACGCCGACGACGAGCGCCAGCAATACACGATGGTCGTCCACTCGGTCACGGCCCACCTCAACCGGTACGCGGTTCCGGCCGAGGGCGGCATCAGCATCGACGGCAAGCGCATCGGCTCCTATCAAGACCTGGTCGATCACATCGTCGAGCAGCTGACCGACGACGAGACCCGCTCGACCTGGGCCGGCAGCGCGGTCAACATGGGCACGGTCAACGCGTTCGCCCGCCGGCTGATCGGCAGCAAGCGCGACCTGTCCCGGCTGATCCGCGGCGACCTCGCCCAGCGCCGCCCGCACCAGATCAAGACCGCCGAGTCGGCCCAGGTCACCGTGGTCGACCTGCACAACCTGCCCGACCGGGCCCAGCGCTTCGTGGTCGGCGTGACGCTCAAGACCGAGTTCGAGGAGAAGGAAAAGGCTGGTACAGGTCGTCCGCTGCTCTTCGTGGTCCTCGACGAGCTCAACAAGTACGCGCCCCGCGAGGGCACCTCGCCGATCAAGGAGGTGCTGCTCGACATCGCCGAGCGCGGTCGTTCGCTCGGGGTCATCCTGATCGGCGCCCAGCAGACGGCCAGCGAGGTCGAGCGGCGGATCGTGACCAACTCGGCGATCCGGGTCGTCGGCCGGCTCGACCCGGCCGAGGCAGCCCGCCCCGAGTACGGTTTCCTGCCGCCCGCGATGCGCCAGCGGGCGCTGCTGGCCCGGCCCGGCACGATGTTCGTCAACCAGCCCGACATCCCGGTCCCGCTCTGCGTCGAGTTCCCGTTCCCGGCCTGGGCCACTCGCAAGTCCGAGTCCGGTCCGCCGCCCGCCGAGACGATGCGCTCCATCGTCCAGGGGGCCGATCCGTTCGCCGTCGTGGGTGGCCGCGGCGGTTCGTCCGACGACGACATTCCGTTCTAAGGTTCCGCGATGCGCATTCTGCACACGTCCGATTGGCACGTCGGCAAGGTCCTGAAGGGCCGCAACCGGCACGAGGAACACATCCGCGTGCTGGCCTCGGTCGTCGAGATCGCCCGGGCCGAGCGGCCCGACCTGGTGGTCATCGCGGGTGATCTCTACGACACCGCGGCCCCGACGGCCGACGCGACGCGGGTGGTCACCCGGGCCCTGACCGCGCTGCGCAACACCGGCGCCCAGGTGGTGGCGATCGGCGGCAACCACGACAACGGCCCGGCGCTCGACGCGCTGCGCCCGTGGGCCGAGGCGGCCGGCATCGTGCTGCGCGGCGCCGTCCGGGAAAAGGCCGACGAGCTGCTGATCACCGGGGAGACGGCCGACGGCGAGCGGTGGCAGCTGGTCACCCTGCCGTTCCTCTCCCAGCGCTACGCGATCCGGGCCGCCGAGATGTACGAGCTGACCGCGGCCGAGGCCAACCAGACGTACGCGGATCACATCGCCCGCCTGATCGAGCGGCTCAGCGACAAATTCGACCAGCCCGGCGTGATCAACCTGCTGACCGCCCACCTGACCGTGGTCGGCGCGTCGGCCGGCGGCGGCGAGCGGGAGGCGCACACGATCATGGGGTACGCCGTGCCGGCCACGGTCTTCCCGCGCAACGCCCACTACGTCGCGCTCGGCCACCTGCACCGCGCCCAGCAGGTGATCGCCCCCTGCCCGACGCGGTACAGCGGCAGCCCGCTCGCCATCGACTTCGGCGAGGAGGAGAACGTCAGCTCGGTCGCGATCGTCGACGTCGGCGTCGACAAGGCGGCCCGGGTCCGGGACGTGCCGATCCCGTCGGCGATCACCCTGCGCACGGTGCGCGGCACCCTCGAACAACTGGCCAAGGTGAACCTTCCGGAGGCCTGGCTCCGTGTTCTGGTCCGTGAGAAGCCGCGGGTCGGTCTGCGCGAGGACGTGCAGGAGCTGCTGCCCAACGCGCTCGAGGTGCGGATCGACCCCGAGATGATGCCGGACAAGACGAAAGAGCGGATGGCGCAGCGGGCCGGCCGGTCGCCGCGCGAGCTGTTCGGCGACTACCTGGACAGCCGCGGCAACGCCGAGGACGGCGTCCGCGAACTCTTCGACGAGCTGTACGACGAGGTGAGCACTCACTCATGAGAGAGCGCAGCGAACGCGGTCGGCTCAGCGCCCAGGCCTCGGATCCGGCGGAACGAAGTGGAGCGGGATCTTGAGGCCGATTAGGTTGGACATGGCTGGGTTCACGGTGTTCCGCGATGAGACCACTGTCGACTTCACCGACGCCGACTACTTCGCGCTCGTCGGGCCCACCGGCTCCGGCAAGTCGACGGTCCTCGACGCGATCACCTTCGCGCTCTACGGCACCGTCCCGCGCTGGGGCGGCGCCCGGGGCATCGGCAACGCGCTCGCCCCGTCCGCGACCGAGGCCCGGGTCCGGCTGGTCTTCGAGGCCGCCGGCGACCGCTACGTCGCGACCCGTGTGGTGCGGCGCGACGGCCGGGGCAACGTCAAGACGGCCGGCGCCGGCCTCCAGCTCATGCCGCCCGGTTTCGACGTCACCAAGCTCGACACCGGCATGGACCTGGACGACCTGGGCGACGTGCTGGCCGGCACCCCGGCCGAGATGGACCAGGCGATCCTGGACGCCGTCGGCCTGCCGTTCGAGCAGTTCAGCAGCTGCGTGGTGCTGCCGCAGGGCCAGTTCGCCGACTTCCTGCACGCCAAGCCGGCCACCCGGCAGCAGATCCTGATCAACCTCCTCGGCCTGCACGTCTACGAGGAGGTGCAGACCAAGGCGACCACCCGCAACCAGACCGCCGAGGCCAAGCTGACCGTCGTCGACCAGAGCCTGGCCGGTCTGGCCGACGCCACCGACGAGGCGGTCGAGGCGGCCGAGCAGCACGTCGGCCGCATGCGCGAGCTGACCGCCGCCGTCGAGCGGGCCGTTCCCGGCCTGCGGGCGAAACGGGCCGCCGAGGTGACCGCGGCCGCCGCCCGCGACGCGCTCAACGCCGAGCTGCGGCTGCTCTCCTCGGTGCGGACGCCGGCCGGCAGCGTGGAGACCGCCGGCGTGATGGCCGCCGCCCGGGTGACGGCCACCGAGTCCGCGGAGGAAACCCGCGCCGCGGAGGAGAAGGAAGAGAAGGTCCGCGGCGAGCTCGCGGCCGCGGGCGACGCCGGTTCGCTCAACCTGATGCTCGACCGGCACGCCGAGCTGGAGAGGCTGATCGGGCAGGCCGAGTGGTTCGCGGGCGAGGTGTCGGTGGCCGAGGTCGAGCACAAGGACGCCGCGGCCGCCGCCGGGCTGGCCCACAGCGCCCAGGTCGGCGCGGCCCAGCTGCTCGAGCAGGCGCGGCTCGACTACACGGAGGCCCAGCGGGTCGACCGGGCCGCCGCGCTGCGGGCTCACCTCGCGGCCGGCGACCACTGCCCGGTCTGCGAACAGACCGTCACCACCGTGCCCGCCGTCCCCGAGGAGTCGGCTGTCCGGGCCGCCGAGACCACCGGCAAGGCCGCCCGTGCCGCCGCCGAGGTCGCCGAGTCGGCCTGGCAGCAGCGCGACGCGGTCGCCCGCAAGCTCGAGAGCAACCTCGAGCGCAAGCGCGCCCAGCACGAGCACCACATGTCGCGGCTGGCCGAGGTGCGGGCCGCGGTGGCCGAGTCACCGGGCGTCGACGCGTTGCGCCGGCGGCTGGCCGAGCTCGACAAGCTGCAGAAACAGCTCGACCAGGCCGGCACGGCTGTGCGTACGGCCCGGGCCGCCCACCGTAGGGCTCAGGCCGCGGTGATCGCCGCCGAGGACCGGCAGCGCTCCGCCTGGCGCGAGTTCGACACCGCCCGCGACCTGGTGGCCCGTTTCTCGCCGCCGCCGGCCGACCGCGACGACCTGGCCGGTGCGTGGGCCGTCCTGGTCGAGTGGGCCGCCGCCCAGGCCGCCGAGCGTACGACGGCCCGCGACGAGGCCGAGTCCGCCGTGGCCGAGACTCATCGCGAGACCGTCACCGTGCTGCACGAGATCGGGGCGCTCTTCACCGCGGCCGGGGTGACCCCGCCGCCCCGGGCCGCCGCCGAAGATGCGGCCTCCGACCTGATCCGGGCGGCCGCGGTCGCCGCCGAACGCTCCGAGGCGTCCTGGCGCCGCCTGGCCGACCGGCGCGAGCAGTCGCGCGAGCTCACCGAGCAGCGGATGATCCTGCAGCGCGAGGGCCGGGTGGCCAAGGCGCTTGCCGGTCACCTGCGAGCCAACAACTTCGAGCGCTGGCTGCTCGAGGAGGCGCTCGACCTGCTTGTCGACGGCGCGTCGGGCATCCTGCGCGAGCTCACCGGCGGGCAGTACGACCTGATGCACGACAAGGGCGAGTTCTATGTGATCGACCACCACGACGCCGGGCTGCGGCGCGGGGTGCGCACGCTCTCCGGCGGCGAGACGTTCCAGGCCTCGCTGGCCCTGGCGCTCGCCCTCTCCGAGCAGCTCGCGGGCATGTCGGCCACGGCCGCCAGCCTCGAGTCGATCGTGCTCGACGAGGGTTTCGGCACGCTCGACGCGGCGACGCTCGACGTGGTCGCCGCGACCCTGGAAAATCTGGCCGCGCGCGGGGACCGGATGGTCGGCGTGGTCACCCACGTCAACGCGCTGGCCGAGCGGGTGCCGGTGCGGTTCGAGGTGCACAAGGACGCACGGACCGCGTACGTGACGAGGGTGGGCCTTTGACCAGGATGTTCGTGGATGCGTGGGACCCGTCGTACGGCTCGTCCTTCGAGGGCGGCGGCGGCGACGGCGGGGACGGTCCGGCCTCGGCCAGCAGCGCCCAGGTCGACACCGACGTCGAGGTGCCGTCGGCCGAGTGGCGCCCGATCGACGTCGCGCCCGGGGTGCGCAGCCCTGACGTGGTGTTCCTGGTCGACGGCGTGCGGCGCAACGACGCCGGGCTGTGGACGTCCGAGGAGGACGGCACGTCGTACGCGGGGCTGGCCGCCTCGTACGCGGCCGGGGTGGTCCGTTGCGACCTGGCCCGGGGCGCCGCCGAGCTGGTGGCCGCGCGGGTCGGCCGGGGGTTGTTCACGGCGTCGCCGTCGGCCGAGGACGTGCAGGCCGGATCGGTGCGCTACGAGGTGCACCGGATCAACGGTCCCGGCGAGGCGAGCAAGCTGCCGGCCGCGGTGCAGGGCCCGCTGACCGCGCTCGAGATCGACATCTCGTCCGAGGCCCGCAGCTTCGGTTCCGCTCTCAACGGCACCCACGACCTGCTGGTGGTCGACGGCCCGCTGCGCAACCGGCGGCAACTACCGAGAACGATCGGGTACGTCAAGACGCAGCAGAAGCAGTACCTGCCGGCCACGCTGACCACGGTCGTCACCTCGCTGCGCCCCGGGCAGCGCACCCCGGTCTTCCACCTGGGCACGGTGTGGGGCGGCTGGTCGTGGTATCTGCGGTTGCCCGGCGGGTCCGGCGCCCCGTGGTCGGGCATCGTCCGGGTGGAGTGCTCGCCCGACCTGAGCCCCGACGAGGCCATCGAGCTGGCCGAGATCTCCGGGGCGACGTTGCCGCGGTTCGCCTCCTCGGCCTACAAGGACCCGCGCGCCCCGCAAAATCTGGTGCCGATCGCGGGCCTGGAACGGCGGCTGCGCGGCATGCTGGGCGACTCGCGGGTCCTGCACCGAGCCCTGACCACGGCTACCGCCCGCGCTCGTTCCCTGGCCTGACTGACCTAGCCTGAGCCGACAAGAACGGACGACACCAGCCGCTGGACGGTGGTCAGCTCGGGCGGCGTGCTCTCGTGGTCGGCGAAGAGCAGGTGGGCCGCGCCGACCAGGGTGAGAGCGAGCGTTCCGACGTCCGCGTCGCTCGGCACCCGATGGCGGTCACGCTCGGCCGCGAGGTAGGCGGCGAGCACGGCGGTCGCCTCGGCCAGCAGCGGCAGCCCCGTCGATCTCAGCCGGGCCCGCAGGCCGTCCCGGGTCAGGACCAGCGCGACCAGGCCGAGCCCGACCCGGTCGAAGAGCCCGAAGAACGCGTCGGCGATGTTTTCGGCGACGACTCCCGAGCCCGCCGTCTCCCGCATGGTCGCGCCCCAGGCCTCGAACCCGGCGATCCGCCGCCGCACCAGCTCGGCCAGGAAGTCGTCGAAGTCGGTGAAGTGCCGATGCAGGACGCCCTTGGCGCAGCCGGCCTCGGCGGTGACCGCGCGGCTGGTCAGCGCGCCCGGACCGTCCCGCAGCAGGACGCGCTGGGCCGCATCGAACAGCTGCTGCCGCACGTCCCGCAGCGCCACTCCGGTCGGCACCCGGCATCTCCTCTCGTCGGCTGTCGTCACCAGTCTCTCCCGAAGGCCCCTGCGGGCGGCGTAATGGGCGCGCGCCCATTAGAGTGGGCGCATGCCCACTCCGGAGTCCTTCCAGCATCGCGAGGTGGCCGAGTCGTTCGGGGTCGACGCCGAACGCTACGACCGCGCCCGGCCTCGCTATCCCCAGGCGCTGATCGAGCGGATCGTGGCCGGCCGTCCCGGCCTGGAGGTGCTCGACGTGGGAATCGGCACCGGCATCGTGGCCCGGCAACTCCGCGCGGCCGGCTGCCGGGTGACCGGTGTCGAGCCTGACCCGCGGATGGCCGCCTTCGCTCGGAGCGGCGGGTTCGACGTCGAGGTGGCGACCTTCGAGACCTGGGACGCGGCGGGGCGCTCGTACGACGCGGTCGTGGCCGGGCAGACCTGGCACTGGGTCGACCCGGTCGCGGGCGCGGCCAAAGCGGCCGCGGTGCTGCGTCCGGGTGGCCGGTTGGCGCTCTTCTGGAACGCGGCCCAGCCCGCGCCCGGGGCGGCTGCGGCGTTCGGCGCCATCTACGAGCAGCTGATGCCCGACAGCATGCTCGCGGCGGCCCACCGCAATCTGGCGTCGGCCGGCCAGGATGCTGCCGGCCCTGCGGCGGCTCAAGCCGCAGGCGTCCGGAGTTCCGTCGTCCCGGAGGCGGCCGCGGCCCAGAAAGACGAGGGCTCGGCCGCGCAGACTCCAGCCGCTCACGGGTATGGCGCTCTCCTCGACAAAGCGGACGAGGCCATCCGGGCGAGCGGGGCGTTCGCGGCGCTGGACCGGTGGTCGTTCGAGTGGGAGCAGATCTACACCCGGGACGAGTGGCTGGATCAGCTGCCCACTCAGGGTTTGCACACCGGGCTCCCGTCGCACGAGCTGGCCGCCCTGACCGCCGCGACCGGGGCCGCCATCGACGCGCTGGGCGGCAGCTTCGCGATGCACTTCACCACCGTCGTCACCACAACCACCCTCCGCGTCTGATCCCGTCTCGCCGCCCTACCACTCCTAGCCGGCCCACCCGCCCGGGGTGGGGCCGACCCTACGCGGCGCCGGCGCGGCCGATCGGGTTATCCACAGGCAGCGAGCGCCCGCTCGAGCCTCTCGTCCACACGGCCACCCGGAAGCTGCCGCCGCCCGCCAGATACGACAGATGGGCGTAAGCGCGGCGATTGCGACAGGCATCACTCGATCGGTCCGGATGACGGCCAGACATCCTCCGAACGGGCCGGACGCGGAGTCCTACGCACGTTGGGAGCGCTCCCGTCAGAGGCGACCGAAACGCTGCGTCCGGGCTCGTTTACTCAGCGGTAACGCCGCACCGGTAGTGCGTCAGGGCTGCTCAGATGGCCGTTACATGGGACGCGTGTGGCTGAGTATTATTCGGCTGCCCTGGCTGTTATATCGGTGCAGATCGATGAATTCCCATCGTTTGCCCGTGCGCCTCGTGACCCCCCACACGAGACCGGAGGAACGTTTGAGACCGCTCCCGGAAATTTTCCCGTCCGCGTTGATCCCGAGGGCTGCCCCCAGCCGTATCTCAGGCGACGGGGAAAGCTCCGGCTGGAGGTATCGATGCAAGCGGTGGCCGAACATCGGCTCTCGCCGGGTGGGGTGCGCCTGATGACACAGCCGCGTTCCGGTGGACGGTGGCAGTCTCTCGACGGAGGCCGTAGTGCTGAGGATGGTGGTTCGGTGATTCCCCGACAGGCGCCGCGGCACGAGGCCGCGACCCCGGCCGGCGCGGGTCACGAGGACACGCTCGTCCGGATGCTCTACGAGGAGCACGCGGGTCCGTTGCTCATGTTCGTTCTGCGGCTGACCGGCGGTGACCGGCAGCGCGCCGAGGACATCGTGCAGGAGACGCTGCTGCGGGCCTGGCGCAACGCACACCGGCTCGGCGCTCAGGGGCAGCAGTCGCTGCGGCCCTGGCTGGTCACGGTGGCACGGCGGATCGCGATCGACGATCACCGCAGCGCCAGTGCCCGGCCCGCCGAGACCTACGACCGTGAGCTGGAGAGCTTCCCCAGCCAGGCCGACGACACCGACCGCGTGCTGCAGTCGATGACCGTCTCCGACGCGCTGCGCGAGCTCAGCCAGTCGCACCGCGAGATCCTGATCGAGACCTACTTCAAGGGCCGCACGGTGCCGGAGGCGGCGGAAAAGCTCAACCTTCCGTTGGGCACCGCTAAGTCACGGGTGTATTACGCTCTGCGTGCACTGCGGACGGCGCTGCAGCAGCGGGGGGTGACGGAATGACCCAGGAAGACCACTTCGACGTCGCTTCGTACGCCTTGGGCGTGCTCGACCAGCATGATGCGGCGCGCTTCGAGGACCATCTCATCGAGTGCTCGCGCTGCGCGTACGAGCTCGAGTCTTTCGTCGAGGTCGCCGATCTGCTGGCCGACGTCGACGCCAACTCGGTGATCGTGGCCGAGGAGACCCGGCGCGACGGCCTCATGCTTCAGAAGGTGATCGGCGAGGTCAGCCACGAGCGGCACCGGGCCAACAGCCGGCGGCTCTTCTCGCTGGCGGCCGCGGTCGTCATCTTCGCGATGCTGTCGATCGGCGCCTTCTTCGTCGGCGGTCAGGTGTTCGGCGGCGGCGCCGACGCGTCCACGACCAACACGGCGACCAAGCAGCGCGACAGCAGCCAGCTCGATCCGCTGCCCAACACGGCCGACGGGCCCGGCATCGGCGGGCCCGACCTGACCGGTGAGCGCTTCGACGGCTCCGATCCACGGACCGGCGTGGCCGCCTCGGTCGCCTTCGAGAAGAAGGACTGGGGCACCCAGATCTCCTTCGCGATCTCCAACATCACCGGTCCCAAGACGTGCCGGCTGGTCGCCGTGCACACCGACGGCACCACCGAGCCGCTCGTCTCGTGGACGGTGGGCGACAAGGGCTGGGGCACCGCGGCCAACGCCGAGCCCCTGCTGCTGCAGGCGGTCACGGCCACCAAGCGTGAGGCGATCGCCCACGTGCAGGTGCAGGAGGTCACGGCAACCGGCGCCGGCGAGACACTGGTTCGCGTTCCGTAACGGATCTTGCACGGAAAAGGATCCCGGCCGACTGGCCGGGATCCTTTCTTTTGTCTTAGGGATGCAGCTCCCGACGGGTGGCCCAGAAAACTCGGAAATTGATGGGAACTTTGTTCAACCCTGGCGACCCACCCCGCGTACTACAGCCCGGAAACGCTAGACAAGAAACAGCCTGGAGGGCACACGTGGTTCCGGAGAAGCGAAAGTTGATGGTCGTCGGCGCCGCAATCGCCGCGGCGTTCGCAGTTGCCGGCTGTGCCCCGGCGGGATTCAACGCCGCCGATTACGGCAACGCCGCCGAGCCCGCATCGGACAATGTCGCGGCCACCTCCGGCGCGACCGCCGACCCGGCCGCCACGAGTGACCCGGCCGCCGAGGCCGACCCCAACGCGACGGCGCCGCCCGCGGCCGCCGACGCCGCCCCCGAGCTGAGCGCCGACGAGGCGACCAACAAGCTCACCGGCACCAAGGTGGCCCGCATGGGCAAGGTGGTCGTGAACGAGGGCGGCTTCGTGCTCTACCGCTTCGACAACGACAAGAACGAGCCGGCCAAGTCGAACTGTGTCGGCGACTGCGCCGAGACCTGGCCGCCCGCCCTGACCAACGACGGCAAGCCCACCCTCAAGGGCGTCGATTCCAAGCTCGTCGGCACGGTCGCCCGGGCCGACGGCAGCAAGCAGTTGACCCTCAAGGGCTGGCCGCTCTACACCTACATCGGTGACAAGAAGCCGGGCCAGTGGCGCGGGCAGAACGTCAACGGCTCCTGGTTCGTGATTCAGCCCGACGGTGCCAAGAACCTCACCTGCCTGCCGAAGATCTCGAAGCCGGTCGCTCCTCCCGCGAATGATTCCGAGGGCGATTCCGGTGCCGCGACCGGTGACGGCGGCGACACCGGCAGTGACTACAGCTACTGAGTTCTCCAGCCATTAACAATTCGCTGATTTCGGAGGTTGAGAAAATGCTTACCACTCGCTCCTCGCGCCGTACGACGCGTTGGTTGGTGGGCATTTCGGCGGCGTTCCTGACGGTCCTGCTCGCGCCGGTCGCCCCGGCGCAGGCAGCCGCCGGGGGCGACGGTGTTCCGGTGCCGCCCAAGACGGGCCTGACGAACAAGGGTGTCGGCGCGGTCAGCGATGCCGACAAGGACTTCGTCATCAAGGTCCGGCTCGCGGGTCTCTGGGAGATCCCGGCCAGCAACATGGCGCAGGAGAAGTCGAACGACCCGCGGGTCGTCGCGATCGGCAAGGCGATCGCCGCCCAGCACGTGATCCTCGACAACCTGGACCGGGTGGCGGCCAAGAAACTCAACATCGACCTGCCGAACGAGCCGAACAGCGACCAGAAATTCTGGCTGCAGGAGATGGAGCAGGCGAACGCGACAACGTTCGACCAGATCTTCATCGACCGTCTCCGGGCCGCGCACGGCAAGATCTTTCCGGCCATCGGCACGATCCGGGGCACCACCCGCAACGACTCGGTTCGCAAGCTGGCCCAAGAGGCCAACCAGTTCGTCCTGACCCACATCACGCTGCTCGAGTCCAGCGGCATCGTCGACTACGGGTCACTTCCCACAGCTCCCGCCCCCGCGAACGCCGGCAACGGTCCGGTCCCGGTGGACGGGCAGATGCTCGCGGCTGCCAGCAGCAGCGGCGGAGTTCCGGGCGTCAGCACCACCGTGATCCTGCTAGTCCTCGCCGCCGCGCTCGTGGCCGGCGTCATCACGTCAATGCGCATCTTCCGGGCGCGGTAGCCCCAGCCACGTCCACTCGCGTAAGAGAAAGGTGTCACCCCATGCGAAGGTCCAAGTACCGGCGCGCATCCAGGAACAACTGGTTCAGCGGTAAGCGCCGCATCATCGCGGTCGCTGCCACGCTGGTGGCCTTCGGCGGCATCGTCACCGTCACCCAGGTCTCCAACGCAAGCACCGACCGGACTCAGCGCAAGGCGCTGGCCGCGTGTGACGACGTGCAGGCCCCGCAGCGCGCCAAGCTCTCCACGCAGACCCGGAAGAGCACGTACACCACCAACAACGGCAAGGTGACCCAGCACCCGGACGACGGCGCCGGTGACACGGTGTCGACCCAGACGCTGCGGACCCGCTGCCGCAACTGGGTGATGAACAACGTCGGCAACAACGGCAACGCGACGACGCCGCCCACCCAGGCCGCGACCACCGCTCCGGCGGCTGACCCGAGCGCGGGCACCGAGGACCCGGCCGCCGGTGGCGAGCAGGGCAACGGCGAAGAGGGCAACGGCAACGGCGAGCAGGGCAACGGCGCCGACCCGAGCGCCAGCGCTGAGGTCCCGCCCGCCGATGGCGGCCAGGGCAATGGCGAGCAGGGCAATGGCAACGGCGAAGAGGGCAACGGCGGCGAGCAGCCGGCTCCCGAGCCCACCCAGTCGGAGACCACCCCGCCCCCCGGCGCGGGCCTGGGCGTGCTGACCAACAGCTGTGACACCAGCAACCTGACGCCGCACAGCGGCTTCCAGGAAGGCAGCCGCTGCGTCTCCACCGAGTTCGGTGAGGTCGGCGAGGCGAACGCCAACCCGAGCCTGCTGATCACCAACTCGCCCCGCTCGGTCGGTGTGAACCAGCCGTTCACGCTGAGCGTCAGCACCCGCAACCTGATCCGTGACCGCTTCCTCGCGGCCGGCCAGGGTGGTTACTACGTGGAGAGCTCGGTCCTGGCCAACGGCCTGGTCCGCGGTCACTTCCACACCGCTTGCCGCATGCTGGCCAGCACCAACGAGGCCCCCGCGCCCGACCCGGTCCCCGCGTTCTTCGTGGCGACCGAGGACCGGCAGGGTGGCGCTGCCCCCGACACCGTGCAGATCCAGGTGCCGGGCCTGCCGACCGCCGGCACCGCGCAGTGCGCCTCGTGGGCCGGTGACGGTTCGCACCGCATCCCGATGATGGTCCGGGCCAACCAGACGCCCGCCTTCGACGTGGTCCGGATCCAGGTCCGCAACGGACGTCGCTGACCCGCACGATCTAGGAGCTCTGCCACCAACCCGGAGGCGAACCCCGGCGGGACGAGGCCACCGACATGGCTTCGTTCCGCGGGGGACCCCCCATCGACTCCGGGGCGCTCGTCCTTCCCCCTGACGGACGACGAACGGTAGCGGCAGTTCCCTGGCGAACCGGACCACTCGGGTGTTCGGTCGCCTCCTCCGATGGCCCTGACCGGGAGCGCGGTCAGGGCCATCGGCCTGTCCGAGGGCAGCGCCGGTGGGCATCGGCCAAAAAGGGTGGCACAGTGTGCGGGTGACCCGCCGCATGGCCGTCCCGGAGCGTTATCACTTCGGCGCCTCGATCCGCCCGCTGCTGGTCCCCAGATACGACCCGTGCGGCAGCTTCACCGGCGACGACTTCTGGCTCGCCGTGCGCACCCCGGCCGGCCCCGCGACCCTCCACCTGGCCCGCGACGGCCGGGAACTGGTGGCCACCGGCCACGGCGAGGGCGCCGACTGGGTCGTCGATCACGCCGACGCCTTCGCCGGCCTCCGCGACGACCTCACCGCATTCCCCGCCCTGGCGGCGACCAACCCGCTGATCGGGCGTCTGGCCAAGACCTTCGCCGGCGTACGGATGGCCCGCACCGGTCTGGTCTTCCGCAGCGTGCTGAAGGCGATCCTCGAGCAGAAGGTGACCGGCCAGGAAGCCCACCGGGCCTACCGGCTGATCTGCCAGAAACTGGGCGAGCCGGCGCCCGGCCCGGTCGAGCTGATGCTCCCGCCCGACCCGGCCGTGATCGCCGCCACCCCGTACTGGGTCTTTCACCCGTTCGGCGTCGAGCAGCGCCGCACCCAGGCCCTGCAGCGCGCCGCCGTGGTGGCCGACCGGCTCGAGCGGTGCGCCGACTCGGCCGAGGCCACCACCCGGCTGACCGCCCTGCCCGGCATCGGCCCCTGGACGGCGGCCGAGGTCGTCCGGATCGCGTACGGCGACCCCGACGCGGTGAGCGTGGGCGACTTCCACATCCCCAACACGGTCGCGTGGGCGCTGGCCGGCGAGGCCCGGGGCACCGACGAGCGGATGCTGGAGCTGCTCGAGCCGTTCCGCGGGCATCGGGGCCGGGTCTGCGACCTGCTGGCCCACGGCGGCCTCGGGGCGCCCAAATTCGGCCCGCGCATGCCGATCCGGTCGTTTGCCCGTTATTGACCGGCCCGGTTCCGGGCGGTCCGCGCCCCGGGTCGGTAGGTTGATGCCCTCCAGATCACCGCACGAGTGATCACGACCGGGGGCGTGGCGGATGGGTGGCACAGCCGGAGAGATCGTTCTGGTGCTCGTGCTGGTGCTGGTCAACGCGGTCTTCTCGGGCAGCGAGATGGCGCTGGTCTCGTTGCGGGAGAGCCAGGTGCAGCGGCTCGAGCGGCAGTCCCGCGGCGGCCGGGTGCTCGGCCGGCTGACCCGCGACCCCAACCGGTTCCTGGCCACCATCCAGATCGGCATCACGCTGGCCGGCTTCCTGGCCTCCGCCGCCGCCGCGGTGTCGCTGTCGCAGCCGCTGATCGAGCCGCTCGGCTTCCTCGGGTCGGCGGCCCAGCCGGCCGCGATCTTCGTCGTCACCATCGCGCTGACCTTCGTCACGCTGGTGGTCGGCGAGCTGGCTCCGAAGCGGATCGCGATGCAGCGTACGGAGGGCTGGGCCCTGCTGGTGGCCCGCCCGCTCGACTTCCTCTCGATGGTCTCGCGGCCCGCGATCTGGCTGCTCGGCGTCTCGACCGACCTGGTCGTCCGGCTGGCCGGCGGCGACCCGAAGGCGCAGCGCGAGGAGGTGACCACCGAGGAGATCCGCGACATGGTCGCCAACCAGCAGGACTTCTCGGCCGAGCAGCGCACGATCATCAGTGGCGCCTTCGAGATCGCCGACCGGATCCTGCGCGAGATCCTGGTGCCCCGCCGTGACGTGCTGACCCTGGCCGCCGGCACGCCCGCACACGAGGCGCTGCGGCAGCTGATCGACGGCGGGCACTCCCGGGCCCCGGTGGTCGGCCCGGCCGGGCTCGACGACGTGTACGGCACCGTGCACCTGCGCGATCTGGTCGACGCCACCGGCCCGGTCGACGAGCTGTGCCGGCCCGGCCTGTTCCTGCCCGAGACGCTGCGGGTGTCGGACGCGCTCAAGCAGATCCGGGCCGAGCGGCAGCCGCTGGCCCTGGTGGTGGACGAGCGGGGCGCGATCGACGGTATCGTCACGCTGGAGGACCTGGTCGAGGAGATCGTCGGCGAGATCTACGACGAGACCGACCGGGACGTGGCCGCGGTGGTCCACGAGGCCGACGGCGCGCTGCTCATGCCCGGTTCGTTCCCCATCCACGACCTGCCCGACCTGGGTTTTGACGAGGACGCGGACGACGAGGGCGACTACACCACAGTGGCCGGCATGGTGCTGGCCGCGCTCGGCCACATCCCGACCGCGCCGGGCGAGGTGGTGACGCTGCGGCAGTTCACGGCCGAGGTGACCGAGGTGACCGGCCGCGCGATCACGCGTCTGCGGCTGCGCCCGCTGGAAGCGGCCACGGCCGATCTAGCCTGACCGCTGGCGGGTCGTTTCGTACAGGACGACGGTGGCCGCCGTGGCCGCGTTGAGCGAGCTGGCGGCGCCGGTGATCGGGATGCGGACCAGCACGTCGGCCGCCGCGCGCCAGGCCGCGCTGAGCCCGGTCGTCTCGTTGCCGATCAGCAGCGCGGTCGGGGCGGTCAGGTCATGGCCGGCCACGTCGACCGAGCCGTGCTCGTCGGTGCCGACCAGCTGAGCGCCCATCCGGGCGGCCCAGTCGACGACCTCGCCCGGGCCCTCGGCGTGGATCACCGGCAGGGCGAAGATCGAGCCCGTGCTGGCCCGGACCGACTTCGGGTCGTACGGGTCGGCGGCGTGCCCGGAGACCACGACCGCGGCCGCGCCGAACGCGTCGGCCGAGCGGATCAGCGTGCCGATGTTGCCCGGGGTGGTCGGCCGGTCGAACACCACCACCAGATCGGAGTCGGGCAGCTCGGGCCGCCCGGGCAGGCCGACCACGGCGATCAGCTCGGCCGATTCCTTGTCGGCCAGCTCGGCCACCAGCTCGGGGGACATCGCCACCGGGCGCGCGCCGGTGCGGTCGAGCATGTCGCGGGCCCAGGCCGACAGCGACTGACGGTCGGGGTAGATCAGGTCGCGGATCTCCCAGCCGTGGTCGACGGCGAGCGAGATGGGGCGTACGCCATGAACGAGGAACTCGCCGGCCCGGTGCCGCTTGGTGCGGTTGGTCAGCAGTGCCTGCCATTGCTGGAAACTCGCGTTGCGGGTGCTCACCCGGACAGCCCTGGACACCGCGGTGACGATACCGGGTCACAATTGCTGTGCGAGGAGGTGTACTCCATGCAAACTGGCGGCGTGGCTTTCACCCTGACGATCGACTGTGGCGGCGGCGGCATCAAGGGGTCCGTGCTTGACGAGGCAGGGACGATGCGTGCCCAGCCACTGCGCGTCCCTACCCCGTACCCGCTTCCTCCCGATCTTTTCGTCAAGACGTTGGTGCAGCTCGGCGAGCAGTTGCCGGCCCATGACCGGGTCACCGTGGGCATGCCCGGCATGCTGCGGCACGGCGTCGTCGTGGCGACCCCGCACTACATCACCCGCAGCGGCCCCCGCACCCGGATCGACCCGGAGCTGCAGGACGCGTGGTTCGGCTTCGACGCCCGCACCGCGCTGGCCGACGCGTTCGGCCGGCCCACGCTCGTGCTCAACGACGCCGAGGTGCACGGGGCCGGAGTGGTCGCGGGCACCGGCTGCGAGTTGATACTGACGCTCGGGACGGGCCTCGGGTGCGCGCTGTTCGACGGCGGCGCACTGGCCCCGCACCTGGAGATGTCGCAGGCGCCCGTGCGGTGGGGCATGTCCTACGACACCTACATCGGCGAGCACGAACGGCGCCGGCTCGGGGACGCCCTCTGGAGCCGTCGCGTGCGTAATGTGGTGGAGGGGCTGCGGCCGGTGTTCCTGTGGGACAGGCTTTATCTGGGCGGCGGCAACTCCCGCCTGATCACGCCGGCCCAGCTCGCGCGCATGGGTGACGACGTGGTGGTCGTGCCGAACACGGCCGGCATCGTCGGTGGTGTGCGCGCCTGGACGTTGGGAACGAGTCGCTGAGATGCGCCCGGCTGCGATTCTGCTCGACTTCGGCGGCGTACTGGCCGACGCGCCGCCGCAACGCACGGCGCCGCCCGGTCTGGTGCTGCGCATCTTCAACCTGATCCACGGCGTGATCCCGCCCGGGGAGATCCAGCGATCGCTCACCGAGGGCGCGACGGCCTACGCCGCCTGGCGCGACGAGGACTGGCCGGACGAGCTGAGCCAGGCCGAGGTGTGGGAGCGGTTCATCCTGCCCGGCTGGCCGCCCGCGGCCCAGGTGCCGGTGCGCGGGGCCGTGCGCAAGCTGAGTTACGAGTGGGCCTGGCGCGATAACTGGGCCCTGCGCCCGGGGATTCCCGAGTTTCTGTGCTCGGCCGCCGACGCCGGCGTGGTGCTGGCCGTCGTCTCGAACACGCTCTCCGGCGCCGCCCACCGCGAGTTCCTCGAGCAGGCCGGCATCGGGCGCCACTTCGCCGTCCAGATCTACAGCGACGAGGCCGGCGTCCGCAAACCCAACCCGCAGATGATCTGGAACGCCACCGACGAGCTCGCCCTCGACCCGGCCACCTGCTGGTTCGTCGGCGACACCCCGCGCCGCGACATCGTCTGCGGCCGCCGGGCCGGCATCGGCCGCGCGATCCTTATGCCGTCACCGCGCACCAGCACCGAGCCCGACGGCCCGGCCCCCGACGACACCGTCGAGGACGGGTTCGGCCTGCAACTCCTGATGCAGAAGAGCCTTTAGCGGTTGATCAGCTGCCAGACCTTGGTGTGGCGGGTGGGCACGCTTTCCAGTGAGACCGGGACGGGGATGTCGTACGCGGCCCGCTCGATCAGCCCCGAGTCGGGCAGGTAGGCCCGGCCCGGGTCGCCGACCAGCACCAGCGCGCCACGGTCGGCCGCGCGCCGCAGGAAGGGGAGAACCCGGGCGGCCATCTCGCGGCTGTAGAAGACGTCGCCCGCGAGGATGACGCCGTACTCGTCGTTGGTGTCGAGGATGTCGGCCTCGAGCAGCCGGACGTCG
The DNA here is from genome assembly GCA_965217855.1 of Actinoplanes sp. Lineage (GTDB taxonomy): Bacteria > Actinomycetota > Actinomycetes > Mycobacteriales > Micromonosporaceae > Actinoplanes. Next base: position 50,856 of record CBDCJN010000009.1, on the reverse strand, counting down.
ACCGCGTTGACGGCCGCGTTGGCCTCGGCCGCGCCCAGCGAGAACGGGTCGATGTCGTTGGCCGTGACCGGGGTTGCGCCGGCCCGGGCCGCGGCCACCGCGACCAGGCCGGAGCCGGTCGCGAGGTCGAGCACCGAGCGGCCCGACACCAGGTCGGGGTGGTCGAGCACGTGCCGGGCCAGGGCCTGACCGCCGGCCCAGGCGAAGGCCCAGAACGGCGGCGGCTGCTCGGGGCCGGCCGCTTCGGTCTTCTCCCACAGCGCGATGGGCTCATCCGCCTGGTAAAGGGTGATCTCGGGGACGAACGGGACGGGGGCGGGCGTGGTGTTGCCGCGAATGAACTCCAGGATCACCACCCGATTGTGCCCGGTCCCTCAAGTGGCCTCGCGCGGGACCGATCAGACGCCTCGACAACCCCCGGAAAGGAACCACGCATGCCGGCACGGTGGGCCGCCGCACTCTTCGGCGGCGGGATGGCGGTGCTCGCGGTGCTCTTCGCGCTCGCGCCGACCGGTACGCAGACGCCATTGCGCCTGCTCGCCGCGGCGGTGACGATCGCGGCTGTGACCCTCGGCGTGCGCCGTTACCGGCCCGCGCTGCGGCTGCCGTGGCGGTTGCTCACGGCGTCGGTCGCCCTCTCGGCAGTCGGCGCCGCCCTCTACCGCGCACCGGAGTGGGTCACCGCGAAGGTGCCAGGGCTGGTCACCGCCGGTTCGGTCCTCGTCCTGGCGAGCTATCCGATGCTGGCCGGCACCCTCGTGGCCCTCCTGCGCCGCCGTACGGGCGGTCTCCGCGACCGGGCCGCGCTGCTCGACTCGCTCACGCTCAGCTCCGGGGTCGCCCTGCTGGCCTGGAGCTTCCTGATCGGCCCCCACCTGAGCCGGGCCGGCGACCACCTGTGGATGTCGATCGCCTTCCCGCTCGGCGACCTGCTGCTGCTGGGCGTGCTGACCCGCCTGTTCATCAGCGGCCGGCCCGTCGTCGCGGGCCGCCTGCTCGGCGCCGGGGTGGTGGCGCTGCTGCTGGCCGACATCGGCTACGAGCTGTCGCTGTTCGGCGAGCACGTGCCCCTCTTCGTCGGCCTCGGCCGGTTCGCGCTCTACGTCGCCGTCGGCCTGGCCGCCCTGCACCCGTCGATGGCCGAGCTCGACCGTCCGGCCGAGATGCCGCCCGCCCAGCTCGGCCACGGCCGTCTGGCGCTGCTCGGTGCGGCCTCGATGGTCGCCCCGGTGGTGCTGCTGGTGCGCATGTTCCGCGAGGGCGCGGTGCCCGATCTGACCGTCGTCGCCGTGCTCAGCGCGCTCACTTTCGCGCTGGTCCTCGTGCGGATGGCCGGGATCATGGCCGGTCACCGTCAGGCGCTGGCCCGGGAGCGGGCGCTGCGCGAGGCGGCTGCGGCCCTGGTCTCGGCGGCCGACACCGATCAGGTCAACGCCGCCGTACGGACGGCCGTGGCTCACCTACTGCCCCCGGACACGCCGCACGGTGTCGTCCTGGCCGTGACGATCGCCCAGGACGGGCCGCTCTCGACCGAGGCCCGCGCGCAGGCGACCGTGGACCGCGAGACCGGCACGGCGGCCCGGATGGTGCCGACCCGCGACGTCGACTGGGCGGTCTCGGTGCGGCTGGCCCACTTCGCGTTGACCCTGCGCTGCCCGTTGGTGCTCAGCGACCGGCCGGCCGGCGACCCGCTGGTCGGGGTGCTGCACGTCGCCGCGCCCACGCCCATGCTGACCGGGCTGTTGCGCGCGATCGAGGTGCTCGCCACCCAGGCCGCCCTCGCGCTCGAGCGGATCAGCCTCAGCCAGGAGGTCATCCGGCAGAACAGCGAGACCTACTTCCGGACGCTCGTGCAGAAGACCTCCGACGTGATCCTGATCGTCGACGAGGACGACCGGATCCGGTACGCCAGCCCGTCCGCGGCCGCCGTGCTCGGCGACGAGCCGACCGGATGGCCGTTGTACGCGGTGATCCACCCGGGCGAGCGGGACCGGCTCGGTGAGGTGCTGGCCGCGCTGCGCACCGGCGACGGCCTGCAGGAGGGCCTCGACTTCCGCGCGCTGGCCGCCGGCCGGGCCGAGGTCGTGCTCGAGATGCACGGCCAGGACCTGCGCTCCGACCCGACCGTGGCCGCCCTGGTGATCACGCTGCGGGACGTGACCGAGCGCCGCCGGCTCGAGTCGGAGCTGACCCACCGCGTGTTCCACGACGCGATGACCGGGCTGGCCAACCGGGTGCTCTTCCACGACCGGCTCGGCCACGCGCTGGCCCGCGGCGCCCGCGACGGCTCGGTGGTCGGCGTCCTCTTCATCGACCTGGACGACTTCAAGAAGGTCAACGACACCCTCGGCCACGCGGTCGGCGACCAGTTGCTGATCGGCGTGGCCCACCGGATCGCGGGCGCCCTGCGCGCCGACGACACCGCCGCGCGCCTGGGTGGCGACGAGTTCGCCGCCCTGGTCGAGAACGTGCAGGACCCGGGCGCGGTCGAGGAGACGGCCCAGCGGATCCTGGCCGCGCTGGCCGAGCCGATTCCGCTCGACGACGGCTCCGAGCTGACCGCGGTGGCCAGCATCGGCATCACCACCACGCCCGAGGCCGACACGGCCGACGAGTTGCTGCGCCAGGCCGACCTCGCCCTGTACGTGGCCAAGGGCGCCGGCAAGAACCAGTGGCGCCGCTACCAGGGCCACCTCCACAGCGCGATGGTCGAGCGGCTGGAACTGCGCTCGGCTCTCGATCACGCTGTCCACGAGGGCCACTTCCTGCTCGCGTACCAGCCGATCGTGGATCTGACGACCGACGAGCCGGAGGGCTTCGAGGCGCTGGTGCGCTGGCACCACCCGACCCGCGGGGTGATCGCGCCGGCCGAGTTCATCGAGGTCGCCGAGGAGAGCGGCCTGGTCGTGCCGATGGGCCGCTGGGTGCTCGACCAGGCCCTGCACACGGTGGCCCAGTGGCGGCGGATCCTGCCGCGCAACCGCCGGCCCTATGTCAGCGTCAACGTGTCGGTGCGGCAGTTCCGCGAGCCCGGGTTCGCCGAGCAGGTCATGCAGGCCCTCGCGTACGCCGGGGTGCCGCCGCAGGCCCTCATGCTCGAGCTGACCGAGACCCTGCTGGCCGGTGATCATGACGAGATCTGGGCCGACCTCACCGTCCTGCGCGACCAGGGCGTACGCGTCGCGGTGGACGTTTTCGGGGCCGGCTATTCGTCGCTCGGCTACCTGCGGCACCGGCCCATCGACGTGGTGAAGATCGACAAGTCGTTCGTCGACGATATGGTCCAGAGCCCCGAGCGGCTCGCGCTCGTGACCGGCATCGTCACGCTTGCGAACTCGCTCGGCCTCACCGTGATCGCCGAGGGCATCGAAAGCCCGACCCACCGCGACCTGCTCGCCCGGCTGGGGTGCCGGCTGGGCCAGGGCTACCTGTATTCGAGCCCGGTCGACGGCACCGAAGCCCTGAGCCAGATCACCGACCGCGTGCCTCTGGTCGCCTAGCTGTTCAGGGCGTCCAGCAGGCGGTCGACCTCCTCGTCGGTGTTGTAGTGGTAGAGGCTCGCGCGCACGGCGGAGCTGCCTTGGAAGTATTCGGTGGCGTAGTAGTCGCCGTGCGAGACGCAGATACCCTGCTCGCCGAGCATCCGGGCGGTCTCGGCCGGCTCCTGGCCGTCGACCCGGAACGAGACCGTGGGGCAGCGGTCGGCGCCCGCCTTCAGCGGCGTGATTCCTGCCTTGGCGAAACCGGCCAGGAGGCGTTCGACCAGCCTGTTCTCGTGGTCGGTGGCGGCGGCCATGCTCGCCCGCAGCCGGGCGCGGCGGTCACCGGCGGCGTCGGTGAGCGACGCCAGATAGTCGACGGCGGCGGTGATGCCGGCCAGCAACTCGAAGCTGAGCGTGCCGTACTCGAACCTGTCCGGCGCCGCGGCCGGCGACGGGATCAGCTTGACCGGATGCAACGGCTCCCAGGTCGTCGGGTCGGCGATCACCGCGGCGTAATGCGGCCCGGACCACTTGTAGGCGCTGGTCACATAGAAATCCGCGCCCAGTGTGGCCACGTCGGTCGGCCGGTGCGCGGTGGCGTGCACGCCGTCCACGTAGACCTGAGCGCCGGCCGCGTGGGCCAGGTCGGCGATCTCCCGTACGGCCGGCATCGTGCCCGTGGCGTTGCTGGCCGCGGTCACCGCGACCAGCCGGGTGCGCTCGTTGATCAGGTCGCGGTACTGGGCCACGGGCAGCTCGCCGGTCGCCGGATCGACGTCGGCCCACCGGACGGTCGCGCCGCTCTGCACCCAGGGCCGGACGTTGGCGTCGTGGTCGAGCCGCGACACCACGACCTCGTCACCCGGGCCCCAGCCGGCGGCGAGTGTGCGGGACACCAGATAGGTCAGCGCGGTGGCGCTCGGCCCGAACACGACCCCGGCCGGGTCGCCGCCGACCAGGTCGGCCACCGCGGACCGGGCCGCGGCGACGATCTCCCCGGAGCGGCGGGCGGGCTCGTGCGCGGAACCCCGGTTCGACACCGCCGTCCGCATGGCCCCGGCGATCGCGGCGATCACCGGCTCGGCCGGCTGGGTGCCGCCGGCCCCGTCGAAGTGAGCGAAGCCCTCGGCCAGGGCGGGATAGTGCGAGCGGATGCGGGCGACGTCGAAGGTCATGCGCCTATCTAATACGGGTTGCCGGTGCCGGGCAGCCGCCCCCTCAGCACGCCGCCCACCCGCCCGGGCAGCGCCGGGTCGTCCGACAGCGGCGGACCGAAGTCGTGTGCGCGGTCGGCCATCCCGGCGACCAGCTCCTTCAAAGCGCTGACGGCGTCGCGTTCCGGCCGCCAGCCGAGCTCGGTGGCGGCCCGATCACACGACATCAGCGGCGCCTTCAGGCCGAGCTCGACCCAGCCCGCGTCGATCGGCTGCAGCCGCAACCACCAGCTGAGCGCGGCCGCGCCCTTGAGAGCAGAACCAGGCACCGGCACCGGTACGCCGTGGAAGGCGCGCGCCGCGACCTGCGGGTCGAGCACCGGACCGGCCGCGATATTGAACGCGCCGTGGGCATCGGAGAGCACCGACCGGGCATACGCGTCGGCGACGTCATCCGCGTGCACCGCCTGCATGCGCAGCCCCGGATGCGACGGCACGACCGGGAACCACTGTGGTTTCAACAGCCACGCCGGCAGCAGTGGCCCCGCGAAGTACCGGGAGATCTCGGTGCCGACCGCGCGCTGGAAGATCAGGCCGGGCCGGAGCCGGACGATCCGCAGCGCCGGGTGATCGTCGGCAATCCGGTCCAGCATCCGTTCGACCAGGGCCTTGTGCCGGCTGTAGGACGACTGCAGCACCCCGCCGCGCGCCCAGTTCTCGCGGACGAAGGCGTCCTTGGGGCCGGGGGAGTAGACACCGACCGACGAGGCGACGACCAGAGCCGGTACGCCGGCCCGCAGCACCGCCTTGGCCACGGCGCGGCTGCCGAGGACGTTGGTGCGGTAGAGCAGTGGCTGGTCGTGGCTGGGCTGGATCTGCCAGGCCAGGTGGACCACGGCGTCGGCCCCCGCGAAGATGCCGGCGAGCTGCTCCTCGGCCGGGGAGGAGCCGATGTCGACCGAGTGCCAGGACGCGTTGGTGTAGATGCCGGTCGGCTCGGGCAGCCGCCGGGCGACGCCGACCAGTTCCACGCCCGGCTCGGCGCTCAGGCGGCGCAGCAGAGCGGTTCCGGCGTTTCCGGTGGCTCCCACGATCACGAATCGCATGCCCTGTTGCCTACCCGCGGCTGGGCTCTTGAACCCCGCTCGCATCCGCTCCCAAGATCGTCTTCAAGATCGTCCGAGCAGCCTCCGCCTTCCCCGCCCACCCAGGGACGTGGGGGTGACCTTAAGCCGCTGGGGGCGGGCCGGACCGGGGTTGTCCACAGGCGTCCACAACTAGAGCTGTCCCTTGACGTCAGCCTTGCCCGCTGCTTTGCCGGCGTACAGGCGGTCGGCCAGCGCCGGGAACGAGTTGGCCGCGAACACCGCCGCCCGATACTTGGCCGGCACGATCACCCGCCGGCGAGGGCGGCGCAGGGCGCTCTCGACCGCCGCGGCGACGATCTCGGGCCCGGGCAGCCCGCCGCGATTCTTGTTGGCCGCGCCCGCGATGTAGCCCGGCTCGACCAGGGTCACCCCGATGCCGGTGCCCGCGAGCTCCCGGCGTACGGAGTCGGTCATGCCCCGCAGGGCGAATTTGGTGGCCGAGTAGGCCCCGCTGATGCCGACTTCGCCCGCCACCGACCCGATGTTGACGATGGCGCCCGCACCCTGCGCCCGCATAATCGGCACGACCGCGCGCATCAGCCGGATCGGGGCCAGCAGGTTGACCTGGATCATGCCTTCGACCGCGTCGTCGGCGGCCAGGATCGACGCCAGACCGCCGATGCCGGCGTTGTTGACCAATCCGTCGAGCGTGCCGTTGATCGCGACGGCCCGCTCGACCAATGCGTCGGTCGCGGTCCGATCGCGTACGTCGGTGGGCACCGCGACGCCCACGCCGCCGGCCGCCGCAATTCGTGCGGCGAGTTCTTCGAGTTTGTCGGCGCGACGGGCGGCGAGAACCACCGTCGTGCCGTTGCGAGCGAGCCGTTCCGCGGTGGCCCGGCCGATTCCGCTCGAGGCGCCCGTCACGATTACCACCGGCATGGCCCACTCCTTTGCGAAAACAGCGAACGGCGCCGCCGAGATCGGCGACGCCGTCATTTCAGCGCTTGGTGATCAGACTATCGCTTGCTGTGGTACGCCTCCACGATGTGACTCGGGATGCGGCCGCGCTCGGAGACCTCGAAGCCGTTCTTGTTGGCCCACTCGCGGATCGCCTGATTCTGATCGCGGCTGGCCCGGCCGGTGCTCGCCGGCGCGATACGCCGGGCCGGGGAGGCGACCGCGGTGCGGCCCACTCGGGTGGCGGCACCGAGGAACGGATCGAGCGCCTTGCGCAACTTCCCGGCGTTCTTCTCGGAGAGGTCGATCGTGTAGTTCACACCGTCCAGTCCGAACTCGACAGTGCGGTCTGCTTCGCCGCCGTCGAGGTCGTCGGTCAGAAGGGTTATTACCTGCTTGGCCATGGTGTGCCCCGCTCCTACAACGATGTCATTTGAACCACGACTATACGCACGCGGCGACGCCGTGAATGTCGATACGCTTTCATTCTGTCTCGCGTCCGTTCCTAGTGCAAATTGCGTCGTTCCGCATGTCGCAATTATGTCCCTCCTTACGCCCATCCGGTGGGGGGCTCGGGGCCGGTCACGGCCGGTGCGACACGGGACCTTTTCATGCTCGTAAATGTCCTGTAACGTGCGGTGGGAGCGCTCCCAAAGCCCGCCTCCCCAGCGGGATCCCCCTCCCTAGGAGCTCGAATGAGACGTCTTCTCCGCGCCACTCTGGCCGCCGGCCTGCTGGCGACCGCGGCCCTGACCGCCTTCGCCACCGCCGGCCCGGCCTCGGCCGATGCCGAGATCTGCGAGCAGTACGGCTCGACCACGATCGGCGGCAAGTACGTCGTGATGAACAACCGCTGGGGCACCTCGGCCCAGCAGTGCATCAACGTCACCGGCACCGGCTTCTCGATCACCAGCCAGCAGGGCGTCGGCAACACCAGCGGCGCGCCGGTGTCCTACCCGGCCGTCTACCTCGGCTGTCACTACACGAAATGCTCGCCCGGCACCAACCTGCCGATCCGGGTCAGCGACATCTCGAGCGCGACCAGCAGCATCAATTACCAGTACGTCTCCGGGGCGACCTACGACGCGGCGTACGACATCTGGCTCGACCCGTCACCCAAGACCGATGGCGTGAACCAGCAGGAGATCATGATCTGGTTCAACCGCCAGGGCTCGATCCAGCCGATCGGTTCGATCGTCGGCAATGCCACCATCGGTGGGCGCACCTGGCAGGTGTGGCAGGGCAGCAACGGCTCGAATGCGGTGGTGTCGTACGTGGCGCCGTCGGCCATCACGAGCTGGAGCTTCAGCGTCCTCGACTTCATCCGCGACGTGCAGAATCGCGGCGCGATCACCAGCTCCTGGTATTTGACGAGCATTCAGGCGGGATTCGAACCGTGGATCGGCGGCGCGGGTCTGGCCGTGACCGATTTCGCGGCCCAGGTGAACGGGAACGGTGGCACCACTCCGCCCACCTCCACACCGCCTGCTTCGACCCCGCCGACCAGCGGCACGGCGGCCTGCCGGATCACCTATGCCACCAACTCGTGGAATACCGGCTTCACGGCAAACGTGACGGTGGCCAATACCGGATCGACCGCCCTGAACGGCTGGGAGCTCGGCTTCACCCTGCCCGCCGGTCAGGCCATCACCAGTTCCTGGAACGCCGCATTGACCGGTTCGAGTGGCGCGGTCACTGCCCGCAACGTCTCGTGGAACGGCGCCATTGCCCCCAACGGCAGCACCACGTTCGGTTTCCAGGCCACCCACGGCGGCGCCGCCACCGCGCCGTCCGCCTTCACCCTGAACGGTTCCCCCTGCACCAGAGCGTGATTTTCGACAAACCCCGAGCCCGAGCCGCCTCGTCGCCGATTCTCCGGTGCCGGGGCGGTTCGTCCATTCCCTCAGTTGATCTTCATGAATGCCGCGATCGAGGCCGCGATCTCCCGGGCGCTCAACGCCGTCGAGTCGAACACCCGGTCGGCGGGAATCAGCGGCTTCAGCTCCCGGAACCGCCGATGCGCCGCGAAATGGAATTCCGGTCGCGCGCGACAGCCCCCGCCCGGAAGCGTTCTGCGCCCGCGGAAGCGTGACCGCCACGTCGGCGTCGATGACGATCCACGACACGGCCGCCCCGGCCACCACCACCGTGCGCCCGCGCGCGGTCAGCATTTCGGCCGGCCTGTCCGCGACGGTGTTCTTCCCGGCGGCCATCGGCCCGGTCAGGACCACAAGCTGAGGCATCGCTCAGACCCCTTCCGGAGGGGGAAGCGAGCCGGACGCTGAGTTGCGAGCCGACCTCGTCGAAGCCCAGCGCCCGGACGACCCGGCGGGACGGCTCCGGGCGGGCGTCGCAGTCGGACAAGGTCGCCGGCCCCACCATGTCGACAACCGCCAGGCCGCGACGAACGGCGGCCGGATCGGTCACGGCCGTGGCGGGGAGTCCATCGAGGGCTGCCCGCACGATCCCGGCGCAGATCTGATCCGGAACGGTGACGATCGCGGCGCCGGCCAGCTCGACAAGACCGACCCAGCCCGGCGGGCACAGCAGCGACTCCGGCGACACCACGATCCGGAACGAGGAGGAGCCGAACCCGACCGGAGCGCCGGCCAACTCGGCCCAGAGCCGCCAAGCGTGTTCCTTCATCCGGGCATCGTGGCAACAGCACTCCCCGGCGGGCCACCGAAATAGGGCGCCGGACCGGGACGAGGCGGCCGGTGACCCGGAATACGACGAGGTCCGCGGCCGTCAGAGGACGCGGGCGCGGTGATCCTGGGCTATGTCGTGCAAGGGGCAGCCCTGCCGCGGTTGGCGTGGGCAGAGCACCCAGAGTTCCGAGGCGACCGCCCGGTAGAAGCACCACGGCGAATCGCCGGTCACGTCCTCGCGGGTCATGACACTGCCGCCACGGTCGGCGGGGCCGGGGTAGGCCTCGAGGGCGCGCTCGAGCGACGGCGCCTCCTGGGCATCGGCGACGGCATAGACCGCGCGGCCGTGATAAGCCGGAACCGTCGAGTCGAAGACGGTGATGCTCACGGCCGGGCGATCGGCCAGGTTGCGGGAGTGCAGGGCGTCGGTGGTCGACGACCAGGAGAACTCCCACGGCTCCGACCAGGAGAAGTAGACCGGCGTGGTCCACGGTCGACCGTCCCCGCCGACCGTGCCCAGGGTCAGATAGCGGTTGGTGTCGAGGAGCTCCCGGGCATGCGCGACGAGGCTTTCGTGCGGTGCGCAAGGTCCACCATCAGGGCAGTACGGAGGGCCGCGGGGGCGTGGGCGGGCACGGCCGGGTGGTGCGGCGCGATCGGGGCCAGGCGTGCGTAGGCCTCTCCCACCGCCGGCCGTACGTCGGGCTCGCCCTTGTTGGGCCACAGCGCGACGGCCCGCTCGGCCATGGCCGTGATGGTCAGGGACGGGTTGACGCCGAGGTTGGCGGGAACGGCCGACCCGTCGATCACGTGCAGACCCTCGTACCCGTAAACGCGGTGATAGGCGTCGACCACCCCGGTCGAGGGTGAATCGCCGATCGTCGCGCCGCCGAGGATGTGGGCGGTCATCGGGATGTCGAAGACGTCGCCGACCGTTCCGCCGGGGAAGCCGCCTATCCGGGCCGCTATCCGCCGTACCGCGTCGTGCCCGACCGGGATCCACGTCGGATTGGGGGCGCCGTGGCCGGGGGCGGTCGTCAGGCGGCCGCGGCGGGTGCGGCGCACGGTGAGCGAGTTGTCGGCGGTCTGCATGACGAGCGCGATGATCGTGCGTTCGCTCCACCGGCGTACGGACAAGGACTTGAGCAGCACGTACGGGTGCCGCAGGGCCTGGGCGAGGAACCGCGCCGGCCGCGGCACCCGCCCGCCGCCGTCGACCAGCAACGTCGACAGCAGCCCCATCGCGTTGCTGCCGGGCCCGTACCGCACCGGCTCGATGTGGGTTGTCGCGTCCGGGTGGAACGACGACGTGATCGCCACTCCCTGTGAATAGGGCTGGGCGGGCACCGACGACGCCTGCGCCCCGAGCAACGCCTCCGAGTTGGTCCGGGTCAGCGCGCCCAGCTGCGACGACAGCCGGGGCAGCACGCCCTGGTCGCGCATCGCGTGCAACAGCCGCTGCGTGCCGAGCGCCCCGGCCGACAGGATCACGTCACGGGCCGTGAACGAACCCCGTGACGTGGCGATCGACCAGCCCGACGACGACGGTCGCAACGCGATGACCTCGGTCGACGGGTGCACCTCGGCGCCGGCCCGCTCGGCCAGGTACAGATAGTTCACGTCGAGCTTGTTCTTGGCCCCGAGCTTGCAGCCGATCATGCAGTTCCCGCACTCGACGCATCCCGTCCGTTCCGGGCCGGCCCCGCCGAAGAACGGGTCGGGCACGGTCTTGCCGGGTTCGCCGAAGAACACCCCCACCGGCGTACGGCGGAAGGTCGCCCCCGCCCCCATCTCCTCGGCCACCTCGCGGATCACCAGGTCGGACGGGGTCATCGTGGGTTGCTCGGTCACGCCGAGCATGCGCGACGCCTGGTCGTAGAACGGCGCCAGCTCGCCCGCCCAGTCGGTGATCCCGGCCCAGCGCGGGTCGTCGTAGAACGTCGCCGGCGGTTGGTACAGCGTGTTCGCGTACACGAGCGAGCCGCCGCCGACGCCCGCGGCCGACAGCACCACGATGTCCTTGAGCAGGGTGATCCGCTGGATGCCGCGCAGGCCGAGCCGGGGCGCCCACAGGAAGTTGCGCAGATCCCACGAGCTCGTGGGCAGAGTCGCCGGGGTGAACCGCCGGCCCGCCTCGAGCACGGCGACCCGGTAGCCCTTCTCGGCCAGGCGCAGCGCGCTCACGCTGCCGCCGAAGCCGCTGCCCACGATCACGACGTCGTAGTCCGCCACCGCCTCACTCTCGCATTACCGACAGGTAACAAGGAAGGGTCAGGTCAGCAGGATTTTGAGGTGGCGACCGCTCGACGCGTCCGCGAAGGCCGCCGCGGCGTCTTTCAGCGGATAGATCGCGCCGACCATGCCCGACACGTCGACCGCGCCGGAGACGAGCAGCTCGATGGCCGAGGCGAAGTCGGCCGGCAGATAGGTGGCGCTGCCCTGGATCCGCAGCTGGGCGTCCTGGATCAGCGGCAGCGGAATCGTCACGTCGGCCGGCGGCACCCCGACCACCACGACCGTCCCGCCCTTCATCACCAGGCCGAGCGCCTGATCGCTGGTCGACTGCTCGGCCACGCAGTCGAAGACGACGTCGGCGCTCTCACCCAGGGCGTCCCGGACGAGCGAGACCGAGTCAGGCGAGGTGGCGTCGATCGCCGCGTCCGCCCCGAAGGCCAGCGCCCGCTCCCGCGACGCCGCCGAGCGCGCGGTCATGACCACCGTACGAGCCCCGGACGCCCGAGCGACCTGCAGCATCAGCAGCCCGATCGTCCCGGCCCCGAGAATCACCACGGCCCGATCCCGTACGCCCCCGGCCAGCCCGATCGCGTGCACCGGCGTCCCGAGCGGCTCGATGAACGCGGCCGTCCGCCAGTCCAGCTCGTCCGGAATGACGTGCAGCCGCCGCTGGTCGATCGTGAACAGCTCGGCCATGCCGCCCTGATCGTGCGCGCACCCGAAGAACCGCAGCCGCTCGCAGATGTTCTGCCGTCCGGCCCGGCACTGCTTGCAGCTCCAGCAGGGCAGGAACGGCTCAAGCGTGACGCGCTGACCCACCGTCACCGCGGTCACGTCGGCCCCGGCCTCCTCGACCGTGCCGCACACCTCGTGCCCCGGCGCGTACGGAAGCTCGATGAACGGGTGCAGCCCGGCCAGCGCGTGCGTGTCCGACCCGCAGATCCCGGCCACGGCCGTGCGCACCAGCACCTCGCCCGGCCCCGGCCGCGGAACCTCCGCCGAGACCACCGACACCCCGTCACCCGAGACGATCACCCGCTGCATATTCACGATCAGACCCTAGCTTCCGTACGGCCATCGGGGTCATGCTGCGGGAATGCTGTCCTACGCCTCGGGTGTCTCGGATCTGCCCCTGCTCGGCGAGACGATCGGCGCCAACCTGGAACGCACGGTCGCGCGCTTCGGTGATCGGGAGGCGTTGGTCGACGTGGCGGCCGGGCGCCGGTGGACGTACGCGGAGTTCGACGCCGACGTCAACCGGCTGGCCCGCGGTCTGCTCGCGCGCGGCCTCACGAAGGGCGACCGGGTCGGCATCTGGGCCCCGAACTGCGCCGAGTGGGTGATCACCCAGTACGCGACGGCCAAGATCGGCGCGATCCTGGTCAATGTCAACCCGGCCTACCGCACGCACGAGCTGCGCTACGTCGTCGCGCAGGCCGGGCTGAGCCTGCTGGTCAGCGCGGTCTCGTTCAAGACCAGCGACTACCGGGCGATGATCGAGGAGATCGGCCTCACCGAGGTGGTCTACCTCGGTGAAGCTTCGTTCGACGTGCTGTTTGCCGACGGTGAGCCGCTCGCGATGGACCACCTGTCGTTCGACGACCCGATCAACATCCAGTACACGTCGGGCACGACCGGCTTCCCCAAGGGCGCGACGCTCTCGCACCACAACATCCTCAACAACGGCTACTTCGTCGGCGAGCTGATCAATTACACCGAGGACGATCGGGTCTGCCTGCCCGTGCCGCTCTACCACTGCTTCGGCATGGTGATGGGCAACCTCGCGGCGACCTCGCACGGCGCGTGCATCGTGCTGCCCGCCCCCGGGTTCGACCCCGCAGCCACGCTCGCCGCGGTCGGCCAGGAGAAGGTCACTTCGCTGTACGGCGTCCCGACCATGTTCATCGCCGAGCTCGGTTCGCCCGATTTCGCCGAGTACGACCTGTCCACCCTGCGTACCGGGATCATGGCCGGCTCCCCGTGCCCGGTCGAGGTGATGAAGCGGGTGGTCGCCGAGATGAACATGAGCGAGGTGGCGATCTGTTACGGCATGACCGAGACGTCCCCGGTCTCGACGATGACCCGCCCCGACGACACCCTGGCCCGCCGCACCGAGACCGTCGGCCGGGTCATGCCGCACCTCGAATCCCAGGTCATCGACCCCGCCACCGGTCGTGCCGTGCCGTCCGGTGAGCCCGGTGAGCTGTGCACCCGCGGCTATTCGGTGATGCTCGGCTACTGGGACCAGCCCGGCGCGACGGCCGAGGCGCTCGACGCGGCCCGCTGGATGCACACCGGCGACCTGGCCACGATGGACGACGAGGGCTACGTCAACATCGTCGGCCGGATCAAGGATCTGGTCATCCGCGGCGGCGAGAACGTCTACCCGCGCGAGGTCGAGGAGTTCCTCTACACCCACCCCGACATCGCCGACGTCCAGGTGGTCGGCGTCCCCGACGCCAAGTACGGCGAGGAGCTGATGGCCTGGATCGTCCTACGGGCCGGAGCGACCCCGCTCACCGCCGACGACGTGCGAGCGTTCTGCGCCGGCCGGCTCTCCCACTTCAAGGTGCCGCGCTACGTGCACGTCGTCGACAGCTTTCCGATGACCGTCACCGGCAAGGTCCGCAAGGTCGAGATGCGCGAGCAGGCCATCGCCATCCTCGGCCTGTCCTAGATCACCCGCGCGATCTTGATGGTGGTGGAGGTCGTGCCGGCGGCCGGGTAGGCGGCGCTGCCGTCGGCGTACGGCTTGAAGGCCTGGTAGTCATGGTCTTTGGCGGCGATGGTGAACTGTTTGCCGACCGTCGTCGCCGTGCCCGCGTCGTAGACCTGCGCGCGCATCGCGCTTCCGGACTGCCAGGTCAAAAGCATTCGACCCGAGCCGTACGCGACCAGGTGCGGATGCCGTGAGCCGACCGCCGTGACGATGCTCTTGTCAGCGCCCGCACTGCCCGCGAAATGCGAGAGCCGCACCTGCCGCCTTGGCTCCACGCCGTCCAGTAGCCCTTGGTCTTGGCCAGCACCAGGTCGCCCCCGAAAAGCGTTCCGTCGCAGGTGCCCTTGGCGACCGTGCGGTAGGGCGCGGGCTGGCGATGCGGCAGCCGTTGTCGGTCGCGCAGACCATCACGAACTTCTTGGCCCGCGGATCCCACACGATGCGGGACGTCCACGCGTGGCTGCAGCCGACCTCGAAGCTGCCCTTCCCGCTGACCAACTTGCCGCCGCCGCTGACGACCTGCATGCGGTCGCCCTCGTGGACGTCGACGCAGCTGCCGTTCTTGACCGTGATCGCGACCCCGAAGTACGCCGCGTAGTTGCTGCCGTCCGACGCCAGCCGTCCGTGATGCTGATACCACCACACGAACCGCGCGCCGTCGTCGTAACCGCCCCGACCGCCGGTCAGGTTGGTGACCTGCCGCTCCCAGACCACCTTGCCGGCATTGTTGAACCGGATCATGTGCATGGTATTGCAGGGGCTGGACTCGCCCCCGCACAGCGGTCCCGTGTTGCAGGCGCCCTTGCGATTGAGCAGCAGAACCCCTAGGCGCACCTCATGGAACAGGCCGTCGGGACCCTACTGGGAACGCTCCCGCGGGGCGAGAAAGGAAAGACGAACCAAAGGATCGGCTAGCGACGGTAGATCGTGATGGAGTGGCCGACCTCGTCGATCGGGGTGCTGGTGTCGAGCAGTTCCTTGAGTCTGTTCTTGGCCAGGGCCACCCGGGAGTCGGAGACGACGAGCACGCCGTGCACCTGGTCGATCGGGACGGTGAGCGGATTGCGGGCCTGTATGCCGTAGTAGGCCGGGACGCCCGCGCCCTTGTAGACCAGCCAGATCTGCTCGTTCGGGTAGCGTTCGCGCAGGTGGGCGCCGAGCCGGGGCAGGTCCTGGCCCCAGTCGACGTTCGAGTCGTGCAGGTTCTCGTGGGTGTCGGCCGTGCCGCCGAAGGCCTCGTTCGAGTACGGCAGATAGTACGGGAACGTCATCAGCGAGCTGACCCCGACGAAGGCGACTGATGCGGTGGCTGGGATCCAGGCCCAGCGCCACCGGAGCAGCACCACGGTGCCGGCCGCGACGGCGAGCAGCATGGGCATGAAGATGACGTATCGGGTGCCGTAGTCGCGAGAGCCGGTCATCGAGACCGCCATCAGCAGGCCGGCCGGCACGAGCAGGTAGAGGGCCGCGATCCAGCGCTTGATCAGCAGCGTGACCGTGCCCGTGACCCACATCAGCAGCATGCCGATCGGGGTCTTGATCAGCAGCGCGACCGGCAGGTAATACCAGAGCGACCCGCGGTACGCCTCGCCGAGCAGGAACCCGTTGAAGGTGCGAGCCTCGAACCGGAACTGGATCAGCACACCGTCCTTGTACGCCTGCGGGAACGGCAGCAGGTCGACGGCGAGCCCCTTGAGCCCGCCCGGCTGGGTCAGCCAGGTCGGTGTCGTCCAGCGCAACCGCGGGTCGACGGCCAGGTAGACCAGCCACACCATGGCGACCGCGATCAGCCCGACCCCGATCGCGCCGAGTACCCGCAGGCCAAGCTCCTGCCATCGTTTGCGGACGGCCGGCCCGAAAGCGGCCGGCGCGAGGAGAACCAAAAGCAGCACCAGCGGTACGGCTGGGAGCGTGCTCATCCGCGTCGCCAGGGCCGCACCCAGCGCCACCCCGGCCAGCGGCAGAGAGAGACGGGGCCGGTCGCGGGCCCGCCACAGCATCCAGAACGTGACCAGGATGAACCCGGCGGCCGGCACATCCAGGGTGGCCAGCGAACCGTGCGCGATGATGTCGGGCGAGAACGCGTACAGGGCCAGGGCGATCAGCCCGGCCCACGGCCCGGCCAGGTCGCGCGCGAAGAACAGCACGGCCAGCCCGAAGAGCAGCGTGAGCAGGATGATCGGCAGGCGCGCCAGCAGCATCAGCCGGAACGGGTTGTTGCCGCTCTCGTAGAGGAAATGCCGCCCCAGGTTGGTCTGGTTGGCCCGGTAGTCCGGATCGAGTTTGGCCCCGGCAAAAGTCAGCCCGGCCGCGATCACGAGCTTGGCCAGCGGCGGATGCTCCGGGTTGTAGATCAGGTCGTGCTGCTGGCGATAGACCTCGGCCGTGCCGACGTAGACCGGCTCGTCGATCGTCGGCGACTGCTGCACGGCCGAGGTGACCATCGCGAACGCCATCTGCGCCAGCAACAGGACCACCACGAGCGGGTAGAGCAGGCGCCGTCGGAGCATCGCGCAAATGTAGCCGGAACCCTCAGCCCCGGAACTCTCCCGGTGGTGTGACGGCCGGGTCGGCGTTCTTGGAAAGCTCGGCCGTCCGTAGCTCGACGCGGCGGATCTTGCCGGAGATCGTCTTGGGCAGCTCGGCGAACTCGAGGCGGCGGATCCTCGCGTACGGCGGCATGTGCTCCTTGGCGTACGCGAAAATTGCCGCGGCCGTCGTGGCGTCGGCCGCCCAGCCCTCGGCGAGCACGACGTACGCCTTGGGCACGGCCAGCCGGACCGGGTCGGGCGACGGCACCACGGCCGCCTCCACCACGGCGTCGTGCTCGATCAGCACGCTCTCCAGCTCGAACGGGGAGATCCGGTAGTCGGACGCCTTGAAGACGTCGTCGGTGCGCCCCACGTACGTGATGTAGCCGTCCGCGTCCCGGGAGGCCACGTCGCCGGTGTGGTAGTAGCCGCTCGGCGGTCAGCGCGGGATCGCCGTGATAGCCGACCATCAGCCCTGTCGGCCGCGGGTCGAGCGCCACGCAGATCTCACCCTCGGCCGCCTCGTCCCCGGTGTTGGGGTCGATCAGCGCGATCCGGTAACCGGGCACCGGCCGGCCCATCGAGCCCGGCTTGACCGACTGCCCGGGCGAGTTGGCGATCTGCACGGTCGTCTCGGTCTGGCCGAAACCGTCCCGGATCGTCACCCCCCAGGCCTTGTCGACCTGATCGATGACCTCGGGGTTGAGCGGTTCGCCGGCGCCCACGACGATGCGCGGCGGGGTGGCGAGCGCCGACAGGTCGGACTGGATCACCATCCGCCACACCGTGGGCGGCGCGCAGAAACTGGTCACGCCGCAGCGCTGCATCTCGCCCATCAGCCGGGCCGGGTCGAACCGCGTGTAGTTGTAGATGAAGACGCAGGCCTGCGCGTTCCAGGGCGCGAAGACGTTGCTCCACGCGTGCTTGGCCCAGCCCGGCGACGAGATGTTGAGGTGCACGTCGCCCGGTTCCAGACCGATCCAGTACATGGTCGAGAGGTGCCCGACCGGGTACGAAGCGTGGGTGTGCTCGACCAGTTTGGGCCGTGCGGTGGTGCCCGAGGTGAAGTAGAGCAGCAGAGTGTCGGTCGCGAGGGTGGGTGCGTCGGGCGTGAAGTCGGCGCTCGCGGAGTAGGCGTCGGCGAACGACCGCCAGCCGTCGACCGGCGCGCCCACCGCGATCCGGGTGATCTCGGGCCCGACCTGGTCGAACTTGCCCGCCGCGGCCGAGGTGGCGAGCACGTGCTGAGCCCCGCCCCGAGCCACCCGCCCGGCCGAGTCGGCCGGGCCGAGCAGCGGAGTGGCGGGGATCAGCACCGCGCCGAGCTTCATGGCGGCGAGGATCGTGTCCCACAGTTCGGCCTGGTTGCCCAGCATCACCACGATCCGGTCACCCCGGCGTACGCCCTGGTCGCGCAGCCAGTTGGCCACCTGGCCGGACCGGCGGGACATCTCGGCGAACGAGAACCGCTGCTCGGAGCCGTCCTCCTCGACGATCCAGAGGGCGGGCGCGTCGTTGCCGGCCGCGATCACGTCGAACCAGTCGAGCGCCCAGTTGAACTCGCCCAGCTCGGGCCACCGGAACTGCTCGACCGCCGTGTCGTACTCCTCGCGGTGCGCCAGCAAGAAGTCGCGTGCGGTCTTGAAAGCCGTCGAACCGTCGAGCGCCGTCATGTGAGCCTCCCGGCTCAGATGCTAATCGTCCTCGTGGCGACGAAGCCACGGTCAAGATCACCCGTGACGGTGGCCATGGCGAGCTCGCCGCCGTCCTCGGTGACCGGGCTGGCCAGCGCGAGGTGGGTGGCGCTGGCCGCGTACCCGCGAGCGCCGTAGACCTTGGCGCAGACGTCGCCCGGCAGCGCGACCTGACCGGCCGTGCTGACCGCCCCGTTCGCGCTGACCGCCCCGTTCGCGCTGACCGCCCCGTTCGCGCCGACCGCCCCGTTCGCGCCGACCGCCCCGTTCGCGCCCGGGCGCACCTCGAAGCGCAGGTGGGGCCAGCTCGCGTCGGTGGTGCCGGGGAAGATCGTCGAGAAGCTGACCCAGCCGCTCGCGTCGGTGACCTGGACGCCGCGCAGGTAGTTCTGCTCGGCCAGCTCGGGGGAGTGCAGCGAGTAGGCGCCGTCCCGGTCGGCCTGCCAGAGATAGAGGGAGTGCCCGGTCAGCGGCCGTCCGCTGCTCGCGCTGACCAGCCGCAGCCGGACGCCCAGCGGGACTCCGCGGGCGACGCCGGTGGCCGTGCCGAAGCTGAACCGGATGTCCTGCCGGGTCAGCATGTCCAGTCCGGCCCGCACGGTG
This sequence comes from Actinoplanes sp., assembly GCA_965217855.1. Taxonomy (GTDB): domain Bacteria; phylum Actinomycetota; class Actinomycetes; order Mycobacteriales; family Micromonosporaceae; genus Actinoplanes. Next base: position 31,742 of record CBDCJN010000009.1, on the reverse strand, counting down.
TGCGCGGCCTTGGCGGCGTCGTCGGCCAGCGCGCCCACCGTGGCCCCGCCGAGCAGGCCCATCATCCGGCGGCGGCGCAGCGTCCGAAGGTCGTGCTCGAGCCCGTCCTCGTGCTGCAGCGCGTGCACCTTCACCTGGACAGTCATGCGGCCCCCTCCGTCGGCGATCAGGCCCTCCATTACGCCGCGCCGGAGTTGCGCCCGCCGGTTCCGCTCGGTTGCCACTTGGTTGCCGTGAATGACGCTTACCAAGCGCGTAACGGGACTAGTACTGTCCGTTCCAAGGACGGGTATCGATCATCCGGGCCATCCACGATGGAGGTTCCTCGGGTCGACGACGAGGAGCTGCCCGCGAGCTCAAGGGCCGCATCGGTACGGGCGTCGCGGTCGTCGCCTTCGTGGTGGCGGTGCTCGTCCTGTGGCAGGTGTTCCGCCCGCTGGCCCGCGGCAGCCAGTATTACTGCCGATCGTCTGCCTGGGCTTCCTGGCGTACAGCTACTACGGCGGCCTGCTCCCGCAGAGCTGGCCCATCGCCCACGCCGGGCTCGACTTCTCACAGATCGTCGACGCGCTCTACAACTCGGGCAGCGGCATCTACGGCACCCCGCTCGACGTCGCCGCGACGTACATCGTGCTGTTCACCATCTACGGCGCCGTGCTCGACCTCTCCGGGGCCAGCCGCTTCTTCGTCGACCTGCCGGTGGCCGCCTTCCGCAAAATCCCGCAGCGCCGCCGGCCGGACCGCGGTCCGAGGTCACCCCGCCGACGGCCCTGGCCGCGGTCGGCGCGAGCGCGATCACCGGCGGCCGCACGATCCCGACGATGTGGCAGGCGCTGAAGTACGCGCTCCCCGCGTTCCGGGCCCCCATCGCCTCGACCGCACACCCCTGCTGCCCGACCTGCAAAAGATCAATCCGGTGGACGAGGCCAAGAGCATCCCCGCCGCCACCTACAAGCTCGCCGCCGACGCCCCCACCATCGTCGTCCCCAACGTCCTGCTGGTGCGCGAAGACCTCGACGCCAACGTCGCCTGCGTTCTGACCAAGACCCTCTTCGACCGCAAGCCCCAGCTCGAACAGGCCAACGCCGCGGCCAAGGAAATCACCCTCGACCAGGCCCGCAAGACCGACCCCGTGCCCCTCCACCGAGGCGCCACCAAGGCCCTGGACGACCTCGGCGCCCCCAAGTAGGGCCGAAATCGGGTTGCGGCCCGGCCCCGGGGAAGGTCATCATCGAGGCATGATGACCTTCTCTCGGAAGGGCGCGTGCGCCCTCGCGCTTTGATCGCGACCGCGCGGCCGTCAGCCGCGCTCCGTAAAGAACTCTGGGCCCAGGCGATCGAGATTCGCCACGAATGGCTCGAGGCCGGGATAACGACCAAGCCCGCCGACCACAGCACCACCGAAGAGGCGATCGCCTCGATCTACGCGCGGCGCCACCGCCGGCGCCCCGATTTCGTCTGGGTCCCGTCGCCCCGCGCCGCCATCCCGTACCTCGAAGGGTTGCCCACCCACGAAGGCCTGCGAGCCTGGCTGGGTGACCGCCGCCCACCCGGCACCCGCCCCGTGGCCAGCGACATCGCCGCCGGCCTGTCCCGCCTGCGCTCCACGATCGAGGACGCCTACACCGAGCCGCCCGCCGACCGCCCGCCGCTGAAACGCGAGAAGGGCAAGGCCTGGCCCGTCCTGCCGCCCGACCGAGCCCTCGACGCCGGCCTGCCGTTCCAGCAACTGCTGACCCAGGGCGTACGCGAGTCGCTCTTCCGCAGTCTCTCCAGCATCTACCTCCCGATCCGGACGGCGCTCAGCCATGCGGTGGGCCCTGTCCCGGTCGCCTGGTACGGCCAGCAGGACGCCCACTGGATCGCCTACGTCGACGTCCTGCAGCGAACCGGCCTGGCCCACCTGCACCAGCAGAACGAGTTCGACCTGTGGGCCACCCTGGCCCGTTCGGCCGGCTGGTGGTGGCCCGGCGACCACCGCTGCATCCTGGTCGAACGCCCGACAGTCGTCCCCACCGAACCCCTCCCCGGCGCCTGGCACGAAGAGATACGCCCGTCCGCCCCCATCGAATACGCCGACGGCTGGACAGTCTGACCACAGTGGCCCGCCCGCTCACCCGGGCGGGCCATCTCCAAGACATCCCGAGACCCACGCGACAGAGCCGTCTCCACCGCCCCGGGCCGTCCGCGACGCCGCACAACGATTCAACGCGAGGTTCGGCTCGCTCGTCCGGGCCGTGGCAATGCGAGGTTCAGCTCGCTCGTCCGGGCCGTGGCATGCGAGGCCCAGCCCGCCCGTCCGGGCCGCGGCAACTCGAGGCTCAGCCCGCCCGTCCGAGACACCGCACGATGAACTGCCCCCAGGGCAAACAACTCGGCGCCGATATCGGGCCGTTGTCCCCTGTGGATAACTCCGCCCTGCCTGCTTGACAAGGCGTATGTTCCTTTCCGATTCCCCTGGGTGGGCGGGGGGTTGGGATGGCTCTTGCGGCTGAGGAACAAAATCGGCGGTTGGTTCAAGGGCCGAGGCGTGTCAGCCGTGCCGACCGCGGGCCGTCACAGTCCTGCCCGTGATCGCCGGACAGCAGAGGAAATTCGTCGATCGCGATCAAGCGGTAGGGAGCGTCAGCACGACGTAGCGGTCGGCCCGGTGTCCCGGTCGAAAGGCCGGTCCAGATCGATACCCACAGCTCGATCATGTCGGCACCTGGCCGACCGCGTCGAAGCTGCTCGGCGTGGAACTCGAGGTTCTCCGTCCGGTCCCAGTGGCCCGGGGGCGCCCCCGGGCAGTCGCGGTGGCTTCTCGCTGCTCCGGAGAGCGCCGGAGAGCGCCGGAGAGCGCCGGACAGCCTCGGAGAGCGGAGAGCGCCGGATGTCCGGTCAGCGGGCCGCGGCGAAGAGCTCGCACTGGTGGCGTCAGTTGTCGCCGGCCAGGCCCAGGACTATGTGGCGGGCGCCGGCGGACTCCTATTCGGCCAGGCGGTCGGCGACCTGGGCCGGGCTTCCGGTGACGGGCAGCAACGAGGCTTGGTCAGGGGCCATGCCGTACGCGCGGGCGATGTTGCCGGCGATCTCGGCTGCAGTCGGGAGGCCGGGGGCGGAACCCAGCGCCCCGGTGGCGCCGATCGTGATGGTCGGTGCGGGGCGGTGGTGGGTGACGGCCAGTTCGGCCAGGCGGGCGGCGGCGGCGGCTACCTCGGCCGGCGGAATCAGGGACGGGAACCAGGCGTCGCCGAACTGGGCGGCTCGACGCCGGGCGACCGGGGCCGCATTGCCGATCCAGAACGGCGGCGGCGGTACGGCCGGAGCCAGTGCCACTGATGGGCGGCCGGGCTCGTCGGGGAGGACAACCTCGTCGCCGGCGAGCAGGGGTGGCAGCAGGCGGAGGGCGGTGTCGGTGCGGCGGCCGCGTTCGGCGTAGGGAACCCCGGCGGCGGCCCACTGCTCGGGGCCACCGCCCGAGCCGAGGCCGAGGATCAGGCGGTGGCCGGAGACGTGTTGCAGGCTCGCGATCTGCTTCGCGGCCCAGGCCGGCGGGCGGATGGCGGGGATGAGGACGCTCGCGCCGATCCGGATGCGGGTGGTGACGGCGACCGCGGTCGCCAGGGCCACCGCGCAGTCCACGGACGGCATGCCGGTGGCCAGGTGGTCGCCGTGCCAAACGCCGGCGAGACCCAGGGCCTCGGCGTGGCGGGCGGCGGCCGGCAGGTCGAGCTGTTCGCGTTGCTGGGTCGCGAGCGACGGGAGGATGACACCGATCTCCACGAGGATTCTCCTTTCTACGGAGCCTCCGACATGAACCTTGGTTCAAGTCAAGAGAAGAAAAGGATTGCGTACGGAGAATGGCGTGCTCTATTGTCTGAGGAGTCCGCGAGAGCGCCACACGAAAGGGGATCGAGATGATGTGGCAGGAAGCCATGATCGTCGACCTCGGTGTGGGTGCCGCGGAGATGCGCACGCCATGCGGTGGGGTTCTCCCGCGATGGCGCCTGCGACGATCCAGCTGACCAAGGCGATCGAGCCGCAAAGCGTGGCCATGCAGCTCAGGGCAATACAACGCCCGCCAAGCTCATCGTGCCGCTCGCGGGAGCCTGGTCCAGGTCAGCCCTTCTCGATCGATCACAGTCGGCTGAGTATTTGTTCAGCCGCGCTGCAATGACTTATGGGCGTAGCTCAAATGGAAGAGCTCCGGCCTCCAAAGCCGTAAGGTGCAGGTTCGAATCCTGCCGCCCGTGCGCGCCATTTCCACAATTCCATAAACAACCGAATAAACGGGGGAAGGCGACGGTCGACGCGGGCCGGCTGCGACGGGTAAGGCGACCGCCGGGCTGGCTGATGGGACTACTTGCGCTACCCGGCCAACGCGCCGACCGCCGCCCTGACCCCTGACAAAACCGCCCTGACCAAACCGCGAACAAAGCGAATCACTCGTTCTCGCGGCACAGGCAGAACGGGTGCCCGGCCGGGTCGACGAGGACCCGTACGTGCTCCTGGGGTTGGTGGTCCGAAAGCTTGGCCCCCAACGCCTGCGCCTCGGCCACCGCCGAGTCGAGGTCGCCGACCTGGAAGTCGAAGTGCATCATCGGGCGCTGCCGGCCGTCGACCGGCGGCCAGACCGGCGGTGAGTAATCGGTGGCCTGCTGGAAGACGACGAAGTTGGAGCCGTCCGGCGTGGTGGCCAGCACCGTGGTGCCGGGTTCCTCGTGGACCACGGGCCAGCCGATCAGCGCGGAGTAGAAGCGGGCCAGCGCAGCCGGGTCGGGCGCCTCGACGGCCATGCCCCACCACATGCTAGATGTTCGCGACAACATGACAGCACCTTAGAACGAGATCCGGACGTTCCACGTCCGCAACCAAGGAGGGCGCAACCAAGGAGGACGCAGCAGACCGGATCGTCGTAGCTCAGCGGGAGAGCGCTGCCCTCATAAGGCGGAGGCCGGTGGTTCGAGACCACCCGACGATACGAAGCCCCTGTGGCGCAGTGGAGAGCGCGCCGGATTGCGGATCCGGAGGCCGGGAGTTCGAATCTCCCCGGGGGCACAGTCAGGCGTAGCCGGCGAGCCGGTCGGCCAGCGCCCGCACGTGGTCGTTCAGCGCGGCCGGTTGCTCGATCACGAACGGCCGGTCGATCCAGGCCAGCAGCGACGGCACCCAGTCGAGCTCCTCGACCTGCAGCCGCACCCGGAACCACGTCCCGTCGTCCAAAGATTCCACCGTGGCCAGTCCGCGGGGCACTCGGCGGTCGAGGTGATCGGCGGTCGCCTGCACCCGCACCGAAACCGCGTGCCGCCGAGGCGATTCCGCGAGCACGGTGAGCAGGTCGCTCTGCGCGACCGTTTCGAAGGTCTCGGTCAGCAGGGACGCGGCGCGGATGCGGTCGAGCCGGAACGTCCGGTCCTCCCCGCTCGCCGAGTCGGCCCCCGTGACATACCAATGGCCGCCATGAGCCACCACGCCGTACGGATGAATGGTCCGCTCGCCGCTGTCCCGATACTCGATCCGGACGGCCCGCCGCGCCCCGGCCGCCTCGGCCAGCAGCCCCAGGTGCCCGAGCGAGTCGGATTCCGTCCGCCGGGGCGCCGCGAAGCTGAGCGCGAGCCGGTCGAGCCGCGTCGCCAGCTGCTGCGGCAGGACCCGGCGCACCTTGGCCGCCGCGCTTTCCGTGGCCGCCGCGGGCGCCGGGATCGCCCCGGAGGCCCGGCCCGCCATCAGCCCGAGCAGGATCGCGAGCGCCTCCTCGTCGGTGAGCATGAGCGGCGGCATGCGATAGCCGGGAGCGAGCCGGAAACCCCCATAACGCCCGCGTACGGCCCGGACGGGCACATCGAGGTCGATCAGATGCTGCACGTATCGGCGGGCCGTACGTTCGTCGACGCCGAGCCGGTCGGCCAGCGTCGCGGCGCTGTGGGTGCCGCCGGTCTGCAGGATCTCGAGCAGGGCGAGCACGCGGGAGAGCGGTCGGGTCACGCCTCCAAGATTTCCACAAATACCGGGCGGGTTCCGCCCGGTATCGGTCCTAGCGTGGCTCGCATGAACTTCATTTCGACCCGAGTCATCACGGCCGACGTCAAGCGGATGGTCACCTTCTACGAGCAGGTCACTGGTGTGAGCGCGGTCTGGGGCAACGAGCTGTTCGCCGAGATCCCGACCGCGATCGGCACGCTGGCCATCGGCAGCGACCGGACGGTTCCGCTCTTCGGCCCGGGTTCGGCCGAGCCGGCCGCCAACCGCAGCGCCATCCTCGAGTTCCTCGTCGACAACGTGGACGCCGAGTTCGCCCGCCTGCGCGAATCCCTGGAGGACGTCGTGACCGAGCCCACGACCATGCCGTGGGGCAATCGTGCCCTGCTGTTCCGCGACCCCGACGGCAACCTCGTCAACCTCTTCACCCCGGTGACCGACGAGGCGCGCGCCAAATTCGGTCGCTGAAAACGTTGAACCTCGTGGTTCAGTTTCCTATAGTGAACCGTGTGGTTCAGCAACAGGAATTGGATCGAGTGTTCGCCTCGCTCGCGGATGCCACGCGGCGCGGCGTTCTGGTGCGGCTGGGCGACGGGCCGGCGACCATCGGGGAGCTGGCCGAGCCGACCGGCATGAGCCTGACCGGCATGAAGAAACACGTGCAGGTGCTCGAGGACGCCGGTCTCGTGGTCACCGAAAAGGTCGGGCGCACCCGGCAGTGCCGGCTCGCCGCGCAGCCGCTCGACGACGCCATGGCCTGGATCAGCTTCTACCAACGACTCTGGGCGCGGCGCCTCGACGGCCTCGACGCCTACTTCACGATGCGCCGCGGCGTACCGAGCGAGGAGCACGGCAAATGACCTTGGACATGCGGTTGACCAGGCAGCTCCCGGCGACGCCGGAGGAGGTCTTCGACGCCTACACCGACGCCGAGAAGCAGAAGATCTGGTTCAGCATCCTCGACGAGGAGCCGGGCATCGTCGAGATCGAGGTGGACCTGCGGGTGGGCGGCCAGCAGACCGCCGTCTGGGGCCCGAACCGCGACACCCTGTTCCGCGAGACGCAGACCTTCCTCGAGATCGACCGGCCGAGCCGCCTGGTCACCGAGTCGACCGGGTCCGGCCCGGACGGCATGGAGATGACCACCCGCATCGAGATGACGTTCGAGAAGAAGGACGGCGGCACGCTCGTGACCGTCGTGCAGAGCGGCTTCCCGGTGCCCGAGGTCCGCGACTTCTTCACCGGCGAGGTCTGGGCCGGCGCGTTCGACCGCATCCAGGCCTACCTGAAGCAGGCCGCGCATGCATAGCCGACCGGTGATCATCGCGGTCGTCGTCGTCGCCGCGGTCGTCGTCAACCTGATCGTCTTCGTGGTGGGGAAGGCGGCCGGCGGGCAGTTCCGGCTCACCGCCGACGGCACGCCGACGCAGGTGGACGCCCTGACCGTGGCCGGGTTCAGTGCCGTACCGCTACCGGCTCTAGTCGCCGCCTAGGAGCGGACGGAGCCGCGTCGTTCCCGTCGGGGTGAGCCGCACCGCGCGGCCCGACCCGATCCGGATCACCCACCGGTGCGCGAGGAGTGTCTCGCACAGCCGGGCTCCGGCCACGCCGGCCAGGTGTTGCCGCCGCTCGGTCCAGTCGAGGCACCCTCGCGCCAGCGGTCGCCGTCCCGCGCGCAGCGTTTCCGGCGGCACTCCGATCTCCGAGACGAGCCAGTCCTTCCCGTACGCGGTGAGCGCGAACCCGCCCGCCTGATCGAGCATCCCGGCCCCGGTCATCGCGTCCGTCAAGGCGACCCCGAGCTGCCCCGCCAGGTGGTCGTAACAGGTGCGCCCCCGCCGCAGCGCCGCCGAGGCCGTGGCGGCCCGTAACCCCGTGACCGGCGCCGGCCGGTGGGGGAGCCGGGCGGCCAGGTCCTCGATCAGGCCGGCCGCCGACTCGTCGGCCAGCTGGACGTACCGGTGCCGTCCCTGACGCCGCTCGATCAGCAGCCCACCCGCGACCAGCCGGTGCAGATGCTCGGTCGCCGTCGACGGCGCGACCCCCGCGTGCAGGGCCAGCTCGCCGGCCGTCCAGGCCCGACCGTCGAGCAGCGCCAGGCACATGGCGGCCCGCGTCTCGTCGGCCAGCAGCCCGGCGAGCGCGGCCAGATCAGCGGCGGTGGTCATGCCTCATTCTCGGGCGGTGACGTTTCGGCGGCCACCGAAGTGAGACCGGCGACCAAAAGATCGACGGCGGCGAGCAAGCCGGCGTACGGGGCGTCCTGCCACCGCGGCGTGATCGGCGCGAGCCCGGTCGAGCGGGGAAAGCGTTCCGCGAAATCGGGAACGGCGGCCGCCCGTCCGACCCAGGCCGCCTCGTCCTCGGCCGTCAACCGCCGATAGGCCGCCGCCGTTTGCGCGGTGGCTCGCACGGTTGCGTAGAGCATGGTGACCGTCGGCGCCCGCGACCCCGCCGGCACCGCCAGCCGGTCGAGGATCCCGAGCAACCGCTCCATCCAGTCCTGCTCGTTCGGCCCCTGGCTCGCCTGCGCCCACGACCGCTCGGTCAGCCACGGATGGGCCAGGTAGACCTCGAACAGCGCCGTGGCCCAGTCGCGCAGCCCCTCGGGAAACTCCGGCATGGCCGAGGCCTGGTCCTGCATCAGCGCGAGCAGGTTTTCCTTGGTGCCCACGTACGGATAGAGCGCCATCGCCGTCTTGTCGAAGCGCGCGGCCACCGCCCGGGTCGAGACCGCACCGAGCCCGGCGTCGTCCGCGATCGCGATCGCCGCCGCCAGGATCTCGTCCAGGTCGAGCTGCTGGCGAGGCCCGCGACGGGGCGTGGGCAGCGTCGTCCCGCGGTGCCGCCAGAGCCGCTGAAGGTGAGCGTCCATAACTCCTGACAGTGTATAGTGTTTTGCATGCGGACAGCGCGACTCCACGACGGATCGACCCTCGAGGTGACAGTCCGAGGTGACGGCCCCGCCATCCTCCTCCCGATCAGCCCGGCGATCGTCGAGGGCGAGCAGGCCGACACCATGCGGGCCTGGGGCGCCGACCCCAATCTCGGCGACACCCTCGCCACCGGCCTGGCCGACGCCGGCTTCCGGGTCGTGGCCGCCGGTTACGAGGGCCACCGGCAGGCGCACCCGGCGCCGCTCACGCTGACCGCCGACGCCGTGGCGGCCGACCTGCTCGCGATGGCCGACGCGGCCGGGGCCGACCGGTTCGCCTACTTCGGCTATTCCTGGCTCGCCCTGGCCGGCCTGCAGCTCGCCGTCCGCACCGACCGGCTCACCGCCCTGGTCATGGGTGGTTATCCGCCGCTCGGCGGCCCCTACGACGCGATGCTCGCCGTCACCCGCACCGCCCACCGCATGGCCGAAAATCCGCCGCCCCCGCCGACCGGCGAGGCCGTGGCGGGCGACTGGGATTCGGTGGCCTTCACCCAGACGCCCGATCAGACCCGCCAGTTCGTCACGCTCTACGAGTCGCTGCGCGGCTTCGACGAGCGTTCCGTCCGGCTCGGCCTTCCCCGGCTGGCCTTCGCCGGTGAGAACGACGACATCCAGTACGGCCCGTCGTGGGACGACGCTCGTGTCGCCCTCGCCGAGCCGCTCCGCGAGCACCGAGCCGAATTGGAAGGCCAGGGGTGGGAAATCCGGTTCGTGGAAAAAGCCGACCACATGGTGGCCATGCAGGCCCCGGCCGTCCTTCCGCTCCTGGTCCCTTTTCTGGAGCAGAACGTCAGGTCGTGACGTTGAGCCAGCCGCCGTCGACGTAATAGGTCGACCCCACCGAGTAGGAAGCGCGCGGCGAGCAGAGATAGACGAAGAAGTCCGCCACCTCCTCGGGCGTGGCGAAGCGCTTGATCGGCGCGTTGTCCTCGGCGATCTTCTGCAGATACTCCTCCCACGTCTGGTCGGTGCCCTCGGTCAGCGCCTTCGCGGTCTTCACCCAGTCCCCGGTCATCACCAGCCCCGGGTTGACCGCATTGACGCGAATGTTGTCGCCGATCAGCTCGTTGGCCAGGCACTTGGAAAACATGACCAGCGCCGCCTTGGTCACGTTGTAGATGGGCTCGTAGCCCAGCGGCTGGGTGGCGCAGATCGACGCGTTGTGCAGGATCACGCCGCCGCCCTTGGCCTTCATCTGCGGCGCCAGCTCGCGGGCCAGGCGCACGGCGGCCATCACGTGCAGCTCCCAGTAATGCTGCCAGCGGGAGTCGGGGGCCTCCAGGATCGTCTCCTCGCTCCCGGTGCCGGCGTTGTTGACGAGGATGTCAGCCCCGCCGAGTTCCTGTGCGACGAGTTCGGCCACGCGCACCGAATCGCCCGGTACGGTCAAGTCGGCGGGGATGGTCAGGACGCGTACATCTTCGAACTGGTCGTTGATTTCCCGAGAAACGGCGCGCAGCCGTTCCTCGTCGCGGGCGCACAACGCGAGATCGGCGCCCTCGGCCGCGAGGCCGCGGGCGATCGCCAATCCGATTCCGGCGCTACCGCCGGTGACGACGGCCACCTTCTTAGTGAGACGCAGATCCATCTCCGGCTCCGTTCGAGGGCTCGACTGCACGGGTATCCCTCGCACATTCGCACGAAGGCGGGGAGGCCGCGGTGTTCGGTAAGGGAAAGACAGTCGCTGACCAGTTGGTCGAGGTGCTGGTCGAGGCCGGCGTGACGCACATCTACGGGCTCGTGGGGGACAGCCTGAACGCGCTGTCCGATTCGATCCGGCGCAATGACGCGATCGAGTGGGTGCACGTTCACAACGAGGAGGCGGCGGCCTTCGCGGCGGCCGCCGAGGCCCAGATCACCGGCAAGCTGGCCGTCTGCGCGGGCAGTTGCGGGCCGGGCAACACGCACCTGATCCAGGGCGTCTTCGACGCGCACCGCTCGGGCGCCCCGGTGCTCGCGCTGGCGTCGCACATCGTCTCGACCGAGATCGGCTCCGGCTTCTTCCAGGAGACCGACCCCAAACAGTTGTTCAGCCAGGCCAGCCACTGGACCGAGATGGTGTCGTCGGCCGAGCAGATGCCGCGGATGGCCCGGATGGGCATCCAGCAGGCCGTCGGCAAGCGCGGCGCGGCCGTCCTGGTGCTGCCGGGCGACGTGCTCGCGGCCGACGCGACCCAGGACACCGGTCACGGGCACGCGGTGGCCGGGCCGGTGCTCGGCGCCCCGCCGGCCGAGGTGATCGAGGATCTGGCCGAGCGGATCAACGCGGCCGGCACGGTGGCGATCTTCGCCGGGATCGGGTGCGCCCAGTCCCGCGACGAGGTGCTGCAGCTGGCCGACGTGCTGGCCGCGCCGGTCGGGCACACGCTGCGGGGCAAGGAGTCGCTGCAGTACGACAACCCGTACGACGTGGGGATGTCGGGTCTGCTGGGCTACGGCGCCTGTTACGAGGCGACCCACGAGGCCGACCTGCTCCTGCTGCTCGGCACCGACTTCCCGTACCGGCAGTTCCTGCCCCAGAAAAACACGATCCAGGTCGACATCGACCCGTCGCGGCTCGGCCGGCGGACGGCGCTCGAGGTGGGCGTGGCCGGGGACGTCGGCGCCACGATCCGGGCCCTGCTGCCCAAGCTCGAACCCAAGAACCGCAAGTTCCTCCACAAGATGCTGAAGAAGCACGTCGACGAGCTCGAGCGCGTCGTGGGGGCGTACACCAAGGATGTCGAAAATCTGGTCCCGATCCACCCGGAGTACGTGGCCTCGGTGCTCGACGAGGAGGCCTCGGACGACGCCGTGTTCACCGCCGACACCGGCATGTGCACGAGCTGGGCGGCCCGCTACATCACGCCGAACGGCCGTCGCCGCCTGGTCGGCTCGTTCGTCCACGGCACCATGGCCAACGCGTTGCCGCACGCGCTCGGCGTCCAGAAACTCGACCCGTCCCGGCAGGTCGTCTCCATGTCCGGCGACGGCGGCCTGGCCATGCTGCTCGGCGAGCTGCTCACCGCCCGCCTGCACAACCTGCCGGTCAAGGTCGTGGTCTTCAACAACTCCAGCCTCGGCATGGTGCGGCTCGAGATGCTGGTGGCCGGTGACCCGCCGTTCGAGACCGACCACGACCACGTCGACTTCGCGGCGATCGCCCGGGCCGCGGGCCTGCACGCCATCCGGGTCGAGAAGCCCGACGAGGTACGCGGGGCGCTGCGCTCGGTGCTCGACCACGACGGCCCGGCCCTGCTCGACGTCGTGACCGACCCGAACGCGCTGGAGATCCCGCCGCACATCACCAAGGAGGAGGCGCTCGGGTTCGCCCTGGCCGCCGGACGCTCCGTGATGTCCGGCGGCGTCGGCCAGATGGTGCGCCTGGCCCGGACCAACCTCCGCAACATCCCCGCTAGCCTCTGAGTTCCGCTCCGACGTCGTGCAGGTGACGCAGAGCCTGGCCGTACGAATCGGTCAGGCTCGTCACCTCGTACGAGACGCCGATCTCTTCGCAGTAGGCCTGCACGATCGGCTGCGCCTTGGGCAGGTTGGGTGACGGCATGCCGGGGAAGAGGTGGTGCTCGATCTGATAGTTGAGCCCGCCCAGGGCCACGTCGGTCAGCCGTCCGCCGCGCACGTTGCGCGAGGTCAGCACCTGCTTGCGCAGGAAGTCCTCGTCGCCGGTGGGGTGCGGCATGCCCTTGTGGTTGGGGGCGAAGGTCATTCCCAAGTAGACACCGAAGACGGCCTGGTGCACGACGAAGAAGGCGAGTGCCTGCCACGGGTTGAGCACCAGCAGCAGGGCCGCGACATAGCCGACCAGGTGCAGGGCGATCAGCGCGCCCTCGAGCCGCTTGCCCTTGGCCAGGATCCATTTCACGCTGTCCCGCTTGAGCGACAGACCGAGCAGGGTCAACAGCGGGAAGAAGAAGTACGCCTGATAGCGGGTGAGGAATCCCTTGCCCTCGGCCGCCTCGCGCGACCAGACCAGCACGCCCGGGCCGACGTCCGGGTCGAGGTCGTCGTGGTTGGGGTTGGCGTGATGCTTGGTGTGCTTGTCCATCCAGTAGCCGTAGGACATGCCGATGGCCAGGTTGCCCGCGACCAGACCGGCCCGCGCGCTCGGCTGGTTGGTGCGGAAGACCTGCCGGTGCGCGAGGTCGTGGGCGACCAGCGCGGTCTGGGCGAAGACCAGCCCGAGGAAGGCGGCGACGGCGAGCGTCCACCAGGAGGCGCCGATCAGGGCGAAGGCGCCCCAGCCGAACACCAGGGCGGCGGCGACCACACTCAGCCGTACGGCGTAGTAGGCGGGCCGGCGGCGCATCAGCCCGGCGGCGTTGATCCGGCGCCCCAGTTCGGCGAAGTCACTTCCGGCCGTCGCGCGCGGCCGCTCTGCCATTGTCGTCATGCGCTGAGCCAACCGTGTGGACCCCCTCAAGGTCAGGAGTGCAGAACCCCCGAACCTTGGTAGGGCTAGCACTACTGAGTTGGGCCGCGCGGTGGGTCAGGATGAGGACGTGGAGACAAGAGACTGGTTACGGGACGGGCTGAAGGCGGTGGCCGCCGGGGTGCTCGCCATCGTCCTCGCGGTCCTGAACTTCCCGCTTTTCGTGCTCTTTGTGGTGTCGCTGGTGCTGACCCCGGTGCTCGGGATAGGGCTGTTCCTGCTGCCCGCGGTGACCGCCCTGATCCGGCTGCGGGCCAACGCCTCGCGGCGGGTGGCCGGCTGGTACGGCGTCGGCATCGCCCGGCCCTATCGTCCCAAGCCCGAGGGCATGGCGCCGGTCGGCTGGGCCCGCTACAAGTGGATCATCACGGACCCGGCCACCTGGCGTGACTTCGCCTGGCTGCTGCCGGGTGCGGTGGGCGGGCTGGTGCTCGGCGTCCTCACGCTGGCCGTGCCCGCGTACGGGGTGGAGGGCATCGTCCTGTTGCCGCTCTGGATGTATCTCTTCGGGGAGTGGTCCGGCTACGGCGCGATGTGGCCGATCCGGAGCGTGGCCGAAGGTTTCCTGTCCTTCCCGCAGGGCGTGCTCATCCTGGCCCTCGGCCTGGCCGTCGCCCCCCACCTGCGCAAGACCGAGGCCCTCCTGAGCCGGGTCTTCCTGGCGCCCACCCGCGCCGCCGAACTACGCCTGCGGGTCACCCAGCTCACCGTCACCCGGGCCGACACGGTCGACGCCCAGGCCGCCGAGCTGCGCCGCATCGAGCGTGACCTGCACGACGGCGCCCAGGCCCGCCTGGTGGCGCTGGGCATGACCATCGGGCTGGCCGAGGAGCTGATCGACCGTGACCCCGGCACGGTCCGCAAGCTGCTGGCCGAGGCCCGCGAGTCCAGCTCGACCGCGCTCGTCGAGCTGCGCCACCTCGTCCGCGGCATCCACCCGCCGGTGCTGGCCGAGCGCGGCCTCGACGGCGCCGTCCGGGCGCTCGCCCTCAACCTGCGCATCCCGACCTCGGTGGACTCCGACCTGCAGGGCCGGCTCGAGACACCGGTCGAGTCGGCTGCCTACTTCGCCGTCGCCGAGGCCCTGACCAACGTGCAGCGGCACAGCGGCGCCACGTTCGCCTACGTCAGCCTGCACCGGGTCGGCGACCTGCTCCGGCTCGAGGTCGGCGACGACGGGCAGGGCGGAGCCGAACCAGGACGTGGTACGGGCCTCATCGGAATGGAACGACGGCTCGCCGCCTTCGATGGCACGATGACCGTGTCCAGCCCCGCAGGCGGGCCGACCGTCGTGACCATGGAGCTGCCGTGCGTGTTGTCATCGCCGAGGACCATGCTCTCCTCCGGGACGGACTGACCCGGCTGCTGCAGGCGTTCCTGTTCGAGGTCGTGGCCGTCGTCGGCCGCGGTCCCGACGTGCTGCCCACCCTGCTCGAGCAGAAACCCGACGTGGCGGTCCTCGACGTGCGGTTGCCCCCCACCTTCACCGATGAGGGGCTGCAGGCGGCCATCGCGGCCCGTCGCCAGGCGCCCGGCCTGCCGATCCTGGTGCTCTCCCAGCACGTCGAGCCGCTCTACGCCCGTGAGCTGCTCTCCGAGGGCCGGGGCGGGGTCGGCTACCTGCTCAAGGACAGGGTCTCCGACGTCGCCCAGTTCATCGACGCGGTGCGTCAGGTGGCCGGTGGCGGCACGGTGATGGACCCCGAGGTCGTGGCCCGGCTGCTCGACCGTTCGCGGCCCCTCGACGTGCTCACCGCCCGCGAGCGCGAGGTGCTGGGGGAGATGGCCTCCGGGCGCTCCAACGCGGCGATCGCGGGCCGGCTCTTCGTCACCGAGAAAGCGGTCAGCAAGCACATCAACAACATCTTCACCAAGCTCGGGCTGCCGCCGTCGGAGGACGACAACCGCCGCGTGCTCGCCGTCCTGGCTTACTTGGACAGCTGAGGCAGCACCTCGGAGGCGATCAGGTCGAGGTGATCCAGGTCGTCCATGTCGATCATGCGGAGGTGGACGCGGGTGGCGCCGATCGCGCGCATCTCCTCGATCCGCTCGACCAGGCGGGCGGGCGAGCCGACCACCGGATCCTCGGGCGGCAGCACGCTCTTGACGTGCAGGGGAGCGGCCCGGTGCTGGGCCTCGACGTCGGTGCGGCCGATCGCGACCACGATGCCGGCCGACAGGGTGAGCGTCTTGCCGAGCTCGTCGGCCTTGGCCCGGACGCGGTCGAAGGCCACCGCGGTCTCGGCCACGGTCTTGAACGGCATGTTGAACTCGTCGGCGTAGCGGGCCGCGAGCTCCGGCGTACGCCTCGGGCCCCGGCCACCGACGATGATCGGCGGATGCGGTCGCTGCGTCGGCGCCGGCAGCGCGTGCGCGTCCACCAGCTGGTAGTGCTTGCCGGTGAACGAGTAGGTCTCGCCGTCGGGCGTGCCCCACAACCCGGTCAGGATCTCGAGCTGCTCCTCGAGCCGGTCGAAGCGCTCGCCGACCGAGGGGAACGGAATCCCGTACGCGGTGTGCTCGCGCTCGACCCAGCCGGCGCCCATGCCCAGCTCGATGCGGCCGTCACTCATCTGGTCGACCTGCGCCACGATGATCGACAGTGGACCGGGCAGCCGGAAGGTGGCCGAGTTGACCATGGTGCCGAGCCGCAGGGTGGTCGTCTCGCGGGCCAGCCCGGCGAGGGTGATCCAGGCGTCGGTCGGCCCCGGCAACCCGGGGTCGGGGGTGAGCGCACGGTAGTGGTCAGCTCGCAGAAGGCCCTCGAAACCGGCGTCCTCGGCGTGCCGCGCGAACCTCAATTGAGTGTCGTACGTCGCACCCCGATGAGGCTCGGTGAACAGACAGACACGCATCATTGTCCCTAATGAACGCCGATCCGGACGCATACCGAACCATCATGATCCATAGCCGGGAATACGTCCACTTCGGCATTTGAGATGAATCTGTCACCGATGCATGTGCCAGTTTGCCCTACGATCCCCGGTCGGGGCACCCCTGTCCCACGTTCCACCCCCACGGCCGCGGCGCACCATTTGCTCCGAAGCCGTCTCCCCCATCGACCGAACCAGGTCGGGAAGGATCACGGTGCAGAGAAGGACCCTCGTACGTTCCGTTGTCGCCGGCGCGCTCGCTCTCTCGATGAGCGCCGCCGCCGGGTGCAGCGACGACTCGGCTGACGGCGACGGTGGCAGCAACGGCGCCGCGCTCGAGAAGATCACTTACCTGACCTCGTTCGGCACGTTCGGCCGCGACTCGTACGCCTACGTGGCGCTCGAGAAGGGCTACTTCAAGGAGGCCGGCTTCGACGTCGAGGTCAAGCCCGGCGCCGGCTCCGGCGAGAACATCAAGTCGATCATCGCGGGGAACGCCCAGTTCACCCCGATCGACCTGACCGGTGGCCTGATCAGCGCCGGCGGCAAGGACAAGACCACCGGCTTCACCGCGGTCGCCGCCATCCAGCAGCGCACGATGGCCGCGATCATCTCGCTCGAGGGCAACGGCATCAACGCGCCCAAGGACCTTGAGGGCAAGACGCTGGTCGACGCGCCCGGCTCGGTGGTCACGACCCTGTTCCCGACCTACGCCAAGCTGGCCAACGTCGACGCCAGCAAGGTCAAGTTCCAGCAGGGCAAGGCCCAGGACCTGATCGGCACGCTCGCCTCGGGCAAGGTCGCGGGCATCGGCCAGTTCGTCGTGGGCAAGCCCACCGTCGAGACGGTCGCCAAGCCCAAGAAGGCCGTCGTGCTGCCCTACAGCGACTACCTGCAGGACCTGTACGGCAACGTGCTGATCACGTCGACCAAGTACGCGACGGACAACCCGGACAAGGTCAAGAAGTTCACCGGGGCGCTGCTCAAGGGTCTCTCCGACTCCGTCGAGAATCCCGATGAGGCCGGCAAGATCATGCAGAAGTACGTCGCCACGGCCAAGCCGGAGGGCGTCGCCGCCGAGCTCACGCTCATGGGCCCGTACGTGAAGTCGGCCGCGGCCGGCATCCCGGTCGGTGCGCTCGACGCCGAGCGGGTCGCCCGCAGCATCGCGATCCTGCAGGGTTCCGGTCAGATCGAGGCGGGCCTCAAGCCCGAGCAGGTCATCAACTTCGACCTGACTCCCAAGGCCTGATCGGTCAGTAGCGTCAGGGGTGCGCCGGCGACGGCGCACCCCGTACGTTTTTCTCGTCCTATGAGGAGCCCGGTGCACGACACCCTGACGCCCCCGTCGGAGGCCGCAGTGGCCCGTCCGGAACGCCCCGCCCGGCGGGTGACGCCGTCCATGGTGATCTGGCCGGTGTTCGGTCTCGCCCTGACCGTCGCCGTGTGGTGGGCCGCCGTCGAGATCTTCGCGATCCAGCCGATCATCCTGCCGTCGCCGGTCGACGTCGTGAAAGCCTTCGGCGCCTATCCCGAGCTGCTGCTCAACACCACGTGGGACACGACCCGGGTCACCCTGATCGGCTTCGGGCTCTCGGTCGTCGTCGGCGGTCTCCTCGGCACCGCGATCGCCGCCTGGAAACCGTTCGAGCGCGCGTTCGGCCCGCTGCTGGTCGCGCTGAACGCCGTCCCCAAGGTGGCGATCGCGCCCCTGATGATCGCGTGGTTCGGCTTCGGCACCACTCCGGTCCTGGCGATGGCGTTCCTGCTCTGCTTCTTCCCGATCGTGCTCTCCACCGCGACCGGCCTCACCAGCACGCCCGCCGACCTGGCCGAACTGGCCCGCTCGCTCGACGCCACCCGCGTGCAGACCTTCCTGCGGGTCCGCCTGCCCGCGGCCCTGCCCCAGATCTTCGTCGGCCTGAAACTGGCCATGCCGCTGGCCGTGATCGGCGTGGCTGTGGGCGAGATGCAGTCCGGCAGCGTCGACGAGGGCCTCGGCACGATCATCGTGCAGACCGCGGGCCAGGGCGACACGGCCACCGCCTTCGCCGCGCTCACCCTGATGGCCCTGGTCAGCATCGTCCTCTACTACGCCCTCGTCCTGATCGAGCGCCTCGCCCTGCCCTGGGTCCGCGGCACGACCGCCTAGCGCGACCCCTTCGGCTGTTCGCCGGTCAGGCGCCGCCGCTGGGGCAGTCGTCGTCCGGGTCGATGGCGCCCAGGATGCGCCGGCCGATCGCGCCGAGCTGACGTTGCTGGGCCTTGGTCAACGGGTCGAAAACGAACCGCCGGACGGCCTCGACGTGCCCCGGCGCGGTGGCGACGACCTTTTCCCAACCGGCCTCGGTCAGGATGGCCAGGGTGGCCCGGCCGTCGCTCGGATCGGGCGCGCGGCGCACCCAGCCCCGCTTCTCGAGCCGGCCCACCACCTGCGACAACCGGGGCAGTGAGCCCTCGGCCAGCCCGGCCAGGGTGCTCATCCGGGCGCTGCGCCCGGGCGACATCGACAGGCCCGACAGCACCTGATATTCGAAATGGGTGACCCCGGCGTCGCGCTGCAACTGGCCGTCGAGCTCGGCCGGCAACCGCATCAGCAAGCCGACCAGGGCCACCCAGCTGAGCTGCTCGTCGGTGTCGAGCCAGCGCGGCTCCGCAACGTCGTCCATGCCACCACAATAACTTCACGGATGAAGAATCTTGCGGAGGCCAGATACTTGCGTCGTGAAGTACCCGGCCCTAGGGTCTTGCTTAACGCATGAACCTTTTCAGGCCTCGGGAGACCTCGTGAACATCGTCTTGTGGATCATCGCCGCCGTGCTGGCCGTGGCATTTCTCGGTGCCGGGGTGATGAAACTGGCCCAGCCGAAGGAGAAACTGGCCGCCTCGGGCATGGGCTGGACGGACGACTACAGCGCCACCAACATCAAGCTGATCGGCGCCGTCGAGATCCTGGCCGCGATCGGCCTGATCCTCCCGGCCCTGCTCGACATCGCCCCGATCCTGGTCCCGCTGGCCGCCACCGGCCTGGTCATCATCATGATCGGCGCCGTGATCGTGCATGCCCGCCGCAAGGAAAACCCGATGGTCATCGGCAACGTCGTCCTGCTGGTCCTGGCCGCGATCGTCGCCTGGGGCCGCTTCGGCCCCTACTCCTTCTGACCGGAGTTCTCAGCCCGCTGAGTCGGCGTCGGCCGGGCCTTCCAGGCCGGCTTTCTCGTCTCGGACGGCCCACTCCAGCAGCGTGTCGAGGGAGTGGGCCTTGTCGTCGATGGTGGCGTGCAGGTCGCCGAGCTCGGCGAACCGGGCCGGCACGGTCAAAATCGTGAAGTCGCGCGGGTCGGCATCGGGGATCTCGGCCCAGGTGACCGGCGTGGAGACGGTGGCCGTGGGCACGCCCCGCACCGAATAGGCGCTGGCGATCGTGTGGTCGCGGGCGTTCTGGTTGTAGTCGACGAACAGCGCCGACGGGTCGCGGTCCTTGCGCCACCACGTGGTCGTGACGTCGTCGGGGGCCCGTCGTTCCACCTCGCGGGCGAAGGCCAGCGCGGCCCGGCGCACATCGCCGAAGCCCCACGACGGCTCGATCCGCACATAGATGTGCAGGCCCCGCCCGCCCGACGTCTTCGGGTAGCCGGTGATGCCCAAATCGTCCAGCACGGAGTGGGTCACCGCGGCCACACTCCGCACCCGGTCGTAGGGGCAGTCGGGCATCGGGTCGAGGTCGATGCGCCACTCGTCGGGTTTCTCGGTGTCGGCCCGGCGCGAGTTCCACGGGTGGAACTCGACCGTCGACATCTGCACGGCCCAGATGACGTCGGCCGCCTTGGTCACGCAGAGCTCGTCGGCGTGCCGGTTGTAGCGGGGAAATTTCACCCGCACCGTCTCGAGCCACGGCGGGGCCCCGTTCGGCACCCTTTTCTGGTGGACCTTTTCGCCGGCCAGCCCGTCGGGGAAGCGGTGCAGCATGCACGGGCGCTCGCGGAGCGCCCGCACGATGCCGTCGCCCACCGACAGGTAGTAGTTGACCAGGTCGAGCTTGGTCAGCCCGAGGTCGGGGAAGTAGATCCGCCCCGGGTTCGACACCCGCACCGTGAAGTCGCCGACCTCGACCTCGGTCGCCGGCGACTTGCTCGAAGTGGCCATGAGATCAACCTAGCCGAGGCAGGTGTCGTCCAGGTCGGCCAACAGGGTGTCGCCCGAGTCGAGCAGATCGAGCAGCGGCCCCACGCGTGGCAGCTCGTGGGTGAGGAAGTAGCGGGCGGCCAGGCGCTTGCCGTCGTAGAAGGAGCCCTCCCTGCCCTCGGCCGCGGCCAGCTGGGAGAGCCACAGCCAGGCGATCACCAGGTGACCGGTGGCCTCCAGGTAGGCCGTGGAGTTGGCCAGTGCCGCGGTCGGGTCGCCGCCGGCCCACAGCTTGCGGGTGGTGGCGGCCAACCGGTCGCACAGGGCGATCACGGGCCGGCCCAGCTCGGCCGGAGCGGCCACGGCGGTGGTCACGATGCGGCCGATCAGCAGCTGGAGGCCCGCCCCACCTCGCATGATCACCTTGCGGCCCAGCAGGTCGAGGCCCTGGATGCCGTCGGTGCCCTCGTGGATCGAGTTGAGCCGGTTGTCGCGGTAGAACTGCTCGACCGGGTATTCACGCGTGTAGCCGTAGCCGCCGTGGATCTGGATCGCGTGGTCGTTGGCCAGCCGGCACCACTGCGACGGCCAAGCCTTCACGATCGGCGTGAGCACGTCGAGGAGCAGGTCATTTTCGTCGGAGGGCTCGTCGAGCAGCTTGGCCGCATAGAGAATCAGGGCCAGACCACCTTCGACGTACGTCTTGGAGGCGAGCAGCATGCGGCGGACATCGGGGTGCTTGATGATCGGCACGGGCGGCGCCGCCGGATCCTTGCCCGCCACCGGACGGCCCTGGGTGCGTTCGCGGGCGTAGTCGAGCGCGTGCAGATAGCCCGTGTAGCCGAGCGACACCGCGCCCGCCCCGACCCCGATCCGGGCCTCGTTCATCATCTGGAACATGTAGGCCAGGCCCTTGCCCTCCTCGCCGACCAAATAACCGGTCGCGTCGTCGAAGGAGAGCACGGCGTTGGTCGTTCCGCGGTAACCCATCTTGTGGTTGAGCCCGGCCAGCACCACGCCGTTGCGCTCGCCGACCGTGCCGTCCGCCTCGACGTGGTGTTTGGGCACGATGAACAGCGACAGACCCTTGACCCCGGCCGGCGCGCCGGCCGCCCGGGCCAGCACGAGGTGCACGATCGTCTCGGCCAGCTCGTGGTCGCCGCCCGAGATCCACATCTTGGAGCCGGTGACCCGGTAGCTGCCGTCGCCGGCCGGGACGGCCCGGGTCAGCACGTCGCTGAGCGAGGAGCCGGCCTGCGGTTCGGAGAGGCACATCGTGCCGGTGAAACGGCCCTCGAGCATCGGCTTGACGAACGTGTCGATCTGCGCCGGGGTGCCGTACGTCAGGAGCAGGTTGGCATTTCCGGCCGTGAGCAACGAATACGACGACGTCGCGATGTTGGCCGCCTGGAACCAGGCGAAGCAGGCCCGGGCCACCACGTGCGGCAGTTGCAGCCCGCCGACCTCGGCATCCATCGTGGCGCTGAGCAGCCCGGTCTCGTTGAAGACCTTGAGCGCCGCGGCCACCTCGGGGATCAGGTGCACCCGGACACCGTCGAACGTCGGCTCCTCGAGATCGCTCTGCCGGTTGTGCGGAGCGAAGTCGCGCTCGGCGATCTGGGCCGAGACGTCGAGGAAGGCGTCGAACGTGTCCCGCGAGTGCTCGGCGAATCGTTCCCGGGTGGTCAGCGCCTCGACGTCGAGCCACTCGTAGAGCAGGAAGTCGAGATCACGACGCGAGAGGATCTTGGACACCGCCGGCACCGCCCGTTCTTGTCGTCAGAGGGGTCTGGGCCTATCAGTGTGCCCTCTCAGTCCTCCGCGCGGTGCCTGCCCCGACGCTCCTGTGGATAAGCGGGAGCCTGTGGATGAGCCGGCCGGGACGATGGGCGTGAGCGCTTTACTGCATACATCGCGTGGTCAGCGGCCCGCAGCGCCTCGTCGGGGTCGGTCGCTCCCGGCGCGTGGTGCACGCCGACGCTGGCCCCGATCCGCACCTGGTGCCCGCCGATCTGGAAGGGAAGTTCGAGCGCATGCCGAATCCGGCCGCACATCGCCTCGCTGTCCTCGGCCGCCATCACCCCCGGCATGAGGATGACGAACTCGTCGCCGCCGACCCGGGCCAGCACGTCCCGCTCCCGCACGCAGGCGTTGAGCCGCTCGGCCACCTGACGCAGCAACTCGTCGCCCGCCTCGTGCCCGTGCACGTCGTTGACCGGCTTGAAACCGTCGAGGTCGACGAAGAGCACGGCGACCGGCTCGTCGCGCAGCGAGGTGCCGAGCGCGTCCTGCATGCGACGCCGGTTGGGCAGGCCGGTCAGCGCGTCGTGCTGCGCCTCGTGGGCCAGCCGCTCCTGGAAGGCGCGGTTCTCCGAGATGTCCCGCGCGTTGATGACGATGCCGTTGAGCGACGGGTTGTGCATCTGGTTGGAGGCGGTGAACTCGAACCAGCGGAACTCGCCTTCGGCCGAGCGCACCCGGCACTGCAGGCGCAGCACCGCGTTGCGGCGGGAGAGCAGCAGGGTGAACTGCTCCCGCATGTAGTTGCGGTGGTCGGGGTGCACGATGTCGAAAACGCTGGTGCCGACGAGCGCACCCTCCTGGAAACCGAGCACGGCGGCCGCGCTCGGGCTGGAGTATTCGATGTTGCCGTCCGCGCCGAGCACCGAGACCAGGTCGGGAGCGTGCTGGAAGAGCGCCTGGAAGCGTTCCTCGTTGCGGCGGCGCTGGATCTGGGTGCGGTAGCCGAGCACACCCATGGCCAGCACACCGATCAGCAGCATCGCGCCCAGCGTCAGGTTCAGCGTCTGGCTCTTCTGGTGGACCGCGCCGTCGAACGACTTCTTCGTCTGAATCCGCACGTAGGTCCAGCCGCCCGGCAGGCCGTCGACCACGATCGCGATCATCGGGGTGCCGGCGACGGTGGAGTACTCGACCAGCTCGGTCGTGGGGTCGGCCGCGACGGCGCGCAGGATGGCCGGATCGATCTGGGTGCCGAGCAGCTTCGATTCGCTGGTGGCGGCGATCGTGCCGGTGCTGTCGACGACCGCGGTCAGGTGCGCCTGCGAGCTCAGCGTGACGGTGTATTGCTGCAGCGAGGTCGTGGCCACGCTGTTCAGGCCGACCAGGATCGCCGCGGGGGCGCCACCGACCACGACCGGCACCCCGACGGCCTCGAGATAGACGCCGTCCACCGCCATGATCGACGAGAAGCCGGCCTTCGAACCCGCGGTGAGCATCGAGAAGAGGGGCTTCCAGCCGGTGTTGTCGGCAGCGGGCAGCCCGGTCGTCCGCGAACTGGTGAGCACGGTGCCGTCGAGGCCGACCAGCATGGCTCCGTACCGGAAAGTCGTGCTCTTGCCGGCGAAGGTGCTCAGCGCGGCCTTGTCCTGAGCGTTGTCACGGCCCAGGTGCAGCGACGTGTCGGCGATGAACTGGCCCAGCTCGGTGGCCGACAGCCACTGCAACTGGCCGACGAGGGTGCCGTTGTTGACGGCCAGGGCCCGGGAGTCCGCCTTGTGGACGTTGTCCGCGGCCTCGAGAGCCGACCGGTTGACCCAGAAACCGATCCCGCCTGCGGCAACCAGCAAGACGACGCCGACCACCACAGCGATCCAGTTGCGCAGCCGCATGAATTCGCCCCTCCTCGTTGCCTGAGATCGGCAGCAAGGGGCGCAAATGTAAGGAAATCAGCGTTCAATCAGCCAGATGAAGCCGAGCGCGGGCAGGTGGGCCCGCCCTTCGCGGACGTCGAGCGGGCCGTCGCTGCTGAGCGCGGTCTCGAGCCAGCCGTCATGCCCGATCGCGGCGGCCTCGACGCTCTGCGGCTGATCGCTGAAATTGGCCAGCCCGATGAAGGTGCCGCTGCGCGGGTGGCGGCGGCGCCATGCGAAGACGTGCCCGTTGTCGACCCCGACGATGGCGGTGTCGCCGCCGCCGCGCAGGGCGAGCAGGTCTTTGCGGGTGGCGATCAGCTCGCGCAGCCCGGCGAAGACCCGGCCCTCGAGCGTCGCCGGGTCGTGCCTCCGGGCCGCGGCCGTCCAGTCCATCTGCGGCCGGTGCATCCAGCGGTTGTCGTCGGCCAGCGCGGGGTCGTCCCGGTACGAGTCGTCGTTGCGCATCGCGAGCTCGTCACCCATGTAGATCAGCGGGATGCCGCCGAAGGCGAACGCCACCGAGTAGAGCAACATCAGCCGCCGTACGCCGTCGGGCCAGCTCGCCGGGTCGTCGGTGATCCCGCACAACGACGCGGCGGCGCCCGAGATCCGGGCGTCCCCGGTGTCCGGATTCTCCTGGAAAAGCATGCCCTGGGCATAGGAGCCAGTGAAGCGACCCGAAAAGAACGAGTTGAGGAAATTGCGGTGGTTCCACCAGTCCCAGCCGACCGCGGCCGCGTCCTCGGCGCTGATCGCCCAGCCGATGTCGTCGTGCCCGCGCACGTAACTCACCCATGTCGCCTCGGCCGGAATCGGCTTCATCCTCCTCAGCGACTGCGCCATCAGCCGGGCGTCCTTGGTCGCCAGGCTGCTCCAGAGCATCACCATCAACTGGTTGTGATAGGCCAGCTCGCACTCGGGGCGGTAACGGTCGTGCCCGCCGAGATAGGGCACGAGGTCGTCGGGCGCCACGATCGCCTCGGCCTTGAAGATCACGCCCGGCGCCGCCAGCCGGGTGAGCGCGCGCAGCGCCTGCACGATCCGGTGCACCTCGGGCTGGTTGAGACAGGTCGTGCCGAGCCGCTTCCAGAGGAACGGGACGGCGTCCAGGCGGAAGACGTCGACGCCGCGGTTGGCCAGCCAGAGGATCGTCTCGAGCATGGCCCGGAAGACGTTCGGGCTGGCCCAGTTGAGGTCCCACTGGTAACTCCAGAAGGTGGTCCACACCCATTGGCCGTCGATGAGCGTGAACGAGCCCGGCGCCCGGTCGGGGAAGACCGGCACGATCGTGCGCTCGTAGGCGTCCGGCATCTCGCGGTCGGGGAACGACATGTAGAAATCCGCGTAGGCCGGATCGCCCGCCAGCCAGGCCTGGGCCCAGGCGTGTTCCCGGGCGGTGTGGTTGAGCACCAGGTCGACGCAGAGGCTCATGCCCCGGTCGTGCAGGCGATCGGCGACCGTGCTCAGGTCGGCCATCGTGCCCAGCCGGGGATCGACCGCTCGGTAGTCCTGCACCGCGTACCCGCCGTCGTTCTCGCCGGGCCGGGGCGCGAGCAGCGGCATCAGGTGCAGATAGGTAACACCCAGCTCGCCCAGATAGTCCAAGTTGTCGGCCACCGCACGAAGGGACCGGGCGAACCGGTCGGCGTAGCAGATGTAGCCGACCTGGCGGGCCCGCTGATACCAGCGAGGGTCGATCTCGCGCCGGCGATCGAGCTCGCGTAGTGACTCCGGTCGCTCCGCCGCCGCGTCCAGAGCGCTTTTCAGCAGGTCCGCGAGGGGAACCGAGCCATAGACGCTCTCCAGTGGCTCGAAGATGTCGAGTAGCGACGTCTCGAAACGGGCAAGGAAGGCGAGCGCCTCCGCCCGGCCCAGCCGTTCGGTGGCGTCGGCGGTCAATGATGGGAGCAGGGCCTCGAACGCGCTTGCGGCCCGGGTGCGAACGGAAGATCCTGCCATCGGGTCAACGTAACCGCCGGTGGCGCGCGGGTCACGCAAATCGACGGCGGTGACGAGGGGGCGAGGGAACCGATGCGGCGAATGGTGGTTCCGGCTCCGGCCCGGGCGTGGATCCCGACCCAGCGCGGTGGTTCTTTTCGGTCGGCGCCGACGGCGGTGGCCAGCCGCCGGGTCGTCCGCTGCGGGCTGAGCGTGACCGGCTTCGGCGTGTGCGCCCTCTTCTACTGCCTGACCTACACCCCCTCCCTGCTCCCACGGCCCTGGTTTCTGCAGGGCGTGGTGGCCGGGCTGACCGCCTCGTTCGGGTATGCGGGCGGCACGGCGATCGCCGCGGTGGTCCGCCTGCGATGGCAACCGTCCCGCCGGGTCGAGCGAATCGCCTGGCGGGTGCTGTTCGTGCTGGTGCCACCGCTGATCCTGCTCTTCCTCTGGCTCGGCGCCCGGTGGCAGCGCGAGCTTCGGGTGCGTCTCGGCATGCCCCCGCAGCAGGAGTACGACCTGATCCGGACGGTCGGGATCAGCCTGCTCACCTTCGGCCTGATCCTGCTGCTGGCCCGCTGCCTGCGCCTGGCCGCGCACGGTTTCGCCCGGCTGTTCGGCCGGCTGGTGCCCGAGTCGGCGGCCTACTGCGCCGGCTTCGTCGTGGTCACCGTGCTCAGCTACACCGCGTTCGACGGCATCCTGGTCGGCAACCTCTACACCGCGGCCGACCGGTCGGCCGCGATCACCGACAGCGGCACCGGCAACGGCGTCGTGCAGCCCGACTCCCGGCTGCTCTCGGGCAGCGGTCCGTCGCTGGTGCCCTGGGATTCGCTGGGCCGGCAGGGCCGCAATTTCGTGACCAAGGCGCCCCCGGTCACCGACCTGAGCGCGTTCTCGGGGCGGACGGCGACCGATCCGATCAGGATCTACGCCGGCCTGTCCTCGGCCGAGTCGGTCGCCGAGCGGGCCGGGCTGGTGATGCGCGAGATGGACCGCACCCACGCCTGGGACAGGGCGGTCGTCGCGATCTTCACCCCGACCGGCACCGGCTGGGTCGACAACGACGTGCCGAGCTCGCTCGAGTACATGTACGCCGGCAACACCGCGCTGGTCTCGATGCAGTACAGCTATCTGCCGAGCTGGATCTCGTTCGCGGTCGACCGCAGCAAGGTCGCCGAGGCGGCGTCGGCGCTGATCACGGCGGTCCGCGAGAGGTGGGCCCTGCTGCCCGCGGCGCACCGGCCCAAGCTGCTGATCTTCGGGGAGAGCCTGGGGACGTACGGGACCGAGAAGACCTTCGGCACCGCGGCCGACATGGTCGAGGGCGCCGACGGCATCCTGCTCGAGGGCCCGACCTTCGCCAACCCGATCCATCGCGAGCTGACCGCCGGGCGGGCGCCGGGGTCGACGGTGTGGGACCCGTCCTATCCGCACCTGCCGGTGGAGTTCTCGTCCGAGGCCGACGAGCTGCGCGACCTGGCCGGGCCGCCGCGCAAGGTCGTCTACATGCAGAACTCGTCCGACCCGGTCGTGTGGTGGAGCCCGAGCCTGCTCTGGCACAAGCCGGATTGGCTCAAGGGGCAGCGCGGGCCCGACGTCACGCCAGACATGCACTGGTACCCGGTGATCACGTTCTGGCAGACCACAGTGGACCTGCTCTTCGCCAACAAGGCGCCGGTCGGGCACGGCCACGTCTACAAGTCGAGCGCCGTCGACGGGTGGGCCGCGCTGGCCCCGCCGCCGGGCTGGACGCTGGGCGACACCTTGCGGCTTCGCGCGCTGCTGGACCGTTAGCGGCGCAACCAAGGCTGGAGCGCGCGGGTGACCTGTGGCAGCACGAGGTAGGTCATGATCGGCGTCAGGCAGAGCGTGCTGATCAGGGTGCGCAGCACGACGTTCAGGTCGACCAGCAGGTGGTTGAGGCTGACCGCGGCGAGCAGGCTGACCGGGAAGAAGCCCAGCCAGATCGTGACGGCCTGCTTCCAGCGCGGCGGCGGCTGGACGGCCGACACGCTGACCTCGTGATCGCGCGGCGGGTCGAACCAGCCCTCGATGCCGGTACGGCGTTCGGTGCGGGTGTGCTCGACGAAGCCTTCGGCCGACGACAGCCACCACTGCCGTTGGGGCGATTCCTCCCAGTTCTGCAGCGATTTCTCGTCCGCGAAGCGGTAGAGCATGTGCCATTCCTGCGAGTTCTGCTCGGGTCGCACCCAGCCCGTCCCGAGGAACCCCGGGAAGTCCTCGGCCAGGGTGGTGCCGGCGTTCACCCAGGCGATCATCTCGGCGTTCCGTGACGGGTCGGCGCGACGGGTGATCGCCACGGTCACGGCAAGGGGCTGGCTCATGTCCCACATTCTGGTATGGCGAGGTTTCCGGCCGCCCGCGCTTCCGGTTTCCGTGCCGTGGCCCACACGGTAAGTTCCGCGACATGACCTTGCAGCGAAAGTTGTCGATGGCCTTGGCCGGTGTCGCCGCGGTGGCCCTGCTTCCCGCCCCGGCCTCCGCCTCCGCCGGCTCGACGAAGGCGAAACTGGGCTGGCTGCTCACCGACACCGGCACCGAGGCCCAGTTCCGCGGGCTCGCCCCGGTCAGCTCCCGGGTGGCCTGGGCGGCCGGCAGCGCCGGCACCGTCCTGCGCACCGTCGACGGCGGCGGCAGCTGGGCCTCGGTCGGGCCGGCCGAGGCCGCGGAGCTGCAGTTCCGCGACATCGAGGCGTTCGACGCGACCCACGCGGTCGCCCTGACGATCGGCAACGGCACCGATTCCCGGGTGTACGCCACGTCCAACGGCGGCCGCACCTGGACCGAGACGTTCCGCAACGACGACCCGGTCGCGTTCTACGACTGCATGACGTTCCTCGACCGGCGGCACGGGCTGGCCCTCTCCGACCCGGTCGACGGCAAGTTCCGCATCCTCGCCACCCGCGACGGCGGCCGGTCCTGGCAGGTGCAGCCGACCGCGGGCATGCCCGCCGCGCTCGAAGGCGAGTTCGCGTTCGCGGCCAGCGGCACCTGCCTGGTCTCAGCCGGCGGCAAGGCGATGTTCGCGACCGGCGGCGGCGCCTCGGCCCGGGTCTTCACCTCCCGCAACGGCGGCTCGTCGTGGTCGGTGACCGACACCCCGGTGCCCAGCGGTCCCAGCGCCGGCATCTACAGCCTGGCCGTCCGCGCGTCGGGCGCCGCGATCGCCGTGGGCGGTGACTTCGCCGCACCCACCGCGGCCCCCGACGGCGCGGCCTACCTGCGCGGGCACTCCTGGACGGTCGCCCGCACGGTGCCCGGCGAATACCGGTCGGGCTCGGCCTGGCTCGGCCGCGGCGACACCGCGTTCGCCGTCGGCCCCACCGGCAGCGACGTCTCCTACGACGGCGGCCGCACCTGGACCCGCTTCGACACCGGCAGCTTCGACGCCGTCGAGTGCACCTTCGACGGCGCGTGCTGGGCCTCGGGCGCGACGGGCCGGATAGCCAAGCTGATCCGCAAGCACTAACCACCCACGTGGGCATAAGCGGCCCACACCCAGGGTGACTCCGGCCAGCGCTGCCGGGCGGCCCGCACCGCATCGCGGACCGCCCGGGACGCGTGCGTCGCGTCCGGCAGCCCGGCATAGACGGTGCGGGTCACCCGGCGGGCCACGGGGTCGGGCACCGGCCAGAGGGTGGCCACCACGTGCCGGTAGCCGGCCAGCCGCAGGACCGAGGCGAGATGAACCGCCTCGTCGGGCAGCTTCGCCCCGGGGCGGCTGGTCGAGCAGGCGGCCAGGAACGCGAGCTCGGCCGCGGGCAGACGCAGGCCGGCCAGGGCGGCCGCGGTCAGCTGCCCGTCGGCCAGAACGAGGGCGCTGCGCCAGGGGTCGTCGAGGTCGCTGTGCGCGTGGCAGGCGAAATGGGCCCACCGATGACGGCCCAGCGCAGTCAGGGTGCCGGTCACCGTCGGCCCGGTGAGGATCTCGACGTCGCGGCCGAGCCGATCGCGCAGCAGAGGACCGGCGTCGGCCGTGCCCGGCAGCGACGGCTCGCCCGGGGTCACCGGCATCGCGACCACCAGGGCCGACGCCGGTCCCGCGGCCGCCTCCACCCGGCGCGACCCGCGCAGCATCGGCAGGTACGAGGTGAGCGACCGGTCGAGGACGGTCAGCGGCACCGGGTCGTCGCGGGTCTCGTGGCGCCCGGCGGCGTGCAGCGGCAACATCGCCAGCGCACCGCCGACACACCACCGCACCGGCCGGTCGGCGGCGTCCCGGCCGGTGTGACCCAGGTGAAACAGCACCGGCTCGGCCGTGGTCTCCCACAGCCAGCCGAGAATCCCGTCCAGTTCGGGGCCCGCCTGGTCCGCCTCGTCGGCCGTCGCCGTCAACAGAAGGTTGGCCCGCTCGGCGATCGCCTCGGAGGTGAGCCCGGGCAGGGGCACCAGGTCGACGCCGCATTCGGTGAGGACGAGCGCGTCGCACCTCAGGTCGCTCACGTTGACCACGACGATCGGGCCGTCACCGGCCGCCGGCCGGAGCTCCGCGGCGGCCGGCGCGGCCAGGAACCGCTCGAATCCCGCCCGGGCCCGGATGCGGAGGAGCAGCTCGCGGCGCTCGCGGGTGAGCCGGCGGCGCCGGTCGCCGGACTCCTGCTCCGCGTGCATCGTGCGGTCGAGTTCCGCCGAGAGCCCGGCCAGCTCTTCGGCCTGCTCGGGCGCGGCCAGCCGCAGCGCGGACAAATCTTCCCGGTGGGTCAGGGTCCGGCCGATCAGGACGGCTCGGCCCCGTTCGAAGAGCTCGACGGCCGCGTCCAGATCGTCCCGGTGGATCGCGCAGGCGGCCGCGTCGCCGGCCAGCCCGGCGAACTCGGTCAGCGCCTCGGTCGCCTCCCGCTGGGGCAGGTCGAGCGGCACCAACTCGTCGAGCAGCTCGACCACGGTGCGCAGCGCCTCGGTGGCCCCGGCCCAGTCGCCCGCCTGCCGGAAGGCGCCCGCACAGCGCCGGGCCGCGGCCGCCCGGATGCCCGGCGGCACAGGGAGCAGGTCGGCGGCCGCTCGCCAGTACGCCGTGGCGGCCGGCTCGTCCGGGCCGGCCGCGCCGTCCTCGTGGCGGATCAGGGCGACGATGCCCCGGACCAGCAGCGCCTGCCCGCGCAGCGGATGCTCGGGGCCGGCCGCGGCCAGCCCACGATCGGCGAGCCGGGTCGCCTCGGCCAGATCGTCGTCGGCCGGGGGTCCGCCGGCTTCGCGGGCCCGTTCGTAGCGGACTACGAGATCGTTCACCAGCGGGGTGAGCACGACGACCACGGAAGGCGTCTCGACCGGCAGGGCGTCGAGCGCGGCGAGGGCGGTGTCGATCGCGAGGTCGAGGTCGTCGGGCCGCTTGGTCGCGCGCAGGACGGCGGCGCAGTTGGTCAGCACCACGGACCGGTCGTTGTGGCCGGCCGCAATCGTCGCCATCGCCTCCCGGGCCACGGCGACGGCCGCGTCGCCGTCCCCCTCGCTGTCGTCGAGCCGGGCCCGGTCGGAAAGCGCCAGCGCCAGCTCGGACAGCACCATCGGCCGCCGGGTGTGGGCCTCGGGCAGCAGCGTGGCCGCCTCGCGCAGCGCCGCCACGGCGTCGTCCAGATCGCTTCGAGCCCGGCCGAGGTGGTAGCGCGCGGTCAGCCCGTTGGCCAGATTCACCAGATCGCCGGCCCGGTCGGGCCAGCCGGGGCCGTCGGCCGCCACCTCGGCCCGCAGCAGGGCGATCGCCTCGTCGAGGTGCCCCGACGGCCGGTCCAGGTCGGCCGCCAGCCGCAGCGCCAGCGCCAGGGCCGGGCGCATGAACGGCCGGTCGGCCGCCGAGCGGG
>CBDCJN010000008.1:0-274400 GCA_965217855.1 Actinoplanes sp. | reverse complement strand
ATCACAGTGGTTGCGGCTGATCCCAGTGCGGGCGGCCCCAACGCTGCCGTCGCGCTCCTCCGCCGCGACCCCCGGTCGTCAGGCCCTGGGCGACGTGCACGAGCCCGTCGGTGGTCAGGTACCGGCGAGGCAGGACGACCTGGGGCCGGACGGGGACGTCACCGTCAGCCCGCCCCCGCCAGAGATCGACCGCTGTGACTTGTCCGCGCAGCCCGCTCATCATCCCGAGCGCGGGTGGAAGGTGCAGTGGGCAATCACCGGGTTGCCGCCGGAAGGACCGCCGGCCGGCCGCCGACGATTCACTGCCGCGCAGTTGCGCGGGGTCGGCCTGTTGAACGTCGCGCTGCCTGACGACCGAGGGCGCGGCCGGGCACCCGTCAATCCGCCCGTCAGCCTCCCGGCCGCGGCTCCGGTTAGCGGCGGGGGCTGCTCGTGCTGCTGGGCCGGTCGACAGCCCAGCCGGGCGTGCCGGCACGGTTGACGGGCGGCTGCCGGGCCAGCGGAGATCGGCCCGGCAGCCGCATGACCAGCCGGGTCGGGGCGCCTGTCGCCTCGCTCAGCGCGAGCGCGGCGGTCGAGCAGCTCCCGCTCCACCTCCAGACGGCTCCAGCCTGCCGTACCGGCGACGGCTCCGCCCCGCACCCGGCCGAACCGACCCCGCACGTAGCCGAGAGCGCGCGGTGGCGCGACACAGGCCGTCCTGCCACAGGCTGTGCGCCTCGTCCCGGCTCGTCGGGAAGCACCGGGTGGGCCCGCGACCGCGGACGCGGTCGTGGAAGACGTTCGCGACGTCGGGCGTGACACCAGCCAACCGAAAGGCCAGCCCGCTCGCCGGCTTGCCCAGGTAGTTGCTGACGCGCGGCGGCAGCCTTGTAAACGATCACCTCCTCCTCGGCGGGCGTGGCCTTCTGAGCGGCAACCACCTGCTCGGGGCCGAGGCGGACGGTGGCGCCCCGCGCCGTCACCCGGTGGGTGTTGTGATCGAGCGCTCGGGCGACGGCGCTGTCCACCTCGACGGGCTGGCAGGCGCCGGGCTCGCCCTGCCAGTCCCGCAGCTGCCCGGACAGGTCAGCGGCTGGCGAAGGTCGATGACGATCACGCATGCTTGCAGCGCAACGGCTCGGGTGACGCCACGCGGCAGCCAGTGCTCCCGGTAGCTCCGCTCATGATCAGCGCACAGGCCTGGCGGGGCATGGCCGTTGACCGGCACCGAACAGTCCGCGCACGCCCACGGCGACCACTCCGCCGCGACGCTCCCGCCCGTCAGGAAACCGTCCGCATGAGTTCTGGATCCACTGTGACGTCCGGGTCGAGCTTCCTGAACCCGGGGCGGGTCAGATCGGGAAGACCACGGCTGCACCAGCCGGCCCGAGTTCGCCAGCCGTCCACGACGGTGTCAGTGTGCGCAGCGGGCCAGGCCAGCATGCCCGGAGCGCCGACCAGGTCGACGCTCGCCCATGTCGCCGGGTCGTGGACGCGTACCGCGGCCGACGGCACCGCGTCGCTGTCGGCCGCCGAGCGGTCCGCCAGCGAACCGAGGACGGTCCTGCGGAACAGCGGACCGTAGGCAGGGTCCCACCGGAGCACTCCCGCCTGACGGTCGGAGCCGGGGCAGGCCAAGGTCAGCGGGACGGCGGTGGCCATCGCTCGCAGCACGAGGTCGGCGATGGCTTCCTCCACGGCGAACTCGCGTCCCGCGACCCGCAGCAGCACCTGCGCCCGGTGCCCACAGGAAGTCCGCCGTTCGTCCCGGACCGCGCGGACCTCCACCGGACCAAGCCGACGGCGCACCCAACCGGGATGGGACGCCGCACAGCCCCGACAGGTCCACTGGCCGGCGCCGAACGCGGACTCGTACCAGAGATCCTCGCTGCCGCAAGCCATACAGGCGCTGGGCGAAGGGAAGCGTCCTGCACTCGCGCTCACGCGCTGTGTCCTTCCGCCGGGCTGACTCGTCGCCGGTCCTGCCTGATGGTCACCGTCTGGGTCCCTTCTCCTGCTGTTTTGGCTCCGCCGCGTTGCGCGGCACCCAGTGTGCCACAGCTCCGCCGCAGGTGGTACGCCGAACGGGTGGCTGCGACGATGCCTGCGCCTGGCATCGGTTTCGCTGCCTGGCACGGACCAACACCGAGAGGAGCGGAGTCGATGGCCGGCAGCCTCCCCGTCAGCGGGCGCGCGGTGGCACGGCACTGGTCGGTGTCGGAGGAGGTCGTGCGGCTGGCCGCCGACGCGGGACTGCTGCCCCGGAGCGGCAGCGGCTTCGACGCGGCGACGTCCCTCGAGCTGGGGCGCCGGCCCTGGGTCACCGCCCCGGACCTGGCCGGGCTCTCCGCCGGCAGCGTCGTCGTCGTCCAGCAGGGCCCGATCCGGATGCTCCATGCCAGCCACCCGGACCTGACCTGGCGCCGCTGCTACGGATGGGGTCCGGAGCTGACCCCCGCCGCGGCGCTCGCCTCGGCGTCCGGCTGGTGGCAGCTCAATGAGCAGCGGCGTAGCGGAGCCCTCGGCGTCGTCGCGACCGTCGCCACCTTCGTCGTGACCATCGGCGTGATCGACCCGGAGCGAGCGCTGGGCGGCGCGCAGAGCGGCGGCTACATCCGGTTCAACCTGCTTCCCGCGGGCCAGGCGGGGGCGTGGGGCCGGCACCTGCTGGACGCCTTCGACGGTCGACGTCTCCCCCGCCGCCGCGGCACCCCCGCCTTCCCGCTGCCGGATCCCGTCCGACCGGGCGCGTCGGCGGCGGCGGACGCATGACCCCCGCTGCCTCCGGCCACGGCGGTCCGCCGTCGTGCCTGGAGGCGAGTGCCCCGGCGATTGCGGGCCTGTGGCAGACGAGCCCGGAGGCGGTACGGCGTGCCGCCCAGGCAGGTCTGCTGGCCACCTGCGGATCGGGCTTCGACGCAGAGCGGGCGTTGGCGCTCGCCGCCCGCCCGTACGCCGAGGTGGCCGCCAGCGACCTCCTGCCGCCGGACAGCATCCTGCTGGTGCAGCAGTCCCCGGTCCGCTGGCACGGCCCCGACGATGACGACGCGTCGTGGCGGCCGTCGTACGGGTGGAGCGCCGCGCTCACCGCCGAGGAGGCGCTGCTGTCAGCCAGTGGCTGGTGGCCGCTCGACCCGAGCCGTTGGTCGAGGCTGCGCGGGCTCGTGTCGACCGTCAGCTCGTTCGTCGTCACCCTCGGCGTCGTCGACCCCCACCAACCCGTCCACGAGGAGTACGGCGGGAAGGTCCGCCTCCACGTCACCCCGGCCACCGTCGAGACCGCAGTCGGGGTCGCGCTGCGCAGTGCCTTCGCTGGGCGACGGGTTCCGGTGCGGCGAGGCAGCAGCTTCCTCATTCCGTGACTGGCGGCTCCGCGACGAGCAGGCGCCACGCCAGAGGGCCACAGCCTCCTGGAGCACAGGCCGTGCGACGGCATCAAGGTGCCACCCACTCCGTCCGACGCTATCGCGAACGTCGTCACGTCGTCAGACGCAACTAAGGAGCTAAGGAGCTAACGTGGGCGCAAGAACACCGCGGATGTCGGTGAAGATGACTAACGAGTTCGATCAGAAAGTCATGCAACCGCTGCAAAAGCTGGGCATTCCCATTCAGAGGTCACCCAGCCATTCCCGAGAAGAGATACTCACGGGAGTCCTGCTGGCGGCGCTCTCCGAACGAGACGCCCACTGGGTCGCTCAGGCGCTCGTCCCACCCCCAGGCTACGGGGCAGGGCTCAAAGTTGAGGGCGTTTACGCTCCCAGTAGCCCCATCGACCTCGTGGTGATGCTCCACGACCAGCACCCCCGCGCAGACCAAAGTGCGACTTGCCGCTTCAGCATCTGCGTGGAAATAAAGCGCTTCTCGACGAACTCCAACTGGATTGGGGGGCAGCGACTCAAGTTCTTGGACCAACACGGTCAGATAGCTGCGGCTGGCAAGCGCGGCTTGTGGCAAACGGATGCGGCGTACTATACAAAGGTAGGTCAGGGGTGGCGGGAAGTCTGCGAAGGCAGATGCCCAAAATACCCAAAATACCCAGTCCGGCACTACGTCGTACTGGCTCCCACTCAGCCAGGCACTTCGGTCAAGCCGGCCGAAATGTTCCCTGGCATGCACACCCCAAGTCACTGGTCGGGTGTTTCTTATATCGAGTTCGCCTTGTCTCTATACAAGGCGATCGCGTATTCTAAGTCACAAGCTAAGGGGCGCCAGCTTCAGAATCACTCGCTACTCCCGCTTCTTGCTCTTCTGTACCCCCAGTAGCCCCAACGGAGGCAGCGAGAGTGTGCTTCTGGCGATGCTGAACGACAGAAGGCGGTTGATCAGCGTGGCGACAGTGAAGGACGCGAGCACGACCGCGCGGCCGCCGACCCCGAACTGGGCCCAGGCGACCGCCGTGAAGACGATCGCGGCCACCCCCAGCAGCAGCCCGCCCAGAAGAAAGAGCGCGTTCTGCACAAGCCGGTTCGACACCTCACGCACCGGCGGCGGCGCCGGCTCCTCCGCCGTCACGTTGGCTTGGACGCGGGCCACGGTGGCCTGGCGCCGGTTCCACAACCGGACCAGGCCTTCTTCGATCCCTCTGACGGCCTGGCGGGCGACGGCCAGTCGCCCGTTCAACTCGGCAATCTCGGCGTCCACCCGCACCACCTCGAGGGCGTCCGGGTCGGGCCCACGGCCGCAGGACGGGCAGCCGTCCTCCGACGAGGCCGGGCTTCCGCAGTACGCGCAGGGATAAGTCACGGATCTGATCCTCGTCGGCCGGGCCGTCCGGCGGCTGAGCACACGTACTCAAATACCTCAAGCACCACCTTCATGCAGGCGGCCGGCGGAAACCCGAAGGGGCTGCTCCTCTTCGCCGGCTGGACGGCCCTGGCGGTGGCCGGCGCGGCCTGGTCGATCCGGCGCGACCTGACCGAGTAGTGACCCGGGTCACCCGATGTCACAGCCGTCCTGATTCCTTCCGTCCCGTGGTCGTCGTAATCGAGGGAAGGACACGACGATGCACGAGATCCTGATCCTGGGCGCGGGGTATGCCGGCCTGAGCGCCACCAGTCAGCTCGCCGGGCGTCTGAAAGGCCGCGACGACGTACGCGTCACGCTGGTCAACCCGGAGGAACGGTTCACCGAACGGCTGCGGCTGCACCAGACCGGTTCCGGGCAGCCGGCCGCCGACCTGCGCATCCCCGACCTGGTCGCCGGGGCCGGCGTCGCGTTCGTCCGGGGCTGGGTGACCGCCGTCGACGCCGGCACGCGCACGGTCCGGGTCGACGGCCCGGGGCAAGACCTGCGCTACGACACGCTGATCTACGCCCTGGGCAGTGTGGCCGACACCGGCGCGGTGCCGGGGGCCGACGAACACGCGTACAACCTGGACAGCGCACGCCACGCCGAGGCCCTGGCCGACCGCCTGCCCCGGGCCGGCACCGTCGCCGTGATCGGGGGCGGCTTCACCGGCGTCGAGGCCGCGGCCGAGATCGCCGAGAGCCACCCCACCCTGACCGTCACCCTGCTGAGCCGCGACGAGCCGGGCGCCGCCCTGGCCCCCGGGGCGCGGGCCCACCTGCGGGCCGCGCTCGACCGTCTCGGCGTCCGGGTGCGGGCCGGGGCCGAGGTGAGCAAGGTGCTTGCGGGCTCGGTCGTCCTGGCCGACAGCACGAGCGTGGAGGCCGGCGTCGCGCTGTGGACCGGCGGCACCCGGGTGTCCCCGATCGCCGCGGCGGCCGGGCTGACCGTCGACGACCGCGGCCGGATCGTCACCGACGCCGTCCTGCGGTCGGTGTCGCACCCTGAGGTCTACGCGGTCGGCGACGCCGCGGCGGTGCGCCAGCGGTACGGGATCATGCACGGCACCTGCCAGGGCGGGATGCCGACCGGGGTGCACGCGGCGCTGTCGATCGCCCGCGAGCTCCAGGGCCGCGCGCCCCGGCCGTTCCGGTTCGGCTACTTCCACGCGCCGGTCAGCCTGGGCCGGCACGACGCGGTCATCCAGTTCACCCGGCCCGACGAGAAACCGCGCCGGGCGTACCTGACGGGCCGCCGGGCGGTCTGGTACAAGGAGACGGTGAGTTCCGCGCCGTGGCCGACGTTCCGCCGCATGCTGCGGATGCCCGCCTCCGGCGCCTACTGGGCCCACGGCGGG
The DNA here is from genome assembly GCA_965217855.1 of Actinoplanes sp. Taxonomy (GTDB): domain Bacteria; phylum Actinomycetota; class Actinomycetes; order Mycobacteriales; family Micromonosporaceae; genus Actinoplanes. Next base: position 268,276 of record CBDCJN010000008.1, on the reverse strand, counting down.
CGGTTCACGAGGTGACCGAGGCCGATCCGGTCTTCGACGGCTACCGCCGCCTGCTGTTCGCGGTGGCCTACCGCATCCTCGGTTCGGCCGCCGACGCCGAGGACGCGGTGCAGGACGCGTGGCTGAAGTGGTCGGCGGCCGACCGGTCGCAGGTCGCCGACCCCAAGGCCTATCTGGCCCGGATAGTCACCAACCTGGCGATGGACCAGCTGCGGTCGGCCCGGAGGCAGCGCGAGACGTACGTCGGCCCGTGGCTGCCCGAGCCGATCCTGACCTCGGGCGACACCGCGGGCGCGGACGACGTGTCGATGGCGATGCTGGTCGTGCTCGAGACGCTGAGCCCGCTCGAACGCGCGGTCTTCGTCCTGCGCGAGGTGTTCGACTTCGGCTACGGCGAGATCGCCGACGCGGTCGAGCGCTCCGAGGCGGCCGTCCGGCAGGCCGGGCACCGGGCCCGCGAGCACGTCCAGGCCCGGCGCCCGCGCTTCGAAGCCGACCGGTCCCGGCAGCGGCAGGTCACCGACCGGTTCCTGGCCGCCGCGATGGGCGGGGACATCAACACCCTGATGGAACTGCTCGCGCCCGACGTCACGCTCTGGACCGACGGCGGCGGCAAAGTGCGGCACGCGCGCCGTCCGGTGTCGGGGGCGGCCCGGGTGGCGGCCTGGTTCGCCGGGGTCAGCCAGGTCCCGTACGAGGGGGTCGCCCCGGCCGACATGCGGATCAGCCTGGTCGACATCAACGGCGGCCCCGGCGTGCTCTTCACCGGCGCGGGCCGGGTGATCGGGACGCTGACGTTCGACCTGGGCCCGGACGGCCTGATCCACGCCATTTACAACGTGGCCAACCCCGACAAGCTGCACGCCGTGGCTTTATTGCCAGACGGCAACCAATAGGGGTGCTCGTACACTGGCCGGTGTGATCGAACCCCCCGTTGCTGTCCTGCGGCCGGCGCGCCTGGCCGAGGTGCGCCGCAGCGGGCTGCTCGACACCGGGCCGGAGGAGCCGTTCGACCGGCTGACCCGGCTGGCCTGCGAGCTGCTGAGCGCCCCGTTCGGGTTCGTCACCGTGGTCGACGAGCGACGCTCGTTCTGGAAGAGCTGCATCGGCATCACGGGCACCGACCCGGCCGACCGGCAGAACCCGGTCGGCGAGTCGTTCTGCCAGTATGTGATTGCCACCGACGATGCCGTGATCATCTCCGACGCCCGCGAGGACCCGATGACCTGGGACAACCCGTCGATCGAGTCGATGGGGGTTATCGCCTGGGCCGGTTACCCGGTGCGCGCGCCCAACGGGCAGATCCTGGGCACCTTCTGCGTCGTCGACAACGTGCCCCGGCAGTGGACGACGCAGGACAGACGCACCCTCGAGGTGCTCGCGCACGCGGCGAGCGGCGAGGTCGGGCTGCGCATCGCCGCCGACGAGGCCCGGGCCGACGCCCAGCGCTTCCAGCTGCTCGCCTCCACCCTGCAGGAGACGCTGCTGCCGGGCTCGCTGCCCGCGATCGACGGGCTCGACGTCACGGTCGAGCACCACCTCACCGGCCTGGACGTGCCCAGCGTGTTCTACGACGCGGTGCGCACGCCGACCGGCTGGGCCCTGTTCGCCGGGCAGGCGACCGGGCCCGGCGTCCAGGCCGGCCGCACCGCCGTGCTGGCCAAACACGTCCTGCGGGCCGGGGCCGAGCGCGCCACCTCACCCGCCATCGTGCTGACCGAGCTGCATGCGTCGTTGCAGCGGTGGGCCGACGACACCGGCGCCGCGCAGCAGGTGAGCGTCGCCTACGTCGCGTTGCGGCCCGGGCCGGACGGCTTCACGGCCCGCCTGTGCACGGCCGGCACGCTGGTCGTCGATCCGCCGGTGCCCGCCTCCGGTCCGCTGGGCGGCCCCGGGCGCCCCGCCCTGAAGGTGCACGACGTGACGCTGCACCCGGGCGACCACCTGCGGTTCGGCACCGGAACCGTGACCGTCCGGATCACCCCGGGCTGAGCGGCCACGCCGTCCAGCGGTGCACCGTGATCTCGACGAACGGGCCCGCCGGGGCCGCCTCCCGGTATTGCGGATAGCGCGCCACCAGCGCGGCCAGCCCGTCCGGGTGCTCGTCGAGCACGCGCGCGGTCCCGTCCGCCCGCACCCACCAGAGCCGCGACCAGTCCTGCTCGTAGTGGTCGGCCAGCACGCTGACCCGGGGCTCGGCCGCGATGTTGGCCAGCCGGCGCAGCTTGCGGGAGCGCTTGGGCTTGCCGTCCACCGCCGAGACGATCACGTCCTCGCCCAGCAATGCGAAGACCATGGGCACGAGATGCGGCGTCCCGTCCGTGCCCACGGTGGCCAGCCGGGCCACCGGGACCGAGGTGAAGCGCTGGGCCGGGGTCATCGCCCGGTCAACGCGCCGATGGCCGCCTCCCATTTCTCGAGGGCCGGCTCGACCACGCTCCACGGCCCGGACGGCAGCCACACCGAGACCCGTTCGATCCCGGCCTTCTCGCATGTCTCCAGCGCCTCCGGGTCGGGCGGCACGCTGAGCATCTGCACGTTGAGATAGCGGTCGGCGCGGGCCCGCAGCTCGGCCACCCGCTCGAACACCTTTTCGTCGCGCCACTGCGGGAACCAGCCGTCGCCGTGGTCGAGCACCCGGTCGAGGACGGTCGGGCCGCCACCGCCGATCAGGACCGGCGGGTGCGGGCGCTGGGCCGGCTTGGGCCACGACCAGATCCGGTCGAAGTCGACGTACTTACCATGAAAGCTGGCCTCGTCGTTCGTCCAGATCGCGCGCATCGCCTTGATCCGCTCAACCATGATCGGGACGCGTACGCGGGGGTCGGTTCCGTGGTTCCGCATCTCCTCGCGGTTCCAGCCGAGCCCGACGCCGAACTCGAACCGGCCGCCGCTGAGATGGTCGACGCTGGCCACCTCCTTGGCCGTGACGATCGGATCCCGCTCGGTCACCAGGCACACGCCGCTGCCGATCCGCAGCCGGCTGGTCGCCTCGGCCGCCGCGGTCAGCGCGACGAACAGGTCGTACGTGTGCCAGTACTTCTGCGGCAATTGCGCCCCGCCCGGCCAGGGCGTCTCGCGGCTCGCCGGGATGTGGGTGTGCTCGGCGAAGAACAGGGCGCTGTGCCCGCGCTCCTCGACCCGCCGCGCGATCTCGCCGGGCCGCATGCCGTCGTGGGTGGGGAAATACCCGACTCCGAATTCCATGCCTTGATCCTATGAATCAGGCGGTGAACCCGGAGCCTCCTCTGTGCGTGTGAGAGAAAAGCGCGGAGGGAGAAGTCCCATGATCCTCGGACTCGCCGTCGGAACCGCCCTGCTGGTGGGCTTCCTGACCGGCCTCTGGTGTTTCAAGAAGACCAACGAATACTGCGGCCGCTGCGGCGTGACCCGCGAATGCCCGGTCTGCCCGGCCCCGGTCACGCCGCACGGCCTACAACTCATTGATACGGCAGGGTGACCGTCGACAGGGCTCCCAGCGACACCGTGCTCGGCGCGGAGCCGATGGCGCTCCAGATCTCCACTTTGACCGTGCCGTTGGCCAGGTTGCCGAACGATCCCGTGGTGGTGACCTGACCGGCCGCCTCGGTGTAGCGCTCCCACCCGGTGACCGGGTCGGTGGCGAAGTAGCGGAACGTCTCGACCCGGTCGAAGCTGCCGTTGCCGGTCAGGTCGTACGAGACCCGGACCTGGCTGGCGTTGCCGACCGAGGTGCCCGAGTCGACCGAAATGCCGAACGCGGTCGCGGCGCCCGACCGGTAGGTCAGGTTCAGCCCGGTCGCGGTGAAGGTGGTCGGCGAGTGCGGCTGGTTGTCGTTGCTGCCTGACGCCTTGGCCACGGTCGCGGTGCCGGCCGTGCCCGCGGCGCCGGCCAGCGCGCCCCCGGTCTGCAGGTAGCGCACCGCTCCCCCACCGGCCGGCGGGGTGGTCGTGGGCGGGGTGGTCGTGGGTGGCGTCGTTGTCGGCGGGGTTGTCGTGGGCGGGGTTGTCGGGTTGATGCCGCCGCCGGTCGCGTTGCCGCCCGACCAGTTCACCGCGCCACTGGCAACGGTCTTGCCGGCCGGCACAGCGAGGACCTTGCCGTCCGAGAAGGTCACGGTGAGCGCCGCGTTGGTGATGTTGGAGGCCACGTACGTCTTGGCGCCGTTCTTGCTGAACACGCGGTAGAGCGGGTGGTTCGCGGTGACGCTGAGATCCGACGTGCCGAGGGCGGCCAGGTTGCGGATCCAGTGGAACGTGTGCGCCTTGGTCTCGCCCTCCTCGGGCGTGTAACCGCTGTCGGCCCGGAACTTGGCCAGCGCCGCGTCGCCGTCGCCGAGGGCCAGGTACTGCCAGGCGATGTCCTTCCAGAGCGCCGGCTCGTGCCCCGCGTTGCGCACCATCTCGGCGTAGTTGCTGCGGACGTACGCCGGGTCGTTGCCCATATAGAAGTGCCCGCCGGTGACCGGCAGCATGTTGATGCCGTGGATCTGCTCCGGGGCCGAGGCGAACCAGGTGGAGTAGGCGCCGCCGTCGCCCCAGACCATGCCGACCGTGCCGTGACCGAACGCCGCCGGGAAGTTCTCGTTGTGGATGTCGAACCAGTACTCGTTGATCGCGGCCGACTGCGTGGTCCAGATGAAGATGCCGGCGTCGCGGATCGCGGTGTTGCCGGTCGCCTGCCCCCACTGGATCAGGCCGTTGGCGAAGTTCATCCCCTCCGACGAGGACTCCTGGTTGTTGCCGGCGAAGAACGCGCCGTGCCCGGCCGCCCAGTCGTGCCCGGCGTAGATGTCGAAGTCCCGCAGATACGGGAACCGGTTGTCGGCCCGGTCGTAGTTGTTGGCGTCGCGGATCAGCAGGTCGACCAGGCCGCCGTAGCGGGAACCGGCGGCCCAGGACGGGTCGAACTTGGCCAGCGTCGCGGCGGCCGCGATGAAGTAGCCGTAGTGGAAGTGGTGGTCGTTGAGCTCTTGATCGGACCCGTACGACGCGGGGTAGCCGATCAGCGTGCCCCAGTTCTTGTCGTAGTAGAACAGCTTCTGCGCCTTGCCCGGCGAGGCGGTGAACCAGTCGGTCAGGGTGGAGCGGATGGCCGCGAGCGCGGTGTCCCGGACGTCGGTGCGGCCGAGCTGGTCGGAGATCTCGGCGATCCGAGCGCCGATGCCGAGCGCCTTGCCCGTCCAGTAGGTGTCGTTGCCCAGCACGTTGACCGGGTTGCCCTTGACCTGGTCGAGGTAGCCGTTGAGGGTGGCCAGGTCGGCCCCGGCGCTGTCGGCCACTGCGGGCACCTCGGGCAGCACTCCGTTGTAGACCGCCGAGGTGGTGTACGAGGAGGCGCCGACGAGGTTCTTCATCGTCCCGCGGGCGGTGACGTAGGTCTGCGCGATGGGGGTGGCGCCGGTCAGCGCGCGCCACTGGTGCGGGTAGAGGCCGATGACGGTCCCCGAGCCGGAGCCTTCACGAGCGGTGGTGGTGTACGTGTAGGTGGTCGCGACCCGGCTGGTGGCCTGGTTGTAGGCGTACGACACCCGGGTGCCGGTGACGTGGTTGTGCGCGTACCGGCCGTAGCTGTCGGCCAGCGCGACCTTGTCCGTGCTGCTGGGCAGGACGGCGATCGAGAAGTAGCCCTTGCCGCCCAGGGTGGAGGTGATGACGTTGCCGCTGACCGTCCAGGTGGCCCCGGTCGGCGCGTACGCGACGTAGTCCTTGCCGGCGACCGAGTAACCGATCCGCGCCCCGCTGTTGGACCAGACGGTCGGGGTGCTCTTCGCGGTGATCTGCGCGTTGCCCCCGGTGATCTGGAAGTAGGCGAACGGCAGCCCGTGCCCGATGGTCGCCTTCATGGTCCGGGTGCCGTCACTCCAGTACGGCGTGACCGTCCAGTCGGTCCAGCCGTCGACCAGCGTCCGCGGCGCGTTCAGCCCGGCCACGCCCGCGGTGAAGTCTTCCTGGTAGATGTAGTGGTACTCGCCCACCCCGGTGGCCGAGCCACTGATCTGCGGCGTGGTGTTGTACGAGAAGCCGAGCCCGCCCGACGTGGTGTCGTAGCTGGTCGGGTGCGCGTGCAGGTTCTCGCTGTAGGCGCAGTCGAACTTCTTGTAGACCAGCGACGACCACCAGTCGTTGGTCGGCACCGGCCCGGCCGGCGCGTTGGCCGTCATGAACTGGCGCGGGTTGGTGGCCAGGTCGCCGCAGCCGGTCGGCAGACTGGCCCCGGCCGGCAGCGTCTCGGTGTAACTGCCCGCCCCGACCGTGGCCGCGCCGGCCGGCCCGCTGAGGGCCACCGCCCCCAGTCCGGCCACCACAGCCGCCGCCACCGCGAGCACCGCGGGCCGCAAACCCCTACGCCGTACGACAGATCTCATCACGCCTCCACTGAATCCGACTCGCGGCAGCCGCCCGTGAGAGCGCTCTCTCGTGCCACGGACAGTAGGTGGAGACAGTGGATTTCGTCAATGTTTCTGATTTTTTAACAAGGTGATCAGCCGCGGCGGCAGCGGTAGGTGACCGGGGTGCCGGCCTGGAGCGGGGACGGTTCGGTGATGTTGAGGGTGGCAGTCTCGGTGGTGGTGCCGACGCCGCTGAACGTCCATTTCAGGGTGATGGTGGCGGTGGTCTGGCCGCGGCCGAGCTGCTCGGTCAGCACGGCGCCGGGGGACGCGTCGGAGCGGAACCACTGGTAGCGGATCGCGCCGCTCCGGCCATTGGTGTGCACGGTGGCGACCACGTCGACGGTGACGTCGCAGCGGCTTCCGGCCGGGCGGGGCACGGCGACCGTGGCGCTCTCGATCTCGAGCGGGCTGAGCCGTTGCCACACGTAGAGCCCGACCACCACGACCAGCGCGAGGGTCAACAGGCCGGAGAGCACCGACACGAGCCGGCGCCACAGCGGGCGCCGGCGCCCGGCCGGGGCGGGGGCAGGCGCGGGCCAGCCGGGGGCGGCCACCGGGGTCGCCGCCGGCACGCCCGGGCCGAAGCGCAGCTCACGATCGGCCCGCACGGTCGGCGCCGACGCTGACGGGTGCGCGGCCGGAGGCGGGCCCAGCCGCGCGGTCGAGGGAACGTGAGCCGTCGTGTCCGGGTCGCCCAGGTAGACGGTGGGGACGGGACGGTTGATGGTGGCCCACGGGTCGGCGGGCGGCGGCATCTCGCGGGGGTCGTCCGGCCGGGTCATGCCCGCCCTCCCCGGGTCGACAGGTGCCTCTGTGCGGCCGGCACGGCGTGCTCCTAACCGGGGGTGCAGGTGTTGGCGAGGGAGACGAAGGTCCGCGACGCCGACTGGGCCGAGTTGCCGGCGGCGTCGACGGCCACGACCGAGATCGGGATGCGGGTGGCGGCCCGGACCGCCGGCAGCGGGCCGAGAGTGCCCTGGAAGGCGCCCTTCCCGGCCGACTTCATGGCGACGGTCGAGGTGGCGCCGCCCAGGGTGTAGCGGAAGCTGACGTCGAGCCCGCCCGGGTCGCTCCGGTCGTCGGTGACGGTGGCCCGGACGGTGCTCGTCCGGTTGCCGTACTGGCACCTCTCCGATTCCAGGGCCGTCGGGCTCGCGCTCACCGAGCCGATCTCGGGGGCGGTGGTGTCGGGCTTGGGTGTCGGGGAGGAACTGGTGGTGGTCGGCGGCGTCGTGGTCGGCGGCGCCACGATGGTGGTGGGTGCGACGGTCGGGGTCACGCCGGGGGTGGCGGTAGTTCCCGGGGTCGTCGGCGACGGTGTGGTGGTGGAAGGGGCCGACGATGCAGAGGGAACCGGCGCTGTGGTCGAGGGGGCCGGCGGGATCACGCCGGACGGCCCGGCCGAGGCCGAGGCCGGTGCGACGGTGGGAGCGCCCTCCCAGGCGGCCGGGGAGTCGGCGGCGGCGTAGCGGTAACCCACCCCGCCGATCAGCAGGACCGCGACGGCCGCACTGCCGGCCAGCGCCGTCCACTTGCGACCACGGCGTAGCCCCCCGGAACGGCTGACCGTCGTCGAGGCCAGGCTGGTGGCGCCCGAGGTGCCGTCGGGGAACGGCCACAGCAGGGCCAGCAGGGCGGCCCGGCGGGCCATTTCGGCCAGCCCGCGGTCCTCCCACTCCGGCCCGTACGCGGGACCGGCCACCCGCTCCAGCTGGTCGAGGAAGGCCACGGCGTGCGGGGGCCGGTCGGAGGGCTGTTTGGCCATGCCGTGCCGCAGCAGGTCGTGCACCGGCGCCGGGGCCGGGTCGGTCGGGATGGGCGCGTTGGCGTGCTGTTCGTACAGGGCGAACAGGTTCGGCCCGTCGTACGGCGGCCTGCCGGTCAGGCATTCGAAGAAGGTGGCCGTGGCCGCGTAGATGTCGCAGGCGGGTGTGGGCGGGATGCCCGTCCACTGCTCGGGGGCCATGTAGCGCGGCGTGCCGGAGACGATGGTGTCGGCGCCTTGGCCGACCGGGGCGGCGATGCCGAAGTCGGCCAGCTTGCTGGTGCCCTCCCCGGTCACCAGCACGTTCTCCGGCTTGTAGTCGCGGTGCACGACGCCGTGCGCGTGCGCCGCGGCTAGACCGGCCAGCGAGCCCTTGAGCACGCAGAGCGCCGCCTCGGGGGTGGTCGGGCCGTGCTCGCGCAGCATCTGCCGCAGCGACACCCCATTGACCAGCTCCATCACGATCGCCGCGCCGGCGGCCGACTCGACGTACTCGTAGAGCCGGGACACGTGCGGGTCGTCGATCTCGCCGAGCAGCCGGGCCTCCTGGCGGAAGGCCGCGCGGAAGGTCGCGTCGTCGCCGAGCCCGGGCGTCAGGTATTTGATCGCGACCGGGGTGCCGGTCGGGTCGTGGGTGGCGAGCACGACGCTGCCCGACGCGCCGGCGCCGAGCGGACGAACAGGCGTGTAGCCGGAGAGCTGCCAGCCGCTCATTCGAGGCACTCCACCATCCACGGGGCGGATGTCTGCCTCCGCCGCGCCGACCAGTCTGGTCATCCAGCGACGACTATGGATCCGCGCAACGGCTGTTTTCACCAGCCGGACGGGCGACCCCGAACGCGGTCAAAGGCGGCGAGCGCGCACCATCTCGGCCACCGACCAGGCCTGGAACGGGCAGCCGGCGCCGGCGTGCGGGGCGTCGCCGTCGGCGGTCTCGCTGACCGAGCCCAGGCCGTACTCGCTGAGGTGATAGTCGGCGTCGGACAAGGTCTGGTCGGCCGTCACGCCCAGCCGCTGCCAGGCGCCGACGAACGGGCCCAGCAGCCACGGCCAGACGGTTCCGGTGTGATAGGCCGAGTCGCGGTCGGCCGGGCCGCCGCGGTGGGTGCCGCGGTAGCCGGGCGACCCGGGCGCGAGGCTGCGCAGGCCGAGCGGGGTCATCAGGGCGGCCCCGATCCGCTGCAGCGTGGCCGGTTCGGGGCGCAGCGGGGCGTACGGCAGCGACCAGGCCAGCAGCTGGTTGGGCCGCAAGGCCGGGTCGTCGCCGTCCGGGCCGTCGACCACGTCGTGGAGCCAGCCGGTGGGGGCCGGGAAGCGCCGGGCGAAGCTGCTCAGCGCGGCCGGATGGGCCCGGTCAGCGGCGCCCGCGGCGGTGCGGGCCGACCAGGCCAGCTTGATCACCGTGGCCAGCCCGTTGACCCACAGCGCGTTGACCTCGACCGGCTTGCCCCGGCGCGGGGTCACCGGCACCCCCTGGACGCGGGCGTCCATCCAGGTCAGCGCCTCGCCGTCGGCGCCCTGGGTGAGCAGCCCGTCGGCCGGGTCGGCGCCGATGCCGTACCGCGTGCCCTCGAGATGGTGGTCGACCACGCCGCGCAGGGCCGGCAGCAGCTCGGCGGCCAGGTCGGTGTCGCCGGTCGCGGCCACGTGGCGGCCCACCGCGTGCAGGAACCACAGGGTGCCGTCGGCCGTGTTGTACTCCACGCTCCCGGTGTCGGCCGTGTTGGCCAGCATGCCTTCGGAGAGCGTGCCCGCGTACGCGGTCAGCAGTTCCCGCCCCTCGCCGAAGCGCCCGGTCGACAGGAACAGGCCCTCGTAGCTCAGCATCGTGTCGCGCGACCAGGCCCCGAACCAGGGGTAGCCGGCCACCACGTCGGGCCCGGTGCGGGTGCGGACGACGAACGCGTCCGCGGCCAGCGCGAGAGTCGCCTGGGCGTCATCGGCGGGCGCGGCCGCCGCGACCACCGCCCGGTTCCGTTTCCGCGCCGCGGCGACGACCGACACCGGCGGAGGCGGCAGATCCGGGACTGAAGAGGCCCACGCCGACACCTCGGCCGTGGCCCCCGGTTGCCGCAGCTCGGCGTGGAAGCTCCCGGCGTACCAGAGGTCCTCGTGGGGTGGCAGCCCGCGCACCGCCTCGGCCCGGTGCCGCACCCCGCGCCACCACGCACCCGCCGGGCGGAATTCCGGGCCCCGCACCCGGTACGCCCGGTCGACCGTGAACCCGCCCTCGACGGCCTCGACCGCAGGCGGCGGGCCGGCCGCGGTGCGCTCGCCGTGCACGTCGCGCCAGGTGCAGATCGCCTCGAGCGAGAGGCTGACCGGCCCGCCGGTGAGCAGCCGGTGCACCACGGCCACGGCCGGCCGGCCGTACATCAGGGCGATCTCCCGCTCGAGGACCACGTCACCTATCCGCCAGCGCCAGCGGGGCAAACCGTCGACGAGGTCGAACCCGGCGAGGAGTTCGTGCCCGCGCGGGGCGATCGTCCCGTCCGCCCATTCGTGCGTGCCCAGCCGCACCGACGTCCCGTTCGGCAGGCTCAGCACCGCGTCCAGCGCGGCCAGCCCCAGGTGCCGGGTGGCCGGCGTCTCCCCCGCGACGACGAGAAGCCCGTGGTAGCGGCGGGTGCGCAGGCCGCTGACCGTGCCCATCGCGTACCCGCCGCGGCCGTCCGGCACCAGCCACTCGCGGGCGGAACCTTCGTCGATGCGTCCGCACACCTGGGGGCCGAACGCCACGCGGCGCAGCGTAGCCATCAGATGACCTCCGGTTGTCGTGCAGAATCAAGCAGTGTTGAACACTTGTAACACCGGGCAGTGAGAATCTGAGGGTCGTCGAGGTTTTCTGGGGGTGAGGCGCGGCGTGGCGGAGCGCTTACGGCTGGCGCAGGCGGACTCGGGTGAGCAGCCGTGGCGGTCCTGGGGCCCCTACCTGGCGGAACGCGCGTGGGGGACGGTCCGGGAGGACTACAGCGAGCACGGCACGGCGTGGGACTACTTTCCCCATGACCACGCCCGGTCCCGGGCCTACCGGTGGAACGACGACGGCATGGGCGGCATCTGCGACGAGCGGCAGACGTTCTGTTTCGCGCTGGCCCTGTGGAACGGGCAGGACCCGATCCTCAAGGAGCGGATGTTCGGGCTCGGCGGCGACGGCGGCAACCACGGCGAGGACGCCAAGGACTACTGGTGGTATCAGGACTCGACGCCGACCCACTCGTGGATGAGCTGGCGCTACCACTACCCGCAGGCCGCCTTCCCGTACGACCAGCTGGTGCGGGTCAACGGCCAGCGGTCCCGCGAGGAGTCCGAGTACGAGCTGGTCGACACCGGCATCTTCGACGACGACCGCTTCTGGGCCGTCACGGTCGACTACGCCAAGGCGTCCCCGCGCGACATGTGCGTCGCCATCACCGTCTCCAACCGCGGCCCCGACCCGGCCACCCTGCACGTGCTGCCCACGCTCTGGTTCCGCAACACGTGGTCTTGGGGCCTGCCCAACCGGCCCATCCCGTCCATCACCGGCCGCCCCGGCCGCCTGGCCGGCTCGCACCGCACCCTGGGCAGCATCGTCCTGGAGGGCGAGGACGAGGCCACCCCGCTGCTGTGCGACAACGAGACAAATGCGCAGCGGCTGTGGGGCCTGCCCGGCAAGAGCCTGTTCCCCAAGGACGGCATCAACGACCACCTCGTCGCGGACGCCCCCACGGTCAACCCGGCCCTCACCGGCACCAAGGGCTCGCTGCACTACGAGCTCACCCTCGAGCCGGGCGAGACCCGCACACTGCGGCTGCGGCTCACCCAGGACGAGGACGAGCCCGGCCCGCTCGACCTGGGCGACGGCTGGGCCGAGGTGATGCGCGAGCGGCGCTCCGAGGCGGACGACTACTTCGCCGACGTGATCCCGGCGGCCGCGTCCCCCGACGAGGCGGCGGTGGCCCGGCAGGGCATCGCCGGCCTGATGTGGGGCAAGCAGTTCTACCACTTCGACGTCAAGCAGTGGCTCACCGGCGACCCCGGCTCGGCGCCCCCGCCCCCGGGCCGGCGTTACGGGCGCAACAACGCCTGGTGGCACATGAACAGCTTCGACGTCATCTCGATGCCCGACCCCTGGGAGTATCCCTGGTACGCGGCGTGGGATCTGGCCTTCCACACGGTCTCGATCGCGCGCGTCGACCCGAGCTTCGCCAAGGCCCAGCTCCTGCTGCTGCTCCGCGAGTGGTACATGCACCCCAACGGCCAGATCCCCGCCTACGAGTGGGCGTTCGGCGACGTCAACCCGCCGGTGCACGCCTGGGCCGCGCTGCGCGTCTTCGAGATCGACGGCGGCCGCGACTACGACTTCCTGGCCCGGGTCATGCACAAGCTGCTGCTCAACTTCACCTGGTGGGTCAACCGCAAAGACGTCGGCGGCAACAACGTCTTCGAGGGCGGCTTCCTCGGGCTCGACAACGTGGGCCCGTTCGACCGGTCGGCCGCGCTGCCGGTGGCCGGCCAGCTCGAACAGTCCGACGGCACGGGCTGGATGGCGATGTACGCGCTCAACCTGCTCGACATGGCGATCCGGCTGGCCCTGCACGACCGCACTTATGAGGACATGGCGACCAAGTTCTTCGAGCACTTCGCGTACATCGCCGAGGGCGCCTACCGGCAGGGCCTGTGGGACGAGGAGGACTGCTTCTTCTACGACCAGTTGCGGCTGCCCGACGGTCACAAGCTGCCGCTCAAGGTGCGCTCGATCGTCGGCCTGCTGCCGCTGGCCGCCACCACCCGCTTGTCGGCCGGCACCCTCAACCGGCTGCCCGAGCTGAACGCCCGGCTGCGCTGGCTGCAGGCGTCGCAGGGCGAGTTCGCCGACATCATCAGCGCCCGGCGGCTCTCCCCCGAGGGCCGCCAGCAGCGCCTGCTGGCCATGGTCGGCCAGGAGCAGTTGCTGCGGGTGCTGACGCGCATGCTCGACCCGGAGGAGTTCCTCTCGGCGTACGGGATCCGGACCCTCTCCCGTTCTCATCTGGAGAAACCGTTCACCGTTTCGCTCGGCGGTTCCGACTTCACGGTGGGCTACGAGCCGGCCGAGTCGACGAGCGGCCTGTTCGGCGGCAACTCGAACTGGCGCGGCCCGGTCTGGATGCCGGTCAACTATCTGCTCATCGAGGCCCTGCGCGAGTACGCCGAGTTCTTCGGCGACGACATGAAGGCCGAATACCCGACCGGGTCGCAGAAGAAGGTGCCACTGGCCGACGTGGCCGACGACATCTCGCGCCGCCTGATCTCACTGTTCCTGCCGGACGAGAACGGCCACCGCCCCATCTACGGCGCCAACCACATCCTCCAGACCCACCCCGACTGGAAGGATCTGATCGTCTTCCCCGAGTACTTCCACGGCGACAACGGCGCCGGCCTGGGCGCCTGGCACCAGACCGGCTGGACGGCCCTGGTCGTCGACCTGATCCTCACCCTCCGCCGCTGACCGCCCGGCCGGCCGCGGCTAGTTGACCCCGGAGGTGAGCTCGCCGAACAGGCGGTTGGCCGCGTCCGAGGTGAACTGACGCTGAAGCTCGGCCCGGGCGATCTGCTTGCGGAACTCAATGATGTGCGCGGCGTCCCCGAGCAGATGGAGCCGAGGTGGCGGGCACCGCGGCCAGAATGCTCAACCAGGCATAGCCGTACTCGTGCGAGTAACGGGTCAGCACACCGTCCGGGATGGACGCCCGGCTGACGCCCCGGTCACCGTCGCACCCGGCGATGTAGTCGCAGCCGATCTCGCCGCCCTCGTACCGGACGAGGTCGGCCGCCAGGGAGACGCCGCGGGCCTCGAAGCGCAGGTCGCCGCCGTCGCGCAGGAAGACGTCGGTGAGGTTGCGGACGAGGACCTGCTGGGGGCAGAGGATGTTCTCGTTCTCGTCGTCGTCGAGGTCGGCGAACGCGTCGATGAAGCTCGACGGGTTGGACCAGCCGCACTCGGTCGCGGTCTCGGTGACCGAGCGGCCGCCGGTGAGATGGACCAGTGCGTGGTGGATGCGCAGGATGGTGCGCCAGCGGTGGAAGCTCATGCCGAGCTCGGCCTGGAACAGGCGGCTGAGCGTCCGTTCGCTCGCCCCCGCGGCCCGGCCCAGCTCGGCCAGGGTCGCCTCGCGCCCGGGGTCGGCGTGCAGCAGATCGGTGACCGCGCGCAGCCGGTCGTCGCGCGGCTCGGGCAGATGCAGCGACTGCTCGGGCGTCTCGGCGAGCTCGTCGATCGCCACCGCGCGCAGCCGGTCGAAGGCGCCGGGCCGGGTCTCGGCCCGATCGGTCAGCGCCAGCAACGCCTCGCGCAGCAACGGGCTGACCGCGAACACACTCGGGTACGCCACCAGCCCGCCGCACTGCGCGACCGGAATGACGATCAGACGAAAGTCGGTCCGCCCGTAGAACCGATGCGCATGATCGAACCCCGGCGGCGTCCAGGTCACCCGGCTGGCCGGCGCGACCCAGGTGCCGCGCTCGGTCGTGGTGGCCACGGCGCCCGCCGCCGCATAGACCAGCTGGCCCTCGGTGTGCTGGTGGCGCTCGAGGTGAAAGCCGTGCGGCAGCCAGCCCCCGCCGCTCTCGGTCTGGCGGGTTTCGGTCATCGAGCGCCAGTTTACCGATCCGGCAACCTTGGCGGGTTTCCGGTATCAGACGACAGACTTCCGATGGTACGCCCCCAGCCACGCTGTCGGCCGAGGCGGTTGCTGGCGACTGGGCCGGGCGAGCCTGGGCTGAGGACCGTCAGCCGAACTTCGTCCAGTGCCCTTCGGAGATGACCTCGACGGAGCCGTCGACGACCTGGATGGCGGTCTGCTCGTCGATGGCGTAGGCCGGCCCGCCGATGCCGGTCGCCCACCGCTCGGCGTGGGCCATCGCGTTCTCCGGGAACGCGTTCAGGTGCGGGAAGATCGAGAAGTCGACGATTCCCAGCGTGCGGTCGTCCGGCGCGGACGGCCACTCGACGAAGTCGGCGCCGATCCGGGGCGTCATCACCATGCTGCCGGCGCTCACCCCCACCCAGACCTGGTCGGGCAGCGAGGGCAGCAGATCGGCCAGCCCGGACTCGCGCCTCCAGTGGCTCAGGTAGGTCGCGGGCCCCAGGTCGGTGCGGCCCGGCGCGAAGGCCGACAGGGTCGCGAACTGCTCAGCCACGACCAGCGGCTGGTGGTGCGGCAGCATCACGCCGGCCGAGCCGATCCGGATGGTCGCCGTCGCACCGGCCACGGCGGTCAGCAGCACCGCCGGAGCCGCACCGGCGATGCCGGGGACCCCGTGGTGCTCGGCGACCAGAAAGCGGCCGTACCCGAACCGTTCGGCCTGGACGGCGTGGGCCACCGTGCCGCCGAGCGCCGCCGATTCGGCCTCACCGGCACGGGTCCGGGACCGGTCCAGCACCGAGACGCGAAACTCCCGGACGGCGAGAATGTTGTTGAAGAAGGGCGGGTACCGCAAGGTTCCCGGGCCCTGGTCGACCAGCCCGACAGTGATCGTGTGCTCGCCCGCCGTACCGGGGATCGCGGCGCCGGCCGGGGCCGCCTCGGCCGGGGTGCCGAGCAGAGTGAGCGCCGCCGTGACGAGCAGGCTCAGGGCAGCAAGACCTCGAGACCGGTTCATTCTCAATATCTACCAAAAAACACTAAACCGCACACTCGCCACCGAGGGGGTGGATAACGGTTTTCCGGCAGCTCTGCCCGTAGGGCTCTGATGTCCTTAGCCGGCGGTTAAGTCGTCGCGGCGGGCGGCGTCGCGGGGTTCGCGCGGCCCTAGCGTCGGCGGCATGTCGATGAAGAAGCCGCTCGCCGTTCTCGTCTCCGCCACGGTGGTGGTCGGGCTCGGGGTCCTGGGGGTCATGAACGCCTCGGCCGCCACGGCCGGGACGATCACCGGCTCCGACGGGCGGTGTGCCGACGTGGCCGGTGGCAGCTCGGCCAACGGCACGGCCGTGCAGCTGTGGGCCTGCAACGGGACGGCGGCGCAGCGCTGGACGATCGACGGCAGCACCGTTGCCGCGCTGGGCAAGTGTCTTGATGTGGCGGCGGCCTCGACCGCCGACGGTGCGCGGGTGCAGCTCTACGACTGCAACGGCACCGGGGCACAGAAGTGGACCTCGAACGCGGGCCGGCTGATCAACAGCGGCTCGGGCAAGTGCCTGGACTCGGACGGCGCCCGGCTGCGGATCTGGACGTGCCACGGTGGCGGCAACCAGCAGTGGGTCCTGCCCGGCGGCACCCCTGTTCCCACGACGGCGCCTACGGCGGCGCCGGTCGCGGCGAAGAAGGGCGTCAGCACCTGGCAGTTCCCCGGGCTGTCGGGGGCGGTGCAGGATGTCGGCGCGAAGTGGTACTACAACTGGGGCACCAACAACGACAGCATGCCGGCGAACGCCGAGTTCGTGCCGATGATCTGGGACGAGAACGTGGTGACGGCGGCCAACCTGGCCAAGGTCAAGACCGAGGGCCGTACGCTGCTGGGCTTCAACGAGCCCGATCTGGCGGGCCAGGCCGAGATGACCGTCGAGCAGGCCCTCGACCTGTGGCCGCAGCTGCAGGCGACCGGGATGCGGCTGGGCAGCCCGGCCGTGGCGTTCGGCGGGAACACGGCCGGCGGCTGGCTCGACCGCTTCATGACCGGCGCCCGCCAGCGCGGCCTGCGCGTCGACTTCATCACCCTGCACTGGTACGGCTCCGACTTCAGCTCGGCCGCCGCGGGCCAGTTCATGGGGTACGTCCAGGCGGTGCACGACCGCTACCAGCTGCCGATCTGGGTGACCGAGTACGGCCTGATGAACTTCTCCGGCACCCCGCGCTTCCCCAGCACCCCGCAGATCACCTCGTTCATCACCGAGACGACCCGCCGCCTCGAGGCCGCGTCCTACGTCGAGCGGTACGCCTGGTTCTCCCTGCCCGCCGTCGGCGACTCCGTCGACTACGGTCTGTACCGGGATGCCACCACGCCGACCGACGCCGGCCAGGCGTACCGGTCAGCGGGCTGATGAGGAGTGACGCCGATGTCGCGGAACACCGAGACGGTCGAGACCTATCTGGACGGGTTCCGTAAGGGAGACCACGAGCAGATCCTGTCGTGCCTGACCGACGACATCCGGTGGACCGTGTACGGCGGTTTCCAGCTCACCGGCAAGCCGGCCTACGACGCCGCGATCGACGGGCCCGGGTTCGACGGGCCGCCGCGGCTCGAGGTGGTGCGGATGGTCGAGCAGGGTGACGTGGTGATGGCCGAGCTGACCGGGTCGGCCACCCACGACACCGGCGAGGTGATGCGGATGTCGATGGCCGAGGTGTTCGTGATGCGCGACGGCCTGATCGCCGAGCGCCGGGCGTGGGTCATCGAGCTCATGGAGAACGAGTACCGCTAGTCCAGGAGAGGCACCGGCAGCGACATCCGGAACTCCGTCCCCCCGTGCGAGGCGGGGCAGGCCGTCAGCGTGCCGCCGTGCGCGTCGACGATCGCCTTGGTCACGGCCAGGCCGAGACCCGTGCCCTTGATGCCGGCCTTCGTGGCGTTGCTGGCCCGGAAGAAGCGGCTGAACAGGTGCGGGTACTGCTCGGCCGGGATGCCGATGCCGTTGTCGCTGATCGTGATCGTGACCGCGTCGCCGTCGTGCTCGGCCAGCACCGAGACCGTGCCGCCCTCGGGTGTGTATTTGATGGCGTTCGAGAGCAGGTTGTCCAGGGCCTGGCGCAGCCGCTGCGGGTCGGCGAAGACCTGCAGGTCGGGCTTGACGGCCGCGTTGACCGTCAGGCTCTTGGCGCCCGCGCTGGGCAGGTGGTTGTCGACCACGTCGCGCAGCATCTGGTCGGCCGACATCGGGCTCGGGTCGATGCCGATGTGGCCGGCGTCGAGCCGGGCCAGGTCGAGCAGGTCGTCGACGAGCTCCTGCAGGTGCCGGGTGGTGCGGTCGACGACGTTGGCGTGCCGGCGCTCCGTCTCCTCCAGCGTCGGGCTGTCGAGCAGGATCTCCGTGTACGCCTTGATCACGCCGACCGGGTTGCGGAGCTCGTGGATGACGACGGCGGACAGCTCGTCCTTCATCCGGTCGAGCTGGCGCAGCTGCTCGACCTGCTCGCGCTCCTGGGCGAGGAGCCGCTCGCGCCGGTCGGAGAGCTCGTGGCGTTCGGTGACGTCGGTCGAGAGCCCGTCGACGAAGAACCGGTCGCCGTCCCAGCGGGGTGCCGCGCGGGTCCAGATCCAGCGGACCTCGCCGTCGAACCCGACGACGCGGCACTCCATCTCGGCGTGCTCCCCGTCGGCCAGCGCTTGCAGGACGGTCATCATCAGGTCGGCGTCGTCCGGGTGGACGCGTTCGGCCAGGGTGACCGGCTCGTCGACGGTGACCGTGCGGCCGAAGACCCCGGCGCCGTTGGGGCTGCCGTAGACGAGGCGCGGCGGCCCGTCCGGCACCACCTCGACGGTCCAGACGTAGTCGTTGACCTGCGCGACGATCCGGTCGAAGTTGCGGCGCGCGTCGGCCAGGGCCAGCGACATGTCCTCGGCCCAGCGGCGCTCGATGAAGCTGCCCAGGTGGGCGGCGACCGCGTCGAGCATGCTCACGGTGTCCGCGTCGTACGGCAGGTCCTGGTCGGTGTAGAAGGCGAGCACGCCGAGCGCGCGCCGCCCCGAGCGCACCGGGACGCCGACCGCGACCCGGATGCCGACCTCGTGCAGGGTGGCCCGGCCGGGGTCTTTCATGTCGGTCGGCATCTGGCTGGTGTCCCACCACACCTCGCCGTTGCGGGCGAAGACCAGGCCGGCCAGGCCCTCGCCGCGGACGAAGGTGAGCGGGTCGTTGCTGGTGAAGGCCGAGAGGTCGCGGTCGCCGGTGGTGTAGGAGCTGTGCCGCACGATGCTCTTGCGGTCGTCGGTGACCTGCCAGTACTCGCCGCAGGTCCAGCCGAGCGCCTCGGTGATGGCCGCGACCGCCTGGATGCTCGCGTCCGTGGCGTTGGTCGCCTCGGACAGCACCTGCGCGACCGCGTGCCGGGCCCGGCGCAGTTCCTCGGCCCGGTGCGCCTCGGTGATGTCGTGCATGGCCACCACGGCGCCCAGCCGGCGGCCGTCGCGGGTTTCGATGGGCCGGCCGTTGGTGACGAACCGGCTCCACGTGTCCTGGGCCTTGACCAGCATGTGCTGCCCGCTGACGATCTCACCGGCGAACGCCCGGTTGAGCGGCATCTCCGTCATGAGCGTGCGGCCGTCCGGCTGGTAGACCTTGGAGCGCTCGGCCCACTCCACGATCGGCGTGTCGGGCGAGGACTCGCGGCCGGTCACGTCGCGGGCGGCACGGTTGAGGAAGGTCAGCCGGCCCTCGGCGTCGCAGGCCGCGATGCCGACGTCGACGCTGTCCAGCACGGCCTGCAGGAAGGCGTGCTCGTCCTCGACCTTCTGGGCGTGCCGGTCCATCTCGGCCGCCGCGACGAGGCGCCCGGTGACGTCGTGGATGAACGCGTGACAGACCACCCCGCCGGGCTCGGACACGACCTCGAACGACATCTCGGCCGGGAACTCCTGGCCGGCGTTGTTGATCGCGGTGATGCGCAGCTGCTGCCGCTCGAGCGGGGAGCCCACGGCCGACTTGATCCGGGCCATGCCGGCCCAGTGACTGGCCCGGCCGTGCTCGGGGAGAATCAGCTCGGCGACGTCCCGGTCCACCGCTTCGCTCGCGGGGTACCCGAACATCCGCTCGGCGGAGGCGTTCCAGGCGATCACCCGCCCGTCCAGGTCGGTCGAGATGTACGCGTCGTGGGTGCCGTTCACCACGGCGTCCAGCCGCGCCGCCGAGATGTGCTGCTCGGCGCGG
Organism: Actinoplanes sp.; assembly: GCA_965217855.1. Lineage (GTDB taxonomy): Bacteria > Actinomycetota > Actinomycetes > Mycobacteriales > Micromonosporaceae > Actinoplanes. The sequence continues at coordinate 248,313 of CBDCJN010000008.1, read as the reverse complement.
ACGAGACGCAGGGCCACCGCCGACTCGGCCGCGTCGGCCAGGTCGCGCAGCGTGGCCAGGTCGTCGAGGGTCCAGTCGCGGGGCACGGAGTCGATGACGCAGAACGCGCCGAGCACGTAGCCGTCGGGCGAGCGCAGCGGGACGCCGGCGTAGGAGATCGCGGAGTAGTCCTCGATGGCGGGGTTGTCACGCAGCCGCGGGTCGAGGCGGGCGTCGGGCACGACCAGGGCAGCCTGGTCACCGACGACGAACTTGCAGTACGAGTGCGAAAGCGGTGTCTCGCGGGTGCTTTCGAGCTCGCCGGAGAGCCCGAAGGCGCTGGTGAGCCGCTGACGGTCCGCGTCGATGAGCGACACGGCAGCGGTCGGCGCGCCGAGCAGCCGGGCGGCGAGCCCGGTCAGCCGGTCGAGCTCGCGCACCCGGTCGGCTTCGAGCAGGCCGGTGGCCCGGAGCGCCCGAAGGCGTCCGGACTCCTGCGGGGTCGTCCCCGGTGAGTTCTGCACGAGGACAGATATCGGTGGCGGGCGACCGCACTTGAGGGCAAGCACGATGATGATCTTCCGGCCCCAAAGATCGGACGAAAGTACGAGCCCGATAACGCGTCCGCGGAATTGTGGAAACAAATGACGATTCTGCTGTCACTTCGTATCGGCTGGGCTCGACCATTTTGCTGTGAGGGCGCTGTGAATTGCGTATCGGAACACAAAGAGCGAGGGCCGCACCCCGTCACCGGGATGCGGCCCTCGCTCGATAATGCAGTTACCGGTGGCCGTTGCCCTGCGGCCCCTTGGGGCCGTGCGGCTGACCCTTGACCGGCGCGTTACCCCAGTGGCCGTGTCCCTGGCCCTTGATGTCCCAGCTCGCGGTCAGGGCGACCCAGCCCCGCTTGAAGCCGCGCTGCACGCGGGCGCAGGCGAAGTCGTCCCACTTGTGGCGGAACTCGCCGACCTTGCCGGCCCGGTTGCAGGCCTGCGCCGAGCGGTAGTAGCCGACCAGCTTGGTCTTCTTCTGGAACTTGTGGTCCTGGACCTGAACGGCGGAGCCCTTCGCGGCCGGCGCGACCGGAGCCGCGGAGGCCGGGCCGACGCCCATCGTCAGGCCGGCGGCGACAGCCAGCCCGGTCATGGCGAACATGCGCGTGACCTTGTTCATGACAACGCCTTTCTCTCTACATCAAGACCTTCGCCTTGATGCAGGAGATAGTAGGATCGGCGTCGCATTGATTCGGCCGGGAAACGCCACCTCGAAAGGGTGAATCAGAAGGGTGCGGCCCGGGGTTTGAATAGAGAATAAATGGTCAGGCGAGCCAGCCCGGACGGATCAATCCGGCCTCATACGCATAGACCACCAATTGCGCCCGGTCGCGCGCCCCCAGCTTGATCATCGTGCGGCTGACGTGCGTTTTCGCCGTCGCCGGGCTGATCACCAGGCGGGCCGCGATGCCGTCGTTCGACAGCCCCTCGGCGACCAGCACGAGAACCTCGCGCTCGCGGTCGGTGAGCTGGTCGAGGGTCGCGGGCGGGGTCGCCGACCGGCCGTGGCCGCCGCCCGCGAACTCGCCGATGACCCGGCGCGTGACGCTGGGCGAGAGCAGCCCGTCCCCGGCCGCCACCGCCCGCACGCCGCGGATCAGCTCGACCGGCTCGGTGTCCTTGACCAGGAAACCGGACGCACCGGTACGCAACGCCTCGAAGACGTACTCGTCCAGCTCGAAGGTCGTCAGGATGACCACCCGGGTGCCGCTCAGGGCCGGGTCGGCCGCTATCCGGCGGGTCGCCTCCAGGCCGTCGACGCCGGGCATCCGGATGTCCATCAGCACGACGTCGGGCCGGGTCAGCTTCGCCTTGGCCACCGCCTCCAGGCCGTCGGCCGCCTCGGCGACCACCTCGATGTCCGGTTCCGCGTTGAGCAGCGCCCGGAAGCCGGCCCGCACGAGAAGCTGGTCGTCCGCCAGCAGCACCGAGATCATTGACCTGCTCCTTCGTCGCCGAGCGCCGGTAGCAGCACCGACACCAGGAATCCTCCCTCGACCGGACCGGCCTCGAGGGTCCCGCCCAGGCTCTGTGCCCGCGCCCGCATCCCGGCGATCCCGGTGCCGGCCGGGCCCGGCTCGACCGGCACCGGGGCCGGGGCCGGCGCGCTCGCCGTGTCGTTGCGGACCGCCAGGTGCAGGGCGGTCGGCAGATAGTCGACCGAGACCGACGCCGTCGCCCCCGGCCCGGCGTGCCGGCGCACGTTGGTCAGCGCCTCCTGCACGATCCGGTACGCCGCCCGGTCGACCTCGGGCGGCAGCACACGCACCTCACCGGTCACTTTCGTCTCGACCGGCAGCCCGGCGTCGGCGGTCAGGTCGTCGAGCCGGCTCAGCCCCAGTGCCGGCTGCCGGGGCGCCGCCTCGTCCTCGGTGCGCAGCGCGCCCAGCACCGAGCGCACCTCGCGCAGCGCCTCCGAGCTGGCCGTCTTGATCGCCGACAGCGCCTCCCGGGCCTGTTCGGGGCGGCTGTCCATCAGGTGCAGCCCGACACCGGCCTGCACGTTGATCAGCGACAGGTGGTGGCCGATCACGTCGTGCAGCTCACGGGCGATCCGCAGCCTCTCCTCGGACGCCTGCCGCCGCTGCTGCTCCTGCTCGGCCCGTTCGCGTTCGGCCCGCACCTTCATCATCTGGGCCATCTGCTCGCCCTTGATCTTGGCCATGCCGCCCAGGAAGATCGCCACGGCCAGGGCGACGCCGAGCAGCAGCGCCTCCCGCAGCCCCGGGCGGGCCAGGTCACGCACGCCGATCGGGCCGGCGAAGATCCAGAAGATCAGCAGATAGGCCGCGTACGCCGTCCCGGCGCTGATCATCGCGGCGGTGCGACGGCCCGTGCCGGCCAGGCTGAACAGTGCGATGATCGGCGCCACCGTCCAGAACCAGTGCGGCTCGGCGACGGCCGCGAAGCACAGCGAGGCGGCGGTCGCGATCGTGAAGACCGCGACCGGGTAGCGGCGCCGCAGGAGAAGCGCGACCGGCCCGACCAGCAGCAGGAAATACCACGCCGGGCGCAGCGCGACCAGGACGTGGCCGCTGTCGGCCTCCCGGTTGGCGCCCAGCGTCTGGAAGAGCCCGGCCCCGATCACCGCCCCGACGCCGGGGTCACGGCGCCCGCGGTAGCGCCCTGTCCGGTGCTCCCGCGCCCACGGCGGCGCCGGTGGCCCCTGCATGTGTCTCACCCTGGCTCGCCCTTCTCCCGCTGCTGCTGAACCCGAAGCTACGGCACCCGGCACAGCCTGGGCATCGGTGCGCTGAGGCGATGCCGTGTACTCCCCCGGGCGTACGCCGATGGGCCGTTGTGCTCCTGACGTCGTACGCCCGGGGGCCGGAACCCTCCCTGAGGCCGCCCGGAAGATGCTCCGCCGGGCCGACGTGCCCCGGCGCCGGAACAGCCACTCTGGGAACACGACGCCCCATAGGAGGAATCGGTGCAACCCACCCGTCCAACCACCCCACCCACCACCCAAGACCGGCCTGAAGACAGCTCATGGACGGGGTCCCAGCGGATGCGGACCTCCGACACCGAACGCGAGCAGATCGCCACGATCCTGCGCGCCGCCATGACCGAGGGCCGCCTCGACCTCGAGGAGGGTGAGGAGCGGCTGGCCAAGGCGTACGCGGCGAAGTTCCGCGACGAGCTCGGGCCGCTGACCGCCGATCTGCCCTTCGGTGGCCGGCAGGCGCTGGCCGACACTCCGGAGGCCCGGATCGCGACACGCCGGGGCCTGCGCCGGCACGCCTCGATCGTCCTGTCGATCGGCATGATCCTCACCGGTCTCTGGATCCTCTCGGGCGCTCAGTTCTTCTGGCCCGCGATCCCGCTCGCCTTCCTGGTCATCGGCTTCATGAAGCACGCGCGCCACCGCCGCTACCAGTACGCCTACAGCCTGGGTCACGGCGTCGCGCCGTGGAATGCGCCGGGCTGGAACGGCCCGCACCAGTTCCACAGTGGACGTCGAGGTCGTTGATCATCCCTCCCCGCTCTGCGAGAGTGACCGGGTTTTGCCCCCGGTGACATCGAACGGGGGCGCGGGGAGGGGCAACACACATGATGGGTCCGTCGCACGCCCTGTCGGGAGCGGCCGCCTGGCTCGCCGGTAGCTGGGCCCTGGACCATTTCGCCGGGTATGAGCAGTCGCCGCTCGCGGTCACGGTGGGAACCCTGGTCTGCGCGGGCGGCGCTCTGCTGCCCGACCTCGACCTGTCCGGCAAGGTGACCCGCAACCAGGGCGGCGCCACCGTCGCCCGGACGTTCGGGGTGTTCTCGCTGTTCGCGGCCGAGGTGATCGAGAAGATCTCGCTCGGCATCTACACCGCGACCCGGCTCAGCCGGGACCCGCGCCGGACCAACGGGCACCGAACGTTCACCCACACGCTGCCGTTCGCCGCGCTGGTCGGCTGGGGCACGACCTGGCTCGGCGGCCACTACGGCAAATGGGCCGTGCTCGGGATCGTCTTCTTCATGGCCGGCCTGGCCCTGCGCGGCCTGTTCGACAAGTGGGCCGAGCGGGCGGGCTGGGTGATCGTGACGATCTGCTCGGCCGTGATCGCCTGGTTCACCGCGTCGAACCTGCCCGGCGACCGCGGTTATCCGATGCTCGGCTTCGCGGTCGCGATCGGCTGCTTCGTCCACCTGATGGGCGACATCATCACCTCGGCCGGCGTGCCGATCCTGTGGCCCATACCGACCGGTCGCCGGCTGTGGCGGATGGTCGGCGTCCCCAACGGCATGGCCGTCCGGGTCGGCGGCAAGGTCGAGACCGTCGTCCTGCGCACGGCCTTCGTGGCCATCTCGCTGATCGCGATCGCCGGCATCTTCGCCCCCGGTCTGCTGCACCGTTTCGAGCTCGACGCCTGGGCCTCTACAGGAGATCGTTGACCGCGGCCGCCAGTGTCGTGGCCGAGGCCGTCCTGTACGCCTTGGCCACCTCGTCGGGGGTGAGCGCCTCGCGGGCCCGGCGCTCGGCGTCGTCCCGGTCGACCACCTCGTCGGGGGTGAAGATCGGCGAGCCCAGCGCGGCCCGTTCGCGTTCGGCGATGGCCAGCAGGGTGAGCCCGGTCAGCGGGTCGCCGCCGAGAACGGCCACCTGGGCCAGCCCCTCGACCGTGTCGACCTGCCCCTCGGCGATGGCCAGCTCGAGATAGATCCGTAAAGCGGCCCGCATGTAGTCGCCCGAGTCGCCGAGCCGGCCGCGGCGCCGGGTCACGATGCCCAGGTTGTTGAGCGCGGCCGCCTCGCCACGACGCTCACTGACCTCACGGAACTTGGTCAGGGCCTGCTCGAACAGCGGCTCCGCCTCGTCCAGCCGCTCCAGACAGCGCAGCGTCCCGGCCGTGTTGTTCATCGCCGCCGCGATCGCCCGCACCGCGCCGTCCTGCTCGGCCAGCGCGAGACCCTCGTACCCGAAGGTCAGCGACGCCTCGTAGTCCTGCTGACCCTGCGCCGTGATCGACAGGTTGTTGAGCGCGGCGATCGTGCCGGGCCGGTCGTCCAACTCGCGGAACGTGGCCAGGGCCTGCTCGCCGAGCAGCCGGGCCGCGCCCAGGTCGCCGGAGTTGCGGGCCAGCGAGGCCGCCGTCCGCAGGGCCTGCCCGCGCAACGGGGTCGGCTCGGGCGGGATGGCGTCGAGCGCGCGGCCCAGCCACGAGCGGCCCTCGGCCATCCGGCCGGTGATCCACCAGTACCACCACATCCCAGCCGCTATCCGCAGGCCCTGCTCGGGGTCGCCGTGCTCGAGCGACCAGGCCAGGGCGGCGAGGATGTTGTCGTGGTCCAGACCCGTCGTGGCCAGCCAGCGGGCGTGCGCGGGGCCGTCCGCGGGCGGCGGGGTGGCCAGCCGCTCGACCCAGAGAGCGACATGCCGTCCGTACGCCGGATCGCCGGCGGGCAGGCGTTCGGCCGCGTACTCGCGCATCGTCTCGATCAGCGCGTACCGGCCGTCCCGCTGATCGACCATGGACCGTTCGACGAGCTGGCTGAGCGGGTTGAGCGCGTCGGTGCCGGCCACCGCCGACGCCGCGGCCAGGTCGAACCCGCCCGCGAAGACGCCCAGCCGGGCCAGCAGGTCGCGCTGCGGCACGTCGAGCAGGTCGTACCCCCAGTCGATGGCGGCCCGCATGGTCTGGTGCCGCGCCACCGGTGACGCGCCGACGAGGAGATCGAGCTTGCGGTCGAGCCGCGACATGATCTCGGTCAGCGCCAGCGCGCGGAGCCGGGCCGCGGCGAGCTCGAGAGCCAGCGGCAGGCCGTCCAGCCGGCGGCACAGCTCGGCCGCGACCGGCAGCTCGGCGGCGAGCAGCCCGGTGCCCCCGCGGGCGGCGGCGACCCGGTCCGCCAGCAGCCGCACCGCGTCCGAGCGGGCGTCGTCGACGCCGGGCGGCGGCGTGGTCAGCCCGCCCAGAGGAAAGATCACCTCGCCGGCCAGGCCCAGCGGCTCGCGGCTGGTCGCGACGACCCGCACGCCCGGAACCAGCGGCAGCAGGTCGTGCACGAAACCGGCGGCGTCGGCCCGGATGTGCTCGCAGTTGTCGAGCACCAGCAGCGCGCGGCCGCCCAGGTGCTCGGCCAGCACCTCGAGCGTCGGCCGGCCCGGCTCCTCGCGAGCGCCGATGGCGGCCGCGACGCGCTCGGCCAGCAGCCCGGTGGTGTGCCCGGCCAGCTCGGCGATGTGCACGGTGTCGTACTCGGCCGCGACCTCGCGGGCCAGCTCGACCGACATGCGCGTCTTGCCGCAGCCGCCGGGCCCGGTGATGGTGAGCAGCCGCCCGTGGCCGAGCAGGTCGATGACCCGGTCGAGCTCGGCGCGGCGGCCGATGAACCGGTTGCGCGACCCCGGCACGCCCGGCGCCGGCCGGTCGAGGGTGGGGTCGCGCCGCCGGATCGCCTCGGCCAGCGCGCTCAGCTCGGCCCGCGGGGTGGTCTCGTAGTCGGACAGGGCCAGTGTGGTGCGGTCGAAAAGGTCCAGGGCGTCGGCCGTACGCCCGGACCGGTGCAACGCCAGCATCAGCCGCTCGACCAGGGGCTCGGTGGTCGGCTCGGCGGCCACCCAGCCGCTCAGCTCGGCCAGCACCGGGCGCGCGGCCGCCATCTCCCGGTCGACCCACTGCTGCCGGGCGTCGAGCAGCGCCTCGGTGAGCCGGGCCGCGGCGGCGGCCACGATCGACCCCGCCCCGCCGCCCTCATAGGCCGGCCCCCGCCAGAGCGCGAGCGCCTTGTCCAGGTCACCGCCGGCGACCAACGCGGCGAACTCGTCCGAGTCCGACGCGCCCCGCAACGCGTACCCGCCGGGGGTTGTCTCCAGGGCCGTGCCGACGATCTTGCGAAGCCCGGAGACGTGCACCTGCAGCGCGCTGGGCGCCGTCGGCGGCACCTCGCCCGGCCACAACTCGTTGATCAGCCGCTCGGCCGACGCCGACCGGCCACGCCCCGCGATCAGCGCCGCCAGCAGGGCCCGCATGCGCGGGGGCAGCGGCGCGACGGTGCCGTCACCGGCGATCGCCCGCACCGGGCCGAGAACCTCGAACCGCATGTGCCTCCGTCTTAAGCGTTTCTTCAGTGCACGCCCACACGCTAACGGCGCCGATGACGAAACTCATGGGGCGAGGGGCGGAAAAGTATGTCCAGGGGTACCTGTCGATCACTCGGGTGACCGCGGTGACCACCGATGGCCGGGGCGGCGGCCCGTGGGCCTTCACCGACCTGTCCGTGAGGGCGGTTGCCCGTTCGGGCCGTTCACAACGTTTACCATTGACACACATCTTTCCCTGAACGGATCCTCGGGGCATCCCCGTCCTCTCCCCGAAGGACTCCCCCATGACGATCCGCACACGCTCCCGAGTCGCCTTGGCCGCAGCATTTGTGCTGGCCGGGAGCCTCGTGGTGGCCGCTCCACCGGCCGCGGCCGGGCAGACCAGCCTCCGCGCCGCCGACCCCAGCGTCCTGCGGGTCGGGGGCACGTACATCTCCGTCCAGTCGACCGGCGGCGGCATCGCCGTCCGCCAGGCCTCCTCCCCCGACGGGCTGGCCGGCGCCGCCGCCCGGCAGGTCTGGAGCGACACCCGCAACCTGGGTGACGTGTGGGCGCCCGAGATCGCCACCGACGCCGGGCGCTACTACATCTACTTCTCGGCCGGCCGGGGCAACGCCCACCGGATGTACGCGATCAACTCGTCCTCCCCGGCCAGCGGCTACACCGGCGAGACCCGGATGGCGCTGCCCGACGACAAGTGGGCCGTCGACGGCGCCATGTTCGTCTTCGGCGGGCAGCGCTACTTCGTCTGGTCGGGCTGGGCCGGCGACACCAACGTGGAACAGAACCTCTACCTGGCCCGGATGAGCAACCCCACCACGACCACCGGCGCCCGGTACGTCATCTCGCAGCCCCGGGAAAGCTGGGAACGCGTCGTCGGCAACCCGTTCATCAACGAGGGCCCCGAACCGATCCGCGACCCCAGCGGCCAGCTGCACATCACCTACTCGGCCAACGGCAGCTGGAGCGACCAGTACTGCCTGGCCGACCTGCGGCTGCGGGCCGGTGGCGACCCCACCTACGTCTGGGACTGGTACAAGTCGAACGGCTGCCTCTTCGGCTCCAACCGCAGCACCATGATGGCCGGCTGGGACCCGACGCTGTCCGTCAACGGGCCCGGCCACCACACCTTCGTGCTGCTCAACGGCGACATCGCGACCAGCCCGCCGGCCGGGCCGCGCTTCCCGCTGATGTACCACGCCGTGCCCAAGGGGACGCCCTACTCGTGGGCCAACCGGTATTGGTACACCGGGACGTTCGCCTGGTGGGGCAACAGCACCTACACCAGGGCGAACGTGCCCGGCGCCCCGTCGAACACCGGCTTCAGCCTGAAGTTCTTCGAGTAGTCCCCCGCTCAGCAGAGGGCGTCGTTCACCACCTGGAGGACGCGCTTGTCCACGGCCTCGCCGGCTGCCTCGTCGGCGAGGCCGGTGGTGCGGTAGAGCACCACAGCCTTGCTGCCGTCGCCGGTGACCCCGTTGAAGGTGCTGGTGCCCACGACGTCACCCGGGTGCGCCCAGAAGCCGCCGCAGTCGTTGGGCGCCCAGAAGATCCCCAGGCCGTACCGGATGCCCGGCAGGTATTCCTGCATGCCGTCGGCCAGAACGGTGCGGTGCATCTGCGCCATCTGGGCCGGTTCGAGCAGCTGACCCCGCTGCAGCGCCCGCCAGAACCGGGTCAGGTCGTCGGTGCTGCTCACCATGCCACCGGCCGCGCCCGCCGCGGTCGGGTTGAACTCGGTGACGTCGATGAGCGGCGCGCCCGGCCCGAACTGCTGATAGGCCCGGGCGTAGGGCCGGGGCAGGTCTACTTCGTCCTGCGGGTAGGACGTGTCGTGCAACCCGAGAGGACGCGTGATGCGGGATCGCACCTCGGTCGCCCAGGGCCGCCCGGTGACCTTCTCGATCACCATCCCGGCCAGGATGTAGTTGGTGTTCGAATACTCCCACCGCGTGCCGGCCCGGAATTCGGGCGCGTGCTTCATCGCCATGGAGACCAGGTCGGCCGGCGCGTAATGATCGAAGCGATGCTCCTGGTACGCGTCGGCCGAGGCCAGCGCGGCCAGGTCATTCGTGTAGTTGTAGAGGCCACTCGTGTGCTGCAACAGCTGCCGGACGGTCACCCGGCGGCCGTCGTTGCCGTTGCCCGCCACGACGCCGGGCAGCCGGCGCTCGACCGAGTCGTCCAGCGACAGCCTCCCCTCCCCGACCAGCTGCAGCACGACGACCGAGACAAAGGTCTTGGTGTTGCTGCCGATCCGGAAGTTCCCGTCGAGCGGCATCGGCCGCCCGCTGCGCCGATCCGCCACCCCGCTGGCCGCCACGAGGTCACGCCGTCCGGCCGAGATCTTCCCCTGCACGCCGGTCATCCCCAGATCGCGAAGGTCGTCCAGCCCGGCCTGCAGTTCGGCTCGGTCGCCGCGCGGCCCGGTGGCCGCCACGGCCGGAGCAGCCACCGTCGAGACAGCCAGAGCGGCCGCCGTCAGCGCCGTCCCCACCCGCAAAGCCATCCGCCGGTGCCGATAGGTCACACCCATGGAATCCCCCGTCTCCACATCGGTTCGTGAGACCTCAACCTACGGATTCCGTTGCCGCACAAGCCATCCCACTAACCCCAGCCCTCGTGGTGGTGCTAGCCCCCTTGCCCCCTGCGCCGCCGACCCGGATCCGGGCCGCGCTCGGCTCGCGGACCTGACTCTCGAGCATGTGTCGTCAGGCACCACGCCCGGCGCGGTACGTCGCGTCGCCTCACACCAGTTGCCCCACGCCCGGGCCCGTTCTCCCCGCCCACGCCCGACGCGGGCCCCGGCGCCAAGCACTCCATCCGCACGCTCCACGCCACAGCCCTCTGGCGGGCACTCCAGTTGTCCGCCGCGCTTCCGATGCGCCGGTCGGCGCCCCTGGGAGCTCCTCCCGTGTCCGGCTTCCGCGTGACGCCCTCGGCCACCAGCGGGCCGGCTCGACCCCTCGGCAGTCGCGGGGAGGGTTCAGCTGAGGCGGGCGATGTCGGGCCAGGCCATGCGGTGTTTGCGGGGAGTGCCGTTGAGGCGGGACGGGCCGCCGACCAGGGCGGTCTCGACGCGGATCGCTCCGCAGCGGCGGTAGAACTGCTGGGCTGCCACGTTCTGCTCCAGCACCCACAGGTAGAGGCCGCTGTCGGTGGCCTGCTCGGCAACCGCGGCAGCGGCGCGGGCCAGCAGAAGGCTGCCGACACCCGTACGGCGCAGGTCGTTGGTGACGTGGAGGTTGTCGACGAGGCTCCCCCAACGCGGGTCATGATCGAAGACAACGTGGACGAAGCCGATGAGCCCGCCGTCCCGCTCAGCCAGAACCGTGGCGCTGGGCACGGGGCCGCTTCTCGACGCGGGGCCGCCGCTGGACATGATGTTGCCGCTTGATGCGGGGGCGCTGCTCGATGCGGGGGTCGCCAGGCGGGCTGACCAGAGGGTGTGGCGGTCGGCGGCCACGTCACCGTCGAGGAAGGCGTCGGCGTTGGCGTAGGCGCCTCGGTAGTGGCGGCGCCAACTGTCGGCGTGCAGGTCGGCTATGCGGGCGGCGTCGGCGGGCGTGGCCGCGCGGAAATCCGTCACTGGCTCACGTAGGCCCAGGCGGTGCCGCCGGAGGCGAGCGGCACCTCGACGCGGTGGTAGTCGTCGACCTCGTAGTCGTCGGCCCGCCGCAGGTCGTCGTCGGTCAGGTCGAACACCGAGCCGTCGACCGTGTCGTCCAGGGAACCGGTCGCCACCAGGATCGGGTGGTGCGTCTCGCCGCTGAGGGCCACCACTTCGGCGTCGGCGATCGCCAGCATGTCGATGCGGTAGCCGAGGATGCGGTCTTCGCGGCCGGGGAGCGTACGGCCGAAGGTGGCCTTTTGCACGGCCGGGTCGCGCAGGGTTCCGTAGGAGAAGAGAAACGGCATGATCCGACCCTAGCCGCGTCGTCAGTAGCGGACGTCGACGTCCCCGGTGTGGATCGGCAGGCCGTCGGCCGCCCAGGCCTCGAACCCGCCGGCGAGATCGGTGGCGTTGCGCAGCCCGAGCGCGCGCAGGCTCGCCGCGGCGAGGCTGGAACTGTATCCCTGCCGGCAGGCCACGATGACCGCCAGGTCGTAGCCGGTCGCCTCCGGGATGCGGTTCGGCGAGGCCGGGTCGAGGCGCCATTCGAGCACCGTGCGATCGATGATGATCGCCCCGGGCAGGTCGCCCTGCTGACGTCGCTGGAGGTCGGTGCGGGTGTCCACGAGCAGCGCTCCCGCCGCGACGGCCGCCCGCGTCTCGCGGGGACCGAACCGCCGCACACCTTCACGGGCCTCTTCCAGCAGGGCATCGACGCCCCGAGCATCGACTGTCGTCACCCGTAGATCATGCCCGGCAAGGGGATCTTCCGCACCCGATCCCGTCCCACCACACCGGCGCCCCTTTTGCCAGAATTAGCTCACTGTCCAGCCACCGCCGCCCCCGCCCACCCAGGGTGCCGGGTGCCGGGTGCCGGGTGCCGACTTTATCTCGCTCCGCGGGGACAGGCGGAAGTTATCCACAGGCCTGCCGCGGCAGCGCTTCGGCTAATCCCCAGCTGCCCTGAGGCGCTCGATCGCGGCATGCGCTTCCGGGAGACTCATGGCGGTGTTCCGGTGGAGGAGCTGGGCTGCTTCTTCAATACGGCCGGTGTAGGCCAGGGCGAGCGCTCGATCGAGCAGCCGCTGCGCCCGGGCGCTCCTGGCGAAGGGCCGTCGCACCCGCGGGCCACGCTCGGCCGGGCGGGCGGGGTCGATGTCGAAGCCCGGCGGAAACTGCCTGCGCCGCTCACGAGGAGCGACAATGTGGTCCGGCTCGGGTGCGGGAGCTTGAGCCGGCTCGGGTGCCAAGATTTCGGACGGCCGGCCCGTGGAGGAGCGCGCCTGCCGACCGTCGGCCAAGCCGTCGACAATGGCCTTGGCCTGGGTGAGGGAGAAGCCTGCCTGGTCGCGGAGCAGGTTGATCGCGCTCAGCCGGGAGCCCGTCGCGGTCAGGATCTCGACGCGCGATCGGGTGCGTTCGTCGAGGTCGGACCATTGCCGATCGGCGGGCCGAGCTGCGGTGGGGCCCCTCCCGGAGAACGGGCCCGGCGAGCCGGCCACCGGGGATGCGGGCATCCGGTGCTGCTCGGCGACCTCCCGCAGGTGCGACCCGACCAGGTCGCGACTTCCGTTCCGGCGGCGCAACACCGCGGTCAGCCAGAGGGCACCGAACGCCGTCAGGCCGCCGACCGACAACACAAGGGGAAGCACGGCCTCTCAAGGTAGGTCATCACCGCACGCGACCGCAGAAGGCCCGGCCGGGCTGATGAGCCCGGCCGGGAGGTGGCGTCAGTCGATTTCGTAGGCCAGGTTGGGCCGCAGCCAGCGCTGGACCTCGTCCAGCGGCATCTTGCGGCGGCGGGCGTAGTCGGCGACCTGATCCTTGCCGAGGCGGCCGACCGTGAAGTAGCGCGCCTGCGGGTGGGCGAAGATCAGGCCGCTGACGGCGGCGGCCGGGTTCATCGCGAACGACTCGGTCAGGCTGACGCCGATCTCGCCGGTGCCCAGCAGCTCGAAGAGTTCCTTCTTCTCGCTGTGGTCGGGGCTGGCCGGGTAGCCCAGCGCCGGCCGGATGCCGCGGAACCGTTCGGCGTGCAGGTCGGCCAGGACGGGCTCGACGTCGGGCTCGAACCACTCGCGGCGCACCTGCAGGTGCAGGTGTTCGGCGAACGCCTCGGCCAAGCGGTCGGCCAGCGCCTTGACCATGATGGCGCGGTAGTCGTCGTTCTCGGCCTCGTACTTACCGGCCAGCTCCTCGGCGCCGTGGATGGCCACCGCGAAGCCGCCGAGGTGGTCGCCGGCGGGGGCGATGTAGTCGGCCAGGCTGCGGTTGGCCCGGCCGGCCGGTTTCTCGGTCTGCTGGCGCAGCATCGGGAACGAGTAGCCGTTGTCGAGGATGATGTCGTCGCCCTCACGGTGGGCCGGCCAGAACGCGTACCGGCCCCGGGCCTGGAACGAACCGTCCACGATGATCTTGTCGAGGAGCTCGTTGGCGTCGTCGAAGAGCTCCTTGGCGACCGGCTGGTCGAGGATCGCCGGGTATTTGCCCTTCAGCTCCCAGGCCAGGAACAGGAACTGCCAGTCGATCATCGTGCGCAGCTCGGCGATGCTCGGCTCGACCTGGCGTACGCCCGTGAAGGCCGGCGTCGACAGCTCGCTGAAGTCGACCGCCTCGGCGTTGGCCCGAGCCTGCTCCAGGGTCAGCAGCGGCTGGGCGTGCCGGTTGGCGTGCTGCACGCGCAGCCGTTCCTGGTCGGCCCGGTTGGCCACGTCGAGCCGCTCGGCCCGGTCGGGTTCGAGCAGGTCGGAGACCACGCCGACGACCCGGGAGGCGTCGAGCACGTGCACCGTCGAGCCCTCGTAGGCCGGGGCGATGCGAACGGCGGTGTGCTGCTTGGACGTCGTGGCCCCGCCGATGAGCAGCGGCAGTTTGAGCCCTCGGCGCTGCATCTCGGCGCCGGCCGACACCATCTCGTCGAGCGACGGGGTGATCAGGCCGGAGAGCCCGATGACGTCGGCCCCCTCGGCGATCGCGGTGTCGAGGATCTTGGCGGTCGGCACCATCACGCCGAGGTCGATCACCTCGTAGTTGTTGCAGCCCAGCACCACGCCGACGATGTTCTTGCCGATGTCGTGGACGTCGCCCTTGACCGTGGCCAGCACGACCTTGCCCTGCCCGCGGGTCGCCTCGGCCCGGCCCTCGAGGCGGGCCTGCTCCTTCTCGGCCTCCATGTACGGCTCGAGGTAGGCCACCGAGCGCTTCATCACGCGGGCGCTCTTGACCACCTGGGGCAGGAACATCTTGCCCGAGCCGAAGAGGTCGCCGACCACCTTCATGCCGTCCATCAGCGGGCCCTCGATCACGTCGAGCGGCCGCGCGCTGTCCTGCCGGGCTTCCTCGGTGTCATCCTCGATGAAGTCGACGATGCCGTGCACCAGCGCGTAGGACAGGCGCTCGGCGACCGGGTTGTCGCGCCACGACAGGTCGACCTCGCGCTGCTTGCCCTTGCCGGTGACCGTCGACGCGAAGGTGACCAGGCGGTCGGTCGCGTCGGGGCGGCGGTCGAACAGCACGTCCTCGACCAGCTCGAGCAGGTCGGCCGGGATGTCCTGGTAGACGGCGAGCTGACCGGCGTTGACGATGCCCATGTCGAGGCCGGCCTGCACGGCGTAGAACAGGAAGGCCGAGTGCATGGCCTCGCGGACGATGTCGTTGCCGCGGAACGAGAAGGACAGGTTGGAGATGCCGCCGCTGGTGCGGGCGCCCGGGCAGCGCTCCTTGATCAGCGGGAGGGCCTCGAGGAAGGCCTTGGCGTACCCGTTGTGCTCGCTGATGCCGGTGGCCACGGCGAGCACGTTCGGGTCGAAGATGATGTCGTCGGGCGCGAACCCGGCCTCGTTGACCAGCAGGTCGTAGGCCCGCCCGCAGATCTGGACCTTGCGGTCGCGGGTGTCGGCCTGGCCCTTCTCGTCGAACGCCATGACCACGACGCCGGCCCCGAAGTCGCGGATGCGGCGGGCCTGGGCCAGGAACGACTCCTCGCCCTCCTTGAGGCTGATCGAGTTGACCACGCCCTTGCCCTGCACGCACTTGAGCCCGGCCTCGAGCACCGTCCACTTGGAGCTGTCGATCATCACCGGGATGCGGGCGACCTCGGGCTCGGTGGCGATCAGGTTGAGGAACGTGGTCATCGCCTGCTCGCTGTCGAGCAGGTCGGCGTCCATGTTGACGTCGAGCAGGTTGGCCCCGCCGCGCACCTGGTCGAGCGCGACGTCGACCGCGCCCTGGTAGTTGTCGGCCTCGATGAGCCGGCGGAACTTGGCCGAGCCGGTCACGTTGGTCCGCTCGCCGATCATGACGAAGCCGGTGTCGGGGCCGATGGCGAACGGCTCGAGACCGCTGAACCGGGTGGTCTCGGCGGGCGGTTTGATCTCGCGCGGCGCCTTCCCCACGACCGCCTCGGCGACCTTGGCGATGTGGGCCGGGGTGGTGCCGCAGCACCCGCCGACGATGTTGACCAGGCCGGCCGAGGCGTACTCCTCGAGCAGCCGGGCGGTCTGGGCCGGCGTCTCGTCGTACCCGCCGAACGCGTTGGGCAGGCCCGCGTTGGGGTGCGCGGCGACGAAGATGTTGGCCAGCCGGGCCAGCTCGGCCACGTGGGGGCGGGCCTCGGTCGCGCCGAGCGCGCAGTTGACGCCGACGACCATGGGCTCGGCCCGCTCGATCGAACGCCAGAACGCCTCGACGGTCTGGCCGCTGAGCGTGCGGCCGGACAGGTCGACGATCGTCACCGAGATCCACAGCGGCAGGTCGGGGGCGACCTCGCGGGCGGCGGCGATGGCGGCCTTGGCGTTGAGCGTGTCGAAGATCGTCTCGACCAGCAGCAGGTCGACGCCGCCCTCGACCAGGGCCGAGATCTGCTCGGCGTAGGCGTCCTTGACCTGGTCGAAGGTGACCGCGCGATAGGCCGGGTCCTCGACCTTGGGCGACAGCGAGAGCGTCACGTTGAGCGGGCCGACCGAACCGGCGACGAACTTGCCGCCCGCCTCGTCGGCGGCCTGCCGGGCGAGTTGCGCGCCGCGGACGTTCATCTCCCGCACGTACGACTCCAGGCCGTAGTCGGCCTGGGCGATGCTCGTCGCGGTGAACGTGTTGGTGGTGGTGATGTCGGCGCCGGCCGCCAGGTATTGCCGGTGGACGTCGAGGATCACGTCGGGCCGGGTCAGGATGAGCAGGTCGGGGTCGCCGGTGACGTCCTGCTCGTGATCGGGGCTGATCAGGTCGCCCCGGTAATCCTCGGGTTTGAGCTTGGCGCCCTGCAGCATCGTGCCCCAGGCGCCGTCGAGAACCAGGACACGCTCGCTCAGGAGACGCTTGAGCTCAGCGATGCGGGCACTTCTCGCAACATCAAGTTCCATACCGACCACCTCCGGATCAACGGAGGCGCCCTTGGTCGGTTTCCCCCGAGCGAGCGTGGCGGGTGTCACCCCGTTGCAGCGCCTCTCGCTTCGGACTGACAAAGGTACCCGAAAATCACTTGGCCTCTGCGTATGCACCAACTGCTGAGACGTCGAGGGGGAAGCGCACGGTCGTGTCACCGAACAACAGCCGCCCGGCCTGCTCCGCACTGGCGTGAACAGCGGCGACGACCTCGTCGGCCTGCTCGGCCGGGCAGTGCACGACCACCTCGTCGTGCACGAAGAGCACCATTTCGGCCGGGCTGCCCTCGAGCGCCGTGCGCAGTGTGGCGAGCAACACGAGCGCCCACTCGGCCGCGGTCGCCTGGACGACGAAGTTGCGGGTGAACCGGCCCCGCGCCCGGCCCGAGGCGCCGCCCTGGGACATCTCGGCCGAGCCCGTCTCCTCCGGCGGGTCGAGACCGGCGTCGCGCCAGGCGGTCGACGCGGGCGGGCAGGTGCGGCCCAGCCACGAGCGGACCAGGCCACCCGCCTCCCCGACCCGGGCGGCCGACTCGACGAACTCGAACGCGGTCGGATAGCTGCGGCGCAGCACGGCCAGCGCCGGGATGGCGGCCCCGCCGGTCTGCCCGTACATCGCGCCGAGCAGGGCCAGCTTGGCCTTGGCCCGGTCGCCGTCGAACGAATCCTTGGCCAGGGCGGCGTAGAGATCACCGGCGGCGGCCGCCGCGGCGAACCGCTCGTCGCCCGAGACCGCGGCCAGCACCCGGGGCTCGAGCTGGCCGGCGTCGGCGACCACGAAACGCCAGCCCGGATCGGCGACCACCGCGCGCCGCACCACCTTGGGCACCTGCAGCGCCCCGCCGCCGCGGGTGGCCCAGCGGCCGCTGACCACGCCACCCGGGACGTACTCAGGGCGGAAGCGGCCGTCGCTGACCCAGGCCTCGCACCAGGCCCAGCCGTGCGCCGTCCAGATGCGGTAGAGCTCCTTGTACTCCAGAAGGGGTCGCACGGCCGGGTGATCGACCTTTTTCAGTTCCCAGGCGCGGGTGTTGGGCACGTCGACCCCGGCCCGGGCGAACGCGCGGACGACCTCGGCCGGCGAGTCGGGGTGCAGCCCCCAGGTGCCGAAGGCCGCGTTGATCTCGGCCGTGAGCTCGGCCAGGCGGCGCGGCGGGCCCACCGGTTGCGGCGGGCCGAGCAGCTCGCGCATCAGGTCGTTGTGCATGTCGGCCCGCCAGGGCAGCCCGGCGTGGCCCATCTCGGCCCCGACCAGGGAACCGGCCGACTCGGCCGCGACCAGCAACCGGAACCGGCCCGGATGCTCGGTCTGCGCCATCCGGGTGAGCTGATCGGCGTAGACCTCGCGAACGGCCTCGAGCGGGTCGAAACCGGCCGCGGCCGGGGGCGTGCCCGCGCTCTCGAACAGCGCGCCCTGGGCGAACCCCGGCGGCTCGGCCTGGCGCGGCGGCGGATCGGCCGGCACCGGCAGGCCGTGCCGCCGGGCCCGAGCCGCGGCCAGGGCCCGCGGCTCGCCCCACCGGCCGGCGTGGCCGGAGAGCAACGCCTCGGTCAGCTCGAGGTCGTGGCAGCGGGCGACCCGCACACCGGCCCGCAGCAGACCCGGATAGAGATCGGCGGTGGCCGGCCAGACCCAGCGGGGGTGGTCGGCGGCTTCCCGGTCGCCGATCGCCCCCGCCAGGTCTGCGGCGTGCCGGACGGGCCCGGACGCCGTGCCGTCGGGGCGCAGATCGACCAGACGGCCCCCTCGGCCGTCGGGATCAGGCACCACCGCTGTCAGCACCCCCACATTCTGCTGGTGGGGTACGACATTTTTCGGGGACGGGGTGTGGGTAAGGATGGTCGGTATGACCTACACACTGACCGTGGGCGTCCTGGGCACCGGCATCATGGGCGCCGCGATGGCGCGGAATCTGATCAAGGCCGGGCACACCGTCCGGGTCTGGAACCGCAGCGCCGACAAGGCCGCCCCGCTCGCCGCCGACGGAGCCCACCTCGCCGCGAGCCCGGCCGAGGCTGTCCGCGACGCCGACGTGGTTCTCACCATGCTCTACGACGGCGACGCCGTCCGCGAGGTGATGCGCGAGGCCGCCCCGGCCGCCGCCGACGGCGCGATCTGGATGCAGTCGACCACCGTGAGCCTGGAGGACGTCGGCTCGCTGGCCGAGCTGGCCGCCGAGAACGGCCTGGTCTTCTACGACACCCCTGTGCTCGGCACCCGTCAGCCGGCCGAGGCCGGGCAGCTCACCGTGCTCGCGGCCGGCCCGGCCGAGCGTCGCGACGAGCTCACCGTCGTCTTCGAGGCGGTCGGCAGCCGCACGGTCTGGCTGGAGACGCCGGGCGAGGCGACCCGGCTCAAGCTCGTGGCCAACAGCTGGGTGCTGGCCCTGACCCACGCCGGCGCCGAGACGCTGTCGCTGGCCGAGGCGCTGGGCGTCGACCCCGACAAGTTCCTCGAGCTCATCGCGGGCGGCCCGCTCGACAACGGTTACCTGCGGGCCAAGGTCGGCCTGATCCGCGACGACAAGCTCTCCCCGGCCAGTTTCGCGGTGACCACCGCCGAGAAGGATTCCCGGCTGATCGCCGAGGCCGGCCGGCAGCACGGCGTCCGCCTCGACCTGGCCGAGGCCGGGGCCGAGCGGTTCCGCCGCGCCGCCGAACAGGGTCACGGCGACAAGGACATGGCCGCCAGCTATTACGCCAGTTTCGACAAATAGCCGGAGCCTCGGCTTACCGCTAGCATTTGCCGCGCTCAGTCCGACCCTAGACAAACGCGAGGCGACATGCGCTGGTTCCGGCGAGGGTCAGGCCGACCGAACACCCCTCAGCACTCCGTCGAGCAGCTGGCGTTGGTCGAGGACGTCCGCCACCGCTTCGGCGCCCACCTGCCCGGCGCGTTCCAGGATCAGGCGGCCGCCGTCGCCCCGCTGCTCGACGGGGACGACGGCGTGATCGCGGCGACCGCGATCCTGCGCGAGTTCGCCGACTCCGCGTACGCCGACCTGCAGGCCCAGGCGGCCGAGCTGTCCCGCCGCACCGGTTTCGAGTTCGTGGCCGAGCGCCGCAACTACCGGCCGCTGTGGCGGGACGCGCGCGGCGAGCTGCGCTGGGGCCTGTTCACCCTGCCGGGCCGCCTGCACCCGTACATCCAGGTCACCGCGGCCGTCGCGGTGATCGGGTCGCAGGCCAAACGGGTCGTCCGCCTGACCGACCCGGCGCCCGTGCTGGCCCAGCTGTTCGAGATCCTCGACCTCACCACCGGCGGCTGGGAGTTCGCCCGGGTCCGCCCCGACACCGACGCCGCTACCCTGGCCCACCGCCTGATCATCACGGCCCGCGACCTGCGGTCGGCGATGAGCGACGAGCCGCCGCTCCCCCTGCCCGTCCGGGAGTGGATGCGCCGCAACACCACGATCGACGTGTACGACCCCAGCTCGCCGGCCGTGGTGGGCAGCTTCAACCCGGGCCAGGAGATGCGCGAAGCCCTGCTGGCCTGAGTCAGGAGGCGCTCGACCGGGCCCACAGGTTGATGCCCGACTCGGTGGCGTACTTGTCGATCTCGGCCAGCTCGTCGTCGCTGAACGCCGTGTTGCCGAGCGCGGCGATGTTGTTCTCGAGCTGGGCCACGCTGCTGGCGCCGAGCACGACCGAGGTCATCCGCGGGTCGCGCAGGGCCCAGGCGATCGCCATCTGGGCCAGCGACTGGCCGCGGCGCGAGGCGATCCCGTTCAGCGCTCGGATCTTGCCCAGATTGTCGTCGTTGAGCCAGTCCGGGGTGAGCGACTTGTCCTCGGTCGCCCGCGAGCCCTCGGGCACGCCGTCGAGGTAGCGGTCGGTGAGCATGCCCTGGGCCAGCGGCGAGAACGCGATGCACCCCGCCCCGGCCTGCTCGAGCTGGCCGAGCAGGCCGTCCTCGATCCAGCGGTTGAGCATCGAGTAGGACGGCTGGTGGATCAGCAGCGGCGTGCCCAGGTCGCGCAGGATCGCGGCGGCCTCCGCGGTCTTGGCCGGGGAGTAGGACGAGATGCCCACGTACTGGGCCTTGCCGGCCCGGACAGCCGCGTCCAGCGCGCCCATCGTCTCCTCGAGCGGGGTCTCCGGGTCGTGCCGGTGGGAGTAGAAGATGTCGACGTAGTCGAGACCCATCCGCTTCAGCGACTGGTCTAGCGACGCGGTGAGATATTTGCGCGAGCCCAGGTCGCCGTACGGTCCGGGCCACATGTCGTACCCGGCCTTGGTCGAGATGACCAGTTCGTCGCGGTGAGCGGCGAAATCCTCGCGCAGGACCCGGCCGAAGTTGATCTCGGCCGAGCCGTACGGCGGGCCGTAGTTGTTGGCCAGGTCGAAGTGGGTGATGCCGAGGTCGAAGGCGCGCCGCAGGATGGCCCGCTGGGTCTCGATCGGCCGGTCGTCGCCGAAGTTGTGCCACAGGCCGAGCGACACGACCGGCAGCTTGAGCCCCGACCGCCCGGTGCGGCGGTATTCCATCGAGTCGTAGCGGTCAGCGGCGGCGACATAGCTGGTAGACACGGTGATCCTTTGCTGGAAGAGGAGATGACCAACCTACCGCTCGGGTCAGGCCTGCGGTCCGAACGAGGCGAACAGGTCGATCAGGCCCTGCGGCGCGTCGTCGCGGAAGCAGATCTCGAGCGAGCCGGCCGCCTCGGCCGCGATCTCCGCGCTGCGGGCGAACATCGGTTCCTCGTACGCGAGAAGGGCCTTGTCCAGATCCTGCGGGTGCTCGGCGAGCGCCTTGCCCAACTCGGCGCCGTCGTGGAGGGCCAGGTTGGCCCCGGCGCCCGCGAACGGGGACATCAGGTGCGCGGCGTCGCCGATCAGCGTGACCCCGGGCACGCGGTCCCAGCGGTGCCCGATCGGCAGGACGTTGATCGTGCGCGGGATCAGCCCGCTGTCCGCCTCGCTGATCAGCGCTCGCAGCGACGGGTCCCAGTCGGCGAACTCCTCCAGCAGCACAGCCTTGCCCCGGGCGGTGTCGCTCCAGTCGACGCCGCCGATCCAGTCCTCGCTCTGCCGCAGCGCGATGTAGATGTGCAGGCTGCCGTCGGGTTCGCGGTGGGCCAGGAAGCCGCGGCCGGCGCCGAGCGCGAAGAGCATGCCGCCGCCGACGACCGAGGCCGGGCCGGGGTGCCGCCGGTCCGCGTCATGCAGATCAACTTCCACGAACGAGATGCCCGCGTACGCCGGTGTCGCGCTCGACACCAGCGGCCGGATCCGCGACCAGGCGCCGTCGGCCCCCACCACCAGGTCGGCGTCGACCGTGGTGCCGTCGGCCAGCGTGATCCCGCCCGGGCGGGCCGCGGTGACCTTGCTGCCCCACCGGATCGTCCCGGCCGGCAGCGCGTCGAGCAGCATCCGCCGCAGGTCACCCCGGTCGACCTCGGGCCGGCCACGGTCCTCGTCGTCCTCCTCCTCGACCCGCACGACGCCGTGCCGGTCGAGGATCCGCATGGCCTGCCCGCCCTCGTGGATCAGCCCGCGGAACCGGTCGTGGAGACCGGCGTCACGCAGCGCGGACTGCCCGTCCTCCTCGTGGATGTCGAGCATGCCGCCCTGGGTGCGAGCGGCCGGCGACTCGTCGAGCTCGTAGACAGTGGCCGGGATGCCGTTCACGTGCAGGACGCGGGCGAGCGTGAGCCCACCGAGCCCGGCGCCGACGATGGCGATCATGGTTTCTCCCTAACGTGTTTGTGACGAACATGTTCGTGATGGGCGCGGCAGAGCCGCATTCGGGAAGACCTCAGTCTGGAACGGGGGTGGCGCGAATACCGGCCATCAGCGCATCGAACTGCCAGCGCAGCCGCTGCTCCCCGGTGCCCGACAGCAGCTCGGTGCGCAGCCGGGAGACGGTCGGGTAATCCGCCGCGGGGGCCTCGTCGACCGCCGTGGCCAGCAGATAGCCCTGGCGATCGGCCTCCACCGACTCCTGCCGGGTGCCGTGCTCGGCCGCGCTCGCGGTGGCGTGCTGGACCAGCACGTCGACCCCCCACGCGGCCTGCCGGTCGGGGATGCCGGCCTCGATCAGCAGCTCGAGCACCGTGTCCATCAACCGCAGATAGTGCGGCCCCGAGGGCCACAGCGAAAGAACGGAACGGGCCAGGCTCGGGTACGCCGTGAGCAGCTCGGTGTAGCCGGTCAGCAGGTCGACCAGCGGCCGGCGGGGGAAGTCGGCCAGCAACTCGTCGAGCAGCGCGCCGTGCAGCTCGGCGACGTTGGCCACGTAAACGTAGAGCGAGGCCGGGCCGGTGTCGAGCTCGCTCGCCAGGCGGCGCATGGTGACCCGCTCCAGGCCCTCCTCCTGCATGATCCGCAGGGCGACCGCCACCACGCCGGCCCGGCTGAGCGGCGGCTTGGCGGGACGGTCGCGCCGGCTGACCGGCGTACGGCGAGGGCTCATAACTTGATCGTAACGAACATGTTCGTCAACGACCAGTAGTTCAGACCCTCGTCCGATGCGCCGGCCCCGCGGGGACAGCAGACTGGCCCCGGTGAAACGACGACTCGGGTGGATCGCCGGTGGTGTGGTCCTGCTGCTGGGACTGATCGCGGGCGGCCTCGCCGTCGCCTATCCGGCGGTGGCGGCCACCTCGTGCCCGGCCTGCTACCGGCTGGAGAGCCTCGGTGACGGGCTCTACGCCGAGCGCGGTCTCACCGCCGTACAGAAAGATCAGTTGATCGGGCTGGCCGCCGAGGCCAAGGGGCGGGTCGAGGCTTTCTACGGCGGCCGCACCGCCGATCCTCGTCTGCTCGCCTGCGTCACCGACGGCTGCTACCAGCGGATCGGTGGTGGCGGCGAGAAGGGCATGGCCGTCCTCAACCGGGCCGTCATGCTCTCCCCTCGCGGTCTCGACGCGGTCATCGCCTCGCACGAGATGTCCCACGTCGAGCTCCACCACCGGCTCGACGGCGAGGTGCCGCAGTGGTTCGACGAGGGGCTCGCCGTCGTGGTCTCGGACGACCTTCGCTATCTGGGGCCGGCGACGGCCGCGGAGCGCTGCCGGGCCTCCCCCGCACCGGGCGAGACACTGCCGGTCACCCTGACCGGCTGGCTGGACGCGGCGAGCGCCGACGAGCAGGTGTACGCCAAGGCCGCGTGCCGGGTCAGCCGGTGGCTCGAGGACGGCGGCGGGCGCACCGGCGTACTGAAACTGATCGATCGGCTCAACAGCGGCGAGGACTTCCCGGCGGTACGTTGAGGCGATGACGCTCCGCGAGACGCCACCGTTCCGGGCCGATCATGTCGGCAGCTTGCTCCGTCCGCCCGCGCTGCTCGAGATGCGCGAGCGCCGCGCCACCGGTGAGGTCAGCGCCGGTGAGCTGCGGGCCGCCGAGGACGCGGCGATCCGTGACGTCGTGCGCATGCAGCGCGACGTGGGCCTCCGCTCGGCCACCGACGGCGAGTTCCGCCGCACGTCGTGGCACATGGATTTCATCTACCGCCTCGGCGGCATCCACCCGACCGACGAGAAGATCCAGGTCCACTTCCGGAACGCGGACGGCGAGCTCGACTTCGAATCGGCCGCGCTGGCCATCGACGCCCCGATCCGGCTGCGGGAGACGATCTTCGGCGACGACTTCGCCTTCCTGGCCTCGGCGGTCGAGCCGGGCGTCACGGCCAAGCTGACCATCCCGTCGCCCAGCATGGTCCACTACCGCGGCGGGCGGGCCGCGATCGATCCGGCCGTCTATCCGGACGAGGATCAGTTCTGGGCCGACCTCAGCGCCGCGTACGCCGAGCAGGTCCGCCGGGTGTCCGCGCTGGGCTGCCGCTACCTCCAGCTCGACGACACCAGCCTGGCCTACCTGAACGACCCCGACCAGCGCCGCCTGCTGACCGCGCGCGGCGACGACGCCGAGCACCAGCATCTGCGCTACATCGGTCAGATCAACGCCGCGATCGCCGACCGCCCGGCCGGACTGGCCGTCACCACCCACATGTGCCGGGGCAACTTCCGCTCGTCGTGGACGGCCGAGGGCGGCTACGACTTCGTGGCCGAGGCCCTGTTCAACGAGCTGACCGTCGACGGCTTCTTCCTGGAGTACGACGACGACCGCTCCGGCGACTTCGCCCCGCTGCGCTTCGTCCCGCCCGGCAAGATGGTCGTGCTGGGCCTGGTCACCACGAAACGAGGAGCCCTCGAGTCGAAGGACGCCCTCAAGCGCCGCATCGACGAGGCGGCCCGCTACGTCCCTCTCGACCAGCTTTGCCTCTCGCCGCAGTGCGGCTTCTCCTCCACCGTCGAGGGCAATGTCCTCACCTACGACGAAGAGGTCGCCAAGCTGGCCCTGATCGT
The DNA here is from genome assembly GCA_965217855.1 of Actinoplanes sp. GTDB lineage: Bacteria > Actinomycetota > Actinomycetes > Mycobacteriales > Micromonosporaceae > Actinoplanes. Next base: position 223,444 of record CBDCJN010000008.1, on the reverse strand, counting down.
CGAGACCGCCGAGGAAGTGTGGGGCTAGCCGAAGCTCCTCCCCGCCGGACGGTGGCGGGAAGGAGCAAGGGCTGGCGGGAGGCGCCTACTTGACGGCGCCGGCGGTGAGGCCGGCCTGGATCTGCCGCTGGAAGATGCCGTAAACGATGATCATCGGCAGGATCGAGAGGACCAGGGCGGCGAAGAGCGTCGACCACTGGGCCTGGTAACCGGCCGACACGCTGATCTGGGCGATGCCCTGGGTGAGCAGCAGTTTCTTGTCCGCCCCGGGGCCGCTCATGATGACCACCGGCAACAGGTACTGGTTCCACTGGCCGACGATGTTGAAGATCGTGATGCTGACCAGGCCGGAGCGGGCCATCGGCATCATGATCTGGAAGAACTTGCGGGTGTGCGAGGCCCCGTCGACCGTCGCGGCCTCCTCGATCTCGTACGGCAGCGACTTGAAGAACGCGGCCAGGAAGAAGATCGTGAAGGGCAGCGAGTACGCGATGTAGACCAGAATCAGGCCGGTGAACGAGCCGAGCAGGCCCATCCCCTTGAGGATGTAGAACAGCGGGGCCAGCGCCATGAAGGTCGGGAAGGCCAGGCCCGAGACGAACAGGTAGTAGATCGCCCGGTTGCCGGGGAACTTGTAGCGGGCCAGCACGTAGGCCGCCATCGAGCCGAACAGCATGGTGCCGAAGGTGCTGATCACCACGACGATGACGCTGTTCAGGAAGTAGCGCCCGATGTGGGCGTCGCCCCAGGCGTCGACGTAGGTGCTCAGCGAGAACTGCGCGGGCAGCGCGAACGGCTTGCCGAGGAAGATCTCGGTGTTGCTCTTGAACGACGCGAGCAGGACCCAGAGCAGCGGGCCCGCCGTGACCAGGGCCCACGCGATCAGCGCGATGTGGGCCAGACCGCTGAACGCCTTGAACTCGCGCTTCTCGTCGGGCCGGCGCCCGGCGCTCTTGGCCGGTTGGGCCGGGCCGGCGGTGGGCACGGCATCCGTGCCGGGGGTGCTGGTGAGGTTGGTCATCGCCCCGCCTCTCAGGCTTCGAGGGACTCGCGGCGGGTGACCCGGAGGGTCAGCGCGGCGAAGGTCAGGGTCAGGAAGAAGAGCACCACGCCGAGCGCGGAGGCGTAACCGGCCTGCGAGAACTCGAAGGCGTTGCGGTAGATCATGAGGCTGAGCACCGAGGTCGCGCCGTCCGGGCCGCCGCGGTCCACGGTCATGATGTTGACCAGGGCGAACGCGTCGAAGGCGGCGATGCCGAGGTAGACCCAGGCGACCTGGATCGTGTTCCAGAGCAGCGGGATCGTGATCCGGAAGAACAGGGTGACGCGGGTGGCGCCGTCGAGCGCGGCGGCCTCGTACACGTCCGGCGAGATGTTGCCCATGCCGGCCGAGAAGAGCACGACGTAGAAGCCGACCGCCTGCCAGACCAGCACGGCCAGGATGCAGGCCATCGCGTAACGCTCGTCGGCCAGGAACAGCCACGGGGTCCACGACTCCGGGAACAGGCCGTTGATCATGCCGCTCTTGTCCGGCCCGAACACCCGGCCGAAGATCACCGCCACGATCGCCAGCGCGAGCAGCTGCGGGAAGAAGAAGATGATCCGGTAGACCTTCGAGCCCCAGACGCCGCGGGTCACCCCGCCCTTCTGGCCGCCGCCCACGTTGAGCAGGAACGCGAAGACCAGCGCCAGCACGATCGTGATGATCGGCAGGAGGACCAGCAGGAACGCGTTGTGTCGCAACGACTGCCAGAAGAGGGAGTCGTCCCACATCTTCTTGAAGTTGTCGAGACCGACGAAGTTCTCCAGCGGACCCAGGCCCGACCACTCGTACACCGAGAGGTAGAAGGCCTGGATGTACGCCCACACGACGAAAGTCGAGTAGAGCGCCACCGGCACGACAAGGAAGCCGATGATGAAGGGATACCTGCCGTGCCGCATGGCGCCTACCGTCCTACCTTTTTGAACAGTTTCCAGTTACGAGGTGATCAGCTGCGGGTGAACTTGGTGACGGCCGAGTCCTTGGCCACTTCCTGCGAGGCCTTCTCCATCCGGTCACAGAACTTCGCGGCGTCGTAGTCCTTGAACATCAGGTCGTTGGCGGCCGCGCGCGACGCGTCGTCGAGCTTCTTGTACCAGGTGTCGAACAGGTAGCCCATGAAGACGTCCTTGCCGGCCTTGGTGACAGCGTCGTTGGCGCTGGTCAGACCGGGCGAGATGGTGACGCCGTCGGACGCGCCCGCCACCACCGTAAGCGACTTGGTGAGCTTCGTGAACTCCAGCGCCGCTTCCTTGCTGAGCATTGTCCGCAGGTATTCCTTGCCACCCTGCGGGTTCTTGCCCTTGGCCGCCGCGAAGTAGATCTCGCCCGCGGCGGCGTTGATCGCCGTGGCCGGGAGCTGGTCCGAGGCGGTGACGCTCGGGTACGGCGCGATCGCGTACTCGAAGCCGGACGGGGTGTCCTTGGCCTGCTCGTTCTCGAGCCAGGAGCCGCACGGGTAGAACGCGACCTTGTCCTGGTCCTGCTGGAGCTGGACCTCGGTGTGGCGCAGGCCGAGGAACGTCTTGTTGATGTAGTTCTTGCCGATGCCCGCCCAGGCCTCCGCGGCCTGCTTGATGGCGGGGTTGGTCCAGGCGCCCGGCTTCAGGTTGTCGATGTCCTTGAGAACCTGCTCGGTGCCGATCTTGCCGGCGCTGGTGAGCAGAGCCCGGACCATGTAGTACGACGCGTTGGCGCCCGCGTAGCCGAACGGCGTGATGCCGGCCGCCTTGATCTTGTCGCACAGGGCGGTGAACTCGGCCCAGGTGGTCGGCGGCGTCCAGTTGTTCTTCTTGAACAGCGCCGCGTTGTACCAGAGACCGAAGACCGTGTACGAGTAGTTCATCGCGAACGGCTTGCCGTCGTAGGAGCCCTGCTCGACCGCGCCCGGCACCAGGGTGTCGGCCACGGTCTTGCCCGCGATGTCGAGCGACGGCGCGGCGAACAGGTCGGTCAGGTCGGCCGCCTGGCCGGCCTTCACGATCGCACCGAAGTCCATCAGCTTCGAGCCCGAGTTGTTGATCATGTCCGGCGGGTTGCCGGCGTTGATCCGCGGCTGGATGATCGTCGAGATCTCCTCGGCCTGCGAGTACGTGACCTTCGCCTCGGGCCACTTCTTGTTGAACAGCGGCGTGTCGACGTCGGTCGCGTACTTGGTGCCCAGACCGCCGTTGAAGATCACGATCTCGACGCCGGCCTTGGGGTCGATGCCCAGCGGGTTGTCCGCGGACTTCGTGCCGGTGGCCTGCTCCGGCGTGTCGTCGGAACCGCCGCCGACGCAGGCGCTCAGCATGCCCACGGCGGGGGTGGCCAGCAGGCCGACGGCGGCCGCGCGACGCAGCAGCGTACGACGGTCGAGCTCGGGCTTGGTGAATATGTCGCTCACAGCATCTCCTCAGTGCTTGCTGTTTGTTACTGGTGTTGCCGGATCATCCCTTGACCGCACCGGCCGTGAGGCCCGTGGCGATGTTGCGCTGGATGATCAGGAAGAAGACCACCACCGGGATCGAGGTGATGATCGCACCGGCCATGAGGGGCCCCCATGCGGTACCGCGCGTCGTCTGGTTCTGCAGCAGCCAAGCCATCAGGTTCTGGTTGTCCGGGCTGTTGAGCGTGTTGATGATGATGAATTCGTTCCAGGCTTGGATGAAGCCGTAGACACTAGTCGCCACGAGACCGGGACCGGTCAGCGGCAGGATGATCCGCCAGAACACCTGAGCCCGCGTGCACCCGTCGATCAGCGCGGCTTCGTCCAGCTCACGGGGGATGCCGCTGATGAACCCGCGAAGCGTCCACACCGTATACGGCAAGATCAACACCAGGTAGGTGAGACTGACACCCCAGAGATTGTCGGTCAAGTTGAAACTCTGCAGCATCAGGAACAGCGGGATCAGCAGGGCCAGGAACGGGACGAGCTGCACCACCAGCACGACCAGGATGACCGCCCGGCGGCCGTAGAACCTGAACCGGGCGATCGCCAGGGCACCCAGGAAGCCGACCACCAGGGCGCCGGCCACCGCGAGCAGCGTGATGATCACGCCGTTCAGCATGTCCTTGAGGAACAAGGGGGCCCTGAACGCCGAGACGAAGTTGTCGAACGTCGGATGGGTCGGCCAGAACGTCGGCTCGAGCGCCAGCACTTCTTCGGCCGGCTTGAACGCGGTGTTGAGCACCCAGTACACCGGGAAGAGCATGAAGATCGCGAAAAGCACGCCGGCGGTGTTCGCGAGGATGGTGCCGCTGCGGCTGCGGCCGACGGTCAGGGAGCCGTCGTCGACCCTGGCCTTCGAGCGTCGCACGACGGTGGCGCTGGTCATGTCGGCGGCCATCAGTCCACCTCTCCGATCCGGAACATCTGCCGGATGTAGAAGATCATCACGCCGAGCATGAGGATCACCGTGATCACCGAGATCGCCGCACCCAGGCTGTACCGCGCCTGACCGAAGGCCTGCGTGTACGAGTAGGTCGCGAGCGTCTGGAACTGCGGCTCCGGGTGGCCGTCACGGAGCACCCAGGCCTGTGTGAAGAGCCCGAAGTTCCAGATCACCGAGAGCGTCGTGACGATCGTGATCAGCGGCTTCAGGATCGGCAGGATGATGTTGCGCAGCGCCTGCCAGGGCGAGGCGCCGTCCACCGTCGCCGCCTCGAGCAGTTCCTTGGGCACCTGGGTCAGTCCGGCGTTCAGCGTGATCGCCAGGAACGGGATGCCGGCCCAGACCACCAGCACGGTGATCACCGTCCAGCCCTGCCACGCGCTGACGAACCAGCTGTGGTTCTGGTAGTTCACGCCCGGCAGCTTGTCGATCATGTAATTCACGACGCCGAAGTCGGAGTCGGTCATCCAGCGGAAGATCTGCGCGGCCACCAGCTGCGGCAGCGCCCAGACGAACATCATCGCGACCACCATGAAGAGGCGGACGCCGCGGGCCACCCGGCGCATCAGCAGCGCGACGCCGAGGCCGAGAACGATCGAGAGGAGCACCGAGACGACGGTGAACGCCACGGTGCGGCCCACCACCCCCCAGAAGACCCCGTCGCTGAGCACCCGGGTGTATTGGTCGAAGCCCACCCAGGGGGGTGTCCGGCCGCTGATCAGCTCACGCAGCCGCATGTTCTGGAACGAGAGTTCGACCATCCGCACCAGTGGCCAGCCGAGCAGGGCGGCGATGAAGACCAGGGTCGGGATGGCCAGGAGCCACGGCACGAGACTGCTCTCGCGCCGGCGCCGCTTGACCGCGCGACCAGGTGCGCGGTGCTGCTGCGGCCGCCCGGGCCCGGCGGGCGGGCGGGTCGCCGGGGAGTCGACGACGGACATCAGCTCTTCCCTTTCGCGAGGGGTGGGGGTGGTGCTGCCCGCCCCGGCGAGGGGCGGGCAGCGCCGGCGGATGTCAGCTCTCGTTGAGCGTGGTGTTCATCTGGTCGTCGGCCCACTTGGCGCCGTCGGCCACCGACTTCTTGCCGGTCAGGATGTCGGTCAGCATGGTCTGCAGGATCGCGCCCTTCTCGACGTCGGCCCACTTCTCGGCGGCCGGGGTGAACCAGCTGCTCTTCGCGGCGAGCGCGGCGGGGGCGATCGCCGGGTTGTCAGCGGCGGCCTTGTCGAGCAGCGCGGTCGAGTTCGGCAGCGCGCCCTTCTTGACCAGACCGGCCATGGCGGTGCTGTCGGTGAAGGCCTTGACCCACTGCGCCGCGAGCTCCTTGTTCTGGCTCTTCTCGGTCACGCCGAGGTTGGAGCCACCCAGGAAGGACGGGATCTCGGGCATCGGCGCGGCGGCCAGCTTGCCCTTGACCTTGGTGTTGACCATCGGCGAGTTGGCGTCGTTCGGGTCCTTCTTGACCTGCTCGGCCGCGCCCTGCTCCCACGCGTTGCCGTAGAACATGCCCGCGGTGCCCTGGGCGAAGATGCCGGCCTGCTCGTTCTCGTTCTTGGTCGGGTCGGCCTTCGAGTACTTCTTGACCAGGTCCACCCAGCGCTGCAGGCCCTCGATCGAGGCCGGCTGCGACAGCTGGCCGACCCACTTGTCGCCGTCCTGCTTGGCGATGTCACCACCGGTCGACTTGACCCACGACATCGCGGCGTACCAGTACTGGCCCGGCATGTAGAAGGCGCCGAACTTGGCGTTCGACTTCTCCCCGGCCTGGATCTTGTCGGCGGCCGCGAGCAGCTCGTCGTACGTCTTGGGGGCCGCGGTGATGCCGGCCTTCTTGAGCAGGTCGGTGCGGTAGATCAGTACCCGCGCACCGGCGTAGTAGGGCACGCAGTAGGTCGCGCCCTCGAAGTCACAGGCACCCTTGAGACCGGCCAGCCAGGTGTCGGAGTTCTCGTAGTCAGCCGGGTTGATCTTCGCGAAACCGCCGCTGAAGACGTACTTCGGGAACTCGGTGTTGCCGAGCTCCACCACGTCCGGCACGTCCGAGCCGGCCAGCGTCGCGTCCAGCTTGGTGAGGTGGTTGGCCCACTGCTGGTATTCGACGTTGACCTGGGCGCCGGTGGCCGCGGTGAACCGCGTGGTGGCGTCGTCGACGACCTCCTTCCAGGCACTCTGCGCGTCGACCATGAGCCAGACCTTGAGGGTCTTGCCCTTGCCGTCGACCGCGCCGGAAGCGGAAGTAGTAGGGGCGTCGTCGTCCGAGTTGGACCCGCACGCTGTGGCACCGAGCAGCGTCGCAGCGATTGCCGCGACGGCCGCGATCTTGCGCTTCACGCTTCCTCCTGAAGGAATATCAAATTTCGTTTTATCGGGGATGGGTGGTGCACCGCCGTTGCGGGCGGATGTTCAGGTGGTGCTGCCGTCCTTGGCTGCCTTGTGGCCGTGTACGGCCTGCGCGGTGCGCTGGAAGGCGGCGTGCGAACGTTCGTGGGTCCGCTGCGCGACGGCGATGTAAAGAAGATCGAGGACGACCAGCTGCGGGTGGCGGGCGCTCAGCGCGTCCGGCCGGAAGGTCGTCGCCTGGGTGGCGGTGATCAGGGTGATGTCGGCCAGCTCGGCCAGCGGCGAGCGCGGGAAGCTGGTGAGGGCAATGGTGGTGGCGCCCCGGCTGCTCGCCTCCGCGAGCAGCTCGATGGTCTCGCCGGTCTCGCCGCTGTGCGAGATGCCGAGCGCGACGTCGCCGGGCCTCGAAAGTGCCGCACTGGCCAGACCGTTGTGCACGTCGGTCCAGGCCCAGACCGGCACCCCGATGCGGTGCAGGCTGAACTGCATCTCTTCGCCGACCAGCGCGCTTCCGCTGGCGCCGAAGATGTTCACCCGGGTCGAGGCGGCGATCGCGACCGCAGCCCGCTCCACCTCGGCCAGATCGAGCAGCGCGGCCGTGTCGTTCATGGCCTGGGTGTCGGCCGCCATGATCTGGCCGAGGACCCGGTCGAGAGGGTCGTTCGGCTGGATCTCACGGCCGATGTCCACGGTCCACCCGGCGGAACGCGCCCGGCCGGTCTCCGCCGCGATGCCGAGCCGCAGGTCCGCGTACCCGTCGAAACCGAGCGCCCGGCAGAACCGGGTCACGGTGGCGGGTGACGTCCCGCTGCGCTCGGCGAGCTCGACGATGGTGGCCCGCGACGCGGCGGCGGGGTCGGTGAGCACCTGCTCGGCGACCCGGCGCAGCGCCCCGGTGAACTCCGGCAGCAGCGAGCGCACCCGGACGAGGACGCCGTCCGAGTTCAGCTGACCGTTGTTCGCGGCGTGCGTCTGCGCGGTGACCTGGACGCCACGAACCAGGGGGTCGACGACCGCGGTCGACGCGGTGCCGTCCATCTCCGGCTCGTTCATGGGCCACCTTTTCAGGAAGGAGTGTTTACTGTCGCGGTAAAAGTTCTTACTAATCGCCCCTCCGTGTCAAGGAGTTGGGCGAAGTTTTCAAACCGTTACCTGACCTGCGCCGATGAACGCGTGTTACGGCGTCACCACTTGACAGCCATCGATCCGGAAATGTTCTTTACGGCGTGACCGCCATCACATGCGTAGCTTTAGCCCGTTTCGTCCTAGCCTTTTCGGCCGCGCATCGGGGGCTGATCGGCCGATGCCCCATGGCCCGAGGGACCGATCTCTTGGTGCTCCTGAAACGTAGGTTTTACCGGGGGACGCAGTTGTTCACATAGCGAAAAGCCCGCCGGCGATGCCGGCGGGCTGGTGAAAAACTGATCAGGCGGTGGCGGCGATCGCCTCGGCGAAGACCTCGGAGCGGTGCTCGAAGTTGCGGAACTGACCGTAGCTGGGCGCGGCCGGCGACAGCAGCACCACGCCGCCCTGCGGGGTCAGCTCGCGGGCCAGGCGGACGGCGTCGGCCAGATCGTCGGCCCGGGCCGTCCGGAGGCCGGGCAGACCGGCCAGCTCGGCCAGGATGCGCGGGCCGCTGTCGGGCAGGCCGATCACGGTGAGCTGACGGGTGGCCAGGAAGGTGCGCAGCGGAGCGTAATCGAGCCCGCGGTCGGCGCCGCCCAGCAGCACGGTGAGCGGCCGGTCCGCGTACGCGTCGATGGCGTGCATGGCCGAGTAGGGGCTCGTCGAGAGCGTGTCGTCGACGAAGGTCAGCCCGGACGGGTCGGCGATCTCGGTCAGCCGGTGCGGCAGCCCCTCGAACGACGCCACCGCGGCCGCCAGCCGGCCCTTCTCACCAGGCACGTCGACGCCGATCCCGTCGAGCACGGCCAGCGCCACGCACAGGTTGCGCCCGTTGTGCGAGCCCTTCAGCCGCAGGGTCGCGCGCGGGAAGAGCGGCTCGTCCGAGCAGTAGACGGTCTCGTTCTCGACCCGGAACCGCGAGTCGTCGGCGGCGGCCGGGATCGGCGGGAACCCGTTCGCGTCGGTCAGACCCCGGATCTCGTCGCGCAGCCGCTCGTCGGCGCCGTTCACCACGATCATTTCCGGTCCGTGCCGGAGCAGGTTGAGCTTGTCGCGGTAATACTCCTTCTCGCCGCCGTGCGCGTCGAGGTGCTCGGGGAACAGCGACGTCACCACGGCCACCCGCGGCGAGTCGGTCAGGTCGGAGCACTGATAGCTCGACAGCTCGAGCACGTACTGAGCCGCGTCGGGCAGGTCGAGCAGCGGGACGCCGATGTTGCCGCCGAACACGTTGGGCCGGCCGATCGCCGCCAGCAGGTGGCTGATCAGGCTCGACGTGGTGCTCTTGCCCTTGCTCCCGGTGACACCGATCGTGCGCGCTGCGTGATCGGCCATCCACAGGGCGCTACCCCCAGTGACGGTGACGTCGCGGCGGCGCAGCTCGGCCATCCACTGGTGCGTCTGCGGCACACCCGGCGAACGCACCACGACATCGGCCGTGACCAGGGCCGGGAAGGCGTGGTCGCCACCGGCCAGCGGAGCCAGCGCGGCCAGCTCGCCCTCCCACGCGACGGAGAGGAAGTTGGCGCTGTCATCGACCGCCATCAGGCGGGACGGCCCGTGCGGAGCGATCGCGGTCACCGCGGCGCGGCCCTCGCGGCCCGTGCCCCAGACCGCCACCGACCGGCCCTTCAGGTCTGCCAGGCGCACCTTCGTCTCCTCTTCGTCGAGTCGCATTAGTATTGCCCGTCGGCCCTACGACAGGAGTTCCCGGGTGCAGTTCGATGCCATGCGCTTCCCCTCGTACGCCTTCGACCCCGCGACCGGGGTGGCGACGTTCGACTACGTGCTGGACGGGCCGTCGCCGCTGCATTTCACCGAGACGATCACCCTGCCGGTCCCGCCGGCCGCGGGTGAGCCGCCGGCCGCCCTCCTCAAGGTGCTCGACCTGCTGCACGTCGTGGCCGGAGTCAGCTACTACAAGGTCGGCGCCCCGCCCCGGGTCGTCGCGCCCCGTCCGGTGGCGCCCGCCGTGGCCGACTTCTTCACCGCGGTCTACACCAAGGGCATGGCCGAGTACGCCTACCGCAACCAGCTGCCCCACGTCCTGCGGCTCGCCGTCGAGGTCCCGCACGGCACCGTCTCGACGGTGGAGCCGGTCGACAACGGTCAGGGCCGGCCGCTCTCGGCCGTCGGCGGCGGGAAAGACTCGATCGTCACCCTCGAGATCCTGCGCGCGGCCGGCCTCGACCCGGTGCCGTTCTCGGTCAACCCCAACCCGGTGATCCAGAACGTGAACGCCGCCTCCGGCCTGCCCGCCCTGGCCGCCCGCCGCCGGCTCGACCCGCGGCTGTTCGAGCTCAACAAGGCCGGCGCCCTGAACGGCCACATCCCGGTCACCGCGATCAACTCGCTGATTGCCGTGGCCACCGCCGTCTGGCACGGCCTCGGCCCGGTGGTCATGTCCAACGAGCGCTCCGCCTCCGACCCCAACCTGATCTGGAACGGTCACGAGGTCAACCACCAGTGGTCCAAGGGCTTCGAGGCCGAGGGCTTGCTGCGCGCCGCGGTCACCGCGCACGCGGGTCTCACCGAGCCGTACTTCTCGCTGCTGCGGTCGCTGTCGGAGTTGCACATCGCGCAGCTGTTCGCCCGGCACACCGCCTACGACGACGTGGTGACCAGCTGCAACAAGGCGTTCAAGCTGCACGACCCGACCGTGCGCTGGTGCGGCGACTGCCCCAAGTGCCGCTTCGTCTTCCTGGCCATGGCCCCCGCGATGGAACGCAGCCGCCTGACCGCGATCTTCGGCCACGACCTGTTCGCCGATCTCGGTCAGCTGCCCGGCTTCCTCGAGTTGCTCGGCATCGACGCCCACAAGCCGTTCGAGTGCGTCGGCGAGGTCGAGGAGTCGCTGGTGGCCCTGGCCGCCCTGACCGACGACGCCCCCGTCCTGGTCGCGCTGCGAGCCGCGGTCCCGGCCGAGGCGTGGTCGGCCGCCTCCCGCGACGACGTCCTGACCCCCGGCGGCCCGACGTACGTCCCCCCGGCGTACGCCAAGGTCCTGACCGACGCCCTCTGACCGCCATGAGTGAGCCACTCTCGCCCGAGCCGGGCGGTGTTTACGTCGGCCAGGCAGATCTGGACGCGCCGGAGGAACAGGGCTGGCTGCTGGGCTACTTCCGCCCGCCCGGCGACCCCCGGCACAGCGCCGACGTCGAGATCAAGTGGGGCCGCCACCCCAAGGGCGACCGCCGGGCCCGCTGGGTGACCGGCGAACACCGCACCGCGCTGCTGATCCTGATCAGCGGCCGCTTCCACGTCGAACTCCCGGACCGCACGGTGGTCCTCACCGAACCCGGCGACTACGTCGTCTGGGGCCGCGGCGTCGACCACTCGTGGCTGGCCGAGGAGGAGTCGGTGGTGCTGACCGTCCGCTGGCCGTCCGTGCCCGGCTACAAGGTCCCACCCCCGCAGTGATGGGGCCTACTCCGGGGCGTCGTGGTGGATGTGGTCGGGGGTGACGCCGAGCTGGTGCAGGGCCAGGCTCGTGGCGGCCAGCATCAGGGGCGGGCCGGCCAGGTAGACTTCGTGCCGGGACCATTCGCCGTAGGCGGCGACCGCGTCGGTGACCAGGCCCGACGCGTACGGCCCGGGGTCGCCCTCGGAGACCACCGGGATCACGGTGGCCCGGCGGGCCGCGCGGGCCACCTCGGCGATCTCGTCGATGTCGTAGAGCTCGTCCAGGGTGCGGACACCCCAGAAAAGCACCGCCGAACGTTCGTCACCGGTGTCGGCGAGCTCGGTCAGCAGCGCCTTCAGCGGGGCCACCCCGGTGTCGCCGGCGATCATCAGCAGGTGACGGCCGGGCTGCTCGGGCAGGGTCATCGCGCCCTCGGCCCGGCTCAGGCGCACCGGGTCGCCGACCCGGGTGTGGTGGACCAGCGTGCCGCTGACGCCGGTGGTCGTCTTGGCCCGCACGTGCAGCTCGATCAGGTCGTTGCGGCGTGGGGCGCCGGCCAGCGAGTAGGGCCGCCAGATCGCGGGCAGAGCCGGCAGCTGGATCCGCGCGAACTGCCCCGGCCGGAACGGCATCGGCAGCTCCGGCCGCAACCGCACCACGGCCAGATCGGGCCGGCGCAGGTCGTGCTCGACCACGGTCGCGTCCCACACCGGCGGCGTGTAGGAGGCGCCCACCGAGCCATGCGAGATCCACTCGTACGCGTGCTGCCAGGTCGACCGCCAGGCCAGGTCGAAATCCTGCCGCCACTGCCCCGGCGCCATGCCCGCGCGCATCGCCTCGGCCAGGGCCGCCCCCACCATCTGCAGCTGGGCCGGCTCGACCCCGCACGCGGCCAGTGCCGCCCCGAGCCGCCCGGTGCCCTCGACGAGCAGCGGCGGCCGGTCGAGATGGTGCACCAGCCAGGTCAGCGCCCGGGCCAGCTGGGCGGTCTGGGTCTCGGCGCCGCCCGGCAGCGAGCTCATCAGGGCCGGATAGGCCTGCAGAAGCGCCGCCCGCAACCGCTCGGCCACCTCGTCGGGGCCGCCCGCGAACGTCAGACTGGTGCTCAGCAGCCGCTGGGTCTCCCGCAGGAGCGCGTCGTCGGCCGGATCCATCCCGTCCTCGTCGCCCGCCCCCCGGGTGACCATCGGCGGCATGACGTGCGGCATGTCGAACCCCGGCAACCGCGGTGCCGGCGCTCCGGCCGCCCGCGTGGCGTGCGAGCCGCCCTCCACCTGATGCCCTCCCTGATCCCGTACGTCGTGGGCCCCCGCCCCACCTGATGCCCACTCCGGCCGGGCCCCCGCCTCGACCTCGGGCGCCCTCGGCGCGAACGGCTCCGCCGCGGGCCCCACATCGGCCCGCGGCCGCTTGGCCGGAAGCCCGGCGAACTGGTTCCGGTTGGGCCGCCCGACCGCCTCGACGTCGGCATACCACTCACCGTCGTCCGGCGCGACCAGCTCCTTCCCGGAGCCCCCGGCCGCCTCCCCACCATCAGCCGCCCCACCGCCGACGCGCGAGCCGCCGCCTGACCCCTGACCAAGATTTGGGGCCGGGTTGCCGGGCGGCGCTGCGTCACCGGCAGCTCCCACTGCCCGGGGTGCGCCGGTCGAGCCGGAGACTCCCGGGTCAGCGGCACTGCCGCGCTCGTCGGTGCGGCCGCCCTTCAGCGGTGTGACGGGCCGCCGGGTGACGCCTCCCCGGCGTTCCCGTGAGAAGAACGGGCCGGAGCCGGGCGGCGCCGGCTCGACGTCCGTGTAGTCGTCCGCGGCGGGGGCGCCCGACGCCGAACTTCCGGGCGGGAGGGCTGGAACCTGGCCCCGGCCGGCCGGTGGCCGGCCGGCGGACCGCGTGGGATCGATCAGTGGCGTCCACACCGGTCGTTGCGGATCGGCTCGTTGCGGATCGGCAGCCTTTCGGCCCTCGGGACGTGCGGGGTCGATCGGCGGCAGACCGGCGGGTCGCAGGAGCGGGCCGTGCTCGGGAACATCGGGGCGCCACCCCTCATCGGCGCCGCTCCCGGGCCGACCGGGGAGCGACCGCGGATCCGCCGCGAAATCGACCTGGCCATCCCACCCGCGCAGGTCGGACTCCAGGTCGCCGGGCAGCAAGGTCTCTGCGCCGGAGAGCCCGGCATCTCCCTGCGCCCGGGGGTCACCCTCGGCCGGGCCACCGGGGGCCGTAGATGTTTCCTGTGGGGCTGCGGGCGAGCGGCCGGAGCCGTTGTCGCCCTGATGCGAGGCCGACGCGGGCCGCACCCGGTTCCGTTCCCAGAACGACCGCCCCGGCGACGATGCGCCGTCCTCGGACGACCCGCCGGTCGCAGCCGCTCGACGCGAAGCCGCATCAGCAGCCGCCCCGCCCGGAGCCGTCCCCTCACCGTCGACCGGGCCGGACCCATCCGAACCAGGAACGACCGCCCCACCAGCCGACGAACCCCAGCCGGGCGGTCGCCCCTCTGCTCCTGGGCGGGCGCCGGGGGCGCCTGAATCGGGACGGGCCGGGCTGGGGGAAGCCCAGCGCGGTCGCATCTGCTGGGCGGACGTCGTTTCGTCGTGCGGGTGGGGCGCGGCGGGCAGGCCGGGGCGGGACAGGCCGGGAGGCAGGGCCTCGTGGGTCTCGCCGGGTGGGAGGGCGGGATGGTCGGCCTGGTCGTGCTGGAGGGCCGCGACCGTGTCGGCGATGCCGGCGGCGACCGCGTCAGGGGCGGCCTGCCGCAGCCGGATCGCGCGCAGCAGGGCCAGCAGATGCTGGTCCGCTCCGGAATCTGAGCCCGAGCCGGACGACACTGGAACACCCCCGCTCCGCGGATCGATCGAACAGTACAACCGTACGGCCGGATGGCCTGCCCCGTCCTGCTACCCGGCGAGGACGTGACGTCGGCCAAGTCAGCTGGACACGGCGGACATCCGGTCGATCGCCGCGGCCAGGATCTCGGGGCTGGTGGCGTAGTTGAGGCGGACATGACCCGAGCCGGCCGCGCCAAACCGGGTTCCCGGTTCGAGGGCCACCCGCGCCTCGGTCAGGAATCGGTGGCGGGGCTCGGCGTCACGACCCAGGGCCGAGGCATCGAGCCAGGCCAGGTATGTCGCCTCGGGCGGCACCCAGCGCAATGACGGCAACCGGGTGGCGAGCAACGAGCCCAGCTGCTCGCGCCGGGCGGCCAGCGTGCCGATCAGGGCGGCCAGCCACTCGTCGCCCTCGGTGAACGCCGCGACGGCGGCGAGGACCCCGAGGTGCCCCGTACGCTCGGTGACCTCGACGACCATGCTGTCGACCACCCGTGCCATCGCCGCCGAGGCGCTGACCACGGCGGCGCACTTGAGGCCGGCCAGGTTGAACGCCTTGCTCGCGGACACCACGCTGAGCGCGATCTCGGCCGCGCCGGGCACGGTGAGCAGCGGGGTGAAGGTCGCGCCGGGCAGCACCAGCGCGGCGTGGATCTCGTCGCTGATGATCGGCACGTGGTAGAGCGTCGCCAGGCGGACGAGCTCGGCCAGCTCGGCGGGCTCGTGGACGCGTCCGACCGGATTTTGCGGGTTGCACAGCATGTAGGCCGCGGGGTGGGTGGCGAACGCCGCCTCGAGACCGGCCAGGTCGAGCCGGCCGTCGCGGAGCGGGACCTCGAGGGTGCGGCCGCCCGCCTCGGGCACCCAGTCGAAGAAGGGCGGATAGACCGGCGGGCTGATCACCACCGGGTCGCCCGGGCGGACCAGGCGGCGGAGCAACTCGACCACGCCCACGCTGACGTCGGTCACGGCGGTCACCCGGCCCGGGTCGAGCTCCCAGCCCCAGTGCCGCCCGGCGAACCCGGCGAACGCCTTGCCCAGCTCGGGTGAGGCGGCCGAATAACCCAGGTCACCCCGGCCCACCGCGGTCTGCAGCACCTCGGTGACCGGCGGCGCCAGCCCGTAATCCATCTCGGCGACGAACAGCGGCAGCACGTCGTCGGGGAACGTCTGCCACTTGACGCTGCGCCGCAACCGGAGCTCCGGCAGCGAGGGGACGACCAGCTCTGCGTTCATGAGGACATCTTGCGCCGGGGCTACGACAATTTCCCGGCGGGCGATTTCTGTGAATCAGCTGCGAACCTGATGGCTCTTTGGGAGGCTGCACGCAGGATTCCGACGGTTGCCCCCGGGCCGCTCGGCTTGAGCCCACACGAGGCGGAGCCATGAGCATCAGCCACCATCAGACGGCCAGTGGACGCCCGTTGCGCGTCTCCCCCGCATGGGTCGGGGGCGCCTCGGCGGATCGAGAACACCTTCTTCCCGTACGGGAAGCGGTCTGGGTCTGGAGCGTACGCCGATATGCGCGCACTGCTCTCTGGGCGCTGCCGGCCGCCGCGCTCCTCTACGGCTGGACGACGCTGGGCATCGACACGCCACCGGGCCCGCTCATAGTCCGGCTGGCCGCCACCTGGCTGTCCGCCATCGCCATGATCGCGCTCGCCGGGTTGCTGGCCGGCACCCGTACCCGCCGTTCCGCCCTGGCCGGTCTGCTCCTGGGCCTGGCCGGTTTCGTCCTCACCCTCCCCCTGGTCGCCCTGCCGCCGGACACCGCCGCCGCCGGCTCGCCGCTGACCGCCGATGAGCTCGGCCTGATCGAAGTGATCGCCTCCGGGACCACCGGCGCCGCCTGGGTCCTGCTCGGCTGGGCCGTCTTCCGCTCGCGCCTGGTCAACCCGGCCGACGGCATCCTGCTGATGCTGGCCGCGGCCTCGCTCGGCGCCGGCGCGCACGCCCAGCGTCCGCTCCCGACGGTCGGCGCGCTGCTCCTGCTGGCCGCGGGCACCGGCCTCGCCTGGACCGGCGGCCGCCTCATCCCCAAGCATTGAATCAGCCCGCGCACGCAAGACGGCATCCTCGTTCTGTCCACCGGATCACCCGGGCGGCCGCCGCGCGGGTGCCCGGCTTCTCCGTGCCGTCCGAAGGACCAGGCATCGGTGGCTGACATGGCATGCTCCCTGGCAGGCCCCGGACCTGGGGTCTGAGGGAAGGAGCAGCCATGGCCAAGGTGGTCGCCGAGATCTCGGTGTCGCTGGACGGTTTCGTGACCGGGCCCGAGCCCGGCCCCCGGCAGGGTCTGGGCCGCGGCGGCGAGGGGCTGCACACCTGGGTGTTCCAGGGTGATGCGACCGACCAGGCCGTCCTGCGCGAGAGCACCGACGCCACCGGCGCCGTCATCATGGGCCGCCACCTCTTCGACGTCGTCGACGGGCCTGACGGCTGGAGCGACGAGGTCGGCTACGGCGCCGAGCTCGCCGCGGCGCCGCCGGTCCTGGTCGTCACGCGTGTTCCCCCGGCTCAGGTGCGGCTCGGCGACCGGTTCACCTTTGTGGTCGACGGCATCGGCAGCGCCGTCGCGAAAGGGCTGGCCCTGGCCGACGACCGCGACGTCGTCATCATGGGTGGCGGTGCGGTCATCCGCGGCGCGATCGAGGCCGGTCTGGTCGACGAGCTGCGGCTGCATCTCGCCCCGGTGCTGCTCGGCGCGGGCACCAAGCTGTTCGACGGCGCGGCCCCGCGACAGCTGCGGCAGATCCACGTGCGGCCCTCGGGGCATGCCACCCACCTGACCTACCGCGTCGACTGACGGCCGTGCCCGAGATCCAGCTGATCACCGACCCGGACGACGACCGGCTCGGCGACTATCGCGCCCTGACCGACCTCGAGCTGCGGATCAAGTGGGAGCCGCCCAACGGCCTGTTCATCGCCGAGGGCGAGCTGGTGCTGCGCCGGGCGCTGCGGGCCGGTTACCGGCCCCGGTCCTATCTGGTCGACGCCAAGCGCACCGATCAGATCGCCGACCTGCCCGGCGACGCCCCGGTCTACGCGGCCACGCCGGCTGTGCTCGAAAAGGCCACGGGCTTCCACGTCCATCGAGGGGTGCTGGCCTCGTTCCATCGTGAGCCGCTGCGTCTCGCGGCCGACGTCATCGCCGGGGCGCGCCGGGTGGCCGTGCTCGAGGACGTCAACAACCACACCAACATCGGCGCGGTGTTCCGGGGCGCGGCCGCTCTCGGCATCGACGCCGTCCTGCTCTCCCCGACCTGCGCCGACCCGCTCTACCGGCGCAGCGTCCGGGTCAGCATGGGTGAGGTCTTCGCGGTGCCGTACGCGCGTCTCGAGCCCTGGCCCGACGGTCTGCAGCAGCTGCGTGACGCCGGCTTCACCGTCCTCGCCCTGACGCCCGACCCCGAGGCGGTGTCGTTGCAACGGCTCACCGCCGAGCAGCGCGCACGGTCGGCCCTGCTGCTCGGGGCCGAGGGCCCCGGCCTGTCCCAGAACGCGATGGCGGCCAGCGACGTCCCGGTCAAGATCCCCATGCGCCGCAACGTCGACTCGCTCAACGTCGCCGCCGCGGCCGCGGTCGCGTTCTGGGAGCTGGGTCGTGATGACCCCGGCCTATGACGAACGGCCGGCCCCCCGTCGGGGCCGGCCGTCAGCACTGCCGTCAGGCGCGCTCGCGGTCCGCGACGCCGTTGTAGTCGGCGCCACCGAGGGCGGCCGACGGCGGGATGGGCTCGGGCGCCGGCAGCGCGGCCGTGCGATCCGGGTCCCCGCTGACCTGGGCCTCGGCGACCCGGACCTGCTGGTTGATCTTTTCTGCCTCGGCTGCGGCCGCCGCGGCGGCCGCAGCCGCCTCCTTCTCGACCTCGGCCGAGTTGACCGACGACGACGGCACGTCGCCGACCATGTTGGCCAGGCCGCCGAGCGCGCCGCCCATGCCCTCGAGGGCCCGGGTCAGCTCGGTCGGCACGATCCACACCTTGTTCGCCGTGCCGTTGGCGATCTGCGGCAGGGCCTGCAGGTATTGGTAGGCCAGCACCTTCTGCGAGGGGTTGGCCTGGTGGATCGCGTCGAAGACCGTCCGGATCGCCTTGGCCTGACCCTCGGCCTGCAGGATCCGGGACTGGCGGTCACCGTCGGCGCGCAGGACGGACGCCTGCTTCTCGCCCTCGGCGGTGAGGATCTGGGCCTGCTTGTGACCCTCGGCGTTCAGGATCGTGGCGCGGCGCTCCCGCTCGGCGCGCATCTGCTTCTCCATCGAGTCGCGGATGCTCGGCGGCGGTTCGATCGCCTTGATCTCGACGCGGGTGACCTTGATGCCCCAGCGGCCGGTCGTCTCGTCGAGCACGCTCGACAGGTGCCGGTTGATCTCCTCGCGGCTGGTCAGGGCGCGCTCGAGGTCGAGCGAGCCGATGACGTTACGCAGCGTGGTGACGGTCAGCTGCTCTATGGCCTGGAGGAAGTTGGAGATCTCGTAAGTCGCCCGCACCGGGTCGACGACCTTGAAGTAGAGCACCGTGTCGATCGACACGACCAGGTTGTCGGAGGTGATCACGGGCTGCGGCGGGAAGGAGACCACCTGCTCCCGCATGTCCACCTTGCTGCGCACCGCGTCGACGAAGGGGATCAGCAGGTTGAGACCCGGCGAGAGCGTCCGCTTGTATTTGCCCAGCCGCTCCACCACGTCCATCCGCTGCTGGGGGACGATGCGGACGGACCGGAGCAGTGTGACGATCGCGAACACCACGATCACGATGATGAGGACGCCGATAACAGCTTCCACGGGCACCTCTCTCTATATGTTGGGCAGTTCGTCGCGCCACACGATGGCCGTGGCGCCCTTCACCTTGATGACCCGGACGCGCTCGCCGGGCAGATATTTCTCGTCACCGTCGAACGAGCGGGCCTGCCACATCTCGCCGTCGATCCTGATCATGCCGTGCGACCCGTCGACCTCTTCGAGCACGGTGGCCTGCGTACCCTCGATCGCCTCGACCCCGAACGGGGTGTCGCCCGTCTCGATCGCCGGCCGGGCGTGGCGCAGGACGATCGGGCGCAGCGCGCCGACCGAGAGCCCCGACACGAGCGCGAAGACGATGACCTGAAGCAGGACGGGTGCGCCGAGCGCGGCGGCACCGGCCGCGGCGAGAGCCCCGACCGCGAAGAAAATGATCAGGAACGTGGCCGTGAAGGCCTCGGCGATCGCCAACGCGATGCCGAGCACGATCCACAAGACTGCTTCCACACCACGATCGTGACACGCCCGCGCACGTACGGCGATGCCAGCGCTACCCGGCCGGCAATTGTCATCGAACTGCCATGCGCCCGGACGCCGAAGCCAGGGAGCGAAAGCGTAGCCATATCGGCGGTCCGCAGTTGTACCCGTCAGTCGCTTATCGAGAGGGTCCACCGTGTCGCTGCTGCCCGAGACCGGCCGACGGGTCGAGGAGATCGCCGTTCGTGCCCAGTCCGAGGGGCGTACGCCGTCGCTGGCCCTGGCCATCGTGCGGGACCGGACGGTGCTGCATCAGGTGTTCACCGGCGAGCAACCCCGGCCGGACGCGAAGACGCAGTACCGGCTCGGCTCGATCACCAAGACGATCACCGCCACGCTGGTCATGCAGCTGCGCGACGAGGGGTTCTTCGCCCTCGACGACCTGCTCTACCGCCATCTGCCCGGCACCCCGATCGGCGGCGTGACGCTGCGCCAGCTGCTCGGCCACGTCTCGGGCCTGCAGCGCGAGCCCGACGGCGCCTGGTGGGAGCGCGCCCCCGGCGGTGACGTCGACCAACTGCTGGCCGAGCTCGGCTACGACAAGGTCGCCGGTCCGCCGTTCCGCCGCTACCGCTACTCGAACCTGGCCTACGGGCTGCTCGGCGCCGTCCTCGAACGGGTCACCGGCGAGAGCTGGCAGTCGCTGGCCGGCAAGCGTGTCCTCGACCCGCTGGGCATGAAGCGGACGACGTACGCGCCGGTCGAGCCGTTCGCCCGCGGCTATGTGGTGCACGCGCTCGACCGCTCGCTGCACGAGGAGCCCCGCCTCGACTCGGGCGCGATGGCCCCGGCCGGCCAGCTCTGGTCGACGATCACCGACATGGCCAAGTGGGCCGCGTTCTGGACCGATCCGGCCCCGGCCGTGCTGGCTCGCGAGAGCGTCGACGAGATGTGCGCGCCCGTCGTCATCAGCGACCTCGAGTCGTGGACGGCCGGCCACGGCCTGGGCCCGCAGCTGTTCCGGGTCGGCGAACGCGTCTTCGTCGGCCACGGCGGTTCGATGCCCGGCTACGTCGCCCAGCTCGCCGTCCACCGCCGCAGCCGGCTGGGCGTGATCGTCTTCGCCAACTCGTACGGCCTGACCGGCACCACGATCAAGGACGTGGCGCTGGAGGCATTGGCGGCCGCGGTGGACGCCGAGCCCGTCGCCGTCCCCCAGTGGCAGCCGCCCGCGCCGCCCACCGGCGAGGCGGCGGCGCTGGTCGGGCGCTGGTGGTGGATGGGCCGCGAGTACGAGATCACCACGGACGGCGACGCCCTCGTGATGACCGGCCCGGCCCACCTCAGCCGCTTCGTCCGCGAGGCCCCCGACCGCTGGCGTGGCACGTCCGGCGAGAACGAGGGCGAGGTTTTCCAGATCCTGCGAAACAACGAGGGTGACGTCGACGGCATCGACATCGCCACGTTCGTCTTCCGCCGGGACCCCGCCCACCTGGCCTGAACCCGCGGCGGCCGGCGGCACCTGTGGACAACCCACTCCGCCCGCTTGACAGCGCGTAACGTCAGCCCTCACCCCGGGCGGGTGGGCAAGCTAGGAGCCAGTAGCAGCGCCGCGTCCTCGATGGGAACGACGGGTGCGGGCGACTTGGCGGGGCGCAGGCCCAGGGCCAGGCCGGCGGCGACCACGCCGACGCCGAGCCAGACCGGGAAGCCGGGGACCGGGCCGCCGACGGCGATGCCGACGAGCGCGGCCGAGATCGGGGCGATGCCGGTCAGCAGGCCGGCGCGGGCCGAGCCGAGACGTTGGACGCACGTGTACCAGAGGACGAAGGCCACGGCCGTGACCGCGACCGCCAGGTAGACGCCGGCCAGCACGTCGTCGGTGTGCAGCCGCAGGACGGCGCCCGGGCCTTCGAGGATCAGGCCGCCGACGCCGAAGGCCGCGGCCGCCATCCAGGTGGCGTGGACCGAGACGCCCAGCGGACCGTGCCGGCCCAGCACCGGGACGGCCAGCAGGGTGAAGCCGGCCTCGCAGGCGAAGGTCACCAGGGCCCACCGCAGGCCGACGCCGTCGGTGCGGCCGAAACCCTGCACCAGCGCGGCGCCGGCCGTGACGACCAGGGCCGCGGTGATCACCCGAGCCGCCGGGGTGCGGCCCTCGAGCAGCGGGCCGACGACCGCGAGCAGCAGCGGGACGCAGGCCACGGCGACGCCGAGAACGGCGGGTTCCGCGTGCCGCGCGCCCTGCACCAGAGCCACGTTGAAGAAGACCATGCCGGTCAGCACAACCCCGGCCAGCCAGAGCCACTCGACCCCACGCGGGCGCACCAGGCCGCCCCCGAAAGAGCGAGCGCCGAGCCGGCGCACCCCGCCGGCCCCGGAAGAACGAACTCCAGCCGGACGCACCAGACCGCCCCCGGAGGAGCGAGCGCCGGTCGGACGCACCAGACCGCCCCCGGAGAGGCGAGCTCCACGCCGGGGCAGGCCTCCGGCGGAGAGGCGGGCGTAGGCGAGCAGCAGCAGGCAGGCCACGGCGTACCGCAGGGATTGGACGGTGGCGGACGGCGCGTCGGCCAGCAGGCCCGAGACGGCGACGCTGCCGCCGACGAAGACCATGCCGGTGGCTCCGGCCAGCGCGGGCAGAAGTTTTGTGGTCACGTCATTGATGCTGGAGGCGATATGGTCCGGTTTGAAGGACCAATCCACCGCGGCCAAGGAGGACCAATTTCCGGCTCCGACTTCCTGCAGCTGCGGCCCGCGGACGCGCCCGTCAAGGGGCTGACCGCCTGGCTGGCCGACGGGCTGCGCTCCGCGGTCGCCACCGGGCGGCTCTCGCCGGGCACCCGCCTGCCGCCGACCCGGAGCCTGGCCGCCGAGCTGCAGATCTCGCGCGGCGTGGTGGTCGACGCCTACCAGCGGCTGATCGACGAGGGCCTGGCCGCCGCACGCACCGGCGCCGGCACCACGATCATCGCCCATCCGCTGGTCAGCGACGGGCCGTCCGACCGCCGCCGGTCGCTCGACACGTTGCGGCTGCCGCTGCCACCGGCCGACGGCATCGACGTCGACCTGTCGCCCGGAGTCCCCGACCTGTCGGCCTTTCCGCGCACCGCCTGGCTGCGGGCCGAGCGCGCCGTCCTCGACGAGATCACCGCGGCCGATCTGGGCTACGGCGACCCGGGCGGCACCCCGATCCTGCGGGCCGAGCTGGCCGGCTGGCTGGCCCGCACGCGCGGGGTCCGGGCCGAACCGGACGACGTCATCGTGGTCAACGGCGTCGCGCAGGCCCTCGCGCTGCTGGCCCAGACCCTGCACGCCGAGGGAACCACCGCGATCGCGGTGGAGGACCCCGGCTCCCGCGGCGCCCGCGACCAACTCGCCCATTGGGGTGTACGCCCGGAGCCCGTCCCCGTCGACGCCGAGGGGCTCGTCGTCGACGCCCTCACCCAGGACGCGGCCGTTCTCACCCCGGCCCACCAGTTCCCCACCGGTGTCGTGCTCTCCCCGGCCCGGCGCCGCGCCCTGCTGGCCTGGGCGAGCGCGGGCGGCCTGGTCATCGAGGACGACTACGACGCCGAGCACCGCTACGACCGGGCCCCGGTGGCCGCTCTGCAGGGGTCGGCGCCGGCCCACGTGGCGTACGCGGGAAGTGTCTCGAAGTCTCTGGCCCCGGGCATGCGGCTCGGGTGGCTGATCGCGCCGCGCCCGAGGCAGCCCGCCCTGCTCACCGCGAAGCACGACAGCGACCTCGGCAACCCGGCGCTGCCGCAGCTGGTGCTGGCCCGGCTGCTGGCGACCGGCGACTACGAGCGGCACCTGCGCAACGTGCGCACCCGTCAGCGCCGGCGCCGCGACGCGCTCCTGGCCGGTCTGCGCGAGCACCTGCCGGGCGCGCGGGTGACCGGCGTCGCGGCCGGCCTGCACCTGCTGATCATGATGCCCGGCGACGAGCCCGACACCTCCCTGGCCCAGCGGGCGGCGGCCGCGGGCGTCCTGGTCCACCCGCTCTCCTGGCATCGGATGGCGCCCGGCCCGCCCGGCCTGGTCATCGGTTACGCCGCCCAGCCGCCCGACCGGCTCAGCGAGGCGGCACGTCGTCTTGGTCGAATACTGTGACGAAATCGATCAGCCGCTCCATCGAGTTGATCAGCGGTGTCTCGACGTCCTTGTAGCTGTTCACCGACTTGAGGATCCGGCGCCACATGTCGGCCGGCTCGCGCACGCCGACCGCCTGGCAGATGCCCTCTTTCCAGGGCCGGCCGGGCGGGATCACCGGCCACTTCGACAGGCCCACCCGCTGCGGCTTGACGGCCTGCCAGATGTCCACGTACGGATGACCGGTGACCAGCACGTTCGGGTCGGTCACGGCGGCCACGATGCGGCTCTCCTTGCTGCCCGCGACGAGGTGGTCGACGAGCACGCCGAGCCGCCGCTGCGGGCCGGGCCGGAACTCGCGGACCGCGCCGGCCAGGTCGTCGATGCCGTCCAACGGCTCGACCACGATGCCCTCGATCCGCAGGTCGTCGCCCCAGATGCGTTCGACCAGGCCGGCGTCGTGGATGCCCTCGACCCAGATGCGGCTGGCCTTGGCGACCTGGGCCCGGACGCCCGCGACGGCCACCGACCCCGAGGCCGTGATCCGCCGGGCGGCCTGGGCCGGCGCCGCCGTGGGGCGGCGCAGCGTCACCGCCTTGCCCTCGAGCAGGAACGCCCCCGGCGCCAGCGGGAAGTTGCGCCGCTTGCCGTGCCGGTCCTCCAGCACGACCGCGCCCAACTCGAAGCCGACCACCGCACCGCAGAACCCGGACTCCAGGTCCTCCACGACCAGGTCGCGTTCGGCGTCCACCTCGGGCGCCACCCTGCGCTGCCGCCAGTTGCCCTTGAGCACGTCCTCCCCATACATGTCAGGCACCGTAACCCGTGTGCCGGGACACGCCGTTTCTGACGCTCCGGCCGAGACAAGCTTCCCGGTGGGCACGTACCCTTGCTCGCATGTCCCCCGCAGCTGATGCGGCCACCCGCACCGCGCGGCGCTCAACCCGGTTCGTGACCTGGGTGCGTGCCTGGCGCGCCGGGCTCGCGCCCTTCGACGAGCTTGCCGACGAGATCGCCCGTGACGAGGAGCATCTCGTCGCCGACGCCCCCGGCACGTGGACCGACGTGCCGCTGCCGCAGGGCCTGCCGGCCTTCGCCAAGCTGCATCCCGACGACATCCGGCTCGTGCTGCCGGCCCCCGGCGACCCGCGCGGCCTGCCCGGCCCGGGCGAGCTGACCGGCGCCGCGATGCTGGCCGGCGAGGCCGTCATGACGCCCCACTTCGGTATCGTGCCCGAGGTGCGCCGGCACGTCTCCGGCTCCGGGGTCGAGTTCGAAACCGTGCTGTGGCGCTATTTCCCGGTCGAGGAATATCGCCCGGTCTTCCAGATGGGGGCGGCCGAGGCCGAGGGCGAGCTGACCGTGGCCCTGGGCGAGGCGACGGCCCAGCTCACCAAACTCGACGTGGCCCAGTGGAAACCCGAGCTGGCCGGCGCCCTGCAGGCGCTGCGCCGCCCGGAGAGCACGGCCACCCTGCCGGTCGGTTTCGACCCGCGGGCCCGCCGCCTGTTCGCCCGGGCCAGCGTGCTCGACCAGGTGCTCGCGCTGGCCGAGACCAACGCGCCGGGCGGCGCCGTCAACGGTTACGAGGCCCAGCAACGCGATGCGGCCCTGCGCCCGCTGCTCAACGCGTGCCGCCAGGCCCTGGTCGCCGCGTGCAACTCGCCGCTGCACGCCTGATGCCGGACAAGGTCAAACACTGCACGTTCTGCGGCGCCCGTTTCACCCCGGCCCAGCCCTGGCCCCGGCGCTGTGCGGCCTGCGGCGAGACGTCCTACCGCAACCCGGCGCCGGTGGCCGTCGCCGTCCAGCCGGTCGGCGCCGGCCTGCTCGTGGTGCGGCGCGCCATCCCGCCCGCGAAGGACCGGCTCGCCCTGCCGGGCGGCTTCATCGACCTGGGTGAGTCCTGGCAGGAGGCCGCCGCCCGCGAGGTCTTCGAGGAGACGGGTCTGACGATCGACCCCCACACGGCCCAGCTGTACGACTCGGTGAGCGCCCCCGACGGCACGCTGCTCGTCTTCGCCCTCTTCCCGCCGCTCGCCTCGGCCGACGAGATGCCGCCCACGGCGCCCCACCAGGAGACGTGCGGCTGGGAGGTCCTCAAGGGTCCGGAGGAGCTCGGTTTCGGCATCCACACGGCCGTGGCCGCGCGTTACTTCAGTCGATGAGGCCGGCCGCCACCAGTTCGGCGATCAGCATCCGGATGGCGGGGGCGCAGCGGCCGGCGGCGGCCGAGGTGAACCAGGCCAGCTCGGCGATCTCGTTGGCCGCCTTCGGCTCGTTCTCCGGCTTGCCACCGACGAAACAGATCAGCCGGACGGTCGTGCCGGGCGGGCGGTTGTGGGCGGGCGCCACGATCTCGCTGAACAGCGTCAGGTCGTTCGGATCGAGCGACAGCCCGACCTCCTCGTGGACCTCGCGCGCGGCCGCCTCGGCGTAGGTCTCGCCGGGTTCTGGCTTGCCGCCGGGCAGATAGAACGCGTCGGAGCCCTCGGCCCGGACGACGAGCACCTGGCGCTCGCGGACGAACACCCACGCGGCGGCGATGACTTGGCTGGGCACGGGAAAAGAGCCTACGGCCTAAACTCTTGGCCATGGACATTCGGGTCGAGCGGGCCGGGGACGACGTCGCCGCGGTGCATCGGAGCGCGTTCGGGGCCGACGGCGACCACATCGTCGAGCTCGTCGCCGCGCTGCGCCGCGACCAGCCCGATCTGCTGTCGCTCGTGGCCGAGGTGGACGGCCGGGTCGTCGGGAACGTCATGCTCACCCGCAGCCTGCTCGACGCTCCCCCGCGCCTGGTCGACGTGCAGGTGCTGAGCCCGCTCTCGGTGCTGCCCGGCCATCAGCGCCGCGGCGTCGGGCAGGCGCTGATCAAGCACGGCCTCGAGATCGCCGACGCGCAGCGGGTGCCGCTCGTCTTTCTCGAGGGCGACCCG
This sequence comes from Actinoplanes sp., assembly GCA_965217855.1. Taxonomy (GTDB): domain Bacteria; phylum Actinomycetota; class Actinomycetes; order Mycobacteriales; family Micromonosporaceae; genus Actinoplanes. The sequence goes on along the minus strand of CBDCJN010000008.1, from coordinate 197,083 downwards.
TCCTACTACTCGAAGGCGGGCTTCACCGCGGGCGGCGACCTCGGTTTCCGCAAGCCGTCGCTGCGCATCCCCGACGCGGCGTTCCAGGTCTACCCGCTGGCCGCGTACGAGCCGTGGATGACCGGCACCCTGGTCTACTCGGCGGTCTTCTGGGACCACGACAGCGTGGGGCTGCGCGACCACTGAAGACAGCCCTGGCCCAGCGTCACCCGGACGACGGTGCGCCCGGCCTCGCCGCAGCCGGGGCAGTCGCCGATCAGCGTGCCAGCAGCATCGCGCGGGTACCTCGGAGGCCGCGCTGCGCAGATGCTCGGCGATGATCACATCTGGGACGCCAGGTTCCCCCGGCCAACGCCGGTGAGCTGGGCGGTTACCTCCCAGAGACGATCGGCCGTCGCCCTGTCGAGGCCGGCCCGCGACGGACGGCGGACGGCGGGAAAGCCCTTGATGCTCCCGAGGCCGTCCGGCCCGACGTAGGCGTTGCCGGGGACGTCCTGGGTGGCCGCGTACAGCAGCGGCAGGGCGCCCTGCTCGGCGTCGCTGGTGAGGAACGGGATGCGGTTGATGAAGTCGAGGCGGGAGTGGCCGACCAGGCCGGTGCGGGTGATGCCGGGGTGGGCCAGGATCGAGCGCACCGGGCTGCCGGCCTCGGTCAGGCGGCGCTGCAGGGCCAGCGAGAAGAGCACGACGGCGAGCTTCGAGTCCTGGTACGCCTGCAGGGAACGGTAGGGGCGGTCGCGCCAGTCGAGGTCGCCCAGATCGAGCTTGGCCCGCCGGTGCAGCTGGCTGGTCACGTGCACGACGCGGTCCTTGACGTGCGGCAGCAGCAGGTTGGTCAGGGCGTACAGGCCGAAGTAGTTGGTGGCGGTCTGCACGTCGAAGCCGTCGGCGGTGCGCCCGGCCGGGGTGTCCATCACGCCGGCGTTGTTGATCAGGATGTCGATGTCGCCGGTCCACGACTCGGCGAAGGCGCGCACCTGGCCGAGGTCGGCGACGTCGAGGCGCCGCGCGTCCGGGATCGGGCCGGGGTTGCGCACTGCGGCGATGACGTTCGCCCCGGCGCGGGTCAGCTCCCGGGCGGCGATGAGGCCGATCCCGCGGCCGGCGCCGGTGATGAGGACGGTCTTGCCGGACAGGTCGGGCAGGTCGACTGCGGTCCATGAGGTCATGCACCCAGTAGGCGCGCTGCCGCCGGCCGGGTGAAGGACACGCTCAGCCACTGAATGACAGGTCGTGGCTGAGCCGGGCGCGAACGGCGACGATGGGGGCATGACGTTCGACCGTGCCGCCCTCGGTGCCTTCCTGCGGGCCCGCCGCGAGTCGCTGCAGCCCGAGGACGTCGGCCTGCGCCGCGGTTCGCGCCGTCGGGCCCGGGGTCTACGCCGCGAGGAGGTGGCCGAGCTGTGCGACATGTCGGCCGACTATTTCGCCCGGCTCGAACGCGGCGACGGCCCGCAGCCCTCCGAGCAGATGATGGCCGCCGTCGCCCGCGGCCTGCGCCTCACCCCGGCCGAGCGCGACCACCTGTTCCTGCTCTGCGGCTACGCGGTCCGCCCGTTCGCGAGCACGCACGTCAGTCCCGGCCTGATGCGCATCATGGACCGCCTGGCCGACACCCCGGCGCAGGTGATCGGCCCGTTCGGCGAGACGCTGGTGCAGACCGTCCCGGCGGTGGCGCTGCTGGGGGCCGAGACGGGTTTCACCGGTCACGCTCGCAGTGCGGCCTACCGCTGGTTCACCGACCCGTCGGCGCGGGACCGCTTCCTGACCGAGGATCACCCCAAGCACAGCCGTTTCTACACCGCGGCGCTGCGGGCGGCGAGCGTCCACCACGAGTCCGAGCTGGTCGGCGTGCTGCTGCGGGCGAGCCCGGAGTTCGCCGCGCTCTGGGAACGCCACGAGGTCGGTCTGCAGTGGAGCGACACGAAACGCTTCGTGCACCCGCAGGTGGGCCGGCTCGACCTGTTCTGCCAGACGCTGCAGGACCCGGATCAGTCCCAGTCGCTCCTCGTCTTCACCGCGACCCCGGGCACCGAGAGCCACGAGAAACTGGCCCTGTTAGCCGTGCTGGGCACCGACACCTTCTCGCACAGCTAGCGCCAGGAGCCGGCTGAGCTTGGCCGCCCGGGACGGGTGACGGTGGGACATCCAGGCGACCCGGCCGGCCAGGTGGGCCGCGAAGTCGGCGTGGCCGTCGCGGTTGGCCTCGGCCAGCCCGTGGGTCGCCGCGTTGTGCAGGACGGCCCGCAGGCGGTCGTACTCCTCGCGGGGCGCGGCCGGACGTTCGTTGGCGACCAGGCCGGTGAGCAGCTGACGCTGGGCCTGGCTGCGGATCCGGGTCTTGCCCGGGTGGACGCGGAAGCCTTCCTCGCGCGCGATCTCGCCGGCCAGCGTGACCAGTCGCTCGACGCGGGCCGGGCCGATCGTGCCAGAGAAGGCCAGGTCGTCGGCGTACCGCCCGTAGGTCAGGCCGAAGCGGCCGGCCAGCCCGGTCAGCCGCCGGTCGAGCCGGAAGGCGCACAGGTTGGCCAGCGCGGGCGAGGTCGGTGCGCCCTGCGGCAGGTGCGGCTGACGCAACAACGCGGCGAGGTGCGGGTCGGGGGCGGTGCGCAAGACATGAGCGGGCGTACGCGTCGTGGTCAACGCGGTCAGCGCATGCGCGACGGGCTCGGGGTAGCCGATCCCGCGGAACAGCCCGTAGATGCGGGCCGCCGTGATGCTGGAGAAGAAGGCCCGCAGATCCAGGCTCACCAGTACGGCCTGACCGGCGTGCGCGGCGGCGAAGGTGTGCGTGCCCCGGCCCGGCACGAACCCGTGCGCGCGGTCATGGACGGGCACCCGGGCCAGGATCTGATCGAGCAGCCGCCGTTGCATCTCCTGCAGCCGTGGTTTCGGGGCCTCGATCAGCCGGTGCGGCAGCCAGAGGTAGCGGTAGTGGCGCAGCCGTTCGTCCCGCGCATAACGGTTGATCTCGCGCCGGTCGGCGAACCAGTCGAGCCCGTCCATGTCGACCTCGAGAAACGCGGCCAGGTCGGCCAGGTCGCCCAGACCGGGGGCACCCCACCGCATGTGCACGACCCGGGTCGGCACCACGAGCCGGCGCCGGATGACCGCCCGGCGGACAGTGCCGTCGAGCCCGGCCAGGAACCCGCTCAGCTCGCGGGGCCGGTCGGCGGGCCGGCGCGGATAGGCCAGCAGCACGGCCTCGACCAGCCGACGCGTCCTCTTCTTGGAGCCCTTGGCCACCGAACGGATCGCCGCGATCATCTCGACCGGCTGCCACCCCGTGGTGAGCAGGGCGTCGGCCAGCGCACCGGCGACCCGGGCCGGGGTCTGCCGTCGCGGCTTGCAGGCAGCGCGCCCCGACGAATCCCGGTCGTGCCTGCGCCGGTCTGCGCGAAGCGCTGCGACGCGCCGGCGATGCGCTGCGGTAGTCAATCAAACTTCCTCGGGGTTACCCCGAAGAGCCTTCGCCGCCGCGGAACGACGGACGACGGCCAGCTCGGGACGCGCTGCCACCAGGCCAGCATAGTGATCTCGCGCTTGCCTTGACGCCGGTGTCAAAGCCTAGCGTGGGCGCGTGAAATTCGCGGTCAGTTACAGCACGCCCTCGTTCGGAACCGATCCGGACCGCCTGATCGGCTACGCGCAGCACGCCGAGGCCTGCAGGTTCGAGGGGATCTATCTGCCCGAGCACGTCGTGCTCTACCGCGGGGCCAGGCTCGGCGAGGGGCTGACGAGCTTTCCCCAGCCGTACGAGGCGTCGACGTTGCCGATCCACGTCGGCGGCTCGAGCCGGGCCGCCGCGCGCCGGGCCGGGCAGCGGGGTGACGGCTTCTTCCCGGGCGGCATGCTCACCCCGGAGGAGCGGACGGCCCAGTGGGAGCTGGCCGGCGCCGGCAACCCGGCCCTGGAGTACACGAGGTGGGGCTCGATCACGATGAGCGAGCAGCGCGTCCAGGCCCTGGCCGCCGAGGGCGTGACCCGCGTCGTGGTCAGCGCCACCTCGGACGACCCGGCCGAGTAACGCGCCCAGATGTCCGCCTTCGCCGTCCGCCGTTCTGAGCGCAACCACTTACTCACGTCGCGCGGGTGGGGTGAGTGTTTTGGACGCGTCAGCGGCCAGCTCGGCCCGCCCGCGTCCCCGCGGGAGCGACGGCCCGTACCCACCACCCCGCCGGGACATCGCGATATTGATCTTCGGGGTTGGACGCGCGGTTTACGGTGGCGGGATGCAGAAGCCTCTCCTGGACGAGGGACAGCGCGCGGAGGCCGTGCGCGTCACGGCGCTGATCGAGCGGCTCGGGACGGCCGACGACCACTCGGAGTCGTTGCCGGCGCTGCGCGAGGTGAGCCGGGACAGGGTCGTGCTGGGGGACGTGCTGGGCGACTATCTGCACCGCGTGGTGGTGGGGTCGCAGGCCGGGACCGCGTCGTACTGGCCGGTGCTCGAATTGCTGCGGGCGGCCGGCGCGGACGAGGAACGGGCGGCGGCCAAGGCGTCCTGGCTGCGGGCGCGCTGACGTCTCACTCCACGATGTGGACGACCGCGCCCGGGCCGATGTGGTGCAGCAGGGTGCGCTGGGCCTCCGGGGGCATGCGCAGGCAGCCGTTGGAGATGCTGCGGCCGAAGGCGGACTCGTGGCTCCAGCCGTGGATGGCGGTGTGGCCGTTGCGCAGCGAGGCGTGCAGCGCGTCCCGGTCGTCGGGGATCGCGCCGAGCACGAGGGCGTCCAGGCCGGCGTAGACGGCGCCGTGGGTCCGGGTGCGGCCCAGGACGAAGGTGCGGCCGAGCGGGGTGGGTGTCTTCGAGGAGCCGACCGCGACCGTCCAGGCGCCGCGCTCCCGGCCGTCGCGCAGCCAGGTCAGCCGGTGCTCGCTGCGGTCGAGGATCAGCTGGTCGCGCAGGGGAAGGCGGTCCCAGCCGGTGGGCGGGACCCAGCCGATCCGGCGGTTGACCGACGGCAGCAGGACGGCGGCCCAGCCGTCGCGGCGCCCGACGATCGGGACGGCGACCGGCAGGCCGCTCATCGTTCGGGTCAGGAAGGCGTGCGGGCGGCCGCCGGGGGCGTCGTAGACGGCCAGTTTGTGGTGCGGGTGGAGGGCCTCGGTCACGACCGCGACCGAGCTGCTCTGCGGGTCGTGCGGGAAACCGGCGGGCGTGCCCCAGTAATCGATCTTCGGCAGCCCGTGCGGGGCGGGGATCGGCTCGGTCTTCTGCGCCGCCTTCGCGATGGCGGGCGCTCGGCGGGCGGCCAGGGTGCCGTCGCTGCGCCCCGGTGGCGGCACCAGCAGGGCCGCTCCGGTCAGGACGACCATGAGGACGGCCGTCCCGCGCCAGTTGTGCATGCGCCCACACTATGACGCGAGAATATGAAACATCACCATATCGCAGCGCGGGGTGTCGCAAGATCCATCCCGGCGGGGAGACTGGCCGGCATGGGACGCAGAGCGATCATCTTTCACGGCACCGGTGGCAACCCGGACGTGGCCTGGTATCCGTGGCTGGCCGGCCGGCTGACGGCCCGGGGGTACGAGGTCGAGGTGCCGCACTACCCGGGCGTGAACGTGGAACCGATCGCCGAGTTCCTGCCCCAGGTGCTGGCCGCGCACAAGTTCGACGAGGAAACCGTCCTGGTCGGGCACTCCGGCGGGGCCGCCCTGCTGCTGGCCCTGCTCGAGCACGTGACCGTCGACCAGGCGATCCTCGTGGCCGGCTACTGCACCCGGCCCAACGACTCGGAGGAGCCGGTGCTGCTCTCCCGCTACGACTGGGACGCGATCCGGGCCCACGTCCGCGACCCGTATTTCATCAACTCGCGGAACGACCCGTACGGCTGCGACGACACCCAGGGGCGGGCGATGTTCGACCGCGTCGGCGGCACCCAGATCGTCCGCGACGACGGCCACTTCGGCGACTACAACCAGGTCTACGACGAGTTCCCCCTGCTGGACCGCCTCATCCCGTGATCACCCGCGAGCGCGCGGTCCAGTTGGCCGAGGCGCTGCCGGCCCGGTCCGATCCCCCGCCGGCCGTGGCCAAGGTGCAGGAGCATCCGCTGGGCTGGCTGGTCTTCTGGCAGTCGGCCGACTATCTGCGCACCCGGAAACTGCGCTACCGCCTGGTCGGTCACGGCCCCTACCTGGTCGACCGCGAGGACGGCAGCATCCACCACATCCCCGCGGCGACCTACCGCATGCCGGGCTGGGACGCCCTCTACCGCGAGCAGGTCAGAGGGGCCGCGTTGCCCGACCCGCTGCTCCCGGCCGTCCGCGACCTGGTGTCGAGCCAGGGCGTGGTGGCCGCCATGCGCCACCTGCGGCAGGAGGCTCCCCAGCTGACGTTGACCGAGGCCAAGGCCTATGTCGACGCCGTACGCGACGGCACCACCCCGCCGAAGATGCTGACCGACCGCACCCGCTCGCGCTCCCGCCGGTTCGCCGCTCCCATCGAGACCCTGACTGGGCCGGCGGACTAGATCTCGCTGATCAGGTCGGCCACCGAGTCGACGATGCGGGACGGGCGGAACGGGTAGCGGTCGCTCTCCTCGCGGGTGCTGATGCCGGTCAGGACGAGGATCGTCTCCAGGCCCGCCTCCAGCCCGCAGAGGATGTCGGTGTCCATCCGGTCGCCGATCATCGCGGTGCTCTCGCTGTGCGCCTCGATCGTGTTGAGGGCCGAGCGCATCATCATCGGGTTGGGCTTGCCGACGAAGTACGGGTCGACGCCCGTCGCCTTGGAGATCATGGCGGCCACCGAGCCGGCCGCGGGCAGCGCGCCCTCGTTGGACGGGCCGGTGGCGTCCGGGTTGGTGCAGATGAACTTGGCGCCGCTGTCGATGAGCCGGATCGCCTTGGTTATCGCCTCGAAGCTGTAGGTGCGGGTCTCCCCCAACACCACGTAGTCAGGATCGAATTCGGTCAGGATGTAGCCCGCGGCGTGCATCGCGGTGGTCAGACCGGCCTCGCCGATCACGTACGCGGTGCCGCCCGGCCGCTGGTCGGCCAGGAACTGGGCGGTGGCCAGCGCGGCCGTCCAGATCGACTGCTCGGCGATGTCGAAGCCCATCCGGTTGAGCCGGGCCTGCAGGTCGCGCGGGGTGTAGATCGAGTTGTTGGTCAGGATGAGGAACGGCTTGCCGGAGGTCTTCATCCGGTTGACGAACTCGGGGGCGCCCGGCACCGGCACACCCTCGTGGACGAGAACCCCGTCCATGTCGGTGAGCCAGCTCTCGATGGCCTTGCGCTCAGGCATCATGCTCCTCGTCGCTGTGGGGGTGGGCAGCAGGCGACCGGGCAGTCGTCCCAGACCGGCAGCGTACCGAGCCTGCGGAGCGGCTTTCCGGCGGTGCGCTCCTGGACGAGTTCGCGCACCATCGTCACGAACCGCGGGTCGATGCCGGGGGTCGCCGCGCGGGCGTAACCCAGGCCGAGCCTCTTGGCCGTGTCGGCGGCCTCGTTGTCGAGGTCCCAGAGCACCTCGAGGTGGTCGGAGACGAAGCCGATCGGGCTGACCACCACGTCCGTGACCCCCTCTTTCGCGAGGGCCTCGAGGTGGTCGTTGATGTCGGGTTCGAGCCACGGCACCTGCGGCGGGCCGGAGCGGCTCTGCCACACCAGATCCCAGCTCAGATCATCCGCGGCGGCCGCGTGGACCAGGCCGGCGGTCTCGTGCAGCTGGGCCTCGTAGCGGCCGCCGGTCGGGCCGGCCGTCCTGGCCATGCTGGACGGGATCGAGTGGGCGGTGAAGACCAGCCGGGTGGTGGCGCGGCGGCCCTCGTCGAGGGTCGCGAGCGCTGAGCGCACGGCCGAGATGTGGGGTTCGACGAAGCCGGGATGATCCCAGAACTGGCGCAGCTTGGAGATCACCGGAGCGCCCGGACCGACCTTGGCCCGGGCCTCGGCGATGTCTTCCCAATACTGATGGCAGGACGAATAGCCGCCGTACGCGCTGGTGGCGAACCCGAGCGCATGCGTCACGCCGTCGTCGCGCATCTGCGCCACCGTGTCGGCCAGCATCGGGAACCAGTTCCGGTTCCCCCAGTACGACGGCAGGTCGATGCCGTGGCCGTCGAACTCGGTGCGGACCGCGGCCAGCAGGTCGCGGCACTGCTGGTTGATCGGGGAGACGCCGCCGAAGTGCATGTAGTGCTCAGCCACCTCGGTCAGGCGCTCGTCCGGGACGCCGCGCCCGCGCACCACGTTGCGCAGGAACGGCATCACGTCATCGGGCTTCTCGGGCCCGCCGAAGGACAGAAGGACGAACGCGTCGTATGCCACCCGTCCATACTGGCACCGTGCTAGGCGCCGAGCGCGTGGTAACCCCCGTCGACGTGCACAACCTCACCCGTCGTGGCCGGGAACCAGTCCGACAGCAGGGCGCAGATGGCCTTGCCGGTGGCCGTGGTGTCGTGCAGATCCCAGCCCAGCGGCGCCCGGGCCGCCCACGCGTCCTCGAACTGCTCGAAGCCCGGGATCGACTTGGCCGCCATCGTGCGCAGCGGGCCGGCCGACACCAGGTTGCTGCGGATGCCCTGCTTGCCGAGGTGCAGCGCGAGGTAGCGCGACGCCGACTCGAGGCCGGCCTTGGCCACGCCCATCCAGTCGTAGACCGGCCACGCCTTGGTCGCGTCGAACGTCAGGCCCACGATGCTGCCGCCCGGCTGCATCAGCGGGAGACAGGCCACGGCCAGGCTCTGGTACGAGTACGTGGAGACCTGCAGCGCCTTGGCCACGTCGTCCCACTGCGCGTTGAGGAACTCGCCGCCGAGCACGCTCTGCGGGCCGAACGCGATCGAGTGCAGCACCCCGTCGAGACCGTCGACGTGCTCGCGCACCTTGCCGGGCAGCGCCGCCAGTTGATCAGGATCGGTCACGTCGAGCTCGATCACCGGGGGCGGCTCGGGCAGCCGCTTGGCGATCCGCTCGACCAGCGACATCCGGCCGAAACCGGTCAGCACGACGGTCGCCCCGTTCTCCTGGGCGATCTTGGCCGCCGAGAACGCGATCGAGGCGTCGGTGATGACGCCGGTGATGAGCAGCCGCTTGCCGGCCAGCAATCCAGACACGGTTCTTCTTGCTCCTTCAGCAGAAAAGGGGATCAGTGGCCCATACCGAGGCCACCGTCGACCGGGATGACCGCGCCGTTGATGTAGGCGGCGCCGTCGCCGGCCAGGAAGGTCACGACGGCCGCCACCTCGTCGACGCTCGCGAGCCGACCGGCCGGAACCGCCTTGATGATCTCGGCCTGCCGGGCCTCGGGCAAGACCGCGGTCATCTCGGTCTCGATGAAGCCGGGCGCCACCACGTTCGCGGTGATGTTGCGGCTGCCCAGCTCACGGGTAATGCTGCGGGCCATGCCGACCAGGCCGGCCTTGCTCGCGGCGTAGTTCACCTGTCCGGGTCCGCCGTAGAGGCCGACCACCGACGAAATGAAGATCATGCGGCCCCACTTGGCCCGCAGCATCTTGCTGCTGGCCCGCTTGGCGACCCGGAAGGCGCCCTTGAGGTTGGTGTCGATGACCCGCTCGAACTGCTCCTCGCTCATCCGCAGCAGCAGCGTGTCGTCGGTGACACCGGCGTTGGCGATCAGCACCTCGACCGGGCCGAGCTCCTTCTCGATCTCGGTGAAGGCCGCGTCGACCTGCGCCGAGTCGGTGATGTCGCACTGCACGCCGAACAGGCCCTCGGGGGCGCCGGAGCCCCGGTGCGTGACCGCGACCCGGTCCCCCTGCTTGGCGAACGCCTGCGCGATGGCGAGGCCGATGCCCCGGTTGCCGCCAGTCACCAATACCGTGCGAGCCACGACCTTCGCTCCTCATACCCAGGTAGGGGGTGCCGGGTGGCACCTCGGGGGCACGACGGCGCCGCAACAGCGCCGTAACCTGCCGGAGTGGAGACTATCGGCCCGGTGACCCGGCGCAATGCCACGGGGCCGCTGCGCCGTCTGCTCTGGTCCCGCGAGACTTCGGACAGATCAACAAGGCCTCGAGAACATCGATGATCTTCTGAACCGGTCGTGCCCGTCCTGCTGCCACCAGCAGGGGCGCGTCTCCACCAATCAGCCCAAGCCGGACACTGTCACGACTTTGCCGGGGCCGTGGGCCCAGGCGGTGGTCTTCGCGTACGAGACGGGCCTCGTGACGCCTGGTTGAGCCGGCCGTCCCGCCGGGCCCATTCCCGATGGCGTATTTCCATTACCGGCCTGCCTACACGGTCAAATGGTTTATCCGATCGGCCGCCCACGGGTGGGCCTTTCGGTCGGCGCCGTTCGGCGGTGGAACGGAAAACTGCTGAACAATCGGGTATCGGATAGCCGAATTTCCGGCGACTCGGGGCAGAAATGGCGGGCGTCGTCCGATTGTCGCCCTTTTGCGGTCAGCCGGCGGCGCGATGCCGGGGCGAGCGGCCAACTAACCGGACTGACCTTAGGCGACTCCGATCGCTTCCATACTTTACTTATAGGTAATGCGGGAGAATGGGGTCGGGGTCGCAGTCCGATTCGCGAAGTTAAGTCGTTTGCGTTGTGGTAGCCCGACAATGAGCCCTTTGTGAAAAACTCAATTGTCACGAAGAGCCTTAGACGGATATCACTGCGTTATATTGCTTTCGATCGCGCGGGAGCCGGTCCGGGTGAAATCGACCGAGTCGGGTACGTTGCGCCGTTCATCGGTTCGACGTACGCCCGGTCGCGGCTCGTATCGGCTACCGACCACGGGGGAACGATCGTGCGCCTTGCGGTGCCCAGATTTCGTCCACTCCATCCGTTCACGGCTTGGCGAAAACCGGTTTTCACCCTGACCGGCTGCGCGGTGCTGGGCGTCAGCGTGACCGATGTGGTGCGGGCCGTCCAGGCGGGCAATCCGGAAACCACGCTCTTCGTCATCACCGCCCTGGTTCTCGTCTGCTCCTACAGCACCGCCGGGATGATCCTGATCTCCCCGGCGTCGAGCGCCCCGGTGGGCGGGCTGTTCTTCGCCATCGCGGCGGTCTGGCTGGCCCGGGCCACAGTACCGCTGCACGGCGTGAACGGTGTCGACTTCTCGGCCGTTGCCCACCCCGTGATCTGGACGCTGCTGGTGGTCACCCTGATCGCGCACCTCGGGAGCCGACCGTTCAGCCGGTCCGAGCGGGCCCTGCTCACGGTCAACCTCGTCGCGCTGCCGCTGATGATCGTCGACAGCCGGATCACCCCGCCCGGCCCGACCGACCCGTGCCTCGTCTGTCTGCCCGCGCTCGACTGGACCACGGAGCCGTACCTTCCGGTGGCGACCCGCACGATCGCGGTCGTGATAGCGGTCTGGCTCGCCGTCCAGCTGGTGCTGCGCCGGAACCGGGGGCAACGGATCGTCGCCCTGCCGGGGCTGCTGCTCTGCGTGCTGGTGGTCGCGGCCGCGGTGGTGCCGGTGCTGGTCCGGCCGCCCGGGCCGGTCTGGCTGGCCGGCAACGCGGTCGGGGTGATTCTCCAGCTGGCGATCCCGCCGCTGGTGCTGCTGACCAACGCCCGCGGCTGGCAGGCCGACGCCGAACTCTGGGAACAACGCTACAAGCAGGAGGCCGCGGACGGCCGCAGCAGGGCGCGCACCGAGATCGAGCGGGACCTGCACGACGGTGCGCAGCTAAGGCTGGTCAACGCGGCCCTGCTGCTCCAGATGGCCCGCAACACCCCGGGCGGCGCCCGCGACGAGGCCGACGCCCACCTGGACACCGCGGCCATGGAGCTCACCCTGGCGCTGAGCGAGCTGCGGTTGCTGAGCCGCGGGCTGCGGCCCCCCGCTCTGAACCGGCGCGAACTGCACGAGGCGCTGAGTGCGCTGGCCGCCAACACCCCGATGACGGTACGGATCGAGGGCCGGCCCCGCGCCATTCCGCAGTCGGTGGCCGAGGTCGCCTACTTCACCGTGGCCGAGGCTCTGGCCAACACCGTCAGGCACGGCGGCGCGACCAATGTGGTGATCCGGCTGCGCAAGGAACGTGGATTCCTGCACCTGGTGATCTGCGACGACGGGGCCGGCGGAGCCCGGTTGTACGCCGGGGGCGGTCTGGGCCAGCTCGGCCGCCGCGCGGAGCGGCTGGGCGGACGGCTCGGCCTGGAGAGCCGGCCGGGCGCCGGCACGACCCTGCGGGTGGTGATTCCGTGCGCATCGTCATTGCAGACGACGCGGTCCTGATCCGGGAGGGCGTGGCAGCCATGCTGCGCGAAGCCGGGATGGAGGTGCTCGCGGCGGTGAACGACGCACGCGAGCTGCTCGAGGCGGTCGCCACGCACCGGCCGGACGCGGTGATCGTGGACATCCGGATGCCACCGACCTACACTACCGAGGGCCTGGCCGCGGCCGAACGGATCCGGCGCGAACACCCCGGTATCGCCGTGCTCATCCTTTCGATGCACGTCGAGACCGAGTACGCGCTGGCGATCGTCAATTCCGGCGAGGGCGGCGTGGGATATCTGCTCAAGGAGCGCATTCTCAACGTCGGGGAAATGGTCGCGGCGTTGCGTGAGGTCGCGAACGGCGGCGAGGTCATCGATGCCACGCTGGTCGAGGAATTGATGTCCGGCCGGCGGACCGACGGCCGGATCGACCGGATCGACCGGCTGACCGTACGCGAGCAGGAGGTGCTCGCTCTCATAGCGCAAGGTTTCACCAACCGGGCCATCGCCGACCGCCTGAATCTCAGCATCAAAACGGTCGAAGCGTACGTGACCAGCATTTTGGGGCGGCTGCAGATCGACGCCGCGAAAGGCGTGCACCGCCGGGTCCGGGCGGTGCTGATGTATCTGCGCCTCAACGGTCCGGCCCGGCCGGACGGCCCGTTCCGGACCGGACGGCGGATCGGCGGAAATTGATCGGTCGAGGCAGGGATTGCCCGGTACCCGGGACGCCCGCCGCTCGTTATGTTTTCCCCATCGGCCGCCCGGCGCAGCGCCACGAGGGTGGGGCGGCCACACGGGGGGAAAAGCATGTATGAGGGAACGGAACCTGATCCGAATACAACAAATGCCGAGAACGAGGCTTGGCGGCTGGCCGGCCGGCTGATCCGCTCGGCGCGCGACGAGGTGCTCGCGCTGATCCCGGCCAACTGCTCGCTGCTGTCGGAGAACGAGCGCCGGGCCTGGCCGGCCAGTGGCGGATGGTCCGGCGCCGACCGGGTGCTCGCGGTCGTGGCCGGGGAGACCCTGCTGGACCGGGGAAGCCGGTTGCGGGCCCTGCTGGGCAAGCGGGCCGACGTCCGGAGCGGCAAGCACTCACCGACGCTGATGGTCTTGCTGGACCGCAAGCTGGCGATCGTCTCCCGCGGGGGTGGCACCACCCCGCTGGCCGTGCACTCGCCCAGCGCCGTGCAGACGCTGGTGACGATCTTTTACCACCACTGGTACGAGGCCCGGACGGACGAGGGCGGCCTGCACGGCCGGCTCAACGCGCTGCAGCGCGACGTGCTGCGGCGGCTGACCAGCGGCGCCACCGACGACATGGTGGCACGGGAGCTGGCCGTGTCGACCCGCACCGTGCAGCGGCACGTCACCCAGATCATGCAGATGGTGGGCGCGCGGAGCCGGCTCGAGCTCGGCATCCAGCTGGCGGTGCACGGCCTGTACGAGCAGCCGGAGCTGACCAGCCCGCTCTGAACGATCACGAAGGGGCCGCGCCGTTCCCGGCGCGGCCCCGTTGCCGTCCTCAGGCGCATTCCACCAGTCCGGAGCGGATGGCGGTGACCACCGCCGACGTCCGGTTGTTCGAGCCGAGCTTGAGCAGCACCCCGGCCACCAGCCGCTTCGCCCCGTGATCGGAGATCTTGAGGCGCCGGGCGATCTGCTTGTTGCTCAGCCCCTCCACCAGCAGAACCAGCGTCTCGTGCTCCCGCGGGGTCAGGTTGATCGGCGCCGGCGACGCGGACGTGCGGCGGATGCCCGCCTGAGCCAGGAGCTGCTGGGCCAGCACCGCCGGCATCGGCACCTCGCCGGTCATGATCGCCCGCAGCGCGTTCTCCAGGGTGCGGCCGGACAGATCCTTCTGGAGCAGGAAGCCGTCCACCACCACCCCGCCGGCCAGCACCGCCTCGGCGGCCCGGGCGTCGTGGATCAACATGACGATCTTGGCTCGGGGGGCGAGCAACGAGCCGGCCGCGATGCCCGCGAACCCGTCGGCCGCGTTGACGACGAGCACGTCCGGTCGCTCGCCGGGCGACCCGGCCAGCTCGGGCATCGTGCGGTAGGCGTGGACCGGGCCGGCCAGGGACAGGCCGCGCAGGGCGACACCCAGGCCGTCCCGGAGGATGTCATTAGCCATCACCAGCGCGATGCGGAGGCTTGTCGCCTCGCGGTGCACGGGGTGTTCGACGGTCGTCGCGGTCATGACCGCGCTCCTCTCACTAGGAGTACGCGAGTCATCGAATCCGACGGCGACCGGGTCGGGCCAGGATCATGTCTCGTTCCGGACATGCTCCCAGGAGTTTCATCGCTCTCGCTGCGCCTCCCCCAGGCTGCCGAGGACCTTGCCGAACTCCGGCGAGGCCAGATAGTTGCGGGCGCCACGCAGCCGCGGGTCGCAGTCCAGCGACACCTTCCCGGTGATGCCGGCCGGGCCGGCGCCGGCCGCGAGCACCAGCGTGTCCTGCACGTCGGTGACGTCCACCCAGGTGCCCGCGGGCGGACCGCCGGCCGCGGGGTGCGGGGACCCCAGGGTGATCAGAGTGCGGGCGACCGTCCCCGGACCGGTCAGGGCCGCGGCGGCCGCGACCCCGCCCAGGCAGTGCCCGATCACGATCTCGGTATGCGGGGTGAGCGCGGCACGTACGTCGTCGGCAGCTCGGCGACCGGCCGCGGCGCCGGCAGCGTACGCGAGGGTCTGGCGCAGGGCGCCGATCACCTCCTCGGGCGTCATGCCGCAGAAATAGCGGGACCAGGCCAGCCCGGCGGCCAGCGCGGCCGCGCCGACCGGCTCGGGGCCGGGGTCGGCGTCGAACGTGGCGGCCTGCCAGCAGCGCCGCAGCACCCGGGCCTCGGCGGCCGGATCACCTTCGGCGGCCGGTCCGCCCCGGTGCGGGGCATCCAGGTTCACCACCGCGACGTCCAGAGGGGTGACGGGATAGCCGGCCAGCACCAGACCGTCCTGGATCGAGCTGATCCATTCCAGCCGTACCGAAGCATCGGTGCGTTGCGGTCCGCCGGTGCCGTGCACGATGAGCAGCCGGGACATCGATTCTCCCCTCTCGGATGAGCGCGATTCTGGAGCGAGCACAGTTCTGGAGCGAGCACAGTTCTGGAGCGAGCACAGTTCTGGAGCGAGCACGGATCTCAGACGAGCGTGGACCGGGCGGCGGGCACGCGGTAGCCGTGCCGTTCGAACCGGTCGGCCAGATCGCCGAGGTCGTCGACGGCACCCGCGCCCCGCCGCCAGGCCGACAGGTAGCGGGCGTCGGCCTCCGGGTCGAGCTCGCCGAGGCGGAAACCGGGCCCGATGCCGCAGAAGGCGCCGATCCCGTCCAGCGTCGCGGCCGGATCGGTCATCAGGTCCTCGTACCGGACGGTCAGCAGGTCGTCCAGGTGCGCGGCGTCGGCTGCGGCCAGATCCTGGGCGTGCAGCCAGTGTTCGACCAGCTCCCGCACGGTCAGCGCCGGCGTCCACTTGAGAGTGCTCATCGACACCGCCACCGGATGACGCAGGACCAGCACGAACCGTGAACCCGGGAACAGATGCTGAAAGAACCGGAAGCGCAGCATGTTGGGCGGCGACTTCTCCAGCGCCACCGGACGGCCGGCATCCAGGTAACGCCCCCACTGGGCCCGCAGCAGGCGCGCGGTGGCCGGGGTGGCCAGGACGTCGTGCTCGGTCATGTGGGCCTCCGGGGCGTACGCGAACCGCCCCGGACCGCCGTGCTGCTCGTCGTAGGGACAGACGGTCTGCAGGTACTGCCCCTCGTCCATCGGGGCCCCGGTCCGGCGGAACCCGGCAATCCGCGGATTGGTCCCGACCAGCGAGGCCAGCAGGGTGGTGCCGCTGCGGTGCAGGCCGCCCATGAACACGAAACGCTGATCGTTCACACCTTCTCCTCGAAGCGGTTGCGGTGCAGGGCCTCGCCCACGGCGCGACCGAGCATCTCGTGCTGCGGCGCCCAGGCGACGAAACCGCCCTGCCGGATGGTCGGCAGCGGATCGGGATGACTCAGGTAGCCGCCGCCACTGGCCGTCACCAGGGCCCGCCCGGCCGCGGTGTCCCAGTCGTAGACGTCCGCGTTGGCGGCCAGGTCGGCGCGGCCCGCGGCCACGTAGGCCAGGGCCAGCGCGGACGAGCCGAGCCGCCGGACGTCCGCGGCCGCGGTCAGCAGAGCGGCCAGCAGCTCGGTCTCCGACGCGGCCGGTGGCCCGCCGGCGTTGGGGATGTCGCAGAGCACCAGAGGTGGCATCGGTCGGCCGGCCGGCCGGGGCGGTATCAGGGTGCCGTTCAACCGGGCCGGGCCGTCCGCCGCGGTGAAGAGCTCGTCGTGCACCGGGTCGTAGATGCACCCGCCGGCCGTCCGGCCGCCGATCCGCAGGCCGATCGACACGCAGAAGAACGGGATGCCCCGGACGAAGTTGTAGGTGCCGTCGATCGGATCCACCGCCCACACCGGACGGTCATTGTCATCAGCGGCCGGACCGTCCCGCCGCCCGCCCTCCTCGCCGATCACCATCGAGTGCGGTGCCGCACCCAGCAGGGCCGAGCGGATCAGTTCCTCGGCGGCCAGGTCGACCTCGGTCACCACGTTGTGCGCCGCGTCCTTCGTGGACGCGGTCACCGATCCGCGAAATCGTCGCCGGATCAGATGCCCGGCGTCCACGGCCGCCTGAGCCGCCACATCGATGAGGTGCTGCACGGTGCTGGTCACGGCGCCACGCTAAACCGGGCCGCCGGGGTACCGGGCTGCCCAGACGTGCCAGCCGTCCGGGCATGCCCATTCGCCGGGCCCGATGGAGTCTCCCGCTCTGCCGATCCGGTCCCCAGCATGAGCGGAAGCGGCCGGCGGTCGACACGACCGGCGAATCGGACCGCACCGGAAAGGCGGTGCCATGGCAAACACTTCTGGCGACGGTCAGCGGTTCGGGCGTTCCCCGGAACGGCCGCTCGGCGACCAGCACTGGGCGGCCGAGCAGGAGGTGATCGGGCCCGGCCTGCAGGCCGTGATGCTCTGGTCGCAGTTGTGCGTCGAGTCCGCGGCGGGCGCGGTGCTGACCGACCTGGACGGCAACGAGATCATCGACTTCCAGGGCGCCGGTGGGGTCAACTCGATCGGCCACGCCAACCCGCGGCTGATCGACGCGCTCACCGCCGAGCTGGCCACCGCGCCGGCCGGGGCGTTCGGGTCGGCCGGGCGCCGGGCCATGGCCGAGTCGCTGCGCGACTTCCTGCCGCCGCCGCTGGACCGGATCCAGCTCTACAGCGGTGGCACCGAGGCGGTGGAGGCGGCGCTGCGGCTGGCGAAGTCGGTCACCGGCAAACACGAGTTCCTGTCGTTCTGGGGCGGGTTCCACGGCAAGACCCTGGGCAGCCTGGCCCTCACCGCCGGGGCCCGGGCCGGGCTCGGGCCGCTGCCGTCAGGCTACTTCAGCGCGCCGTACGCCAACTGCTACCACTGCCCGCTCAAGATGACGTTCCCGAGCTGCGGGTTCGCCTGCGTCGAGACCGTGCGGGACACCATCAAGGAGAACTCCACCGGTGCGCTCGCCGCCCTGGTCGTCGAGCCGGTGCAGGGGCGGTCCGGCAACGTGGTGCCGCCCCCGGGATACCTCACCGCCCTGGCCTCGGTGGCCGACGAGTTCGACGCGCTGCTGATCGTCGACGAGATGATGACCGGGTTCGGGCGTACCGGGGAGCCGTTCGCCTTCATGCGCGACGAGGTGCAGCCGGACATCGTCACGGTGGGCAAGGGCATGGGCGCCGGCTACCCGGTCACCGGGATCATTTCCACCGCCGAACTGATGGCCGCCGCGCCGTTCTCCGACCCGAGCGCGAGCTCGTCCAGCTTCGGCGCCTTCCCGCTGGCCTGCCGGGCCGTCGCCACCACCACCGACGTGCTGGTCGACGAGGACCTGCCGGCCCGGGTGACCAAGCTGGGGGCCGAGATGCTGGCCGCACTCCGGCCGCTGGTCGAGGAGTCCCCGCTGGTCGGTGACGTCCGAGGGGCCGGCTTCGCGATCGGCATCGAGCTGGTGGCCGACAAGAGGACCCGCCGGCCGCTGGACCGGGCCGCCTTCAAACAGACGTTCCTGGCCCTGCTGGATGCCGGGGTGCTGGTGATGACCGGCGGCACCACGCTGCGCCTCTACCCGCCGTTGAACGTCGACCAGGACCTGGCCGGCGAGGCCGTCGAGATCATTCGCCGCGTGCTGATCGACGGCGTGGCGCCGCCCGCGATCGGCAAGGAGGAAACGGTATGAGAATCGCCATCATCGGGTTCGGCACCGCCGGCGAGGGCCGGTTGCATGCCTATCGGACGGTCACCGGCGGCCGGGTGGTCGCGGTGCTGGACCCGTCACCGCAACGGCGGGCCCGGGCCCGGCAGATCGACCCGGCCGTGGCCACGTACGCCGACCTGGCCGGGCTGCTCGCCGCGGAGCCGGTCGACGCGGTCGACATCTGCACCCCGCCGCTCTACCACGTCGAGGTCGAACGGGCCGCGCTGACCGCGGGCCTGCACGTGATCTGCGAGAAGCCGGTCGCCGTGCACACCGACGAGGCGCTCGACCTGGTGGCCCGGGCCCAGCACCAGGGCCGGCTGCTCTACCCGGCCCACAACTACGGCTTCTCGCCGATGATGAAGGTGCTCACCGGGGCGGTCACGAACGGGCTGATCGGCACCCCGATGCGGGCGTCGTTCCGGATCGCCCGCGACTCCCACGCCCGGGGCGTGCCCGGGTGGCAGCCGGACTGGCGCCGGGACGTCTCGGTGGCCCGCGGCGGGATCATGCTCGACCACGGGACGCACTGCGCGTACATGGCCACCCGGTTGTTCGGCGAGGCGCCACGCACCGTGTCCTGCGTCGCGCAATGGGCCGACGGTGACGCCGCCGGCGGCATGGATCTCGCCGCCCGGATGGACCTCGAGTTCCCCGGCGGCGGTGCCTGCGAGATCGACCTGAGCTGGGTCAGCGACACCCGCTCCAACCGTTACCAGGTGACCGGCCCGGACGGCACGGCCGACGTGCACGACGGGATGGCCGAGGTGCGCTCGGTGCACGGCGCGCAGCGCACCGACCTCGCCCCGCCGACCCGGGACCAGACCCACCAGGAGTGGTTCGGCGGCATGTTCGCCGACTTCGCGGGCCTGATCGCCGCCGGGACGGGATGGGACCGGCCGATGCGCGAGGTGATCACCACGACGGCGCTGATCGAGGCCGCGTACCGGTCGGCCGCCCTGGGCGGGGAGCCGATCGTCCCGGCCGGCCTGGCCACCGCGGAAGCGCGGTGACGTCCGCCGAGATCCGGCTCAGTGTGGCCATCATGCACCACCCGCGGCGGAGCGAGCGCATCCCGCCGCTGGTCCGGGGCTGTGCCCCGCTCATCGCCCGGGTCATCACCGACCCGGACCCGGACGGGGTGCCCAGCCCGCTGCGTACCGCCAAGGTTGCCTGGCGCTCCGTGCAGGAAGGAGCCACCCACCACCTGGTGCTGCAGGACGACATCGTGCTGATCCCCGGATTCGCCCTGCAGCTGAACCGGGTGATCGCCTCCCGGCCGGAACACGGCATCTCCCTCTACTCGCACTGGGACAGCCCGCAGAACTCCTACCTGATCCGCCGGGCGGCCATCGCCGGGTGGTCGTTCGCGCCGCTGTCGCGGTCGGAGTGGACGCCCACCCAGGGATTCGTCCTGCCCGCGGCGCTCGCCCGGGACCTGGCCGACTTCCTGGACGGGATACCGGACGAGGTCAAGGACGACGACGAGATGGTCGTCCGGTTCTGCCGGGAGGCCGGCATCCCGGTCCTCGGCACCGTGCCGCACCTGGTCGACCACCGGTTCGATCCGACCATCGTCGGGCATCCCGGCCGGTTCCACGCCACCGTGTTCCTGCCCGCCCCGGTGCTGTCCGCCGACTACTGGCAGTTCAGCGCGAGCGCCGAGGCCGCTCTGGGCCGCCGGGTCCAGCCGGACGAGAAACTGGCCTACACCGTGCAGATGCACCGCAGCCGGTGCCTGTTGCGCCCGCTGCGGCCGGGCACCGCGGAACCGGTGGAGCACGGCTTCGGCTGGTACTGGGCCGACCACTGCGGCCTGGTCGGGGTGACCGTGAGCGACGTGCTCGACGGGTTCGAGAACCTCTTCGAGACCCAGGACCTGCCGCCGGTGCTGCACTGGCGGATCGCTCTGGAGGTGTGGGCGGCAGGCTACCTGCTGGGTGCGGACGCGGTGACGGTGCGCCGCAGCGAGGCCGCCGGGGTCTGGCCCCCGGCCACCGTGGGGGCGCTGCTCGCGCAGGCCGTGATGACCAGCTGGATCGCCTCCGGCCTGGCCGAACCGGACGCCACCCGGTTGACCGGCGACGAACGGGCGGCGCTGGTCTCGATCGGGCTGGCCGGGGTGGCCCGGGGCTGGCTCAGCGGCTGGCCGGCGAAGCCATGACGAACCGGCATACCTGTTCGGCTAGCCCAACTGCCCGCTCCATCGAGCCTTATGCACCCGGCCGGGCCGGCGCGACGCTGGACCGGCCTGCCATCGACCTGCGGGGGAACGCCTGATGCCCGACCACGAGACATTCGTCGACCTGCTGCAGCACCGCGCCACCGTCCACCCGGACCGGCCGGCTCTGATCTTCGACCCGGACCCCACTGTGGACGATGCCGCGGTCCGGACCGTGACCTGGGCCGAGCTGGCCGCCCGGGCCCGGCAGATCGCCGCCTTGCTGTCCGGCACGGTGCGGACCGGCGACCGGGTGCTGATCCTGAACGAGCCCGGCACGGTCTTCGCCGAGAACTTCCTCGGCATCCAGCACGCCGGGGCGATCCCGGTGCCCGCGCCACTGCCGGACGGCTATCGCCGGCAGCGCGACCGGCTGGCCGGCATCGCCCGCAACGCCCAGGTCGCCGCGGTCCTCACCGACGCCGCCGCCCTCGAGGTGGTCCGCGAGTGGGCGGCCGAGTCCGGTCTCGCCCACGTGCCCTGCCTGGCCTTCGACGACGTCGCCCCGGACCCGGCGGCGGACTGGCAGCGCCCGGAGATCAACGGTTCCACCATCGCGTTCCTGCAGTACACCTCGGGGTCCACCAGCTCACCCAAGGGCGTCGTGGTCAACCACGCGAACCTCCGGCACAACCTGCGGACCTTCCACGAGATCCTGGGCGGCAGCGAGGGCGAGCGGGTCGGCGGCTGGCTGCCGATGTACCACGACTTCGGTCTGATCGGGCAGCTGCTCGCCCCGCTGTCGGTCGGCGGTTGCAGCGTGGGGATGTCGGCCACGGCGTTCCTCAAACGCCCGTACACCTGGCTGCGGCTGATCCAGCGGCACGACATCCGGATCTCGCCGGCCCCGAACTTCGCGTACGACCTTTGCACGCGGCGGGTCACCGACGAGCAGATCGCCGGCCTCGACCTGTCCCGGTGGGCGCGGGCGGTCAACGGCTCCGAGCCGGTGCAGGCGGCCACCCTGGCCGCGTTCGCCGACCGGTTCGCCCCGGCCGGCCTGCGCCCGGAGGCGCTCTGCCCGGGCTACGGCATGGCCGAGGCGACCCTCAGCGTCAGCGGGGCCACCCAGGGCCGTCCGCCGGTGGTCACCCTGGTGGACGCGGACCAGCTGGAACGCGACACGGTGGTACCGGTCCACGCCACGCACGAGGGGCCGGTACGCGCCCTGGTCAGCAGCGGTGGTTCCCCCGCCGACCTGGACATCAGGATCGTCGACCCGGCCACCCGGCGCCCGCAGCCGGCCGACCGGATCGGCGAGATCTGGCTCCGCAGCGCCAGCGTGGCCCGCGGGTACTGGGGCGATCCGGAGGCCACCCGCGAGGCGTTCGACAATTCCCTGGCCGACGGCGAGAGCGGGTTCCTGCGCACCGGCGACCTGGGGCTGCAGCGCGACGGCCAGCTCTACGTCACCGGCCGGATCAAGGAACTGCTGATCGTGAACGGCCGCAACCTGTACCCGCACGACCTCGAGGCCGCCGTCCGGACCCTGGACGACCGGCTGTCCCGCGGGGTCGGGGCGGCCTTCACCGTCGAGGTGCCGCACGAGGAACTGGTCGTGGTGCAGGAGTGCCGGGCCCGGTCGATGGACCCGGACGCACGGGCCGAGCTGGTCACCGCGATCCGGCGGCTGCTCTCCGCGGAGTTCGGGGTCGGCGCGGCCAGCGTGGTGCTGGTCCGCCCGGGCGCGGTCCCCCGCACCACCAGCGGCAAGATCCAGCGGGGCCTGGCCCGGATGCTCTTCCTCACCGGGGCCCTCGCCGTCGAGCACGAGCAGCTCACCCCGGCCGCCCGCGCCGGGCGCCGGGACGACGACCGGGTCCGGTCCTCCCGATGACCGCACCCACCCTGCCGCCGGCCGTGACTGCGGCCGCGGCCGTGGCCCGGCGGTTCGAGGAGCGGCTCGGCGACCCGGAGGACGCGGACGTCGTCTTCAACCATGCCCGGGTCGCCACCGCGGACGAGGCGGAGGCGTTCCCCGACGAGATCTGCGCCCACCTGGACCGGCTCGGGCTGCCCGCGCACTACGTGCCGGCGGCCTACGGCGGCGAACTGCGCGGCTACGACACGCTGGTCCAGGTCCTACGGGTGATCGCGGGCCGGGACCTGACCACGGCCGTCGGCCACGCCAAGACCTTCCTGGGATCCGCCTCGGTCTGGGCCCGGACCCCGCGCGACGACCAGGACCGGGCCCAGTCCCTCGGGCTGGCCGGCACGGTGCTGGCCGGAACTCCGGTCTGCTGGGCCCTCACCGAGCCGGGACACGGCAGCGACCTGATGGGTGGCGAGGTGACCGCGGTCCGGCAGGACGACGGCTACCGGGTGAGCGGGACGAAATGGCTGATCAACAACGCCACCCGGGCCGGCGTGGTGTGCCTGCTGGCCCGCACCGACCCGGCCGGCGGGCCGCGCGGGTTCAGCGTCCTGCTGGCCGGCAAGCCGGATCTGCCGGACGACACCTACCGGTGCCTGCCCCGGGAGGCGACCCACGGCATCCGCGGCGCGGACATCAGCGGCATCCGTTTCACCGACGCCCCGGTGCCCGCGACCGCCCTGGTCGGGACGCACGGCTCCGGCCTGGAGACGGTACTGCGGGCGCTGCAACTGACCCGCACCGCCTGCACCGCGCTGTCGCTGGGCGCAGCCGATCACGCCCTGGAGCTGGTCCGGCAATATCTGACCGAACGCCGGTTGTACGGGCGTCGCCTGGCCGACGTGCCGTATCTGCGGCGCGGCGTGGGCCGGCTGCACACGATGCTGTTCCTGGCCGAGGCGGTGACCAGCCTGGTCTCCCGGGCGGTGACCGTCGAGACCGAGGAGCTGAGCGTGCTCGCCCCGGTGGCCAAGGCGTTCGTGCCGACCCTCACCGATCAGCTGATCCAGGGCTGCGGCGAGCAACTCGGCGCCCGCGCGTTCCTGACCGGCATCCCCGGCTACGGCCGCTTCCAGAAGGTGGAGCGCGACCATCGGATCGTCGCCATCTTCGACGGCAGCACACCGGTCAACCGCCAGGCCGTGATCAACCAATTCCCGCAGCTGGCCCGCGGCTGGTCCGGCCCCACGGTCGAGGTGTCCCGGCTGCGGTCGCTGGCCCGGCTGAGCATGCCCGTGCCGGAGCTCGACCCGGCCCGCCTCTCGCTGGTCGGGCGGGGTGGCTGCCTGCCACTGCGCGGGCTGGCCGCGGCGGTCGCCGGGATCCGGGCCGCCGGTGGACCCTGGCAGCCGGCCGAGGCGCTGCTCGCAGCGACCGGCCAGGTGCACGCCGATATGGCCGACTACCGACCGGCGGCGCATGACGTGGAGGCGGCCGCCTACGACCTGGCCCACCGGTTCGAGCTCTGCGTGGCCGGCGCGGCCGCCGTGCACCTGTGGCTGCACAACCACGACCGGGCCGGTGCCGATCCACTGTGGCGGGAAGGACTCTGGCTGGAGGCCGCCCTGACCTGGGTGCTGCACCGGCTGGGCGCCGGGCCGGAGAACACCGAGGTCTACGACCGGGTGTACGCGGCCCTCGGCGCGGGCCGTCGCCCGTCCATCCTCGACCTCGACCCCGCCGGGGAGGCGTGATGAACACCCTGCCGGAACTGGAGCGCCGGTTCGGCGACCCGTGGGACCCGGCCAACCCGCTGGGGAACCGGGCCGTGCTGGCCGCCGACGAGCGGTCGGAGATGTTCGCCGACGGCGAGCGGATGCTCGACGACTTCGGGCTCAACGCCGAGTTCGTGCCGGTCGCCCAGGGCGGCCGGATGACCGGCCTGGACCGGCTGATCCGGGTGATGCGCTCGGTGTTCCGGCACGACCCGTGCCTGGGTCTGGGCTACGGCGCCAGCTCATTCATCGCCTCGGTGAACGTGTGGGCCGGCGGCGACCGGGCCCAGCAGCGGCGGCTGGCCGAGCTGCTGCTCGGCGGCCGGAAGGTGGCCTCGGCCTACCACGAGCTGGACCACGGCAACGACTTCGCCCGCGTGGCCTTCCGGGCCGATCCGGGCGGGCCGGGTGAGCTGCTGCTCACCGGGCGCAAGGAGGTGGTCACCAACGCGCGCCGCAGCAGCGCGATGGTCATCTTCAGCCGCACCTCGGACGCGGCCGGCGGACGCAGTCACACCCAGCTCTTCGTCGAGAAGGAATCGCTGCCGCCGGGGGCGCTGCGTGACCTGCCCCGGTTCCCCAGCAGCGGGATGCGCGGGGTGCAGCTCGGCGGGATCGAGCTGAACCGCTGCCCGGTCGGCGCCGGGGTGGCCCTCGGGACACCGGGTTCGGCCATGGAGATCGCCCTGCGGTCGTTCCAGCTCACCCGGACCGGCCTGCCGGCCATGACGCTGGGCGCGCTGGACACCGGCATCCGGACGGTGCTGCGGTTCGGCGAGGACCGGGTGCTCCGCGGACGGCCGGTGGCGGCGATGCCGCTGGTGCGCAGCGTGCTGGCCGAGTCGTTCGTGGACCTGCTGCTGGCCGACTGCCTGGCCACCACCGTGGCGCGGGCCGTCCACCTGCTGCCGGAGGACACCAACGCGTACGCCTCGGTGGTCAAATACGTCGCCTCCGGCCGGGCCATCCAGGCCATGGCCCGCCTGGGCGAGGTGCTCGGCGCGCAGAGTTACCTGCGCGGCGGCGAGTACGGCATCTTCCAGAAGATGCAGCGCGACCTGGCGCCGGCCGGCTTCGGGCACGCCGCCCGGGTCGCCTGCCTGGCCACAGTGCTCCCGCAGCTTCCCCGCCTGGCCCGGCGGTCCTGGCCGATCGCCCAGGCGCCCCAGGCCGGCCTCTACGACCCGGACGCCGAACTCCCGCCGGTGCCGTTCGAACGGCTCCGGATCGCCTCGGCCGCCGACCCCCTCATGTCGCAGCTCCTGGCCGCGGCCGAGGCCCTGCCGCCCGGCGCCGGACCCCGGCTGCGCGAGCTGACCCGCACGTTCACCGCAGAGCTGGCCCGGCTGCGGGCGGCAGCGCTCGCCCTGCGTCCCGCGGACCTGGCCGTCGGCGGCGACCCGGCGGCGCTCGACCTGACCGCCCGCTACACCGCGGTGCTGACCGCGTCCACCTGCCTCAACCGCTGGCTGGCCGAGCAGCGCCGGCCGGGGACGTTCCTGGCCGACCCGGCCTGGGTGACCGCGGCGCTGGTGCGGCTGACCGGCGACCTCGACGGCCGGCCCCG
Source organism: Actinoplanes sp. (assembly GCA_965217855.1). Lineage (GTDB taxonomy): Bacteria > Actinomycetota > Actinomycetes > Mycobacteriales > Micromonosporaceae > Actinoplanes. The sequence continues at coordinate 171,274 of CBDCJN010000008.1, read as the reverse complement.
GGCGCTGCCCCCGTCGCTGGCCGGCCCGATCCATGCGGAACTGGCCCGCCGGTACGCCGCCGGCCGGACCTTCGACCTGTTCAACGGCATGCTGCCCGACAGCCCTAGGAGCCGGAATTGACCACCTTGCCGAACCACCAGGACGCCGGACAGCTCCGCCCGTGGCTGCTGCTGCGCGTCGCCGAGTTCACCGACCGGGACCCGGCCACCATCGACGTGGCCACGCCGCTGGCCGACCTGGGCCTCGACTCGGTGTACGCGCTCGCGCTGTGCGGCGAGATCGAGGACCACCTCGGGCTCCGCCTGGAACCGACGATCGTCTGGGACCACCCGAGCATCGACGCGCTGACCGCGTACCTGACCGCTCTGCCGCAGGACGACGGCGCATGACCGCACTCGAAGCGGTCTCCGCCTACCACCCGCCGCAACGGGTGCCGATCGCCTCGCTCGCCGGGGAGCTGGGCCTGTCGGCCATGCAGATCCGGATGTTCCACCGGTACTACGGCCTGGCCGAGGTGCTGCGCGAGCCGACCGGCACGATCACCGACCTGATGCTGAACGCGGCCGCCAAGCTGTCGGAACTGCGCGGGCGCGAGCACCAGGTGCGGTACGTGGTGCAGGCCCGGACCCTGCAGGCGATCGCCCCGTACCCGGAGGATCCGCTGCACGACGTGGTCGACACGCTAGGTCTGCGGCACGCCCAGGCGTTCGCGGTCACCCAGCACGCCTGCGCCTCCGGGCTGCTGGCCGTGGAGTTGTGCGGCCGGCTGCTGGCCGAGGACGGCGACCCGGACGCGCTGGCCCTGCTCTTCGTCGGGGAGAAGGCGTTCACCCCGTCGGCCCGGATGATCCCGGGCACCGCGCTGATGGGTGAGGGGTGCGCGGCGGTGCTGATCGGTACCGGCGACCGCGACCGGATGCTGTCGTACGCCTCGTCCACGCACGGCGAGTTCAACGCCGGGCTCTCGCTGACCGCGGAGATGTCCCTGGAGTTCCAGCAGCGCTACCCGGACGCGCTCACCGAGGTGATCCTGGCCGCGGTGGCCCGGGCCGGGATCACCGTGGCCGATCTGGACCTGGTGCTCCCGCACAACGTCAACCGGGTGTCCTGGATCCGGGTCGCGAAGAAGGCCGGCATCCCGGCCGAGCGGCTGTTCCTGGACAACATGCCGGTCACCGGCCACTGCTTCTGCGCGGACTCCTTCCTCAACTACGTGTCGGCGCGGGACATGGGCCGGCTGCGGCCCGGCGACCACTACCTGATGGCCGCGGTCGGGTTGGGTTCCACCTTCTCCGCGATGGTCTTCGAGCACTGAGGGGATGAGATGACAACGGTTCGGGAACCTTTCGTGCGCCGCCTGCGGACGGCGTTGCTCGGCACCGATCGGACCAGCCTGCTGTTCCTCGGCAACTTCGAGGTCGAGCAGCGCTGGGGCAGTGACGAGCCCGGCCTGCCCCGGGTGGCCCTGTCGGCCGGCGACGCCCTGGTGAACCGGATGGACGAGTTCACCCTGCTGCTGGCCGGGGCGGACGACTACGTGCTGCTCAAGGACGAGCCGGACGCGGCGCACCTGTCCTATCTGGAATCACTCGGCGTTGCCCTGCCGCATCTGCTGATCACCGATCAGCAGGACCCGCACCACACGGTCACCCAGGACGCACTGCTCAGCCCGGCCCTGCTGGCCCGGCTCGCGGGCCTGACCGGCGAGGTCGCGCTCCTCCCGCACGGCGTCTCGGTGGACGAGGAGGATCTGGCCGCCCGCACCGGCCTGACCCTGGCCGGATCGCCCGCGGCCACCTGCAAGGCGGTCAACGGCAAGATCTACAGCCGCCGGATCGCCACCGAGCTGGGACTGCGCCAGTCCACCGGCTGGACCTGCGAGTCGATGGACGAGCTGGACGCGGCCGTGGAACGGGCCCGCGAACTCCTCGAGGCCGGGCGCCCGGTCGTGCTCAAGGACTCGTACGGGGTGTCCGGCAAGGGCCTGCTGCTGGTCCGGGACACCGCCCGGCTGGATCAGATCCACCGCAAGCTGCGCCGGCGGGCCGAGCGTTCCGGTGATCACCGGCTGGCGCTGCTGGTGGAGGAGTGGGTCGCGAAGACCACCGACCTGAACTACCAGTTCACCGTGGGCCGGGACGGCTCGGTGCACTTCGACTTCGTCAAGGAGGCGGTCACCGAGAACGGTGTCCACAAGGGTCACCGGATGCCCGCCGACCTGACCTCCGAACAGCTCGCGGTGGTGACCGGGAGCGCCGCCGTGCTCGGCCGCCGGCTCGCCGTGGACGGCTACCACGGAGTGGTCGGGGTGGACGCGATGGTCGACCCCGAGGGCGGGCTCTACCCGGTCGTCGAGATCAACGCGCGCAGCAACATGTCCACCTACCAGGTCGGGCTGCAGGAACGTTTCGTCCCGCCGGGCTGGTGCGCCCTGGCCCGCCAGTACCCGTTGCGCCTGGCCCGTGCGCTGGGCTTCGAGGAGGTCCGGGCGGCGCTCGGGCCGTGGCTGCTGGGCGGGGCCGGCGACGCCGGGATGGTGGTGCAGAACTTCTCGACGGTGAACGCCGTGGTGCGGGAGGGGGCCGGACCGGCCGACGGGCGCCTCTACGGCTTCCTGATCGCGCCGACGACCGGTGAGTTGATGGCGATGGATGGCGAGATCGCGGGCCGGTTGGCCGCCGCGACGGAAGGAGTACGACCGTGACCGGGGACGTGGCGATCCAGGGAATTCCGGTGTCCGAGCTGGCCGTCCGGTTCGGCACACCGTTCTACGTGTACGACGGGGACAGCCTGCGCGGCCAGTACCAGGGCCTGCGGGACCGGCTGCACCCGGCGCTGGAGATGTTCTACTCGCTCAAGGCCAATCCGAATGTCGCGGTCTGCGCGCTGTTCCGCTCGGTCGGCGCCCGGGCCGAGGTGTCGTCGATGACCGAGCTGCGCACCGCGCTGCTGGCCGGGGTGGCTCCGGGCGACATCATCTTCCTCGGTCCCGGCAAGAGCCGCTCGGAGCTGGAGGCCTGCCTCGACGAGGGCATCTTCGCCGTGGTGTGCGAGTCGTTCGGCGAGCTCGGCCTGCTCGACGAGCTGGCCCGGGAACGGGGCATCAGCGCGCCGGTGATGCTCCGGGTCAACCCCACCTTCTCGGTGAAGGGCTCCGGGCTGACCATGGGCGGCAAGTCCCGCCAGTTCGGGATCGACGAGCAGCAGCTCCTCGACGAGCCGGACTTGGTCAAGAAGTACCCGGGGCTGCAGGTCCTGGGGGTGCACGCCTACATGGGCACCCGCATCCTGGATCCCGGGGTGATCGCCGAGAACGCCCGGCGGATCATCGACCTGGCCGAACGGCTGGCCGACCGCCTGGACTTCGAACTCGAGGTGGTCGACGTGGGCGGCGGGCTCGGGGTGGCGTACTTCCCGAGTGAGACCGACCTCGACCCGCAGGCGGTCGCCGACCTGCTCAATCCGGTTGTCGAGGCCTTCCATGCCGCGCACCCGCAGGCGCGGCTGCTGCTGGAGCTGGGCCGCTACCTGGCCGGGCCCAGCGGCACCTACGTCACCCGGGTGCGGTACGTGAAGACGTCGATGGACGAGCGGTTCGCGGTCACCGACGGCGGCACCAACCATCACATGGCTGCCGTGGGCATCGGGTCCTTCGTCAAGCGCAACTTCCCGATGCAACTGCTCAACCGGGCGGGCGACGACGTGGGCCCGTGGAACGTCACCGGTCCGCTGTGCACCCCGAACGACACCATCGGCCGCAACGTGGCGCTGCCCGCGCTGCAGCCGGGCGACCTCGTCGGCGTGCTGCGGTCCGGCGCGTACGGCCCGAGCGCCTCCCCCGTTCTCTTCCTCAGCCACGGCCACCCCGCCGAGGTGCTGGTGGACGGTGGCCAGGCCCGCCTGGTCCGCCGCCGCGACACCGTCGAAGACCTGCTCAGCCCCCAGATTCTTGACTGACTCACCAGGAGGAGAAGCCATGACCATGGCCTCGGAAGCGACTGTCGACCGCGCCGCGGTTGTCGACCATGTGATCGACGCCGTCATCGCGGTGCTGAACCGCGAGTCGGTGGAGGTGACCGAACGGACCCGGCTGATGGACGAACTCGGGCTGGACTCCACCAACGTGCTCGAGCTGCTGATGCACCTGGAGGACCAGCTGGACGCCATCATCGACTCGGACACGCTGGAGCAGCACCACTTCGAGACCGTCGGCACCCTCGCCGACTACGTCCTCGAGCAGGGTCTGGCCTGACCCGATGTTCCTGTCCACCGCCCCGGACGCGGCGAGGAGCACCGGCCGGCTCCGGCCGGCCCAGGTGATCGTCCACCTTTTCGATCCCGCCCCGGACGAGTACCAGGACGATCCGCTGCTGGAGGAGTACCTGTCGGACATGACCGCGCTGTACGGCCGCCGGTTCCGGCGGGACCGGCACGCGGCCGGCGGCCGGATCTCCTTCACCGAGATGGCCGACCGGCTGGTACGCGGTCTCGAGGTGGCGGGCCCGGTGGACCTCATCGTCCTCGCGCACGCCACCCCGGACGCCGACCCCCGCCGGGTCACCGTCTGCTACCTGAACGAACAGCTGCCCGGGGATCCGCTCGCCTTCGCAGTGTCCGACCAGGGACCGGTCGCCCCGTTCACCGCCATGCGGCTGCTGCAGACGTACTCCGGTGACTTCCCGGGCTGCCGGGCGCTGCTGCTGGTCCTGGAGCAGACCACCCTGCCGTACGAGGTGACCGGCGCCCGCTATCCGGTGCCGGCCCACGACGTCGGCGTGGCCATGCTGCTGGAGCCGGCCGGCACCGACGGGGTCGTCGTGCACCAGCAGCCGGATGTCGCCCCCGAGGCGGCCGGGGCCCTGCTGCGTGAGCTGGTGCCGACGGAGGCGGTCCTGGTCACGGGACCCGGCCTGGCCGGCGCCGGCTCGGCGATCCCGGTACGCGATCTCGGTGCGGCCGGTGTCTGGGCGGAGTTCGCTCAGCGCCGGGCCGGGGTGTCCGGACCGATCGCGGTCGCCGACCGCGACCCGGTCTCGGGCACCGTCTGCGTCGCGGTCTTCGCCGGCACCGACGAGGAGGCCGGACGATGAACGTCGAGGACACCCGCCGCAGCGCCCGCGAGCGGGGTCTCACCGCCACGCTCACTGTGCTGCACGACGCGCTGCCGGACGAGGCCCTGCCGTGCGGCCCGACCGGCTGCTGCGTGCTGCCCGAGGCGGCGCTGCGCGACGCCCACCGGGTCTGGACCGGCGACACCGTCGCCGTACTCGATCCGGCCGGGGTCGAGCGGCTCGGCCCGATCGAGACCCCGGACGGCCCGCTGACCGCGGTCCGCTACCGGGGCGAGCCCGGCCCGGCCGGCGTCCCGGCGCCCTGGCCGGACTGGGTGGCCCGGCTGGCCGGTCTGCGGCTCGGGTTGTCCGAGGCACTGCTCGACGCCACCGTGGCCCACCTGGGCGAGCGCCGGGTCGGTGACACCGCCCTGCTGCTCCAGCAAATGATCAAGGGTGCCCTGGCCGACGTGGTGACCGAGCAGCTCGAGATCCGGACCGTGCTGACCGGAGTGCCGCCGTCCATCGGGACGCTCCTCGACCTGCACCGGCAGATCACCCGGACCGACCGGATGCTGCTGCGGTTGCTGGGGGCCCGCGGGTTCGTCGCGGACGGGCCCGGCTCGGTGGTCAATGCCTCCGAGCTGCTGGCCGACGCGTGGATCGGCGGAGACGCCGGGATCGGTGGAGGGGAGAACTCATGATCGAGTTGGACGACCGGCTCAGCACGGCCCGCAAGCACGCCCGGGACTGGGCGCGCGACCTGCGTTCGACCGCCCTGGAGTTGGACGGCGACCCGGACACCGTCCAGCGCTGCCTGGACAACCCGGCGGTACGCCACCTGTCCACCATGCTCATTCCGGAGCCCTGGCTGCCGGAACGCCCGCTCATCGGCGGCTACCGGTTCGACGGCATGACCGCGATGGAACGGGTGGTGTTCGCCGAGGAGATCGCGGCCGGGGACGCCGGCATGATGCTCGCGGCCCCCGGTCCGTCGCTGTCCGGGGTGCTGATCGACCTGCTGGCCGACCGGGACCAGAAGGAGTGGTTCTACGGGCGGATGCTGACCGCGCCGACCTGGACATTCTTCGCGTTGACCGAGCCCGACCGCGGCTCGGACGCCGGCGCGATGCAGACCGCGCTGGAGCCGGACGGCGAGGGCGGCCTGCTGCTGCGCGGGGCCAAGCGCTACATCGGCAACGGGACGCGGGCCGCGCTGGGCGTCGTGTTCGCGCGGGACCGCCCGGGCCCGCTGGGGGCGACCGCGGTGCTGGTGGAGACCACCGCCCCCGGCTTCAAGGCCGAGGTGATCCCGACGATCGGGCTCCGCGGCGCCCAGCTCAGCGCGATCCGGCTGGACGAGGTGCCGGTCCCGGCCGACCGGGTGCTCGGGCGCCACCTCAGTCCCACCCGGCGCGGGGTGTGGAGCGGCGTTCAGATGTTCAACCGGCTGCGGCCCGGCGTCGCGGCGATCGCCCTGGGCATCGCCCGGTCCGCCCACGAGTACGTCACCGAGCAGCGTCACGCCCTGTCCAAGGCCGAGCGCCTGCGCTGGGAGCACACCGGCCGGCGCATCGACGGGGTCCGGCAGCTCATCCTCCAGGCCGCCGCCGTGGTGGACGCTCAGCCCTCCAACGGCCACCTCGCCTCGGCCGCGAAGGCCCGCGCGGCCCGGCTCGCCGAGGAGGTGACCCTGGACGCGCTGGACTACTTCGGCCCGGGGGCGCGGCTGACCCAGCCGATGCTGGACAAGCTGGTCCGCGATGCCCGGGGCGTCGAGTTCATGGAGGGCACCGGCAACATCCAGCGGCTCAACACCTTCCAGGGCCTGCTGCAGGGCAAGCTGGACCGTGGGTGAACCGGGCGGCGCCGACGTCTGGACGGTTCGCCTGGACCGGACCGGCGACGCCGCCCGGTGGCTCACCGGCATCGATCGGCGACGGGCCGCGGTCATCGGCGACCCGGACACGCGGCGGCGCTTCGTCGTGGCCCATGCCGCTCTGAACGCGATCCTGGCCGATCTGCTCCGCGTGCCGCCGCCGGACCTGCCGCTGCGCCGCACCCCGCTGGGCCGGCCGTACCTGGCCGGCGCCCCGGTGTCCTTCAGCCTCGCGCACGCGGGGGATCTGGCCCTGGTCGCGGTGGCCGGGCGGGAGGTCGGGGTGGACGTGGACCGGCCCCGTCCCGGCCTGGACCCGCGGCGGATGGCCGCCCGCTACTTCCCCGGCCCGGAGGCGGCCCGGGTGGCCGCCGCGGGCACCGGCGCCTACCACGAGTTCCTGCGGTTGTGGACGCGCAAGGAGGCCTGCGTCAAGGCCGCCGGCGCCCGGCTGGCCCTGGGGTTGCGGCTGCCGGTGGACGGCGCGGTGGTCCACGATCCGGCGGGACGCCTGGGCGGCTCCTACTTCGTCCACGATCTGCCGGCCGAGGGCGACCACGTCGGCGCCCTGGCGCTGGCCGGGATCGAACCCGGATCCTGCCGGGTGCACGAGTTCGACCGCGATCTGTAGGACCGACGTCAAAAGGGGGAACCGGTGACCGGCTCCCCCTTTGACGTCGGCGATGCCTAGCGCTCGATCTCTCCGCGGATGAACCGTTCCACAGCGTCCCGGGCGGTGGTGTCGTCGTACTGCTCGGCCGGCGACTTCATGAAGTACGAGGAGGCGGCGAGCAGCGGCCCGCCGACCCCCCGGTCCTTGCCGATCTTGGCGGCCCGTAACGCGTCGATGATCACCCCGGCCGAGTTGGGCGAGTCCCAGACCTCGAGCTTGTACTCCAGTTGCAGGGGCACGTCGCCGAACGCCCGGCCTTCGAGGCGGACGAGCGCGTACTTGCGGTCCTCCAGGAACGGCACGTAGTCGCTGGGTCCGATGTGCACGTCGCTGGAGGCCATCTCGCGCGGGATCTGTGAGGTGACGGCCCGGGTCTTGGAGATTTTCTTCGACACCAGCCGCTTGCGCTCCAGCATGTTCATGAAGTCCATGTTGCCGCCGAAGTTGAGCTGGTACGTGCGCTCCAGCCGGACCCCGCGGTCCTCGAACAGCTTGGCCAGCACCCGGTGGGTGATGGTCGCGCCGACCTGGGACTTGATGTCGTCGCCGACGATCGGCACGCCGGCCTCGGTGAACCGGGCGGCCCAGACCGGGTCGGAGGCGATGAAGACCGGCAGGGCGTTGACGAACGCCACCCCGGCCTCGATCGCGCACTGCGCGTAGAACCGGTCGGCCTCGTCCGAACCCACCGGCAGGTACGACACCAGGACGTCGGCGCCGCTCTCGCGCAGCGTCCGCACCACGTCGACGGCCCGCTCGTCGGACTCGTCGATCATCTCCCGGTAGTACTCGCCGAGGCCGTCCATCGTCGGACCGCGGCCCACGACGACCCCGGACGGGGGAACGTCGCAGATCTTGATGGTGTTGTTCCCGCTCGCGACGATGGCCTCCGACAGGTCCTGGCCCACCTTCTTCGCGTCCACGTCGAAAGCCGCGACGAATTCGACGTCGCCGACGTGGTAGTCGCCGAAGACGACGTGCATGAGACCGGGAACCGCTTCGTCGGCCTTCGCGTTCCGGTAGTACTCGACGCCCTGTACCAGCGAAGCGGCACAGTTGCCGACCCCGGCGATGGCGACGCGGACTGTGCCCACGTGGTGTCTCCTTCTTCTCAGGAGACTTCATCCAACCGGCCCGGCCGCCGGGCCCTCCACCTCGATGTCGTGAACAGGACATCGAGCCCGGTCGGTACGCAGGCCGGGCGGTGCGGCGGCCGCCGACCGGCATACTGGGGGCTGCCCCCGCCCCGTCAGGAGCCGCTCGTGCCGCTGCCCTCGTCCCTGCCCGCGGTCGTCCGATCGTGGCCCGGACGTCTGCCCAGCAACGCGACGCCGTGGCTGGACGGCGCGATCGCGGTGGGGGTGTTCGCCGGCACCGCGCTGCCCGTCTCGTTCTCCCAGGACGGCCGGTGGTGGCACCTGCTCGCGGCGGCCGCGGCGTCCCTGCCGTTGTTCTGGCGCCGCCGGGCGCCGCTGCTCACCACCGCGATCGTGGGCGTGGCGATCAGCGTGCTCGGGCTGGCCCACCAGCTACCGCCGCTGCCCTTCGGGCCGCTCGTCGCAACGTACACGTTTGCTCTGCTCAGCCCGTCGCCGTGGCGGCAGATCGCGATCGCGGTGCAGTCCGTGGCGGTGGTGGTGTCGCTGGTGGTGCCGGGCGAGGACCCGGCGACCTTCGGCTACGTCACGATGGCCTACGTGGCGGCGTACAGCCTGGGCATCGGCGCGCGGGGCCGGCGCGACCGGATCACCATGCTGGAGGAACGGGCCGCCCGGGTCGAGGAGGAACGGGCCGCCGCGGCGGCCCGGGACCGCAACCGGATCGCCCGCGAGGTGCACGACATCGTCGCCCACACGGTCGCCGTCATGGTGGTCCAGGCCGAGGCCGGGCCGGTGGTGACCCGCGACGACCCGGAGCGGGCCGAAAAGACGTTCGAGGTGATCGCCGAGAGCGGACGGGCCGCGATCGCCCAGCTCCGGCGCTCGCTGGCCGCGTTGCGCTCGGCCGACGGCGAGGAACCGGCCCGGCCCGGGCCCGGCGTGGCCGAGGTGCCCGGCGTGCTCGACGAGGCCAGACGCGGCGGTCTGGAGGTGGTGCTGCGCCGGCACGGCCTGGAACGGCCGCTGGCCTCCGAGGCGGACGCGACCGTCTTCCGCGTGGTCCAGGAGGCGTTGACCAACACCATCCGGCACGCGAACGCCTCCAAGGTGGACGTGCTGATCGAGTTCACCGCGCGCGACGTCCGGCTCACGGTCACCGACAACGGCGCCGGCGCGGTGGACGTCAGTGGCGGGTACGGGATGATGGGCATGCGCGAGCGGGTCACCGCCTGCGGCGGCGAACTGAACGTCGGGCCCGGCCCCGCCGGCGCCGGCTTCGTGGTGAACGCTGTCCTTCCCACCGAGTGAGCCGGCTCTTCCCCCGGATGAGCCGATCGAGGAGTGCCGCGGACATGTTGCGCATCGTGGTCGTCGACGATCAGGAGCTGGTGCGGGGCGGCTTCGCCATGATCCTGGACGCCGAGGCGGACATGACGGTGGTCGGTGATGCGGCGGACGGCCTGGAGGCGGTCCGGGTGGTGTCCGAGAAACGGCCGGACGTCGTGGTCATGGACGTCCGGATGGACGGCCCGATCGACGGCATCGAGGCCACCCGGCGGATCTGCGCGACCACCGACGCCCGGGTGCTCATCCTGACCACCTTCGACGTCGACGAGCATGTGCACGACGCGCTGCGGGCCGGCGCCAACGGCTTCCTCCTCAAGACCATGCGCCGGGTCGAGCTGGTCGACGCGGTCCGCATCGTGGCCAAGGGCGAGGCGCTGCTGGCCCCCACGGTGACCCGCCGGGTGATCGCCGACCTCCTGCGCCGCCCGCACGCGGCGCTGCGCCCGCCGGCCCTGCTGGACGAGCTGACCGGCCGCGAACGGGAGACGTTGCGCCTGGTCGCGCGCGGACTGTCCAATGCCGAGATCGCCGCCCACCTGACCGTCAGCGACCACACGGTCAAGACCCACGTCAGCAACGTGCTGACCAAACTCGGCCTGCGGGACCGGGTCCAGGCCGTGGTCTTCTCCTACGAGGTGGGCCTGATCAGTCCGGGCGAGGCCGGGGACTGAGGCGTCTCCCTCGCACGGGGGAGAACGGAATTGGTTCTTGTCGGCGATTCGCCGGGCGGCCCGGATCACCAGGATGGAAGTCACAGTGATCTTCCGGTCTGAGGAGCTTCGTCATGATCCGTGCTGTTACCCGCTTCGCACGCAGGCGTCCCGCCTTCGTGCTCGTCCTCTGGCTGGTGATCGCTGCCGCCGGCTTCACGGTCGGCAACGGGGTCTTCGCCCGGATGACCTCCACCGTCGGCGCGATCCCGGGCAGCGAGTCGCAGCAGGGCGCGCAGGTGATCGGCGACGCCAAGCTCTCCCCACCGGTGATCAACGCGGTGGTGTCCGGCGCCTCGACCACCGACCCGGCCTTCCGGACAGCGGTCTCCGGCGCCGTCACCGACCTGCGCGGCATCGACGGTGTCCTGGCGGTGTCCGACCCGTTCGGCCCGACGGCGCCGGTAGCCGTCGACGGCCGGGCCGTGCTGATCAACGTGGAACTGGCCCACAACGGTGACCTGCTGGCCGACAAGGTGCAGAAGGGGCTGACCGGCATCGCCGGCGCGACCACCGTGGTCTCCGGCGGCCCGCTGACCGACCGCGAGTTCAACAACCAGGCCACCTCGGACACCCGGCGTGCGGAGCTCATCTCCGCCCCGCTGCTGCTGCTGTTGCTGCTGCTGGTCTTCATGTCGCTGATCGCGGCCGGCCTGCCACTGCTGATCGCCCTGGTCGGCGTCGGCGGCACCTTCGCCGCACTGCTCGTGATGAGCTTCTTCACCGACGTCTCGATCTACTCCATCCAGGTCACCACGATGCTCGCCATCGGCCTGGGCGTGGACTACGCGCTGCTCATGGTCAGCCGGTTCCGCGAGGAGCTGGCGGTGGTCCACGACCCGGCCGAGGCGCTCGGCCGGGCCGCGGAGAAGGCCGGCCGGACCATCGTCTTCTCCGGCCTCACCGTCGCGGTGAGCCTGGTCAGCCTGGTGGCGTTCGCCGACCCGTTCCTCCGGTCGATCGGCGTGGCCGGGGCCGCGGTGGTGCTGATCGACATGCTCGCCGCGATCACCCTGCTGCCCGCGCTGCTCCAGCTGCTGCGCAACAGGATCAAGCCGCCCCGCGGACGGGGCGAGCGGGGCCGGGCCTTCGCCGCGGTCGCCCGGGGCGTGCAGAAGGTGCCGGCGCTGACGGTCTTCCTGGTGCTGATCGGGCTGGTCGTGGCCGGCCTCTCGCTGACCGGCCTGCGGCTGGACACCAGCAACCCCAAGTCGCTGCCGGCCAGCAGCGCGACCCGGCAGCTAACCGAGGCGCTGCGCCAGCACTTCCCGGAGCAGGCCGGCCCAAGCGCCATCACGGTGGCCGCCCGGACCGCCCCGGACAGCCCCGGGCTGGCCGAGCTCCAGCGGCAGATCGCCGCCGTGCCCGGCGTCGCCGCGGTGAACGCGGGCCGCAGCGGCGACGGCCTGAGCATCCTGCAGGCCACCCCGGAGCACCCGACCAGCAGCCCGGACACCGCGCAGGCGGTGCGTGACATCCGCGCCCTCGAAGCGCCCTTCACCGTGCAGGTCACCGGGGACGCGGCCCGGCTGGTGGACTACAAGCAGGAGCTCCGCGACCGGCTCCCGATCGTCGGCGGCATCGTCCTGCTCGCCACCTTCATCCTGCTGCTGCTGTTCACCCGCTCCGTGGTGATCCCGATCAAGGCCTTGATCACCAACCTGCTGAGCCTGGTCGCCGCGCTCGGCGTGGTGGTCTGGGTCTTCCAGGACGGGCACCTGGTCGGCCTGCTCGGCGGTGAGCAGCAGGACGGCATCGACCTGACCGTTCCGGTGGTGGTCGCGGCGATCGCATTCGGCCTGTCCACCGACTACGAGATCTTCGTCCTCTCCCGGATCCGCGAGCGCCGGCTGGCCGGCGTCGGCCCGGACCAGTCCGTACGGGAGGGCCTGCAGCGCAGCGGCGGGATCGTGACCGCGGCCGCTCTGCTCCTGGCGGTCACCTTCGCCGGGTTCATGACCGGTGGTTTCGCGCCCATCAAGGAGGTCGGCCTCGGCCTGGTGCTGGCCGTCCTGATCGACGCGGTGATCATCCGGACGCTGCTGGTGCCGGCGACGATGACCCTCCTCGGGCGCGCCGCCTGGTGGGCGCCCCGCTTCCTGGGCGGCCGTCCGCTGGAGTCCCCCGCTCCGCCGGACGGCTCCCCGAAGCCGGAGATGGTCACCACCGCCCAGCAGTGAGAAAACCGGGGCGGGGCAGCAGATGCTGCCCCGCCCCGGCCCCGGTGGTGTTCCTCAGCCGTGGGCCACCACACCGCCGGGCAGGTCGGCGGCCTCGGCCACCCGGGAAAGGAGCAGGTCGGTGTCGAGCAACCGCACGAGCAGCCGGTCCACGCCGGTGAGCACGGCCCGGATGGTGTCCGTCGGCACCAGCGTGGTGTCCGCGAGCAGCGTCCAGCGCAACCGGCCCGGAGCGTCGAGCACGTCACCGAGCTCCATGAAGAACGACGCACCGCTCGCCCGGCGCTCGGTCCACCGGAAGCGCGGGTCGGCCAGCTCCCGGGCGAGCGCCTCCGGATCGATCGGCCCGGTGCCCGCCGGCGCTTCCTGGCCGCCGCGCATGTCGTTGAAGAAGCACCGGATCTCCGGTTCGGCCCCCCGCTCCCGGCTCACCTCGGCCAGCGCCGCCCAGCCGTCGGCCGGATCGAACCGGCCGTGCCGGAACGCCCGCATCGCGGTGCCCCAGCAGTGCTTCACCAGGTCGGAGAAGGCCGGGCCGGTCAGGTCCACGACGGTGGGCATGTGCTGGGTCAGAGTGCCGACCGAGGCCCGCTGGGCCGCCGTGGTGCGGTTGCCCATCACCAGCAGCAGCCCGCACCGGTCGGTGCCGGCCACCGAGCCCAGCAGGGCCGCGGTCACCGCCAGCGCGACCGTGGCGGTGCTGGTCCGGTACCGCTCGGCCAGCAGTCCCAGTGCCGGCCCCGAGATCGCCGAGTCCACCACCCCGCGCCAGAACCGGGGCTCGGCCGGGGCCACCGGCCGGACCGCGGCAAAGTTGTCGAGTGGCACCGCCTTCAACTGGCGGCGCAGATGCGCCACGGCGGCGGCGCTGACCGTACGCCCCCGAGCCGACCGCTCGAAGGCGGCCAGATCGGCCGGCTGGACCATCTCCGGGACCTCCGGATCCGGCAGTCCCGCTGCCCGGCGGGTCAGCAGCTCGGTCAGCACCCGCGCGGCCAGCCGACTGCTCTGCAGGTCGGTCACCAGATGGGAGATGCAGAGGACCAGCGCCCGGGGCACCTGCCGGTGAACGCAGACGAGCACCCGCAGCGGCAGGTCCCGCCGGTGGTCGAAGGTGGACGTCTCCAGCTGGGCGTCCAGCTCCCGGGCCTGGATGGCGAAGTCGTCGGCCGGTCCGTCGTCCGACCAGACCCCGACCGGCACGGTGCCGGCCGCCACCACTTCCTGCACCAGCCGGCCGTCCTGATCGGGGAACCTCGTCCGCAGGGCCTCGTACCGGCCGGCCAGCGCGCCGACCGCGGCACACACGTCGGCCAGGCTCACGCCCTCGGGGATCAGCACCGGGACGGTCACGTTGTAGGCCGTCCCCGGCGGCATCCGCCGCATGTCCCGTTCCACCAGCACCTGCCCCCACGTCAGGTGCTCGGTGATCGTCCGGGAACCGGTGAACGGAACCTCCCGCCACCGCACGTCGGAGGTCAGACGGGGCATGACGCGTACCCCTGCAGGGTCTGTGCCGCCGTGATCCGGCGGATCGCCAGGTAGGAGTCGTTCCACCGGCCGAGATCCTCGTCGGAGGCGTGCGGACCGACGAAACGGGCCGTGAGCGAATCCCGGTAGGCGCCCCACGTGGTGGCCGGGCTGACCGGCCGGCTCGCGGCCGGGACGGTGGGCGCGGTCCGGTTCGCCAAGCCGTCCGCACCCCCGGCCAGGACATCGTCCAGCCAGTCCTCCTGACGGTCGAGCTCGGCCAGCGCGGCGGCGAACGGCAACCCGGGCAGCTCGGTGAGGGCCACGGCCCGGCTGCGGAACCCGGTCGCCGCGACCGGGCCGAACCGTTCGATCGCCAGCGCCACCGGCAGCAGCGCGCGCGGCGCGAACCATTCGCAACCCAGCAGGGTCATCGTCGGCAGATCCTGGGTTCCGGGCTCGTCCGCCTCGACGATCCGCCACTCGGCGAAGGGCAGCGGGATACCGGCGGACCGGAACGTGCCGGCGTCCGCCCCGCACCCCGGGCACGACCGGATCCGGACCGCCATCGGCGGCGCCGGCGGCCGGATCACCCCGGGCGGCTGATCGGCCGGGATCAGGAAATGCGCCGCGACCTCGCGGCGCGCCATCCGCTCGACGACGGTGGCCAGCGCCGGATCAGGGGTGGTGACAAGGGTCGTCATGCGAGGTGTCCTCTCCACGGGGGCCGGCCGGCACGCCGGCCGCGACGAACGGGGCCGGGCTCCGGCGGCGCAGCCCGAGGGCGACCGCGGCCGAGCCGAGGTCGGTCAGCGACGCCCAGCCGGCGTCGTCCAGCGCCGCAGCGTCGGCCGCGGTCAGGCCGGACTGCACCCAGGAGTGCACGGCCGCCCGGATCGTGGCCGGCGGCGCCGGGGCGAGTGGCACGGGCAGCTCGGCGCGCACCTGGGCGGCGTCCAGGCCGAGCAGGTATCCCGCGGCCCAGAGCTCCATGGCCGGCCGCGGCGGCGGACGCCGGCCGTCCAGCGTGTCCAGATAGTCGGCCAGTCCGGCGGTTATCTCACTGCCGCCGACCCCGATCAGGTCGCACCAGTCGTCCCAGTACCAGCAGAACTCGTTGCCCTCCGGCTCGCCGGTGTGCGGCCGGAGCAGCCGGATCAGGCAGCGCGAGTCCTTGACCTGCACCACGTACTCGTCGTGCAGCCGGTAACGCGACCGGGCCGCCAGGGCCTCGTCGATGCGGGGATCGACGTCCCAGTGGTCCGCGGGCGGCGCCGGCGGGGCGTCCCACACGGTGGCCCGGTGCCGGCCGCCGTGACCGAGGATCAGGGTGGGCATGCCCCGGTTGTCGGCGAGGTGGGGCACCGCGGCCAGCAACGGCACCGACCGCTCCCGGCAGAACCGGGTGATCATCTGATCGTCGTCGGTGACCTCGTCCGGGATCGGCGCCAGAAAATCGGCCAGCTCCCGGGCGACCGCGGCCGGCAGCAGGAAGGCCAGCGCCGGGGTCCATTCCATCGGCGACAACGGCGCCCAGGGTGATCCGACCACCGCGGCCAGGCGGGACAGGTAACTGTTCTGCGGGCTGCTCCAGTCGGTGTAGAACGCGATGCCGTGGCCCGGGCGGTGCGCGACCGCGTCGGCCACAAGCCCGGCGAAGCCGTCGACCAGCCGGGCGTCGTCCTGCAGCACCAGGTGATGGGTGGCGCCGGCGGCGATCGCGGCCCAAGCCACCTTGGCCGTCCGCAGCGGGCTGCGCACCGCCCCCGGCGACGGGTCGGGCACGACCCGGGCGGACAACGGCCGGCACGCCTCGACGATGCGGTCCGCGGCGTCGCCGCGGACCGGATGATGCATGATCGCCACGCTCAGGCGGACGTCCGCCGCCCGCCACACCCCTGCGCTCATCGGGCGTCCGCCCGGCTGATCCGGCGGACGTGGCGCCAGGTGATCAGCGGGACGACGACCATGCCGCAGACGTTGAGCACCGCGATGGTCCAGTACAGCGCGGACGGATCGTCCTGGCTGCGCGCCAGGTAACTGCCCAGCACCACCATGCCGCCGAAATACGGCACGTTGAGCAGCAACGCGATCAGCCCGCCGCCGATCTGTTCGACCAGCAGCAGCGTCATCACGTTCAGGCCCAGACAGAAGTAGGTCAGCCCGACGATCGCCAGGAAGGTCCGGGTCTCCGAGGCCACCGACGGATCACCGGCGAGCAGCCCCGACAGCGGTTCCCGCAGCAGCCAGATCGCGGCGGCCAGCACCGCGTACACCGTCGCGGTCAGGCGTAGCCCGGCCCGCAGAACCGCCGGTCCGTCCGCGTTCCTCCCCGCCCCCCGGAGCTGGTTCAGCACGATCGCCGTGGCCGAACCGAGCGCGGAAGCGGGCACGATGAGCAGGTTCTGCAGCGCACCGGCGGCCGCATAGCCGGAAACCACGTCCGGCCCGAACGGACCCAGCGCCCACAGCAGGCCCGCGCTGGCCACGGCCATCACCACGAACGACATGCCGACCGGCAACCCGACGGAGGTCAACCGGCCGACCGCCTCCGGCCGCCAGACCATCGGCCCCCGCGACTCCCAGAGACCGCAGCGGTACACCTGCACCACGCCGACGGTGAGCGCGGCCACGCCCCCGGCCCCGATCGCGATCGGCAGGGCGAAGACCCCGAGGTCGGTGCCGAAGCCCAGGATCGCGACGCCGCCCACCTCCACGGCGGCCCCGGTCAGCACCACTGCGGCCGCGGATCGCGGCCGGCCGAAGCCCCGCAGGCTCGACGAGAGAAGCACCGTCGGGAAGAAGATCAGATTGGCCAGGGCGGTCCAGCGGGTGAAGGAGACGAAGTCACCGACCGAGGCCTCCGGAACGCTCAGCAACGACGCGAGGGCGGGTGCGGCGAGCATCAGCGCCACACTGACCGTCCCCCAGACGGCCAAGCCGATCCGGGCCATGCTGGCCGCGACCGGGAGCACCTCCTGCGGCCGGTCCGCGCCGCGGCTCACCGAGGCCGCCACCTGGTTGCTCACGTCGAAGCCGACCTGCAACGCGGCGAAGAGCAGGGCCAACGGCACATAGAGCGAACGCACGTACAGGGCTTCGGTGCTGATCCGCGCCATCAGCGCGATCACGATCACCGGAACCAGGACGCCGGCCGCCTCGCCGAGCGCAATCGGGGTGGCAAGGCGCCGGATCTGCGCCGGATCGGCCCACGCGAGCGCGGCCGGTCCCGGCGGTGTCGTTTCCGCGGTGCTCACAACGGCACCGCTGCCGAACCACCGGCACCTGGACACTCGGGCATGACCCACCCCCACACTCGGTTCGGAAGTGAACCGACCGTAGGTCCGCGCGAATACGGCTCACAAGCTGCCCGATGGGCTATGCCCAGAGAGCCGGAGCCGGTCGACGAGCCCGTTTCCGCGTACGTCGTGCAGCCTTCCGCGCGGTGGCCGAGGTAGTCCTCTCGGGTGGTTCTGACCAAGAGGGGCTGGGTCGCGTTTCTTACTAGCGCCTCAAGGGGTATCATTCCGTCCGGTCCTGACGCCGAACGACTTTCTGGAGGTGATCGCTGTGCGAGATAGCGATCCTCCTAGTCGTGGCCGGGCCGTTCGTCAGCGCGCCTGACCGCTGACCCGAACTCCTCCCACCCTGCATCCACCGGTGCCACCTAAAGCGGCGCCGGAACAGTCGTGCGCGCCGCGACGCCGGATGCGGGTGCCGGCCGCGACGTGACGTGTGCGCTTCATCGCCAGTCACCGAGCGGAAGTAGCGTCCGAGATGAAGAACCTCATCGCGCCACTGACCTTCACCATCGCCGCCGCGTACGTCATCGTGCTGTTCGTTCTCGCACACAGCACGCCCTGACACCCGCGACTGCGCCCGGGACGTCCCTCACGGCAACCGGGACGTCCAGATCAGACTCAGCCCGGCGGCCATCAGACCCAGCAGCAGGGCCAGTCCGGCGTACCACTGGGTGACCTCGCGGGGTTCCACCCGGTGGCCGATCGAGCTGCCCATGTCCTCGTACACCTGCTTGAGCTCGCTGACCGACGCCGCCTCGTAGAAGTAGCCCTTGGTGTTCTCGGCCAGCTGCTGCAGCGACAGCCGGTCGACCGGCACCCGCTGCAACGCGCCGCGGATGTCGACCACCCCGGTGTCGGTGCCGAACGCGATCGTCGAGACCGGCACGTTGGCCTGGGCGGCCGCGGTCGCCGCGTCCTCGATCGAGCGGCCCGACGTGCGGTACCCGTCGGAGAGCAGCACGATCCGGGCCGGTGGCGCCCCGTCGGCCCCGTCGGCCGGCACCGTGCGGATGGCGTCGAGCGAGGTGAAGACGGCCTCGCCGGTCGCGGTCGCCTCGGCCAGGGTCAGCCCGTCGATCGCCGAGACCACCTGGCTGCGGTCTTTCGTGGGCGAGACCAGCACGTTGGCGGCCTTGGCGAAAGAGACCAGACCCAGGTTGTACGTCGGGGGGAGCTCGTTGACGAACGCCTTGGCCGCCTCCTGGGCCGCCTCGATGCGGTTGGGGGCCACGTCGTCGGCCTCCATCGACAGCGACACGTCGATCGCCAGCATCACCGTGGCCCGTTCGAGCGGCTCCTCGCGGTCGACCGAGGGCCGGGCCAGCGCCGTGCTCAGGGTCAGCAGGGAGAGCAGGAACGCGGCCGCCGAGACGTGCCGGCGCCAGCCCAGGCCCTTGGGGGCGAGCGTGCGCAGAAGGTCGACGTTGGTGAACCGCATCGCATAGTTGCGTTTGCGGAACTGCCGCCAGGTGTAGAGCCCGGCCAGGGCCAGCACCGGCAGCAGCGCGAGGAGCCACCACGGCTCGAGGAATCGGATCATCGGGTGGTCCCCCGGGTGCGTGCGTGTCGCTGGGCGGCCACGAATCGGACCATGTCCAGCAGCCAGTCGGTGTCGGTGCGCAGGCGCAGGTGGGCGGCGCCGGCGGCGCGCAGGGCGCCGGCGATCGCGCCGCGCTGCTCGGCGGCCGCCTCGGCGTACCGGCGGCGCAGCGCGGGGTCGGCGGTCTGCACCTCGTGCAGTTCGCCGGTCTCGGGGTCGGCCAGGGTGAGCACGCCGACGTCGGGCAGTTCGAGCTCGCGCGGGTCGACGACCTCGATGGCGAGCACGTCGTGGCGTACGCCCAGTTTGCGGATCGGGCGGGACCAGCCCTCGACGGGCGAGAGGAAGTCGGAGATCACGACGGCCACTCCGCGACGGCGGGGTGGCCGGTTGAGCATGTCGATGAGCGCGCCCAGGTCGGCGCGGCCGGGCCGGATCCGGGTGCCGGCGATCGCGCGCAGCAGGCCGTGGGCTTCCTTGCGGCCGGGGCGGGCGGGCATCCGGAGGAATTCGGGGGTGACTTCCGGCGGTACGGAGGCCTTGCGCCGCCAGCGCGACGAGGACGCGGGGGGCAGGCCGGAACCGGTGCCCACGACCGCGCCTATCCGGTTGCCGCCGCGGACGGTCAGGTGGGACATCGCCGTGGCCGCCGCCAGCACCAGGTCGCGCTTGAGCCATTGGGCGGTGCCGAAGTCGAGGCTGGCGCTCAGGTCGACCGCCATCCACGTCTCGAGCTCACGGTCGGCCACCGTACGCCGGACGTGCGGCATCGTGGTGCGCGCGGTGACCGGCCAGTCCATCCGGCGTACGTCGTCGCCGGGCCGGTACTCGCGGGACTCCCCCGCCTCGCTGCCCGGGCCTGGGAGCAGGCCGGCGTAGTCGCCCTGCAGCAGGCCGTCGAGTTTGCGGGTGACCAGCAGCTGCAGCCGGCCGAGGACAGCCTCGGCCCGGGCCGTGCCCTCCTCGGTCTGACCGGTCAGTGCTGGGCGGGCCATACGGCACCTGTCTGGGCGGGCTGCGGGCCCCCACTGACCGGGGCGGCCGGGTGGGTGCCGTTGGGCGAGGTGCCCTGCCGGGCCGCGACCGACGGCAGCGGGACGCTCTGCATGATGCGGGCCACGATGTGGTCGGCCGGGATGTCGTCGGCCAGCGCGTCGTAACTGAGCACCAGCCGGTGGCGCAGGATGTCGGGCGCGATGTCCTGCACGTCCTGCGGCAGCGCGTAGTCGCGGCCGCGCAGCAGGGCCAGGGCCCGGGTGGCGCGGACGATGCCGAGCGAGGCGCGCGGGCTGGCCCCGTACTGGATGAGCTGGGCCACGTCGGGCATGCCGTGCTGGGCCGGGGCGCGGGTGGCCAGCACCAGCCGGACCGTGTAGTCGACCAGCGCGTTGTGGACGAACACCTGGTCGGCCCGGCGCTGCAGGCCGAGCAGATCCTCGGTGGTGAAGACCGTCTTGGGCTCGGGGGCGCTCACGCCCATCCGATAGACGATCTCGCGCTCCTCGGCGTCGGTCGGATAGCCCACCAGGATCTTCATCAGGAAGCGGTCGCGCTGCGCCTCGGGCAGCGGGTAGACGCCCTCCTGCTCGATCGGGTTCTGCGTGGCCATGACCAGGAACGGGGTGGGCACCTCGTGGGTCTGCCCGCCGATCGACACCTGGTGCTCGGCCATGACCTCGAGCAGCGCCGACTGCACCTTGGCCGGGGCCCGGTTGATCTCGTCGGCGAGCAGGAAGTTGACGAAGACCGGGCCGAGCTCGACGTCGAACTTCTCGTTGCTCTGGCGATAGATGCGGGTGCCGACGATGTCGGCGGGCACCAGGTCGGGGGTGAACTGCACGCGGGAGAAGCTGCCGCCGACCACCCGGGCCAGCGTCTCGACCGCGAGGGTCTTGGCCACGCCGGGCACACCCTCGAGCAGGCAGTGCCCGCGCGCGAGCAGCGCCACGAACATCCGCTCGACCATCCTGTCCTGGCCGACGATCACCCGCTTGACCTCGAACATGGCGCGCTCGAGCTGGGACGCGTCCTGGGCCGGGGGAACCGGCCCCGAAGCCCCGGGATAGTTCTCGGTCTCGGGCGTGAGCGGCTGAGCCACCGGTCCTCCACAGCGGTCGTAAATGTCATCGGCTGACGCTCAAGACTTACACGACCGACCTGAGAGCGCGCTCGTGGTGTCGTATTACGCGCCGCCAGGTACCGCCGCCATGGTCCGGAGGTGTCGATCTTTCTACGCGATGCGCCGGATCGGGCACCCACGGCGGGAGGATGCGCGAGGCCCCGAAACGTGTAACACTCACCCCGTCGCCGGGCGACTTCCCCCGTGGTCGCCCGGCGATTCACAAAGCACCGCTCACATCTTCCGCCCTACTCTTGGGCGATGGATCTGTTCGATTCCCGGCCCGACGGCCCCTCAGAGCCGCAATGCTCGGCCAAGGGCTGCCGCCGGGAAGCGTCCTGGCAGCTGCTGTGGAACAACCCCAAGCTGCACACCCCCGATTACCGCAAGACGTGGCTGGCCTGCGACGAGCACAAGGCCACCCTGGGTCAGTTCCTCGAGGTTCGCCGATTCCTGCGCGAAGTGACGCCCTTCGGTGCAGCGTCCGATGCGCCGATCTCCTAGGCTCAAGGGGTGACCGCCCCTCTCGATGCCCTCGAGCCCTGGCCCGACACCGTCGAGTGGCGTCCGGTCTCGCCCAAGCTGATCACTGTGGAGCTCATCGTCCGCGTGGTCTGGACGCTCATTCTCGTCGCCGGTCTGTGCGTCGGCCTGGTGCTGCAGGGCCACTGGCTGTGGAAACTGGGCATCGCGCTGGTCGTGGTCAACGCGATCTGGCGCGCCTTCGTCACCGTCCGGGCCGTGCGGGCCTGGGGCTACGCCGAACGCGATCAAGACCTGCTGGTCCGGCACGGTCTGCTCGTGCGGCGGCTTTCCATCATTCCGTACGCGCGGATGCAGTTCGTCGACGTCACGGCCGGCCCCCTCGAACGCGCGTTCGGGCTGGCCACCGTGCAGCTGCACACCGCCGCGGCGGCCAGCGACGCCCGCATCCCGGGTCTGCCGCCGGCCGAGGCGGCCCGGCTGCGCGACCGGCTCACCACGCTGGGCGAGGACCGGGCCGAGGGCCTGTGACCACCCCGCCGCCCCAGGAGACGCTGCCGGCCGTCGCCGAGCCCCGGCGCCGCCTCCACCCGCTGAGCCCGGTCCTGCACGGCGCCAAGAGCATCGCGGTGATCGTGGCCGCGCTGTCCTGGCAGACGCTCTCCCAGGTCGGTCTGGAGCGGTTCGCGCTGGTCGTGCTGGTCATCGCGGCCGGGGTCGTGGTGTTCTCGCTGATCGGCTGGCTGACCACGGGCTACCAGGTGGTCGGCCGCGAGCTGCGCATCTCCGACGGCGTGCTGTGGCGGCGCAACCGGGCCATCCCGCTCGAGCGCCTGCAGGCCGTCGAGCTCCGGCGGCCCCTGCTGGCCCAGCTGACCGGGCTGGCCGAGCTGCGTCTCGAGGTGATCGGCGGGGGCAAGACCGAGGCCCCGCTGGCCTTTTTGACCGTCCGCGAGGCCTCCGCGCTGCGGGAAAGGCTGCTGGCCCTGGCCGGGCGCACGGCCGCGGTCCCGGCGCCACCGGACGCCGAGCAGGCGGCCGCGGCACCGGCCGTGCCCGCCCTAGAACGTCCGCTGCTCCGGGTCGGCAACCGTGACCTGGTGGTCAGCCAGCTGCTCACCCCGCAGGCGTTCTTCCTGCCGCTCGGCGTGGCGTTCGTGGTCATGCAGTTCGTGCTCGAGGGTTCGTGGACGTTCGTCGGCATCGCCAGCACCGTGACGGCGATGGCCGGTGTGCTGCTGCAGCCCGTGCGGCGGGTCCTGCAGGACTGGGATTTCCGGCTGGCCCGCGACCCCGACGGGCGGCTGGCCAAGCGGTACGGGCTGCTCGAGACGCGCAGCCAGGTCGTGCCGCTGAACCGGGTGCAGGCCGTCGGGGCGACCTGGCCGCTGCTCTGGCGCGGGCAGGGCTGGCTGCATCTGCGGCTCGACATCGCGGGCTACGCGGGCGAGTCGGGCGCCGGCGACTCCAAGGGCTCGGACAGGCTGCTGCCGGTGGGCGATTTCGCCACGGCGCGGGCGCTGGTGTGGGAGGTGCTGCCGGGCGTCGACCTGGCCGCGCTGGCCACCTCGCCGCCGCCCAGCCGGGCCCGCTGGCTCAACCCGTTCTCGCTGCGGTCGATCGGGGTGGGGCTGACGCCCGAGGTTTTCGTGACGCGGTGGGGGCTGCTCACCCGCGAGATGCACTTCGTGCCGTACGCCCGGCTGCAGAGCGTGCGGGTCGTGCAGGGGCCGCTGCAGCGGTGGCTCGGGCTGGCCACGGTCTATGCCGACACCGCGCGCGGGCGGGCCGGCCAGGCCAAGGATCGCGATCTGGCCGAGGCCTGGGCCCTGGCCGCCGAGCTGGCGGTTCGCGCCCGGCACGCGCGGGGGCCGTCCGCCGCGCCCGCCGCACCCGCAGCGCCGGATGAGACGTACTGGCAGAAGCCCGCGCACCCCTAAGCTCGACCCATGGAGCTTCCGGAGTTCTCGCCCGGTCTCAGTGCCCGGCTCGAGTTGACCGTCACCGACGCCGACACCGCGCAGGCCCTCGGCTCGGGGGACGTGCCCGTGCTGGGCACGCCCCGCGTGCTGGCGCTGGCCGAGGCGGCCACCGTCGCCGCCACCGCCCGTCAGATGCCCGGCGGCATCACCACGGTGGGGGTGCGGGCCGAGGTCGAGCACCGGGCGCCCACCCCGGTCGGGCGGCGGGTGACCGCGCTGGCCACGCTGGCCAAGGTGGACGGCCGCAAACTGATCTTCGACGTCGTCGTGCGGGACGGTGAGGAGCTGGTGGCCGAGGTGCGGGTCGAACGGGTGCTCCTCGACCGCCAGCGCTTCATCGAAAAGACTGTCAGCTGAGCGTGCCCCAACGGGCAGTCACTTCTTCCTTCGTGGGCATCGCGACGGCGCCGCCGCGGCGCTCGCAGACCAGCCCGGCCACGGCCAGGGCGAAGCGCACCGAACGCTGCCAGCCGTCGAGGTCCTTGGGCAGGCCGTCGGCGAGCAGGCGGCTGATCAGGGCCCCCATCACCGAGTCGCCGGCGCCGGTGGCGTCGACCGCGTCGACCTGCGGGGCCGGCAGCATCGCGGTGCCGTCCGCGGTGGCGATGTAGGCCCCCTTCGAGCCCCAGGTGATGACGACCGCCTTCGCGCCCAGGCCGAGGATGCGCTCGGCGGCGACCTCGGGGGTGGCCCCGTCGTAAAGCACCTCGGCGTCGGCCGCGCTCAGCTTGACCAGGTCGGCCGTGGCGAAGAACTCCTCGGACAGCTCGAGCAGGTGGGTCACCGCGGCGCCGTCGGGCAGCAGGGTGGGCCGCGCGTTGGGGTCGAAGACCTTCAGCGGGCCGGGCACCGCCCACGCGTGCCGGGCGGCGGCCCGGAAGGGCTCGCGCAGCAGGCAGATCGAGCCGGTGTAGACCACGTCGGCCCCGCTCACCATCGACAGGTCGAGGTCGGCCGGCCCGAGCACCGAGTAGGACGGCGGCTCGCCGTAGAAGGTGAACGTCGGCTCGGCGCCGACGAAGGTCGTGACGGCCAGCGTGGTCGGCACGGGCACCCGTTTCACCCCCGCCATGCCGACGCCGCGCTCGGTCAGGAAGACCGAGATGCGGTTGCCCAGCACGTCGTCGCTCAGCGAGCCGGCGTACTGCACCTGCCCGCCGAGCCGGGTGGCGCCGACCGCGACGTTGAGCGGCGCACCACCGATCGCCTGGCGATAGACCACCTCGCCGTCGTGCTCGGCCTCCTGGAGGTCGATCAGCGCCTCACCGAGCACCACCGCATAGCCCATGCCATTCCTCCTGTAACACCGCTGTAATGCAGAACAGCCTTCCGTTCGGGGACGCGCAGCGCCAGTACTCGCCCATATTGTCCATTTTTGAGATGCTTACGGGATGTTGCTGCGTACGCTCGCCCTCGCTGTTCCGTTGACCATGATCGCTGGCTGCACGAACTCGGTGGAGGTCGGCCCGGCCGCGCCCGCCTCGGCGATCACCGAGGCGTCGGCCTGGACCCTCTTCCAGGGCTCCCCCAGCCCGTCCCCGGCCGCCTCGTGGTCGCCCGACACGGTCGCCTCCGGCACGTTCCTGCCGTTCCGGCCCGGCTCGACGGCGATCACCTACGACCCCGCGGTGGTCCCGCCGGGCGCGACCGCCTCGGTCGCGATCAAACAGATCACCCAGACCATGGAGGTACGCGTCGAGGCCGCGGGGCTGATTCCCCGAAGGGCTTACGGCGCCCACCTCCACACGATGCCGTGCACCGCTGTCCCCGACGAGGCGGGCCCGCACTACCAGCACCAGGCCGACCCGTCCAAGCCCTCGGTCGACCCGTCGTTCGCCAACCCGCGGAACGAGGTGTGGCTCGACTTCACCGTCGACGGCTACGGCACGGCCTCGGTCTCGGCCGCGCAGAACTGGACTTTCCCGGCCGGCCAGAGCGCCCGATCGCTGATTCTGCACGCTCAGGCGACCAAGACCGCGGCCGGTGTCGCCGGGACCGCGGGACCGCGAGTGGCCTGCCTGACACTGCCGCCGCGGTGAGGCGGTAACGTCGGGGACAGATCGAGCGAGCTGACACTGCCGCCACCTTGACGCGGCAGCATCGGGCGGACTGACGAGTGGGAGGCGCCACCCATGGCCGAGCAGAAGGCCGCGCAACCCGCGGCCAAGACCGAATCACACGACCCCGGTTTCCCCGAGGCGTTCCTGCAGTTCATGCGGGGTGGGTGGCGCGAGGATCCGCTGTCCGTGAGCCCGCTGCCCGAGGTGCCCAACTACGCCAAGCGGCGCAACGCGCTCTCCGAGGCGTTCCCCGGCGAGACGCTGATCATCCCGTCCGGCAACGAGAAGGTGCGGGCCAACGACACCGACTACCCGTTCCGCCCGGGCAGCGATTTCGTCTACCTGACCGGCGACCGCGACCCCGACAGCGTGCTCGTGCTGCGGCCCAGCGGTTCCGGCCACGACGCGGTGCTCTACACCCACCAGCGCAACTCCAAGGACACGGACGCCTTCTTCCGCAGCCGCAACGGCGAGCTGTGGGTGGGCCGCACCCACACGCTGGGCGAGAAATCGACCGAGCTGGGCATCGAGACCGCCTCGCTGGGTGAGCTGGGCTCGGCCCTGGCCGGCTCGGCGCCGGGCCGCACCCGGGTGCTGCGCGGCCTCGACCCGGCGGTCGACCGGGCGATCCTGGCCTACGAGCCCAGCCGCGACAAGCCCCGCGACCGCGAGCTGGCCTGGGTGCTCAGCGAGCTCAAGCTGGTCAAGGACGAGTGGGAGATCGCCCAGCTCCAGGCCGCGATCGACGCCACGGTCCGCGGCTTCGAGGACGTGGCCCGGGTGCTGCCGGCCGACCGCGCGGTCAAGGAGCGCCTGCTCGAGGGCGTCTTCGGCCTGCGGGCCCGGCACGAGGGCAACGACGTCGGCTACACCTCGATCGTCGGCGCCGGCGCGCACGCGACGATCCTGCACTGGATCCGCAACACCGGCATGACCAAGCCCGGTGAGCTGCTGCTGATGGACATGGGCGTCGAGGGGCACAACTTCTACACCGCCGACGTGACGCGCACGGTCCCGGTGTCGGGCTCGTTCTCGCCGCTGCAGCGCCAGGTCTACGACATCGTGCACGCGTCGCAGCAGGCCGGCATGGACGCGATCAGGCCCGGCGTGCTCTTCAAGGACGTGCACAGGACCTGCATGCAGGTCCTCGCCGAGGGCCTGCACGACCTGGGCCTGCTCCCGGTCGGTGTCGACGAGGCGATGGGCGAGGAGAGCACGGTCTACCGCCGCTGGACCCTGCACGGCTTCGGTCACATGCTCGGCATCGACGTGCACGACTGCAACCACGCCCGCAACGAGGCGTACCGCGACGGCCCGCTCGGCGAGGGCTACGTGCTGACCGTCGAGCCCGGCCTCTACTTCCAGCCCGAGGACGACCTGGTCCCCGAGGAGCTGCGCGGCCTCGGCATCCGCATCGAGGACGACGTCCTGGTCACCGCCGACGGCTGTAAGAACCTGTCGGCCGGCCTGCCCCGCAGCTCGGCCGACGTCGAGGCCTGGCTGGCCTCCCAGCGTGAGGCGGGCCCCCGCCTCCCCGAGTGACATCGGGCTTCCGGCGCCTCCTGACGGGGGCGCCGGAAGGTCAGTCGCGGATCGAGCCGGTGGTCCGGCCGGCCGGGTCGCCGACGAGGCAGGTGACGCCCCGGTCGTCGCCCCAGGCGCTCTGCAGCGGGCTCAGATAGAAGACGTCCAGGCTGTCCGGGGCGGTGGGGGCATACCCCTTCAGCCGGCTGGTGCAGCCTTTGTCGGAGAGATCCTGCAGGGCTGCGTCACCTGGCCAGGGGCCGGCCGGCAGGTCGAAGGTGGCGAACACCTCGACGGCGTGCGGCTGACTGCAAGGCACGAGCGCCAGATCCTCGATGCGCGCCGTCTCCTCGAGCGTGCCCACACAGTGGCCCGGCTTCAGGTACAGCACGTTCACGGTGCCGACCCCCTCGGCCACGGCCCGGTTCTCCTTCTCGCCTGCGAGGGCGCCGGTCACGGCGGCGCCGGCGATGACCACGAACCAGACGCCCGAGAGGACCAGGCCGGCGATGGCCAGGCCACGACCGGCCTGCGGGCGCCGGCGGATCTGCTTGAGCGCGAGGATGCCGAAGCCGATGCCGAACAGCACGCCGCCGATGATCCCGAAGATCAGCGAGGCGATGGCGTAACCGTTGGTGCCCTGGGCCGGTGGTTCCTGATATCCGGGCGGGGCGACGAGGGGCGGCGGCGGGCCCCAGGCTGGCGGTGCGGGGTGGGGATTCACAGCCCGGAACGTTAACAACAGCGATGGATGTCCCGCCGCCCCGCAAGATCACAAGCAGGCCTCAGGATTCGACCTGATCGAAGACGTAGAGGACGTTGCCCGCCGGGTCGTGGAAACCGGCGACGACCCCGTCCGGGATGGGCCGGGGCGGCATGAAGACCTCGAGGCCGGCGTGCCCGGCCAGGAAGCCGTCGACGCTGTCGACCAGATACATCGGGCCGGCCGGGTCGGTGCTGACCGAGACCATGATCTGCGCCTTGCCGTCGGGCAGCTGGTAGGCGACGGTCTCGGTGCCCTCGCGCCAGGCCTCGTCGAGCCTCAGGGTGTCTCGGTAGAACGGCAGCGCCGACTCCAGGTCGGGCACGGGCGCGTGGAGGAAGGTGAGCTTCAAGGCGGCCTCCATAACCTGGTTACGGCATTCCCGAGGCCGACTATAGTGCGGTCGTGCGAAGCTGGATACCGGTGCCGGGGACGACCAAGGCCCGGCTGGTCGAGGCGTTCCTGGCCGAGACCGCCGACCGCGCCGGCCTGCCCCTGGGCCGCATCCTGGCCGCCGCCTGGCGATCCGCCCTCGAAACCGCGGGCGAGGGCCACGATCCCGCCCCGGTGCGGGCCGCGCTGCGCGAGCTGATCCGCTGACCACGTGGTTTGCTCGGGGGATGTCGCACCCACTGATGTTCGACGACGCAGATCCGCTGCTGGTCCGCGTACGCGAGCTGGCCCTGGCCTTTCCGGGCGCGCGGGAGAAGATCTCGCACGGGCATCCCGCGTTCTACACGACCAAGGTGTTCGCCTACTACGGCGGCTCGATCAAGGTGGACGGCGAATACGAGCGCCACGAGCACTCGGTGCTGGTGCTGCTCGATCCGGACGAACGTCAGGCCCTGCTGGACGCCTCGAGCAGCTACGCGCCGGCGTACCTGGGCCCATACGGCTGGCTGGGCCTCGACCTGACCGCCGGAACCGACTGGACCGAGATCAGCGAACTGCTCGACGCCAGCTACCGCCGCACCGCCGGCAAACGCCACATAGCCCAACTCGACGCCCGCTGACCGCCACGGCGCTCACGGCCGGATCAGGCCGGTCAGGGCGGCCGAGAGGTGCCACAGGCGGGCGGCCTCGGGGGCGTCGGTGGGGTATTCCTCGGTCAAGGCGCAATCGTTGCAGTGGGCGCCGCCGCGGGTGACGGGCATGGTCGCCGCCCACACCGGGGTCGCGGCGCCCTGCTCGGGCGAGCGGAAGAGGTCCGAGGCGGCCGCCCCGGTCTCGTCGATCCAGCCCGCGTCGACCATCTCGGCCCTGGTCAGGTGGCGTTGCAGCGGGGTCAGCACCCAACCGGGGCCGGCCGAGAACGCCCGTACGCCGTGCGGCGCGCCCCGGCGGTCGAGCTCGTAGGCGAAGAGCACGTTCGCCAGCTTCGACTGCGCGTACGCGGCCCACTTGTCGTACCCCTGGGTGAAGTGCACGTCGTCCCAGCGCATGCGGTCCTCGGGCGCGCGCCCCGACCCGACCATGACGACCCGGGCGCCGCCGTCCGCGACCAGCGCGGGCCAGAGCTCCGTCACCAGCGCGTAGTGGCCGAGGTGGTTGGTGGCGAACTGGGCCTCCCAGCCGGGGCCGACGCGGGTCTCGGGGCAGGCCATCACGCCCGCGCTGCCGATCAGGATGTCCACCCGGTCGACCGAGGCCGCGAAGTCTTTCACCGAGCCGAGGTCGGTCAGATCGAGCGGCCGGCTCTCGACCCCGTCGGGCAGGGTCACGGGCCGCCGGGCCGGAACGATGACGTGGGCCCCGGCCGCCGCCAGCGCGCGGGTCACGGCCAGGCCGATTCCCGAGGATCCGCCGGTCACCACGGCCGTCCGGCCGGTCAGATCGATGCCGGAGAGTACGTCGCCGGCCGTGCTGTGCGCGCCAAGGGTCATGCCCCGGGAAGGTAGGCCTTCGAGCGCGCTCGAAGTCAACTCACCTGGTAGTCGCTGACCCCGAAGCACTCGGCGCCGGACGGGCCCTGGTCGGAGACGTTGATGGTGACCTTGACCGGGTGGCCGTCGGTGGTGTCGAGCTCCCTGGTCACCTCGCCGCCGTCGTCGGCCGCGGTCTGGGCCATCTCGAGCAGTTCCTGCAGCGTGAAGGCCTCGATCTCCTCGCCGTTCTCGCCGGTGGCCGGGCCCAGGTCGGCGTCGCCGCTGCTGGTGGGCTTGGCCGCCGTCGCGTCGAGCCGGTTCGTCGCGCTGACCGCCCCGGAGGCGACCTTGACCTGGTAGCGGCCGAGCGGCGCGGCCTGGTCGCAGCCGCGGGTCAGCACGTACGAGTAGGTGGCCGGTTCCGTCCAGGCCGGCGCGGGCTTGGCGGAAGTCGGCGCCGGGGCCGGCGCCGGATCCGACGTGCATCCACCAGCCAGCGTCAGCAGGGCGATCCCGCCCAGGGCCCATCCGAGCCGCACGACTACCCCCCCAGAAAACCGCCCGAAAACCGACCCGCAATCTAGCGCAGCGATGCTCGCCGAACTTTTTCGCGGACCGTGTCGATCCGCGCCGGTGTCGTTCGACCTGGGGATGAGAAGGTCGACCAGGCTGAACGAACTGAGGAGAACATCATGGCGAAGTACATGCTGATCATGCGGAGCAGCGACGAGTCGCTGGCCGCGATGATGGAGGCGCCGATGGAGCAGATGCTCGAGGTGGTCGGCAGCTTCAACGACGAGCTGATCAAGGCCGGCGTGCTGGTGGCGGCCGAGGGCCTGGACGACGCGGCCCAGGGTGTGGTGGTCGACTTCTCCGGCGAGACGCCGGTGGTCACCGACGGTCCGTACGGGGAGACCAAGGAGCTGTTCGGCGGGTTCTACATCCTCGACGTGCCGACCAAGGAGGACGCGATCGAGTGGGCCAAGCGCATGCCGTCCTTCCCGGGCGCGAAGTGCGAGATCCGGCGGGTGCCCGGCATCGACGAGTTCCCGCAGGACAACGAGTGGGTCGCCCGGGAGCGCGTCTGGCGTGAGCAGACCGGCCAGCTGTGACCTCGCTCGAGGCGGTCTGGCGGATCGAGTCGGCCCGGATAGTCGGGGCTCTGGCCCGCTACACGGGTGACTTCGATCTGGCCGAGGACGTGGCCCAGGAGGCAGTCGCCGAGGCGATGGTCGCCTGGCCGCGTGACGGTGAGCCGGACAACCCGGTGGGCTGGCTGCTCGCCACGGCCCGGCGGCGGGCGATCGACAGTTTCCGCCGCCGGGCCGCCCGGGACGAGAAGTACGCGCTGCTGGCCGAGGAGGAGGCACAGGGCGACGGCGTGCTGTGGGATCCGGACCGGATCGACGACGACGTGCTCGCGCTGATGTTCGTCGCCTGTCATCCGGTCCTCTCTCCCGAGGCCCGCGTCGCGCTGACCCTGCGCACGGTCGGCGGGCTGTCCAGTGAGGAGATCGCGCGGGCGTTCCTGGTGCCGGTGCCGACTATCCAGGCCCGCATCACCCGGGCCAAGAAGACGATCGCGGCGGCCCGGGTGCCGTTCGAGGTGCCGCCGCCGGCCGACCGGCGGGAACGGCTCGGCGGCGTGCTCAGCGCCCTCTACGTGATCTTCACCGAGGGCTCGACGGCCACCGCGGGCGACGACCTGATGCGCCAGGAGCTGTCGTACGAGGCCCTGCGTCTCGCCCGTACGCTGGCCGCGCTGCTGCCGGGCGAACCGGAAGTGTTCGGGCTGATCGCGCTGTGCGAGCTGACCGCGTCGCGGTTCCCGGCCCGCACCGGCCCGGATGGCGAGGCGATCCTGCTCGAGGACCAGGACAGGCGGCGCTGGGACTCCTCGGCCGTCCGCCGGGGCACGGCGGCGCTGGGTCAGGCCACCGCGGCCGGTCGCGGCCTCGGCCCGTACGGGCTGCAGGCCGCCATCGCCGCCTGTCATGCCGGCGCCGCCTCGGTGGCCGAGACCGACTGGGAACGGATCGTGCTGCTCTACGAGGCGCTGGGCCGGGTCGCGCCGTCCCCGATCGTCGAGCTCAACCGGGCGGTCGCCGTGGCGATGGCGGTCGGCCCGCAGGAAGCACTGTCGATGGTGGACGACCTGGTGGCCACGAACCGGCTGCCGGGGTCGCACCTGCTGCCGACCGTCCGCGGCGAGCTGCTGATCAGGCTGGGCCGCCGGGCCGAGGCGCGGGCCGAACTGGAACTGGCCGCGCGCCTCTGCGGCAACGCCCGCGAGCGGGCCGTGTTACTCGGAAAGCTCGGGAACGACAGGAAGCTCGGGAACGACAGGAAGCTCGAGAACGAGTAGGTCGCTCTCCTCCTCGACGGGCCGCCGGGCCGAGGCGCGGGCCGAACTGGAACTGGCCGCGCGCCTCTGCGGCAACGCCCGCGAGCGGGCCGTGTTACTCGGAAAGCTCGGGAACGACAGGAAGCTCGGGAACGACAGGAAGCTCGAGAACGAGTAGGTCGCTCTCCTCCTCGACGGGCCGCGGCCGGCGTTCGGCCTTCACCGCGGCGTCGAGGGCGGCGAACCCGTCGGCGATCTCCTCCTCGGTGAGCCGCTCGAAGGTCGACGACCCGCGCAGCTTGAGGCGGTCGGCGTACTCGGCGAGGCTGGTGGCGATGCGCTCCTGGATGCGGTCGACCGCGACGAAGCGCAGCCCGGCCGCGCCGAACGTCTCGAGCAGCGGGTCCATCCGCGGGAAGACCTGCTCGTCGACCAGCCGGATGCCGGGGAAGTAGCTGTACCAGGGCAGTTCGGGCATGCGGTCGGGGAACAGGCTGCGGATCAGCACCCGGCCGCCCGGCCGCAGCACCCGCGCGATCTCGGCCGCCGCCGCGGGCAGGTCGCGCACGTGATGGACGACCAGGAAGAGCAGGGCGAGGTCGCAGCTCGCGTCGGGCAACGGGATCGAGGTGGCGGAACCGTCGAGGTAGGTGACGCCGTCGTGCGGCGAGTGCTCCTCGGCGACCTCGCGCATGCGGGCCGACGGCTCGACGCCGTAGACCGGGCCGCCGAACTCGCCGGCCAGCAGCGGGGTGAACCGCCCGGTGCCGGAGCCGAGATCGAGCACGGTCAGCGGCCGCCGGGCAGGCGCGTTGCGGGCGAACACCGCCAGCCACTCGGACACGGTCTCGGGCGGCAGCGCGCGAGCCCGGGCGTAGACCCGGTGCTGCCGGTCGTCGTAGTCAACCTCGCGCAACGGCCGCCCCTCCCAATGGGTATCAACCTTCATTCTGTCGCGTCGCGGTGGGCGGGCGCACCTGCGGAGACCGCCATGATCCCGGACTCACAGAAGATCCTCAGGTCTCAACCAGGCAATTCACCGACGAAGACCGCCACCGAGCGGGCCGGAACCGTGACCATGCCGTCACCTGCGGAGGCCGTGCGCAGGATCGGATCGGCCGACTCGACCAACTCGGGGTGCAGCCGGAGCCCGGCCGGCGCGGTCTGCACGGTGGTGTCGGCGGTGGCGTTGAAGACGACCACGACGGTGGACCACTGCGGGTCGAGGCCTGTCCCGTCGAGGACCATGACGATGACGCCGGGGGTCTCGCCGGGGCCGCCGAGCGGGAACGTCAGCCGGCGCTGCACCTCGTCGGCCGTGGGCAGGCCGAACACCGGCGACGAGCGGCGGATGCGCAGCAACTCGCGGTAGCGGGCGGCGGTCAGCTCGATCACCTCCGGCGGCGGGATCAGGGCGGGGTCGCCCAGCAGGGGGCGGGCCAGCGGCCACACGTCCTCGTTGTCGAGCGCCGGGGGCAGGCCGAGCCCGAAACCGTTGCCCAGCGCCGGGTCCCAGCGGATCTGGTTGAACCAGTCGCCGGAGTTGTGCGAGTTGCGGTCGAGCGACTTGGACCGCAGCCGCTCGCTGCCCATCGCCACGAACCCGGCGCCCTGGCCGAGCACGACCAGCGACAGCGCGAGGATCTGGAGCCGGGCCCGGTCGACCGGCGGGGTCGCGATGGGCAGCTTGAAGGCCATCGCGTCGTACAGGATCTCGTTGTCGTGGGCGTCGACGTAGTTGACGGTCTCGCCCGGGGACATCGCGTAACCGCCGGGCGAGCCGTTGTAGTCGATCTGCGCGCCGCTCTGCTCGACGCCGGTGTGTGTGACGAACCGGTAGGCCGACAGCGCGCCCGACAGGCCCACCTTGATCTGGTCGTGCACGGGGAGCGGGGTGAGCGAGCCCAGCCCGGTGGCGAAGCCGGGCACGGTCGGGTCGCCGAACGAGCCGCCGCCGCGGACCGCGTCACGCAGCCGGTCGTTGAACGTGCCGATCCCGGTGCCGGCCATGTTGACCTGGGTGGCCTGGGCGAACCGGGCGTCGTTGGCCACCTCGCCGAAGTTCCACCCCTCGCCGTAGAGGTAGATGTCTTTGCCGTCGACGCCCTCGACCTGCGGCGTGAGGTGGTCGAGGTTGACCCGCACCTCGAGGATGTTGGCCCGCGGGTGATGACCCATCAGGTCGAACCGGAAGCCGTCGACCTTGTAGTGCCGGGCCCAGGTGAGCACGGAGTCGACGACCAGACGGCTCATCATCATGTGCTCGGGCGCCGTGTTGGGGCAGCAGGTGGACTCGGCGGTGGAGCCGTCGGCCAGCTGGCGGTGGTAGTAACCGGGCACCAGCCGGTCGAGGACGCTGAACTTGTCGAGCCCGTCGCCCATCGTGTGGTTGTAGACGACGTCCATGACCACGCGCAGGCCGGCCGCGTTGAGGGCGGCCACCATGCGGCGGAACTCGAGGATGCGGGACGGCCCGGACGGGTCGACGGCGAAGCTGCCCTCGGGGGCCGTGTAGTGCCACGGGTCGTAACCCCAGTTGAACCCGTCCCGGTCGGCGATCGCCATCACCTCGCGCTGCTGCTCGGCCGAGTCGGCGGAGAAGGCGGCCAGGTCGCAGGCGGGGGTGGCCTGGTCGGCCCGGCGGTCGGGCACCGTCCCGAAGTCGAACGCGGGCAGCAGGTGAACGTGGCTGAGCCCGGCGTCGGCCAGCGAGCGCAGATGGCGCATCGAGTCGGCCTCGGGCCGGCTGAAGGCGGCGTAGGTGCCCCGCTCGGCGGGCGGCAACGTGTGGTCGAAGATGGAGAACTCGCGGATCGACACCTCGCTGATCTGCATGCGGGCCGGCGGCACCGCGGGCGGCTTGGTCAGCCCGGCCCAGCCCTCGGGGGCCAGCGCCGGATCGTCCAGGTCGACCAGCAGGCTGTGGGTCGAGTCGGCCGCCAGGGCCAGCGAGTAGGGGTCGGTGACGCTGGTGGTGACCACCTGCTGGGCCGCCGGGTGCCAGACCTCGACGCGGTAGCGGTAGTAGCGGCCCATCCACTTCGGCTTGAGCGCGACCGCCCAGACGCCGGTGAGCGCGTCGCGTTCCATGGCGACCAGCTTGGGCTCGTCGCCGGGCTCGCGGAACAGCTCGAGCTCGACGCTGCGCGCGGTGGGGGCCCAGACCGACAGCGTCGGGCGCTCGCCGCTGAGGCTCAGCCCCAGATCGGCGTCGGCGGCCTCGGCGTAGAGGTCGTCCAGCACACCGGGGATCTGCACCCCCGTCCGGACGGTGACCTGCCCTTCGGCGTCGCGGCCGGTCACCAGCAGCTGGTCGCGCAGCAGCTCGCCGAGCGCGGCGTCACCCATCTCGCGCACCGAGAACGCCCGGTAGGCCCGCAGGTGGGGGAAGTGACGGCTCTGCGCCTGGAAGAGGCCGCCGGGCCGGGGCGTGAGGGCGAGCGAGCCGAGCGAGAAGCTGTCGGCGCGATCGGCGATCGAGGGCGGCAGCGCGATCGTGGTGCGGTCGACGAAGACCGCCAGCGCGCGGGCCGGATCGAGCTCGGGGCCGAGGGTGCCGAGATCGGGCCGCACGGGCGCCACCGTGCCCGCAAGGAGCCACACCTCGCGGCCCTGGGCCAGATCGAGGCGCTGGTCGTCGGGCAGGTCTTTCTCGTCGCCGCGGTGCAGCACGTAGCGCAGGCCGATCGCGTCGGGCCGGACCGGCACGCGGTAGACCGCGCCGAAGGCGTCGTAGGCGCTGGGGCTGATCGGTTGACGCCAGATCGGCTTGGCCGGCGTGCCCTCCCAGGCGTGCAGGCCCCAGCCCGCGTAGTCACCGTCCGGGCGCCGGTAGTGGATCAACACCGCGTCCGGCTCGGCGGGCGGCGCCGGAGGCGGTGTCGTGTAAACGGTCAGATCGCCCGAACGCAACCAGATCTCGGACGCCGCCCCGGGATCGACGTGACGATCGATCTCGACGTCCTTGATGCCGGCATGATCGACGACCACGAAGCCGACGTCTCGCGCATCGTCGGCCAGCGCCACCCAGGCGAACCGCCCGTCGGCGTCCTCACCGGCGAAGGGCTGACCGCCGGGATAGCCGGACGACTGCCCCGGAGTGATGTCGCCCCACGCATAGAGCCACCACGCCGCGTAATCGTCGTCGGCGGGACGGGCGTAATGCACGACGAGCCATCGCGGGCGACTGCGGACATCGGTTGACGCGGTGGGCGCGATCTCGATCGTGGTCACCGAGCCATAGTCGCACCAGGGTGAGACAGTTTCAGTGCGTCGCGATCACAGTGGTGATGCGCGGGCCGCTGTGATCAACCCGAAGCAGGTAGCTGTACCGCTCCCCCGGCACCGCGTTGCCGCGCGAATCGAGATACTCCCATTCGACCGCGACCAGGCTCAGCACCGGTGACAGCCGCTGCACATCGAGCAGCTGTGCGTGCGCGGCGACGATCTGCTGCTCCTGATACGTAGGAGCAGCGCCGAGGAACGACAGCGCCACCGCGGCCGGCGAGGTGAAGGTGAAGCTGTAGGCGTCGGCCACCACCATTCCCGGCAGGGCGTAGCAGTTCGCGATCGCCGCCACGTCCCCGCTGGTCAGCGCGGTGCCGTAACGATCGAAGAAGTCCGTCAGCTCGGCCAGATCGGTGGGCGCCTTCACGGTTCGAGGTGTGCCCGGTGCGGGGAGGGAGTAAACGTGAGAGAAGGGGACCCCCGCCTTGCGCAGGCTTACAAGACGGACGTACGGTTTACAGGGAACGTGAACCGAGAGTTAGGTATGCCTAACCCGAAGGCCGACCTATCGGTGCGAAAGACTTGATGGACGATCGCTGGGTGTGAAGGAGATGACGTGGCCAGCCTCGACACCTTTGGTGCGAAAAGCGAGCTACGCGTCGGAGACGCGAGCTACGAGATTTTCACGATCGACAAGGTCGAGGGGCACGCCCGCCTGCCCTACTCCTTGAAGATCCTGCTGGAGAACCTGCTGCGGACCGAGGACGGCGCCAACATCACGGCCGACCACATTCGCGCGCTCGGCGGCTGGGACCAGACCGCCGACCCCAGCGTCGAGATCCAGTTCACCCCGGCGCGGGTCCTCATGCAGGACTTCACCGGCGTGCCCTGCGTGGTCGACCTGGCCACCATGCGCGAGGCCGTGAAGGACCTGGGCGGCGACCCGACCAAGGTCAACCCCCTCGCGCCGGCCGAGCTGGTCATCGACCACTCGGTCATCGCCGACCTGTTCGGCCGCGAGGACGCCTTCGCGCGCAACGTCGAGCTCGAGTACCAGCGCAACCGCGAGCGCTACCAGTTCCTGCGCTGGGGCCAGACCGCGTTCAACGAGTTCAAGGTCGTGCCGCCCGGCACCGGCATCGTGCACCAGGTCAACATCGAATACCTGGCTCGTACGATCATGGAACGCAACGGGCAGGCCTACCCCGACACCGTCGTGGGCACCGACTCGCACACCACCATGGTCAACGGCCTGGGCGTGCTGGGCTGGGGCGTCGGCGGCATCGAGGCCGAGGCCGCGATGCTCGGCCAGCCGGTCAGCATGCTCATCCCGCGGGTCGTCGGCTTCAAGCTCTTCGGCGAGATGCCGGCCGGCACCACCGCCACCGACCTCGTGCTGACCATCACCGAGATGCTCCGCGAGCACGGCGTGGTCAGCAAGTTCGTCGAGTTCTACGGCCCCGGCGTCACGGCCGTGCCGCTGGCCAACCGGGCCACCATCGGCAACATGTCGCCCGAGTACGGCTCGACCGCCGCGATCTTCCCGATCGACGACGAGACGATCAAATACCTCAAGCTGACCGGCCGCTCCGAGCAGCAGGTCGCGCTGGTCGAGGCGTACGCGAAGCGGCAGGGCCTCTGGCTCGACCCGGACGCCGAGCCCGACTTCTCCGAGCGCCTCGAGCTCGACCTGTCGACCATCGTCCCGTCGCTGGCCGGCCCGAAGCGCCCGCAGGACAGGGTGCCGCTGCACAACGCGAAGCAGATGTTCCGCGACGCGCTGGCCAACTACGTCACCGGCAACGGCCCGGCCGACGAGGCCAGCGAGGAGTCGTTCCCGGCCAGCGACCCGCCGGCCAACCACGAGGACTCGGCGGCCGACAAGCCACACGTGTTCAGCGCGGCCAACGGCGCCGACGGACGCCCCTCCAAGCCGATCCGCGTGGTCGGCGAGGACGGCGTGGAGTACGAGCTCGACCACGGCGCGGTCGTCATCGCCGCGATCACGTCCTGCACCAACACCTCGAACCCGCAGGTGATGATCGGTGCGGCGCTGCTGGCCAAGAACGCAGTGGAGCGCGGCCTGACCCGCAAGCCGTGGGTCAAGACCACGCTGGCCCCCGGTTCCAAGGTCGTCATGGACTACTACGACCGCGCCGGCCTGACGCCGTACCTGGACAAGATCGGTTTCAACCTGGTCGGCTACGGCTGCACCACCTGCATCGGCAACTCGGGCCCGCTGCCCGACGAGGTCTCGGCCGCCGTCAACGAGCAGGACCTGACCGCGGTCAGCGTGCTCTCCGGCAACCGCAACTTCGAGGGCCGGATCAACCCGGACGTCAAGATGAACTACCTGGCGTCCCCGCCGCTGGTCGTGGCGTACGCGCTGGCCGGCTCCATGGACATCGACATCACGACCGAGCCGCTCGGCATCGGCTCCGACGGCCAGCCGGTGCACCTGGCCGACATCTGGCCCAGCGCCAAGGAGATCGACGACGTCATCGCCTCGGCCATCGGCGCCACCGGCTTCTCCGAGGCCTACGCCGACGTCTTCGCCGGCGACGAGCAGTGGCAGTCGCTGCCCACGCCCGAGGGCAAGACCTTCGAGTGGGCCGACGAGTCGACGTACGTGCGGAAGCCCCCTTACTTCGAGGGCATGCAGCACGACCCGTCGCCGGTCAACGACATCTCCGGCGCGCGCGTGCTGGCCAAGCTGGGTGACTCGGTCACGACCGACCACATCTCCCCGGCCAGCTCGATCAAGGCCGACTCCCCGGCCGGTAAATACCTGGCCGAGCACGGCGTCCCGCGTCACGAGTTCAACAGCTACGGCTCCCGCCGCGGCAACCACGAGGTCATGATCCGCGGCACGTTCGCCAACATCCGGCTGCGCAACCAGCTGGTGCCGGGCGTCGAGGGCGGCTTCACGGTCAACCACCTGACCGGCGACCAGAGCACCATCTACGACGCGTCGGTCGCCTACCAGGAGGCGGGCATCCCGCTGGTCATCCTGGCCGGCAAGGAGTACGGCTCCGGCTCGTCGCGCGACTGGGCGGCCAAGGGGACCATGCTGCTGGGCGTCCGCGCGGTCATCGCCGAGAGCTACGAGCGCATCCACCGCTCCAACCTGATCGGCATGGGCGTGCTGCCGCTGCAGTTCCCGCCCAAGACCAGCGCCGAGTCGCTCGGCCTGACCGGCAGCGAGACCTTCACCATCACCGGCGTGACCGCCCTCAACGACGGCGACATCCCGGGCACGGTCAAGGTCCGCACGGACACGGGCATCGAGTTCGACGCCGACGTCCGCATCGACACCCCCGGCGAGGCCGACTACTACCGCCACGGCGGCATCCTGCAGTACGTCCTGCGCAAGATGCTCGCCAGCTGACCCACTGCTTTCCCGTACGCCCCGTCGCCCTTCCCGGGCGGCGGGGCGTTCGCCTTTCAGAGGTGGTTCAGCGGAAGCGGCCCGCGACTCTTCACCGTGCGGATGGCGAAGGTGCTCCGGGCGTCGATCACCGACGGGATGGCCAGGATCTGGTCGAGCAGCACCCGTTCGTACGCCTGGAGGGTCGGCGCCGCGACCTCGACCAGGAAGTCGGCCGTGCCGGAGACCACGTGACACGCGACGACCGCGGGAATGGCCAGCAGCCCCGCCTCGACCCGGTTCGACGTCTCCAGCGAGTGCCGCTCCACCTGCAGCTCGACGAAGATCGTGAGCTGCAGTCCCAGCCTCTCCCGGTCGAGCTCGGCGGTGTAGCCGGCGATCACCCCGTCCTCCTCGAGGGCCCGCAACCGGCGCAGGCAGGCCGACGGCGAGAGCGAGACCCGGTCGGCGAGCTCGATGTTGGGCATCCGGCCGTGCTGCTGGAGGGTGGCCAGGATGGCCCGATCGGTGGCGTCGTAAGTTGGCACAACAACATCGTGTCAGCATTTGACGCTGAAGACGCATATTGTTGCGCCACAGCTGTCGTCGGCGCCGAAGTTTGCCATCGCGTGCGGCCCACCGATGGCCAGGATTGCGTCATGCCACTCTCCACCGCTCGCGGGATCTCGCTGTATGTCGGTGCGCTGCTCGGGCCCGGCCTGCTCGTGCTGCCCGGGCTGGCCGCCGGCCTGGCTGGTCCCGCGTCGATCCTCGCGTGGATCGGGTTACTGACCCTGTCCGGTCTCGTCGCGATCGTCTTCGCCCGGCTGGGTGTCGCCCACCCGTCGACCGGCGGCGTCGCCGACTACGCCCGCGCCGGCCTGGGGGAAGGGGCCGGGCGCGCCGCCGGCTGGTGCTTTCTGGCCGGCATCATCGCCGGCGCGCCGGCCGTCTGCTATCTCGGCGCGGGCTACCTCGCCGGGCTGGTCGGTGGGGACCGGGCGCTCACCGCCGGACTGGGCGCTGCGCTGCTGCTCATCGTGCTGCTCGTCAGCCGCCACGGAGTCACCGCGTCCACGACCGTCCAACTGGGACTGGTCGGCGTCCTGGTCGTGGTGGTCGTGGTCGCGGTGATCGGGGCCCTGCCGGCCACCCGCGGCGACCACTGGCAGCCCTACGCGCCGCACGGCTGGAGCGCGATCGGCTCGGCCGCCGCCGTCCTGATGCTCTCCTTCGTCGGGTGGGAGGCGATCGCGCCGTTGGTGGGCCACTTCGCCGACGTACGCCGGCAGTTGCCCCGGGTGATCGGCGCCGCCTTCGCCATCACCGCGGTCATCTATCTGGCCCTGGCCACCGTGACCGTGGCCGCGCTGGGTCCCGCCGCGGCCACCGAGGTGCCGGTGGCCGACCTGCTCGCGCTCGGTCTGGGCCGCGCCGGACCGGCCGTGGCGGCCGGGGCGGCCCTGTTGCTGACCCTGGGTGCGGTCAACGCCTACGTCAGCGGCGGGGCCGGCCTGGCCCGGAGCCTGACCCGGACGCCCGCGCGGTGGGCCCTGCCCCGATGGTTCGTCGTGGCCATGCTCCTCTCCGGCGTGGTCGTGCTCGGTCTGCTCGGCACCGGCGTCGTGGCGCTGCCGTGGGCGCTGACTGCGACCTCCAGCTTCTTCCTGGTGGTCTATCTCGGCTGCATGGCTTCTGCCGTACGGCTGGTGACCGGCCCCGCGCGGGCGGCCGCGATGATCGCAGGAGCCTTGATCGTCGCCGTGGTGGGGTTCGCCGGCTGGGCCCTCGTCCCGGCCGCCCTGACCGCGATCGGGAGCACCGTCGCCGGGCGCGTGGGAACACGGCGGCATCGGCACGGCGCGTTCTGATTGTGAAGGCGGGCACTTCGGCTGAGCGCCGCCGGGACGGGCGCTTTACGCTCGGGCCATGGTTCGCGCGGCGTTTCCCGGGACGTTCGATCCGGTCACGGCCGGGCACCTGGACATTGCCGGGCGGGCCCGGCTGCTGTTCGACCAGCTGGTGGTGCTGGTGGCCGTGAACGGCGACAAACAGCCGACCCGGACAGGTGAGATGCGCGCGGCGGAGGTGCGGGCGGCGCTGCCCCTGGACTGGGACAACGTCACGGTCGCGGCTTGGCGCGGGCTGACCGCCGACTACTGCCGGCGGCACGGCGTGGGCATCATCGTGCGCGGGGTGCGAAACGGGCGCGACGTGCGGCACGAGCAGGAGCTGGCGGCCATGAACGAAACGCTCGGCGTGACCACACTGCTGCTGCCGACCCGCCCGGCCCTGGCCGCGGTGTCGTCGAGCGCGGTCCGGGCGTTGCCGGGCTGATGTTCCTCGAGGACCTGGGCGTCACGGCGACTGCCTTCGCGGCGCCCGTCGACGGCGGGACGGGCATCGGCGTCGGCTTCGACGAGGACGAGCTGGTCACGCCGGCCTCGGTGATGAAGATCCAGATCGGACTGGCGGCGGTACGGGCGTTCGCGGCGGGCACGCTCGACGGGCCGTCGAGTGCGGGTTCGCCGACTACAAGACGATGGCTGTGCCCCGTTCTCCGGACGGTGGGAGAACCACCTCACGACCGCGGCGGCCCGCCCTCGACCCGCCGGACCTGCTCGGCAAACTCGCTCGCACCGCCGCCCTCGACCCGGCTCGCGGTTCGCACACGACCGCATCCGACACTGTGCGGCTGCTCCGCGCGGTCTGGCACGATCCGGCAGGCGGCCCCGTCCGCCAGGCGATGGCCCAGCAGCTGACCCGCCACCGCATAGCCTCCGCGTTCGGCCCGGGTTTCAAGGTCGCGGTCAAGAGCGGCGGCCTGATGGGCATCGTGCGCAACGAGGCCGGCGTAGTCACCTACCCCGACGGCGAGCGATACGCGGTAGCCGTCTTCACCCGCCTGCCACCCGGCACCCCCACCGACCCGCGCCTGATCGACGCTGCCATCGGCCGCATCGCCCGCAGCCTGACCGACCGCCTCCGCCCGACCACCGCGACGGGACAACTCTGAGCCCGGCCGGCACGAAGCCACAGGCCACCGCCCGAAGTTCGCGGCGCTCCGGGCCGCAGGCGCGCTACGGCCGTGACCGGACGACCGGGTCGCGAGCGGCAGCCGCCGAAGGCGGGGTTCGCGCTGGTGCGGTTGTGGGGGCGACGAGGCGTACCGCTGCGGTTGCATTTGATCTGCGGTTTGGCTCGGTCAGCGGGCGAAGCTCAGGGCGGTGGCGACTTTTTGCAGGTCGGGGACGGGGAAGTCGCCGGTGACGACGATGATGCCGGACTCTTCGGAGAGGACGATCAAGATCTCGTGGGTGGTGACCTCGCTGCCCGCGTGGGTCAGCAGGGTGGTGGCGCCGAGGGGCACGTCGGGCACGTCGGTCACCTCGGCGCCGGCCTTCTGGGCGCCGATCAGCCAGGCGGGGACCGGTGAGTCGATCGGGCTCATGGCGGGGACGGGGCGCAGCACCGTGATCCACAGGCGGGAACCACCGTCGGCCCGGGCGTAGCGGCGGCTCGACACCGTCGCGGCGTAGGCGCCGGGGCTGGGCGGTGGACCGTCGTTGTGCAGCTTGTTCCTGGTCACCGCGTAGGTCGCGAAACCGTCGGGGCCCGCGGCGTGGAGGCCGTCGGGGACGAAACCCACGCTATAGCCGTCGAGCAGCCCGGGCGACGCGGCGGCCGACACCGCGGGCAGCAGCGTCGGAGCGGGTGGTGGCCCGGCGACCGCGATCACCAGCACCGCCACGGCCAGCACCGCGGCCGCGGCACCACCGGCCGCGGTCAGGCGCAGCATCCGGCGGCGGCGCACCCCGTGCCGCACCCGGCCCACGAAATCCTCGGTCAGCGGCACCGTCTCGTCGACCGCGGCCAGGACGTCCAGTCCCTCGGGCATCGTGCT
Source organism: Actinoplanes sp. (assembly GCA_965217855.1). Lineage (GTDB taxonomy): Bacteria > Actinomycetota > Actinomycetes > Mycobacteriales > Micromonosporaceae > Actinoplanes. The sequence goes on along the minus strand of CBDCJN010000008.1, from coordinate 127,383 downwards.
CACCTCTCTGCCGCCATGCGTTCGCGCAATGTGGATAGGCCGCGGGCCAGGTGGGACCGGACGGTCGCGGCCGTGCAGCCGAGCAGCGCGCCGATCTCGTCGTCGGGCAGGTCGGCCTGGTAGCGCAGCGCGAGGGCCGCCCGCTGCTGCGGTGGCAGCGCGGCGAGGATCTGCCGGATCACCGACGCCGAGTCGACCGCGGCCAGCGCGGCGTCGTCGCACGACGTCTCGGGGAGCCGTCCGACTGGCACCGGCGTCCGGCGGCGGCGCTCGTTCAGGAAGAGGTTGACCATGGTCCGCCGCGCGTAGCCGACCGGGTTGCCGTCCCTGCGCACCCGCGACCAGGCCAGACCGACCCGGATGTACGTCTCCTGGGCCAGATCCTCCGCGGCGGCCCGGTCGAGGGTCAGCAGGTTGCCCAGGCGCAGCAGGCCGGGCCCGCTCTCGCGCAGGAAAGCCTCGAAACCGGAACTGCCCGACGGGAACACTTTCACACTATGACTACACAGCTCGGCCCCTGGTTTGTGGCGTCCCGGGTTATCCACAAGTCGGATGTCGTCCCCAGGCGCCCCGCAGAGATCAGCAAATTTCGGCACGATCATCAGCGGGACGGAGGCCCCCTCAGGGAGGGCGGGGTCTGCGGCGCGGGCGCTGATTCCGCTCTCACTCGTGGCTGGCCTGCACGGCGCGCGCCTCCTCCGGGCGGGCCTCGGCGCCGCTCTCCGGCTGCACAGACCCCTGAGTGCCCGGCACGTCGCCGCCGCCGCCGCGGTCACGATGCCGGCGTGAGGGGGTCCACCAGTTCGCATTGCCGAGCAGGGCCATCGTCGCCGGGACGAGCAGACCGCGGATCACCGTGGCGTCGACCGCGACCGCGACGGCCAGTCCGAGGCCCATCATCTTGATCACCGGGTCCGAGCTGAGCACGAAGCTCCCGAAGACGCACACCATGATCAGCGCGGCCGAGGTGATCACGACTCCGGTGCCGGCCAGCCCGTCGCGCACCGAGGTGCGGTTGTCGCGGGTGCGGTGCCACGATTCGCGCACCGCGGTCAGCAGGAACACCTCGTAATCCATGGACAGCCCGAAGAGCAGGGCGAACAACATCATCGGCACGTACGCCTCGATCGGCACCGGCCCGTCGAGCCCGGTCAGCTCGACACCCCAGCCCCATTGGAAGACCGCGGTCAGGACGCCGTACGCGGCACCGACCGAGAGCAGGTTCATCAGCGCCGCCTTCACGGCCACGACGGGCGCGCGAAACGCCACGAAGACGAGCAGGGCACTGAGCAGAACGACCAGCCCGATGACGTACGGCATCCGATCGCCCACCCGCTCGGCCAGCTCCCCGCGTACGGCCGTCTGCCCGGTCACCGCGACCTCCATCCCGTCCACGGTCACGGCGTCGAGCCGGTCCACGGTGTCCAGAGTGGCCCCGTCGCTGGGCGCCGTGGCCGGCAGCACCCGCAGCGACGCGACCTCACCGTCCGCCGAGAGCCGGGGCGGTTGACTGCTCGCCACGCCCTCGACTCCGCCGACCGCCGTCGTCAGGGCGGCCAGCCGCGGGTCGCTCGCGCTGGTGGCGGCCGGGGAGAGCGACGCGACAACGGTCAGCGGCCCGTTGACGCCCGGCCCGAAGGCGGACGCCATCGCCTCGTACCCGCGGCGGGCATCGGACCCGGCCGGGTCGTCGCCCGCGTCGGTCTGGCCGAGCTGCATGCCGACGACCGGCGCCGCCAGCGCCAGCAGCACCAGGGTGATCGTCACCGCGTACCGCCAGGGTCGTCGGGTGACCCGCCCGGCGAGCCGCCCCCAGACCGACGGGCGCCCGGACGTGCGGGCCCGGCCGATGCGCGGGCCGAGCAGCGTGAGCAGCGCCGGCAGCAGGGTGGTGGCCGTGGCCACGGCGATGATCACGACCAGGCCGGCGGTCCAGCCCAGCGTGGCCAGGATGGGGACCCCGGCGACGGCCAGCCCGCCCAGCGCGACGACCACCGTGCCGCCGGCGAAGACGACCGCGCTGCCGGAGGAGGCCACGGTCCCGACGATCGCCGGCACGGTCGGCAGGCCGCCCGCCAGCAGCGCACGGTAACGAGTGATGAGGAACAGCGCGTAGTCGATGCCTACGCCGAGCCCGATCATCGTGCCGAGCGTGGTCGCCACCCCCGGGATGCCGGTGAGGTGACCGGCCAGCCCGATGGCGCCGACGCCGCAGACCAGCGTGACGATCGCGGCCAGCAACGGCAGCGCGGCCGCGATCAGACCACCGAACGCGATCACCAGGACGACCAGCGCGACGACGATGCCGATCAGCTCGCTGCTGCGGGTGTCGGCCTGCGGCCGGGCCAGCGCGCCGGCCGGCAGCACGTCGAGCCCGCCGACCTCGGCCGCCGTCATGACGTCCTCGATGAGCTGCTCGGTCACGTCGCGCGGGCCGAGATCAAAGGTCACTTCCAGGTACGCTGTGTGCCCGTCCCCGCCGACCACCGGCGTGCCCACCGCCGCGACGTGTTCCACCCCCGCGATCCTCGAGGCCGGAGCCGCGAGATCCCCCACGTCGCCCTGATAGGTCACCTGCCCGGTGGCGTCGTCCGACCCGGTGAAGTGGGCCTCGAGCAGATCGCGACCGTGCTGCGCGGTGCTGCCGGGCAGGGTCGTGTCCTCCTCGGTAGGACGCCCGAAACCCACAGTCAGACCGGCCACCGTGACCGCCAGCAACAGCCAGGCCGCCACCACCACCCACGGCCGCCGGGTAACCACACCACCCAGCCGCGCCATCACCGCATGCAACGGCCCGTCCTCGATCGTGCTCACTCCATACCTCCGCAATTCTTGCCGCCCATGACGGACGGGCTGGACAGGTTGCTTCCACCGGGGGTGGGCGTGCCACCCGGGCCACTTCCGCTCGCGCCATCGGCGGCCGGCGAGCTGGTCGGGTCATTTCCGGTCGCGCCGTTCCCGCTCTGGCGGCCCGCGGTGTACGTGCTGGTCAGGTTGGTTCCGGCCACGGTGATCTGCAGGCCGTCGTCGGTCGCGGCGATGTCGCGGTACGCCAGGCCGGCGGGAAGGACGGGCAGATCGATGCTTCGTCCCTGTCGGGCGACGGCGGGCAGTTGCGCGGCCGGCAACCGCAGGCCGAGCGCCTCGACCTCCGCGGGCGCGACGGTGAGCCGGCCGCCGCTCAGCGCGAGATCGGCGTAGATCGTGGCGGGCAGGCGCAGTCCACGCAGGGCGACGTCGGCCTGCAGGACGAGGCGGCCGGCTTCGTCCGACCCGACGATCCGCGGCACACCGACACCCGCTGAATCGCCCCCTGCCGTGCCGTCGCCTGCCGTGCCGTCGCCTGCCGTGCCGCTGCCCGCCGAGTTGCTGCCGGCGCCCCAGGCCGAGCCGAGGGAGGCCAGTGCGCTCCAGGCGACCGTGGCTTCGGCCGAGATCTCGCCGGCGCTGATCCCGTCGCCGAGCTTCAGGTCGTGGGCCTCGATCGAGACGCGGCGGAGCGTCACGCTGCCGAGCGACACGTCGTCGGCCGACGCCCGCACGTCGTCCAGCCGGCGCGTGGCCAGCTGAGAGAGCGCCGGAAACCCGCCGATCGACACGTCCGGGGCCGTGGCCAGGCCCGCCGCGCACTGCAGGGCGGACGCGACCCGGCGTTCGAGAAGCCCCGCCGCCACCCGATCCGCCACCACCGGCACGGCGAGAACCATGGCGATAACCACGGCGACGATCACCGTGCGTCTTCTGGTGGGCCGGGTCTTGGTCGGCCGGATCTTGGTCGGCCGGCTTCCGGTCGGACGGTATCTGGTCACCCGGAGAAGGAAACCGCCTCAGGACGAGGGGGCGATGCGAGGAAGATGAGAGTTCGTCAAGAATCGCGGGGCAGGGTGAACCACACCGTCGAGCCCGCGATGCCGACCTCGCCCGCGTGTGCGTGCACCACCTCGGCCACGATCGCCAGCCCGAGGCCCGCGCCGCCGGTGGCCGAGCGGGCGGTGTCGGCGCGCCAGAAGCGTTCGAAGGCGTGCCCGGCGGCCTCCGGGGACAGCCCCGGGCCCTCGTCGGTGACCTCGACCCGTACGTCATCGCCGCCGGGAACGAGCCGCACCGACGCCGCCGTGCCGCCCGGCGTGTGGGCTCGTACGTTGGCCAGGAGGTTGGCCATCACCTGGCGCAACGTGTCGGCGTCACCGGTGACCGTGCACTCGGCCGGCGCAACCACGCTGAGTGGCCGCTCGGGTTCGACCGCCTGCGCGTCGGCCACCGCATCCCGCACCAGGGCGGCCAGGTCGACCGGCGCTGGCGTCACCGGCGGCGACGCGTCCAGCCGGGCCAGATAGAGCAGCGACGTGACCAGCGAGCCCATCCGCGACGACTCCTCCTCGAGCCGGCGCAGCACGTCGGGCCGGTCCCGCAGGTCGATCACCCCGCCCCGGACGAGCTGCAGATAGCCCTGGATCGACGTCACCGGCGTGCGCAGTTCGTGCGACGCGTCGGCCACGAAGTCCCGCATCCGCTGCTCGGAACGCTCGCGGACAGCGAGCGCGCCCTGGATCCGGCCCAGCATGCCGTTGATCGCCAGGGTCAGCCGGCCGACCTCGGTGCGCTCGGCGCCGGCCGGTTCGGGGACGCGCCGGTCGAGCTGCCCGTCGGCCAGGCCGGTGGCGGCCACGGCGATCGCGTTGAGCGGCCGCAGCCGGCGGGCCACCAGCCATCGGGCCAGAATCATGAGCAGCACCAGTACGCCGAGAGAGGCCCCGCCGGCGACCAGGGCGAGCTGCCGCACGGTGTCCCGCACCGGCTCGAGCGGCAGCGCGACCAGCACCGTGAAGTCGCCGTCGTGCGCCACGACCGCGCGGTAGCCGGCCACGTTCTGCGGATCGGGGTCGTCGAGGCGGGCGCTCTCCAGCAGCGGGTGGGGCGGCAGGGGGCGGCCCGAGACGACCCGGATGGTCCCGCTGTCGCCGCGACGGAGCTCGATCACATACTCGGTCACCGAGATGACCTCGCGCACGGTCTCACCGCGTACGGTCGGGTCGGCCGCGAGCAGCGCGGCGCGCGACTGACCGAGCCGGGCTGCCCCGATCAGCTGGTCGTCGGTCTGGTGCAGCAGGTAGGCCCGCAGAGCGAGCACCGCCGTCACGCTCACCACCAGCAACGCCGCCGCGGTCAGGCCCGCGACGGCCAGCAAGAGAGAACGACGGAGCGTCACGACCGCCCTTGACGTTCAGCTCTCAGGGCGTAGCCGAAGCCGCGGTGGGTGACGATCAGCGGTGGGCCGAGCCGGTCGAGTTTGCGGCGCACGTAGCCGACGTAGGTGTCCACCACGTTCGAGGCGGCTTCCAGGTCGTGCTCCCAGACGGCTCGCAGGATCTCGGTGCGCGACAGCACCCGGTTCGGGTTCTCGAGGAAGTAGCGCACCAGTTTCAGCTCGGTGGGCGACAGCGGCAAAGGCTCACCGGCCCGGCGTACGGCCAAGGTGTCCTGATCGAATTCGAGGTCGGCGTAGCGCAGCACCCGGTCGGGCTCGGCCGGCGCGCCCGTGCGGCGCAGCACCGCCCGCACCCGGGCCAGCAGCACGTCGACGTCGAACGGCTTGGTGATCCAGTCGTCCCCGCCGTAGGCCAGCCCGGTGATCAGATCTTCGCGCGCGTCCCGGGCGGTCAGGAAGATCACTCCGGCCTGGTAGCCGCCGGACCGCAACCGGCGGCAGAGGTCACGGCCGTCGCCGTCGGGGAGCATGACGTCGAGCAGCACCAGGTCGGGCCGCTGCTCACCGGCCCGGGCCATGGCCTGTGCACCCGTGCCCGCGGTGTCGACCGCGAAGCCGTGGAAGGACAGCACCGTGTCCAGCATGTCCACGATGTTGGGCTGGTCGTCGACGACAAGGATCCGGGCGCTCATCTCGATCTCATCAGACCACGGCCGGATGAGAACCGGATGAGAGTGCGCATAGGCTTCCGGCATGGATGACAAGACTGTTCTGGGCCGGATCCACGGCCTGGTGGATGAGGAGCACCAGCTGCGCCAGCAGCTGGGCCGGGGCGAGATCTCGTCGGACGAGGAGCACGCGCGGCTCAAGGCACTCGAGGAGGACCTGGACCAGTGCTGGGACCTCCTGCGCCGGCGCCGGGCCGCCCGCGAGGTGGGCAACGACCCGAACGCCGAGCAGGCGCACAGCGTCGGTGAGGTCGAGGGCTATCTGCAGTGACCTATCCGCAGTGACGCGGTCCCGGCCGCGGCCGCCGGGTCTTCGGCGGCCGCGGACCGGGTCTCGTCCGGCAGCTCGTCCTCACTTGAGGCCCGCTTCGTAGAGCAGCCTCTCCAATAGCTCGTCCGCGTCCACCTTCAGGCCGCGCTGGGTGAACCAGGCCGCGACGTTGCGCACGTCGCGGGCGATGAAGTCGCCGCCCTGCGGGTTGGCGACCACGTCCACGATCTGCGGCAGGTCGATGAGGACCAGCCGCCCCTCGTGCACCATCGTGTTGTAGGGCGAGAGGTCACCGTGCGCGACCTGCGCCCGGGCCAGCACCGACAGCGCGTCGGTCATCTGCCGCCACAGGTCGGCCAGCTGGTCGGGGTCGGCCCGCACCTGGGCCAGCCGGGGTGCCGCCTCGCCGGTCTCCCAGTTGCCGATGAACTCCATCATCAGCTCGGTGCCGATCAACTGCACCGGGTAGGGCACCCGCACCAGGCCGCTCTCCTGGCCGACGTGCCAGAGATGGCTGAGCGCACCGAACTCGGCCACCGCCCACTGCCCGGCGATCATCTCTTTACCGAACGAGCTGCGGTTGACCATGGCCCGGTTCTCGCGGGACCGTCGCACCCGGCGGCCCTCGAGATAGCCGGCATCACGGTGGAACAGCTTGTGGTTGCCGTCACGGTAACGCTTGGCAGCCAGCATGCTGCTCTCACCGGTTTCGGGGACATGCCGGCGGACCAGGAAGACGTCGGCTTCCTTGCCGGTCTTGAGCATGCCCAGCTCGGTGTCGACCGCGCCGTGCTCGGTGCGGACCCAGTCGGGCCGGGGCTCGGGGCCCTTGAGCGAGCCGTCCCAGGTAGACCAGCGGTCACCGATCTCGGGCAGGTCAGGGTCTTCGTGCAGCTGCGGCTCGAGCCGCCCGCGCTTTACGAAGTCTGGTTCGTCGTCGTCGAACTTACGTCGGCCGCCACGCATGGTGGTAGGGCCAAAGGAGTCGTGCTCTCGCACTGGAGGGTCTCCTTGAAGAGAGAAGAGGAAAGCTCAAAACGGACAGCAGGCATCGAAAAGACAGCCATGCTTTCCACCCCCTTCTCTCGACAGGCCCTCGAACGGGCGACGCGCACACTCTCCCGAACCCGGCCGGGCGAGCGCAACTGATTTATCTACCGGACGGCAGCCATGATCGCGGAGATGCCCTGGATCACGTTGCCGACGACCTGGGTCGGCGCGAAACGGTTGTCCATCCACTCGCGGCCGCGGTGCAGCCACACGCTGGGCAGGCCCATCGCCGCGGCGCCGCCGATGTCGGCCTCGGGGCTGTCGCCGATCACCCAGGCGCCGCCCAGCCGCATACGCACCCGCTGAGCGGCGAGCGCGAAGATGCGCGGGTTGGGTTTGCTCACCCCAGCCTGCTCCGAGATCACCCAGTCGGCGACATAACGGTCGAGGCCCGTACGCCGGATGCGGCTGTCCTGGATCTCGGTCTGGCCATTGGTGACCACGACGGGGACCAGGCCCGCGTCGCCGGCGATCTGCAGCGCGCAGCCGACCAGCGGATCGAGTTTCTCGAAGGCCAGCGGGCCCTCGTGCATCTCCTCCACGATGTCGATGGAGGGGATGGTGAGCTGGTAACGGTCGCGGACCAGGTCAGCCAGGTCCCACCGGGACGTCAGGCCGTCGGCGTCAACCGAGAGTAACCACTCGAGATCATCGTGTGGCGCCCCGATCTCATCCAGGAAACCCTTGGCCCACAGCCTGAAGGCACCGCTGCGGTCGAGCAGGGTGTCGTCGAGAGCTATCAGGACGAGAGGCACCCGGGCACTTTACGTGAGCGGACGCGCAACCGAACAGCCCAGGACTGTTAACAACTTACGGGCGGGATGGGGGAATTCGCAGCATCCGTCCGCGGCGTGTCTCGCGCTTGCCAAGACGTACGTACGGATTGCATAGGAAAGGGGCCACGTGACACGATCCAGAGCGTGCCCAGAGTCAGTCAGGACCAGCTAGACGCCCGCCGCCACGAAATCCTCGCGGCGGCGCGCGACTGTTTCGCGCGGTTCGGCTACGAGGGTGCGACAGTGCGGCGGCTCGAGGACGCAACCGGGCTGTCCCGCGGCGCGATTTTCCACCATTTTCGTGACAAGGAGTCGCTCTTCCTGGCCGTCGCCGAGGACGACGCGGCGGCCATGGTCGAGACCGTGGCCCGCAACGGCCTCGTTCAGGTGATGCGCGACCTGCTGGCCCGGGCCGGCGGCAGCGAGGGCGACACGGCCGGGTGGCTCGGCACCCAGCTCGAGGTGTCCCGCCGGCTGCGCACCGACCCGGCGTTCGCCAAGCGCTGGGCCGAGCGGTCGGCCGCCATCGCCGACGCCACCCGCGAGCGGCTCCAGCGCCAGCGGGAGGCCGGTGTGCTGCGCGTCGACGTGCCGGTCGAGGTGCTCACCCAGTTCCTCGAGCTGGCGTACGACGGTCTCGTGCTCCACCTCGCCACCGGGCGCCCGCCAGGCGAGCTCAGCCGGGTCCTCGATCTGGTCGAAGAAGCTGTCCGAAGAGGCTGATCCGCGGAGTTGCGGCCATCGTCACAATGAGGGCCTGACGCTGCGACGAGCACGGGAGGTTCAGCCCGATGAACGACACCTGGGGCATCCCCGGCCCGACCTTTCTTCTCTACTTCATCGGTGCCCTCATCGCGATCTCGATCCTGGCCGCGGTCCACCGCAAGATGCTCTTCCGGGGCAACCGCCGCACCCGGTTCGACACCCTCGGCCCGCAGCAGGTCGCCTATCTCAACGGCGGCGACAAGCTCGCCATCTACTCCTCGATGGGCGCGCTGCGGGCGGCCGGCGCGCTCGGCACCGGCTCGGGCCGCACGCTGGTGCAGACCGGCCCGCTGCCCTCCGGCGTCACCCCGCTCGACAACGCGATCCACAACGCCGCCGCCCGTGGCGTCCGCACCCGCGACCTGCCGAACGACCAGTGGGTCGCCTCCGCCCTCGAGCAGCTGCGCGACGGCCTCGAGCGCGACGGCCTCGCGGTGAGCGCCGGCAAGATGCGTGAGGCCCGCCTCTGGATCCTCGGCGGGGTCGCCCTGGTCGTGACCGGCATCGCCCGGGTCCTGGCCGGCCTGGGCAACGACAAGCCGGTCGGCTTCATCATCGCGACCACGGTGGTGGCCTTCATCGTGACGCTGACCCTGCTGCGCAGCCGCCGCTGGGCCACCGACGCCGCGCACAAGGGCATGCGCGAACTGCGCTCCCAGCACACCTACCTGGCCCCGAGCCACTCCCCGTCGTACGCGACGTACGGCGCGACCGGCGCGGCGATGGGCATCGCGCTGTACGGCGGGGCGGCGCTCTACACGATGGACCCGGCGTTCGCGGCCGAGGCCGAGGTGCAGCGCATCGCGGCCACGGGCGGCAGCGTCGGCGGCAGCAGCGGCAGTGACGGCAGCACCAGCTACGACAACAGCGGCAGCTCGTGCAGCAGCAGCTCGTCCTGCGGCGGCGGCAGCTCCTGCGGTGGCGGCGGCGGTTGTGGTGGCTGAGCCATACGGCGCCGGTTCGTACGGGGTCGGCATCGGGTGGCGGCCCGAGATCGCCGGGTATGTCGAGGCCCTGCCCGGCCTGCGCTTCACCGAGGTGGTCGCCGAGTCGGTGCACGCACACGGCGACCTCCCCACCGGCCTGCAAGGGCTGCTCGACCGCGGAGTCACCGTGATCCCGCACGGCGTCCGGCTCTCCCTGGGCGGCGCCGAGCCGGTCGACCCCGCCCGCGTCGGCCACTTCGCCGCGGTCGCCGAACGCCTGAACGCCCCGCTGGTCAGCGAACACATCGCCTTCGTCCGGGCCGGCGGCATCGAGGCCGGCCACCTGCTGCCGCTCCCCCGCACCCGCGAGGCGGTCGACGCGGTGGTGTCCAACGTGCACCGGCTGCACCAGGCCGTGACGGTCCCGGTCGCCCTGGAACCGATCGCGGCCCTCTTCGACTGGCCGGACGACGAGTTGACCGAGGCCCAGTTCCTGACCGAGATCCTCGACCGCTCCGGGGCCCTGCTCCTGCTCGACGTGGCCAACGTCTACGCCAACGCCCGCAACCGCGGCACCGATCCGCTCGAGCTGCTCGACCAGCTGCCGCTGGACAGGGTGGCCTACGTCCACGTGGCCGGCGGCGCCGAACACCAGGGCCTCCACCACGACACCCACACCGACGCCGTCCCCCAGCCCGTCCTCGACCTGGTGGCCGAACTGTGCGCCCGCCACCGCCCACCGGCCCTGATGCTCGAACGCGACGGCGACTATCCCCCGGCCGACGCCCTCACGGCGGAACTGGACGCCATCGCCAAGGCCTCCGGCTACCCCACCGTCACATGACCCCGGACATGCGCCCCGGGACGCCCGTGGGTGACCATGCAGGACAGCCCGGCGGCGGACCGGGGAGCCTGGCCGACCGCCAAGCCGCCCTCGTCGAAGCGCTCACTGCGGGTAATCCCGTACCGGAGGGGTTTGATGGGTTTCGGTTCGAGGCAGCCCGAGTGGCGCTGCTGCGCAAGCGAGCCGGCGAGGTCTCCCGGCACTGGCCGATGCTGGCCGCAGGTTTCGGCGACCGCTGGAAGAAGGAGTTCTCCGCGTGGGCCGCGGCCCGACCCACGCAGGGCTCGCTGCGCGACGGCTGGGACTTCGCCCGAGACCTGGCCGCCCGCGGCGCTCTACCCGCCGTCGCCGCCGTAGAGCTCGCCGAACGAGAAGTCGCCTGGCGCTACGACGGCACCACAGCCCCCCGCTCCCGCCGAGCCCCCGCTGTAACCGCCACCAGCGGCGCCCTCGCCGTCCAGTTCACCGGCCGCGTCTGGATCCTCCGCCGCCCCTGATTCCCGGGTGGCTCGGTGGTCTCCGGGCGGATCCGGCTTTCGGGGTCGAGTTCGGCCCGTGCTTCGCCGCGCCCGCCTAGGCTCCGCGGCATGAGCGATGTCGGACAGCTCCTTCGCGACTGGCGCACCGGCCGCCGGCTGAGCCAGCTCGAGCTCTCGGTGCGGGCCGGCGTCTCGGCCCGGCACCTGTCGTTCCTCGAGACCGGCCGGTCCCGTCCGACCCGCGACATGATCCTGCGGCTGGCCGAGGAGCTCGGCGTACCGCTGCGGTCCCGCAACGAGTTGCTCCTGGCCGGCGGCTTCGCTCCGGCCTTCACCGAGTCCGCGGTGGACGGCCCGCCGCTGGCCGCGGTGCTGTCGTCGCTGCGGGACGTGCTGGCCGGCCACGCGCCCTACCCGGCGGTGCTGGTCGACCGGCACTGGACGATGGTCGACGCCAACCAGGCGGTGGCCCGGCTCACCGAGGGCTGCGCGCCGTGGCTGCTCGAACCGCCGGTCAACGTGCTGCGCCTGTCGTTGCACCCCCACGGCATGGCCTCGCGCATCACCAACCTGGCCGAGTGGCACGCGCACATCCTGCACCGGCTCGACCAGCAGGCCGCCGCCACCGCCGACCCGGTGCTGCGGGAGCTGCGGGCTGAGCTCGCCTCCTATCCGGGCGGCGCGTCCGAACCGTCCGGGCCGGTCACCGGGCTGGTGGTGCCGCTGCGCCTCGGTGACCTGTCCTTCTTCAGCATCACGTCGGTGCTGGGTACGCCGCTGGATGTGACCCTGTCCGAGCTGGCGATCGAGTCGTTCCTGCCGGCCGACGCCGCGACGGCGGCGGCCCTGCACCGCTGAGAAGTTCCGCGGTGGCAGGATCGAGGCATGGATCTCGGACTCGCCGATCGCGTCTACGTTCTCACCGGTGCCTCGCGGGGGCTCGGGTTCGCCACGGCCGAGGCGCTGGTCGCCGACGGCGCCAAGGTGGTGATCTCGTCCCGCGACGAGAAACGAGTCGCCGCGGCGGTCGACGAGCTGGGCGGCGACGGGAACGCGGCCGGGGTGGCCGCCGACCTGACCGATCCGGGGACGCCGCGCACGCTGATCGACACGGCGGTCGAGCGGTTCGGCCGGTTCGACGGCGCGCTGATCTCGGTGGGCGGTCCCACGCTGGGCTCGGCCACGTCGGTCACGGACGAGCAGTGGCGCAGCGCGTTCGAGACAGTGTTCCTCGGCGCCGTCCGGGCCGCGCGCGTCTTCGCGTCGGCGCTGCCCGAGAGCGGCGCGATCGGCCTGGTCCTCTCCACGTCGGTCAAGTCGCCGCTGGCCGGCCTGGGCATCTCCAACGGTTTCCGCCCCGGTCTCGCCATGGTGGCCAAAGACCTGGCCGACGAGTACGCCCCCCGGGGCATCCGCGTCGTGAGTCTGCTCCCGGGCCGCATCCTGACCGACCGCAACCGGGAGATGTTCGCCGCCTCGGGTGACGCGTCCGCCGCCGCGGCCGAGACCGCGTCGACCATCCCGATGCGCCGCCTGGGCGAGCCCGCCGAGTTCGGCCGGGTCGCCGCGTTCCTGCTCTCCCCCGCCGCCAGCTACGTGACCGGCACGACCATGGCGGTCGACGGCGGCCTCCTGCGCACGCTGTGACCCCACAACCGACACCCGCCGAGCGGGCCGCCCGGCCGCACCCACCAGCTCTCACGGAGCAAGCCGCTCCACCCGCGGACATGGCGGCGCCGCTCCGACGGCCGACACCGGCCGAAGTAGCGGCGTCCGGCGGCCGGACGATTCCCGATCTGGTCGGGCCCGGCCTGCGGGTGCTGTTCTCGGGCATCAACCCGAGCTTGTACTCGGCGGCGACCGGGCACCACTTCGCCCGCCCCGGCAACCGGTTCTGGCCCGCGTTGCACCTGTCCGGCTTCACCGAGCGCCAACTACACCCGTCCGAGCAGTTCGAGCTGCCCGCGGCCGGGCTCGGCATCACCAACGTGGTGACCCGCGCGACCGCCCGCGCCGACGAGTTGTCCCCCGCCGAGTTGGTCGCGGGCGGCGCGATCCTGGCCGCTCTCGCTGCCCGATGGCAGCCCCGCTTCCTGGCCGTCCTCGGCGTGACGGCATACCGCGCAGCCTTCGCCCGCCCCAAGGCCAAGATCGGCCCGCAACCCGACGAGGTCGGCGGCGTCCCGGTGTGGGTGCTGCCCAACCCGAGCGGCCTGAACGCCCACTACACGGTGGACACCCTCGCCGCGGCCTACGCCGAGTTGCGCCAAGCAGCCGACTCGTAAGGGTCACGGGCCTCGGCGCGGGCGCGGAGTTCGCTACGGTCGAGCGCATGACTACTGAGATCAGCATGTTGCTGGGGGCGGCTGCTGAGCGGGCCGTCCCGGTCGTCCGGGGCATCCGTGACGATCAGCTCGGCGCGCCGACGCCGTGCTCCGAGTTCCAGGTGCGTGACCTGCTCAACCATTTTCACCAGGTCGTCGTCAACTTCCAGGTGCTGGCCACACGGGAGCAGCCCGACTTCAGCAGCACCCCCGACGTGATCACCGGTGACTGGCGTGACGAGTTCGCCCGGGCGACCGACCGGCTGATCGAGGCCTGGTCGGATCCGGCCGCGCTCGAGGGGGTCTCACCCGGGATGGGTCTGCCCCAGCCGATGGTGGCCAACCTCGTCCTGACCGACCTCACCGTGCACGCCTGGGATCTGGCCCGGGCCACCGGCCAGCAGTTCGAGCCGGTGCCGGCCGCGGTGCAGCAGTTGCTGCCCTTCGCCCAGCAGATGGGTCCGCAGGGCCGCGAGATGGGCGTCTTCGGGCCCGAGGTGCCCGCTCCGGCCGGAGCGCCCGACTTCGAGCGCCTCCTGGCCGTCACGGGACGCCACGTCTAGCCCCGTCGTTCGCACATGCGGGTGAGTGACTTGCGTTGCGGGCACGCGACTGGTTCGTTGTTGATCTATGGGTGTATTGAACGGACCTCGACGGGGACCACGGCGGCCTCGGGCGCAGGTCGCTGCGGTTACTCGGATGGAGAAGCAGCTGGGATCGCTGCCGGTGATCGCGGATTTCTCCCGCCGGTTGGACATCGCAGGTGTCGTGGACCGGGCCTGCCCGATACGTGAGGTGGCCTCGATCAGTCACGGGCAAGTCATCGAAGCGCTGATCGCCAACCGGCTGACCAGCCCGAAAGCGATGGTCGCCGTGGCCGACTGGGCGCACGCGTGGGCGGTGCAGGAGGTCTACGACATCGAGGCGGACCTGCTCAACGACGACCGGCTCGGCCGAGCCTTGGACGCCCTCGCCGATCAGGCCGACCAGGTCGTCGGTTCGATCGGCGCGAACGCGATCGATGTGTTCGGCATCGACGTCACCCGCTGCCATTGGGACATGACCTCGATCTCGCTGTACGGCGCCTACGACAGCGTCGACGACGAGCATCCGGCCCCGGCTTATGGGCACCCGAAAGACCGGCGGACCGACCTCAAACAGATCCAGGCGGGTATCGCCGTGTCCGCCGACGGCGGTATCCCCGTCTTCGCCCGGGCCTACGACGGCAACGCCGCCGAGATCGCCCAGGTCACCGACACCATGCGCGCCCTGCAAACCCTCGCCACACCCCGCAGCTTCCTACTGGTCGGCGACTCGAAACTCATCTCCCACACCAACGTCACCGCGATGAACACCGAACAGGTCACCTTCATCGCACCCCTGGCCGCGTCCCGGGTCCCCGACGGGCTGTTCGCCGGTCTCGACCCCGGGCAGGCCGCGTGCGTGGACTACTACGCCGACCGCGACGACAACAGCCGACAGATCCTGCGTGACAGCTACCGGGTGTGCGAAGACACCATGGATCTGGCCGGCCCTCGCAGACAAGACCCGGTGCACACCCTGCGGCGGATCCTGGTGTACTCCACCGCTAACGCCACCGCCCAGGCCAAGGCCCGAGCACTGAAACTCGCCCGGGCCCGCACCGACCTGGACACCCTCACCCGCACCGCCGGGACCCGCCACTACCGCACCGTCGAAGCCGTCACCGCGAAAGCCGCCGCGATCGCTCGCCACCGCCGCGTCGTGGCCTGCCTGCAAACGACGATCACCGTCGACGACACCGGTAAACCTACCTTCGCCTGGACCTTCGACCAGCCCGCACTCGACGCTGAAGCCGCCGCCGACGGCTGGTATGCCCTGCTGAGCAACCTGCCCGCCGACATCACCACCACCGAGGTGTTCCTGCAATACAAAGACCAACCCACGGTCGAACGCCGCTACAGCGAGTTCAAAGGACCGCTCGCCGTCGCACCGATCTTCCTGCGCAGCAACCGCCGGATCGCCGCCCTGATCACCGTGATCTGTCTGGCCCTGCTCATCTTCTGCCTCATCGAACGCGAAGTCCGCGCCAACCTCGCCCCCGACACCGAGATCCGCGGCTTCTACATCAACGACCGCCGCCCCCGGAAACCCACCGGACGACTCATCCTGCAAGCCCTCGGCGAACTCCGCCTCATCCCCGCACCCCCAGACGAACCCGCCACCATCCCTCAACCCGGCTACCTACAAAACCAACTCCTACAACTCCTCCACGTCGACCCCACCCAACCCCGCTGGCCATGAAAACGCGGCCACTCAATCGCATGTGCGAACGACGGGTCTAGCGCAGCTATGGCTCGATCTGCCCGGCGGGGACGGTGACGATCTCGACCTCCTCGGTGTAGGCGGCGGCCGGCGACGCATCGGCGAACTGGGTGCGGTAGAGCTCGGCATAGAGCCCCCCGGCCGCCACCAGTTCCTCGTGCCGTCCGCGTTCCACGATGCGGCCGTCGTCGAGCACCAGGATCTGGTCGGCCTCGCGCACGGTCGACAGCCGGTGGGCGATCACCAGCGCCGTGCGGCCCTCGAGCGCCGTCGCCAGCGCCCGCTGGACGGCCGCCTCGGACTCGCTGTCGAGGTGGGCCGTGGCCTCGTCGAGCACCACGATCGACGGGTGCTTGAGCAGCAGCCGGGCGATCGCCAGCCGCTGTTTCTCGCCGCCCGAGAATCGGTAGCCCCGCTCGCCGACCACCGTTTCCAGCCCGTCGGGCAGCGTGGCCACCAGGTCGGCCACCTGGGCGCCGCGCAGCGCCTCCCACATGTCGGCCTCGGTGGCCTCGGGACGCGCGTACCGGAGGTTTTCGGCGATGGTCTCGTGGAAGAGGTGGGCGTCCTGGGTGACGACGCCGATGGTGTCGCGCAACGAGTCGAGCGTCGTGTCGCGGACGTCGACCCCGCCGACCAGCACGGCGCCCTCGGTCACGTCGTAGATGCGGCTGAGCAACATCGACGTGGTGGATTTGCCGGCGCCGGACGGGCCGACGAGCGCGACCAGCTGGCCGGGCTCGACGGTGAAGTCGACACCGCGCAGGACGGGGGCGCTTTCCGTACGGTCGAGGGTCGTCACGTCCTCGAGGCTGGCCAGCGACACCTCGCTCGCGCTGGGGTAGCGGAAGACCACGTCACGGAACTCGATCCGGCCCGCGTCGGCGGGCAGGGTGACCGCGCCCGGCCGCTCCTCGATGCCCGGCTTGAGGTCGAGCACCTCGAAGACCCGGTCGAACGAGACCAGCGCGCTCATCACGTCGACCCGCACGTTGCTGAGCGCGGTGAGCGGCCCGTACAGCCGGGTCAGCAGCAATGCGAGGGTGACCACCGTGCCGGCGGTGACGCCGCCGGTGACCGCGAGCCAGCCGCCGAGCCCGTAGGTGAGCGCCTGGGCCAGCGAGGCCACCAGCAGCATGGCGACGAAGAAGGTGCGCGAGAACATCGCTTGCTGGATGCCGATGTCACGGACCCGGGAGGCCCGCTCGCCGAACCGTTCAGCCTCGACGCCGGGGCGGCCGAACAGCTTGACCAGCAGGGCGCCGGCGACGTTGAACCGCTCGGTCATCGTCGCGTTCATCTTGGCGTCGAGGTTGTAGGACTCGCGGGTGAGCTCGGCCAGGCGTTTGCCGACCCGGCGCGCCGGAATGATGAACACCGGCAGGAGCATCAGCGAGAGCGTCGTGATCTGCCAGGACAGGCTGAACATCACCGCGGCCGTGAGCACGAGCTGGATGACGTTGCTGACCACGCCGGAGAGGGTGGACGTGAAGGCGCGCTGGGCGCCGGTGACGTCGTTGTTGAGCCGGCTGACCAGGGCGCCGGTCTGGGTGCGGGCGAAGAACTGCAGCGGCATGCGCTGCACGTGGTCGTAGACCTTGGTGCGCAGGTCGAGGATGATGCCCTCGCCGATGCGGGCCGAATACCACCTCTGGGCGAGGGAGAGGAAGGCGTCGGCCACCGCGAGCAGGGCGATCATGACGGCGAGCCGAATGATCACCGACGCGGCGTCGGACCCACCGGCCGTGATGGCGTTGATCACGTGGCCGGCGAGCAGCGGTGTCGCGACGCCGATGCCGGCGGCGATCACGACAGTGATGAGGAAGACCAGGATGTCCCGGCGGTAGGGCCGGGCGTAACGCAGGATCCGCCGGGTCGTGCCGCGGCGGAGGCGGTGTTCGTTGACCCGGTCCGAGTTCTGGATCGAGCGCAGCATCGTCCAGCTGGGCATGCTCATCTCGTCACCTCCCGGGGCGTCACAAGTGCGGGCAGTCAGAGTCTGCCCGGCGGGTATGACAACTCCGGGTGGTGAGGAGAGTATTCCGAACCGGTCCTTACTCGCCCGCACCTAGCAAATCGTGCAGGCGACGGGTCTGAGCTTCCCGTTCGGCCCGGTCCTGGTCGGCGTACGACCGCTGGGTCGCCCCCGCCAGCAGCGCCTTGATCTCGGCGACCGCGCCCTGGTCGGCAGCGAGCACCGCGGCGCTGAGGTCGGCCACGGCGGCCGGCAGGTCGGCCGCCGGCACCACCGCGTTGGCCAGCCCGAGCTGCGCTGCCTCGTCGGCGGCGATGCGCCGGCCGGTCACGCAGATCTCCAGCGCCCGCGACGGCCCGACGAGCTCGGTCAGACGCTTGGTGCCGCCCAGATCAGGCACGAGCCCGAGGGTCACCTCGGCCATCGAGAACCGCGCGTCATCGGCGAGCACACGCATGTCGCAGTTGAGCGCCAGTTGGAAACCGGCGCCGATCGCGTGTCCCTGTACGGCCGCGATCGTCACGATGGACGGGTTACGCAGCCAGGTGAACGCCGACTGGAAGCCGGCAATCCGATCCGCGCACTCCTCGGGTGACAACTGTGCGAGGTACGCCAGTGAAGAATCGCCTTCACCGCGTGCCACCGATAGATCCAGGCCGGCGGAAAAGGAACGTCCGTCGCCCCGGACAATGACGACTCGTACGTCGCCAGGTAATTTCCGCGAAATGTTCGAGAGTTCCGCCCACATCGCGGGGGTCTGCGCATTGAGCACCTCGGGCCGGGACAACGTCACCGTTGCCACCGGCCCGTCCAGGTCGAAGCGAACGCCCGACTCGTCGGCGGGGAGGCCGGGTGCGGCGTCGCCGGTCGTCACGCCTTCTTGCGGCGACGCGCGCCACCGCGCTGGCGGAGCTGCACGCCGGATTCGGTCAGTACGCGGTGCACGAATCCGTAGGAGCGTCCGGTCGAAGCGGCGAGCGCGCGAATACTCTCACCGGAGGTGTAACGCTTGACCAGATCCTTCGCTAACGACTGGCGCTCGCTGCCGACGATTCGGCGACCCTTCTCAGTGCTGGTGGCTGTGCCCGTGGCTGGCATCTTGAATCCTCACGTCCCAGACTGTGCGGTTCATACGGTCTCACCTATTAGACCGCCTCCAACGATCATGCGCTAGGTATCCAGGCGTAGCCAACGTGCCCATTTATCACTGTCAGGAACTTGACGATGACCACGGCCATCAATGTCAGACAGTTAACTGACGTTAGGGCGACAGACTTTCCGACCGCACGGACGGTTCTCGCTACCGTTCTCCCAAGACCATCGATCACCTGCGAAAACACTTGATCGAGGGAGCCCTCGAACGGGACATGACGCAGCGTCGATGTTATGCCTACTGTCCGATGCGGGCGAGACTGTGCCAACTTGGGCCTACCCGCAGCGATGCCCGACCTGACCGCAAACGCCCGAACGTCGCACTGTCTGTGTGGGCACTAGTTGACAACAGACGATGGCGATGATTCGCAGATCATGCGAGCTCGACGAGCTCCAGCAGGTCGTCGCTCCACGCGTCCTCGTCGCCGTCGGGCAGCAGAATGGCCCTGTCCGGCTTCAGCGCCTGCACCGCACCGGAGTCGTGCGTGACCAGCACGATCGCGCCCGGATAGTTGGCGATGGCGTCCAGCACCTGCTCGCGGCTGATCGGGTCGAGGTTGTTCGTCGGCTCGTCGAGCAGCAGCACGTTGGCGCCCGAACAGACCAGCGTGGCCAGGGCGAGACGGGTTTTCTCGCCACCGGAGAGCACCCCGGCCGGCTTGTCGACGTCGTCACCCGAGAAGAGGAACGCGCCGAGGATCTTGCGCAGGTCGGTGTCGGTCTGGTCGGCCGCCGCACTGCGCATGTGCTCGAGGATGGTCCGGTCGACGTCGAGCGTCTCGTGCTCCTGCGCGTAATAGCCCAGCCGCAGGCCGTGCCCCGCGCGCACCTCGCCCGTGTCGGGCTTGAGCAGGCCGCCCAGCATGCGCAGCAGCGTCGTCTTGCCGGCGCCGTTGAGGCCGAGGATGGCCACCCGCGAGCCCCGGTCCACGGCCACGTCGACATCGGCGAAGATCTCGAGCGAGCCGTACGACTTCGACAGGCCGGTCGCCGTGAGCGGGGTCTTGCCGCACGGGGCCGGGTTGGGGAACCGCACCTTGGCCACCTTGTCCGACGTCCGGACCTCTTCCAGGTCGCCGAGCATCCGCTCGGCCCGGCGGGCCATGTTCTGCGCGGCGATCGTCTTGGTGGCCTTGGCCCGCATCTTGTCGGCCTGAGCCATCAGGGCGCCGGCCTTCTTCTCGGCGTTGGCCCGCTCGCGGCGGCGACGGCGCTCGTCGGTCTCGCGCGACTCGAGGTATTTCTTCCAGCCCAGGTTGTAGATGTCGACGACCGAGCGGTTGGCGTCCAGATACCAGACCTTGTTGACCGCGGCCTCGAGCAGCTCGACGTCGTGGCTGATCACCACGAGGCCGCCCTTGTGCTGCGCCATGTAACCGCGCAACCAGGCGATCGAGTCCTGGTCGAGGTGGTTGGTCGGCTCGTCGAGCAGCAGGATGCCCTTGCCGTTCTGCCCTGAGTTGGCGAACAGGATGCGGGCCAGCTCGATGCGACGGCGCTGACCGCCGGAGAGGGTGCCGATCGTCTGGGCCAGCGCCCGGTCGGGCAGGCCCAGGTTGGAGCAGATGCGGGCGGCCTCGGCCTCGGCCGCGTAACCACCCAGGGCGGAGAACTGGTCCTCCAGCTGGCCGTAGCGGCGGATCAGCTTGTCGTCGGCGCTCTCCTCGAGCTCGATCTCGAGTTTCTGCATCTCGGAGATGATCGCGTCGAGGCCGCGGGCGCTGAGCACCCGGTCACGGCCGGTCACGTTGAGGTCGCCGGTGCGCGGGTCCTGCGGCAGATAGCCGACCTCGCTGGTGCGCTCGACGGCGCCCGTGTAGGGCTGCCCCTCGCCGGCCAGAACCTTCAGGGTGGTGGTCTTGCCCGCGCCGTTGCGACCGACCAGGCCGATCCGGTCGCCCGGCTGCACCCGCAGGGTGACCGGGGACAGCAGGATGCGGGCGCCGGCGCGCAGTTCGAGTCCGGTGGCGGTGATCATGGGTTCAAGGCTCGCTCTCGGGAAGAAGAGGCTGACTCCGGGCACACGAAAACGCCGACCACTCCAACACAGGTGCTGGCATCTCCAACACAGGTGCTGGCATCACTGGGGGTCGGCGCGGGACAGGTCAGTCTTCGCAGAGCAGCACTCAGCCATACTACCGGGCGGCCCGCTGTACCTCCCACCCGATTAACGATCAAGATCATCGGGTACGCATCGGACACCCGCGCCGCCCCGGCTCAGTGAGGATGAGATGGAACTCAACGAGAACGCCGACATCGATACCAGTCAGGTCGAGGATCGACGGGGGTCCGGCGGTGGAGGCGGCGGCGGTATAGGCGGCCTGCCGATCGGCGGCGGCGGACTCGTCGGCGTCATCATCACGATCGTGGTCGCGCTGGTCGGCGGCTACTTCGGGATCAACAGCCTCGGCGGTGGCAGCGACACCGGCGCCACCCAGGGTGACAACACGGCGATCGCGGCCAAGTGCGCCGACAAGAGCACCAAGCTCGACCAGCTCGACTGCCGCAACGTGCTCTACGTCAACTCGATCCAGGCGTACTGGAAGCAGGCCGCCCCCGAGTTCTTCGACAAGCAGTACGCGCCGGCCAACACGGTCATCTTCTCCGACCGGGTGAGCACCGCCTGCGGCGCCGCCGACGCGGGTGTGGGCCCGTTCTACTGCCCCGGCGACAACAAGGTGTACATCGACCTGACCTTCTACCAGGTGCTGGCCAAGCAGCTGGGCGCGCCGGGCGAGTTCGCCCAGCCGTACGTGCTGGCCCACGAGTACGGCCACCACATCCAGGACCTGGTCGGCACCGAGGCCAAGATGCGCCAGCAGCAGCAGGGTGCTTCCGAGGCCAAGCAGAACGAGCTGTCGGTCAAGCTGGAGCTGCAGGCCGACTGCTACGCCGGTGTCTGGGCCCAGTCGGCCACCAAGACCTCGGCCAACAACGGCCAGCCGATCTTCAAGAGCCTGACCGAGGCGGACGTCCAGGAGGGCATCCAGGCGGCCGGCCAGATCGGTGACGACGTGCTCCAGAAGCGCAGTGGCAACCCGGTCAACCCGGCCGAGTTCACCCACGGCACGGCAGCCCAGCGGCAGAAGTGGTTCACCGAGGGCTACAACTCGGGCACGCCCAAGAACTGCGACACCTTCTCGGCGAGCTCGCTCTAAGGCTCCCGCACCAGCACCGACACGGCCCGGGCCCCGGCGATCGCGGACACCAGAACCGCATGCCGGGGCTCGGGCACGTCCAAGAACCGTTCGGCGCGTACGGCGGCGACGGGCGCGAGCGGCGGCGAGGCCAGGATGGCGTCCACCGCGGCGCGATCACCACCGGTCACGAGCGCGGCCAACGTGCGTACGTCGGGAAGAAGCAGTCGCCCCACGATGCCGGCGCCGTCGGCCGTGGCCGCCTTTGCCTGATTGTCCCGGCGGCGGGCGAAGCGCTGCTGCGACCAGCCGCCCGCGGCCGTGCGCCCTTGCACATAGTTCCGGTCCACCTTGGAGGTCACCAGCTCGGTGCCGTCGGCTATCCCGGCCGCGACGGCGCCCTTGCGGGCCAGCAGCAGGCCGATCCGGCGCGGCCGTTGCGCCTCCGCGATCAGCGCCTCGAGCGTTTCCACCGGCGCGGCACCGGGCGGCACCTGCCAGGTCGCCGAGGCGCCGTCCTCCGCGATCAAGGTCAACCCCTCGGCGCGGTACGCCCCATGCCGGCGCTCGAAATTCTCGAGCCACCTGACCAGCCGCTCCGGCGCGACATCGACCCATTTCCCGCCGCCCGCGGCCGCTCGTTCGCCCATTCTTGTCAGACTACGGTGGCAGGATCCACGGCATGACCGACCTGCCCGCCACGCTGCTCGAACGACTCGACCAGCAGCTGCTGCCCGCCGCCGATCCGGTGCGGGCCGCGGCCATGGCGGCGTATATGAAAGATCACTTCCCGTTCCTCGGCCTGCCCGCCCCCGCGCTGCAGAAACTCGAGCGCGGGGCGCTGGCCGGCCTGCCCCCACCGTCCGAGGGTGAGCTGCGCGCGATCGTGACGGCCCTGTGGGCGCGTGATCAGCGCGAATTCCAGTACGTCGCCTGCAGCTATCTGGTCCGTCACGTCGCCGTCCCCGGGCCGGGGTTCCTGCCGGCATTGCGCGGGCTGATCACGACGAAATCGTGGTGGGACACGATCGACTCGCTGGCCACGCGCTTCACCGGCGGTCTGGTGCAACGGCATCCCGCCCTGGTGACCGCGATGGACGAGTGGTCCCGCGACGACAACATGTGGGTGGTGCGCACGGCCATCCTGCACCAGCTGCACTACGGCGCCGACACCGACGAGGAGCGGCTGTTCGGCTACTGCGCGGCGCAGGCCGGCCACCGCGACTTCTTCGTCCGCAAGGCGATCGGGTGGGCGTTGCGGCACTACGCGCGTACGGCGCCCGAGGCGGTCCGCGGCTTCGTCGAGGCCCACCGCGACACGCTGTCCGGCCTGTCGGTCCGAGAGGCGACCAAACATCTCTGAGCGGCGGGCATCCGAGGGAAGGAGATTTGCGTGCAGGAGATCCAGGTGACAAAGACCGGTTCCGGGCCGTACGGCATCGTCACCGGCCCCGACGGAGCTTTGTGGATCACATTGGTCCACGGTGGCGGCATCGCGCGCCTCACCGTCGACGGCTCGGTCGACGAGTTCACGCTCGATGCGCCGGAAAGCGGCCCGTCGATCATCACGGTCGGCGGCGACGGCGCGCTGTGGTTCACCCGCAACCGTGACGACCACCTCGGGCGCATCACCACCGACGGCCACCTGAGCTCGTACGAGGTGCGGGGCGCCCCGTTCGGCATCGCGCCCGGGCCCGACGGCGCCCTGTGGTTCACCGAGATGAACGCCGACGCCATCGGCCGCCTCGACCCCGACGGCACGGTCACCGAGTTCCCGATCCCGGTGACCGGCGGCTTCCCCTCCATGATCGTTCCCGGTCCCGACCAGGCCCTGTGGTTCGCCCTCAACCAGGGCAACGCGATCGGCCGCATCGACCTCGACGGCACGATCGTGCTGCACGAGCTGCCCACCGCCGGCGCGGCCCCGGTCGGCATCACCCTGGGCGCCGACGACGCGCTCTGGTTCGTCGAGATAGGCGCCGGCCAGATCGGCCGGATAGACACCGCCGGCCGCATCGTCGAGTTCCCGCTCTCCGACCGCGCGGCCCGTCCGCACGCCATCGTGGCCGAATCGCGGGGCGGCTGCTGGTTCACCGAGTGGGCCGCCAACCGCATCGCCCACATCGACCCGTCCGGCACAGTCGAGGAACACGACCTGCCCACCCCGTCCTCCGAACCGCACGGCCTCACGATCGGCCCCGACGGCGCGGTGTGGGCCGCCCTCGAGACCGGCGCGGTGGCCCGCCTGCAACCATGATCGACTTCCTCGAGTGATCCTCGAAGCGCTGGCCACCGGCCGCGTCCGGGGCGTCCCCAACCGGTCGGCGGCCCGGCTCGGCGACGGCTTCCAGCAGCATCAGTTCTGCCGGCGATGCCGGCCGGGTGGCGCGAGATCCCGCCGGACTCGCTCTCTGCTGCGCCCCGCCCAGGGACGGGCCGGGCCCTGATCAGGTGGGGAACAGCAGGCGGACGGCGAGGACGGCGATCACGAGGCTGGAGAGGAGCGCGGTCAGGACGCGGCCTCGATCGCCGGTGAGCCACCGGCCGACGAGGGAGCCGCCGCCGGCTATCGCCAACTGCCAGCTGGCCGAGGCCAGGAAGACGCCGGCGACGAAGAGCAGTCCGCCACCTTCGCCACCGCGGCCCAGCACCAGGGCGGCGAAATAGATGACCGTGGCCGGGTTGAGCAGGGTCAGGCCGAGCACTCCGAGGTAGGCCCGCCACGGGTTAGCCGGACGCTGGCCGACCGCCGCCGTTCCCGGCTTGCGGAAGGCGGCCCGCGTGGTCATCGCGGCTATCCCGAGCAGCACGACGGCCGCCACCCAGCGCAGCGGTGTGGTGATGGGCGCGATCACGCCCGCCACGGCTGCTCCCCCGGCGGCGGCGATCGCCGCGAAGACGCCGTCCGCCGTCGCCGCGCCCAGGCCCGCGGCCGCGCCGACCCGCAGGGAGATGCGCGCGCTGAGCCCGGCGATGAGCACCCCGATGGCGCCCATCGGCAGCGCGACTCCGTAGCCGGCGACGACGCCGGCCACGAACGCCGCGCTCATGACCGCTGCTGACGGACCGCCGTTCCGCTGACGCGGCGCTGCTGTCGCGCGGCCCGATCGGCCACAGCGACAAGGACAGCGGGAGGCAGCATCGGCTTGGTCACGCGGTCATGATGTCTTCCGCCGCACACTCCGGGCGACCGAATTTCCGCTTCCGCGACGGCGTAGCCCTGCGCCCCCACTTCCCCCGCGTCGTCGGCCTGCCTCCACAGTCTGCTGACGGGATAGGGTCGGATCATGGGTGTGGTTGCCGAACTTGTCCTCGTCCGGCACGGGCAGAGCCTGGCCAACGTCGCTTTCCCGGCCGCGGACGCCGAGGATCTGCTCGAGGCGGAGGTGAGCGGCCGCGACGCGGAAGTGCCGCTGACCGATCTCGGCGCGAAACAGGCCGCGGCGCTCGGCGAGTGGATCGGCGAGCTGCCCGAGAACGAGCGGCCCCAGGTCGTGATCACGTCGCCCTATCTGCGGGCGCGCGAGACCTGGCGGCTGACGGCCGAGGCCTCCGGTGTCGAGTTGCCCACGCCGGTCACCGACGACCGCCTGGTCGACCGGCTGCTCGGCGACCTCGAGATGCTCACCCGGGCCGCCGTCGCCCAGCGCTTCCCCGACGAGGCGCAACGCCGGGCCGATGCCGGCGAACACCACTACGCCCCGCCGGGTGGCGAGTCGTTCGCCGACATCGAGGTGCGCCTCGCCGCGTTCCTCGAAGACCTCCACCGCGACCACGCCGGCGAGCGGGTCGTCGTGGTCGCCCACGACGCGGTCGTCCTCATGATGCGGGCCGTCATCGAGCAGCTCGACTGGGGTCAGGTGCTGGCCGCCGAGCGCGCTGCCGGCAACGTCCGGAACGCGTCGCTGAGCCGTTTCGTGGACGTCGGCGGCCGCCTGGAGCTCGCCTACTACAACTCGGTCGACCACCTGCCCCCGGCCTGATCGGGACGGGGTTGCTCCCGGGATGATCGATCGTCATGATCTTCGATCGTGATCCCGCTGATCCTCTCGGTCCTCCTGGTGCTGACGCTCGTGGTGGACGCCACCGTGGGCACGGTCCGGATGAAACGCACGCTGGCGTTGCTCCCGGTCGTTCCCGGCAGCAGGCTCCGCTTCTACCGGCGCTTCATCCTCGTCGGCGGGGCCCGGGCCGCCGCGGCGCTGGTGGTGGCGTTCGCGGCCGGCCTCTCGCTCGCCGACATCGGCCTGACCACGGCGGGCGACAGCATCCTCGACGAGCACGGCGGGGCCTTCGCCTGGGTGCTGACCGTCGGCATGGTCGTCACGCTGGGCCTCGGCGCCCTCCGAGTACGGCGGAACATGCGGGCCGGTCGAGCTCACCCGGTGCGGGCACGTCTCACCGCGATGTATCCCCGCACGCGCCAGGAGCGCTGGGGGGCCGCCGGGTTGGCGGTGACCGCGGGCATCACTGAGGAGATCCTCTTTCGCGGCGGGCTGCCGGCACTCGGCGTCCACGTGTTCTGTTCGGCCTGCCGATGGCGGTCTCGGTGGTGCTCAGCCTGGCGCTCTTCATCGGCGCCCACGCCTATCAGGGCCGGCTCGGCATGCTCGGTACCGGATACCTGGGCCTCGTCTTCACCTACGCGACGCTGCTCTCGGGCAGCATCCTCCCGGCGATCATCGTGCACATCGCCACCAACCTCAACGCCTTCCTCTTCATCCCGGCCGAACCCACCCCACAACCAGCCGACCCGACTCGACACCCGGCCGACCCGACTCGACACCCGGCGGACGCAGCCCAGCCCGCCGCCACCCGCCCCGGACCGGCTGGCCCGGAAGCCACCGACCGTACCGGGAGCGGGCCGATCCCGGTCGCCACGCACCCCGGATCGGCCGGCCCCAACGCCGCAGACCGCGCGGGAAGCGGGCTGATCCCGGTAGCCGGCACCGAAGTAGCACGCGCGGGCCTGCTCGAGGGGCCGACGGCCGCTCCGGCCGAGACGCCCCCGCAAGGCGTTCCCCTGGCCGTCCGGACGATCAGGCCGCCCGCACCCGGCAAATGACCTTTCGCGGGACGAGCGCCGCCCGGCCGGCCTCGGCCGCATCCCGCCACGCCGGCATAGCACCGCGGGCTGCCGGTCACCCGTTGTCCACAGGTCGGATTTTGTCTCCAGCCGCCCCACAGTGATCGGCAATAACGGTCACACTGACGCCGTGGCCGGAGGCCCCCAGAGGAGGGCGGGCTCTGCGGTGACGGGTCTGCGGCGACAAGCTCAGCGTTGACCAGCCCAGCGTTGACCAGCCCAGCGATCGGTCGGGCGGCGAGCGCGGGCTAGTCGCAACGCCGCTCGGTTAGGGCGGGTGGCTGGTCAGCAAGGGTTTGTGATGATGTCTATAGCTATGGTGGCTTTGTAGCTGTGTCGGTCTATGTTGGGTCCGCGGGCCTGGTATTTGGAGTTCGAGCGTTTGATCATGCGGGTTTTCACCCGGATCCGGCGGTCAGGTAGTAGATGGGCCAGGACCGCGCGGCCGATGGCGCCGACCAGGTCGATGACGGTGTCGGCGATCACTCCGGCGGCGTTGGTGAGTTGGTCGCGGGCAGTGTTCAGGGCGGTGGTGAAGCTGGCCCGGTCGGGGTCGAGGCCGGGGATACTGTCGGTGGCGTCGGTCATGGCGGTGCGCAGGATCTGGTAGACGACCAGCAGGGCGTGGACTTCCTGGTCGATGCCGTCGGGGGTACGGGCGCGCAGGACCCGTCCGCCGAGGATGCTGGACTTGATCTCCAGGTAGGCGGTCTCCACTTCCCAGCGGCGGTGATACAGCTTGATCAGTTCACCGGCGGGATGGGCGTGCGGGTCGAGCAGGGTGGTGATCAGCCGGTAGCCGCTGGTGTGGGTGCCGTCGCTGGTTCTGACGCTGATCTGGGCGTCGATGATCCGGACCCGGACGGTGCCGATGACCGACAGCCAGGACCCGTCGTGGTAGCGGCTGATGACCGGTAGGCGGCGGCCGTTCTTGCAGCGGATCAGCAGGTCCGTGCCGGTGGCGGCGATGGTTTTGATCAGGTCGGCGGCGGCGTAGTTACGGTCGGCCAGCAGCAACATCCCCGGCCGCAGGCTGCGGGCCAGGGTGCGGGCGTGGTCGAGTTCGCCGGTGCTGGTCGGGCTGAACACGGCGTCGATGATCGAGCGGGTGCCGCCGGTGAGCAGGACACTGAGTCGTAGTGCCGGGTAGCCGGCCCCGCCGTTGTTGCCGCGTTGTTTGCGGTAACGGACCCGCACCTTTTCAGCGTCGGCGACCGACATGGTGGTCCCGTCGATCACGGTCACCAGCAGGTTCCGCCAGTACACGGCGTGTTTGGCGGTGGTCGCGGCCGGGCCGCGGAGCAGGTCGAACAGTGCCCGCAACGGTGCCGGCCCGAGTCGCTGCCGGGCGTCGTGCAGCGTGCCCGAGGACGGCTCGGTCAGGTCCAGCCCGTCCAGCCCGGCGGTCAGTTTCTGCCAGACCAGGGGATAGCCGAGTTCGGCGAACAGGCACCCGGCCAGGATCAAGTAGACCGTCACCCGGGCCGGGAGCAGCCGGATGCGTTGCTGGGTTCGGCGGGTCGCGGCGAGGACCTCGTCGACCATCTCGAAGGGTATGAACCGGGTCAGCTCACCCAGATGGCCCGGCGCGAACACGCCCGCGGCTACCCGCACCGTCCGGGTTATGGCAATCTGATCGACCAAAGCGGAGTTCCTGGTCTCGAGGCTGTCTTGGAGTGACTCACCTCAATACCGGAACTCCGCTTTCCTGTGCCCGACCGACACACCCACCCCTTGACGGCCACCACACCGCCTTAACCGAGCGGCGTTGGGGCTAGTCGGGGTTGGACCAGGTGCGTAGCTGGGTCAGCACGGAGCGGTCGCCCTCGACGGGCAGGGTGTCGAACGGGATGCGGCCGTAGAGGGCCAGCACCAGCTCACTGGCCGACGCCCGCACGGCCGCCACCGGTTCGCCACTGGCGGGCGGATCGAGCTGCCCACCGGCCGGGGAAAGGTCGAGAACATGCGACGGCCCGTCGACGGCGTCGAACCTGATGCGTGCCGAGCGATGTGGCCACGGCCCCAGCGACCCCACCCCGACCTGCAGGAACTCGGCCACCCCGTCGACCGCGACGGCGGCCGGCAGCGGCTGCGGGAGGCCCAGCGCCTCTTGAGCGTCGTAGGCGTGCACGGCCGCTTCCTGCACCTGGTGACGGGCGATCGCCCCCACGGTCAGCGGGGCCGTGGAGTCGCCCCACCAGGCCCACGCCGGGGCGTCGTCGGGGACGCCGCGCAGGGCCGCCAGCAGCAGCGACGTCGACTCGGCCGACCAGGTGAGCAGGTCGCCGTGTGGCTCGCGGTCGCCGAGCGTCGCGCGGTCGGGTGGGCCGGTCGCGTCGCCGGCCCGGACCACCACGGCCCAGAAGCGTTGCACCGCGCCGACGTGAGCGACCAGGTCGCCCAGCTCCCACTCGGGGCAGGCGGGCACGCGGGCGTCGGAAACAGCAGCGGCGGCGACTGCGTCACGCAGCGCCGCCGACCGCTCGTCGATCAGGGTGTAGAAATCCATGGCCCGTTTCTACCAACGGGGTCCGACAAGAATCAGACGTTGAAGCCCAGGGCCCGCAACTGCTCGCGGCCGTCGTCGGTGATCTTGTCGGGGCCCCACGGCGGCAGCCACACCCAGTTGATGCGGAAATCCTTGACCAGGCCGCCACCCGGGC
Organism: Actinoplanes sp.; assembly: GCA_965217855.1. GTDB lineage: Bacteria > Actinomycetota > Actinomycetes > Mycobacteriales > Micromonosporaceae > Actinoplanes. The sequence goes on along the minus strand of CBDCJN010000008.1, from coordinate 97,694 downwards.
CGGTGGTCAGGGCCGTACGCGTCTGGTCCTCGATGACGTCGGTCAGCGGGCAGGCCGCCGAGGTGAGCGTCATGTCGATGGTGACCACGTTCTCCTCGTCGACGTGGGTGCCGTAGACGAGGCCGAGGTCGACGACGTTGATCCCCAGTTCGGGGTCCACGACGTCCTTCATCGCCTCTTCGATGTCGTCCAGGGAAGCCTTGGACAGGGCGGTGTCCTCGGCGGGAGTGGTGTCCGTCATGCCTTAACCTCCGGTGCAGCAGCGACGTCGACGCCCGCACGGGCCGCCGCGTCCTTGAAAGCCATCCACGGCAGCAGCGCGCATTTCACCCGGGCCGGGAATTTCGCGACCCCGGCGAAGGCAACGCCGTCACCGAGCACGTCCTCGTCGGGTTCGACCTGGCCGCGCCCCTGCATCAGCGCCACGAACGCCTCGTGGATTCCCGCCGTCTCAGAAGCGGATCGCCCCTGAAGCAGCTCGTGCAGCACGGACGCGGACGCCTGGCTGATCGAGCAGCCCAGACCGTCGTACGAAATGTCGGAAAAAGTGCCGTCCACGGCGGCGACCCGGACGGTGATCTCGTCGCCGCAGGTCGGGTTGACGTGGTGCGCCTCGCCGTCGAACGGGTCGCGCAGGCCACGCCCGTGTGGGTGCTTGTAGTGATCCAGGATGATCTCCTGGTAGAGCCCGTCGAGCATCATCAGCCGAACACCTTCTTGACCTGGTCGAGCCCGCGGGCGAGGGCGTCGATCTCGTCCGTGGTCGTGTAGAGGTAGAACGATGCCCGGGTCATCGCCGGCACCCCGAACCGGGCGCAGGTCGGCTTGGCGCAGTGGTGCCCGACCCGCACCTCGACGCCGAGCGCGTCCAGCACCTGTCCCACGTCGTGCGGGTGTACCCCGTCGACGGCGAACGAAAGCGTCCCCCCGCGACCTTCCGGGGTGGCCGGGCCGAAGAGGCGCACTCCGGGCACGTCGGCCAGGGTCTTCAGCGCGTACGCGGTGATGTCCTGTTCGTGCTGGTGGACGGCCTCCATGCCGAGCGCGTTCAGGTAGTCGACGGCCGCACCGAGACCGACCGCCTCGGCGATCGGCGGCGTGCCCGCCTCGAACCGGGCCGGCGGCGCGGCAAAGGTGGTGCCCCCCATCGTGACCGTCTCGATCATCGACCCGCCGGCCAGGAACGGCGGCATCTCGGCCAGCAGCGAGTAGGGGCCCCAGAGTACGCCGATGCCGGTCGGGCCGAGCATCTTGTGGCCGGTGAACGCGATGAAGTCGGCCCCGAGCGCCTGCACGTCGACCGGCAGGTGCGGCACCGACTGGGAGCAGTCGAGCATGACCAGCGCGCCGACCTCGTGGGCCCGCGCGACGATCCCGGAGACGTCGTTGATCGTGCCCAGCACGTTCGACATGTGCACGACCGAGACGATCTTCGTGCGTTCGTTGATCATCTCGGGCAGCGCGGACAGATCGAGCCGACCCTCGTCGGTCACGCCGAACCAGCGCAGCGTGGCGCCGGTGCGCTCGCACAGCAGCTGCCACGGGACGATATTCGAGTGATGCTCCATCTCGGAGATCACGATCTCGTCGCCCGGCTTCAGCGCCAGGTGCTGACCGGCCGAGTGGGCGACCAGGTTGATCGCCTCGGTCGAGTTCTTGGTGAAGATGATCTCGTCGGGGGTGGCCGCCCCGACGAACGCCGCGACCTTGCCGCGGGCGTCCTCGTACGCCGACGTGGCCTCGGTGCCGAGCGTGTGCACCGAGCGGGACACGTTGCCGTTGTGCCGCTCGTTGTGCATGAGCATGGCCTTGAGCACCTGCGCCGGTTTCTGCGAGGTGTTGGCACTGTCCAGATAGACCAGCGGGTGGCCGTTGACCTCCCGCGAGAGGATCGGGAAGTCGGCTCGGACCTGGACCACGTCGAACGTCATTGTTCTGCCTTCCTGGTGGGTCAGACCCGGGTGCCGACGTAGCGCTCGTAGCCCTCGGCCTCGAGCTGCTCGGCGAGCTCCGGGCCGCCCTCCTGGACGATCTTGCCGGCGACGAAGACGTGCACGAAGTCCGGCTTGATGTAGCGCAGGATGCGGGTGTAGTGGGTGATCAGCAGCAGACCGGCGTCGCCGGTCTCGCGCACCCGGTTGACGCCCTCGCTGACGACCCGCAGGGCGTCGATGTCGAGGCCCGAGTCGGTCTCGTCGAGGATCGCCATCTTCGGCTTGAGCAGCTCGAGCTGCATGATCTCGTGGCGCTTCTTTTCGCCGCCGGAGAAGCCCTCGTTGACGTTGCGCTGGGCGAACGCCGGGTCCATCTGCAGCTTCTCCATGGCGCCGCGCAGCTCGCCGGCCCACGTACGCAGCTTGGGGGCCTCGCCGTCGATCGCGGTCTTCGCCGTACGCAGGAAGTTGGCCACCGAGACGCCGGGGACCTCGACCGGGTACTGCATCGCCAGGAACAGGCCGGCGCGGGCCCGCTCGTCGACCGTCATGTCGAGGACGTTCTGGCCGTCCAGCGTGACCGAGCCGCCGGTGATCTGGTATTTCGGGTGGCCCGCGATGGAGTAGGCCAGCGTCGACTTGCCCGAGCCGTTCGGACCCATGATGGCGTGGGTCTCCCCCGACTTCACGGTCAGGTCGACCCCGGCGAGGATCGGCTTCAGCTCGCCCTCGGGCAGCTTCACCGACACCTGCAGGTTGCGGATCTCGAGGGTGCTCACGGGTTTACTCCATTACTCGGGGTCGTCGAAACATAGATGTCGCCGTCGCGGATCTCGACGGGATAGGTCGCCACCGGCGAGAACGCGGGCGGGCCGCTTGGCTCGCCGGTGCGCAGGTCGAACCGGGAACCGTGCAGCCAGCACTCGAGCGTGCAGCCCTCGATCTCCCCCTCGGACAGCGGGACCGAGGCGTGACTGCACTCGTCGCGTACGGCGTAGAAGTTGTCGTCGTCGGCATGCACCACCGCGATGTCGACCTCGCCGATCTCCATCGAGATCGCCGTGCCCTTCGCGATGCCGGCCGCCGGGCCGACGAGCTCGAAGGTCACGACCGCGTCGCCTTTGTCATGCTCTCCTGGCCCTCGCCGACCAGGCCGTCCGAAGGCGCGGCAGAGTGCCGCTCGGTGCAGTCGATCATGACGAGTACTCCGCCAGACGGGCCTCGATCGCCTCACCCAGCCGGTCGCGGATCTCCTCGACCGGGATCTTGTTGATCAGCTCGGCGAAGAAGCCGCGGACCACCAGCTTGCGGGCCTCGCCCTCGGGGATGCCCCGCGCCATCAGGTAGAACAGCTGCTCGTCGTCGAAGCGGCCGGTGGCGCTCGCGTGACCGGCACCGACGATCTCGCCGGTCTCGATCTCGAGGTTGGGCACCGAGTGCGCCACGGCGCCGTCGGTCAGGATCAGGTTGCGGTTGATCTCGTACGTCTCGGTGCCCGTCGCCGCGGCCCGGATCAGCACGTCGCCGACCCACACGGTCTGCGCCGACGCGCCCTGCAGGGCGCCCCGGTAGCCGACGTAGCTGCGGCAGTCCGGCACCGAGTGGTCGGCCAGCTGGCGGTGCTCGAAGTGCTGGCCGGCGTCGGCGAAGTAGAGGCCCCACAGCTCGGCGTCGCCACCGCGCCCGGTGTATTCGACCGAGGTGAACTGGCGGACCAGGTCGCCGCCCAGCGCCACCTGGACGTGGCGGGCGTGGGCGTCCCGGCCGAGGCGGATCTTGACGTGCTGGGCCTGCACCGCGCCCGCGTCCCAGTCGGCGATCGTGACGAACGTCAGCTGAGCGCTGTCGCCCACCACGACCTCGACGTTGTCGGCCAGCGTGGCCGTGCCGGTCTGCTCGAGCACGATCGTGACCTTGGCGAAATTGCCGACCTTGACGAAGGTGCGCGCGGCCGCGGCCTCGCCGCCCTTGCCGACCAGGCGGATCACGACGGCCTGCTCGGCCTCGGTCTCGGGGGCGACCTCGATGAGGGTGACGCCGGCCGCCGACCCGTACGCCAGAGCGCTCACCCGGTCGAACGGGGTGAGCACCGGGTCGACCGTGTCGACGCTGGTCACGCTGACACCGGCCGGCAGGTCAGCGTGCTCGGCCTGCGGCGCGGTGCCGGTCAGCGACGTCGCGGTGACCAGGTCACGCAGGCGCCTGAGCGGGGTGAAACGCCACTCCTCCTCCAGGCCGTTGAGGGCCGGGAAGTCGGTGACGTCGAAGGAGCTCAGCACCTGCGACTTGGTGCTCGGCGGGGCGATAACCTCAGTAGTCATTTCGTCCTTTTATATCCGCTTTGGTCCGAGGGCCCGGCCGATCAGCCGACGGCGCCTTCCATCTGCAGCTCGATCAGGCGGTTCAGCTCCAGCGCGTACTCCATCGGCAGTTCCTTGGCGATCGGCTCGATGAAGCCCCGCACGATCATCGCCATCGCCTCGTCCTCGGTAAGACCGCGGCTCATCAGGTAGAAGAGCTGGTCCTCGCTGACCTTGGAGACCGTGGCCTCGTGACCCATCGAGACGTCGTCCTCGCGGATGTCGACGTACGGGTACGTGTCCGAGCGGGAGATGGTGTCGACCAGCAGGGCGTCGCACTTGACCGTGCTCTTGGAGTGCGAGGAGCCCTCGAGGACCTGCACAAGACCGCGGTACGACGTGCGGCCGCCGCCCCGGGCGATCGACTTGCTGATGATCGACGAGGACGTGTACGGCGCGGCGTGCACCATCTTGGCCCCGGCGTCCTGGTGCTGGCCCTCGCCGGCCATCGCGACGCTGAGCACCTCGCCCTTGGCGTGCGGGCCGGTCATGTAGACGGCCGGGTACTTCATCGTCACCTTGGAGCCGATGTTGCCGTCGACCCACTCCATGGTTGCGCCCTCTTCGCAGACGGCACGCTTGGTGACCAGGTTGTAGACGTTGTTCGACCAGTTCTGGATGGTCGTGTAACGGCAACGGGCGTTCTTCTTGACGATGATCTCGACGACCGCGCTGTGCAGCGAGTCGGACGAGTAGATCGGGGCGGTGCAGCCCTCCACGTAGTGGATGTAGGCGCCCTCGTCGACGATGATCAGCGTCCGCTCGAACTGACCCATGTTCTCCGTGTTGATCCGGAAGTAGGCCTGCAGCGGGATGTCGACGTGCACACCCTTCGGCACGTAGATGAAGGAGCCACCCGACCACACCGACGTGTTCAGCGCGGCGAACTTGTTGTCGCCGACCGGGATGACGGTGCCGAAGTACTCCTTGAAGATGTCCTCGTGCTCGCGCAGCGCCGTGTCGGTGTCGAGGAACAGGACACCCTGCTCCTCGAGGTCCTCACGGATCTTGTGGTAGACGACCTCGGACTCGTACTGAGCCGCGACGCCGGACACGAGGCGCTGCTTCTCGGCCTCGGGGATGCCCAGCTTGTCGTACGTCGCCTTGATGTCGGCGGGCAGGTCGTCCCAGGTGGCGGCCTGCTTCTCGGTGGAGCGCACGAAGTACTTGATGTTCTGGAAGTCGATGCCGGTGAGGTCGGCGCCCCAGTTCGGCATGGGCTTGCGGTCGAACAGGCGCAGGCCCTTGAGCCGCAGGTCGAGCATCCACTGCGGTTCGCTCTTCAACGCGGAGATGTTGCGCACCACGGCCTCGGACAGGCCACGCTGGGCGATCGACCCGGCGGCGTCCGTGTCGGCCCAGCCGTATTCGTACTTGCCCAGGGCGGCGAGATGCTCTTCCTGAGTAGCGATCTGGTCGGTCATGTATCTGTCCTAACCGTGGGTGCGGCGATTACACGCGAAGGTCCAGGAATGTGCGTGGTGCACACCCCGTCGCCGTGCGCGATGGTGGCGAGGCGCTGCACGTGGGTGCCGATGAGTCGCGAGATGACCTCGGTCTCGGCGTCGCACAGCTGAGGGAACTCGGCGGCCACGTGAGCCACCGGGCAATGGTGCTGACACAACTGCCCACCGGACGCGATCGCGGTCGCGTTGGCAGCGTAGCCTTCCGCGGTCAGCGCCTCGGCGAGCGCCTCCGCCCGGGCGATCGGGTCGTCGCCGGCCTCGAGCAGAGCGGCCCGGCACCGGTCTTCCAAAGCCACGACCTGGGACGAGGCGAAGGCGGTGACGGCATCGGGACCGTGGTGCTGCGCGATCCAGCGGAGCGCGGCGGTGGCGATACCGTCGTAGAAGTGCGGGAACGACTCGCGGGCCGCGGCCGTCAGTACGAAGGTCTTGGCCGGGCGTCCACGGCCTCGCGGGCCGCTTTTGCGCACCTCGCGGGCCTCGACCAGACTTTCGGCGAGCATCGCATCGAGGTGCTTGCGAATAGCCGCGGAGCTCAGCCCCAATTCCGCGCCGAGCTCGGCCGCGGTGGCCGAACCGCGCTCCAGCAGCAGCTGGGCGACCCGATCACGGGTGCGACCGTCCGACGCGCTGGCTGACGCCACCGCACCGCTCCGGTTCAGCACCTCGTATTTCACTACGCCAACGTTACGTATTTCCGCGGACGGCTGCAAACCGACTCCCCGGTGATCCACACCACCGAGCTCCGGGAGCTCTGCGAAACACGATCAATTGCCTGCGTACGATGCCAGAGGTGAAGTTCTCCCCGCTGCGCCCTCTGGCCCTGGCGTCCCTTGTCGCCAACGTAGCGCTGATCGTCACCGGTGCCGCGGTCCGGCTGACCGGCTCCGGGCTCGGCTGCCCGACCTGGCCCCGGTGCACCGACTCGTCGTACACGACGACGGCCGAGATGGGCGTGCACGGCGTCATCGAGTTCGGCAACAGGATGCTGACGTTCGCGCTCGGCTTCATCGCGGTCGCCTGCGTCGTCGCGGCCCTGCTGGAACGCCCCCGCCGCCGGTCCCGGGTGCTGCTGAGCGTCGCCGTCCTGCTCTACATCCCGCTGCAGGCCGTGGTCGGCGGCATCACCGTGCTGACCAACCTGAACCCGTGGGTCGTCGGCGTGCACTTCCTGATCTCGATCGTCATCATCGCCTTCGCGTACGCCCTGTGGCGGCGTAGCGCCGAGGGCGACGGGCCGCCGGTGCGCGTGGTCCCGAGCCCCGTCCGGCACCTCGCGTGGATCCTGACCACGGTGAGCGCCGCCGTGATCGCCCTGGGCGTGGTCGTGACGGGCAGCGGCCCGCACGCCGGCGACGTCGACGCCAAGCGCAACGGTCTCGACCCGGCCGCGATCTCCCAGGCCCACGCCGACGTCGTGCTCCTGCTGCTCGGCCTCACCCTGGCCCTGATCTTCACGCTGCGGGCCGTGGGCGCACCCCGGGCCGCCGTCCGGGCCGCGGTCGTCCTGCTGGCGATCGAGCTCGGCCAGGGGCTGATCGGCTTCGTGCAGTACTTCACCCACCTGCCGGTCCTGCTGGTCGGCGCGCACATGCTCGGCGCCGGCCTGGTCTGGACGGGCACCCTGTCGGTGCTGTGGTCGCTGCGCGAACGCCCGCTGGCGACCCCGGCCGAGGCCCCCGTCGCGCCGGCCCCCGCCGCGGCCGAGGAGCCGGTCCCCGCTCCCCGCTGACTGGCCGTCGAGTCTGCTCGCCGACTCCACTCCGATCAGAGCCGGCGCCTTGCCGCCGACCCGTGTTCCTCGCTGACCTGGGCTTTTCGGAACGACCCCTGTGGATAACCCGCGTGTCGTCCACAGAAAACACTTCGGCCCGATGGTGCGCGCCTCAACTCGGCACGCTGTGTCCATGCCGCACACGAACCTCACCGGTCACTTGCACCACACCGGACGCCCCGCTCGGCTCCCCCGCCCGGCCGGTGGGTCAGCCCGGGCCCGCGCGGGCCCGGGCTGACCCGAGCCACGGCCACCCCCGAGACCCGGCAGGGCAGCCGATCCGCACCCGTCAGGCGGATCGGCGCCCGCGAAAGCCCTGCCGATGAGGGCGGCGCCCGCCCGGGACGAGGTCACCGCTTCCCTACGGTGAACGACTCCGCGGGTGCCGCCCGCCTACCGCCGGCTGCTCGGTGAGCGCCGGCGGTCCGGTAAGCGCCGGCGACGGAAGGAGGAACGCTTAGAAAGAGCCGCTTCGAGCGGGCGGTCGTCCCCGGTGTCTCTGCGCGACCGCCCGCGCAACCCTGGGCGCGGGCGGTGGTTGACCTCTCTCCGGCCACCGCCCCGTCACCTCGGCCCAGAAACGGGTCAGAGGCGGTTGACGATGGCGTCGGCCAGGCGCGCGGCGGCACCCTCGGCGTGACGCAGGAAGAGAGTCGGCTCGGCCAGTTCGAGTTCGACCAGCAGCGGCTCGCCGTCGGGACCGGGAATGAGGTCGACCCGGGCGTAGAGGAGCTGCCCGGTCCCGCCCGGGACGGCGGCGAGGACCCGTTCGCCGACCCGGCGCTCGGCCTCGGTCGGGGTGCGGGGGTCGATCCGCTCGCTGCCCGGGTCGATCGCGCCCTCGTCGGGGCCGGTCAGCATCGCGCCCTTGCGGATCGCGTGGCTGTAGGTGAGGTCGCCCGCCGCGCCGGGCAGAAAGATGAGCGCCGTCTCGCCCGCCTCGTCGACCGCGCCCAGGTAGGGCTGGATCATCGCGGTGCGGCCCGCGGCGGTCAGCCGGGCCACGTGGGCCTCGGCCCGGTCGCGCTGGGCGGGCAGGGCGTAACGGCCGGTGTCCTGACTGCCGGCGCTGATCGTGGGCTTGACCACCCACTCGCCGGTCTCGGGCGCGGCCCAAGCCTCGCCCGGCGCCACGAAGCCGGTCGGGGTGACCGGCAGGCCGGCCCGGGCGAGCTCACCCAGGTAGCGCTTGTCGGTGTTCCACTCGAGGACCCTGGCCGGGTTCGCCAGTCGCGGAACACTCCGCGCCCAGGCGATGAACAGGTCGTGCCGGGCCACGTAATCCCACGGCGAGCGGATCACCGTCAGGTCGTAGACCGTCCAGTCGGCCTCGGCGTCGTCCCAGCGGACGGCGTCCACCTCGACGCCGTGACCGCGCAGGGCGTCGCGCAGCGGGAAGTCGTCCTCCCACAGATCGGGGAAGAGGTCACAGGTAACGAGAGCGACCCGGGAGTTCTCCCGGGTCGCGTGGTCAGAAGAAGTCAACTCAGCGGGCCATGCTCCGGCGCGCCATCGAACGCCACAAGTCGTTGCTGGGACGCATCTGCTCCAGAAGTTCGCGCTCCCACTCGTTCTCCACCTCGACGCCGGCGTTCTCACACGCCTTGCGGGCGACCATGGTGTCGTCGGCGAACTGGTCGGACCACTCGCCGTCCTCACCGACGAGAACGATGCGGGCACCACGCTTGCCGACGTATTCGATGACCGCCTTGGCGCCACCGTGGCCGGCGGCGAAGGACTTGATCCCCGCGGTCAGTGTCGTATCGGAACCTTGAGCCATGACCGGAAGAGTAAGCACGTGCCGGCCCGGGACAAGTACCCCTGCCGTCCTTTTGTGAGACGAATTACCTGCGAGTTTAGCTGTTCGACACATTGTTATGGCCCGATTTTGACCTAATTGCGCACATCAACGGGTTTCCATCTATCGAGTGACCGACGGTAACCAGTAATACGGCGATACCGGGCACTCTGTGCGACGCCCGTAACCCTCAGCCGAGACCGCCGGACCCCGGCCCGGCCTGGCGCGGCAAACACGACCGAGCCCGACATCCCCGTCCAAGCACCAAAAATCTGGCACGAATCCGGACCGGAAACAAGTCCGTGAGCGCGAAATCGACAGCGCGCCCGCCCGCTGACAGCGGACGAGCGCGAAGACCCGAGAACGCTCAGACGAGCGCGTCCACCGCCACCGCGATGAAGAGGATGGTCAGGTAAGTGATGGACCAGTGAAACAGCCGCATCGGCTTGAGCGGCCCGCCGGCCCGCGACCGCCGCACCAGCAGGAACGCCTCGCCCAGGAAACAGGCCCCGGTGACGATGGCGGCGGCGCCGTAGATCGGGCCCAGCCCCAGCGGCCAGGCCGCCAGCGAGGCCACCACGGTCAGCACGGTGAAAAGCAGGATCTCGGTGTTGACCCGCCGGGCCGACCGGACGACCGGCAGCATCGGGATGCCGGCTCGGGCGTAGTCGTCCTTGTACTTGATGGCGAGCGCATAGAAGTGCGGCATCTGCCAAAAGAAGACAACCGCAAAAAGCGCCCATCCCAGCGGAGCCACGGTGCCGGTCACGGCGGCCCAGCCGATGATCACCGGCGCCGCTCCGCAGATGCCACCCCAGAACGTGTTGGCCGGGGTGCGGCGCTTGAGCCAGAGCGTGTAGACGACGTCGTAATAGAAGATGGCCCCGGCGGTCAGCGCCGTCGCCAGCCAGTTGGTGAACGCCCCCATGAATACGAGCGAGATCACAGCGAGCGTCAGGCCGAAGATGAGCACGGCCCGCGGCGTCACCGTGTGCGCGGGGAGGGGGCGGCGCTTCGTCCGCCGCATCAACTGGTCGATGTCCCGGTCGATGTAGCAGTTGAGCGCACTGGCGGCACCGCCCGCGAGCGCTCCACCGACCAGGACCACCGCGAGAGTCCGCAGGTCAGGCCACCCACCGGCGGCCACCATCATGGTCGGAACGGTGGTCACCAGCAGCAATTCGACGATCTGCGGCTTGGTCAGCGCCAGGTAGGCGCGGAACACCGCCAGGAGATCGCGACGTGCGTCGGGTCGGGCCGCTGACGCGGCGCGCTCCCGAACGCCGGGCGGCCGTCCGGGGACGGGACGCTCGGTGATCATGCTCACGGACTGCCACCTTCCGGCATCGGCACTAGCCAAAATCACGACCGTTGCCGGCCCAGGCCGGCGGCACGCTGGGACAGCCTACGCTCAGCCATCTCCGCTGCTCTGGCGACCCTTGCCAGGTGCACGGCGTCACACAACGCATGTCCGCTCTCAGCGTATGGGCCTGAGGCGTTCCCCGGGCGCGGGTTTAACCCAAGTGGATAGGGTCAACCTTAAAAGGGTTCCCCAAAACATGCCCGAGGAGCACAACCGACGTGGCTGCCACTGATCCTGCACTCAATTGGTCCGACCTAGACCGCAAAGCGGTGGACACCGTTCGGGTCTTGGCCATGGATGCCGTCGAGAAATCCGGCAACGGCCATCCCGGTACGGCGATGAGCCTCGCGCCAGCCGCATACCTGCTGTTCAACAAGGTGATGCGGCACGACCCCACCGATCCCCTGTGGGCCGGGCGTGACCGCTTCGTGCTCTCCTGTGGGCACTCCAGCCTCACGCTCTACATTCAGCTCTACCTGAACGGCTTCGGCCTGGCGCTGGACGATCTGGCCTCGCTGCGGCAGTGGGACTCGCTGACCCCGGGCCACCCGGAGTACGGGCACACCCCCGGCGTCGAGGTCACCACCGGCCCGCTCGGCCAGGGTGTCGGCAACGCGGTGGGCATGGCCATGGCCGCCCGTCGTGAGCGTGGTCTGTTCGACCCCGAGCCCGACACCGGTGACTCTCTGTTCGACCACAACGTGTACGTGCTGTGTTCGGACGGCGACATCGAAGAGGGCGTCAGCCACGAGTCGAGCGCGATCGCCGCCGTGCAGAAGCTCGGCAACCTCACGGTGATCTACGACGACAACGAGATCTCCATCGAGGACGACACCCGGATCGCCAAGAACGAGGACGTCGGCGCGCGCTACGCGGCGTACGGCTGGGACGTCCGGCACGTCGACTGGCGCAAGGGCGACCCGTCCAAGGGCTCGGAGTACCACGAGGACGTCGAGGCGCTGCACAAGGCGATCGCCGACGGCAGCAAGGTCACCGACAAGCCCACGTTCATCGTGCTGCGCACCATCATCGGCTGGCCCGCGCCGAACAAGCAGAACACCGGCAAGATCCACGGCTCCGCGCTGGGCGCCGACGAGGTGGCCGCGACCAAGGAGATCCTCGGCTTCGACCCGAACGAGACGTTCGCGGTCGCCGACGACGTCCTCGCGCACACCCGTGCGGTGGTCGAGCGGGGCAAGGCGGCGCACGCCGAGTGGACCACCAGGTTCGAGGCCTGGGCCAAGGCCGAGCCGGAGCGCAAGGCGCTGTTCGACCGGCTGTCGGCGCACAAGCTGCCCGAGGGCTGGGAGAAGTCGCTCCCCGACTTCCCGGCCGACCCCAAGGGTGTCGCCACCCGCGCTGCCTCGCAGCAGGTGCTCAACGCGCTGGCGCCGGTGCTGCCCGAGCTCTGGGGCGGCTCGGCCGACCTGGCCGAGAGCAACAACACCACGATGAAGGGCGAGCCGTCCTTCATCCCGGCCGAGTACGCGACCAAGGCGTTCCCCGGCAACGAGTACGGCCGCACGCTGCACTTCGGCATCCGTGAGCACGGCATGGGCTCGGTCCTCAACGGCATCACCGCGCACGGCCGCACCCGTCCGTACGGCGGCACGTTCCTGGTTTTCAGCGACTACATGCGCGGCGCCGTTCGCCTGTCCGCGCTGATGAAGCTGCCGGTCATCTACGTGTGGACGCACGACTCGATCGGTCTCGGCGAGGACGGCCCGACCCACCAGCCGATCGAGACCCTGTCCGCGCTGCGGGCCATCGTCGGCCTCGACATCGTGCGCCCGGCCGACGCCAACGAGACCGCCTACGCCTGGCGCGGCGCCATCGAGCACGGCGACCGCCCGACCGGCTTGGCGCTGTCGCGGCAGAACCTGCCCACGATCGACCGCACCAAGTACGCGTCGGCCGAGGGCACGCTCAAGGGCGGCTACATCCTGTCCGAGGCGAGCACCGGCGAGCCCAAGGTGATCCTCATCGGCACCGGCTCCGAGGTGCAGTACTGCCTCACCGCCCAGGAGCGCCTCGAGGCCGAGGGCACCCCGACCCGCGTGGTGTCGATGCCCTGCCTCGAGTGGTTCTACGAGCAGGACACCGCATACCAGCAGGCGGTTCTGCCCCGCGGCGTCAAGGCGCGGGTCACGGTCGAGGCCGGCATCCGGCAGAGCTGGGACCGCATCCTCGGTGAGGCCGGCGAGCCGGTGAGCATCGAGCACTACGGCGCCAGCGCACCCGCCAAGATCCTCTTCGAGAACTTCGGATTCACCGCGGACAACGTGGTGGCAAAGGCCAACGCCGCCCTGGCCAAGGTCGGCGAGATCACCGGTCACACGACCGGCAACTGAGCCCATTCAAGCGGCTCCGCCGCACTGCAAAGGGTTAGTAGAAGGAGTACGTGATGACCGACAGGCTGGCTGAGCTCTCCGCCGCAGGTGTGGCGGTATGGCTCGACGACCTCTCCCGCCCCCGTCTGACCACCGGCTCGCTGAAGAAGCTGCTGGACGAGCAGCACGTGGTCGGCGTGACGACCAACCCGAGCATCTTCCAGAAGGCGCTGTCCGACGCGGACGCCTATGACGAGCAGCTCAAGGACCTCGCGGCGCAGGGCGTCACGGTCGAGGAAGCGGTCCGGCTGATGACCGGCCGCGACGTCCGCGACGCGTGCGACGTCGAGCGCCCGGCCTACGACGCCTCCAACGGCCTCGACGGTCGCGTGTCGATCGAGGTCGACCCGCGCAAGGCCCACGAGACCGAGAGCACCGTGGCCGAGGCCAAGACGCTCTGGTGGCTCGTCGACCGGGAAAACCTCTACATCAAGATCCCGGCCACGCTCGAGGGCCTCCCGGCGATCACGGCGGTCCTGGGCGCGGGCATCAGCGTCAACGTGACCCTGATCTTCTCCAACGAGCGCTACCGCCTGGTCATGGACGCGTTCCTGGCCGGCATCGAGCAGGCCAAGGCCAACGGCCACGACCTGTCCAAGATCGGCTCGGTGGCGTCGTTCTTCGTCTCCCGCGTGGACAGCGAGATCGACAAGCGCCTCGACAAGATCGGCAGCGACGAGGCGAAGGCGCTCCAGGGCAAGGCGGCCATCGCCAACGCCCAGCTCGCGTACGAGGCGTACGAGGAGGTCTTCGGCACCGACCGCTGGAAGGCCCTCGAGTCGGCCGGCGCGCAGCCGCAGCGCCCGCTGTGGGCGTCCACCTCCACCAAGAACCCGGAGTACAAGGACACCGTCTACGTCGAGGAGCTGGTGGCTCCGGGCACGGTCAACACCATGCCGGAGTCCGTGATCCACGCGTTCGCCGACCACGGCGTGACCCGCGCCGACGCGGTGACCGGCTCGTACGACTCCGCCCGCAAGGTCTTCGCCGACCTGGCCACGGTCGGCGTCGACCTGCCCGACGTGTTCAAGGTGCTCGAGGACGAGGGCGTCGACAAGTTCGAGGCCAGCTGGAAAGAGCTGCTCGAGGGCGTCGACAAGTCGCTGAAGGCGGCGGCCAAGGGCTCGGGCTCCCCGAGCGACGCGGCCTGACACATCGAGAAGGGACCTGCGATCCGCAGGTCCCTTTCTCCTGTCCCTGCTAAGACACTTGCACGACACCGAAAACTGGCAGGATGGACCACGTGGGCAATCCGCTGCGTACCGCACAGGACCGCAGGCTTCCCCGGATCCCGGAGCCGTGTGCTCTGGTGATCTTCGGAGTCACCGGTGACCTGTCCCGAAAGAAGCTCATCCCGGCCGTCTACGACCTGGCCAACCGCGGTCTGCTGCCGCCCGGTTTCGTGGTTCTGGGCTTCGCCCGCCGCGACTGGGGTGACGGTGACTTCGAGTCGCTGGCGTACGAGGCGGCGAAAAAGGGCGCCCGGACCCCGTGGCGTGAGGACGTCTGGCAGCGGCTCGCCAGCCAGTTCCAGTTCGTGCCCGGCTCGTTCGACGACGACGCCGCGTTCGACCACCTGGCCGAGACCCTGGACGACCTGCGCGAACGCAACGGCATCCCGGGCAACGCCGCCTTCTACTTCTCCATCCCGCCGGCCGCGTTCCCGCTTGTGCTCAACCAGCTCGCCCGCACCGGCATGGCCGACAACGCCAAGTCCGGTGGCTGGCGCCGGGTCGTGGTCGAGAAACCGTTCGGCAACGACCTGCAGACCGCCATCGCGCTCAACCAGCTGGTCGACGAAGTCTTCACGCCCGAGGACGTCTATCGGATCGACCACTACCTGGGCAAGGAGACGGTCCAGAACATTCTGGCCCTGCGCTTCGCCAACAGCCTGTTCGAGCCCGTGTGGAACTCGAAATACGTCGACTCGGTGCAGATCACGATGGCCGAGGATGTGGGCATCGGCACCCGCGCCGCGTTCTACGACGCGTCCGGCGCCGCCCGCGACGTCCTGCAGAACCACCTGCTCCAGCTCCTCGCCCTGGTCGCGATGGAGGAGCCGACGAGTTTCGACCCCAACGACGTCCGCGCCGAGAAGCTGAAGGTCCTCAAGGCCATCGCCATCCCGAAGGACATCTCGAAGGGCTCGGTCCGCGGGCAGTACCTCCCCGGCTGGGTGGCCGGTGAGCGGGCCGTGGGCTATCTCGAGGAAAAGAACATCCCGGCCGACTCCACCACGGAGACGTACGCGGCGGTCCGCCTGGGCATCCAGAACAGACGATGGGCCGAGGTCCCGTTCTACGTGCGCGTCGGCAAGCGCATGCCGCGCCGGGTGACCGAGATCGCGATCCTCTTCAAGAAGGCGCCGCACCTGCCGTTCGACCCGGCCGACGTGGAGATGCTGGGCCACAACCAGCTGGTCATCCGCGTGCAGCCGGACGAGGGCGTGGTGCTGAAATACGGCTCCAAGGTGCCCGGCACCACGATGGAGGTCCGCGACATCGCGATGGACTTCCAGTACGGCGAGGCGTTCACCGAGTCCAGCCCCGAGGCGTACGAACGTCTCGTGCTGGATGTGCTGGTCGGCGACCGGACGCTGTTCCCGGACGCGGCCGAGATCGAGCAGTCCTGGCAGGTCATCGACCCGCTCGAGGCGGCCTGGGCCGGCGTCAAGCCGGAGCCCTACCGCGCCGGCGAGTGGGGCCCGCGGGCCTCGGACGAGATGCTGGCCCGCGAGGGCCGGACATGGAGGCGAGCATGATCGGCCTGTGGGACACCACCGGCAACGAGGTGGTCAAGGCGCTCGCCGCCGAGCGGCGCAGCGCGGGCGGCGTGGCCTCGGGTCTCGCCCTGACCCTGGTCTCCGTCGTCGAGGAGAAAAAGGTCCGCGAGGCCGAGGCGGCCGCCACCATCGCGGCCGCCGCGCACCCCTGCCGGCTGCTCATCGTGGTGCGCTCCGACCTCGAGGGCCGCAGCCGGCTGGACGCCGAGATCGTCGTGGGCGGGCGTCTCGGCCCGGCCGAGGCGGTCGTCATGCGTATGTACGGCCGGCTCGCGCTGCACGCCGAGTCGGTGGTCATGCCGCTGCTCGCGCCCGACGTCCCGGTCGTCACCTGGTGGCACCAGGAACCGCCGGACATCATCGCGAACGACTTCCTCGGCGTCGTCGCCGACCGCCGGATCACCGACTGCGCGCAGTCGCCCGACCCGGTGGCCGCGCTGCGCCAGCGGGCGATCGACTACGCGCCCGGTGACACCGACCTGACCTGGACCCGCATCACGCTGTGGCGCACCCTGGTGGCCGGTGCCTTCGACACCACCGAGGAGCGCGTCGTCGGCGCGACCATCGTGGCGCCGACCAAGGACCCGACCGCCGCGCTGATGAAGGGCTGGCTCAAGTCCCGGCTCGGCATCGAGCCCGAGCTGCGGGCGGCCGACCGCGCCCCGCGGATGCACTCGGTGCAGCTTCTCTGCGCCAACGGTGACACGGTGACGGTGACCCGCGAGGAAAACACCGCGCTGTTCAGCCGCACCGGCCAGGAGGACCGCTACATGCCGCTTCCCAAGCGGCCGGTCGGCGACGAGCTGGCCGAGGAGCTGCGCCGGCTGGACGCCGATCAGATCTACGCCGACGCGCTCGGGGCGATGGCCGGTCAGACCGGGCTCGACCACAAGCCGCCGATGCGCGTGCACGTCTGGAAGGACCCGGCCCTGGCCGCCAAGGCGGGCGAGGAAGCCGGTGCCATGGCCGGCCCGGGCGGCACGGCAGCGTAAGTTCTTCGCCATAGATCAAAGTGGGCCGTCCGCCGATACCGGTGGGCGGCCCTGCTCCATTCAGAGCCGACAGGAGACCACACAGTGAGCAAGACCCTGGTCGTCGTGGTGCCGGACGCCGACACCCTGGCCGCGACCGTCGCGTCCCGGCTGGTCAACAAGATCGTCGACGCGCAGGCCGAGCGCGGCGCCGCGAGCGTGGTGCTGACCGGCGGCCGGATCGCCGCCAAGGTGCTGGCCACGGTGAAAGACCTGCCCGCGGCGGCGACGATCGACTGGTCCCGGGTCGACCTGTGGTGGGGCGACGAGCGTTTCCTGCCCGCCGGTGACGCCGACCGCAACGAGACCCAGGCCCGGGCCGGCCTGCTCGACGCGCTGCCGCTCGACCCGGCCCGGGTGCACGCCATGCCCGCCTCGGACGGCCCGGACGGTGACGACGCCGAGGCGGCCGCCGCCCGGTACGCCCAGGAGCTGCGCCTCGGTTTCGACGTGCTGATGCTGGGGGTGGGCGAGGACGGACACGTGGCGTCGCTGTTCCCCGGGCACCCGGTGCTCGACGCGACCGGCACCACCTCGGCCGTGCACAACAGCCCGAAGCCGCCGCCGACCAGGATCACGCTGACCATGTCGACGATCCAGTCGGCCGACGAGGTGTGGCTGATCGCGGCCGGCCCCGACAAGACCGACTCGGTCGGCCGGGCGCTGCACGGTGACCAGCAGCTGCCGGCGGCCCACGCCACCGGGCAGTCCACGACCTACTGGCTGCTCGACGAGGCCGCGGCGGCGAAGGCTCGTTAAGCGCCGCGCGACGAGATCTGCTGGACGGCCCAGCTGTTGCCGTCCGGGTCGTCGAAGAACACGAAGCCGACATTGTCCAGCGGGTGCGGCGTGGGCCGCGGGTTCTCGCCCACCACCTGGACGTCGCTCACCTCGACGCCGTTCTTGACCAGCTCGGCGTGGGCGGCCTCGATGTCGGGCACCACCAGCTGCAGGCCCTTGAGCGAGCCGGGCGCCATGTCGGGCACCGCGCCCTTGCCGATGACCACCGAGCAGCCGCTGCCGGGCGGGGTGAGCTGCACGATGCGTACGTCATCGTTGATCTTGGTGTCGTGGTCGACGTGGAAGCCGAGCCGGTCGGCGTAGAACTCCTTGGCCCGGTCGACATCGAGGACCGGCACGACGACCACTTCCAGGGTCCAGTTCATCGCCTCATGGTGCCACGGACGGTGAGCCCGGCCACACCATGCGAGATCATAGACTTCCGGGGTGCAACCAGAGATCCGCGCCTATCGGCCCACCGACCTCGACTCCGTCTACGACATCTGCGTGCGCACCGCCGACGCCGGCGCCGACGCCCGGGGGCAGACCAGCTCGGACAGGCTGGTGGGCGACATCTTCGCCGCGCCCTACGTCGTGCTGGAGCCCGAGGTCGCCCGCATCCTCGACGACGGGCAGGGCAACGCGGTCGGCTATGTCGTCGGCACGGCGGACACACCCGAGTTCGTACGCCGTTACCGCGAGGAGTGGCTGCCGGCGACCGCGGGACGCTACAGCGGCGACGACCCGCGCGATCAGAGCTGGCTGGAGATGCACGACGACCCCGAGCGCATGCTCGTGCCGGAGCTCGCCGGCTTCCCGGCCCACCTGCACATCGACATCCTGCCCGAGTGGCAGGGCAAGGGCCGCGGCCGCGCGCTGATCACCGCGTTCCTGGCCGGACTGCACGAGGCCGGGGTGCCCCGGGTGCACCTGGGCATGGCCCCGTCGAACACCGCGGCGCGGGCCTTCTACGACCGGCTGGGCTTCACCGCGATCCCGGTGCCCGCCCAACCGGCCGTTGTCTACCTAGGACGGTCCACGGCCGTCTGAGAGCGTTACTCGCCCCGGCGCTGGCGGAGCTTGGCCAGCGCCTCGGCGAGGATCTTGGCTCCGTCCTCGTCGGTGCGCCGCTCCTTGACGTACGCCAGATGCGACTTGTACGGCTCGGCGCGCGACCGGCCCGGCGGGTTCTGCCGGTCGAGGCCCGCGGGCTGGCCGCAGCGCGGGCAGTCCCACGAGTCGGGGGGCGACGCCTCGGCGGCGAACAGGATCTGGCTGGAGTGCCCGGCCGCGCAGAAGTAGGTCACCTCCCGCCGCGGGGCGGGCTCGCTGCGCTCGTCGGGGCGTACCGGGGACGAGCCGACACGGCTGCCACGGATGGCACTGCCACTGGACACGGACGTCACTCCTGTCTCGAGGGCGCTGGGTGTTTGCCGGCCGGAAATCAGGCCGAAACAGAGCAATAAAAACGCCGCACGCCCGGCAGAACCGGACGCGCGGCAGATTCTACGACTATTACGCTCCGTCAGGAAGGACGGGGGCGCAAAGAAATCAGGAGCCCGGGAGCGCGAGTCGCATCCACAGGCCGAGGCCGACGATGCAGGCGAACCAGACGATGCCCACCAGCACGGTGTAGCGGTCGAGGTTTTTCTCGGCAACCGACGAACCGGCGAGGCTCGACGTGACGCCACCGCCGAACATGCTGGACATGCCGCCGCCCTTGCCGCGGTGCAGCAGGATGAGCAGGGTCAGCAGAATGCTGGTGAGGACCAGCAACACGATCAGCGTGTACGCGAACCACATCGGCATGGTCGGGTCAATCCTCTCGAAGGGCACTACAAAGCGGTCCAACAATAGCGTGTGCCCGGGCACGCTACGCGCCCGGGCACACGGTGTTACTCAGCGCGTCAGCGCTGCACGTGCTCGCGGAACCGGGCGATCGAGGAGAACTCCTCGGCGTCCAGGCTCGCGCCGCCGATCAGAGCGCCGTCCACGTCCGGCTTGGCCATGATCGAAGCGATGTTCGCCGCCTTGACCGACCCGCCGTAGAGGACCCGCACGGCGTCGCCGACCTCAGCCCCGTACACCTTGGTGAGCTGGGCCCGGATCTCGCCGCAGACCTCCTGCGCGTCCTCGGGGGTGGCGGTCTTGCCGGTGCCGATCGCCCACACCGGCTCGTAGGCGATGACGACCTGCTTGACCTGCTCGGGCTTGAGCCCGGCCAGGCCGGCGTCGACCTGCGAGGTGCAGTGCGGGACGTGGTTGCCCTCCTCGCGGACGGACAGGCCCTCCCCCACGCACAGGATCGGCGTCAGGTTGCTCGCGAAGGCCGCCTTCACCTTCGCGTTGACCGTGGCGTCGTCCTCGTGGTGGTACTCGCGCCGCTCGGAGTGGCCGGCCAGCACGTAGGTGCAGCCCAGCTTCTCGAGCATCGAGCCCGCGATCTCACCGGTGTAGGCACCCGACTTGTGGGTCGAGATGTCCTGCGCGCCGTAGACGATGAGCAGCTTGTCGCCGTCGACCGCGGTCTGCACGGTGCGCAGGTCGGTGAACGGCGGCAGCACGGCCACCTCGACGTCGGTGAGCTGCTTCTCGCTCAGGCTCGCGGCGAGCTTCTGCACCAGAAGGTTCGCCTCGAAGTGGTTGAGGTTCATCTTCCAGTTGCCGGCCATAAGAGGCCGGCGAGCGTCCGCCATTACTTCTCCAGAGCTTCGATGCCGGGGAGGGTCTTGCCCTCGAGGTACTCCAGGGAGGCGCCGCCGCCCGTCGAGATGTGCCCGAAGGCGTTCTCGTCGAGGCCGAGCGTGCGCACCGCGGCCGCCGAGTCGCCGCCGCCGACGACCGAGAAGCCGTCGATCTTGGTGATCGCCTCGGCCACGCCCCGGGTGCCGGCCGCGAACGGGGCCAGCTCGAACACGCCCATCGGGCCGTTCCAGAAGACCGTTTTCGCGGAGCCGATCGCCTCGGCGAACAGCGCCACCGACTTCGGGCCGATGTCCAGGCCGAGCCGGTCGGCCGGGATCGCCGACGCGTCGACCGTGTCGTGGCCGGCGTCGGCCGAGAACTCGGTCGCCGCGACGACGTCGACCGGCAGCACGATGCGCCCGTCGGCCTCGGCCAGCAGCGCGGCGCAGGTGTCGATCATCTCGGCCTCGAGCAGCGACTTGCCGACCTCGTGGCCCTGGGCCTTGAGGAAGGTGAAGCACATGCCGCCGCCGACCAGGAGCTTGTCGACCTTGGGCAGCAGCGCCTTGATCACGGCCAGCTTGTCGGACACCTTCGAACCGCCGAGCACGACCACGTAGGGCTGCTCCGGGCTCTCGGAGACCTTCTTGAGCACCTCGACCTCTTTGAGGACGAGGCCGCCCGCGTAGTGCGGGAGCACGGCCGGCACGTCGTAGACCGAGGCGTGCTTGCGGTGCACGGCGCCGAACGCATCGTCGACGTAGTAGTCGGCGAACGCCGCCAGCTGGGCCGCGAAGGCCACCCGCACGGCGTCGTCCTTCGCGGTCTCGCCCTCGTTGAAGCGCAGGTTTTCCAGCAGCACGACGTCGCCGTCGCCCAGCGCCTCGACGGCGGCCGCGGCGGAGTCGCCCACGGTGTCGGTCGCGAAGGCGACCGGCGTGCCGAGCAGCTCACCGAGCCGCGTGGCGACCGGCTGCAACGTGTATTTCGGGTCGGGCGCGCCCTTCGGCCGTCCCAGGTGCGAGACGACGATGACGCGGGCGCCCGCGTCCCGCAGCGCGATCAGCGTCGGCAGCACCGCGCGGGCGCGGCCGTCGTCGCTGATGACAGCGTTTTGACCCCCTGCGGGGCCGCTTTTGTCGAACGGGACGTTCAGGTCGGCGCGCACGAGCACGCGCCGACCCGAGACACCCTCGCCGAGCAGGTCGTCGAGAGTCTTCAAGATCAGGCTCCGACGAGCTTGACCAGGTCGACGAGGCGGTTCGAGTAGCCCCACTCGTTGTCGTACCAGCCGACGACCTTGACCTGGTTGCCGATGACCTTGGTCAGGCCGGCGTCGAAGATGCAGGAGGCCGGGTCGGTCACGATGTCCGAGGAGACGATCTCGTCCTCGGTGTAGACCAGGATGCCCTTGAGCGGGCCGTCGGCGGCCGCCTTGATCGCGGCGTTGACCTCTTCGACCGAGGTCTCCTTGCCGGCGGTGAAGGTCAGGTCGGTGGCCGAGCCGGTGGGGATCGGCACCCGCAGCGCGAAGCCGTCGAGCTTGCCCTTGAGCTCGGGCAGCACCAGGCTGACGGCCTTGGCGGCGCCGGTCGAGGTCGGCACGATGTTGAGGGCGGCGGCGCGGGCGCGACGCAGGTCCTTGTGCGGGCCGTCCTGCAGGTTCTGGTCCTGCGTGTAGGCGTGGATCGTGGTCATCAGGCCACGCTCGATGCCGATCGTGTCGTTGAGCACCTTGGCCATCGGCGCCAGGCAGTTCGTGGTGCACGACGCGTTGGAGATGATGGTGTGTTTCGCACCGTCGTACAGGTTGTCGTTGACGCCCATGACGATGGTGATGTCTTCGTTCTTGGCCGGGGCCGAGATGATGACCTTCTTGGCGCCCTGGTCGACGTGCGCCTTGGCCTTGGCCGCGTCGGTGAAGAAGCCGGTCGACTCGATGACGACGTCGGCGCCCAGGTCACCCCAGGGCAGGTTGTTCGGGTCCTTCTCGGCGTAGGCCTTGAAGGTCTTGCCGGCGACGGTGATCTCGTCGGCGGTGGCCTTCACCTCGTGCGGCAGACGGCCCAGGATCGAGTCGTACTTGAGCAGGTGCGCGAGCGTGGCGTTGTCGGTCAGGTCGTTCACGCCGACGATCTCGATGTCCGCACCCGAGGCGAGAACCGCCCGGAAGAAGTTGCGGCCGATACGGCCGAAGCCGTTGATGCCAACCCGGATGGTCACAGGTGGATCTCCTCGTTTCGGTCCGCCGGATTATGCGACCGGCGGAGGGTCTGCGTTGCCGACCAAGTCGAGGGCCGGCAAAGGGGCGTCCGGTCGCCGCGCCTGAACTGAGGGAGGCGCCGCGTCAGACTGGCGGCGCATCAGCGCGGTCGGCCGAGCTGCCGGCTCCGTCGCCGTCGGTAAGACCCTATCCGAGAGCCGCCGGGACTTTTCCCAGGGGTCGCAACCCAACCGTGACAGTGTCTCGCCGTTAACCTGCGCTTCCACCAATCGAAAACAAAGACCCGACCCATCCGATACGCGACGTGACCATCACCAAACGCAACAGAGGCCGCCCCGGGCCTTCCGGCCGAGCAGCCTGCAACACCGGGCCGTAGCGCCGCTTCCGGCCCGGCCCCGGTGGTCACCCTCCGGGGCCGGAAGTACTACACCGACCTGCTGGTCAGGACTGCTCGTGACCGGAGCCGCCGGCCAGCCGTTCCACTGCCTGCTCAATGCGCGTCATGCCCTGTTTGAGCTGCCCCACGTCACCCTTGAGCTCACCCAACTCGCCCTTGAGCGCCTTGAAGTCTGCTTTGTGGTCGGCATAGTGCTTGAGCTGAGTGCGCCGCACGTCCTGCATCTCGGCCCACTGCCGCATCTCGGAATGCCGCAGCTTGTCGACATCCTGCTGCTGCTCGAGCTGCGCCGCCTCGATCCTCTGCATGCTGGCGTAATGCTCGGCCTGCGTGACACCGAGCTCGGCGAAATGCTGCTCCTGCGTCTGGGCCAGACTCTCCACGACCACGAGAATCTTGTGCTGCGTGCTCTCGAAGGACTGCAGCGACTGCGCCTGAGCATCCGCCGCAGCCTGGCCGGCGGCCGAGTCCTCACTCGCCTTGACCGCCAGCCCTCTCACTTCCGCCAGCTCGATCTCCACCTTCGTCACCCGTTCCTCAAGGCTCTTGTCGTTCACCATGACGGAGAGCTTTCCGGATTTTCGGGCCGAGCTGTAAGAGCTTTTGAGCAGGCGAAACACCATCAAGTGAAACAAGGGACATCTTGACACGGGTCACCTTGTCAGGGAGCAATCCTCAGCAGGCCATCATCTCCGGGGTGACGGCGGCCTCGGTGTCGGGGATGCCCAGGTCACGGGCGCGCTTGTCGGCGAGGGCGAGCAGACGCCTTATACGGCCGGCGATCGCATCCTTCGTCAGCGGCGGATCAGCCAGGGCGCCCAGCTCCTCCAGCGACGCCTGACGGTGCTCCAGCCGCAGCTGGCCCGCCGAGGTCAGGTGGTTGGGGGCCTCGTCGGACAGGATCTCCAGCGCGCGGGTCACCCGGGCCGCCGCGGCCACGGCGGCGCGGGCCGAGCGGCGCAGGTTGGCGTCGTCGAAGTTGGCCAGGCGGTTGGCGGTGGCCCGCACCTCGCGGCGGACCCGGCGTTCCTCCCAGGCCAGCACGCTGGCGTGCGCCCCGACCCGGGTGAGCAGCGCGGCGATCGCGTCGCCGTCCTTGATCACCACGCGGTCGACCCCGCGGACCTCGCGCTCCTTGGCGGTGATGCCGATGCGGCGGGCCGCGCCCCGCAGGGCCAGCGCCGCCTCGGGGCCGGGGCAGGTGATCTCGAGCGCGCTCGACCGGCCGGGCTCGGTGAGCGAGCCGTGGGCCATGAACGCGCCGCGCCACGCCGCCACCGCGCAGCACACGTTGGCCGAGACCACGTGCGGCGGGAGACCACGGACGGGCCGGCCGCGCACGTCGAGCAGGCCGGTCTGCCTCGCGAGGGCCTCGCCGTCCTTGACGATGCGCACGATGTAGTGGCTGCCCTTGCGCAGGCCGCCCGAGGCCAGCACGTGCACCTCGCTCGGGTAGCCGTACACGTCGGCGATCTCGCGCCGAAGGCGCCGTGCCACCGCGCCGGTATCGAGCTCAGCCTCGACCACCACCCGTCCGGAGACGATGTGCAGGCCGCCCGCGAACCGCAGGAGTGCCGCCATCTCGGCCCTCCGGCAGCACGGCTTGGGCACGTCGACCCGGCTCAGCTCATCCTTGACCGCTGCCGTCATAGCCATCGTGTTGTCACCTCATGCGCCGGATCTTGAACAGGGAGTGCCGCACTACGCCTCTGCTTAACGAGCGGCGCCCAGTAGTGGCACCAGGACAACGCCCAACGACTCAGGATCATGCCTCGGGCTGCCGTCCGCAACGGCCACCGGTGCCAACACCAGGCGCGCGCCCAGGGCTTCGGCGGCCCGCCGGACCGGCTCGGTCTCGCCGACCCAGCGGCCGTCGGCCAGCACCACGTCGACCCGCAGGCCGGGCAGGTACCGATGCAGGGCGGCCAGGTGGTCGGCGACCGAGAGGCCGAGCGTCTCGTTCTCGGTGGCCAGGTTGAGCGTCACCAGCCGCCGGGCCGGGCTCTTCATGATCGCCTCGGCCAACTGCGGGACCATCAGGTGGGGCAGCACGCTGGTGAACCAGCTGCCGGGGCCGAAGATCAGCCAGTCGGCCTCGTCGATCGCGGCGATGACCGGCGCGCAGACCGGCGGGTCGGCCGGGTCGATGCGCACGGCCTCGACGTGCCCGTGGGCCACCGCGACCGCGTGCTGACCCCGAACGGTGATCACCTCGTCGGGGCGGGCCGGGTCGGCGCCGCGCAGGTCGGCCTCGATGCGGATCGCGTGCCGGGCCATCGGCAGCACCCGGCCGCGCGCGCCGACCATCGCCGCGGCGTGGTCGAGCGCCTGCACCGGGTCGCCCAGCATCTCCATCAGGCCGAGCAGCAGCAGGTTGCCCACGGCGTGCCCGACCAGCGGGTCGGGGCCCTCGCTGCCGACCGCCGGCAGCTCGGCGAAGCGGTATTGCAGGAGTTTGGCGGTGCGCTGGGTGACCACCTGGTCGTCGGCCAGCGCCGCCAGGGCCTGCCGCAGGTCACCCGGGGGCAGCAACGCGTCGCGCTCGGCCAGCAGCCGTCCGCTGGAACCGCCGTTGTCACCCACGGTCACCACTGCGGTGATGTCGAGGTCGAGGTCGGCGGCGCCTCGGCGCAGCGCGCGCAAGGAGGCGCTGAGCCCGTGCCCGCCGCCGAAGGCGACCACCCGCACCGGGGGCGCCGTCACTCCCGCCCCAGGTCGCGGTGGGAGGAGTGGGCGGCCAGCCGCATGTCACGCAGCTGGGCGGTCAGCTCCTCGGAGATGGCGACGCTGCGGTGCTTGCCGCCCGTGCAGCCGACCGCGACGGTCAGGTAGCGCTTGCCCTCGCGCTCGAAGCCGGGCGCGGTGGCGGCGATCAGCCCCGCGTACGTCTTCACGAACTCGCCGGCGCCCTCCTGGTCGAGGACGTAGGTGCTGACCGCGTCCTCCAGACCGGTGTGGTCGCGCAGGTCGGGCACCCAGAACGGGTTGGGCAGGAATCGGGCGTCCATCACGTAGTCGGCGTCCGGCGGCAGGCCGTACTTGAAGCCGAACGAGAGCACGGTGATGCGCAGCCGCCGCACGTCCTCGCCGCCGAACAGCTCCTCGACCCGGCGGCGCAGCTGGTTCACGTTCAGGTGACTGGTGTCGATGATCACATCGGCCTGCTCGCGCGCCTCGGCCAGCAGTTTGCGCTCGGCCGCGATGCCGTCGGCGAGCCGGCCGTCGCCCTGCAGCGGGTGCGAGCGGCGGACCGACTCGAACCGCCGGATCAGCACGTCGTCGTCGGCGTCGACGAAGACCACGCGCGGCGAGAAGCCGCGCTCCTTGAGCGCCTGCACCGCCCCGGTCAGGTCGGTCGAGAAGGCCCGGCTGCGCACGTCCAGGACCATGGCCGTACGCCTAGCGGCGCCGCCGGCCTGGAACGCGAGCTGAGCCATGTCGAGCATCAGCGCCTGCGGCAGGTTGTCGACCACGTAGAAGCCCACGTTCTCCAGCGCGCGGGCGACCGTGCTGCGCCCACCGCCGGAGACGCCGGTCACAACCACCAGATCGGTGGTCACCTCATCGGGATCGGTCGCGTCGGCCATGAACTCCGGCATCGACTCCGTCACGCACGCCTCCCAGCGTCGCTTCGCCCGCGCCCCCTGGCGGACACAACATCCTAGGCCGAAGCCACTTCTCCGATTCGCCCGGACGCCTGTCGTCCATCCGATCGGTGTCGCGGCCCCGCCGGCCACAACCACGGCACGGTGCCCGTCGTTCCCGACGGGGGCCGGTCAGTTTCTGGCCTCGGTCGGGCGCGGGACCTTCGAGCGGTTGGCCCCGGCCTTGGTGCGGCCCGCGCCGCCGACCGGGATGGCGCCCGACTCAGCGGTCGTTTCGGGCTCGGCCGGCTTGTCGCCCTCGGGGCCGAGCGCGGCCAGCAACGCCTCGGCCGTGCGACGCCCGATGCCGGGCACCTCGGCGATCTCCTCGGGCGTGGCCGCGGCCAGCTTTTTGACCGAGCCGAAGTGCCGCAGCAACGCCTTGCGCCGGGTCTCGCCCAGGCCGGGCACGTTGTCGAGCGCCGACGCGGTCATCCGCTTGGAGCGCCGCTGCCGGTGGAACGTGATCGCGAAGCGGTGCGCCTCGTCGCGGGCCCGCTGCAACAGATAGAGAGCCTCGGACGTGCGCGGGAAGATGACCGGGAAATCCTCGCCGGGCAGCCACACCTCCTCCAGCCGCTTGGCCAGGCCGCACAGCGCCACGTCGGTGATGCCGAGGTCGGCCAGCACGGCGGCGACCGCGTTGACCTGGGGCTGGCCGCCGTCGACGACGACCAGCTGCGGCGGGTAGGCGAACCGGCGCGGGCGGCCGGTCAGCGGATCGATGCCGGGCAGCTCGTTGGTCGCGACGTCGTCGAGCCCACCGGCGGGCACCTCGGCGGGCTCGTCGGGCTCGGGCTGGTCGCGCGGGGCGTCGGCGCCGGGCTGGGCGCGGAAGCGGGCGAAGCGCCGCCGCATCACCTCGCTCATGGCGGCCAGGTCGTCGGTGCCGCTGCCGTCGGGGTTGCCGCGGACGGCGAACCGCCGATACTCACTCTTGCGGGCCAGGCCGTCCTCGAAGACGACCATCGAGGCCACCACGTCGGTGCCCTGGATCTGGGAGACGTCGAAGCACTCGATGCGCAGCGGGGCCGTGTCGAGGCCGAGTGCCTCGGCGATCTCGTCGAGGGCCTTGCTGCGGGTGGTCAGGTCGCCCGCCCGGCGCAGCTTGTGCCGCTGCAGCACCTCGCCGGCGTTGCGCGACACCGTCTCCATCAGGGAGCGTTTGTCGCCCCGCTGCGGCACCCGCAGCGACACCCGACTGCCCCGGCGCTCGGAGAGCCAGTCGGCCAGGGCCGGGGCGTCATCGGGCAGGGCGGGCACGAGCAGCTCCCGCGGGACGTCACCCTCGCCCTCGGACTCGCCGTAGACCTGGCTGCAGAAGTGGTGGACCAGGTCGCCGGGGGTCAGGTCCTCCACCTTTTCGACGACCCAGCCGCGCTGGCCCCGGATGCGGCCGTCGCGCACATGGAAGACCTGGACGGCGGCCTCGAGCGGATCCTCGGCGAAGGCGACCACGTCGGCGTCGGTGCCGTCGCCCAGCACGACCGTCTGCTTTTCCATCGCGCGGCGCAGGGCGGCGATGTCGTCCCGTAGGCGGGCGGCCTTTTCGAACTCGAGCTGCTCGGACGCATCCATCATGTCGCGCTCGAGCCGCTTGACGAACGCGTCGGTGCGGCCGGCCATGAAGTCGCAGAAGTCGTCGACGATCGCGCGGTGCTGCTCGGCGCTGACCGTGCCGACGCAGGGCGCCGAGCACTTGCCGATGTAACCCAGCAGGCAGGGCCGGCCGATCTGGCCGGCCCGCTTGAACACGCCGGTCGAGCAGGTGCGGGCCGGGAAGACGCGCAGCAGCAGGTCGAGCGTCTCGCGGATGGCCCAGGCGTGCGAGTAGGGGCCGAAATAGCGCACGCCCTTGCGCTTGGCGCCGCGCATCACCTGCAGCCGGGGGAACTCCTCGTTGAGCGTCACCGCGAGGAACGGGTAGGACTTGTCGTCCCGGTATTTCACGTTGAAGCGCGGGTCGAACTCTTTGATCCAGGAGAACTCGAGCTGGAGAGCCTCGACCTCGGTGCCGACGGTCACCCAGTCCACACTGGCCGCTGTGGTGACCATCTGCTGGGTGCGCGCGTGCAGCGACCACGTGTCGGCGAAGTAGGAATTCAGCCTGTTCCGCAGGTTTTTGGCCTTGCCCACGTAGATGACGCGGCCGGCCGGGTCGCGGAAGCGGTAGACACCGGGCGCATCGGGAATCGTGCCCGGCGCCGGGCGGTAGCTGGAGGGGTCTGGCACAGCCTCAACACTAGTGCGGGGGACTGACATGATTGTCCGACCGGAGGTCCGTCGCCGCCGCCACGGGGCGGACCTCCGGCCCCGGGTTACGCGGCGACGATGTTGTCGCCGTCCACCTTGACCTTGGTCTCGGGCAGGGCCTTGGTGGCCGGGCCCGAGGTCGGCTCGCCGGTCTCGATCGAGAACTTGCTGTTGTGGCACGGGCACGCGATCTGCCCGCCGTCGATCTTGTTGACGTCGCAGCCGGCGTGCGTGCACACCTTGCTGAACGCCTTGAAGGTGCCGGCCACCGGCTGGGTGATCACGTAATCGCCCTGGATGAGGCCGCCGCCCTCGGGCACGTCGCCCACGGCCGCGAGCGTCGTGCCGCCGGAGCCGCCGTCGCTGCCCGTGTCGCCGCCGCTGCCGGTGCCGGGGTCGGCACTGCCGGCCGGGCCCGGGTTGTTCGAGTAGTCCTCGCCGTTGGTGTTGCCGGACGGCGTCGACGTGCCACAGGCCGCCAGGACGGCAGTGGCACCGGCCGCGCCCGCGCCGAGCAGGACGAGACGGCGCGTCGAGGCCGTGCCCGAACGCTGCTGCTCCCCCTCGCGAGGCTCGGCGTCGGTCTTGGTCTGCACGTCTGTCATCGTGTGCCCCTTCAGTGCCTGGTCCGCGTGAGTGGTCACGCGGCGTCGCCTCTACATACGCTCTTGCGGCTCGCCGAGTTCAGGCTGACCGCGAAATTATCCGCCGTTGCCGCGGCGTTCTCTCCGGGTTCCTCAGCATTTGCCGGGCGGTGTTGCCCGCCCGTAACCGGCAAAGCAACGCCCGGCCGAGGCTATGGCCTCAACCGGGCGTCGTTGCTTTGAGTCACCTGTGACCTTGCTGAATGCTTTAGACCGCGGCCTTGGCCCGCGACCGGGTCGCCCGGGGCTTGGTGGCCGGCTTGGCCCCGTTGGCCTTGGCCGCGCGGTCGGTGGCGGCCGCTGCGCCCTTCGGTTTTCCGGTCAGGCCCAGCATGTGCCGCAGGAACCCGCCGGTGTGACTCTCGGGCACCTCGGCCAGCTCCTCCGGCGTGCCGGTGGCCAGCACCAGGCCGCCCTTGCTGCCGCCCTCGGGACCCATGTCGATCAGCCAGTCGGCGTTCTTGATCACATCGAGGTTGTGCTCGATGGTGATCACCGTGTTGCCCTTGTCGACCAGGCCGTTGAGCACCAGCAGCAGCTTGCGGATGTCCTCGAAGTGCAGGCCGGTGGTCGGCTCGTCGAGCACGTAGACCGTACGGCCGGTCGACCTTTTCTGCAGCTCGGAGGCGAGCTTGACGCGCTGCGCCTCGCCACCGGAGAGGGTCGGCGCGGGCTGGCCCAGCCGCACGTAGCCCAGGCCCACGTCGACCAGCGTCTTGAGGTGACGGTGGATCGCCGGGATGGCCTGGAAGAATTCTGCGCCCTCCTCGATCGGCATGTTCAGCACCTCGGAGATCGTCTTGCCCTTGTAGTGCACCTCGAGCGTCTCGCGGTTGTAGCGGGCGCCCTTGCACACCTCGCACGGGACATAGACGTCGGGCAGGAAGTTCATCTCGATCTTGATCGTGCCGTCACCGGCGCAGTTCTCGCAGCGGCCGCCCTTGACGTTGAACGAGAACCGGCCCGGACCGTAGCCGCGCACCTTGGCCTCGGTCGTCTCGGCGAACAGCTTGCGGATGTTGTCGAAGACACCCGTGTAGGTCGCCGGGTTGGACCGCGGGGTGCGGCCGATCGGCGACTGGTCGACGCCGACCACCTTGTCGACCTCGTCGAGCCCGGAGATGCGGGTGTGCCGGCCCGGCACCATCCGCGCGCCGTTGACCTGGTTGGCCAGCACGGTGTAGAGGATGTCGTTGACCAGGGTGGACTTGCCCGACCCGCTCACCCCGGTGACCGCGATGAACTGCCCGAGCGGGAAGCCGACCGTGATGTTGCGCAGGTTGTGCTCGCGGGCGCCCTCGACGACCAGCTCACGGCCCGGCATCTGCGGGCGGCGGCCGGCCGGGGTAGGGATGCTCTTGCGGCCCGACAGGTAGGCGCCGGTCGGCGAGTTCTTGTTTTTCAGCAGGCCCTCGACGGAGCCGCTGTGCACGATGTGACCGCCGTGCTCGCCGGCGCCCGGGCCGATGTCGACGATCCAGTCGGCCTGGCGGATCGTGTCCTCGTCGTGCTCGACCACGATCAGCGTGTTGCCCAGGTTTTTCAGCCGCACCAGGGTCTCGATGAGCCGGTGGTTGTCGCGCTGGTGCAGGCCGATCGACGGCTCGTCGAGCACGTAGAGCACGCCGACCAGCCCGGAGCCGATCTGGGTGGCGAGCCGGATGCGCTGGGCCTCGCCGCCCGAGAGCGTGCCGGCGCCGCGGTCGAGCGACAGGTATTCGAGACCCACGTCGACCAGGAAGCGCAGCCGGGCGTTGATCTCTTTCAGCACCCGCTCGGCGATCATCTTCTGCCGGTCGTCGAGCTCGATGCTCGCCAGCAGGTCGGCGCAGTCACCGATCGACAGGTTGCAGACCTCGGCGATGCTCTTGCCGGCCAGCGTCACGGCCAGCACCTCGGGTTTGAGCCGGGTGCCGCCGCAGGTCGGGCAGGGCACGTCGCGCATGTAGCCCTCGTACTTGTCGCGCGACCAGTCGCTCTCGGTGTCGTTGTGCCGGCGCTCGATCCACTGCACCACGCCCTCGAAGCCGGTGTAGTAGGACCGCTCGCGGCCGTACTTGTTGCGGTAGCGCACGTGGACCTGATCCTCCGCGCCGTGCAGGACCATTTTCTGCACGCGGGAGGACAGCTGGCGCCACGGGGTGTCGACGCTGAATTTCTGGGCGGTGGCCAGCGCCTCGAGCAACCGCAGGAAATACTCCTGGGTCTGACCGCCGGACCAGGGCTGGATCGCGCCCCCGCGGATGCTCCGCTCCTCGTCCGGGATGATCAGCTCGGGGTCGACCTCTTTCTTGGTGCCCAGGCCGGTGCACTCGGGGCAGGCGCCGTAGGGCGCGTTGAACGAGAAGACCCGGGGCTCGAGGTCCTCGATCGCCAGCGGGTGGTCGTTGGGGCAGGCCAGGTGCTCGGAGAAGCGCCGCTCGCGGGCCGGGTCGTCCTCGGCCAGGTCGACGAAGTCGAGCACCACGATGCCCGCGGCCAGGCCGAGCGCCGACTCGATCGAGTCGGTCAGCCGCTGCTTGCTGCCCGCCTTGACGCTGAGCCGGTCGACCACCACCTCGATGGTGTGCTTCTCCTGCTTCTTGAGCTTGGGCGGCTCGGTCAGCGGGTGCACCACGCCGTCGATCCGGGCCCGGGCGTAGCCCTTGGACTGGAGCTCGGCGAAAAGGTCGACGTACTCACCCTTGCGGCCGCGGATGACCGGGGCCAGAACCATGAACCGGGTGCCCTCGTCGAGCTCGAGGACTCGGTCGACGATCTGCTGCGGGGTCTGCTTGCTGATCCGCTCGCCACAGACCGGGCAGTGCGGGATGCCGGTGCGGGCGTAGAGCAGACGCAGGTAGTCGTAGACCTCGGTGATCGTGCCGACCGTCGAGCGCGGGTTGCGCGAGGTCGATTTCTGGTCGATCGACACCGCCGGGGACAGGCCCTCGATGAAGTCGACGTCGGGCTTGTCCATCTGCCCGAGGAACTGCCGCGCGTACGACGAGAGGGACTCGACGTAGCGCCGCTGCCCCTCGGCGAAGATCGTGTCGAACGCGAGGCTGGACTTGCCGGAGCCGGACAGACCGGTGAACACGATCATGGCGTCGCGGGGCAGGTCCAGGTTGACGTCGCGGAGGTTGTGTTCGCGCGCGCCTCGAATAGTCAAACGGTCGGCCACCAGCCAGCCTCTCCGTACAGGTGTTTGATTCGAGCAGAGCCGCGGCCACTCTAGCTACGGGGTACGACAAGTTTTGCCGCCGACACTGCCGTCTTGGTGCAGCGCTTTACCCAGCCTGCACATTCCCGCAGCTCAGAGCCGCGGAGATCACTCCTAAGAGGGAACCGGAAGATAGCGTACGTCCCAGATCCGAACTCCGCCGACCAGCTGCGGGGGGCCCAGGGCCGCGGTGAGGGTGTCGAGCTGGGGGTCCTCGTTGCGGCCGCCGGGCACCAGGACCACGACCGCGGCCCGCCAGAAGATCAGGTCGGCGATGATGCGTTCCTTGTCACGGTCGGTCAGCACCGGGCGCTGCCCGTACTCCCGCACCCGCCACAGCAGGTCGGACGTGAAGCGGCGGGGCGCGTTCCACGAACCGGTGTGGTCGAGCGGCGGGTTGACCGGGCCCATGAAATAGCCCCGGGGCGTCGGATATGCCAAATGGGACAGGGTGACCCAGCGCATGCCGGTGCGCCCGGTGGTGACCTCGGGCAGCGGCACGGTGACCAGGGTGCGGTCGCCGGTCACGTACTGCCGCCAGGTGCCCTGGGTCAGGAAGGGCGGGATCGGGTCGCCCTGCACGGTCGGCAGGGGCTTGGGGAAGAGCGGCACGAGGGCGAGCACCAGGCCCACCTGCCAGAGCCGGCGGCCGCGCGGGGTGAACCGGGGCAGCCGGTCGGTGGCCAGCGCGAGCAGCACGCCGGCGATCGTCGCGGGCACCATCGCGAACCGGGTCACACTGACCAGGTCGATGATCGGCACGTGGCTGACCAGGCCGAACGGCAAGGGGAAGCCGGTGCGGTGACCGAACACCACGAGCGTCGGCCCCATCGAGGCGATCAGCAGCACGAACGCGGAGATCGCGGCGGCCCGGGCGGCCACCGAGCGCCACAGCACCACCACCGCGGCGATGACCATGACGAGCCCGATCGGGCCGAAGAACATGTTGTCCTCCGTGCCGCTCACGCTCATCTGCCGGGTCAGCTCGGCGTTGCCGGCCAGCGACTGACGGGCGAACCCGGCGATCGAGGCCAGGTCGGTCGCGTACTGGTCAGGGGCGAAGGGCTGGCCGTGATAGTTGCCCGTGGCAAAGAACTGATACCACAACGGGTAGGCCAGCAGGCCCAGCGCGACCACGCCGGCGACCCCGAGGCCGGCCAGCATCGGCCGGGCCGCCGCCTTGGCTTGGGCCGGGGCCAGCACCGCGTAGGCCAGGACGAAGACGCCCAGGGCGAGCGCCGTGAAGAGCAGGCTCTCCTCGTTGATGAAGACCTGCACGACGATCAGCAGGCCCAGGATGACGCCGCCGCGCACAGCCCGGCCCGGCTCGCGCAACCGCAGCACCTGCCAGGTGATGAACGGCAGCACCCACTGGTTGACGAAGTTCACATGACCGTTGGCGTGCGAGATCATTGTCGGCGCGAACCCGCACCACAGGCCGCCGATCCAGGCGGCGAGGCGGCTGGTCACCAGGTGGCGGGAGAGCACCCAATACCAGGCCGTGGCGGTGCCGGCGAGACCTAGCGTGAGCAGCAGCGCCACCGAGACACCGGCGTTGAGCCAGTGAGTGATCGGGGCCAGCGGCAGGCTCAGCGCCAGCACCGACGTGTTGGCCATCATGTTGACGCCGTCCGGCACGTTGAGCCGGTCGGAGAAGAACGGGTTGTCGCCGTGGAACAGCACCCGCTCGCCGTGCGCCATCATGAACAGGAAGACGTTGTGGTCGTCGTCGTTGCTGGCCAGCACCCGCCCGTTGGGGTCGCGCCAGAGCCGGCTCAGCACCAGCACGGCGAGAAGGGCGTAGCTCAGCAGGGCCCAGAGATCGGCCCGCGGGCGCCGGCGGACAGCCGTCTCGGGCCGGTCGACGGCCTGCTCCTCGACGACTTCCTCCACCGCGCGCACCGGAGCATTGTGACAGAGGGGTGCGTCAGGAACGCCTGCGGCGGTGGCCGGCCGCCCCGGCCAGGCGGGCCGACTGACGCGCCGATTCCACCTCGATCTCGTGCCGCAGCTTGCGCCAGGAGGCCAGCCGGCGCGGCGACAGATCACCCGCCGTCAATGCCGCGGCGACCGCGCAGCCCGGCTCGCGGTCGTGCCGGCAGTCGCCGAACTGGCAGCGGATGGCCAGCCCGGCGATGTCGGCGAACGCCCGGTCGAGGCCCTCGGCCGTGTCCAGCAGGCCGACCCCGCGGATGCC
Organism: Actinoplanes sp.; assembly: GCA_965217855.1. Lineage (GTDB taxonomy): Bacteria > Actinomycetota > Actinomycetes > Mycobacteriales > Micromonosporaceae > Actinoplanes. The sequence continues at coordinate 62,770 of CBDCJN010000008.1, read as the reverse complement.
GGGCGTGTCCAGCACCGCGCCGCCCTCGGGCAGCAACACCAGATTCCGGTACGCCGTGGTGTGCCGGCCCTTGCCGTCGACGTCACGGATCTGCTGCACCGGCATGACCGTGGTGCCGGCCAGCGCGTTGACCAGAGTCGATTTCCCGGCGCCGGAGCGGCCCAGCAGCGCCAGGGTGCAGCCTTTCCCGGCGTACGCCCGGACGCGCTCGACGCCTTGCGAAAGCCGCACGCTCACCGGGACCACCGGGATACCCGGCGCGATGTCGGCGATCTGCCGGGCCACCGCCTCGGGGTCGGCGGACGTGTCGGTCTTGGTCAGCACGAGCAGCGGCTGGGCGCCGGACTCCCAGGCCAGGGCGAGCAGGCGTTCGATGCGCGCGTCGTCCGGTTCGGGATGGATCGGCTCGACGACGGCGACCGTGTCCATGTTGGCGGCCAGCACCTGACCGGTGCTGTCCTTGTCGGAGGTGCGGCGCAGGAGACAGGTGCGCCGGGGCAGCACGACCTCGACGGTGAGGCGCCGGTCGGGCCAGTGCCGCAACACCACCCAGTCACCGGCGCAGGGCAGCTGGGCGGGGTCGCGGGCGGCACCGAGCAACACGCTGCCGCCCAGGCTGGCCCGGGCGACGCCGTTCTCGTCGAGCACGGTGCAGACGCCGCGGTCGGCGCGCAGCACCCGGCCCGCGGTGGCGTCGGAGCGGTCGAAGGGACGAAATGCGGATACGAAGAACTCGTCCCAGCCCAGCTGGGACAGATCGTGTGACATGGGAACCCGTTCCGGGATGGGGAGACTGCCTGGCCGCGAGGTCAGGCGAAAGCCTCCGGGTGAAGGGACGCCAAGACGAACAGCACGCTCCCCACCTCCTTCGCGGGCTCGGTCGGCGCGTCTGCACCGACGGTACGGTCGCCACTACCCGAGCGAAAGCGAATTCCGGCCCGCTAGGGTCGTTCCCGTGCGTGTCTCTCAGTTGTCATGCCGTCCTGGCCCTCGCTGCGCTCGGTGCAGTCCGTCATGACGATGGATCCCTTGGTTCTGCTCACCGATGTCGACCAGGCCACCGACGAGCTGCTCACCACCGCGGCCGATCTCGATCCGGCCGTCGTGGGCCGGCCGTCGGCGCTGCCCGGGTGGACGGTCGGGCACGTGCTCACCCACGTGGCCCGCAACGCCGACGCCCTGACCAACCTGCTGACCTGGGCCCGCAGCGGGGTCGAGACTTTGCCGTACGCGTCGAGGGAGGCCCGCGACGCCGCCATCGAGGAGGGCTCGTCCCGCCCGCTGCGCGAACAGATCCAGGACATCCGCGAGTCGCACGAGCGGTTCGCCGATGCCGGCGCCTCCATGCCGGCCGAGGCGTGGACGTTCTTCCTCTCCTGGGCCGGCCAGTCCGCCGCCGGGGTGCCGTGGCTGCGCCTGCGCGAGGTCACCGTGCACCATGTCGACCTGGGTGTGGGCTACTCCCCCGCCGACTGGTCCGACGCGTTCGCCCAGCGCCTGCTGAAAGAGGTCGTCAAGGGGGCGGACGAGAGCTGGCCCGCCCTGCAGTTGCGGCCGCACGGGGTCGAGCACGCCCTGACCATCGGGGCCGACCCGAACCCGCCCGTCGTCGGCGGAACCACCAAGGCGATCGCCGCCTGGCTGACCGGCCGCGGCGACGGCGCCGACCTGACCGTCTCGCCCGACGGCGAGCTCCCGACCCCCGCGAGGTGGAAGTAGACATGAGTTACACCGGAGACGTCAGCCGCGGCAGCGCCCCCGCCGTGCGCGACCTGGGCGGCCTGACCATCACCAAGGTGTCGGTCGGCCCGATGGACAACAACGCCTACCTGCTGCGCAGCGGCGACGAGCAGATCCTGATCGACGCGGCCAACGACGCCTCGACCCTGATCGACCTGGCCGGCCCGACCGGCCTGAGCACGATCGTCACCACCCATCGGCACGGCGACCACTGGCAGGCGCTGACCGAGGTGGTCAAGGCGACCGGCGCCGAGTCGGTGGCTCACCTCGAGGACGCGGCCGAGATCCCGGTGGTCAACCGCGACCTGCGCGAGGGCGAGCAGATCACGGTGGGCCACGCCGCGCTCGAGGTGATCCACCTGGTCGGCCACACGCCGGGCTCGATCGCGCTGCTCTACCAGGACCCGAACGGCACCGCCCACCTGTGGACGGGTGACTCCCTCTTCCCCGGCGGCCACGGCAAGACCGCGACCGCCGAGAACCACCGGACCCTGATGGACGACCTCGAGGCCAAGGTCTTCGACCGCCTCGCCGACGACACCTGGTTCTACCCGGGCCACGGCCGCGACTCCACCCTCGGCGCCGAACGCCCCCACCTCAAGGAGTGGCGCGACCGCGGCTGGTAGCCGGAGTCAGGCCTTTTCCTGCATGGTGGTGCGGGCCGGGTTGGACTGGTCGGCGGCCTTCGGGTCCTTCTCGTTCTGTTTGGCCCGGACGCCGGCCTCGATGCGGTCGCCCAGCGACTTGTCGACGTTGTGCCAGTACTCGAAGGCGCGGGTCAGGATGGGCTCGCTCACGCCGTTGAGCAGGTGGCCGACGATGTTGTCGACGAGGCGGCCGCGCTGGTCGTCGGTCAGCACCTCGCGCACCAGGGTGCCCGCCTGGCCCCAGTCGTCGTCCTGGGCGTGCAGCGTGTAGGCGGAGCGCACCATGTCGCCGTCGGCGTACCACTTGCCGCCGTCGTCGGTCCGGGACGGGTCGGCCTGCGGGCCACCGTACGAGTTGGGCGCGTACACCGGGTCGGTCACGTTGCGTACGCGCATCGCGCCATCCTTGGAGTAGCTGTTCACCTCGACCTTGGCCGAGTTGACCGGGATCTGCTTGTAGTTGACCCCGAGCCGGGCCCGGTGCGCGTCGGCGTAGCTGAAGCCGCGGGCCAGCAGCATCTTGTCGGGCGACAGACCGGTTCCGGGTACGACGTTGTTCGGCTCGAACGCGGCCTGCTCGATCTCGGTGTGATAGTCGGTGACGTTGCGGTCGAGGGTCAGCTTCCCGACCTCGCGCAGCGGGTAGTCGCCGTGCGGCCACACCTTGGTCAGGTCGAACGGGTTGAACCTGTACTCGCGGGCCTCCTCGAACGGCATGATCTGCACGTGCAGGGTCCAGCTCGGGAACTCGCCGTCGCGGATGTGCTCGAACAGGTCCCGCTGGTGGTAGTCGGTGTCGGCCGAGGCCATCTGGTCGCCCTCGTCCTGGGTGAAGAACTCGATGCCCTGGTCGGTCTTGAAGTGGTACTTGACCCAGAACCGCTCACCCTCGGCGTTGATCCACATGTACGTGTGGCTGCCGTACCCGTTCATGTGCCGCCACGTACGCGGGATGCCCCGGTCCCCCATCAGCCAGGTCACCTGGTGCGCCGATTCGGGCGAGAGGGTCCAGAAGTCCCACTGCATGTCGTGGTCGCGCAGGTTGTTGTCGGCCCGGCGCTTCTGCGAGCGGATGAAGTGCTGGAACTTCATCGGGTCCTTGATGAAGAAGACCGGCGTGTTGTTGCCGACGATGTCCAGGTTGCCCTCGCGGGTGTAGAGCTTGAGCGAGAAGCCGCGCGGGTCACGCCACGTGTCCGGGGATCCGCGCTCGCCGGCCACCGTCGAGAAACGGATGAGCACCTCGGTCTCCTCGGCGGGCGCGAAGACGGCCGCCCGGGTGAAGGCGCTCAGATCCTGCGTCACCTGGAACTTGCCGAACGCGCCGCCGCCCTTGGCATGCGGCTGGCGCTCCGGGATGCGTTCCCGGTTGAAGTTGGCCATCTGCTCGATCAGGTAGTGGTCCTGTAACAGCAGCGGGCCGTCGGCGCCGACCGAGAGCGAATGCTCGTCGCTGGCGACGGGCACTCCCGCATCGGTGGTGGTCGGACGACGTCCAGGGTCACTCACGACAGCTCCTCACGACGAAATGCGGTATTGACTACGGGTTCTCCCCCGCTGAGGGAGTCAAACCTTTTCTGGAACTGTTCAAGGGAAGCCCAAGCTCTACAACGGCCGCCGGACAGGCCGATGGGCAACACATGAGACGTGTGCCGGCCTTTCTGGTGCCGACGTTCGCCTCGATGGCAGGCTGCGTGCCCGCGGTCGCCCCGGGCACCGCGGCCGCACACTGGTCGTACCTGATCGCCTTCTCGGCCCTGGTCGCCCTGGCCTGGGCCCGGTTGCGCACTTTGCGCGGGCCGACCCGGTCCGGGTACGTCTTCATCGTGGGCGCGCTGTCGGTCTGGCTCGCCGGCGACCTGCTCTACGACGCGCTGACCGCGCTGACCGGCCCGCTGGGCGAGGCCCTCCCCGTCCGACGTGCTGTGGATAGCGGGTGGCCGCGCTGCGCCCCGGCGACGTGGCCGCGCGGATCGGCGGGGACGAGTTCGTGGTGCTGGCCGAGGAGGTGGCCGACGAGCCGGACGCCCTGGCCCTGGCCGACCGGCTGCGTGCCCTGGCCGCCGAGCCCGTGCGGCGCGGCGACGAGGTCTATCCGGTCGGGGTGAGCGTCGGCCTGGCCGCGGCCGGGCATCTGACCCGCCCGGAGGCGGACGTGCTGCTGGCCGCGGCCGACACCGCGATGTACGCCGAGAAGACGGCTAACCGGCTTCGCGTGTGAACTCCCGCAGCAGCCCGGTGTACTGCTTGGCCGGCGGCGGGGCGTACTCGTCCCGGGCCGAGGTCTTCGCGCCCAGCGTGACCAGCGACTGCACCATCAGGGTGGCCGCGGCCACGCCGTCGATCACCGGGACGCCGAGCTCGGCGGTGGCCTTCGCGCACAGATCGGCCATGCCGGCACAGCCGAGCACGATGACCTCCGATCCGTCCGTGTCGAGGGCGGTCCGCGCGACCGCGACCACCCGCTTGAGCACGTCAGGATCGGACTCCAGATCGAGAACCGGAATATCGCAGGCCCAGACCCCGCGGCAGGCACCGGCAGCCACGTAACGCGCGGCCAGGTCGTACGCCCGCCCCCGCGTGCGGGCCAGGGTGGTGACCACGCTGAAACCGCGACCGACCAGCGTCGCGGCGTGCATCGCGGCCTCGGCGATGCCGACGACCGGGCCGGCCGCCACCTCGCGGGCCGCGTCGAGGCCGGGGTCGCCGAAGCAGGCCAGCACGTAACCGCCCACACCCGACTTCTCGCCGTCGGCGATCGCGGCCAGGATGCCGGGCACCGCGAGGGCCTCGTCGTAGTGGCTCTCGATCGAGGCCGGCCCCATCGCCGGCGTCACCGCCTCGACGACGGTGCCCGGGCCGGCGACGGCCCGGGCGCTCGCCTCGATCAGCGCGGTCATCGATTCCGTGGTGTTGGGATTGATGACGCGGATGCGCATGTCAAATACCCGCCTCCGCTGCGGCCTCGGCCGGTGTCTCGGCGTTGACCGGCTCGCCGACCCGGCTCAGCTGCCGGACCTGGAAGACGTCGGCCAGCGGCATGTAGAGGATGAAGCCGAGGCCCATGCCGATGAACCAGCTGTACTGGGCCGTGGTGTGCATGCCCGGGCCGTTGGTCCAGAGCACCGGGATCATCGCGACGATCGCGCCGGCCGCGGTCGAGATGATGGCGGCCGGGTTGTAGCCCTTGGAGTACCAGTAGCGGCCCTCGGGAGCCATCGTGAACATGGCGTCCACGTCGACCTTCTGCCGTCGGATCAGGTAGTAGTCGGCGATCAGCACGCCGAACAGCGGCCCGATGAAGGCGCCCAGCGTCTCCAGCGTGTAGTGGATGACGTCCGGGTTGTTGTAGAGGTTCCACGGGGTGATCAACACCGAGCCGACCGCGGCGATCATGCCGCCCATCCGCCAGCTGATTTTCTGCGGGCTGACGTTGGAGAAGTCGAACGCCGGCGAGATGAAGTTGGCGACGATGTTGATGCCGATCGTGGCGATGGTGAAGGTCAGCGCGCCGAGGGCGATCGCGAACGTGCTGTCGATCCGGGCCACCGTCTGCACCGGGTCGGTGATCAGCTCGCCGAAGACCGGCAGGGTCAGCGACGCGGTGACCACCACGAGGATCGAGAAGAACAGGAAGTTCAGCGGGAGGCCGAGCAGGTTGCCCCGCTTGACCGCCTCGAACGACTTGCCGTACCGGGAGAAGTCGCCGAAGTTGAGCATCGGGCCCGAGAAGTACGAGACGACCAGGGCGATCGCGCCGAGCATGACCGGGACGGCGTCGAAGCCGTGATACTTGACGTCGCCCAGGTTGAGGTCGATCTCGCTCCAGCCCGCCTTGTAGATCAGGTAGCCCGACAGCAGGATCATGACGACGTAGACGGCCGGGCCGCAGAAGTCGATGAACTTTCGGATCGTCTCCATGCCGGTCCAGAAGACGGCCGCCTGCAGGACCCAGAGGATCGCGTACGTGCACCAGCCGAGCAGCGGCAGGCCGAGGAAGCCGTACTGGTTGACGTCCGCGTACGGCAGCAGGCTGGGCCAGAACTTGAGGACCACGACGTCGAGCGCGGCCGAGGCCAGGTAGGTCTGGATCCCGTACCAGGCGACCGCGATCGCGCCGCGGATGATGGCCGGCACGTTCGCGCCGAGCACGCCGAACGACGCGCGGTTGATCACCGGGTAGGGCACCCCGGCCCGCTGGCTGGGCTTGGCGACCAGGTTGCAGAAGAAGTAGACGATCGTGATGCCGACGACCAGCGAGACGAGCACCTGCCAGCTCGACAGGCCCAGCGCGAAGAGGCTGCCCGCGGTCACATACCCACCGACGCTGTGCACATCGGACATCCAGAAGGCGAAGATGTTGTACGAACCCCAGTGTTGCTTGCGCAGCGGGGCCAGATCCTCGTTGGTGAGCCGGGGGTCGTACTCCGGCTTGATGACGCCGCTACCGACCGGCATGCCGGCGGCCTCGACCACGTCCATGTGCTTGTTCGGGAGAGTGTCGGCCATGGACGTCACGCTATGAATCGGCTGTTTCACAGCGATGAGCGCAACTATATATAATTTGCAGCCCGGGCATCTTTCCCGGCCGGACCGGCCGGGCGTCACTTCGCGTCCGCGATGATCCTCCGCTGTAGGGCCAGGTCGTGCCGCACGACGGTCATGTCCGCGCCGTGGTTCTCGATCAGCCGCACCTGGATGGCGGACTCCACGGCGGCCATCGTGTCGATGACGTCGTTCTCGGCCTTGCAGCGCACGTCCGCCGTGGCCGTGCTCTTCTCGGGCGCCGACGCCGACCGGCCGGAAAAGCGCTCGTCATCGTTCGCCTGTTTGGGATCGGCATAATTTTGCCCGGCGGCGGACATGCATAAGGACCAGCTGTGGAAGGCAGCCACGACACGGCTGTTCCGCCACATCAGATCGTAGGACCGAGATTGCATTCCGAGCAGGATGGAACTCAGTCTGCTTCCATTCTCGAAAGAGACGGCGCGATTGCCCTCACCATCACACCCACCCTCGGGAACGGTAATTCCGGCGACATCTCGTGATCCGTCTCCGGTCAGGACATCGTCGGCCCCGGCCGGAATCTCGGGATCCTTGGGTCGGACCTGATCCGTGATCTCGGGATATTTGTAGCCGGTTTTCGCGGCCCGGTCGGCCGACCAGAGGAAATAGCGGCGTTCATTTCCGTCGCCGGTCAGCGCCAGAGGTGCATCGGGAAAGCTGATCCGGATCCCGAACCGGGCGAGGCAGGCCGAGACCGCCCGGTTGCGCAGGTCGGTGAGAGATTTCGACTCGGCCGGCGTCAGCTTGTACCCGTCGAGCGGGAGCGTGAAGCTCGCCATGTCGACGTGCGGGAGCACGGACGGCAACTCGACCTCGGAAGAATCGGTGTTCACCGAGGCCGAGCCGGCCGAGCAGGCAGTTACGGCCGCGACCAGCGACAGCGCAGCGACGAGCCCGGCCCTCGTGGCCCGCTCAGCCACACCAGAGAGCGAGCGTCCAGTGCAGCGAGGAAGCCGTGTCGTTGAGACCGCCGAACGTCGTCCACTGGGTCGCCACGCCGCCGTTGACGACACTGCCGGAATAGTTGGACGCCGTGTAGAGACAGCCGGTGTAGGTGCGGCCCCGATCCTTTCCGGACCGGACGTTGTCATTCCGGGCGATAGCGCTGTTGGCAAACGTCTTGCCCTGGAAGTTCGGCTCGTTGTACTCCATGTCGGCGACTGCACCACCGAAGCTGGTCAGGAAGTAGGCGCAGAACTCGCCGGCTTCACAGACGCCGTTCATATTTCCTGCGGCGGCGGGCTGAGCGCCCGAGAAAGCTGCAACCGCGGCCCCGGCGAGCAGCGTCGCGGCAGCTTTCTTCTTCAGATTCTGGACAGACATGTACCGTTCCCCCGTGTTCGTCGGACTCCAGCCGATAGGCAGCGATGAAAAACGCATCGATGAAATAGGCTGAAAGTCGATCGTGAGTGGACGGTAGCAGCCGTGATCATGACAATCAAGACCGCCGATATCCGGCTCGTCGACGGTCAGCGGGTGTGCTGGTCCAGGTGGTCGCGCATCTGGCCGGCGAACTCCTCGGCGTACGCCAGGTGGTCCCGCAGCGTCTGCACGCGGGTCACCGCGGCGTCGTGATAGGACGCGAGCCGGCTCAGCAGCGCGGCCCGGTCGCCGCGGCCCGCGGTCAGGTCGTCGAGCAGCCGGAGCAGATCGCGCATCTCGTCCAGGGTGAAGCCGAGCGGTTTCATCCGCTTGACCACCCGCAGCCGGTCGAGGTCGGGCTCGGTGTAGAGCCGGAACCCGCCGTCGCTGCGGGCCGACGGCACGATGAGACCGGCCTCCTCGTAGTGGCGGATCGTGCGGATGCTGAGCCCGGCCCGCTCGGCCGCCTCACCGATCTGCATCTGCCGTCCGGTCACAACTTGCCGGCCAGATTTTCGTGGAAACTCGCGCTCGCCTCGTTCAGCCCGACGATCTCGGCCTGTTTGCCGTGCGCGGCGTACTTGGTGGTGATCGCGTCGAGCGCGGCCACCGACGACGCGTCCCAGATGTGGGCGCCGCTCATGTCGATCACGACTCGCTCCGGGTCACCGGCATAGTCGAATTGATACACCAGATCGTTGCTGGAGGCGAAGAACAGCTCCCCGCGTACGGAATAGGTGTTGCCGTCCTTGGTCACCTGGGTGAAGTGCGCGACCCGGCGGGCGAAGACGACCATGGCGGTCAGCACGCCGAGCACCACCCCGACGGCGAGGTTGCCGGTGGCCACGGTGGCCGCCACGGTCGCCACCATGACGGTGAGCTCGCCGGCCGGCATGCGCTTGAGGGTGGCCGGGGTGATGCTGTGCCAGTCGAAGGTGCCGACCGACACGATGATCATCACAGCGACCAACGCGGCCATCGGGATCAGCGCGACCACGTCGCCCAGCACGACTACCAGGATCAGCAGGAACGCGCCGGCCAGGAAGGTCGAGAGCCTCGTCCGAGCCCCGGAGACCTTCACGTTGATCATCGTCTGCCCGATCATGGCGCAGCCGCCCATGCCGCCGAAGAGCCCGGTGACGATGTTGGCGACGCCCTGGCCCCAGGATTCGCGGGTCTTGTCGGATCGGGTGTCGGTGACGTCGTCGACCAGCTTGGCCGTCATCAGCGACTCCATCAGACCGACAAGAGCGATCCCTAGCGCGTACGGCGCAATGATCTTCAACGTGTCGTAGCTGAACGGCACGTCGGGCAGGCCGAACGCGGGCAGGCTGTCGGGCAGCTTTCCCTCGTCACCGACCGTGGGCACGGCGACGTGCGCGATCAGGGTGAACCCGGTCAGCAGCGCGATCGCCACCAGCGGAGCCGGGACGGCCGTGGTCAGCCGGGGCAGCAGCACGATGACCGCCAGCGCGACCGTCACCAGTGGATAGACCAGCCAGGGTACCCCGATCAGGTGCGGCACCTGGGCGCTGAAGATCAGGATGGCAAGCGCGTTGACGAAGCCGACCATGACGCTGCGCGGGATGAACCGCATCAGCTTGGCCACCCCGGCCGCGGCCAGCACGATCTGCAACAGGCCGCCCAGGATCACCGCGGCGACCAGATAGTCGAGCCCGTACGTCTTGGCCAGCGGCGCCACGACCAGGGCGATGGCGCCGGTCGCGGCCGAGATCATGGCGGGCCGGCCGCCGACGATCGCGATCGTGACGGCCATGGTGAACGACGCGAACAGGCCCACCTTGGGGTCGACGCCGGCCAGGATCGAGAACGAGATCGCCTCGGGGATCAGCGCGAGCGCGACCACCAGGCCGGCCAGGATCTCGGTGCGCAGCACTCTTGGCGAAGCCATCCAGGCCGGACGTGACCATTGCATAGTTGGTGCGTCTCCTCTGCCGGCCGGGCTCGTCCCGGCCGAACCCTACCCTTTCGTAAGGGGAGAGTTGGCGCACTTCACGGTGGCCGGGATCACGGTCGTTCCGTCTCGAACAGGCCCGTGTCCTGCGGCAACGCGCTGATCGCGGTCTGCAGACGATGGTGGTGGGTGGCGAAGACGCCGATCAGCGCCTCGGCGTCGCGGGCGCAGAAGGCGGCCAGCATGCCCGCGTGATCGGCGTGCAGCACCTCGCGCTCACCACCGTCCAGATGCGACATCGGCTGCAGCGGCTCGGTCTGGTTCCACGCCATGTCGAGCATGCGCAGCAGGCGGCGCATCCGGCACGGCCGGATCAGGGCCAGGTGGAAGCGCCGGCTCTCGCGGTGATAGAGCCGTCCGTCGTACGCCCGGACGGCCGCGTCCAGCGCCCGATGCGCCTCGTGGGCCTGCTCGTCGTCGGCCGCGCAGGCCAGCTCGACGGCCGCCCGCAGCCCGGCCGTCTCGAGCGCCTCGCGCACCAGATAGATCTCGGCGAACTCGTGCGCGGTCATCATGGCCACCCGGTAGCCGCCGTTGGTCCGGTGATCGACCAGGCCCTCCCCGATCAACGTCATCAGAGCTTCGCGGACGGGGATCCGGCTCACCCCGAACGCGGCCGCCACCGCATCGACGGGAATGGCCGAGCCGGGCGGCACCTGCCCGTCCAGGATGATGTCGCGCAGCTCGTCGATGATCGCGTTCTGCGGGCTGCCCAGCGGACGGTCGGCCAGCCGCGCGATCAGGATCGATCGGCGGCGGGGACCTGGCATGCCCGGGACCCTAGACCGGGCCGGTTACAGGCCCTTTACCACTTCGGTCGATTCCATCGGCAACGAGAACATCGGGAAGTCGTACGCGATGGCGTTGTCGTGCTCCTCGGGCGAGGTGGCCGCCCATGCAGTCGGTCAGCGTGATCACCCGGTAGCCGTTCTCGTAGGCGCTGCGCATGGTCGACTCGACGCAGCAGTTGGTCAGGAAGCCGCCGATGACGACGGTGTCGATGCCCTTGCTGCGCCGGATGAAGTCGAGGTTGGTGCTGGCGAACGTGTCGAGGCCGCGCTTGCCCTCGATCACGATGTCCGAGGCCACGGGACGGCCGACACCGCCGGGTGCAGCACCCCGCCCTCGGAAGTGAACTCGTTCTGATACTCGATCAGCACGACCGCCGTCCGGGCCGGCTCCAGTTGCAGCGACATCCCAGCTCCCTCATTGGTGACCCACGTCACCCCCACGCAAGCACGTGGCCACCCCGGGGGCAACCCATTCGAGCGACCTCCGGAAATTGGCGTGAACCAGAACCGCCCGGCGCCCGTGGCAGCGGTGTCCCCACGACAACGCATCCCGGAGGAACTCCATGAACCGCATCTCGCGCGCCGTAGCCCTGACCCTCGCCGCTGCCGCCTCGGTCTTCACGTTCGCCGTCCCGGCGCAGGCGGCCGCCCAGCCGGCCGTGGGCTGCCGGGATGCACATGCCCAGCAGGACCTGCAGACCCGCACCGGCCAGCGGATGGGCACCGACGGTGTCTCCTACGTCGCCCCTTGACGACCATAATCATCGAGCTATGAACCTGGACGAGTATCAGCGCGGGGCGCTGCGGACCGCGGCGCCCCGCGACAAGAAGAACGAACTGCTGCACCTGGTGCTCGGTCTGGTCGGCGAGTCCGGCGAGATCGCCGAGAAGTTCAAGAAATGGGTCCGCGACCGGGAGAGCGACGAGACCCGGATCGACCGGGCCGACATCGCCAAGGAACTCGGGGACGTGCTCTGGTACGTCGCGGTGCTCGCCGACTATCTCGACCTGTCACTGGACGACATCGCCACCGCCAACCTGGCCAAGCTGGCCGACCGCCAGAACCGCGGCGTTCTGGGCGGCCACGGCGACAACCGCTGACCCCCCGCCGACCTCTCCGGCCGCAGCTCGCGGCAGAGGGGGTGAGCCGGGTGCCGGCTTGCGGGCGGCAGCCGCCGAAGGCGGGGTTCGCGCTGGTGCGGTCGGGGGCGCCAGGTGGCGTACCTCCGCTGTCAGATCTTGATCCGTGCCTTTCGCATGGCTCAGCCCTCAGCGGAAGGGGACGTCGGGGACGGTGGGTCTGGATAGGCTGAAGACGCCTCGCCGCGCGATCGGCTGGGGGTCGGGAGGTTTGCGGTGGAGATGCGGCATGATCCGATGCGGTGGGGCCAGCCTCCGCACTCGCCGGAGCCGTGGCAGCAGCCGGCCGGGCCGGGGCTGCCGGGGTGGCTCGAGGAAAAGCTGTTCGACCAGCGGATCGTGATGGTGCGCGGGCAGCTCACCCCCGAGGGGGCCACCGGGGTCGCGGCGGCGCTGCTCACCCTGGACGCGGCCGGTCCCGAGACGGTGCAGCTGCATGTGGCCAGCGCGGGCGGGGAGCTGGCGGCCGCGCTGTCGGTGATCGACGTGATCGACTCGATGTCGGCGCCGGTGCATGCCGTGGTGACGTCGCAGGCGGGCGGGGCGATGATCGCGGTGCTGGCCGCGGCCGAGCGAAGGTCCGCCTACCGGCATGCGCGGTTCAAGCTGAACGAGCCGCGGGCCGCGGGTGTGACCGGAACGGCCGACGAGGTGGCCCGGGCCGCCGGGCAGCATCTGCGGGAGCTCGAAGAGATCACGTTGCGCCTGGTCGAGACCACAGGCCAGTCGCGCAGCCGGATCGAGGACGACATGTCGGCCGGGCGGAGTCTGAGCGCGGCCGAGGCGGTCGACTACGGGCTGATCGACGAGATCGTCGGCAAGGCATGAAAAACGGGCCCCGGGGTGTCGCCCCAGGGCCCGTTCTCTGATGCTTAGAGCGCGACCTTCACACCCATCGAACGGGCGGTGCCGCTCACGATCTGGATCGCGGCGTCCATGTCGTTCGCGTTGAGGTCGGGGAGCTTACGCTCGGCGATCTCCTTGACCTGGGTGGCGTTGAGCGTGCCCACAGTCTGGGTCAGCGGGTTGGACGCACCCGACTGGATGCCCAGCGCCTTGCGGATCAGGAAGCTCGTCGGCGGGGTCTTGTAGACCAGCGAGTGGCTGCGGTCCTCGAAGACCGAGACGATGACCGGGATGATCTCGCCGCGGTTCTTCGCCGTCGCCTCGTCGTACTCGACCTTGACCGCGCGCATGTTGGCCCCGGTCGGGCCAAGCATCTTGCCGAGGTCGACCATCGCGGCGTTACCCGCCTCAAGCGCGAGGGTTACCTCATGGGTCTTTTTCTTGGGCGGCATTGCGTAAGGCTCCTTAGGGTGAGCTGCTCGGGCCGCCGATTTGGTGAGAACCAGTTCAGCTCGTCAGCTTCAATCAACACACGACAACCCCGAGACCTTACTACCGTGCCGTCGAACCGGTCAAAACGGCGAGTCTCGGGTAACCGCCCACTAGTGTATCTCGGCCTTCAGAACTGGTCACACTCGCACCGGCGCATCAGCGACCGGACCGCCGCCACGTATTGCGGGTTGGGCAGGGTCTTGCTCGAAGCGGCCGCCTCGATGCCGCCCTGACCGGCGTTGTAGCCCGAGATCACCACGTTCAGCAGGCACCAGGAGGTGTCCGACTTGCACTTGCTCGTGTTGAGGTTGTAGTTCTCCTTGAAGTAGTTCTGCCCGGCCCACCGGGTGAACCACGCCATGTAATTCGCGCCCGCGAAGGCGTTGTCCTTGTACTTCTTGGCGTCATACGCAAGCCCGAAGCGCCCGTTGATGAAGTCGACCGTGCCCGGCATGACCTGCATGACCCCGGTGCCGCCGTCGCAGTTGTGGATGTTGGTCTTCCACCCGCTCTCCTGCCAGGCGATGGCCTTGACCAGCGGATAGTTCAACTTCAAAGTCGGCGCTTCGGTACGCCAGTAGATGCGCGCCGAGGCGGCCTTGAGCGCCTTCTTGACCGTCGGCTTCGAGATCGGCTTGGTCTTGTCGTAATGCGCACAGGCCGGCAGCTCGCTCCAGAACGCGGGCTGGGTGGGCTCGGCGGCCGGTTTCGTGGACTTCTTGGTCGGCTTCTTCGTCGGGGTGGTGACCTCGGGCGTGGGCGTCGTCTCCTCCGCGACGGGATCGACCGTCTCGATGGGCGCCACCGACTCCTCCGTGGCCGTCGGCGCGGCTGCCTCGTCCTTGCCGCCGACCAGACCGCACCCCGCGGCTATGACCAGCACCACAGCCGCCGCGCCCAGTTTCCATCCTTGCGCCATCAACCGGACCTTCCTCCCCGTTTGCCGTTATCGATGGCGCACGCTAGCTCTCCGGCGCGCTCCGGCGCTGCACCCTTAAACCAGGACTGAAACGTCGATCGACCCCGACCCGAGACCGCAACTTTCTCCGGGGACAATGGATGCATGCAGACCCGCACCGACCTACGCAACGTCGCCATCATCGCCCACGTCGACCATGGCAAAACCACACTGGTCGACGCCATGCTGCGCCAGGGGAGCCAGTCCCACGCGCGGGGCGAGATGGCCGACCGCGCCATGGACTCCGGAGACCTGGAGCGGGAAAAGGGCATCACCATTCTCGCCAAGAACACGGCGATCAGCTACCAGCCCACCGGGGCCGACGCGCCCGTCACCATCAACATCATCGACACCCCCGGCCACGCCGACTTCGGCGGTGAGGTCGAGCGCGGCCTCACCATGGTCGACGGGGTTGCCCTGCTCGTCGACGCGTCCGAGGGCCCGCTTCCGCAGACCCGGTTCGTGCTCCGCAAGGCGCTGGCGGCCAAGCTGCCGATCATCCTGATCATCAACAAGGTCGACCGCCCCGACGCCCGGATCAAGGAGGTCGTCGACGAGACGTACGAGCTCTTCCTCGACCTCGACGCCGACGAGCACCAGATCGAGTTCCCGATCGTCTACGCGTGCGCCCGCGACGGCATCGCCTCGCTCAACATGCCCAAGGACGGCACCGTCCCCGAGGACGCGACCGACCTCGAGGTGCTGTTCAACACGATTCTCGAGACCATTCCGGCCCCGACCTACACCGAGGGCGCGCCGCTCCAGGCGCACGTCGTCAACCTCGACGCCTCCAACTTCCTCGGCCGCCTCGCGCTGTGCCGGGTGCACGAGGGCACGATCCGCAAGGGCCAGACCGTGGCCTGGTGCAAGACCGACGGCACGATCAGCAACGTCCGCATCTCGGAACTGCTGATCACCGAGGGCCTCGAGCGCAAGCCGGCCGAGAGCGCCGGCCCGGGCGACATCATGGCCGTCGCCGGCATCGCCGACATCATGATCGGCGAGACCCTGGCCGACGCGGAAAACCCGATCCCGCTGCCGCTGATCACCGTCGACGAGCCGGCCATCTCGATGGTCCTCGGCACCAACACGTCGCCACTGGTCGGCAAGGTCAAGGGGGCCAAGGTCACGGCCCGCATGGTCAAGGACCGCCTCGACCGCGAGCTCATCGGCAACGTCTCGCTGCGCATTCTCAACACCGAGCGGCCGGACGCCTGGGAGGTCCAGGGTCGTGGCGAGCTCGCCCTGGCCATCCTGGTCGAGCAGATGCGCCGCGAGAACTACGAGCTCACCGTGGGCAAGCCCCAGGTGGTCACCAAGACCATCGACGGCAAGGTGCACGAGCCGGTCGAGCGCCTGACGATCGACGCCCCGGACGAATACATGGGCGCCATCACCACGCTGCTGTCCACCCGCAAGGGCCGGATGGAAGAGCTGATCAACCACGGCACCGGCTGGCTGCGGATGGAGTGGCTCGTCCCGGCGCGCGGCCTGATCGGCTTCCGCACCGAGTTCCTCACCGAGACCCGCGGCACCGGCATCATGCACCACCTGTTCGAGGACTACGAGCCGTGGTTCGGCGAGCTGCGCACCCGCAGCAACGGCTCGATGGTGGCCGACCGGGCCGGCGCGGTCACCGGGTTCGCGATGATCAACCTGCAGGAGCGCGGCCAGCTCTTCGTCGACCCGGCCACCGAGGTGTACGAGGGCATGATCGTCGGCGAGAACTCGCGCGAGGACGACATGGACGTCAACATCACCAAGGAGAAGAAGCTCACCAACATGCGGGCCGCGGCGGCCGACAACACCGAGCGGCTGATCCCGCCGCGCAAGCTGTCGCTGGAGCAGGCTCTCGAGTTCTGCCGCGAGGACGAGTGCGTCGAGGTGACCCCGGCCGCCGTCCGCATCCGCAAGGTCGTTCTCGACCAGCAGACCCGTGGCCGTGCAGCGGCGCGCCGCAAGCACCAGGGATAACGCTTCGGTTCAAAGAAGGTTCGAAGAAGGGGCGGGGCCGGCTGGCCCCGCCCCTTCCTGCTACACCTCGGCCGGTTCTCGGCGCCGGTCGCGGGCCGACTTGATCAGGCTCGCGGCGGTGGCGATGCCCAGCGTCCCGAGGATGATCACCAGGGACAGCCAGATCGGGATCTCGGGCGCCCAGTGCACGCCGTGCCCACCGTTGATGAACGGGATCGTGTTGGTGTGCAGGGCCTCGAGGAACAGCTTGACGCCGATGAAGCCCAGCACCGCGGCCAGGCCGAAGTTCAGGTAGACCAGCTTCTGCAGCAGGCCACCGAGCAGGAAGTACAGCTGGCGCAGGCCCATCAGCGCGAACACGTTCGCGGTGAAGACCAGGTACGGCTCCTTGGTGATGCCGAAGATGGCCGGGATCGAGTCGAGCGCGAACAGCAGGTCGGTCGTGCCGATCGCGATCATCACGATCAGCATCGGCGTGAACAGCCGCTTGCCGGTCTCGGTGACGATGGTCATCCGGCCGCTGTCGAACGACGACGACACGGGCAGGGCCCGCCGGGCCCAGCGGATCAGCACGTTCTCCTTGAAGTCGTCCTCGTCGTTCTCACCCTCCTTGAGCAGGGTGATCGCCGTGTAGACCAGGAACGCGCCGAAGATGTAGAAGACCCAGGAGAACTGCGAGATGAGCGCGGCGCCGGCGGCGATGAAGGCACCCCGCATGAGCAGGGCCAGCACGATGCCGATGAGCAGCACCTTCTGCTGGAACTGCCGGGGCACGGCGAACCGCGCCATGATGATCACGAAGACGAAGAGGTTGTCGACGCTCAGCGAGTACTCGGTCAGCCAGCCGGTGTAGAACTCGGCGGCGTACTGCCCGCCGGCGAAGATCCAGACTCCGACACCGAAAACCAACGCGAGGGCGACGTAGAAAGCGACCCAGCCGCCCGACTCTTTCATCGAGGGCTCGTGCGGTCGGCGCCCGATGATCAACAGATCAACGGCGAGAACGGCAACGAGGGCGACCAGGGTGACGATCCACACCCAGGCGGAGATGTTCAACTCTAGGACCTCCGGCAGACACGGTTCGGCGCCGTCACCACACCGGGGATTTCTGGCGCAGAGCAGCGTCGTGCGACTGTCGGAGGTCTCTTCCGCCGCGCCCGCTGATCAGCGAGTGTGAGCGACCGCCGGCCCCGGGAGCGCCCTCAGGGGGTGGGCGTTCCGTGCTGACGAGACCGGCACGAGGGAATACTCCCCTCCTACGGCAGCCATTGTGTCCTATGAAGCGGCACATCGGCAGGGCACCCCGGCAAAGCGTGTCGCGTCTCTCGGGCTCGACGCCGCGAGGTGTCCTATATCCCACGTTACCTCGCCGTCCCGCCCCGTTCGCCGATCACTCACTCCCGCTTCGGCTTCCTAGGAGGCTAGTTTGATGGTAGTTGTGGGAGGCTCCCGGCATGGTTCTCGAGGTTGCCCTGATCGACATCACGCCCGGTTCGGAAGAGGCGTTCACCGCCGCCTACAAGATCGCCCACCCGATCCTGGCCGGCACGCCCGGCTGCCGCTCGGTCCGCATGACCCGCGGCATCGAGTCGGCGTCCCGCTTCGTGCTGCTGGTCGAATGGGACGACGTCGAGGCCCACGAGAAAAACTTCCGAGGCACCGAACGCTTCGCCCAGTGGCGCGGCTGGATCGGCGAGCACTTCGCCCAGCCACCCCTGGTCGAGCACTACAACGACATCCCCGCCGGTGACCGCCCCGGCCCCGACCACAACTTCTTCACCGACTGACTGATCAGTCGGCGGCCGGGTCCCAGCGGGTCAGTCGGCGGCCGGGTCCCCGCGGGTCAGTCGGCGGCCGGGTCCCCGCGGGTCAGGCAATAGATGCCGCCGGCCGGGTCGCGGAAGGTCGTCCAGTACGGCCACTCGCCGAGGAGCGTGGCGCCCAGCAACTCGTGCCACCGCCGCGCGGCTGGGATGTCGGAGCACGACACGTCGAGGTGGGCCGAGACAGGCCGTTCCTCGTCGAGCCGCTGCAGCAGGAAGCGGACGGGGATCGGCGGCTCGGGCTGCAACCGGCGGAACTCGGCCAGGTCGCCATCGTCGAGCTCCCACCCGGTCAGCGTGCGCCAGAAGAGCACTTCGTCCTCGAAGACCGACGGCCCGAGGTCGAAGCAGATCTGATGCGGGCGCAGCGTCACACCATCCGGCCCGTTCAAAGGTCGCGGCCTCGCGTGCTGCCCCCGCCACTCGGCCACACAGAACGGCAGCCCCGCCGGCGAACGCAATGTCTGCCAGCTGCCATGGTCGACCAGCACCGTGGCGCCGGCCGCCAAGGCCTTCCCGACGAATGCGGGCGGCTCATCGACCCACAGGTCAGGATGCATCCCACCCGGGCCGTCGAGCACACCCTGGATCTCGAGCCAGTCGTCGCCCGACCCGGTCCGCAGCCGGACGAAACCCGGATCCCCCTGCGGTTCGGGGTCGGCGCCGGTCACTGCCGCCCAAAAGGCGACCGCGGCATCGAGCTCCGCGGCTGGCCGGTCGAGAAAGGCATCCACCCACCGGATCCTCGCCATGAGTTTTGTCCCTACCCGAAGCCATGATTGTCATGCCATGCGGCCGCCGCGATGGCCGAGCTGAGCCTGGGCGGTCGGGCTGCTTTCCACGCGGCCACCGCGGTGGCTGGGCTCAGCGGGCGCCGTCCAGGCAGGCGGGCGGCTCCCCAAACGGCCACCGCGATGGCCGAGCTCAGTGAGGCCCGTCCAGGGAGGCGGCCGGCTTTCCAGCGGCCGTCATGGTGGCCTAGCTCAGTGAGGCCCGTCCAGGCAGGCGGGCGGCTTCCCATGCCGCCGCCGCGGTGGCCGAGCTCAGTGAGGCCCATCCAGGCACACGTCCGGCTTCCCAAGCCGCCGCCGCGGTGGCCGAGCTGAGCGAGGCCCGTCCAGGCACACGTCCGGCTTCCGAAGCAGCCAACGCGGTGGCCAAGCTCAGCGAGGCCCCGGCCAGGCAGACGTCCGGCTTCCCAAGCCGCCGCCGCGGTGGCCAAGCTCAGCGAGACCCGGCCAGGCAGACGTCCGGCTTCCCAAGCCGCCGCCGCGGTGGCCAAGCTCAGCGAGACCCGTCCTGGCAGCGGGGGCTTACCGGCAGCCACCGCGGCGCGCCGTGGCGGCAGGGAGTGGGTTAGGGCTGGTAGCGGGCTCGGCGGCCCTGGGAGGTGAAGCCGAGGACGCGGTAGAGGTCGGCCGCGCCCGGGTTGTTGGCGTTGACGGTCAGCCAGGCCTGGGTGGTGCCGGCGGCGCGCAGGCGGGACAGGGACTCGAGGATCAGGGCGGCGGCGAGGCCTTGGCGGCGGGCGAAGGGCACGACGCCGACCTGGACCACCCAGCCGCGCGCGGCCGTGATGAAGCCGGCGTCGCCCTGGCCGGGCAAGGTCACCAGCAGGGACGCGCCGGGGAGGAAGTCGGTATCGTCCTCGTTCTCGGCGATCCACTCCTCGGCGGGGTCGCCCGGGAAGCCCGGCCGGTCGCGGAACGACTCGTGATAGGTCGTGTGGAACCGCAGTGCGGTCGCACCGTTCCAGGTGGACACGGCCGCCCCGTCCGGCCAGATTGCCGGCGGCAACGACGTGGAGGTCAGGTCGATCCGCATGACCTCCTCGGCGAAGATCTGGTGCAGCCCGCGCGACTCGAAGAGCGACACCGCCGCGTCGGTCAGCGACTCGCTCTCGACGGTCACCGCCTCGCCCGCGGTCAGCTCGAGCCCGCGGTCGAGCAGCTCGCCGCCCAGCCCGCGCCCGCGGGCGGCCGGGTCGACCAGACCGGTGAACGCGGGACCGTCCGGTGTCTCACGGGCCGCCGCCGCGGCCAGCAGGCTGCCGTCGGCCGCGCGCACCCCGAACGCCGACACGCGCTCACCCGTCCAGCGACGCCCGAGGAAGCTGGGGTCGGTGGCGAGCGGCAGCCCGCCGTCGGCCTCGTAGCATCGCTCGGCCAAGGTGAGAAGGTCAGCCGGCACACCGGTCAGCTCGGTCCAGGTGGTCTCACCGGTCGCAGTCACCCGGCCAGAGTAGCCACGGCCCCCGGACGGCTCGAACTATTTCACCCCCGCAGCGTCCATGCCCCGGAGCTCCTTCTTCAGCTCGGACATCTCGTCACGGATCCGGGCTGCCAGCTCGAACTGCAGCTCACGGGCGGCCGCCAGCATCTGGTCGTTGAGGTCCTGGATGAGCTGGGCCAACTCGACCTTGGCCATGCCCTGGCGGGCGGGGGCCGACGCGGCGCGCCCTTTCGAGCGGGTCTCGGGGACCGGGCCCTTGCCACGGGACATCTGCCGGCCACCGCCGCCGACCATCGGGTTGACCGTGGCGTCCGTGTCCTCGGCCTCGCGGTAGATGTCGTCGAGGATGTCGTGGATCCGCTTGCGCAGGGCCTGCGGCACGATGCCGTTGGCCTCGTTGTGGGCGATCTGCTTATCGCGGCGCCGGTCGGTCTCCTCGATGGCCGCGCGCATCGACGGGGTCATCTTGTCGGCGTACATGTGGACCTCGCCGGAGACGTTGCGCGCCGCGCGGCCGATGGTCTGGATCAGCGACCGGCCGCTGCGCAGGAAGCCCTCCTTGTCGGCGTCGAGGATCGCCACCAGCGACACCTCGGGCAGGTCGAGGCCCTCGCGGAGAAGGTTGATGCCGACCAGCACGTCGTAGTCGCCCTTGCGCAGCTCTTTGAGGAGCTCGACGCGGCGCAGCGTGTCCACCTCGGAGTGCAGGTAGCGCACCCGGATGCCGTTTTCCAGCAGGTAGTCGGTGAGGTCCTCGGCCATCTTCTTGGTCAGCGTGGTGACCAGGACCCGCTCGTCCTTCTCGGTGCGCAGCTTGATCTCGTACATCAGGTCGTCGATCTGGCCCTTGGTCGGCTTGACCACGACCTGGGGGTCGACCAGGCCGGTCGGACGGATGACCTGCTCGACGAACTCGCCCTGGGCCTCCTGCATCTCCCACGGGCCGGGGGTCGCCGACAGGAACACCATCTGGCCGACCCGGTCGAGGAACTCGTCGAAGCGCAGCGGCCGGTTGTCGGCCGCGCTGGGCAGCCGGAAGCCGTGCTCGATGAGGATGCGCTTGCGCGAGGCGTCGCCCTCGTACATGCCGCCGATCTGCGGGATCGTCACGTGCGACTCGTCGAGGACGGTGATGAAGTCGTCGGGGAAGTAGTCGAGCAGGGTGAACGCCGGCTCGCCGAAGGTGCGCCCGTCCATGTGCATCGAGTAGTTCTCGATGCCGTTGCAGAACCCGACCTGGCGCATCATCTCGAGGTCGTAGGTCGTGCGCATGCGCAGCCGCTGCGCCTCGAGGAGCTTGCCCTGCCGTTCCAGCTCGGCCAGCCGCTCGGCCAGCTCGGCCTCGATGTCGCGGGTCGCCCGCTCCATCCGCTCGGCGCCGGCGCCGTAGTGGGTCGCCGGGAAGATGACCAGCTCGTCGACCTCGCGGACGATCTCGCCGGTGAGCGGGTGCAGATAGTAGAGCTTTTCGACCTCGTCACCGAACAGCTCGATGCGGATCGCCAGTTCCTCGTAGGCCGGGATGATCTCGAGCGTGTCGCCCCGGACCCGGAACGTGCCGCGCTGGAAGGACATGTCGTTGCGCGCGTACTGGATTTCGACGAGGCGGCGCAGCACCTGGTCGCGGTCGACCTGGCCGCCGACCTTGACCCGGACGGCGCGCTCCACGTACTCCTGCGGGGTGCCCAGGCCGTAGATCGCGCTGACCGTGGCGACCACGATCGTGTCGCGCCGGGTGAGCAGCGACATCGTGGCGGAGTGGCGCAGGCGCTCGACCTCCTCGTTGACCGAGGAGTCCTTTTCGATGTAGGTGTCGGTCTGCGCGATGTAGGCCTCAGGCTGGTAATAGTCGTAGTAGCTGACGAAGTATTCGACGGCGTTGTTGGGCAGCAGCTCGCGGAACTCCTTGGCGAGCTGGGCACAGAGCGTCTTGTTGGGCGCCATCACCAGCGCCGGCCGCTGGAGTTTCTCGATCAGCCAGGCGGTGGTGGCACTCTTGCCGGTGCCGGTCGCGCCGAGCAGCACCGTGTTGCGGTCGCCGCGCCGGACCCGTCGCTCGAGCTCGGTGATGGCCGCGGGCTGGTCACCGGCCGGCTGGAAATCGCTGACGACCTCGAACCGGCCGTCAAGTCGTGGGATGTCGAGCGCCATGGGAACTACCGTACGTCGGGGGTATGACAAGTTCCGGCCGTCGCCCGGCGGCCCCCGCGGCTGGTTCGCGGCGGGCGTGCGCAGGGTGCACATTCGGCCCTGCCCGGCGGCATTGTTCCGGGTTGCGTGACGCGCCTAACCTGTTCGGGTAGGCCGCTCGCGGCGGCCGCCCGGTGTCGATCGGGATCATCAAACGGTCCCCTCGTCCGGCCCGTGGTCGTTGCGCCCCGGCTTTCGGCGTGTGCACCCACTGGTGGTCGCGCAGTGCGCAGACCGGCCGCCGCGAGCGCCCTTCTTACGGGGCGGGCTGCCAGCCGGTCGTCTCGGCCCACTCGTCGGCGGCCAGGGCTTCGTCGTCGAACCACGGCTCCTTGGCATCGGCGTACGAGTAGCGGTCCGTGTGTTCCGCCGCCCACCGCTCCTTGGCCGAGGCATAGCCGTCGCGCGCCGCCGGCAACGCCCGCAGGTGGTCGCGCATGAGCAACGCGAACCGCCACCCCGGCGACCCCGTCACCCGGACGTGCAGGTTGACCGGGCGGCCGGGGTCGGAGCTGCCGTGCAGCCGCTTGGGCCAGGTCTCGC
Source organism: Actinoplanes sp. (assembly GCA_965217855.1). Lineage (GTDB taxonomy): Bacteria > Actinomycetota > Actinomycetes > Mycobacteriales > Micromonosporaceae > Actinoplanes. The sequence goes on along the minus strand of CBDCJN010000008.1, from coordinate 39,491 downwards.
CGGGGATGCCCCGGGCGTTGTCGACCCACTCCCCCGACCGTTTCGGGAAGCCGGCCGCGCCCAGCTTGCCCGCCAGCGCGTCCGCCTCGGCCAGCGTCCGCACGCCGAGCATGAGATCGATGACGTCCTTGGCCGGCAGCCCGGGGACGGCTGTCGAGCCGATGTGCGACACCGTCAGGCCGTCCGGCAGTGCGTGGAGGATCCGGGCGATCAGCCGCTCGGCCTGCCCGGGCCACGCCGGGTCGGGGTCGGCGATGTGCAGCGCACGGTCGGGACGGGCCGTGTCACCGAGCCGCTGATTTTCCTCGAAGAACCGCAGCCGGTGCCGGAACAGCTTGTCGACCTGCGCGTTCAGCTCGGCCAGGCTGCCGTCGTTGATCAGCAGCACGTCGGCCGCGCGACGGCGGCGGGCGTCGTCGGCCTGAGCCGCGATGCGGGCCTCGGCCTGCTCGGCGCTCATCCCCCTGGTCTCGACGAGCCGTTTGATCCGTTGCTCGCGGCCGGCCTCGACGACGATCACCAGGTGGTACGAGGAGGCGAGCCCGGTCTCCACGAGCAGCGGCACGTCGTTGACCACGACCGCCCGGTCGGGGGCGCCGTGCGTCAGTTCCGCCGTCCTCGCCCGTACGCGGGGATGAATGATCTTTTCGAGGGTGCGCCGGGCCGCCTCGTCGCCGAAGACCTGGGCCGCCAGCGCCGGCCGGTCGAGCTCGCCGCCGGGGGTGAGCACGCCCGGCCCGAAGGCGGCGACGATCTCGGCCAGCCCGTCGGTGCCCGGCGCCACGACCTCACGGGCCAGCACGTCGGCGTCGACGATCACCGCGCCGTGATGCGCGAGGCGTCGCGCCACCGCGCTCTTGCCCGCACCGATCCCGCCGGTCAACCCCACCTTGAGCACCCGACCAGTATCGCCGTCCCGGGGGTGGCGGAACAGGGCACGGGCGGTCGACATGGCGAAAGGCCGCCCCGACCGAAGTCGGAGCGGCCTTTCGAAGTGACGCAGTGCTGGTCAGCCCAGAGGCTTGATCAGCCCTTGCCGCCCGCCAGCTTCTCGCGCAGAGCGGCGAGAGCCTCGTCGGTGGCCAGGGTGCCGGACGGCTCCTCGGACGCGCGGGCCGGGGCCGGCGAGCTCGAGGTGGTGGACGACGACGTCGACGAAGACGAGGTCGCGGCACCGGCCGGAACCGGGTTGAGCGCAGCCTCGGCGTCGGCGTCGCGGGACGCCTGCACCTGCTTGGTGTGGGCCTCCCAGCGCTCGCGGGCGTCCGCGTACTGCTTCTCCCACGTCTCGCGCTGCTTGTCGAAGCCCTCGAGCCACTCACCCGTCTCGGGGTCGAAGCCCTCCGGGTAGATGTAGTTGCCCTCGGCGTCGTAGGTCGCCGCCATGCCGTAGAGGGTCGGGTCGAAGTGCTCCTCGCCCTCGACGAAGCCCTCGTTGGCCTGCTTGAGCGACAGCGAGATGCGGCGACGCTCGAGGTCGATGTCGATGACCTTGACCAGAACGTCGGAGCCCACCTGCACGACCTGCTCGGGCAGCTCGACGTGCCGCTCGGCCAGCTCGGAGATGTGCACCAGACCCTCGATGCCGTCGTCCACCCGGACGAAGGCGCCGAACGGAACCAGCTTGGTGACCTTGCCCGGCACGATCTGGTTGATCGCGTGGGTCCGGGCGAACTGACGCCACGGGTCTTCCTGGGTCGCCTTCAGCGACAGCGAGACGCGCTCGCGGTCCAGGTCGACGTCGAGCACCTCGACCTCGACCTCCTGGCCGACCTCGACGACCTCGGACGGGTGGTCGATGTGCTTCCAGGAGAGCTCGGAGACGTGCACGAGGCCGTCCACGCCGCCCAGGTCGACGAACGCGCCGAAGTTGACGATCGACGAGACGACGCCCTTGCGGACCTGGCCCTTCTGCAGCTTGTTGAGGAACTCGGTACGGACCTCGGACTGCGTCTGCTCGAGCCAGGCCCGGCGGGACAGAACCACGTTGTTGCGGTTCTTGTCCAGCTCGATGATCTTGGCTTCGAGCTCGCGGCCCACGTAGGGCTGGAGGTCACGGACACGACGCATCTCGACCAGGGACGCCGGCAGGAAGCCACGGAGGCCGATGTCGAGGATGAGGCCACCCTTGACAACCTCGATGACGGAGCCGCGAACGACGCCGTCGTCCTCCTTGATCTTCTCGATGGTGCCCCAAGCGCGCTCGTACTGAGCCCGCTTCTTCGAGAGGATCAGACGACCTTCCTTGTCCTCCTTGGTGAGGACGAGGGCTTCGATGTGGTCACCGACCGACACCACTTCCGCGGGGTCCACGTCATGCTTGATCGACAACTCGCGCGAGGGGATGACACCCTCGGTCTTGTAGCCGATGTCGAGCAGGACCTCGTCCCGATCGACCTTGACGACGGTGCCTTCGACAATGTCGCCGTCGTTGAAGTACTTGATGGTCTCGTCGATGGCGGCGAGGAATGCTTCCTCGGACCCGAGATCGTCGACGGTGACCCGGTTGGCGCTCGAGGTGGCCTCGATGCTGCTCGTCATGTGGACTGTTGCTCCGAACGGATGGATTCGTGGTGTCTCTCGCGCGCCGCGGAACTGCCGGCGGGCACGGCACGAACGAGCCCAAGAACCATCGGGATCCTTGCAGTCGATCATGTCGAGACCGACGACCACGGAACCTGCTCCCTGCCGAGGCACACGATCCGCGAGCGCATCGACTAGCTTACCGTGCGCATTACCACAGGTTGCAAGCCCTCCTGACGAGCGCGGCACAATGTTCGGCCGAAACCCCGCAATGTGCCCGTAATGTACTGAATCGAGACGCGGGTTCACCCTGCCGTACCGTTGCCGCGTGATCGAGATCAACCCCACCGGGGCCGAGAAGCCCGTTCGTCGGCAGATCACCGACGCTGAGAGCCGGGTCGCCAGCCGCGGCTGGTGGGACCTCGACGCCGACGACTACCAGTCCGAACACGGCGCCTTCCTGGGCGATCTCGATTTCGTCTGGTGCCCCGAGGGGCTGCGCGAGGCCGACGCGCATCTGCTCGGCGACGTCCGGGGCAAGCGGATCCTGGAACTCGGGGCGGGCGCCGCGGCGGGCGCCCGATGGCTGGACGGGCAGGGTTCGCAAGCGATCGCGCTCGATCTCTCGGCGGGAATGCTGCGGCATGCGCGCGAGGCCGAGGCGCGTACGCGCGTACGGGTGCCGCTCGTGCAAGCCGACGCGCTGGCCCTGCCGTTCGCGGACAGCGTATTCGACATTGTCTGCACCGCCTTCGGGGCGATCCCGTTCGTGGCCGATTCGGGCGCCGCGATGGGTGAGGTGGCCCGGGTGCTGCGTCCCGGCGGCAGCTGGGTCTTCTCGATCACGCACCCGATGCGCTGGATCTTCTGGGACGAGCCGGACGAGACCGGCCTGGTCGCGCGCAACTCCTACTTCGACCGGTCGCCCTACGTGGAGACCGACGACCAGGGCATTCCGACGTACGTCGAACAGCACCGCACCCTGGGCGACCGGGTGCGCGAGCTGGTGGCCGCCGGTTTCGTGCTGCGCGACCTGGTCGAGCCGGAGTGGCCGGCCGGCCACGAGGGGATCTGGGGCCAGTGGAGCCCGCTGCGGGGCCGGCTGTTCCCGGGCACCGCGATCTTCGTCGCCGACCTCCCCGCGCCGCCCGCGACCAACTCGCCCCGTCGCTGAAGAGAGCTGTTTCCGCAGGCCATGGCCGGGTATCACGACGCCATGGCCGACGAGAAGAGCCTGCACAAGGGCGACGACGTGACCTGGCAGAGCCACGGGCAGACCGTGCACGGCGAGGTCGAACAGAAGATCACCAAGCGGACCGAGTCCGCGGGACGCATCGTGGACGCCTCACCGGACGAGCCGCAGTACAAGGTCAAGAGCGACAAGACCGGCCGCGAGGCGGTGCACAAGCCGGGGGCGCTGAAGCATGGCTGACGACGTCCACGTCGAGTTCAAGGACGCGGTCAACATGACCGCGAGCGAACTGGAGAAGTGGCTCGAGACCGACGAGTCGCGGGAGGTCGGCCAGAAGCCGTCCGGCGGGGGCGAATCAGTCGGCCACGACTCCGGCCGGAGGACCATCAAGATCCTCGGCACGAAGAAGGCCGACCTGACCGACGCCGACGAGGCGCACATGCACAAGGTCGTCGGCTACGTCCACCGGCACCGGGCGCAGCGCCCGACCGGCGACGTCGAGGACACCAAGTGGCGCTACTCGCTGATGAACTGGGGCCATGACCCACTGAAGAAGTGAGCCCGGGTCAGACGCTCAGTACGCCCGTCTCGAGCAAGGTGCCCATGACCGCGAGCGCGGCCGGGATCATGCGGTAGTAGACCCACGTGCCGCGGCGGTCGCTGTCGACCAGGCCCGCCTCTCGCAGCACCTTGAGGTGGTGCGAGATGGTCGGCCCGGTCAGGTGGAACTCGCCGGTCAGGTCGCAGACGCACACCTCGCCGCCGCGCGCCGAGGCGATCATCGACAGCAGCCGCAGCCGCACCGGGTCACCCAGTGCCTTGAACATCGGCGCGAACGCGTCGGCCCGTGCCGCGTCGAGCGGCTCACGGGCGAGCGACTCACCCCCGCCGGCAGACATCCCCATCGTTTGGCTCCCCATGGCCACACCTTTGCAAAGCCCCGCAACCACGTGGCGGAGCAGACCGATCACCGTGGGCAGCTCCCCGCGGCCGCACCAGCACAACCGCGAAGAGCGTACGCCTTCCGGTCAGCCCACCGTGAGCCGGAACGACGCCGTGTCGTCGCTCGGGTCGGCGTCAGGCAGGTCGTCGAACCAGTTCTCGTAGCCCCGCACCGAGCCTGTGCCGGTGGTGCCCGCCGCAGTTCCGGCCGGCGCCCCGATCTGCAGCTCGAGCGTGCGGCTCTCGCCCTGCATGAAGGCCCCACCCGGCACGACGCATTCGACGAGCCCACACATCACGTCCGGGCCGGCCCCGCGGAACTCGAAGCCCTCCGGGACCAACGTCTCCACTACGAGGTCGAAGTGTGGGGCGTCGCCGTCCCACCGGACGGTGACCGGCAGGACACCGAGGAAGCTGCCGTCGGCCTGCTCGGCCAGCGTCACGTCGGACGCGGCCACCGACAGGTCGGTGAAGTCGTCCTGCACGTACGGCCGCGGCCGGGTCAGCACACCTGTGGTCGACCGGAACAGCGTGCGCGAGGAGGCCGTGGCCAGCAGCGTGGAGTCGGGCCCGACGATCGTGGTCGTCGTGTCCGCCGGGCTCATCGCGTAGGCCTGCGGCGCGGTCAGCACCGCGAGGTCGACCCGGAACTTGCGAGCCGCACCAGGCGCGATCTGGCCCCCAGGCACCGTGCAGACGTGCGCATTCGGCCCCGGCCCCGACCAGTCCGTCAGACAGGCCTCGTTGGGCCGCAGCCCCACAAAGGCCCCCGTCACCGGCTCGACGATACGAACGTTGGCGTACGTCGGCTCCACCCCCGTATTGGTCACAGTGACGTGATAGGTGCCCGTGTAGCCACGCTCCCCCGGCTCGAACACCAGCCGAGTAGCACTGACCGTCAGATCCTCCGCCGCAGCCTGAGCCGGACCGGAAACCCCCAGCCCCACCCCCGCGACAACCGCCGCCACCACAAGCCCACGTGCAACAAGCCCACGCATGATCATTTCTTCCCCCGAAGATCATCGATACCAAGACCAACCGACCTTATCGAAGACCATCGAACCCCGCCCACCTATAAACCCACCCCCAACCCGACCATGCAGGCACGGCCCCTCGCCCGAAAGCTGCTGCCGTCACGGCCATCCAGATGGCCGGCCGGCCAAACTCGCCAACCCCACAACCTGAACCTGGAAAGACTGAGCGCGTTCGCTGACCGCCCCCGGCCAAACGGATCTCGAGCGGCGGAGGCGTAATGGGCTCCTGGCATTGCGACGCTGAGAACAGGCCAGACCACGGCCAAAGCCCTGGGCTATCTCGGGACAAGAGAAAGTGCAGGGCGGCGGTGGTGAGCGCACCCCCTGCAAGTCCCACAACTCTGGCGATCAGCGAGATCCGCCGCGAGCCCAGCAACCAGAACGGATGGCCCAACACCCTCCGGCACAGCGGCCGCCAGCGGAGCATGGCCATGGGCGCGACCCCTGCACGGCCTACAACTCTGGCGATGGGCACGGTGCCCGAGGAGCGAGCATGGCGGTGAGCGCGACCGCCACAAGGGCTGCAACTCAGGCGTTGGGCACAGGGCCCGAGGAACAAAGCACCGCGATGGGCGCGACCGCCGAGAGGCGGTCCCTGGCGGATTGGCGCGGCCATCGAGGGCGGGCCAAGGCATTGGCCAGGGGGACCATCAGCGGCCGGTAGGGCGGGCGCGGGCCGGTCGGTGGGACTGGGATCGCCGGTCATCACGGGGCGGATCGGGGCTGCCAGCGCACCCGAGGCGACGGCGGCGCCGTGCGCCAGCAGGTAGATGGCTCCCTGCCCGCCGAGGAGGTCGCGAAGCGCGTGACGCCGAATCCGCGGTTGTGCAGTAACCGCAAGCGGCACGGTTATGCTCCCGCGCCCCACCACCCAGGTCCGCCCGGGTGAGAGAAATACCCTGGCACAACCACAGCGCGGCAGCCGGATCATTCACCGCAAGGGGACCGCCGCCCAAGCCATGCACCCAGCAGCGAGTGACCACCGACGAGCCTGACACCGATCACCCCGCGAGGTCGGGGGCCGGGGTGGGCACGCACGGCATAAATGCTCCACCGCCGAGCGTGCCCACCCCGGCCCCCGACCGTCCAAGCGCAAGTGAGTCCAGAAAAATCAGTGATCAGCACCGTTCCAGTCCTGCCCCGACCCGACCGACACTTCAAGCGGAACAGACAACGGATAAGCCTCGCCCATCTCCCGCCGAACCAGGGCCTCGAGCTCTTCCCGCTCCCCCCGCGCCACGTCGAACACCAGCTCGTCGTGCACCTGCAGGAGCATGCGGGACTTGAGACCGGTCTCCTTCAAGGCCTTGTCCACCCGAAGCATCGCAATCTTGATGATGTCGGCCGCCGACCCTTGGATAGGAGCGTTCAACGCCATCCGCTCCGCCATCTCCCGCCGCTGCCGGTTGTCACTGGACAGGTCGGGCAGATAACGCCGCCGCCCCATGATCGTCGCCGTATAGCCATCCTGCACCGCCCGCCGCACCACGGCCTGCAGGTAGTCGCGCACGCCGCCGAACCGCTCGAAGTATTCGTCCATCAGCCCCCGCGCCTCGTCGACCGCGATCGTCAGCTGGTTGGACAGCCCGAACGCGCTCAACCCGTACGCCAGCCCGTAGTTCATCGCCTTGATTTTGCGACGCTGGTCCGGAACGACCTCTTCGACCGGCACGTGGAACACCGACGACGCCGTCGCCGCGTGGAAGTCGAACGCTGAGTTGAACGCCGCGATCAGGGCCTCGTCGCCGGACAGGTGCGCCATGATGCGCATCTCGATCTGGCTGTAGTCGGCCGTCATCAGCTGCTCGAAGCCTTCGCCGACCACGAACGCCCGGCGGATGCGCCGGCCCTCCTCGGTGCGGATCGGGATGTTCTGCAGGTTGGGGTCGGTCGACGAGAGCCGCCCGGTCGCCGCCACGGTCTGGTTGAACGTGGTGTGGATGCGCCCGTCGTCGGAGACCGACTTGAGCAGCCCGTCGACCGTCGACTTGAGCTTGGCCACGTCGCGGTGGCGCAGCAGGTGCTCGAGCACCGGGTCGCCGGTCTGCGCGAACAGGCTTTGCAGCGCGTCGGCGTCGGTCGTGTAGCCCGACTTGATGCGCTTGGTCTTGGGCAGGTTGCGCTCGACGAACAGGATTTCCTGCAGCTGCTTGGGCGAGCCCAGGTTGAATTCGCGCCCCACCACCTCGTGCGCCGCCTGCTGGGCTGATTTGACCTCGGCCGCGAAGTGGGCCTCGAGCTCGGAGAGGTAGTCGGTGTCGGCCGCGATGCCGAGGTGTTCCATCTCGCCCAGGACCTCGGACAGCGGCTGCTCGACCTCCATGAGCAGCGACTGCGACTCGCCGCCGTCGCGGGACAGCTCCTCGGTGAGGACGTCGGCCAGGTCGAGGGTGGCGCGGGCGCGCAGCATCACGTTCTGTTCGACGACGCCTTCCTCCCCGAGACCGGCGAGCAGGTCGAGCTGGCCGTCGGTGCGTTCCTCGACGCGCAGCTCGCGCTTGAGGTAACGCAGGGCGAGGTCGGTCAGGTCGTACGCCCGCTGGTCGGGTTTAGCCAGGTAGGCCGCCAGGGCCGTGTCGACGCGGACGCCGGTCAGGGCCCAGCCGTGGGCGCGCATCGCGAGCGCGGCCGGTTTGGCGTCGTGCAGCACCTTGGGCCGGTCGGGGTCGGTCAGCCAGTCGGCGACGGCGCGCTCGTCGGCCTCGTCGAGGGCGGCCGGGTCGAACCAGGCGGCCGGGCCGTCGCCGGTGGCCACGGCGATGCCGGTGAGCGCGCCCGTGCCACGGCCGAAGGTGCCGGTGACGGCGATGCCGACCGGGGCCTCCTGGGCGTGGGCGGCGAGCCAGCCGGCCACCTCGCCCGCGGGCAGCACCCGGCCCTCGATGTCGAAGCCGGCCTCGGCCTCGGGCTCGACGGCCTCGAGGTAGGAGTAGAGCCGCTCGCGCAGCACCCGGAACTCGAGCGCGTCGAAGACCTGGTGGACGGCTTCGCGGTCCCAGCCGTGCCAGAGCGCGTCCTCCGGCCGCATGGGCAGCTCGAGGTCGGTGACCAGCTTGTTGAGGTCGTAGTTGCGCATCACCTCGGCCAGGTGGGCGCGCAGGCTCTCGCCCGCCTTGCCTTTGATCTTGTCGGCGTTGGCGATGATGCCGTCGAGCCCGCCGTACTCGTTGATCCACTTGGCGGCGGTCTTGTCGCCGACGCCGGGCACGCCGGTCAGGTTGTCGCTGGTCTCGCCGACCAGGGCCGCCTTGTCGCGGTAGCGCGTGGGGGGAACGAAGTATTTCGCCTCGATCGCGTCGGGGGTCATGCGCCAGACCTCGCTGACGCCGCGCACCGGGTAGAGGATCGTGACGTGTTCGCCGGCCAGCTGGAACGCGTCGCGGTCGCCGGTGGAGATGACCACCTCGAAGCCGGCGTCGCGGGCCTGACAGGACAGGGTGCCGATCACGTCGTCGGCCTCGTAGCCCGGCTTTTCGACGACCGGGATGCGCAGCGCCTCGAGCACCTCTTTGATCAGGCTGACCTGACCCAGGAACGGCTTGGGGGTCTCGGACCGGCCGGCCTTGTAGTCCGCGTATTTCTCGGTGCGGAAGGAGACCCGGGAGACGTCGAAGGCGACCACGATGTGCGTCGGCTTCTCGTCGCGCAGCATGTTGATCAGCATCGAGGTGAAGCCGAACACCGCGTTCGTCGCCTGGCCGGTCTGGGTGCTGAAGTTCTCCACCGGCAGCGCGAAGAAGGCGCGGTAGGCCAGGGAGTGGCCGTCGAGCAGCAGCAAACGGGGGGTCTGGGCGTCATCGCTCACGTCGAGGAACTCTAGTCGTGGGGTCCGACAACTTCTCGCAGCAGTACGGCGAAGCCGTTAAATAGGCACTGCCAGAAACCCCGACCGCCCCGCCCTGCTTACAGGACCTTGCTCAGGAATGCCTTGGTTCGCTCATGCTGCGGGTTGCCGATGACGTCGCGCGGCGGCCCCTGCTCGACCACCACTCCCCCGTCCATGAAGATCAGGTTGTCGCCCACCTCGCGGGCGAAGCCGATCTCGTGGGTCACCACGACCATGGTCATGCCGTCCCGGGCCAGGCCCTTCATGACGTCGAGGACCTCACCGACCAGCTCGGGGTCGAGCGCGCTGGTCGGCTCGTCGAACAGCATCAGTTTGGGCCGCATGGCCAGGGCCCGGGCGATCGCGACCCGCTGCTGCTGGCCGCCGGAGAGCTGACCGGGGTAGCTGTCCATCTTGGCGGCCAGGCCGACCCGGTCGAGCAGGGCCCGCGCCCGATCGCGTACCTCGGACTTGGACTCTCTCTTGACCCGGCAGGGCGCCTCCATGACGTTGTCGAGCACCGTCATGTGCGGGAACAGGTTGAACCGCTGGAACACCATGCCGATCGACTGCCGCTGCTTGGCGACGTCCTTCTCGCTGAGCTCGTGCAGCTTGCTGCCACGCTCGCGATAGCCGACCAGGTCGCCGTCCACGAAGATGCGGCCCGCGTTGATCTTTTCCAGGTGGTTGATGCAGCGCAGGAACGTCGACTTGCCCGAGCCCGACGGCCCCAGCACGCAGCACACCTCGCCGGACCGGACGACCAGGTCGACACCCTTGAGAACCTCGAGCGAGCCGAACGACTTGTGCACGTTGTCGGCCCGTACCATCTCGGACGCGTCAGCGGACTCGGTCATGATCCCTCCGCGGTGTCGGTGATCCGGCCACCCTGCTCGACCTGGATGCCGCGCAGTTTCTGCTTGGCCCGGCCGGTCGCGCCGTACCCCTTGCCGTAGTGCCGTTCCAGGTAGTACTGGCCGACCATCAGCACCGTGCAAATGATCAGATACCAGATCAGCGCGGCGACCAGGACCGGGAACACCACGAAGGTACGCGCGGAGACGACGTTGAGCTGGAACCACAGCTCGCCGGCCACCGGCACGTACGCCACCAGCGACGTGTCCTTGACCATGGCGATGGTCTCGTTGCCGGTCGGCGGCACGATCACCCGCATGGCCTGGGGCAGCACGATCCGGCGCAGCACCTGGAAGCGGGACATGCCGAGCGCGACGGCCGCCTCGGCCTGGCCGGTGTCGACCGACTGCAGACCGGCGCGGACGATCTCGGCCATGTAGGCCGCCTCGGACAGCCCCAGCGCGAGCATGCCCGCGACGAAGCCGGCCAGCAGGTCGACCGCCCGGATGCTGTAGAACTGCCCGTTGAAGTTGTCGATGCCGAACAGCTTGCCGATCTGTTCGTCGAACGGCAGGCCGAACCCGACCCGGCTCCACAGGATGTTCAGGTTGCCGAACAGGATGGCCAGCACCAGGCGCGGCACGGCCCGGAAGAACCAGGTGTAGACGAAGGCCACCGACGACAGGACCTTGTTCGGTGACAGCCGCATGACCGCCAGGATCACGCCGAGCGTGATGCCGATGGCCATCGCGGTGACGGTCAGCAGGAGGGTGCCACGCAGGCCCATGAGGACCGGCTCGGTGAACATCACACCGCGCTTGCCCGGCTGGTACTCCAAGAAGATGAACGACCAGCGGAACCGGTCGTTCGTCAGCAGCAGGTGCGCGAACATCGCGACGAGAACCGCGATGACCGCGATGACCAGCCAGCGTCCGGGGTGCCGGACGGGCACAGCCTTGATCGCTTCAGGCCGTGCCCGCTCGGTCGTGCTCTGGTCGCTCATCTAGCGGATCAGACCGACGGGTTCACCGCGGCAGTGGTGATCGCACCCGCTGTGACGCCCCACTTGTCGAGGATCTGCTTGTAGGTGCCGTCGGCGATCAGGGCCTGGACGGCCTCGGAGATCACGCCGGCGAACTCGGTCTGGTCCTTGGCGACCACGTAGCCGTACGGCGCCGAGTCGTAGATGTCGCCGACCAGGGCCAGTGTGCCGCCGGTCTGCTTCACCGCGTAGGCCACGATCGGGGAGTCGGCCAGCATGGCCTCGTCCTTGCCGGTGTTCACCGCGTTGGTGGCGTCCGACTGCTTCTGGTACTGGTCGATCGTGATCTTGGCCTTGCCGCCGTCGGTGCACTTCTTCGAGCGCGCGTTCAGGTCGTCGACCTGCACCGTCGCAGTCTGCACGGCGATCTTCTTGCCGCAGACGTCGTCCGGGTTGATCGAGACGCCGGTCTTGGCCGCCCACTGCGTGCCGGCCGAGAAGTAGGAGATCATGTTGACCTCCTTGAGCCGGTCCGCGTTGATCGTGAACGACGAGACCCCGATGGTGTACTTGTCGCTGCTGACGCCCGGGATGATGCTGTCGAACGTCGCCGACTGCCACTCGGTCTTCAGGCTCAGCTTCTGGGCGACCGCGTTGAACAGGTCGACGTCGAACCCGATGACGGTCTTGCCGTCGCTGTCCAGGTACTCATTGGGCGCGTACGAGGAATCGGTGCCGATGACGAGCTTGCCCGCGCTCTTGATGTCAGCGGGGACCTTGTCGGCGAGAGCGGTGTCGGCGGACGCGCTCGGCACCGGGGCGCCGGTGGAGCTCGAGTCGTCCGACTCCGAGCCGCAGGCGCCCATCGACAACGTCAGCGCCGCCGCAGCGGCCAGGCCGAGGATCGCCCGGCGGCCGGGGGTGGTGCGAAACATGATGACTCCCTCAAATATTTTTCAGGCGTCGCTTTTACGCGACGCCGAGGTAGGCGTCCTTGACCGCGGGGTCGTGCAGGAGCTCGGCGCCGGTTCCTTCCTTGACGATCCGCCCGGTCTCCAGCACGTACGCACGGTGCGCCCGCGACAGAGCCTGCTGCGCGTTCTGCTCGACGAGCAGCACCGTCGTGCCCTGCTGGTTGATCTCCACGATGATGTCGAAGATCTGCTGGATCAGCATGGGCGCGAGACCCATCGACGGCTCGTCGAGCAGCAGCAGCTTGGGCCGGCTCATCAGCGCGCGGCCGACCGCGAGCATCTGCTGCTCACCACCGGACAGCGTGCCACCGGGCTGCTTCTCGCGCTCCTTGAGCCGCGGGAACAGGGTGAAGGCGCGCTCCAGATCCTCGTCGATCTCGGAGCGGTTGCGCCGGGTGTAGGCGCCCATCTCGAGGTTGTCGCGCACCGTCATGCCCGGGAAGATGCCCCGGCCCTCGGGCGACTGCGACACACCACGAACCACCCGCAGGTCGGCCCGGAGCTTGGTGATGTCCTGGCCGTCGAACTTGATCGAGCCCTGCGACACCGGCCGCAGACCCGAGATGGCCCGCATGGTGGTCGACTTGCCGGCGCCGTTCGCCCCGATCAGCGCGACGACCTCGCCCTCGGCCACGGTCAGGCTGATGCCGTGCAGGGCCTGGATCCGCCCGTACGCCAGCGTCACGTTCTCCAGCTCAAGCAGCATCGGTCGGCACCCCCAGGTACGCGGCGATGACCGCCGGGTTGTCCCGCACCTCGGCGGGCGTCCCCTCGGCGATCTTCTTGCCGAACTCCAGCACGACGATCCGGTCGGTGACGCCCATGACCAGGCGCATGTCGTGCTCGATCAGCAGCACCGTCACGCCGGTGTCGCGGATCTTGCGGATCAGCCCGAGCAGATCCTCCTTCTCGGCCGGGTTGAAGCCGGCGGCCGGCTCGTCCAGGCAGAGCAGAGTCGGGTTGGTGGCCAGCGCCCGCGCGATCTCCAGCCGGCGCTGCTCACCGTACGAAAGGTTACGGCTGACATCGCCCGCGCGGTGCAAAATACCGACAAACCGGAGCAATTCGATCGATCGTTCGCGGCCCGACTTCTCCTCGCGCCAGAAGCGCGGCAGCCGGAACAGGGCGCTGATCACGCTCGTCTTGTGGTGCGCGTCCGCGCCCACCATGACGTTCTCCAGCGCGGTCATCTCGGGGAACAGCCGCACGTTCTGGAACGTCCGGGCGATGCCCCCGCGGGTGATCTCGTGCTTCTTCTTGCCGACGATCGACTCGCCGTTGAACCGGATGGCCCCGCTCGTCGGCTGGTAGACACCGGTCATCGCGTTGAAGCACGTCGTCTTGCCCGCGCCGTTCGGGCCGATCAGCCCGAAGATCTCACCCTTGCGCAGCGAGAAGCTCACGTCGTTGAGCGCCACGACACCGCCGAACCGCAGCGTGACATGGTCGACCTCGAGCAGGACTTCCTCACTGCGCACGGGAGCCGGGGCCGCTTTTTCCGGGGACCCGCCGGTCGGCGCCGGCTCGTCCACCGGACGCGCGTTGGCCCGGTCGAGCTCCTCAGGAGTCTCGCTGTGCGGCTCGCTCATTGGGGAGCCACCTCCTTCTCGCGGTCCTTGAGCTCCATCGCCCGCCGCCGGCTCGGGATCAGACCCTGCGGCCGCAGGACCATGATGATGATGATCACCAGGCCGAACAGCGCGAACCGGTACTCGTACAGGTCGGTGTCACCGGCGGAGATACCCCGCAGGCGGTCCGGGATGTACGAGATCAGCGCGCCACCCAGGATCGCACCGGCCATGTTGCCGGAACCACCCATGACCACGCCCGCCAGCACCAGGATCGAGAACTGGAGCACGAACGTCTGCGAGTTGATGAAGCCCTGCTCGCCGGCGAACAGCACACCACCGAGACCACCGATGAACGCGCCGATCGCGAACGCCCACAGCTTGTACTTGATGGTCCGCACGCCCATGATCTCGGCGGCTTCCTCATCCTCGCGGATCGCCAGCCACGATCGGCCGACCCGGCTCCGGTCCAGGTTCCGCACACCCAGGATGACCAGCACGATGACGAACAGGCCGAGCCAGAAGTACGGCACCGCGTCGGTCACACCGAAGATCGGCATACCGTTCCACATGCCCGGCGGGTGCGGGATGCTGGCGAAGCCACGGTCGCCCCGAAGGGTCGTCGTACTGGTCGCGAAGATCCGGATGATCTCGGCGAAGCCCAGCGTCACGATGGCCAGATAGTCACCCCGCAACCGCAGCGTCGGCCAGCCCAGCAGCAGACCCGCCAGCATGGTCAGCGCCAGCGCCACCGGCACCGCCACCAGCCACTTCCAGCCCGTGTCGGCGTAGAGGATCGAGTCGGGCGAGGTCAGCAAAGCCGTGCCGTACGCGCCGACCGCGAAGAAGCCGACGTATCCCAGGTCGAGCAGACCCGCGTAGCCGACCACCACGTTCAGGCCCAGCGCCAGCAACACGTAGTAGGACATGTTGAACAGCGCGCTCGGCCAGTCGATGCCCTCGGTGACGATCTGCGGGCCGATCAGCGGGACGTCGCCGGCGTACGGCAGCAGGACCGCCAGCACCAGCGCGACCGCCACGACCACACCGCGCACCCAGACCGGCTGCCGGCCGAACCAGCCCCGCACACCACCGCTGCTGCGGAAAGTTGCCTTCTCGGTCGTCATGCTGTGCCTGCCTTCGGCATGCGCTCCTGGCCCTCGCAGGCCAGGCCGTTGTCCAATTCGGCTGAGTGCCGCTCGGTGCAGTCGCTCATGCCCTTGCCCTTCCTAGCGACTCACCCAGCAGGCCCGTCGGACGGAACAGCAGGATGACCACGAGCAGCACGAACGAAGCGGCGTGCAGCCACTGCGACCCGAACAGACCCGCCGCGTAGTTCTGCAGCACACCCATAAGCAGACCGCCCAGCAGAGCACCTCGCAAGTTGCCGATGCCGCCCAGCACCGCCGCCGCGAACGCGTCGATGCCGAGCAGGAAGCCCGCGTCGTACCGCGTCACGCCGATCTTCAGGTCGTACATCACCGCCGCGATACCTGCCATCAGGCCACCGAGCAGGAACACCAACGCGATGACCCGCGACTTGTTGACGCCCATCAGCGCCGCGCTGTCCGGGTTCTGCGACACGGCGCGGATGCCCCGGCCCAAACGTGAACGATTGATGAAACGATCCAGCGCGAACATCATCACCAGCGCCAGCACGATGATGAGGAACTGCAGGTTCGTGATCGTCGTGTCGCCGATCGTGACGAGGGGCTTGGCTTGGATGATCGGCGGAACACCGCGCTGGTTGCGGTGCGTGAGCACACCGGTCAGCTCGGAGATGAAGAGCGAGGCGCCGATCGCGGTGATCAGGAAGGCCAGCGGCGGCGCGTTACGCCGGCGCAACGGCCGGTAGGCCACCAACTCGACGCCGATCGCCGTGATGCCCGACGCCACGATGGCCGCGACGAGGCCGACCACCAGGTAGAGCAGCATGCCGCCGATCGAGGGGGCCGCCGAGTTCTGGTCGAGACCGAACCATCCCCACACGATCAGACACGCGTACGTGCCCATGAGGAAGACCTCGGAGTGCGCGAAGTTGATGAGCCGCAGAACACCGTAGACCAGCGTGTAGCCCAGGGCGAACAACGCGATGATCGCGCCCTGGGCGAGACCGGTGACGGTGAGCGGCCCGAAATCATTGATCAGACCGGAAAAATCCACAGAGGGGCTCCAAAACGACGAGGTCGGTGTGGCCGGAGATCATCCGGCCACACCGGCCCTACAGAGAGTTAGCGCTACCCGATCAGGAAGTCTTGATCTCCTGGTCGGACTTCGCGTCGCCAGAGCTGTCGAACTTGAACGCCCACACCTTGATGAACGACGGGTCGAGCTCGCCGGTCTCGGTGAACTTGTAGGTGTTCGCGATGCCCTTGTAGTTCACGGTCGACAGGTAGGTGTTGAGCTTCGCGGTATCGGTGTTACCCGCGTCGATGCCCTGCAGGAAGATGTTCGCGGCGTCGAAAGCAACGTCCGAATAGGTGCCTGCGTCGACATTCCACTTCGCCTTGTAGTCGGTGACGAAGGTGCCACCCGCCGCCTCCGGCGGCGAACACGGGCAGGTCACCACAGTGCCCACCGCCTGCGTCACACCGGAAGCCTTCGACAGGCCGACATCCTTCATACCGTCGCCGCCGATCAGCGTGCCCTTCCAGCCCGCCGCGCTCAGCTGCTTACGGATGATGCCGCCGTTCGTGTAGTAGCCGCCGTAGAACAGCGCCGTGGCGCCGCTCGACTGCACCTTCTGCACCAACGCCGAGAAATCGGCCTGCTTGCCGTCACCCTCGGTCTTGTCGGACGCTACGACCAGCGGGCCGAGCTTGCTCTTCACGACATCGGCCAGACCAGCGCCGTACGCCGACTGGTCGTCCGCGACGAAGACCTTCTGTGCCTTCATCACGTCCGAGATGTAAGCGGCCGCCGCCGGTCCCTGCGCGTCGTCGTTCGCGACCGCGCGGTGGAACGTCTTCCAGCCCTTCGACGACAGCGAAACCCGGGTCGCCGACGGCGAGATCGTCGGGATGCCGGCCGCCTCGAAGATCGGGTCGGCCGCCTCGGACTCACCGGAGAACGGCGGGCCGACGATGCCGAGGATCTTCTTGTCCGCCACCAGGCTGCGAGCGACACCAGGCGCGACCGAAGCCTCACCCTGGGAGTCGAACTTCGCGACCGTGATGCAGTCGGAACCCTTGGCCTTGTTGTATTGCTCCACAGCCAGCTCGAAGCCCTGCTCGATGTTCACACCGAGGTTGGCGGCCGAGCCGGTCAGAGCGCCGAAGAATGCGAGCTTGTAGCCGCAGTTCGAACCGCTCGCGGTGTCATCGCTGCTGGACGAACTGTTGCAAGCAGCGGCACCGGCGATGAGCCCGATGATGGCCACCCCGCCGATGGCTCGTGCGAGAACCTGCCTCAAGGTTTGAACCCCTCCTCCATACCGAACCCACCGAAGCCACGGCTGGCCGATTGGCACTTGCGTGCCCCAGCGACCGCGACGCGCCCCGTTATGGGGCGGGACGCTATCCCAGGTTCGCGGCCTGCCAAAAGACTTCGATCGGGCTTTCACCGAACCGTTACGTGCGGTGACGCGCAAGCAGGAGGAGGTGTTACAACTGGACTACGTCAAGATCAACTATTGGCTGGTTGCGCGCCGCCGGCTTCCTGACCCTCCGCCAGGATCCGATCCGCGACCTCACGCATAGTCATCCGGTGATCCATCGCCGTGCGTTGAATCCACTTGAACGCCTGCGGCTCGGTCATCTGATACTTGGTCATCAGCTCGCCCTTGGCCCGCTCGACCGACTTGCGGGTCTCCAGCCGATCGGTCAGCCCGGCCACCTCGGCCTCGAGCACCGCAATCTCGGAATACCTCGAAAGGGCGATTTCGATCGCGGGCACCAGATCGGACTTCTGGAACGGTTTCACCAGATAAGCCATCGCGCCGGCCGCGCGAGCACGCTCGACCAGATCGCGCTGGCTGAAAGCAGTCAGAATGACGACAGGCGCGATCCGGCCGCCGGCAATCCGCTCGGCGGCCGCCAGCCCATCCATGATCGGCATCTTGATGTCGAGAATGACGAGGTCGGGCCGCAGGTCCTCGGCCAGGCGCACGGCGGTCTCGCCGTCGCCTGCCTCACCGACGACGTCGTAGCCCTCCTCGACGAGCATCTCGGCCAGGTCCAGACGGATGAGCGCCTCGTCCTCGGCGATCAACACCCGCTTGCGCTCGGCACCAGCCTGCGAGTCGGCCACGGAACCCCTACCCCCAACGTTCCCGAAGTCGCGACACCCCGGTATGCCGGTGTCGCCATCCCCAGCCTAGTGGGTAGGCTGTCGATAGCTCATCCTGGCGGGAGCAACACGCGCCGGCGGAGTCAGCCGGCCCCTGTATTCCAACCGGCAGAGAAGATGGTCTCAAACACCATACAGTGTGGGTTCGAATCCCACCGGGGGCACAAAAACTGTCATATCTTCCCGCGATAAACGCGGCGTGCGGCCGCTCCGACTGCGCAAAGAAGCGATCGGCCGGGCCGCCGATGGTGCGCCATTCAGCGAAATATGCCGACCGTTCGGGCGGGGGCGTAATACCGTCGCGCGCCGGCTCCACCGCCGCGGCCGACCGACGATCAAGATCGACGACCGCGCCCGCCAATCGGCGACCCTCGGTCGTACGCGTCCCTGCCCGACGGCCACCTGCTGACGACTCAACGGGTCCCCCTCCTGACGATCTGCGCCACCCAGGACTCCTCCACGACGCGCCCATCCGCAAGGGAAGCCTGCGGGTCGGCTTCCGCGCGGGAGGGCGGCGTGAACGCCCGGGCGCATTGGACACACCGGCCGTGCCTGTTCTCCGGCACGGCCGGTGTGTCCAACATCGGCGACTGATCGAATTGTCGGATTGGCAGCATGGAGTGGTCGACGGCCGGCCGGAAAGATTCCTTCGCGGGCCCTTCCATTCCGACGGCCGCCGCTTCCCGAATCGTGTTGTAAGGAATGGTCGCCGGCACACCTGCCTGCGTTACAACTTCGTTAACGAGTCGGCCGGCATCGTGCGCCTATGCCGGCCGTCCCTCGACCAGGTGCATATAGCGCGACGAATGGCCCGCCGGAACATGGTGCCGGTGGCGCGGCCACGGGTCCGTGGCGCCAAGTAGTGACCGCGCACCCACCGGCGGGAGCGACAAACGGGCATCCCCGCCAACCCCGCTCCGTGACGTTGGTCTTCGGCTCTTTGCAGCGACTCACGTTGCGTGACAGCTCGGTGCCGCCCCGCACGCACGCCGCCGCCCTGCACGCGGGGAGACGCCTTCGACCCGTATGAGCCTCCCCTGGGCGCTGCGGCCCAGTTCACCCTGGCCTAGCCCCAACGCCGCTCGGTTAGGGCGGGTGGCTGGTCAGCAAGGGTTTGTGATGATGTCTATAGCTATGGTGGCTTTGTAGCTGTGTCGGTCTATGTTGGGTCCGCGGGCCTGGTATTTGGAGTTCGAGCGTTTGATCATGCGGGTTTTCACCCGGATCCGGCGGTCAGGTAGTAGATGGGCCAGGACCGCGCGGCCGATGGCGCCGACCAGGTCGATGACGGTGTCGGCGATCACTCCGGCGGCGTTGGTGAGTTGGTCGCGGGCAGTGTTCAGGGCGGTGGTGAAGCTGGCCCGGTCGGGGTCGAGGCCGGGGATACTGTCGGTGGCGTCGGTCATGGCGGTGCGCAGGATCTGGTAGACGACCAGCAGGGCGTGGACTTCCTGGTCGATGCCGTCGGGGGTACGGGCGCGCAGGACCCGTCCGCCGAGGATGCTGGACTTGATCTCCAGGTAGGCGGTCTCCACTTCCCAGCGGCGGTGATACAGCTTGATCAGTTCACCGGCGGGATGGGCGTGCGGGTCGAGCAGGGTGGTGATCAGCCGGTAGCCGCTGGTGTGGGTGCCGTCGCTGGTTCTGACGCTGATCTGGGCGTCGATGATCCGGACCCGGACGGTGCCGATGACCGACAGCCAGGACCCGTCGTGGTAGCGGCTGATGACCGGTAGGCGGCGGCCGTTCTTGCAGCGGATCAGCAGGTCCGTGCCGGTGGCGGCGATGGTTTTGATCAGGTCGGCGGCGGCGTAGTTACGGTCGGCCAGCAGCAACATCCCCGGCCGCAGGCTGCGGGCCAGGGTGCGGGCGTGGTCGAGTTCGCCGGTGCTGGTCGGGCTGAACACGGCGTCGATGATCGAGCGGGTGCCGCCGGTGAGCAGGACACTGAGTCGTAGTGCCGGGTAGCCGGCCCCGCCGTTGTTGCCGCGTTGTTTGCGGTAACGGACCCGCACCTTTTCAGCGTCGGCGACCGACATGGTGGTCCCGTCGATCACGGTCACCAGCAGGTTCCGCCAGTACACGGCGTGTTTGGCGGTGGTCGCGGCCGGGCCGCGGAGCAGGTCGAACAGTGCCCGCAACGGTGCCGGCCCGAGTCGCTGCCGGGCGTCGTGCAGCGTGCCCGAGGACGGCTCGGTCAGGTCCAGCCCGTCCAGCCCGGCGGTCAGTTTCTGCCAGACCAGGGGATAGCCGAGTTCGGCGAACAGGCACCCGGCCAGGATCAAGTAGACCGTCACCCGGGCCGGGAGCAGCCGGATGCGTTGCTGGGTTCGGCGGGTCGCGGCGAGGACCTCGTCGACCATCTCGAAGGGTATGAACCGGGTCAGCTCACCCAGATGGCCCGGCGCGAACACGCCCGCGGCTACCCGCACCGTCCGGGTTATGGCAATCTGATCGACCAAAGCGGAGTTCCTGGTCTCGAGGCTGTCTTGGAGTGACTCACCTCAATACCGGAACTCCGCTTTCCTGTGCCCGACCGACACACCCACCCCTTGACGGCCACCACACCGCCTTAACCGAGCGGCGTTGGGCCTAGCCCCCCTGGAGGCCCGCCATTTAGTGCTGAGCCCGGAAATGCCGTGGCGCGGCGGCGCGCTCGTGGGTGCGTCGGACTAACGCAGACGGACCTACCACGGTGTTGTCCGGACTGCGAGGTTCTCCACAGGCCGAGGTTGTCCACAGGTCTCGCTTCGTCCGCAGGCAGAGATCGCCAAATGTCGTCACAATGGCCGGTGGCCGGGGGTCCCCCTGGGAGGGCGGGCCCTGGGGTGGCTGACCTGCGGGTGGCAGGCGTGGGGCGGCGCGAGTCTGCGGTGGGGCTTGATCAAGGCTGGCCATCGCGGGGCGACGGGGTGGCGGTGGTCGTCGACGGGCTGCTCGGTGGGGTCGTGGGCGGGGCTGTGCTGGTCGGGGTGGGGTCGGGGGCGCTGCTGGTGGGGGCGCTCGGCGTACGGCTCGGTGTGGCCTCCCCCGGGCTCGGTGCCGTCGCCGGGCTCTGGGGTGGCCCGGAGGCGGCCCGGTGCAGGTCGGTGCAGTAGCGGTCGATGTCTTCCTCGCCGCCCGCGACCACGCTCAGCTTGCGGCGGTCTTCTCCGCTGAGGGTCTTGGCGGGGGTGCCGCGCCACGCGTCGCACCAGCCGAGGACGGTCACGTCCAGGGACGGGCGTGGCCCGGAGCGGCTCGGGGCCGGGGCCGGGGCGCCTGTTCTCGGCGCAGGTACGCCCAGCGCCGAGAACAGGCGGTGTGCGTGCTGCTGGGCTTCCTGGGGGAGGTTGCCGGTGCGGGCGGCGACGGCGGTTCCGGTGAGAAAGAGGAGAGCCAGACCGGCCGTGACGGGCACGAGCGCGGCCCGGATTCTCGCCGTTCTCCGGCGTCGGGCGCTGCGGGCAGCATTTCTGCGCTGTGCGACGAAGGCGGCGACCGTTTCCTGCTCCGTGGCCAGTTCCTCCGCTGTTCCGGGGGCTCGGGCTGCTTCGAGGAGGTCGGCCAGGCCGGGGTGTTCGGTGCCGGGCGGGTGGGTGGCATCGGTCCGGCCGGCCGTGGTGCGCCGGTCCTGTCGCGTGCGCAGTGCACGTAGGAGAGCGTGGAGGGACCGCATTCTGTTACACCCCCTGCCTGGTGCGGATCTGGGGATGGGTGGCGAGCCGGCGGAGCCCGCGCATGGTGGCGATGCGGACGGCGCCGGGTCGTTTGCCGAGGATGCCGGCGGTGGTGGCGACGTCGAGGCCGAGGACCACGCGGAGCATGACGGCTTCGGCCTGGTCGGTGGGCAGGGCAGCGATCATGGCGACGGCCCAGGCGGTGGCGGCGCCTTCGGCGGCCTGGGCGGCGGCGTCGGGGGCGGCCGGGGCGGGTGGGGACGGGGCTTCCCGCGTACGCGTGAGTCGCCTTTTCTCGTCGATGCCGCGGTGCCGGGCGATGCGGAAGAGCCAGCCCCGGAACGCGCCGGCGTCCCCGGTGAAGCGGTCGAGGTCGCGGATGACGTGCAGCCAGGTCTCGCTGGCCGCGTCCTCGGCGTGGTCGCCGGCGAGGACGCGCAGGTAGCGCAGCACGCCGGGGTGCAGGGCGCGCCACAGGACCGCGAATCCGGCGGCGTCGCCTTGCTGGGCGGCGCGCAGGGCGGCGTCGAGCTCGTCGTCGGGCACAGACTCTCCGGGGCGGCCTGGGCGAGTAGTGAATGGCGGCACCCTTGTACCCCGCTGTGAATCTGCCCGAACCTCCCGTTCCGCGGTCGGCCGGATGTTGTCATGGCAGGGACACCGTCGGCTGGAGGCCTGCATGTTGTGGTCCGGTTCCTCGCCCCTGTCCGTGATGCGTTCGAGCATGTGGGGGTTTCTGCTGTTCGCGGGGGTCGCGTGGCTGGCGGTGGGGTGGAGTGTGCTGCGGCTGGAGCCGGCCGATGTGGTGGCTGTGGCCGGTCCGGTGATCTTCTTCGGGGCGCTGTGCGAGGTCGTCCGGGCGCTGGTCGGCACGAAGACGTGGTGGGTGAACGCGGCGATGGCGGTTCTGTTCGTCGCGACCGGGGTCGTCCTGCTGCTGGACCGCGATTCGACCTATACGACGCCGGCCTCGCTGGTCGCGTGGTTCCTGATGGTGCGGGGCGCGGTGGACATCGCGGTGGCCACCATGAACCGGGGCACGGACCGTACGTGGGGCTTGATGATGTCGATCGGGGTGCTGCAGGCCGGGCTGGGTTTCTACGCGGCCGGCCCGCTGGCCCGCTCGGCCGATCCGGTGATCGTCACGTTGGGTGCGTTGTGCCTGTTGCGGGCGGTGGCCGACCTGGTGACGGCGTTGCGGCTGCGTGAGGTGTCGGTGTCACCGCAGGAGGTGCTGCGGTTGACGCCGGAGCGGGAGGCCGCGGTGGACGGTTACTCGGCCGGGCTGCTCGATTTCGAGACGGAGCCGCGGGACAAGACGGAAGCCGGGGCGGAACCGAAGCGGGCGCGGCACCGGGTGGGCGAGTTCCACGCCGAGGTGGTGCGCACGACCCGGGATCTGGACGCGAAGATCGCGGAGTCGGGGGTGACCGGGAAGGCGGCCAACAAGCTGCCGGACGATCTGCCGTCGGCCCCGGATTCGCCCGAGCAGATGGCGGAGGGCGCCGAGAAGCGCCGTTAGGGCTTGAGTCTCCCCTGCCCCGCCGGGCCGGGATCCATGTTTCCGGCCAGTCGCCGGGCCGGGGGTCGCGACCGGGCGGGGCGCCTTAGGCCCGGGCGCCGACCCGCCGGAGCAGGCCCTCCTGGACGGCGCTGGCGATGTGCCGGCCGTCCTCGGTGAACATGCGGCCGCTGGCCAGGCCGCGGCTGCCGCTGGCCGAGGGGCTGGTGCAGTCGTAGAGGAACCACTCGTCGGCGCGGAACGGCCGGTGGAACCAGAGGGCGTGGTCGAGGCTGGCCCCGATGACGCCGCCGGGGCCCCACGACTCGCCGTGGACCGAGAGCACCGAGTCGAGCAGTGACAGGTCGGAGGCGTAGGTCAGGGCGCAGGCGTGGATGAGCGGGTCGTCGGGCAGGGTGCCGTTGATGCGCATCCAGACGCGCTGCTGCTCGCTGGCGTTGCGGTCGCCGGGCGGCACCCAGCCGGGGTCGTTGACGTAGCGGACGTCGACGGCGCGGGGCGCGGCGTTGAAGGCGGCCCGCCGGCTGGGGTATTTGCGCACCCAGTCGGCCATGGTCTGCACCTCGCTCGGGCCGGGGACGCCTTCCGGGGCGGGCGTGTGGTGGTCGAGGCCGACCTCGAGCACCTGGAACGACGCCGACATGAAGAAGATCGTCTTGCCGTGCTGCTGCGCGGTGGAGCGGCGGACGGAGAAGGACCGGCCGTCGCGGATGGTCTCGACGCCGAACTCGATCGGCTCGGTGGGGTCACCCGGGCGCACGAAGTAGCCGTGCAGCGAGTGGACGAGCCTTTCCGGGTCGACGGTGCGCCCGGCGGCGACCAGGGCCTGCCCGGCGACCTGGCCGCCGAACACGCGCTGGGCGCCGGTCTGCGGGCTTTCCCCGACGAAGGTCGCCGCGTCCAGCTGCTTGAGGTCGAGGACCTCGAGCAGCTGGTCGACGGCGGCCTGTCCGTTCAGGGGTTCGGTCACAGCGACGCGGGGTCGACGAGCGAGCCGAGCTGGTGGACGCGCAGGGTGTTGGTGGAGCCGGGCGCGTTCGGCGGGGAGCCGGCCACGACCACGACGTAGTCACCGGGCTTGGCCAGGCCGAGACCCAGCATCTTCGCGTCGACCTGGCGGAACATGTCGTCGGTGTGCTGGACGAAGTCGGTCAGGAACGTCTCGACGCCCCAGGCCACGGTCAGCTGGTTGCGCACTTCGGGGACGGGGGTGAACGCGTACAGCGGGAGCTCGCAGTGCAGGCGGGACAGGCGGCGCACGGTGTCGCCGGTCTGCGAGAAGGCGACCAGGGCCTTGGCGCCGATGTTGCGGGCGATCTGCGAGGCGGCCACGGTCAGCGCGCCGCCGTGGGTGCGCGGGTCGTGCTGCAGGCGCGGGACCGGGATGGAACCGCCCTCGGTGGTGCTGACGATCTTGGCCATGGTGCTGACCGTGAGGACCGGGTATTTGCCGACCGAGGTCTCGCCGGAGAGCATCACGGCGTCGGTGCCGTCGAGGACGGCGTTGGCGACGTCGGAGGCCTCGGCGCGGGTCGGGCGCGAGTTCTCGATCATCGAGTCGAGCATCTGGGTGGCCACGATGACCGGCTTGGCGTTCTCGCGGCAGAGCTGCACGGCGCGTTTCTGCACCAGCGGGACCTGGTCGAGGGGCAGCTCGACGCCGAGGTCGCCGCGGGCCACCATGACGCCGTCGAAGGCCAGCACGATCGCCTCGAGGTGCTCGACCGCCTCGGGCTTCTCGACCTTGGCGATGACCGGGACGGTGCGCCCCTCCTCGGCCATGATCTCGTGGACGAGCTTGATGTCGTCGGGCGAGCGCACGAACGACAGCGCGACGAGGTCGACGCCCAGGCCCAGCGCGAAGCGCAGGTCTTCGGCATCCTTGTCGCTCAGCGCCGGGACGCTGACGGCCACGTTGGGCAACGAGACGCCCTTGTTGTTGCTGACCGGGCCGCCCTCGACGACCAGGCAGCGGATGTCGGTGCCGTGGTCGACGCCGGTGACCTCGACCGCGACCTTGCCGTCGTCGATGAGCAGACGGTCGCCCGCCTTCACCTCGAGCGGCAGTTTCTCGTAGGTGCACGAGACACGGTCGATGGTGCCGAGGATGACCTCGCTGGTGATGGTGACCAGGTCGCCGGTGTTCCAGACGTGCGGGCCGTCGGCGAACTTGCCCAGCCGGATCTTGGGGCCCTGCAGGTCGGCGAGGACCGCGACGGCGCGGCCGGTCTGCTCGGCGGTGGAGCGGACGAGGTCGTACACCTTGTGGTGGTCCTCGTGGCTGCCGTGGCTGAAGTTCATGCGGGCCACGTCCATACCGGCCTCGACCAGCCCGAGCATGCGCTCGGGCGAGGCGGTAGCGGGCCCCATCGTGCAGACGATCTTTACGCGGCGTGTCACGGCCATCAGGCTAGTCTCTCTTTCTCATCGGCCTGGCGGCCGACCCCCGTCGAGGGGATGAACTGCGTCTGTCGGGCGACGGGCGAGGCCTTCCGATCCTCTCCTGAAGGAATCGGTGCGCTGCGCAGGTTGCCTGGCGGGCTTCAACGACCGCGCTGCCAGCCTATCGGCACGCAACGAGCCCGCCCCCCGGAGGGGACGGGCTCGTGCCGAAAAGAACTCAGACGCTGATCGGCTGGGCCGACGCCGGGACGGGAGCCGGCAGTTCGCCGGCCGCGCCCAGGTAGTCGTGGATCGCCGCGGCGGCCGAGCGGCCCTCGGCGATCGCCCACACGATCAGCGAGGCGCCGCGGTGCATGTCGCCCGCCACGAAGACGCCGGGGGCGCCGGTCTGCCAGGTGGCGTCGGCGTCCATGGCTCCGCGCCGGTTGCGCCCGATGCCGAACTGGGCCAGCAGCGGCTGGTCCTCCGTGCCCTCGAAGCCGATGGCCAGCAGCACGAGCTCGGCCGGCAGGTCGCGCTCCGAGCCTTCGGCGATCGTGACCGTGCGGACGCCGTTGATGCGCTCGACCGTCACGTCGGCCACGCGGACGGCCTTCACGTTGCCCTGGCCGTCGTCGACGAATTCCTGGACGGCCACGCCGAAGACGCGCTCGCCGCCCTCCTCGTGCGCGGGGTAGTTGCGCAGGATGATCGGCCAGGTCGGCCACGGGTGCAGCTCGCCGGCCCGCACCGACGGGGGCAGCGGGTACTGGTCGAGCTGGATGACGTTGGCCGCGCCCTGCCGATGGGCCACGCCGAGGCAGTCGGCCCCGGTGTCGCCGCCGCCGATGATCACGACATTTTTGCCGGCCGCGTCGATCGGGGTCGTCTCCTGCAGGCCCGCGACGACCCGGTTGGCCGGGACGAGGTGCTCCATGGCCAGGTGGACGCCGTTGAGGGACCGGCCCGGGGTCTCGTGAGTGTCCCGGCCGGCCAGCGCGCCCGCGGCCAGCAGCACCGCGTCGAAGCGCTCGCGCAGGTCGTCGGCGGTCACGTCGGCCCCGACCTCGACACCGGTCTCGAAGACGACGCCCTCGGCCGACATCTGGGCCAGGCGCGCGTCGACCACGGTCTTCTCGATCTTGAAGTCGGGGATGCCGTAGCGGAGCAGGCCGCCGATCCGGTCGTCCCGCTCGTAGACGGTGACCGCGTGACCGGCCCGGGCCAGCTGCTGGGCGGCGGCCAGCCCGGCCGGGCCGGAGCCGACGACCGCGACCTTCTTGCCGGTGGCGACCGGGGCCGGCTGGGGCCGTACGTAACCCAGGTCGAACGCGTGGTTGGCGATCTCGACCTCGACCTGCTTGATCGTCACCGGGTCGTCGGCGATGCCCAGCACGCAGGCCGCCTCGCAGGGCGCGGGGCAGAGCCGGCCGGTGAACTCCGGGAAGTTGTTGGTGGCGTGCAGCGACTCGGCGGCCGCCTCCCACGCCCCGGTCCGCACGAGGTCGTTCCAGTCCGGGATGCGGTTGCCCAGCGGGCAGCCCTCGTGGCAGAACGGGATGCCGCAGTCCATGCACCGGGTGGCCTGGTCGCGGATCAGTTCCTCACCGGCGGGCGGGTAGACCTCCCGCCAGTCCTGGATGCGGACCGGCACCGGGCGGCGCTTGGGCAGCTGCCGCTCGTAGCGAAGGAAACCGTTCGGATCAGGCACCCTTGACCCCCATGACAGCCTCGGCGACGTTCCGACCGGCGGCTTCGGCGGTCCTGATCAGTTCCATCACGCGCTTGTAGTCGCGCGGCACGACGGCGGTGAACCGCTCGACGGCGGCCGGCCAGTCCTTGAGCAGTTTCTCGGCGATCGCCGAGCCCGTCTCGGCCTGGTGCCGCTCGACGAGGTTGCGCAGGGTGTCCTGCTCGTCGTCGGTGAGCGGGGTCAGGTCGACCAGCTCCGGGTTGACCCGGGTCGGCGCCAGGTCGAGCACGAACGCGGTGCCGCCGCTCATGCCGGCCGCGAAGTTGCGCCCGGTCGGGCCGAGCACGACGACCGTACCGCCGGTCATGTATTCGCACCCGTGGTCGCCGACGCCCTCGACGACCGCCTGGCCGCCGGAGTTGCGCACGGCGAACCGCTCGCCGGCGCGGCCCCGCAGGAACACCTCACCGGCCGTGGCCCCGTACAGGATGGTGTTGCCGGCGATGATGTTCTCCTCGGCCACGAACGGCGCGTCCTCGTCGGGCCGCACGATCACGCGGCCGCCCGAGAGACCCTTGGCCACGTAGTCGTTCGTGTCGCCGATCAGGCGCAGCGTGACGCCGTGGGGCAGGAAGGCGCCGAACGACTGCCCGCCCGTGCCGCGCAGGGTGAACGCGATGGTGTCGTCGGGCAGGCCGGCGCCGCCGTGCCGGCGGGTCACCTCGCCGCCCAGCATCGCGCCGACGCTGCGGTTGTCGTTGCGGACCTCGATCTCGGCCCGCACCGGGGTGCCGTCGGCCAGCGCCGGGGCGGCCAGCTCGAGCAGCTTGTTGTCGAGCGCCTTGTCGAGCCCGTGGTCCTGGGCCACGATGCCGCGGCGGGACGCGCCCTCGGGGAGCTCGGGCACGAACAGGATCGGGGCCAGGTCGAGGCCCTTGGCCTTCCAGTGGTCGATCGCCGGGCGCACGTCGAGGATCTCGGCGTGCCCGATCGCCTCGTCGATGCTGCGGAAGCCCAGCTCGGCCAGGTAGCCGCGGACCTCCTCGGCCAGGAACAGGAAGAAGTTCTCGACGAACTCGGGCTTGCCGCTGAAGCGCTCGCGCAGCACCGGATTCTGCGTGGCGATGCCGACCGGGCAGGTGTCGAGGTGGCAGACCCGCATCATGATGCAACCGCTGACGATCAGCGGCGCGGTCGCGAAGCCGAACTCCTCGGCGCCCAGCAGGGCGGCCACGATCACGTCGCGGCCGGTCTTGAGCTGACCGTCGACCTGCACGGTGACCCGGTCGCGGAGCTTGTTGAGCAGCAGCGTCTGCTGTGCCTCGGCCAGGCCCAGCTCCCACGGGGAGCCGGCGTGCTTGAGCGAGTTGAGCGGGGACGCGCCGGTGCCGCCGTCGTGACCGGAGATCAGGATGACGTCGGCCTTGAGCTTGGCCACGCCCGCGGCGACCGTGCCCACGCCGATCTCGCTGACCAGCTTGACGTGCACCCGCGACATCGGGTTCACGTTCTTCAGGTCGTGCACGAGCTGGGCCAGGTCTTCGATCGAGTAGATGTCGTGGTGCGGCGGCGGGGAGATCAGGCCGACGCCCGGGGTAGCGTGCCGGGTCTTGGCGATCCACGGCCACACCTTGTTGCCGGGCAGCTGGCCGCCCTCGCCGGGCTTCGCGCCCTGCGCCATCTTGATCTGCAGGTCGTCCGCGTTGACCAGGTATTCGCTGGTCACGCCGAAGCGGCCGGAGGCGATCTGCTTGACCGCGGAGCGCCGCTCGGGGTCGTACAGGCGCTCGACGTCCTCGCCGCCCTCGCCGGTGTTCGACTTGCCGCCGAGACGGTTCATCGCGATGGCCAGCGTCTCGTGCGACTCGGCCGAGATCGACCCGTACGACATGGCGCCGGTCGCGAAGCGCTTCACGATCTCGGACGCCGGCTCGACCTCGTCGATCGGGACGGGCGTGCGGTCCTTGAACGAGAACAGGCCGCGCAGCGAACCGGCCTCGGCGGCCAGCCCGTCGACCGTCGACGTGTATTTACGGAAGACGTCGTACTGCTTGGACCGGGTGGCGTGCTGGAGCAGGAACACCGTCTCCGGGTTGAAGAGGTGCACCTCGCCCTCGCGGCGCCACTGGTATTCGCCGCCGACCTCGAGCCGCCGGTGGGTGCGCTCGGCCGGGTTGGCCGGGTACGCCTTCTCGTGCCGCGCCTTGACCTCGGCGTGGATGTCGGCCAGCCCCGAGCCGCCGATCCGCCCGTTGGTGCCGGCGAAGTAGCGCTGCAGCAGCCGGTTGTCGAGACCGACCGCCTCGAACACCTGCGCCCCGCAGTACGAGGAGACCGTCGAGATGCCCATTTTGGACATGATCTTCAGGACGCCCTTGCCGAGCGCCTTGACGTAGTTGCGGACGGCCGCCCGGGGGTCGAGCCCGGCCAGCGGCCCGGTCGCGATCAGGTCGTCGACCGACTCGAAGGCCAGGTACGGGTTGACCGCGGCCGCGCCGTAGCCGATCAGCACGGCGGCGTGGTGCACCTCGCGGCAGTCACCGGACTCGACGACCAGCGCGACCTGGGTACGGGTCTGCTCGCGCACGAGGTGCTGGTGGACCGCGGCGGTGAGCAGCAGCGACGGGATCGGCGCCAGGTTGGCGTTGGAGTCGCGGTCGCTGAGCACCAGGATCCGGACGCCGTCCTCGATCGCCTCGGAGACGTGCCGGCAGATCTGGGTCAGGCGGGCCTTGATGCCGGCCGCGCCGTCGCGCAGCGGGTAGAGACCCGACACCCGGACGGCCTTGAAGCCCGGCAGGTCGCCGTCCTCGTCGATCTCGAGCAGCTTGGCCAGCTCGTCGTTGTCGATGATCGGGTAGGGCAGCACGATCTGACGACAGGAGGCCGGCCCCGGGTCGAGCAGGTTGGCCTCGGGCCCGATGGTGGTGCCCAGGCTGGTCACCAGCTCTTCCCGGATGGCGTCCAGGGGCGGGTTGGTGACCTGGGCGAACAGCTGGTGGAAGTAGTCGAACAGCAGCCGCGGCCGCTTCGACAACGGCGAGATCGGGGTGTCGGTGCCCATCGAGCCGAGCGGCTCGGCGCCGGTGCGCGCCATCGGCCCCACGAGTATCTTGAGCTCTTCCTCGGTGTAGCCGAAGACCTGCTGGCGGCGCAGCACCGAGTCGTGGGTGTAGATGACGTGCTCACGCGGCGGCAGGTCGTCGAGCTGGATCAGCCCGGCGTGCAGCCACTCGTCGTACGGCTCGGCGGCGGCCAGCCCGGCCTTGATCTCGTCGTCGTGCACGATGCGGCCCGCGGCCGTGTCGACCAGGAACATCTTGCCCGGCTGGAGGCGGCCCTTGGCGACCACGGTGGCCGGGTCGAGGTCGAGCACGCCCGCCTCGGAGCCGAGCACGACCAGGCCGTCCTGCGTGTGCCACCAGCGGCCGGGGCGCAGGCCGTTGCGGTCGAGGACGGCGCCGATGATCGTGCCGTCGGTGAACGCGACCGACGCCGGCCCGTCCCACGGCTCCATCAGGCTGGAGTGGAAGCGGTAGAACGCGCGCCGCTTGGGCTCCATGCCGGGGTCGTTTTCCCACGCCTCGGGAATCATCATCAGCATCGCGTGCGGCAGGCTGCGGCCGGACAGGTGCAGCAGCTCGAGCACCTCGTCGAAGCTGGCCGAGTCGGACGCCTCCGGCGTGTTGATCGGGAACAGCCGGCGGATGCTGCCCGGCAGCACCTTGGACTGCAGCAGCGCCTCGCGGGCGGCCATCCAGTTCTTGTTGCCGCGGATCGTGTTGATCTCGCCGTTGTGCGCGATGAACCGGTACGGGTGGGCCAGCGGCCAGGCCGGGAACGTGTTGGTGGCGAAGCGCGAGTGGACCAGGGCGATCGCGCTGGACACCCGCTCGTCGACCAGGTCGGGGAAGAACTCCGGCAGCTGGTCGGGCGTGAGCATGCCCTTGTAAGTGATCGTCCGCGCGGACAGCGACGGGAAGTAGGCGCCCACCCCGCGCTGCGTCGACTCGCGTTCGGCCTGCTTGCGGATGGTGAACGCGACCCGGTCGAGCTCGATGCCGCTCAGCTGCTCGCCGGCCGGGCCGGCGGCGGTGCCGGTAAGCCGGTGCGCGGCCAGGAAGACCTGCATGATCGCGGGACGGGCGTCCTCGGCGGTCTGGCCGAGCCCGCCGGGGCGGACCGGGACCTCACGCCAGCCGAGGATCTCGCCCCCCTCGACCAGGGCGTATTTCTCGACGACCTTGATCGCGCGGGCCCGGGCCTCGGCCTCGCTGGGCAGGAAGGCCAGACCGGTGGCGTAATGACCGGCCGCCGGGAGCTCGAATTCCGCGATCGCGCGATAGAACTCGTCCGGAACCTGGATCATGATGCCGGCGCCGTCGCCGGTGTTGTACTCGGCGCCGCGCGCGCCCCGGTGGTCCAGGCGGATCAGCGCCGACAGACCCTTGGCCACCACATCGTGGGAACGCCGTCCGTGGAGGTCGGCCACGAAGGCCACACCGCAGGCGTCGCGCTCCTGAGTGGGGTCGTAAAGCCCCTGGGGGTGCGGAAAAGCCACCGGGCCTCCTGTCGTCACTGGTGTTTCACATCAAGGTCGGGACGACGTCGGCCCTGCAAAGTCTCTAGAGTCTACGTTAAGGGATACCGATCTCCGCCAGTTCGGATGGATCACACTTAGCCGGGGCCGAATCCCCCGTGACGGCATAAACAGGTAGCCGAACATCCGCTCTGGACGGGTAGTCTCGCGCGGTGGCGCAACAGGAAACCGACGTCTTCGTCAGGCTCGAGCGTTTTTACGACGCCTTACCCCGACCCTACGCACGAGCCGAGGACTTCGGCGGGCTTGTGCTCTTCGTCCGCGAGGGCGAAGGCTGGCCCTACTATGCCCGACCGCGCATCGCCGCGGGCACCCCTTCTGCCGCCGATATTACTGCGGTCCGGCAGCGGCAACGAGAGCTGGGCGTTCCCGAGGCCTTCGAGTGGGTCCACGAGACCACGCCCGACCTGCTGGCCGTCGCCCGCTCGGCCGGGCTCGACGTCCTGCTCGCCCCGCTGCTCGTGCTCGACCCGGCCGCGCTGGTGCCCGACCTGCCGGTCGACGGCGGGATCATCCGCTTCCTCGATCCGTTCGGCCACGCCTTCGCCACCGACCTCGCCTTGTCGCGCGCGGTCGCCCAGCTCGGGTTCGGCGCC
Source organism: Actinoplanes sp. (assembly GCA_965217855.1). Lineage (GTDB taxonomy): Bacteria > Actinomycetota > Actinomycetes > Mycobacteriales > Micromonosporaceae > Actinoplanes. Next base: position 6,856 of record CBDCJN010000008.1, on the reverse strand, counting down.
CCGGCCGGCGCGCCCGTCCACGTCGAGAGCGCGCTGCTCACCAGCCCGGCCGGCCCGGCCGAACGGGACGCCGCGATCCAGCCCCTGAGCGAGGCCCTGGTGACCAGCCAGCAGCAACGCAGCGCCTCCGGCGACTACTACACAGCCGTGGTCGACTCGTCCGACGGCATCCTCGCCACCGGGGCCGTCATGCGCTCGGGCGAGGTCGCCGAGGTCGCCGGCGTGGCCACCCTGCCCTCGGCCCGCCGCCGCGGCTACGCCTCGCAGCTCACCGCCGCCCTGGCCCACCGCGCCCGGGCCGACGGCGTCGAGACCGTCTTCCTGTCGGCCGGCGACGACGACGTGGCCCGCCTCTACACCAAGGTCGGCTTCCGCCGCGTCGGCACGGCCTGCGTCGGCGAACCGGCGGCGGCGTCTCTTTAGAAACCACCAAAACTCGGAAGTACGCGTCCTCCCACAGGCACCGGGCGCTTCGGCCCGGCGTCTGCCGTCCCCGGCCTCTCTGCCGCCGCAGCCGGGCTGTCCTGCCACGAAAGGTCAGTCCGGCGGGGTCCACTCCGGAGCGGGCGTGCCCATGAAGCGGGGACGCATGTGGCTCAGGGCCGCGTCGCGGGCGCGCAGGGCCAGCCGGCCGCGGGCCTGCACGACGGCCGACATGCGGCGGGTCTGGCGCACCACGCTGGTCGTGCGGGGGCGGCGCAGGCGGCTGTAGGTCTCGACCGCCGCGGCCAGGTCGGCCCCCGGCGCCACGTCGGCGGTCAGCGCGCGCAGGGTCGCCGCGTCCTCGAATGCGAGGCACGCGCCCTGGCCGAGGTGGTGCGGCATCGCGTGGGCGGCGTCGCCCAGCAGCACCACGCCGCCTGGGCCGGACGGGAACCCGTACGCCCGGGGCAGGGGTCGCAGTTCCCGCACCTCCTGCGGCACCAGGTCGTCGGCGTGGGTCGCGGCCAGCAGGTCACCGACGGGCGGGTGCCAGCCGGCGAACCAGCGCTGCAGCAGGGCGAGCTGGGTGGCCGGCGACTCGGGCCGGGGCGCCCCGGCCGCCGTCGCGACCCAGTAGACGCCGCCTTTCCCGCCGGCCCGGTCGCCCAGCGGGATCGAGACGAAGCGGTAGCCGACGCCCAGGGTCTCGCCGCCGGCGGCCTGGTCGGCGGGCAGCTTGGGGACCCGGTAGCCGGGGATGACGGCCTGCCAGGCGGCGAAGCCGGAGCCGACCGCGACCGACTCGGGGGCCAGCGCCCGCCGGACCGGGCTGTCGATGCCGTCGGCCGCCACGATCAGGTCGGCCTCGATCTCGGTGCTGCCGTCGCCGACCACCGGGCGCCGGCGCGGGCCCGTGCGGACCGTGCTGACCGCGAAACCGGTGCGGATCTCGACCCGGTCGCCCAGGCCGGCCACGAGCGCGTCGTAGAGGTCTTCCAGATGCACGGCGCACGGAGCGGGACCGGCGCCGGCCCGGCCGCGCGGCGGAACCAGCCACTGGCCGTCGGGGCGTCGCACCCCGCCGTCGGGCAGCGGGGACGTGATGGCCGACCAGCCGCCGTCGGGATCGATCGACTCCAGCGCGCGACGGCCGTTGGGCCAGAGCACGAGGGCCGTGGGTGGGGCGGCGACCCGTTCGAGGCGTTCGAGCAGGACGACCTGCCAGCCGGAGCGGGAGAGAGCGCCCGCGGTGGCCAGCCCGGCCATGCCGGCGCCCACCACCACGGCTGTGCGCACGTCAGATCAGCGTTCGTCGTTCGGGCGGGACTCCGGGTCGACGTCGCCACCGGAAGCGCCGTCGGGCCCTGACCCGGCGGCCGCGCCGGTGGCCAGGACGGCCTCGGCGACCCCGGCCGGACCGGCCGGATCACGCTCGACCGGGTGCCCGCCGGCCGCGATCTCCTCGGCCATGTCCTCCGGGGTGTCGGGCGGCAGGATCCCCGTACGCCGGTAGGCCTGGAATCTCGACTCGCTGACCACCTGGTAGCCCTTGGGCGTGGCGTCGGACGCGCTCCGGGCCCCGGTCACGTCGACCTGCGAGACGTCGCTCTTCTCGCCGTCCGCCTCGGGCTCGGTCTCGGGCGCGTCGTCGGGCACCACGTAGGCCCGCGGGCCCCGCATGATCAGGAAGTAGATCAGCGCGACCAGGAACACGACGACCGAGGTGAAGACGTTGAGCCGGACGCCGAACAGGTGGTTGGCCTCGTCGACGCGCAGCATCTCGATCCAGAACCGGCCCACCGTGTACGCCATCACGTAGAGCGCGAAGGCCCGCCCGCGGCCGAACTTGAACTTGCGGTCGGCCAGCCAGACCAGCAGGCCGACGCCCAGGTCCCAGATCAGCTCGTAGAGGAAGGTCGGGTGGTAGAGGTCGGGCAGCGTGACCGCCTGCCCGTCGATCACCGTGGCGTGCCCGGGGTTCGACCTGTCCATGTCGTGGACCTCGAGACCCCACGGCAGCGTGGTGATCTTGCCGTACAGCTCGTTGTTGAACCAGTTGCCGAGCCGGCCGATGCCCTGCGCCACCGGCAGGCCGGGCGCGAGCGCGTCGGCGACCAGGCCGAACGGCAGGCCCAGCTGACGGGCGCCGAGGTAGGCGCCGAGCGCGCCGCCGAGCACCGCGCCCCAGATGCCGAGGCCGCCCTCCCAGATGTAGAAGGCGCGGATCGGGTCACCCCCGGCGCCGAAGTAGTCCTGCGGCGAGGTGGCCAGGTGATAGAGCCGGGCGCCGACGATGCCGAACGGCACCGCCCACACCGCGATGTCGAGCGATGCCCAGCGGGACACACCCCGGCTGCGCAGGCGATATTCCATGATCAGGCAGGCGGCGACGATGCCGAGGACGATGCAGATCGCATACGCCCGGAGGGGCAGGCCGAGCAGGTGCCAGACCGAGGTCGTCGGACTCGGGATCGCGGCGTAGTTCACGGGTGCACACGCTACCGTCGAAGCCTGGAACGGGCGTGCCCAGGGCCGGGTTGTTACCGAGGCGCGCTCTAACGACGCGCGCGCACGCCCTCGGCCAGTTCCGCGCTCAGCGCCCGCAGCCGGGCCAGCCCGGTCACCCGGTCGTCGGCCTCGAGCACGCAACGGATCAGGGCACTGCCGACGATCACACCGTCCGCGAAACCGGCCACCTCGGCCGCCTGCGCGCCGGTGCCGACGCCCAGGCCGACACCGACCGGCATGTCGGGGTTGGTGTGCCGCACCCGCTCGACCAGCTCGGGCGCCTGGCTCGAGACCGACGTGCGGGCGCCGGTGACGCCCATCAGCGCGGTCGCGTAGACGAAGCCGCGGCAGTGCGCGACCGTCATGGCCAGCCGCTCGTCGGTCGACGACGGCGAGACCAGGAACGTGCGGTCGATCCGGTGCTCGTCGGAGGCGGCGATCCACTCGGCCGCCTCGTCCGGGATCAGGTCGGGCGTGATCATGCCGGTAGCGCCGGCCGCCGCCAGATCCCGGGCGAACGCGTTCACGCCGTACTTCTCGATCGGGTTCCAGTAGGTCATCAGCACGACCGAGGCGCCCGCGCTCGCGACGGCGTCGATGATCCGCAGCGTGTCGCGGGTGCGCACGCCCCGGCTGAGCGCGATGTCGCTGGCCCGCTGGATGACCGGGCCGTCCATCACCGGGTCGGAGTAGGGCAGCTCGACCTCGATGACGTCGCAGCCGGCCTCGTGCATCGCGATCATCGACGCGATGCTGTCGTCGACGGTCGGGAACCCGGCCGGCATGCAGCCGATCAGCACCGCGCGGTCCTCGGCCCGCGCCTTGCTGAAGACCTCGGTGATGCTCAAACTGAGCAGCCTTTCTCGTGCTGGCCCGGCCCTACGACCGCTTCGCTCACTCCGGTGCAGGCAATCACGAGTTCTCCCCCGGTACGAGCGTCTCGACCGGGTCGAGGATGCCGAAGTAGGCGCCCGCGGTGTGCACGTCCTTGTCGCCGCGGCCGGACAGGTTGACCACGATGGTCGGGGTGCGGCCCAGTTCCGCCCGCAGGATCGGCGCGATCCGCGCCGCGCCGGCCAGCGCGTGCGCGCTCTCGATGGCCGGGATGATCCCCTCGGTGCGGCACAGCAGCTGGAACGCGGCCATCGCCTCGTCGTCGGTGACCGGTTCGTACTCGGCCCGGCCGGTGTCGTGCAGCCAGGCGTGCTCGGGCCCGACACCCGGGTAGTCCAGGCCGGCCGAGATCGAGTGCGACTCGACGGTCTGCCCGTCCTCGTCCTGCAGCACGTACGTCCGGGCGCCGTGCAGCACGCCCGACGAGCCGCCGGTGATGGACGCCGCGTGCCGGCCGGTCGCCACCCCGTCGCCGCCCGCCTCGAAGCCGTAGAGCTGCACCGACTCGTCGGGGACGAACGCGTGGAAGATGCCGATCGCGTTGGACCCGCCGCCCACGCAGGCCGCCACCGCGTCGGGCAGCCGCCCGAGCTGGTCGAGACACTGCTGGCGCGCCTCGATGCCGATGCCGCCCACGAAATCGCGGACGATCTCGGGGAACGGGTGCGGGCCGGCCGCCGTGCCGAGCAGGTAGTGCGTCGTGTCGACGCTGGCCACCCAGTCGCGCAGGGCCTCGTTGAGCGCGTCCTTGAGGGTGCGCGAGCCGTTGGTGACCGGCACCACGGTGGCGCCGAGCATGCGCATCCGGGCCACGTTCAGCGCTTGCCGCTCGGTGTCCATCTCGCCCATGTAGACCACGCACTCGAGGTCGAGCAGGGCCGCCGCGGTCGCGCTGGCCACACCGTGCTGGCCGGCGCCGGTCTCGGCGATCACCCGGGGCTTGCCCATCCGCTTGGCCAGCAGGGCCTGACCCAGCACGTTGCGCACCTTGTGGGCGCCCGTGTGGTTCAGGTCCTCTCGCTTGAGCAGGATCTCGGCGCCCAGCTTGGCCGACAGCCGTTCCGCCCGGTAGAGCAGCGACGGCGTGCCGGCGTAGTTGAGCAGTAGGTCCTTGAAGCGCGCCTGGAACTCCGGGTCGGTCTTGGCCGACCGGTAGGCGGCGTCCAGCTCGTCCAGGGCGCCGACCAGCGCCTCGGGCACGAACCGGCCGCCGTACCGCCCGAAATGGCCGGACAGGTCGGGCAGCACCGGCGCGCTCATCGGACCGGCCTGGGCGTCGCCGGATGGTTCCCGGCGTTGACCAGTTCGGCCACCGCGTCCCGCGGCGACTTCTGGGTCACCAGGCCCTCACCCACCAGCACCGCGTCGGCGCCCGCCGAGGCGTACCGGATCAGGTCGTGCGGACCGCGCACCCCCGACTCGGCGATCTTCACGACGTTGTTGGGCAACCCGGGCGCGATGCGCTCGAAGACCGAGCGGTCCACCTCGAGGGTGCGCAGGTCGCGGGCGTTGACCCCGATGACCTTCGCGTTAAACCCAGGTTTGCAAGCGCGAAAAGGAAAGAGAGTCAGTCATCGGCATTGCGCCAGGACATCGTGCAGAGCACGTTGCGTGGAGATCGCATGCGTCATTGTGGCTTTCGCTCAGCGCTGCGACCCCTGCGAAAGAAAGGAGCCCACCTCCCCAGTCACGGCAGCGAGCAGCAGCGGGTAGCCGATCGAGGAGTCCCAACGACAACGTTTCGCCGGCCCTGACCGGCATCGCATCTCGAAACGCGCGGGCCCTATCACAAGGAATGCGACTAATCTCGACAACGTCCTGAATAGAGCCTCATCACCAACATATCGACCCTCGCCTCCACCTGCTCTTCGACCCGTGCTCCGTGACCATGGAAGGCCCAAGCCAAGCGGGCCCTCCGGGAGCCGCGAACAATTCGAGCGACTTCGTAAGTCCTGGCAAGCGCTGCGCGCTCGAGATTCAGCGGAGCTAACCATGGCCGGCGTGAGTAGGTGCGGAAACTGTACAAGTATGCGATTCTTAACAGCGATGATTGGGGGACCCTGATCACCCGAAAACACACCAACAACCACTGACATTCAGGCCAGAATGCTCGAAGATCCTTCATACTCTCAAGTCGTCCGGTGGGGCGATGATATGGACAGTTTCGTCGTCCTCGAGGTGGGCATTAGCAGCTCCATGGGTTTGGCTCGACAGCTTCGGCTGACCGCAAGATAGAACGAGAAATTCACAAAAGCGATCCTCCCCAAGCATTTCAAGCACAGCAACTTTGCTAGCTTCGTCCGTCAATTGAACAAGTATGACTTCCATAAGGTCCGCCACAACAACGAGGAAAGCGGGACATCTCCATACGGCCTAGGCGTGAGTCGGCAGCCCTTTTGCGCATCGAATGTTGGTGCTGATGGAACCAGGCGTGGGAGTTCAAGCATCCGGATTTTAAGGCGAACAACAAAGATGCATTGGACAACATACGAAGAAAAGCACCCGCACCGCGAAAACCGACTGCAAACCTAGAAGAGGGGTTGCCCACGCAGCAGATGGACCTCGTGAACACACAGCTGGTGGCAACACAACAGCAATTGCGCCTCCTCGAGGAGCGGTATGGCGAATTGAGCATGCATCATTCGATGCTGCTGCAAGAGTTGATCGGGGTGCAAAAGACCGTCGTCAATCATGAGCATGTAATGCGGGACGTCATGAACTTCCTGCACTCCGTAGACGCGAAGCACCGTCGCGACGGCCGGGTCGGCGAGCCTTTCGGACAGCAGCCTCCTGCCAGCAGCAGCGCACCGGGCGCGTCGGCGCCGCAGGATCACCAAGGCTTCGATGATGCGCCGGCATCCCCGCTCGTCAACGCGTCGAAGCTCCTCGAGAACTTCAACGCTGACATGCAGCTGAACTCCAAAGCTCTTGAGCAAATGAACGAATTGCACAGCCGAACCATCGTCATGACGACTCCGCCCCCGGAAGCACCGCGGAGCAGCAAAGCGCCGCCGTCGGCGGCCTCGAGCAC